>NZ_CP031700.1:1211846-2423693 GCF_008807015.1 Neisseria zalophi | reverse complement strand
TATGTCTGATAAAGAACAATATTTAGATTGGGCCAAAGAGGTTTTACGGATTGAGGCGGAAAGTCTGAAGGAAATTTCTGCTACATTAAATGGTGATTTTACTCAAGCGGCCGAAGCTATTTTGCATTGCAACGGGCGTGTTGTGGTAATGGGTATGGGAAAATCGGGGCATATCGGCCGTAAAATTGCGGCTACTTTGGCTTCTACCGGTACCCCTGCATTTTTCGTACATCCTGCCGAAGCGGCCCATGGCGATTTGGGCATGATTGTCGATGGTGATGTGGTGATGGCAATTTCCAATTCAGGGGAAAGTGACGAAATCACAGCTATTATTCCGGCGTTGAAGCGTAAAAGTATTACCTTTATCAGCATCACGGCAAAACCTCATTCAACCATGGCGCGACATGCGGATATTCATATCACTGCTGCGGTTGCGCATGAGGCTTGTCCGCTTGGTCTGGCGCCGACTTCCAGCACGACTGCGGTGATGGCTTTGGGGGATGCGTTAGCAGTTGTATTGTTGAAAGCGAAGCAATTTACTCCGGATGATTTTGCTTTAAGCCATCCGGCAGGTAGTTTGGGCAAACGTTTGTTGCTGCGCGTGGCCGATATTATGCACAGCGGCGAAGATCTACCGGCGGTGGTGAGCGGTACTTTATTAAAAGATGCCATTATCCGCATGAGTGAAAAAGGTTTGGGTATGTTGGCGGTTGTGGATGAAAAAGGCCGTCTGAAAGGTATTTTTACCGATGGTGACTTGCGCCGCTTGTTTCAACAGCATGATCATTTCGGTGGATTTAAAGTAGACGATATTATGCACGTTTCCCCAAAAACCATTGCGGCAGACAAACTGGCTACCGAAGCTTTAAAACAAATGCAACAGAGCCATATCAACGGTTTGTTGGTGGTAGATGAAAACGGCCTGCTTTTGGGTGCATTGAATATGCATGATATGCTGAAGGCGAGGATTGTTTGAGCGGTTTGAATATAACAAAGTAAATGTGTGGCGGATAAAGCCGTCTGAAATAATATTTTTGGGTGGATGCGGCTCTCGGGTATAATTCTATTTGTTTTGACAAAAAGCCACCACTTTGGAGAGCCGTCCATGTTAGTTTGTAATCCGCACGAAATTATTATTCACGGTACAACCGGCAACGGTAAAGTATTCCGACCAAGCGACTGGGCGGAGCGGTTGTCCGGTATTTTGTCTTCTTTTGATAAAGGCCACCGGCTTTCTTATGATGAGTTTGTCCGCCCTGTATTGATTGATAAAGTCCGTTGTGTTGCGATTGATAGGCAGTTGGAAAATATCAATCCGCCGATGTTTCGGTTTTTGATGGATTTTGCTGCCGATAATGATTTGCGCGTATTGGATTGCAACACTTTATTGGCCGAGCAGGAAGAAAAAACCGAGGTTGCAAAAACAGAGCCGGTATCTCCTTTGGCGGAAGCCTCGCCGGTTGTTGAGGTTAAAGATGCTCAGCAACCTGAAGCAGAAGTGTTGGTCGCAAGTACCCTGCTCCGTGAAATCGGTGCGCAAGAAACAGAAGTGGCTTTTGCCGCATTGAGTATTTTGCGGACATCTATTAAAGATATGGCTCGTTTTGTTGAGCAGATCAATCAACAACAACGCCCTCAGGGTTATCGCTTACTGGGTATTTTTGAAGAGGGTAAAGCCAACGCAGTCGCTGTATGCGGTTTCCGCGAACAAACCAACTTAGCCGGTGGCCGTCATATTCATATTGATGATATTGTGACGATACCGCAGGGTCGTTCTAAAGGCTATGCTGCTCGCTTGTTGGCGGAAGTGAAAAACATTGCCAAAGAATCGGGTATTAGTGAAATTCATGTTAAATCGAATGTTGGCAGTACCTGTACGCCGGCACACCGTTTATATTTAGAAAACGGTTTTGAAATTGATGCGTTTCATTTTATCGATTATTTAGACTAGAGAGGTAGTATGAGTAAACTTTATCCCCTATTGGTGGTTTTATTATTGGCCGCTTGTGCATCGCAGTCCGGTTCGGGTGGCACCGAGATTTATGGTGAAATCAAAGGCGGTGTGGAAACCTCTCATACGCGCATAGGCCGATAAACAATTATTCCGCATCCGTATAAAAGAGGCCGTCTGAAACAATACTTTCAGACGGCCTCTTGTTTATGCGATAATTCGATAAAATTTCTGTTTGCCAAACCGCTATGCCTATATTATTTGTGCACCGTTATTTTTGCCGTGCTGCATGTTGCAGCGGTTTTGTTGTTTTCTGAATATCCCGCCCGTATTTGAACGGGCTTTTTTATGGAATAAGGGAATATCATGCCTAATCCGCTTTACCGTCAGAATGTCATTTCCATCTCCGACCTGACCACACCACAATTGGAATTATTGCTACATACTGCGTTGGATTTGAAAGCCCGCCCGCGTAGCGATTTATTGGCAGGGCGTTTGATCGGGTCGTGTTTTTTCGAGCCTTCAACCCGAACCCGTTTGTCTTTTGAAACGGCCGTACAACGGTTGGGCGGTAAAGTGATCGGTTTTTCCGACGGTGCCAGTACCAGTGCGAAAAAAGGGGAAACATTAGCCGATACCGCCCGTATTATTTCCAGCTACACCGATGCCATTATCCAACGCCATCCTAAAGACGGTGCCGCAAGGGTGTTGGCCGAGTTTTCCAGCGTGCCGGTAATTAATGCGGGCGACGGCACCAATCAACACCCCAGCCAGACCTTATTGGATTTGGTCACCATTTATGAAACGCAGGGAACATTGTCAAACCTGAAAATTGCCATGTGCGGCGATTTGAAATACGGACGCACTGTCCATTCGCTTGCTCAAGCCTTAAAACGCTGGCATTGCGAATTTGCTTTTGTGTCCCCGCCGAGCTTGGCTATGCCTACTTATATTACCGAAGAGTTGGATGAGGCCGGTTGCCGTTATCAGGTGATGTCGTCATTGGAAGAGGCGATTGAGTGGGCCGATATTCTGTATATGACCCGTGTTCAGCGTGAGCGTTTTGATGAACAGGAATTTGCCAAAATACAAGGTAAATTTAATCTGCACGCATCGATGTTGGGTAATGCCAAAGACAATCTGCGTATTTTGCATCCGTTGCCGAGAGTGGACGAAATACACCCCGATGTCGACAGCACGCCTTATGCCTATTATTTCCAGCAGGCCACCAACGGCGTTTATGCGCGCATGGCGATTTTATCGCTGATTTTGAATGAAGAAGTTTGAGAGTGAAAAGGGCAGAATCATGGAAAAAAAACAATACAGCGTAGAAGCCATTGAAAGCGGCACCGTTATCGACCATATTCCTGCGGGGCAGGGCTTGGCAATTCTCAGACAGTTCAAACTGCTGCACCCGGGTAATGCCGTTACCGTAGGTTTTAACCTGCCGAGCCGCAGCCACGGCAGCAAAGACATTATTAAAATTTCCGGTATTCATTTAGACGAACAGGCATCCAACCGTTTGGCACTGTTTGCGCCGGAAGCCACCGTGAATGTGATTGAGCAATTTAAAGTGGTCGAAAAACGTCATTTGCGCTTGCCGGATACCATTAGCGAAGTATTCCGCTGTCCGAATCCGAATTGCGCCAGCCATGGCGAACCGGTGAAAAGCCGTTTTTATGTGAAAAGTGCCGGCGGACAAACCAAATTAAAATGCCATTATTGCGAAAAAACCTATTCGCGTGAGTTTGTTACCGAAGCTTAACATTATAAAACCAAACAGGCCGTCTGAAATGTTTTTTCAGACGGCCTGTTTCAATATATTTTGGGTTTTTATGGTTTTTCTCTACCGGCTTCGGCGGGTGTTTTTCCAAACAACCGTTTTTCCGCCCAATATACCAAGATCAGCACGGGTACGCCGAGCAGGGTGGTTAGGGTGAAAAAGCCGGGATAGCCGATTTTATCGACCATCGCGCCCGAATAACCGCCTAATGTTTTGGGCAGCAATGTCATCAGCGAACTGAAAATAGCATATTGAACGGCGGTAAAACGAATATTGGTTAAAGCCGATAAAAACGCAATAAAGACCGCGCCGGCCAAACCGGAAGCGAGATTGTCGAAACCGACTGCCAAATACATAAAGGCGACATCATGGCCGCGATAGGCTAACACGACAAACAGCAGATTGGTGATTGAAGCCAATACCGCTCCGGCCATCATCATTTTCATCAGCGCGAATCTTTGCGACAGCAGGCCGCCTAAAAAACCGCCGGCAACCGCCATCACCACGCCGAATGTTTTCACGGCGGCGGCAATTTCTTCTTTGCTAAATCCCATATCCTGATAAAACACATTGGAAATCACCCCGGCAACAATATCCGAAATACGGTAAACGCCGATGAGTGCGAGCAGTAATAGGGCAGATTCGCCGTAGCGCTTGAAAAAATCGGTAATCGGATGAATCCAAGTATCAACAGCCAATTGTTTCGGTACCAAACCGCTTTTCACAATACCGCTGCCAATCAGTGCGGCGGCGGCGACAGCAGAAAGCAATCGTAGTGCTTCCCATAAAAGCCCCGATATCGGGCTTGCCGTTTCCGGCAGCATACGGCCTACTTGTGCAAATACCGCTACAAAACCGCCCACAGAGACGACAAACAGAAACACTAACCGCAGATTGTCGGCAGTCGGGCGCGATATATTCCGTATATCGGATACCGGCGGTTCGCGCATCAACAGCGTAGTCAGCACGCCGATACCCATAACCCCCGCCATAATGAAATAAGTTTGCCGCCAAGCCAGATATTCATAAGCTTGTTCGTGCGAACCGAGCATAGCGGCCAAAAACAGCGCACCGGCACCGGCAACAATCATGCCCAACCGATAGCCGGCATTGTAAGTAGCGGCAGTAACCGACTGCATCGCCACATTATCGGCGGCCGCTTCAATACGGTAAGCATCAATCACCACATCTTGTGTGGCGGAAGAGAAGCCTAGTAATACCGCCCCTGCGGCCATATAGGCCAACGCGGTATCGTTAACAGGGTCAACCAACGCCATACAGCAAATAGCTGCAATCACCGCTAACTGAGACCATAGCAGCCAGCCGCGCCGTTTGCCCAATACCCGTGTGAGTAGGGGCAGTGGTAGCGAGTCGATCAGCGGCGCCCACACGAATTTAAACGAATAGGCCAATGCTGCCCAACTGAACATGGTGACGGTACTGCGGTCGACACCGGCTTCGCGCAGCCACAATGACAGGCTGGAAAAAATCAACAGAATCGGAATGCCGGCGGAAAAGCCGAGAAAGAATAACGTGATGGCACGGCGGTCGCCATAAGCGCCTATGGCCGAAAGCCAAGTTTTTTTAGAAGGGTTTTGCGCCATAATCAACAATCAAACCGCATTGCGGCAGTTTTAAGAAAACGAAAAGCGATATTGTATCAATGAAGTATGGAGGCCGTCTGAAAAGATTTATTTCAGACGGCCTAAAGCCGGATAAACAAAGCGATAGGGTATGTATATCAAGCATGAAATTCCAGTGTTTTGGTATGGTAATTTAATGATTTTAAAGGTGTACTTTATTGTATGGCTTATATTGGCCGATAAGTTTCGGGCTTGAGGCAGAGTATCCGACACATCGGGGGAAGCCATGCATATATACACGAAAACAGTTAAATCGTTTAAACTGTTAAATTAATCGGATGCCGCTGACGGGTATCCGGCCGCTAACTTTTAGAGAATAAAGAATCGGAGAATTTGATGAAAATTATTTCCGGCATTATCAAATTACTTATTTTATTGATTTTTTTATTGCTGGCTATCAGCAATACCCAACAGGTAGAATTTTTCTATTTACCGGCACAAGGCATCAACACACCTTTAATCGTCGTTTTATTCGGCGCATTTTTGGTGGGCGCAATTTTCGGTGTATTCGCATTATTCGGCCGTTTGCTGACGCTGCGCGGTGAAAATACCCGTTTGCGTGCTGAAGTGAAAAAAACTGCCCGCCTGACCGAACAGGATTTATTGGTGCCGCACAATCCTGCCGCCAACACGACCATGCCGACCGAACACAAGGAATAAGTCTGCATGGAAACCGAAATCTGGATGTTGCTGTTGCCGATTATCTTATTACCGGTATTTTTTGCTATGGGTTGGTTTGCTGCGCGGGTGGATATGAAAACCGTGTTGAAGCAGGCCAAATCTGTGCCCAGCGGTTTTTATAAAAGCCTTGATGCCTTAGTGGATAGAAAAACCGGCAAAGCCGCCCGGGAATTGGCAGAAGTGATCGACCAACAGCCGCAATCTTATGATTTGAATCTGACTTTGGGTAAGTTGTATCGCCAGCGCGGTGAGAATGATAAGGCTATCCACATGCATCAGGCTTTGCTTGATTCGCCCGATACCGTGGGCGATAAGCGCGAGCGGGTATTGTTTGAATTGGGGCAGAATTATCAAAGTGCCGGATTGGTAGACCGTGCCGAGCAGATTTTTTTGAATTTGCAAAACGGCAATATGGCCAAAGAAGCACGGCAGGTTTTATTGGGCATTTACCAACAAGACCGCGATTGGGAAAAAGCCATTGAAATGGCACAATTGTTGAGCCATGATGAACGTACTTATCAGTTTGAAACCGCGCAATTCTATTGCGAACTGGCGCAGGCCGCCCTGTTTCGTTCAGATTTTGAAGCGGCATGCGGATATGCGCATAAGGCGTTGGATATCAATAAAAAATGTACCCGTGCCAATATGATTTTGGGCGATATCGAACAGAAGCAGGGTAATTTCGGTGCTGCCATTGATGCCTATACCGCCATCGAAAAGCAAAACCACGAATATCTGAGCATGGTCGGTGAGCGTTTGTATGATGCCTATGATGCTTTGGGCAAACCGCGTGAAGGTTTGAATATTTTAATTGGTTATATGAAAACCTTTCCCCAGCTGGATTTAATCAATGTGATTTATGAAAAATCCTTGTTGTTGGAAGGAGAAAGCCAAGCGGCGCAAACGGCCGTTGAGTTGGTGCGCCAGAAGCCCGATTTAAGCGGTGTATACCGTTTGCTTGGTTTGCAATTGAGCGAACTGAACCCCGAATGGAAAGCCGATGCCGATATGATGCGTTCGGTTATCGGGCGGCAATTGCAAAAATCGGTGATGTACCGTTGCCGCAACTGCCATTTTAAATCGCAAGTGTTTTTCTGGCATTGTCCGGCATGCAACAAATGGGAAACATTTACCCCCAACCGTATCGAAGTATAGGTTTGTATGGCTGAACAGATAATTGATTTAAACAGCTTGGATCCACAAAACCCTGCCGAGTTTCTTTATACTTTGGCAGCGGCTTATATCGAATACAGCGAAGTGCACGGGATGGATGCACTCAATGACGAACAGCATACCCTGCTGGCGTATTGCTATCTCGACAGCCAAGTGCAGGAAGGCGGATTTTTGCAGCTGATTGCCGCAGGCTATGGCGAATATATTTTTATGAACCCCGTGGCAGACAGTTTGCGCCGCTGGCGTATCAAACCGACCCCAAAGGTGATAGATAAAGTAAAAGCCCTTTATCTTAAGTATGGTGAAGTCATCGAAAAATTAGCCGAACAAGATAAGCCGTTGGATGAAATCCGAGCGCAGTTTGATGTTTTTGAAGAGGCAGATGGTGATTACTACGAAGCTGCTGATGAAGACTTGGCTGCCGCTGTTGAATATGTGTTGGCGAATCAGGAAAAGTTTGTTGCGATCGGTCATCGTACATAGTAATGAAACGCTTTATTTACAAGATGATAAAAGGCCGTCTGAAATTTTTCAGACGGCCTTTAGGATAAGGTATTCATTCTTTTTATGACTTCGGTTTCATAATCACCATATGCCGTTCGGCTGCCAACATAGGTACTTCGATTTTTTCCACTTTCACCACTTCAACCCAATCGGGTACATGTTCCAGCTCTTCATAAGGATAAACGCCTTTCATGGCTGCCCAGTAGCCGTTTTCGTTGAGTAGGTGCTTGGTTAAAGTAATAAAGTCGGCCAGTTCGGCAAAGGCGCGGCTGGTGACAACATCTACTTTTTTATCGTGCATCGCTTCTACCCGTCCGCCGGTAACGGTAACATTAGTTAAGCCCAATTCAATCACGGCCTGCTGTAAAAAAGAGGTTTTTTTGGTATTGGAGTCTAATAAAGTGATTTGCAAATCCGGTCGGCAGATGGCGGTGGGAATCCCCGGCATACCGCCGCCCGAGCCGACATCCATTAATGTTTTCGTGCCTTCGATATAGGGCAATAGTGTGAGGCTGTCTAACACATGATGGCTGATCATGGTGGATTCGTCGCGCAGGGCGGTTAGGTTATAAGTGCTGTTCCATTTTTTTAATAGGGCAACATATTCGAGCAGAAGCAGTTGTTGTACAGTAGAAAGCGTGAGGCCCAGTTTGCTCAGACCTTGCTGTAGTTTCTGTTTATTATCATCCATATTGTTATTATCCTTGTTTTTTTCGATTTTCAAGCAAACGTAATCTTATCTGAAAATATCCGTTTGTTGAATGAAATGTTTGAAAGGCCGTCTGAAAAGTTTTCAGACGGCCTTTAAGATGGATGTATTACCAAGAGTATTTGGCACCAAACCAGAACTGACGGCCTATTTTATAAGAGAGATCACGTTTTTTCTCTTGCCATTCGGGTGTATATACTTTCTTGCCGACAATTTTACGGTTGAATACATTCAATATATCAAAATTTAATTCAAGCTTTTGTGTTTTTGTGATTGGCTTTTCCCATGAGAAATGCCAGTCGGCCAATAAAGATCTGTTGTAGCGAATCCGATCAAACTTACTCAGATTGCCGACATAGCCTTGGCAAAGGTTGGCTCTGTCGGGGGTGCAGCGGATATTTTCTTGAATGTATTCAGCATGCGGGGCGGAATAGCGCAGGCGTTGCAGCCATTTGAAATGCCATTTCGGTATGGTCAACCGGGTTTCGAGAAAAGCTGTCCACGGTTGGTTAAAGTCCATAGCAGGTAGTTGGTCGGGGTTTTTCAAAGTGCCGTCAACCATCACTTTTTTAACATTCCACTCGTCCCAATCATAATTTTGGAAAGTGCCGATTTGATTCGAGCGGCGTTTGTTGTATTCGGCGCCGACTTGCCAATCCAGCTCTACCGCACCCAATTGCCAAGGGCGGTTTAGGCCGGCATTGAAGCTGAAAGTATCATTATCAGCACGTCCGGTATTGCTTAAAACACGGTAGGTCAGGCCATTGTCGCCAATACGCTCTTGGGTGAGAAATTGATTTCTACTTTTACGGCGCACCCATTTAAGCTGCCATTGGCTATTGCCGATATATTGACGGATACCGAGATTGAGTTCGTCGCTATATGGGGTTTTGAGTTCGCTGGTGTCGTAGCGGGGTTCGGCCAATTCGCGTGATGTCCACGGATCATCGATATCGAAACGGTCGAAATTCCTTTGGAAAACATAGGCGCTGCGTAATTTATAGGTCAACATCTCGCTGCCATAATAACGGTTGGCACCACCGATCAGGTGCAGGTCAGCCGCTTTAATGGGCAGGTGATATTGGAAGGCGAATCGGGGTGCAATATCGGTATTTTTGAGAAAACCGTTATAGTCCAACCGGATACCGGGTCTTAACAGCCAGTTTTCGGTTTCGATTTGGTCTTCTAGGTATAGGGCAAGATTGTGGGTGCCGACCTTGATGTGAGCAGGGTAATTGTATGCGTAGCCGGTAAAAAACTGTTCGCCCGGAATGCAGTCGGTACAATCTTGGCGGTCGGTATGCATAGCGCCACTGTATATAATAGTGGGTTTCTTCCGCTCAAAGCCTTGGTCTGCATATTCGGCTTCCCAACCTGCGTTGAGGGTGTGGTTGGATTCGCCCCAGTTTAACGTATTGAATTCAAAATTTTGTTGGATATTCCAATGATTGCCGAAAGAGCGGCTGGTGCCGATGCCGCCTCGTGCGGCTTCTTCCACTTCGGGGTGTGTCGTCCAATTGATGGATGGCGTATTGTCGCGGTAACGATAAAGGTTGTCGTGATCGTATGCCGTTTTTTCTTCGGTACGCCGATAGCTCAGCTTACTGTACATTTTGCCAAAATCGGCATCGTGTTCCCAGTCTAAGTCAACACGCCAACCGCCGCCGCTGTTGGTAAACCGCCCGTCTTTATAGTTTGCCGGATAATAAGTGGCGGAGTGGGGGGAATACATGGCGGTGGCAGATAAAACATTGTTTTCATTGAGGTAGTGTGTGCCTTTCAATAAAAACGTTTCAGCCAAGCGCTTTTGTTTGGTCTGTTGGTTCAGATGCTGATGGTAAAGCGGAATGGATGACTGCTGGCGGTTATAGGCAAATAAAACCGCAGAGTCTTGGCCGATTGGTTGGTTCACTATCAGGTTGGCTTCATGTTTCCTGAATTTGGGTTGTGTGTCGGGCGATTGTCCGGCACGGTATTCGTCGGCATAAAGCGGATCAATATAGTAATGCGTCCACTGATCTCGGGATGTCCGGTACGACAAACTTCCCGATGCTTGGGTTTTGTCGGCTTTGATTAGGTTTCCATCGACCACGCCGCCGGTAAAGCGGCCGTATTTGGCGGGAACATTGCTGTCATAAACCGATAAGCGTTCTAATAATGAAGGGCTGACCCAAAAAGCCTGTGGGTGTCCGGCAGGTAATTCGCCGGTCGTGTGAGAATTAATGGTATCGGCATCAAGCTGGGTATCCGAGCCATTGTGTGCCGGATTAAAATTGCTGTTGTTGCCTACGCCATCGATAGTAAATTGATTGTTATAGAATTTCTCACCATGAAAAGAAATATTGGGTGGCGCGACTTCACCGGCACTGTCGGCGGTTCCTTCTGTTTTGGAAAATTGTACACCGGGTGTGGTTCTTAATAAGTCGTTGATTGTACTATTACTTTTAGGATAATCGGCTAATTTTTGCCGATTCCATATTTGTTGCCCGCCGACACGGTTGGGATAACGCCTGGCTTGAACGGAAATGGCATCCATTTCCACCGTTTGTACTGCTGTTTCCGATGGATTTGCCAAAGCTACGGATGAAATAGGAAGCAGAAATGCCCAATAAGTTTTTTGATTTGCCATTATGATTCATTATATTATTTAAATATCGAATGTTATATCATAACAATTGTAAAGTGATTGTCAATAATCAAAGTGTAATATGTCTATCATTTGAATTGTTATACTGCACAAATATTGATTAAAAATAAAAACTTATTAAATATAATATATTTATATTGTTATTATTTCAAACTGCTTTTTGCCAATCATTTTATTGTTAAATATACCGTAATATTTCAATTTTATTGTCGTTTTGATAATTCTCTCTGATTTTAATAATGAACGGCTTTAAAGTGCGTCATATTTTTAGCCTAGGTTTACTTGCTATTTTTATTTGAACGCTTTGTTTCAAAAAAGAGAGGTGCTTGGAATGGAGCATAAAATATCAGCCATATCTGTTGGTAGTATCGTTAATGCCTGCTGTCGGATGGGTTGGGGAATAGGGTAATAAAAGGCTTCGGCAATGCTGCCGGCAATCGCGGCAAGAGTATCGCTGTCGCCGCCTAAAGAAACAGCCAAACGGATGGCATGTTCGAAGCCGTCACTTTCTAAAAAAGCCGTTAATGCTTGAGGCACCGATTCGGCGCTGCTTGAGTGAAACGTATAAGACGGCCGTATTTCATCGCAAGTAAAATTTAAAGCATAACCGAAAGAGCGTATGATTTTTTCCCGAATACATTCTTTATCGTAGCCTGACCGTGCCCAAAAAATGGCTGCCGCTATAGCTTGTGCACCCTTAATACCTTCGGGGTGGTTATGGGTGATTTCTGCGGAAGCCCGTGCATAGGCAAGCGTCGCTTCCAGTGTGTCAAACATCCAGCCGACAGCCGATACCCGCATGGCAGAACCATTTCCCCAACTATTATAAGGTTGCGGATGATCCTGCCAAATCCAATGGTTAAACGATTCACCATATTTTCCGGCAGGATTCGGATAACGGCGACACCACTTTTGCATGATTTCGGCAAGATTGGTTTTACAGCCCGACAATACCCACTCGGCAACCGCAACGGTGCAGACGGTATCGTCGGTAAAGTTACATTCGGGGGTAAATAGTGTGAAGTCCGTACTTTTATGATTGGCGGTTTCGAAACGGGAACCGACAATATCACCAATCGCAGCGCCTAACATATCGATATCCTTTTTTCCGGTGAAGACAATAATTAATGTAATCAGGGGAATATTTGGATTATTGTAGCACTGTACAGTAAAAATAAATGATATTTCGAATATGCCGAATGTGATTCAGACGGCCTTCAAAAGAGGGTTGTTCGAATATTAGCGGTATCACAATATTTTATTTGAATGTATTGAAAAAGCCGTCTGAAAAGTTTCAGACGGCCTGATATACCAAATAAACAATCAGTTTAATTTCTTCCTGGTACGGTGCCCATACGTCGTTTTAACGAGGTTTGCGGTTCGTTAAACAGGCTGGCGTAATAAGTGGCATTGGTCATTACTTTTTTCACATAATCGCGGGTTTCATTAAAGGGGATGGTCTCGGCATAAATCGCGCCTTCGAGGGGAACGGAAGCCTGCCAATTGCGTGCACGGCCGGGGCCTGCGTTATAGCCTGCCGTTGCCATCACTTCATTATTTTGCAACCGTCGTTTGGCGTCGGCCATATACCATGTACCCATACGGATATTGCCGTCCATCGTATATAACTCGCTGCTGCTCATGCCGATTTTGCGGGCAATATCGCGGGCGGTAGCCGGCATTACCTGCATCAGCCCTTGGGCGCCGGCACTGGATTGGGCACCGAGCATAAAGCGGCTTTCTTGGCGGATTAAGCCGTATACCCAAGCAGGGTCAATACCGACTTCGTTGGCACGGCGGACGGTCATGTCTTTAAACGGTGAAATATAGCGCAGATTGTAGTTCAATTTATTGTCGGTACGTTCCGCACTGTTAACAGCCATTTCATAGAATTGGTTGTCGAAAGCCAATTGGGCGGCAGTCAGCAATAAATCTTCATTTGCGCCGCGGGTAGCATAACGCCATTCGGCTTGTGCCTGCCGGCGCATCTGCCAATCGCCGCTGTTTTGGCTGGCTTTAAACAAAGATAACGCGCGGGAAATGGTGCCGTTTTTGGCAAGGCGGGCAACTTCGTTTTTAGAAGCATTGCCGACATTGTTGCGGGTGCTGACCCGTTTGCCTAATTCTTCGGTAGAAAGTAAGGCATAGAAATTGCGGCCGGAAGCGGCGGCTTTTTCATATAGGCCGCGTGCTTTAGAACGGTTGCCTTGCGTGGTATAGCTGCGAGCCAGCCAATATTGCCAAGTGGGGCTGTTTTTTAAGTTGGCGGGCATGCTTTCGATAATATCGGCCAAATCATTCCAACGTTGCAAACGTAAAGCCGAACGTGCATACCACTCGAACTGCTCATCGCTCAGTTGGCTGCGATCGGCACGGCTGTAATATTGAAAAGCGGTTGACATATTTTGTTGCAGTGCTTGCGCATGCCCCAATACACCCCATGCAAATCCGATTTGTTCGCGTGTCAGACCGCCTGCCATGCTTTCTAGTTGACCTGCGGAGCTGGTTTGTTTTTTGGATTTATTGCCGATCACATTGATCAGGCTGTATTCCTGCGCACCTTGTCCGCCGCCGTCAAAGGGGCTGCCGAGTGCGGCGGCCAAATTGCGGGCATCGGTGATTTGGTTGTTGCTGATTAAGCCGCGTACGCGACGCCATGCATCTTTGCTGTTCAGACGGCCTGATGCGGCAGCATTTTCGATAAGGCGGGTACAGCCTTGCGGCAAACGCCCGATTTCTTTGACCAGTTCTTGTGCTAAGCCGCTGCCGTTACCGATGGATTCGGCATAGCATTGTACTTCTTGTGCGCGGCCGGCTTTGTCGAGTTTGGCATACTGTTGGTTGAATTGTTGCCATTGGCCGCGTCTGCCCAAGCTTTTCAGCCATTCGTTGCGAACGTTTTCCACCATCGCGCTATCGGCGGTTTGTCCAAGGAATTGCGCAGGCAGCATATCGTCATTTTGTTTGGCTGCGGCCAGTGCGCTTTGATAAAAATTGTAATCGGATAAAACTTTGGCGGGTGTTTCGGCAACTTGGGTAGAAAGATGCGAACTATCGCCGCGTTTAATCGGTTCGACAGGTTGTTCTTGTGAGGAACAAGCGGCTAAAACCGCGATGGTTAGGGCGGAAAGGGTATAGTTGATCGTGCGTTGCAACGTCATAATGACAGCCTTCAATTTGATTCTTGAAAAGATTTGATTCTAAACGATTAGTATAAAAATAGGGGCTGAAAATAAAATCTTTACATTTTCATACAGTCGGATACTCGGCTTTTCAGGGAGGTGTTTTAGTAAAAATGTATTAAAGAAAATTGCATGGCCGTCTGAAATAAGCTTTCAGACGGCCTGAGATGATATCGACTATCTTCGTTTTATGCTTATTTAAAGCCGGGTTTATATTTATCTCCGGCAGCAAGAGCATGGGAAACTGCTTCACGCTCTTGTTGTTCACGCTGGAGGAGCAGGCTGCTTTGTACATAATCTAAATGTTGATAGGCTGCTTGCATGGCTGCCTCTACGTTTTGTTGTCGGATAGCTGTATAGATGGCTTCATGTTGGTCAGTAAGTCGCATGTGTATATCGGATACGCCGAACATATTGCCTAGGTTACGTTTGGTTTGGCTGGTCAGTAAGCGTAGCAGGCCGTCTGAAAGACGGGTAAATAAGATATTGTGTGCCGCTTCGGCGATAGTTTGATGAAAAGCCACATCTGCTGCTGATTGTTGATCAAGGTCGTTGTGTGCATAGGCTTCTTTTAATTTATCCAACCACATTTGCATTCTTATCAGGTCTGATTCAGTACGCCTTTGGGCGGCTAAGGCAGCCAACATTCCTTCGATGCCGCGACGGAAATCCAGGACTTCGTTTTCCATGCCCTGATGTTCATCAATTAAATCTTCCCAGCCATAGTGGAAATTTTTTTCCACCTCGCCGGAAACGTAATGACCGTCTCCTTGACGCGTGTGCAGCATACCACGCACGGCTAAAATACGTAATGCGGAACGGATAGACTGGCGGGAAACATCAAATTCTGCTGCTAATGCCCGCTCGGGTGGTAATTTGCTACCAATCGGATACACGTTTTGTAAAATTCTTTCTTCCAAAATAGAAGCGATTTGCATACCGATTCCGGGTAGTCTGATATTGGCTGTGGTGTGCTGGTTTATATTCATGCTTTAATTATATCCCAATGGTTGTCGTATAAAAAATAACAGAAATGTTTGATAACAGAATAACTTTTTTAAAATATTTATTTATTATTGAATTTTCTTTTTGGTAAAGGGGGAAAAATTTATGCCAAAAAAATACGGCGTAATATTGTTGATGTCGAATCAAAATCAATACGCTATGCAGTCAATTTATTTTATTGACAATACTTGACCGTCTACACGTCATTACGTAAAGTAAAGTTATCTTAACAAAATTGGTCTGACCAATTAACCAAAAATATTACAAAAATACAATGAACACAACCATTACTTTACCAACCGATGTTTATTTTTTCGGTACCTGCCTGTTGGATATTTTCATGCCCGAGGCCGGTATTGATGCGATAACCCTACTCGAACAGCAAGGCATACGCGTACATTTTCCGATGGCGCAAAGTTGCTGCGGGCAACCGGCATTTTCCTCAGGGCATCCTAAAGATTCGTTTGAAGTGGCTAAAGCACAGCTGGATTTATTTCCGAATCCGTGGCCTGTGGTTGTACCGTCCGGATCATGTGGGGGTATGATGAAGCACCACTGGCCAACTTTGTTTAAAGGCAGTATTTACGAGCGTCAGGCCAATGAAATTGCCGGTAGAGTGGTCGAATTCACCCACTTTTTACTGGATATCGGCTACGAACCTCAAGATAAAGGCGAGCCGGCCAAGGTGGCGGTGCATACGTCTTGTTCGGCACGCCGTGAAATGAATGTACATCTATCCGGTTGGGCCTTGGTCGATAAACTGAAAAACGTTGAACGTGTCGTTCACGACCATGAAAGCGAATGCTGCGGCTTCGGCGGTACATTTTCCGTGAAGCATCCCGACATTTCAGGGGCGATGGTCAGCGATAAAGTGGCTTCGTTAAAAGCGACGGAAGCTGTAGAAATTATTAGTGCCGATGCGGGCTGTATGATGAATATCGGTGGCAAGATTGCCAAAGATGAAGCCGATATGCCTAAGCCTAAGCATATTGCAACATTTCTATTGGAACGTACGGGAGGCAAAGTATGAGCGCCCGTGAGAATATTTTAAGCAAATTACGGCAGGCGGCCGCCACGCCTATGCCGGAACCTGATACCGACGCTTATTATCGTGAGTTGTCGCCGCATTGGGATAATGAAACGGAACGTTTGAAGCATTGGGCAAAAGCCATGCGCAGTGTGAAAACCGAAATCCACTGGGTGCGTCCGGATAATTGGACGGACGTATTGGTGCAAGTGGCGGCAGAAAAAGGATTGCGCAATATTTTATTACCGATTCAGACGGCACATGGTGAACAAGCGGCTGCTGCTCTCGGCTTTGCGGATATGGAGTTCAAAGTATTCGATCGTGAAATCGAGCATTGGAAAGATGAGTTTTTCAATGAGATTGACGCAGGGTTTACAGATGTTCGCTGCGGTATTGCACATACGGGCACTTTAATGTTGTGGCCGTCTGAAAAACAGCCGCGTAGTCAGAGCTTGGTGCCGCCTGTACACATCTGTCTGTTTGATACAAGCAAGATGTACGATGATTTTTACAGTGCTATGCAGGGTGAGAATATGGCGGACAATATGCCGACTAACCTTGTGTTGGTATCCGGCCCCTCAAAAACAGCCGATATCCAATTAACTTTGGCATTTGGGGCGCACGGGCCGCGCGATATGGTCGTATTGGCCGTTTTGCCGCCACACATCAGTCCGGATGATTTGGACGAATAAAAAAACAAAT
This sequence comes from Neisseria zalophi, assembly GCF_008807015.1. Lineage (NCBI taxonomy): Bacteria > Pseudomonadati > Pseudomonadota > Betaproteobacteria > Neisseriales > Neisseriaceae > Neisseria > Neisseria zalophi. Next base: position 2,406,686 of record NZ_CP031700.1, on the reverse strand, counting down.
AAAAAGTTTGGGCCGTCTGAAAAAAACGGCGAAATATAAAGACAAACAAAGAAAAATATGAACACAGAAACCATACACTTTCATCCGAAACCGGAAACGTTTAAACAAAATTCCGTTGGGGCATTAGCTGATAAACCGTTGCGTAAAAGTTTGCGCACGGCAATGGATATGTTGATGACCAAGCGTAAAAACGTTTTATCGGATGAATACGAACTGCAGGCACTGCGTACTTTATGTGAGCATATCCGCCAACGTTCCCTTGCACGGCTGCCTGAATTATTGGAGCAGTTGGAAAGCAAATTAACACAGTTGGGCGTGAATGTTCACTGGGCGGAAACCCCGGAAGAGGCCTGCCGTATTATCGACGGTATTATGGAAGCACATAACGGCCGCTTGATGGTTAAAGGCAAATCCATGGTTAGCGAGGAAATCGAGCTGAACCATTATTTGGAAGCACAAGGAAAACGTGCTGTAGAAAGCGATTTGGGTGAATATATTGTTCAAATGGCCGGTGAGAAGCCTACCCATATTGTGATGCCTGCTATTCATAAAACCAAACAGCAGGTCAGTGAATTGTTTCACGATAATTTGAACACCCCGCTGACTGATGATGTGGATGAGCTGACAGGCATTGCCCGCCGTGCTTTGCGTGATATTTACCGTACGGCCGACGTAGGATTGAGTGGCGTGAACTTTGCGGTTGCCGAAACCGGTACCTTGTGTTTGGTTGAAAACGAAGGCAACGGCCGTCTCACCACGACTGTACCACCGGTACATATTGCAATTACCGGTATTGAAAAAGTGGTGGCAAAATTAACCGATATCCCGCCGCTATACAGCCTGTTGCCACGCAGTGCCATTGGCCAGCCGATTACCACTTATTTCAATATGATTACCGGTCCGCGCCGTAGTGAAGAGTTGGACGGGCCGCAGGAAATGCATTTGGTGCTGTTGGATAACGGCCGCAGTCAGGCTTTTGCCGACGAACAGATGCGCAAAACTCTGCAATGTATCCGTTGCGGTGCTTGTATGAACCATTGCCCGGTTTATACCCGTATCGGCGGGGCAGCATACGGAACTACGTATCCGGGGCCGATTGGTGAGATTATTTCACCGCACCTGATGGGGCTGGAATCGACAAAAGACTTGCCGACCGCTTCTTCTTTATGCGGTGCGTGTGCCGAAGTTTGCCCCGTGCGCATTCCGATTCCCGAATTGTTGATGCGCCTGCGTACAGAAGCGCAGCGTTCTCCAGATGAAAAAGTATTGCATCCGGTAAGAGGGCAGGGAGCTTCGCACAATATGGGCGAACAGCTTGCATGGCGTACGTTTAACGGTATTTTCGGTGGAAAAAAAGCCTATCGTGCGTTTGGCTGGGCTGCAACCAAATTCCGTGCGTTAACGCCGTCCAAGCAACTAGGTTGGACACAAAACCACATTCCATTAAAGCCTGCTGCAAAAACGCTGCATCAATTGGTGGCGGAAAGACAGCAAAGGCACTAACAGCATTTTTCAGGCGGCTTCGAGCAAGTTGCAGCCGTCTGAAAACATCATACTGTTTCGAAAAATAGAACGAAACATTTGATAAGAAACGGCAGATACAGGGCTTACAGGATATTTTTTACCCGCATTATCAACGTTGCTCCAGTGACATTCGTTTTGCACACAAGACGACTAACATCGGATAGCGGTACAACGGGTAGGGGGTGTTTTCAACCTTTCATCGGCCAACCAAATAACTCATCTTACTTAGGAGGATTTAATGAGTTTGCTTAATACTTTTTTGGCGCTGTTGCCGATTCTGACGGTATTTATACTGTTGGTCGTCATGCGTCTGCCTGCCAAAGTCTCGATGTTGGCCGCCTATGTGGTCACGGCATTGTTGGCTTTGTTTGCTTGGAATGCGGCATTGCCTACCGTGGCTGCAGCTACGGTTAATGGTGTGATTGTTGCATTAACCATCTTGTATATTGTATTCGGTGCAATTCTGATGCTGAATACCTTGAAAGAAAGCGGTGCCTTGAAGTCTATCCGTCGGGGCTTTACCGATATTTCACCCGACCGCCGTGTGCAAGTGATTATTGCCGCATGGTTGTTCGGTTCGTTAATTGAAGGTTCGTCCGGTTTCGGTACACCGTCTGCCGTTGTGGCACCATTGCTTTTAGCTTTGGGCTTCCCTGCGATGGCCGCGGTAATGTCGGTATTGGTCATTCAATCTACGCCCGTATCATTCGGTGCGGTAGGTACACCGTTACTGTTGGGTGTGAATACAGGTATCAGCAATAAAGCCGATGTAGCCAGTACCATTGCTCCTGCTACGGTGGAGCAATATCTGTTGCAAATTACCGGTAATGTAGGCTTATTGCATGCCTTAATCGGCTTCTTGATTCCCTTGATTCTGAGCGGTATGCTGACTCGCTTTTTCGGTGAAAAACGTTCGTTTGCCGAAGGCTTGAAAGCTTGGAAATTTGCTTTGTTTGCAGGTATTGCATTTACTGTGCCTTATTTCTTGGTTGCCCGTTTCTTAGGTCCGGAATTCCCTTCTTTAGTGGGCGGTTTTATCGGCTTGTTGTTGGTGGTTCCTGCTGCCAGACGCGGCTTGTTTATGCCGAAAGAGGTTTTTGATTTCCCGGCAAGCAATAAATGGGATCCGTTATGGACCGGTACGCTGAAAGCCGACAACAGTGATGATGACAAGCAGCCTACTTTCTCTGTATTCCGTGCGTTTTCACCTTATGTGATTGTGATTGTGTTGTTAGTGTTAACTCGTATTATCGCCCCGCTGAAAGCATTTTTGGTTGGTGACATGACCACGATTAAATTGGTGAATCTGTTCGGTACTCAAATATCTAGTAAAGTACAATTCGGTTACTCACCCGGTACGATTCTGATTTTGGTTTCAATCGCTTGTATTTTCATTTTCAAAATGGATATGAAAAACTTCAAACGCGGTTGGGGTGATGCCGGTAAAACATTGATTGCCGCAGCACCGGCGTTGTTCTTCGCCGTGCCGATGGTTCAAGTGTTTATTAACTCGCAATCTGCCGATATGGAAGCATTGAATGCATTGCCGTCTATGCCTATGGTGTTGGCGCAAAATGCCGCTTTAGCCTTTGAAAGCTTCTGGCCGAATGTGTCGCCGTGGATTGGTGCTTTGGGTGCGTTTATTGCGGGTTCGAATACCATTAGTAATATGATGTTCTCTTACTTCCAGTTCTCAACTGCGCAACAAATCGGTTTGAATGCGGATCTGTCTTCTATCGTTGTGGCAGCCCAAGCGATTGGCGGTGCGGCCGGTAATATGATTTCCGTACATAACGTGGTAGCGGCTGCTGCCGTAGTCGGCTTGCTGAACCGTGAAGGTGAAGTATTGCGTAAAACACTGATTCCGATGACTTACTATGTAATTCAGGCCGGTTTCTTGGCACAAGCATTGATTACCGGTGCTATCGGCTGGTGGATTGTGGCCGTTGCTTTCCCGCTGGTATTCTTCGCCTTGATGTCTGCGTTTAAAGGCAAGCATGCTTAATTTGATTTAGGTGATTAATTCAATCCCCAAATAGTTCGAGCTATTTGGGGATTTTTTAATGAATACTAATGAGGTAGGCCGTCTGAAAAATGATAATAAAAATAAAAAGAATGAATAAGGTTGGGGTAGGCTTATTGGTTTTTTTGCAAAACTGGTGATTGATATAGTGATTTAAATGAAGTGGCAGCCAAACAGATATAGAAAAAAGGACGGCATAAAATCCGTCCTTTATTCATTTTAAATATGAAGTTTAATAGAAAGAAATTGCAATTCAATAATGGTTAATTGCTACAGAATTTGGCAACATCTTCATCATAGCGGGCAATAAAGGCCTCACGGTTTGCAATTCGAGCGGTTTCGGCAAATTGCCGGTTCATACGGGCAATCTTACAGTTTTCTTCTTTTTGCTGGCGGTTTTGTTCGTCTACTTTTTTATTTTGTTCTTCAACTTTTTTATTTTCTGCTGAAATAGCATCGTTGAGTTCTTTTTGTTTATCCGCCAAAGAGCCAGGTTCGGCTTCTTGTTGTACAAGAGTTGGTTGGGTAACGGTGCGGGTGCGTATATTGACAACACCTGAGTTAGTGGGTTTTAAATTTAAAGGAACATCAGAATAATTATTGCTGCCGCTTTGCCCTTTCCATGTGTAGACTTGGGCGGTTGCAAAACTTGCGGATATAAGCATGCCGGATATGAGTATGGCTTGGACAACGCGGGTAATGTGCATAATATTATTCTTTCGATTTATATTTTTAGAGATGGCTTGTATTGTACTGTTAAATTAAGTAAGTGTCATGATGCGGATAGAATTTTCGTGATTCGTTAATCACTATTTTTGCATTGTTGCAACGAATAAAAGCTAAACCTTTTTATCTTAATAAAAATATATGAGATTGGTTATATAGCGAGTAGTTGGGTTGAATAGTTGGTTTGATATTTTCAGAAGGCATAAAATTTAATGGTGTTTTAGGCGGTGATACGGTTTATTTTTAAGTATAGATTTTTACATTTATAGACGTGAAAAAATACATGGAATAAGGTGGTGACGGCTGTTAAGCTGCGGCTGATTTTGGTACAATGCCGTGCATCTTGCACACATTGAAAGCCCAAGCATTATGCGTATCGTAGAAAAAGCTTATACTTTTGACGATGTTTTGCTGGTTCCTGCACATTCCCAAGTGCTGCCGCGAGACGTTAAACTCAAAACCCCGCTCACACGCGAAATCACATTAAACATTCCCCTGCTTTCTGCCGCTATGGATACTGTAACCGAAGCCAAGCTGGCCATTTCAATGGCTCAGGAAGGCGGTATCGGTATTATTCATAAGAATATGTCGATAGAAAAGCAAGCCGGCGCTGTGGCGAAGGTAAAACGCCATGAGAGCGGCATTGTGAAAGATCCGGTGACCATTGCGCCGGAAATGTTGATTCGCGAACTGGTGGAAATGCTGTCGAAGCGCAAACGTAAAATGTCCGGTTTGCCTGTGGTGGACAACGGCAAAGTGGTCGGCTTGGTAACCAACCGCGATTTGCGTTTTGAAAAACGCTTGGATCAGCCGGTTTCCGCCATTATGACCCCCCGCGACCGCTTGGTGACTGTGCCGGAAGGTACCAGTATCGACGATGCCCGCGACGTGATGCACGAGCATAAAGTCGAACGTGTCTTGGTGGTTAACGATGCTTGGGAATTAAAAGGCTTGATTACGGTTAAAGATATTCTGAAAACCACAGAATTCCCAAATGCCAATAAAGATTCAGACGGCCGTTTACGTGTCGGTGCCGCCGTGGGTGTCGGTGCGGATACCGATGAACGGGTGAAAGCATTGGTTGAAGCCGGTGTGGATGTATTGGTGGTAGATACCGCCCACGGTCACAGCCAAGGCGTGTTGGACCGCGTTCGTTGGGTAAAACAAAACTTCCCGCAAGTTCAGGTAATCGGCGGTAATATTGCGACGGCACAGGCAGCGCGTGATTTAGTAGCGGCCGGTGCGGATGCAGTGAAAGTGGGTATTGGCCCGGGCTCTATTTGTACGACCCGTATTGTGGCCGGTGTCGGTGTACCGCAATTGACTGCGATTCACAATGTATCGGAAGCTTTGAAAGGCACGGGCGTGCCGATGATTGCAGACGGCGGTATCCGTTTTTCAGGCGATATTGCCAAAGCATTGGCGGCAGGGGCTTCCTGTGTGATGCTGGGCGGTATGTTTGCCGGTACGGAAGAAGCGCCGGGTGAAATCGAACTGTATCAAGGCCGTTCGTATAAGTCTTATCGCGGCATGGGTTCGTTGGGCGCGATGAGTCAAGGTTCGTCCGACCGTTATTTCCAAGATAAAGAAGACAATGCCGATAAATATGTACCCGAAGGTATTGAAGGCCGTGTACCGTACAAAGGGCCGATTGTTCAGATTATCCACCAATTAATGGGCGGCTTGCGCTCAAGTATGGGTTATTTGGGTTGTGCCACCATTGCCGAAATGCACGAGAAAGCCAAATTTGTGGAAATCACTTCGGCCGGTATGAGCGAATCGCATGTTCACGATGTACAAATTACCAAAGAAGCACCGAATTATCACCGTTAAATGATAAAAAAAGGCCGTCTGAAAGCATTGTATTTTCAGACGGCCTTTTCAAGCGAATAATAAGATTTTGTGTGTAGATTCTAGAATACAGTTTAAAAGTACGATGGTGCTTTAAGTAGGGCATGATTGTGCTGCTGCATCTGTTAAGCCATATTTTATTTTGGCAAACTTTTCATGATTTGTCGGGAAAATACTCGTTTCAGACGGCCTGAAACGATATAATCCGCACCGACAGGTTGTTATATACGGATAATGTTTGTTCTCGGCTTCTTGGGCCGTCTGAATATTGTTTCCATTCAATTTATTTATTAAAAAAATCAGGAGATTTCCATGAGCGCGATTGTTGATATTTTTGCCCGAGAAATTCTGGATTCACGCGGCAACCCCACCGTTGAGTGTGATGTGTTGTTAGAGTCCGGCGTGATGGGGCGTGCCGCCGTACCTTCCGGTGCTTCCACCGGCCAAAAAGAAGCGTTGGAACTGCGTGACGGCGATAAAAGCCGCTATTTGGGCAAAGGTGTTTTGCAGGCGGTGGAACATGTCAACAATGAAATCGCCCAAGCGCTGATCGGCTTGGATGCCTCCGAACAAAGCTATATCGACCAAGTGATGATTGAACTGGACGGTACGGATAATAAAGGCCGTTTGGGTGCCAATGCTACCTTAGCCGTATCCATGGCGGTTGCCCGTGCCGCTGCCGAAGATGCAGGTTTGCCGCTTTACCGTTATTTGGGTGGTGCCGGCCCGATGGCGATGCCCGTGCCGATGATGAACGTGATTAATGGCGGCGCACATGCCAACAACAGCTTGGATATCCAAGAATTTATGATTATGCCGGTTGGCGCGAAAAGCTTCCGCGAAGCATTGCGTTGCGGTGCCGAAGTGTTCCACGCTTTGAAAAAATTATGCGATAGCAAAGGGTTCCCGACTACGGTGGGTGACGAAGGCGGTTTTGCGCCCAACCTCAACAGCCATGAAGAAGCTTTGCAATTGATGCAGGAAGCCGTTGCAGCCGCAGGTTACACGGTTGGCGAAGATGTTGTGTTTGCTTTGGATTGCGCTTCCAGCGAATTTTATAAAGACGGCAAATATCATCTGAGCGCAGAAGGCTTGGCTTTAACCAGCGAAGAATTTGCCGATTATCTGGCTAAATTGGTGGATGCTTATCCGATTATCTCTATTGAAGACGGTATGGATGAAAACGATTTGGCCGGTTGGAAACACCTCACTGAAAAACTGGGCGGCAAAGTGCAATTGGTTGGCGATGATTTGTTTGTAACCAATCCTAAAATTTTGGCAGAAGGCATCGAGCAGGGTATTGCCAATGCTTTATTGGTTAAAGTGAATCAAATCGGTACCTTAAGCGAAACATTGAAAGCCGTTGAATTGGCCAAACGCAACCGCTATACCAGCATTATGAGTCACCGTTCCGGCGAAACCGAAGACAGCACCATTGCCGATTTGGCCGTTGCTACCAACTGTATGCAGATTAAAACCGGTTCGTTGAGCCGTTCCGATCGTATGGCTAAATACAACCAATTGCTGCGGATTGAAGAAGAGTTGGCAGAAGCCGCGTATTACCCCGGCAAAGCCGCTTTCTATCAATTAGGCAAATAAGGTAGGTAATCCTGATGAAGTGGGTCACTTTGGTTTTAATTGCCGCGATAGTGTGGTTTCAATATAGCCTCTGGCTTTCTAAAGGCGGCTGGCGCGATATGTGGCGTTTGGAAGATCAAGTGGCAGAGCAGGAACAAAAAAACCAATCGCTTACCTTGCGCAATAACGCCTTGCAGGCCGAAGTCGACGACTTGGCAGAAGGTGAAGACGCTATTGCCGAGATTGCACGGGTTGATTTGGGTTATATTCGTGATGGAGAAGTTTACTATCGGTTAGTGCGCCGTTAGTTTGTTGCCTCCATATTAATAAAGGCCGTCTGAAATGTTTTCAGACGGCCTGAGACCTTTGCGAAATAGTCCTTCACCCGACAGCCGAACTCCAAACACAGGATTTCGGCTGTTTTTGACCGCAATATCCCCTTTATTACTCCTCAGATGCCTAATTAATAGGCATCCGGCTGCCTTTTAGGCAGCAATAGGCGCACGTAGCCTGTTGGCCGCCTTCAACAGGTTCAAACATATCGCTTTCAGATGACTTTGCGCCGCTACTTTATCCAGCCCGAAGTAGGCTGCCCGGGCATAGCGGAATTTACGGTGCAGCGTACCGAAACTCTGTTCCACTACATAACGGGTTTTCGATAAATGTTTGTTGCGGCGGGTTTGCGCTTCCGTCAGCGGACGGTTGCGATGGGATTTACTCATAATGCCGTCTTTCAGTTTATATTCTTCCAGATACTTTCTGTTTTCCGCACTGTCATAACCTTTATCCGCATAGACCGTTGTCTCTTTGGCAATGCCTGCCAATAAAGGCAACAGATGTTTGCACTCATGGGCATTGCCCGCTGTAATATGCAGCTTCTCAATGTAACCTTCCGCATCGGTACGGGTGTGCTGCTTATAGCCTAATTGATGATGACCGTTCTTCTTCACCCAACGGGCATCTTTATCTTTGCTCGGTGTGGTTTGACCGGTTATCTCTCCTTCGCTATCAACCTCTATGGACTGACGTTGTTTACTGCCGGCCGTCTGAATAATCGTCGCATCAATAACGGCAGCCTGTGCCTTCTCTACCTTTAAGCCTTTCTCAGTCAGTTGGCGGTTAATCAAATCCAACAGTTCGGCCAAGGTATTGTCTTGTGCCAGCCAGTTGCGGTAACGGCAAAGGGTACTGTGATCGGGAATATTCATCTCGTCAAAATGACAAAACAGGTTGAAATCAATACGGGTAATAAGACTGTGTTCGAGTTCGAGGTCGGAAAGACTGTGCCATTGGCCGAGTAAAACGGCTTTAAACATAGCCAATAAGGGATAGGCGGGACGGCCGCGGTGGTCTCGGATATAACGGGTTTTCTGACGATTCAGATACTGCTCTACCGGCTGCCAATCAATTACCTGTTCGAGCTTTAATAAAGGAAAGCGGTCAATGTGTTTGGCAATCATGGCTTGGGCGGTTTGCTGAAAGAACGTACTCATGAGAAATCCCTTAAATATCTTTGGTGAAGAATTTAAGGGATTTTTAGGGTTTTTGCAAAGGTCTCGGCCTTTGTTTTATCAATAAGATTGAATTTATATCGGTATTTACTGTTATGAAAAAGAATATTTTTAATTTTGATAATTAATAAAAATGAGTTTATTAATTTTTAAATTAATCAATTGGGTATATTTTTTTTATAAAAATTTTAGCCTTTTATAAAACTTCATAGTCATTATTCAATCCAAATTTCGTTATTTATTTCGATTATTTATCATAATGAGTAAATCCCTACAATATCGTTCTGATATCGATACTTTGCGTGCTATTGCCGTATTATCTGTAATAATTTTCCACTTTAATAAAAATTGGTTGTCAGGCGGTTTTTTAGGTGTTGATATTTTTTTTGTGATTTCCGGTTTTTTGATTACCTTAATCATGCATCGTGAAATGAGTGCGGGTACGTTTACGTTTCACAAATTCTACACACGCAGAATAAAACGTATTTTGCCAGTTTTTTTTGTGGTGTTGCTAAGTGTTGTGGTGGCTTCTGCTTTTCTGTTTCCTCCCGATGATTATTATTTATTGGGAAAAATGACGCTGGCTTCTATTTTATTTTCAGCTAATCTTTATCAAGCACTTGGGCAAGGGTATTTTGATCCTGTGCAAGAAGAAAAGCCTTTATTGCATATTTGGTCTTTATCGGTTGAAGAGCAATATTATTTTCTGTTTCCTTTATTTTTATTGTTGTTGGTTCGTAGGGCATGGCGTACTCAATTTATTTTCTTATCGCTTGCTATTATCTTGAGCCTCGCAGCCTCTTTTTTGCCCTCGCACGGTTTGGATAAATATTATCTACCCCATTTAAGGGCTTTTGAAATGATTTTAGGATCGCTTACCGCTGTCTATTTTAGCTATGCCCATGAGCGGGGTTATGTCCCAGGCAACCGTTATGCCGGTTTCATCAGCTTGATTGCTATTTTGGTTTTGATGGGTTGTTTTATATTTTATACACCCGAAACCCCTTTTTTTCCGGGTGTTGCTGGTTTAATACCCTGTGCGGCAACCGCTTTGCTTCTTTATTTTAATCAATTTGATCATCGGTTTAAGCGCTATTTTTCTTATCAGCCAGTTATTTATATCGGCCTTATTTCTTATTCATTATATTTGTGGCATTGGCCTGTTTTGGTTTTTGCACGCCACTTGAGTGAAAACAAACATATTCCCAATCATTGGATTGCGGCATTGGGAGTATTAATGTTGGTATTGTCTTTTCTTACTTACCGGTGGGTAGAGCAGCCATTTCGTAAAAACAAGCTTTCTTTATGGAAAAATGTCTTATTCTTTTATGCTGTTCCGGCAGCATTGGTGCTCACGGTCTTTTCACAGCTTAATCAAAGCTGGCTGATGCGGCAATATTATCAGGAAGGGCTGACCCGTTCACATACTTCATGCCATAATCATTTTAATAAAAAATGTGTATGGGGTGATTCGGCACAAAAGCCGAAAGTATTGATGCTGGGTGATTCTCATGCCGATCATTACAAAACATTTATTGATTATATCGGTAAGCAAGAAGGGTGGTCTGCTACTTTGATTACGGCGGATACCTGTGCTTATGTTGATAATTATGATTCTGAAGTTTATCGCAGCAGTCAATCGTGCCGTTTGCAAAACCAGTATGGGCGCGAACATAGCCAAGAATATCCGATTATTATGCTGGCGATGAGATGGGGATCACAAATTCCTGTTGCTCCTTTAAGTCAGGCATATGATTATGATTTTTTTAATAAATTAGAAAATACTTTGCAGCAGTGGTCTGATAAAGAAGCAGTATATTTATTTACTGACACACCGACTATTCAATATCCGGGGCTGGAAAGTTATATCCGCCGGGTTCGGTTGGGTTTGGAACCCATCCGGTTACGGGTAAACGATGCGACATATCAGGCGGGAAACAGCAAAATAAAAGAAATAGCGGCACGGTATGATAATGTCTATATTGTTGATACTATGGCTGTGTTACCAAAAGATTTTATTTACGATAATAAACCGATATATTCTGATCTCGACCATCTCAATCCTTATGGTGGTAAAGTGTTGGCGCAGCTTTACACAGCCAAGCAGCCTTTATTAAAATAGCTGCCCCAACCGCATTTGTTTTATAGAAAAGTATAATGTATAAACATTTGAACCGGCTGGTATGGCCGGTTTAAATATTTTGAAATCAATCTATTGCCGTATCTGATTTATTTTGGATACACAAATATAAATAGTTTTGATACATTACCCTACATTTTCAGCATGATTTAAATACCTGTCGAGCCGCTTAAAAGGCCGACAAAATACAACGGACATTCAATGAAATCAGTCATTCAAGATCTACAATCCCGCGGGCTTATTGCGCAAACAACCGATGCCGAAGCCTTAGATACCTTACTCAACGAACAGAAAATCTCTCTCTATTGCGGTTTCGACCCCACTGCCGACAGTTTGCATATCGGCCATCTGTTGCCGGTGCTGGCATTGCGCCGTTTTCAGCAGGCAGGGCATACGCCTGTGGCTTTGGTGGGCGGTGCCACGGGCATGATTGGCGACCCGAGTTTTAAAGCGGTGGAACGCAGCCTGAATACGGCGGAAACCGTTGCCGGCTGGGTGGAAAAAATCCGTAATCAATTGAAGCCTTTTTTAAGTTTCGAAGGCGAAAATGCCGCTATTATGGCGAATAACTATGATTGGTTCGGCGGCATGAACTGCTTGGATTTTTTGCGCGACATCGGTAAACATTTTTCAGTGAACGCGATGTTAAACAAAGAATCGGTCAAACAGCGTATCGAGCGCGATGATGTCGGCATTTCGTTTACCGAATTTGCCTATGCTTTATTACAAGGCTATGACTTTGCCGAGTTGAATAACCGCCACGGTACGGTTTTGCAAATCGGCGGTTCCGACCAATGGGGCAATATTACCGGCGGTATCGATTTATGCCGCCGTCTGAATAAGGTAACGGCTTACGGCCTGACTTTGCCATTGGTGACCAAAGCGGACGGCACTAAGTTTGGCAAAACCGAAGGCGGAGCGGTTTGGCTGAGTGCAGAGAAAACATCGCCTTATCAGTTTTATCAGTTCTGGCTGAAAGTGGCCGATGCCGATGTGTATAAGTTTATGAAATACTTCACCTTCCTGAGCGTGGAAGACATTGATGCCATCGAGGCGAAAGACAAAGCCAGCGGCACCAAACCGGAGGCGCAGCGTATTCTTGCCGAAGAAATGACCCGCCTGATTCACGGTGAAGCGGCATTGGAAGCGGCGCAACGGATTTCGGAAAACCTGTTTGCCGAAGACCAAAGCAGCCTAACCGAAGCCGATTTCGGCCAGTTGGCGTTAGACGGCCTGCCGGCTTTTGAAGTGTCGGGCAATCCGAATGTGGTGGAAACATTGGTGCGTGCGGGTTTGGCCGCATCAAATAAAGAAGCCCGTGGTTTTCTCAATAGCGGGGCGGTTATGTTAAACGGCAAAGCAGCGGTTAAAAACAATGCGGATCATGCCCCTGAAAAACCGGATGATGCTTATTTGATTACCGATGATTTCAAACGTTTTGGTAAATACACCATTATCCGCCGCGGTAAACGCAATCATGCTTTATTGGTTTGGCAATAAGGTTTGAGCTTGGTATGAATCACAAGCCGTCTGAAAGATTCAGACGGCTTGTTTGTTGATAAAAGCCTGATAGTTATTGGGTTTGGTATCCGGCTTTGTTATACAATAAACGCTGTTTGTCTGTTTATCGAAAGCCCGTTATGCCCGAATTGCCCGAAGTTGAAACGACCCTGCGCGGTATCAGCCCGCATATAGAGGGGAAAACCGTGGCGGAAGTGGTTGTCCGCCAGCCTAAATTGCGCTTTCCCGTGCCGTCGGATTTGGCGGAAACCTTGCAGGGGGAGCGGGTTTTAAACTGTACCCGCCGTGCCAAATATCTGTTGATTCATTTTAAAACGGGCGTGTTGCTGATTCATCTGGGTATGTCGGGCAGCTTGCGTGTTTTTCATCCGGAACATCCTAAAGCCGCCCATCCGGATAAACATGATCATGCGGATATTATGTTTGAAGACGGCACCTTATTGCGCTATCACGACCCGCGCCGTTTCGGCATGATATTGTGGTTTGCGGGTGCGGCGGAACATCATCCGCTATTGGCTTCGCTCGGGCCGGAACCGCTGGAAGCCGAGTTTAATGCCGATTATTTATACGATAAGCTGCATAAGCAAAAACGGGCGATTAAAACGGCGTTAATGGACAATGCGGTGGTGGTCGGCGTGGGTAATATTTATGCCAATGAAAGTCTGTTTCAAGCGGGTATTTCCCCCAAACGGCCTGCCAATCAGATTACCCGCCAAGAATGCGCCGAATTGGTGGAAATTATACGGTCGGTTTTAAAGCGTGCCATTGCCGCAGGGGGCAGTACCTTGCGCGATTTTGTCGATAGCGAGGGCAACAGCGGTTATTTCCAACAGGAATACACGGTTTACGGCAGGCATAACCAACCTTGTGTGAAGTGCGGCAGCCTGATTCAGAAAGAAACCATTGGCCAGCGCGGGACGTTTTATTGTGCGCATTGTCAGAAATAATTTCAGACGGCCTCCGGTGTGAATGAATAGAACTAAAGTTTTCAATGGTATGGTTTTGTGAATGGATAGTTTAAAGGTGTGTTTAATAAAACAAGGCCGTCTGAAACCTTTTCAGACGGCCTATCTATTTCAGACGGCCTATCTATTTCAGACGGCTTAATCACATGCCAATATGAATTAGATAAATTAAGCCTTGCCGGTGCTGCCGAATCCGCCTTCACCGCGTTCGCTGGCAGCAAATTCATCGACCACTTTAAAGGCCGCCTGAATCACGGGCACAATCACCATTTGCGCAATCCGTTCCAATGGTTGGATGGTAAACGCTTCTTGGCTACGGTTCCATACCGATACTTTCAGTTCGCCCTGATAATCCGAATCGATTAAGCCGACCAGATTGCCTAATACGATGCCGTGTTTATGTCCTAGGCCTGAGCGTGGCAGTAAAACGGCGGCATAGGCGGGGTTGTCCAAGTGGATGGCCAAACCGGTTGGTACTAAAAAGGTTTCGCCGGGTTGCAAGACTACGGCTTCGTCGATACAGGCGCGTAAATCCAAGCCGGCCGAGCCGGGTGTGGCGTAGGCGGGCAGTTGGTCGGCCATTTTGGGGTTGAGAATTTTGAGTTCTACTTCTGTTTGCATGAGGTTTCCGTATGTTGGTTTGCAAAGCCTCGATTATAGTGAATAAACGGAGCGGCAGATATATTCTGTTCGGCTTTGGTTGCCTTTTATGTACAGTTTTTGCCGACCTAAGTATGATGGCACTTATTTTTGTTTGATATCCGTATTTAATGATGAATGTTCAAGAGACTCGTGATCCGCTTGGTTCGGGTTGGATGGTTATTGCCGCCGTTTGTTTTACGATAATGAATTTTGGGATTAAAGCCGCTTCGGTAAAGTTCGGCTTCAGTTCGAGCGAGCTGGTGTTTTGGCGTATGGGTTTTTCGGCTGTTTTTCTCGGCGCAATGGCTAAGATGCAGGGGAAAACGTTTCGAACGCCTTATTGGAAAGCCCATTTAAGCCGCAGCGTTTCGGGCACACTCGGCATGTTTTGTATTTTTTATGCCATTATGCATTTGCCGTTGGCAACCGGTGTCACACTCGGCTATACCTCTTCTATTTTTCTGGCCATATTGTCTTTTGTGGTATTAAGGGAAAAAATATCTTTATATACGTTTGCGGTTTTGATATTGGGCTTTATCGGCGTGGTTTTATTATTGAATCCGTCTTTTCAAGGCGGGCAGGAGTGGGCGGCATTGGTCGGGCTGTGCGGCGGATTATTGGCCGGTTGGGCTTATTTGCAGGTACGCGAACTTTCCCTGCTCGGCGAACCGGGCTGGCGGGTCGTTTTTTATCTATCGCTGGTGGGCATGGCTTTAGCGGGAATATGGACGACGATTAGCGGATGGCATTCGCTTACTTGGGAGACGTTGCCTTATCTGATCGGTATCGGTGCCTCGGCATTGGTGGCGCAATTGTGCATGACTTATGCCTATAAAGTAGGGCAGAAATTTACGGTGGCTTCACTTTCTTATTTAACGGTGGTTTTTTCATCGCTTGGTGGGGTATGGCTTTTTGGTGATAAAATCAGCTGGCAGGAAGTGTTGGGAATGGGTATTATTGTAATAAGTGGTATTTTAAGCAGCTTACCGCCGGCTTGGCTGAATAAGCTCAAATTTTTCAAATAACAATAATGAGGAGTACATAATGATTTCTATCCGTGAGCAGGCTTATGGTTTGAATGTGGCTTTGTATAATGAATTTACGGTGGAAGATTTCTATGAATTCGAAAATGCCGCTTTGGAATGTACGCAAAAAATCCACCGCCCCGATATGTTGCTTGATTTAAGCATGTTGAAAGATTTTACGATTGATATGGCGGTTGAACAGTTGAAATTCATGCGTGAACATGAAAATGACTTTGGTCGGATTGCCATTGTGGTAGATGATGTATGGATTAAACTGGGTACACGCTTATCCAGTCTGATTACCCAACAACACCCAAAATATTTTGATGACGCGGCTTCTGCACAGGAATGGTTGCAGGCTACACATTCCGAATCATGATAAGATTTAATTGAATATGCACAAATCAAAGAGGCCGTCTGAAAATATTTCAGACGGCCTCTCTGGTTAAGGGCGAATATTTACCAAGTGATTAGTTGCCTTCTGCTCGGGTTTCCGTTACAAAACCGATTTTGCTAACGCCAGCCTCACGGGCAGCTTGCAGAGCTTGGGCGACAAAATCGTATTCAACGGCTTTATCGGCGGCAATCGCCACAATCAGATCTTCATTTTCTGCTTTAGCCTGCTTGAGCTCGGCGGTAACCTCTTCCAAGCTTTTTTCGGTGGTGGATTCCGCACCAATCATATAAGCACCTTCTGCCGAGATGGTTAGGCGCAGGGGGTCTTTAGGCTGTATGGTTTCCGGAGCATCTTCCGAAGCTGTCGGCAGTTGTAAAGGAATAGAGTGTGTCAATACCGGCATGGTAATCATAAATACAATCAGCAATACCAGCATCACATCAACCAACGGAGTCACGTTGATGTCGGCCATCGGTGCATCTTCACCGGAGTTCATTGATCCGAATGCCATTTTTTAGTCCTTATTGTTCAGTAGTTGGACATGGAAGTCGTGTGCGAAAGCATCCATATCTTGGGCAAGGGTTTTATTGCCGCGTACAAGGAAGTTGTAGGCTAATACGGCGGGAATCGCCACAAACAAACCGGCAGCGGTAGCCACCAAAGCTTCACCAATCGGGCCGGCAACGGCAGCAATACTCATTTGTCCGCTTTGGCTGATATTGATCAGGGCGTGGTAAATCCCCCAAACCGTACCGAACAGCCCGATAAACGGTGCGGTGGCACCGATAGAGGCCAATGCGGTCAAACCGCCGTCGAAACGACGCAAGATTTGGCTCATGCTGTTGCGGATTTGGCGAACCAGGTATTCATTAAGCGGTACTGCGGCAGCAATTTGAGTATCTTTGTGTTTATTGTAGTTTTGATGAGCGCGAACAGCTTCCAGCGTTAAGGCACTCATTGGTGCGTCAACACTTTTGGCTTTTTGTACGGCTTCTTCCAGTGTTTTGGCATTCCAGATTAAAGGTTTGACAGTACGGTTACCGCTTTTTGCTTGCGACAGTCGGATAGCACGGATAATGATGACGGTCCATGTGACAATGCTCATTAATACCAGCAATACAAAAACGCTGATTAATACATAATCACCAGATTGAAAAACGAGTCCTAAGTTCATAATAATTTCCAGAGAGTTAAATAATGAAATACGGTTTATACGTTGTGTTCTAAATAAATTACTTACAGTTCAAGCCAGTTATTCAGACGGCCGGTTTAATAGGGCGGCCGTCTGAAACGAAACGGTTAAAGATAAGATTAGTCACTTAATGAAAATTGTACGGATACACTAAATTCCGTCCAACCGTTTGGCTTGAATCTGCCTGATTGGGCTGCTCTTTGGGCTGCTCTATCCAAACGCACATGGCCGCTGCTTTTAGCTATTCTGACATTAGCCACTTTGCCATCAGGAGAAACCAATACAGCTAATCGAACAGTACCTTCTTCTTCCATTTCGCGGGATAAGGGCGGATAAGGGGGGCGGGGTATATTGCCGCTGGCTTTGTTTGGATTGCCGCGGCTGCTGCCTGCTCCATTACCTGATCCGCTACCGCCTCCTATGCTGCTACCGTGTCCAGCACCGGTTTTGCTGCCGCTACCTTCACCGCTGCCAAGTCCTCGGCCTGTCCCCGTTCCGTTGGTGCCGCTACCTCTACCTTGTGTTTCTGAGCGGCCTAATCCGTTACCTGTGCCGTTGGGTGATGTAACCTGATTGCCTGCTGGTTTATCGGATGTAGCGGCTGTTTGGGTTGCCGGTTTTTCCGCGGCTTGTTCGGCAGGTTTAGGATCCGGCTTGGGTTCAGGCTTTGGTTCGGGTTTAGGTTCAGGTTTTGGCTCTGGCTTAGGCTGAGGTTCAGGCTTCGGCTCCGGTTTTGGCTTGGGTTCGGGCTTCGGCTGACGTATATCAGCCTGTGCTTTTTTTGTAATCACAGGCTTCAGTTCGGCTTTAGGTTTGACTACCGGTTTCGGTTTGGGCTGAGGCTTGGGTTGAGCCTTTGGCTTGGGTGGTTCGGGTTGCGGCGGAGCAGGAGGGGTTTCTTCGGGTGCAGGCGAACCGGCACCTTCCGGAGTGCCATCACCACCACCGAAATCTCCTAAATCGATAAACTCTATATGTTCCATACCGATTTGTGCCGGTTGCCTTATCTGCCATGCTAGGGCGATAACACCCATGTGTAGAAAGGTAACCAGCACAAGCGCGGTTGGGGGGAGAATGCGTTCATTTTTCATAATCAATTATGGTAATAGCAATTATTATTGTTTGCAACGTTTTTTTAAACTTTTATGTGTTAAAAAAGCATGTTTTTACATTATGTTATGTTTTGAAAGAGTATTTATAAGTTATTAAAATAATTTACTATTTTAAGGTTTATAGTAGGATTTTTTGAGAAATAGGGTTGAGCATACCTATATTCATACAGCTTAATTATGTAATGTTATAACAATTGGTTTGGGATAGACAATAGTGGCGTATGAGAAAGGAAATAGATAATTTGGGTATCGTTCAATGAATTTATAAGTTGGTAGGCTTATTTTTATTTAAAAATAAAGTTTTATGATTTATGAGTGGTTTATGTTTCCAGCGGCGTATGTATTTTAGAAAAATAAAGCAGATTATATGTGGGTTTATTTAACAGGTCGGCCAAGGTGAAACCGTCGAGATAATTGAGGAAAGCTTTGATGCCGCCGCCTAATATACCGGCAAGACGGCAGTTGGGGGTAATCAGACATTCATTGTTCGGCCCCATGCATTCGACCAGTTGCATGGGTTCCAAATGCCGCACGACGGCGCCGATATTGATTTCTTCCGGCGGGCGGGCAAGCTTTAGGCCGCCGCCTTTGCCGCGTATGCTGTCAAGAAAACCGCCTTTAACCAAAGCGGTAACCACTTTCATGAGATGGCTTTTGGAAATAGCGTAGGTATCGGCGATGGTGCTGATATTGACTAATGCGTCATCATTGATGGCGGTGTAAATCAAAACGCGTAATCCGTAATCCGTGTGTTGTGTCAGGTACATATAAGCTTATTTGACTTCATCTGTATATAAGTTTCATAATATATGAAACTTATAAAATAATCCAGCGGATACAACTTTGAAACCTTTAAAACGCCATCCTTATTTGGTTCAACTTTCCCGTGAGCATCATCATGCACTGGTATTGTGTTTGAGGATTTTACGTGAACCCCATATCAGCCATCAGGCCGAAATAGAAGCGCAGGTGCCGGAATTATTAGCGCATTTTTTATCTGAGGAGCGGCAATTTGCACCGTATTGGCCTCAAATTGATGCTGTATTAAAAAACCGTTTTGAAACGGATCATGCTTTATTAAGAAAGATGATAGCAGAGCCCGAATATAGTAATGCCGATTGGAATACCGAATTTGCGCAGACATTGCGGGCGCATGCCCGTTTTGAAGAACGGGAATTATTTCCGGCAATCGAGCCTTTTTTGAATTAGGCAATGGCTTTTCAGACGGCCTAAACGGTGTCATCTATAAGAATAATGTTATAGCGGCTTAAAATAATTGGTATTCCACACGGTTGTTGCGGGGGGGATATAAATATTTAAAACAGGCTGACCGTATAGTGATCATCAGACAATAGATAATAAGGAACCTTGACCATGAACGCTTTATTTTCTCATCCGGTATGGGCGATGGCTTTCCGCCCGTTTTATATGTTTGCGGCACTTTTCGGGATGTTCTCGGTGCTGTTGTGGGGGTTTGGTTATCTGGGTACGGCAGATATGCCCGGTTTTTATTGGCATGCCCATGAAATGATTTGGGGCTATTCCGGTGCGGTTGTGGTGGGATTCTTATTAACGGCGGTGGCCACTTGGACCAAACAGCCGCCGACCCGTGGCGCCGCTTTGTTCGGATTAGCCGCTTGCTGGCTGGTGGCGCGGATTGCATTGTATTTCCCACACGGCACGGCAGTTAGCGGGGTATTCGGTACTTTATTTTTCTGGTATGCGGCGGTGTGTATGGCGTTGCCGGTTATCCGCAGCCGCAATTCGCGTAATTATATTGCCGTGGTGGCGCTGTTTGTTTTCGGGCTGACGCATGCGGTTTTTCATCTTTATTTACAGCCTTTTCAGGCAGAGGCGTTGCTGAACGGCTTATTGTCGGGGTTGATTATGATGGCGGGCTTTATCGGTTTGGTGGGGATGAGGATTATGCCGTTTTTTACCTCTAAACGACTGGGTATCCCGCAAGTGCAAACGCCGATGTGGGTGGCTTTATCCGCTTTGGTGTTGCCGATGCTGGCGGCGGTTTTGATGTTGTTTCAAACCGCATTACCGTTGGCGGCATTGTTTGCGTTGGCGGCAGGGGTGATTAATTTTGTACAGGTGTTCCGTTGGTGGCATAAAGCGGTATGGCGCGAGCCGATGCTGTGGGTTTTGTTTGCCGGCTATCTGTTTACGGCTTTGGGCTTGGCTACCGTCGGCGTGGCACAATGGAAGCCAGCTTATCTGAGCTTGGGGGTACATTTTATCGGTGTCGGCGGTATCGGCTTGCTCACGGTCGGCATGATGGCGCGTACGGCGTTGGGGCATACCGGCCATTCGATTTATCCTGCGCCTAAACCGATGCCGCTGGCGTTTTGGCTGATGATTGCTGCGACTGTGGTGCGCACTTTGGCGGTGTTTGTCGGGGGAACGGCTTATACGCACAGTATTCGTTTGTCGGCGGTTTTATTTGCCTTGTCTTTATTGTTGTATGCCTGCCGCTATATCCCGTGGTTGGTGGTGCCGCGTGCCGATGGCAAACCGGGCTAGGCATTCTGAATATTAATAAGTTAAAGATAACAGGCCGTCTGAAAGATTGTTGCTTTTCAGACGGCCTTTTTGCACTTAAACTAAGGGCTTGGCTACATTACATAATGATATTTATATTCTTGAGGAGTGATGATGACAAACCCTATCAAAGTCGGCATTGTCGGTGCAACAGGTTATACCGGTGTCGAATTGTTGCGCTTATTGGCGGCGCATCCTAATGTTGACGTAACCGCCGTCACCAGCCGTGGCGAAGCGGGCGTAGCCGTAGCGGATTATTTCCCCAGTCTGCGCGGTGTATATGATTTGGTTTTCCAAAAGCCGGAAGATGCCGCTTTGGATCAATGTGACGTGGTCTTTTTTGCCACCCCGCATGCGGTGGCGATGAAAGACGTGCCGGCCTTATTGGAAAAAGGCGTACGGGTGATCGACTTATCCGCCGACTACCGCTTGAAAGATATCCCGACTTGGGAAAAATGGTATGGCACAACCCATACCAGCCCGAAAGCAGTTGCCGATGCGGTATATGGCTTGTGTGAAATGAATCACGATGCCATTAAAGAAGCACGCTTGGTAGCGGTGCCCGGCTGCTATCCGACCTGTGTTTCCCTGCCGTTGCTGCCTTTATTAAAAGAAGGCCGTCTGAAAGAAAATTATCCGCTGATTGCCGATTGTAAATCAGGGGTTTCAGGGGCGGGGCGCAAGGGCAATATCGGCAGCTTGTTTTGCGAAGCGGGCGATAATTTTAAAGCATACGGGGTGGGCGGCCACCGCCATTTGCCGGAAATCAGACAAACCATCAACGGCTTGCAAAGCAATATTGCCGACAGCTTTATTTTCGTTCCCCATTTAACGCCGATGATACGCGGCATGCACGCTACCATTTATCTGCATTTGAAACCCGATACCGATCCGCACGATATTCTGAGCCGTTTTTATAAAAACAGCCCGTTTGTCGATGTGATGCCGTCGGGCAGTGCGCCCGAAACGCGCAGTGTACGCGGTGCGAACCTTTGCCGTATCAGTGTGCAGCGCGCGCCGGAGCAAGATGTTTGGATTGTGCTGTCGGTGATTGATAATCTGGTGAAAGGTGCGGCAGGGCAGGCGGTTCAAAATATGAATATTATGTTTGGTTTTGACGAGCAGGCCGGGTTGGGTTGCGTACCGTTGCTGCCATAGTGGGTTGATAGAAGGAATGAAATGGAATGACGGCACAAACTTCTGTTTTTAAAAATCTGCCGTTATTGGTGATACCGCCCCTGTTGTGGGCGGGTAATGTCATTGCGGCACGAGGGTTGCGCGGTGATTTCCCGCCGTTGACTTTATCGTTTGGGCGTTGGCTGATTTCGCTGATGATTTTATTGCCGTTTGTGTGGAAAATTATCCGCCACGATAAGGCGCTCTACCGAAAACATGCCGTCCGGGTGGTAGGCACCGCGCTCACCGGCATCATGGCTTTCAATACCTTGGTTTATATCGGCGCGCAAACCACTTCGGGCACCAATATCTTGTTGCTCAATTCATGTTCACCAATATTGATTATGCTGATTGGCGCATTGTTTTACGGCCAAACCTTAAACCGTTTTCAGGTAAGCGGTTTATTGCTGTCGTTGGTTGGTGTGGTCACTATTATTGTGCAGGGTAATTTTGGCAATATTTTAGACTTACATCCGAATAACGGTGATTTATGGATGTTTTTGGCGGTGGTGTGTTGGGCGTTTTATACTTTGTGGATGCGTGATATGCCATTGGAAATCAACCGTTTTGGCTTAATGGCGGTGCAGATGATATTGGCTTTGCCGATATTGCTGATATTTGCTTTATGGGAATTGTTGGGTGGCAGTTCGATTGTGTGGAATACGAATACCGTTATCGGGTTGGCTTATGTGGGCATTTTCCCTTCTTTGGTGGCATATTGCTGCTATACCGCGTTAATTGTTCGCGTGGGAGCGTTGCGTGCAGGGCTGACTATCTATCTGATTCCTGTTTTCGGCGTGTTGGCCGCGGTCACATTATTAAACGAGAAATTTTATTTTTATCACTTAATCGGTATTGCAACCATCTTCGGTGGCATTATATTAAGTAATAAAAAGAGCAGTAAGATACCGTCGGCCGGTTAAAACACGTATAATAGCGGCTGATTTTTTCTTTTTATTCAGGAAGTCGATTGATATGAGCATTCAAGAACAAATTAAAGAAGTGGTGAACACACACCGTGTCGTATTGTTTATGAAAGGCACCAAACAGTTTCCGCAGTGCGGTTTCTCATCTCGTGCAGTACAGCTTTTGCAAGCTGCCGGTTGCAATGATTTTGTGACCGTTAATGTGTTGGAAAACGAAGCAGTCCGCCAAGGCATTAAAGAATACAGCAACTGGCCGACCATTCCGCAATTGTATGTGAACGGTGAATTCTTAGGCGGTTCCGATATTATGATGGAAATGTATGAAGCCGGTGAATTGGAAGAAGCTTTGAAACAAGCCTAAGTTTAAATGGCTTTAAAGCTCAAGCCGTCTGAAAGTTTTCAGACGGCTTGATTGTTTGTGTCATCTAATAAAAATAATTCATGGCCATATTGTTTCAACCATTGTTTGGCCTGATTGGTATGCGGGGTATGGCGGTTTACCATCGCCCAAAATGGCTTACTGTGGTTGGGGTGGGGTATATGGCACAATTCATGAATGCAAATATAATCAATCACAAAATCAGGTGCTCCGATTAATCGCCAATTCAGGCGTATGCCGGTTTGGCTGCGGCATACACCCCAAAAGGTTTTAGCATTACTCAACGCCATAGCGGCCGGTATAAGCGATAAATTTTCGGCATGGTGGTGTAGGCGTGTTAGCAGAATTTCGGCGGCGCGTTCGATCAGATAATGCCTGAGTTGTATTTTTTGTTGCGACCAAGGCATATCGGGTAATAGGATATTGGGCGGAGTATGCGTGATATCGGGTAGTTTGTGAATATGCAGACTGTGGTATTCGCCAAGATAGCGGATGTGCTCGGGCATATTCTCAAGCGTAGTACCAACTGTTGGCGCACGACTGAGGATTTTACGGATGATGGCCTCATTTTTCGCCAACCATGATTGCAGTTGTTTGTGGTTGATATACGGCGGAATATTAAGGTGGATACTGTTTGCCGAAAGCGGGCGTAAGATAATATTTTTCTTAGCACTGCGTTTCAGATCGATAAAGATATTCAGGCCGTCTGAAAGGGTATGGGTAAGGCGCATGGTTAGTTGTTGGTACGGTGGGCTGCGAAAGGGCCGGTGCCTTCAATCTGTCTTTGTTGGCTTTCAATCCAGTTTTCACATTCTGACATCATATTGTCAGCAGTGCCGCTATCGTAGGCAACAGGCTTGCCGATTACCATGGTGACTTCACCCGGATATTTCAGAAAGGCGTTGCGCGGCCAAAATTCGCCACTATTGAGGGCGACCGGAACCAAATCCATTTTAAACATTTTGGCCATTCGGGCGGCACCGAGTTTGTATCGGCCGCGTTGTCCGGGAGGCAGGCGTGTGCCTTCGGGGAAAATCGCAATCCAGAAACCTTCTTTTTTACGTGCTAAACCTTGTTCGATCAATTGGCGGTTGGCTTGAGCGGTATTTTTTCGATCAATACCGATGGTTTTGGCAATTTTCAAGCCCCAGCCGAAAAACGGCAGCTTGAATAATTCTTTTTTGGCAACATAAACATGCAGAGGAAATACTTCTTGCAATGCCAGTGTTTCCCAACCGGATTGGTGTTTGCTACAAATAATTGACGGTTGTGTCGGAATGTTTTCACGCCCGATAACGCGGTATTTCAGACCGATAACATTTTTAAGCAGCCACATTAAAATCAAAGCCCATGCCCGTCCGACACGGTTGGCACCTTTGGGTATTAGGGCGGCGGGCAGAATCAGCAGAAACATCGGCGGGGTGATAATGACTAAAACCAGCCAGTAAATCAGGTTGCGGATATAAAGCATGGGAAGTCTTTCTTAAATCAGGGTTTCAGACGGCTTCTGTTTCATCGGCAGCCTGTTGTGTTTCTTGGTGCATCAGGTATTGGGAGAAATCAAGCAAGTCATTAAAAATTTGTGTATTTTCAGGTAGCTCGTCGCTATGTTGTGCTAAGGTTTTTTTACCTTTCCCTGTTAACACCAATGCGGGCTTGCCACCTACTGCGGCAATGGCTTGTAAATCGCGTAAACTATCGCCCACCAGCCATGTTGCAGCAGCATCAGCCTTAAAACGGTCTAAAATATCGATAACCATGCCGGGTTTGGGTTTGCGGCAGTCGCAATGGTCATCGGCCATATGCGGGCAAAACCAAATGCCTTCTATCCGGCCGCCGGCCTGTAAAACCAAACGGTGCATTTTATTGTGCATTTCGGTTAAATCCTGCATGGTAAACAGTTTACGGCCGATACCCGATTGATTGGTGGCAACGGCAACGGTATAACCGGCTTCGGTGAGAAAGGCAATGGCATCCATGCTGCCGTTTAGCGGTACCCACTCATCAACGGATTTTACAAAATCGTCACGGTCTTGGTTAATAACGCCGTCGCGGTCGAGAATAATCAGTTTCATCTTATGCCTTTCAGACGGCCTCAAGCATGGCTTGAAGCGCTCCAAAATGTTCGTGCAACGAAGGGTTGTAGGTTAAGGCTTCGGCAGGGTTAGCCAGCTTGTGCTTGCCACTTTCTTTCAGTGCGACTGCTTTTTGTATGGCATCGGCCAAAGTTTCGGGGTTGGCACGCGAGAAAAAGAAGCCGGCCTGATCGTTCATCACTTCGGTGCACCCTATATTGTCTGCTAATACAACACGGGTACCACTCAAAATGGATTCTACACCGACTAAGCCGAATGGTTCGTATAGCGAGGCCATAATCGTGTAGTCGGCAGCGCGGTAAAGTTCGGGCATGTTTTTACAGAAACCGAGTTCGATAATGTTTTTCATTGGCCGGGGCAGTGGTGAGCCGGCTACGGCAAGCTTCACCGGCAGATCGGTTTGTGTGAAAAAATCGGCCAACATATCGAAACCTTTGCGCTTATGCCCGGTAGAGGGAAACAGAAAAACGGTTTCGTGATCTTTGAATCCGTATCGTGAGCGAATGGCGGCAATTTCTTCCGGCGAAGCAGGTGAGAAACGTTCGGTATCGGCGGGCGGGTAAACCACACGGATTTTTTCAGACGGCACACCATAAAACTCGGTTAATTCGCGTGCCATCAGTGCCGAATGCGCCATAATGGATTTGGCAGTACGGTAATTAGTACGGTTACGGTGGATAGTGAGCTTGTCGAGCAATTTGTTAATAAGGTTTGGTTCCCGGCATATATTGTGAACATGGCCTAAATGAGTACCGCCGCAGATAAAAATATCGGCATGATCACTGGGGTTGCAGGAAATAAGTTGCTCGTTTGCCTGCCGGTATTTTTGAAGCTGGTGTGTAAAGAAAAATGGCCGTAACTTTTTCGGAGTGTGTTTCTGATTAATCAATTGCGGATCAATTTGAGCGTATTCCGGCAGCGTGGTATCGAATTTTGTTGCATAAACATGGATATGGCGGTTTGGGGAGGAGAAAGCCCGTATAAGGTCAAAGGTATAGCTCTCCATGCCGCCGCCGCGGCTGAAACGATTAATGCTGATGGCAATATTTTGGGTCATGAGTATTGTGTTTTGTAAGTTTTCAGACGGCTCGGCAGTAGAAAAAGAGGCCGTCTGAAAAATAAGTTGTTTTGAGTTAATCAAATAAAACGGCTTCTGCTAAGGTTTTACCGGCAGCATCTTTTGTTTGCAACCGTGGAGGGCTTTTTAGCGGCCAATGGATACCGATGGTTTCATCGTTCCATAATAGCGTATGTTCGGATTGTGGATTGTAGTAGTCGGTGCATTTATAAACAAGTTCTGCACCGTCACTCAATACATAAAATCCATGGGCGAACCCTTCCGGAATCCAAAGCTGGTATTTGTTTTTAGCGGAAAGCTCCCAGCCTACCCAATGGCCGAAAGTGGGTGAGCTGCGGCGTAAATCCACGGCGACATCAAAAACACAGCCGAAAACCACACGAACCAGCTTGCCTTGTGTATTCTCAGTTTGATAATGCAGGCCGCGTAAAACATGGGCAGCGGATTGGGAATGGTTTTCCTGTACAAAAGTTCGGTCGCAAATATGGCTTCTAAACCATTCGTTTCGGAAGGTTTCCATAAAAAAACCACGCTCATCGCTAAGAACCTTCGGTTCAAGTATTTTGACATCGGCAATATTGGTATGGATGATATTCATCATAATATATTTTTGTAGTAATAAGAACCTATTGTTTGAGCGGATAGTAGGTGGGATAAAACAGAGGTAGTTTAAGCATGTTCACGGTTTTTCAATAAGCACATTAAATATTGCCCATATTCATTTTGACACAGCGGTTCGGCCAAGGCTTTGAGTTGGCCGTCTGAAAGCCAGCCGTTGCGCCATGCGATTTCTTCCAAACAGGCAATTTGTATATTTTGTAAGTTCTCAATAGCTTTGACAAAAGCTGCTGTTTCGTACAAGCTTTCGTGCGTGCCGGTGTCCAGCCATGCGAAGCCGCGGCCTAAAAGCTGAACGTTCAACGAACCATCTTCAAGATACATTTGATTAATGCTGGTAATTTCCAATTCGCCGCGTGCGGATGGTTTCACCCGTTTGGCGAATTCCACTACACGGTTATCATAGAAATAAAGGCCGGTTACCGCCCAATCCGATTTTGGTTGTTTCGGTTTCTCTTCAATGGAAAGGGCTTTGAATGTTTCATCAAATTCTACAACGCCGAAACGCTCCGGATCTTTAACCTGATAGGCAAAAACAGTCGCACCGTTTTGGCGCGTGGCGGCTTGCTGTAAGGTTTGGGTAAACGACTGACCGTAAAAAATATTATCCCCCAATACCAAGCAAACATTATCATTGCCGATAAACTCTTCGCCGATAATAAAAGCTTGCGCCAAACCATCGGGGCTAGGCTGTTCGGCATAGCTGAGGCGGATACCGAAATCACTACCGTCACCCAGCAAACGCTTGAATGCCGCATTGTCTTCGGGGGTAGTAATCACCAAAATATCCTGTATACCTGCCAACATCAATACCGATAACGGGTAATAAATCATCGGTTTGTTATATACCGGCAACAGTTGTTTGGATACGCCGTGCGTAATGGGGTATAACCTTGTGCCCGAACCGCCGGCTAAAATAATGCCTTTCATTTTTGTGCTCCTGTGTGCGTACCCAAACGTGTTAATCGGTAAGAACCATTGAGAATATTTTGCCACCATTCACGGTTTTGCAAATACCAGATAACAGTTTTGCGCATACCGGATTCAAAGGTTTCCTGTGGTTTCCAACCCAGCTCGCGGTTAATTTTGGCGGCATCTATGGCGTAGCGCATATCGTGACCGGGCCGGTCGGCAACAAAAGTGATTAAATCCCGATACGCTGCAACACCTTTGGGTTTTTCAGGTGCCAACTCTTCGAGCAAGGTGCAAATGGTTTGCACCACTTCGAGATTGGTTTTTTCATTATAACCGCCGATATTATAGGTTTCGGCAGGGGCACTTTCCGTTATCACGGTATAAAGGGCGCGGGCATGATCTTCGACAAACAGCCAATCCCTGATTTGCAAACCGTCGCCATATACGGGCAAGGGCTTGCCGGCTAAGGCATTAAGTATCATCAACGGAATCAGTTTTTCCGGAAAATGGCAAGGACCGTAGTTATTGGAGCAATTGGTGATAATGGCAGGCAGCCCGTAAGTACGTTGCCAAGCCCGAACCAGATGATCGCTGGAGGCTTTAGATGCGGAATAGGGGCTGCTGGGGGCATAAGGGGTGGTTTCGGTAAACAACGCATCCGAGCCGTGCAAATCACCATAAACTTCATCGGTCGATATATGATGAAAGCGGAATGCCGATTGTTTTTCAGACGGCATCTGCTGCCAATAAGCCCTAGCCGCTTCCAATAAAGTATAAGTGCCGACAATATTGGTTTCGATAAATGCCGCCGGGCCGTCGATGGAACGATCGACATGGCTTTCCGCTGCAAGGTGCATCACGGCATGGGGTTGGTATTGTTTGAAAATACAGTCGAGTGCCGCACGATCGCCAATATCCGCCTGTTCGAATACATAACGCGGGCTATCTGAAATGGTAGCTAATGATGCTAAGTTCCCCGCATAAGTGAGCTTATCAAGATTCACCACACTGTCTTGGGTGTAGTTGATAATGTGGCGGATAACTGCCGAGCCGATAAAGCCCGCACCGCCTGTGATAAGGAACTTAGCCATAAATAGGGGGTGTTTAAATATAGGAAATTAAAGATGTTTTGGAAAATTAGTAAATCTTATATTTGTATTTATCTCTCAAGCTATTTTTTAGTAGTTTAACTTTTTGATTCAGCTTAATATGTTCAAATAGGCTTTGCCATGATGCTGGGGCTGCGGTAATTTGTTTAAATATTTGCCTATATAAATAAGCATTTGTATGTGTACAATTAGCATGCCATGCTTTATCGTGGCCACAATAATGGCAAATTGCAATAGGCATGGTGGGCATTTCTAAATTACTTAATAAAATATTATGGTGTTTCTTATATTTTATATAACGTGCTCTTTGGCTGGGCATGAAATTATAACGGGTGTTTAAATATAAAACTTTATCTTTAAGTAGCCCATTCAGTATGTCTTGATCTTGGTAGTGGATAATTTCACCATATTGTTTCAGCCAGTTAATAGCATCTAAATAAATATCAGTTGTTCTCCATTTTTTTAAATCAATTAATAGCACACCAGCATTAAAATATATTTGATTATCTGTCAGGCCGATTTTATATTTATATTCAGGGCGTTCATATTCAATAAAGGCATCAAGGCAAGCCCCCATCCATTTGTCTTCTAATTTTGTTTCCCATAAAGGGATGAGACTATTGTTAACTAAAATATCAATATCTAAATAAATAGCACGGCCAATATTGGGTAAGTA
This sequence comes from Neisseria zalophi, assembly GCF_008807015.1. NCBI lineage: Bacteria > Pseudomonadati > Pseudomonadota > Betaproteobacteria > Neisseriales > Neisseriaceae > Neisseria > Neisseria zalophi. The sequence continues at coordinate 2,376,959 of NZ_CP031700.1, read as the reverse complement.
TTGGGTGAGTTTTAGGCGTGCATATGTGGCTAAAGAAATATAGTCTATGGTTTTAGGCATATTTCTAAAGTCATCTTCTGAAACAGGAATAAATTCAATTTGGTTAAGTGTTTTATCTACGAGTGAAGATATGATTTCTCGATTTAGCGGATTAATTCCTAAATCAAGAATATAAAATTTAATCGGATACCCTTTATGGTTATTTAATACGCTAAGTAATGTTGTAGCTAAATAAGGGGCGTAATTATTGTCACTGGCAAAAATAATATTCATAATTTATGTATGTTTTTATGAGTTGGCAGAATTATAACTTTTCTAAGATTCGTGATAAATGAAGGTATATTATGAACTTCCTTAATATAGTTAATGGCATCATTTGCTATTTTTTTCATATTTTCTTCATTGCTTATTAATTTTCTTATAGCATCAATTTCTATTTCATTGTTTGGGATATATATTTAGCAATTAGCCGCCTTGCTAAAAATCCATAACCTCCATATGCTGTTTCTGCTCCGCCAAAAAACTCATCAATAATCAATCCAACCTTAATTTTTTGCATTTTAATAACCATTGTCTTGTGAGATAAGTATTTCATTCCTTTTATTTAAAAGGAACAATTTGAGATTTTTTCTTTTCTTGTATACGCTTGAACTTACCTAGTGCTCTGATAATATGTTCTTGGAATGTCCTTTTTGGTTTGGGTTCTGGGTTCTTTTCCCAGTTTAGTGCTCTTTCCTTGTGTAATTGACTTTTAAGTTTGCTGGCATCGTTTAATTGTCTATCTTCTTGTACACAAAGAGCGGGATGCAATTGAAATATTTTTAAATTTGGGTGATTTAGAAAGCTTTTAAATAGCATAATATCAATAGCTTTAATGCTTTCTCTTTGTATTGTATTGAATTGTTGGAGAATAATACGAGCAGCTTGTGTGGAAATAATATACCCAGCTGTACCAACATGGACTGCATTGAGGATATGAAAAGAGCGATTATTATAAGGTTGAATATAAGATTCTGGTTGAGTTCTGGTTCGCATGAGATAAGTTTCTAGTTTAATAATAAAACTATCTTGTTGTTTAAAGCGCTCTTTAAGCCAATTGTCTTGTGTTAAAAATAAATCGGCATGTTCGCCAAGTAATATATCATCTTCAAAAATACCTATATAGGGTAGATTCTCGTCGATACATTTTTGTAATAGTAAAACATGGCTTATAAAGCAAGATTTCTCCCCAGGTGTTTGGTAGGGGTATTCTGCTAAGGCCGGTATAAAACGCGCTATGGATTGAGTTAGCCCATTTGTGGGGGTAACGGCATCAAAAAATTCAAAAGGGATATTTTGTTTGCCGAATTCTTGGGTAATATGCGCTCTTCTAGATGATGCTGTATTGATGCTGATAACATAATTTTTTAGCATTTTATATCTTCTTTATAATAGGGGCTGACGTAAATTAACCCTAAACATCACACCAAATCCGCAGTATCTTCAGCTGCTCTTTCGGTGTCCCAAAGTTAAAACGGAATTCACATTCTTTCAAGAATAAAGGGAAAGATTTCCTGTCAATTCCATTATATTTTCTTAACACACGTTTAGCCTGATTCCAAAAGTTTTCAATACTGTTGATATGGTTATGGCGGTCTACAAATAATTGTGAGTGATTGATCCGATGATGGCTGAATTCACTCACATCCAGTACATCATAGCTTTTATAGCAGTCCGTATAAACAATACTGTCAGGCATGATTTTTCTTTTAATAACAGGCAGTAAAGTCGATTGCTTGGTGTTCTCAACCACCACCGTATATACTTTACCATGGCGTTTTAAGATGCCGAATACTGCTACTTTACCGGCTGCCCCGCGACCACGTTTACCCTTACGCCGACCACCGAAATAACTTTCATCAAGTTCTACTGAACCGGCAAAAACTTTGTCAGCTTCGAGTTCTAAATGGTAGGCAATCACCTGCCGGACTTTTCGATAAAACAACATGGCGGAATTGGCTTGAATACCCAATATATTGGCTGCTGCTCGGGCAGTTACTTCCAGTACAAAAAATTCCAGCAGTTTTTTCTGAGTAGATTTTCTTAATTTGCAATGAGTTATCTTCATTTTTTGAGTCTAACTTGTTTGCTAATCTACGTCAGCCCCTTATAATATGTTACTTATCATATCCGTTTGGATTTTTCTGTTGCCAATGCCAAGTGTCGTGCATAATATCTTGCAAACTTCTTTTGGCTTGCCAATTTAATTCTGTGGCGGCTTTTGTGGTGTCTGCATAGTATTCAGTAATATCACCGGCTCGCCTTGGTCCGAAAATATAAGGTATTTTGATTTGTGATGCTTGTTCAAAAGCATGAATAATGTCTAATACAGATAGGCCTTTGCCTGTACCTAAATTATAGATATGTAGCCCTGGTTGGTTGTGTTTGGCTTGCATGGCTTTCAGATGGCCTTCTGCTAAGTCGACAACATGAATATAGTCACGTATGCCTGTGCCGTCATGTGTGGGATAGTCATTGCCAAATATATTAAGCTGCTTGATTTTTCCTAGTGCAACTTGGCAGATGTAGGGTAAGAGATTATTCGGGATACCATTAGGGCTTTCACCGATTAAACCACTCTCATGTGCGCCTACAGGATTGAAGTAGCGCAATATAATGGCACTCCAACGGCTATCTGAAATAACAGTATCATGTAGTATGCGTTCAACCACATATTTGGATTGGCTGTATGGATTTGTTGTCATACCGGTGGGCATGTTTTCGGTTAATGGTATGGTTTCCGGTATTCCATAGACAGTGGCAGTAGAGCTAAATATAATATTAAATACACCAGCTCGTTGCATTTCTTCAAGTAAAACCATGCTGCCATAAACATTATTATTATAATATTCAAGTGGTTTTTGAACGCTTTCACCAACGGCTTTTAATCCGGCAAAATGTATCACAGCTTCAATATTATGCAAATTGAATATTTTTTGTAATAATATGCGGTCACGCACGTCGCCGTGATAAAAAGGGATAGTTTTTCCAGTGATCTGCTCTAAACGGGGTAAAACATTGGGCGATGCATTAAAAAGATTATCTAGAATAATGCTTTCATATCCGGCTTCCGCTAATGCCGCAATGGTGTGGGAACCGATAAAGCCCATTCCGCCTGTTACTAATATGGTCATATATTTCTCTTGATTAATTTAGTTCTATTATGGATTATAATTTAAATCATTGTTCGAACGGTTTATGGTTTCATGCTATCTAACCATTCTTCAAAGGCCGTCTGAAACACCGGATTCAGCCGTTGTTGGATGGCCGGGGTGTTTTTTGTATGGTAGAAGCCGTTTTCGTCTTCAATACCTAAAGCTAGGAAATAATCGGTCAGAAAATTGCCGTAGCCTTCTTCATCGTCGTTGTAATAATATTGTGTGAAGCGGTTGCCTAAGTCGTTGAAGCAGGTTTCATCTATGCCGCCTTTTAATTGGTTGAGTACAAATTCAGCGCCCGAAATAGTGCCGTGTTGTAGTGCTTCGAATTGAGGTAGGTTTTCTGCTTCGGGGCTGTGTAGGTCTTGCGATACGGCCCAAGCGTAATAATAGCCGATATGGTGGGCGGCATTGGTTTCAGGTAGGTCTGCAGGGTAGTTTTCTTCGGTATGAAAAGAAATATGGTCATACATAGCACATGGCTTTCAGGCATTTTGTAGAGGCGATTATAACATTGTTGCCAATAGCAAAAGCCCGACTGAAAAATTTTTTCAGTCGGGCTTAAAATTTGCAGTGCTTTTTTCAAGCAAAGATTATTTTGCTGCTGCGCGTGCTTCTGCCAACCATTTGTCTACGGTAGCGCGGTTGGCTTTAATCCAGTTGTCGGCATGTTGCTGGATTTGTTCTGGGCTGCTTTCGCCGTCGGCAATCAAGGTGTTTTCGGCGTTTACGTCTTCCAAAGGAAGTTCGGCAACGGCGAATAATTTGGCTGCCGCCGGGTTTTCGGCTGCAAAGTTTTTATTGGCAACAATGCGCTCGCTATTTACGGCAAAGCCATAGTTTTTGCCATCCGGCGCGGTGGTGTCTTCGTTTCTGGGGTTGGCGCTTGAAGGCACTTGCAGCCATACGACATCTTTACCGGGCACTAATTTGCCGGATACCCAATACGGCGTCCAAGTGTAGTAGAACACCGGTTGGCCGTCTTTATAGCGGGTGATGGTATCGGAAATAATCGCGGCATATTGGCCTTGTTTATGGGTGATATTGTCGCGCAGTTTGAAGGCATCAAGCTGATATTCGATAACGGCTTCACATCCCCAGCCTGCTTGGCAGCCGGTTAAGTCGGCTTTGCCGTCGCCGTCGGTATCGAATAATTTAGCAATATTAGGGTCTTTAAATTGTTCGATATTGGTAATGTTGTATTGGTCGGCGGTTTTTTTATCAATGAGGTAGCCTTGTGCGGCACCGGTAATATAGTTGCCTTCGCGGTAGAATTTGTCATCCCCGCCTGCATTTTTATACATTTCGTTGTGCAGCGGATCCCAGTTAACAGTGTGATAAGTGGCATCGCCATTGGCAATGGCCGTATAGGCGGCGCTGTAATCTACTTCTTTAACCGGCTGAACATCATAGCCTAATTCTTTCAGCAGGTTGTTAATCACCAGTGTTTGAAAGCTTTCTTCGGAAATCGGGCTATGCAATGCTTGTACGCTTACACCTTTACCCGGTTGGCTTTGTTCGGTAGCCGTGTCGTTGGAAGACTGGGCGGCCTCTTGCGGTTGGTTTCCACAAGCGGATAAACCGAAAGCAAAGGCGGTAGCCATTAGGGTTAATGATAAAGTTTTATTCATATTCTTACTCCTTTGTAGGTTTATTGAATGTATTTAATGAGAAATAGTGTTGTTTAAAATTAGTTGGTGCTTTTGCTTCTAAACGGGCGTGTCAGCAAGCCGACGGGGCCGGTGTGATACCAGCGGTTTACGCGGCTGCGGTTGCTTTGGCCGAGTGATTGGGTCATGCGGTCAAGCACGATAGCCATAATCACAATGCTCAAGCCGCCGATAGAGGCCAAGCCGATATCTAAGCGGCCGATACCGCGTAATACCATCAAGCCCAAGCCGCCTACCGAAATCATAGAGGCAATCACGACCATGGAAAGGCTGAGCATCAGGGTTTGGTTTACGCCGGCCATAATGGTCGGCATGGCCAATGGGAGTTGAACTTTAAACAGCATTTGTTTGGTATCCGCGCCAAATGAATGGGCGGCTTCGATTAAGTCTTCCGGTACTTGGCGGATACCTAAGTTGGTTAAACGGATAACGGGCGGCACGGCGAAAATAATGGTTACCACCACGCCGGGTACATTACCGATACCGAACAGCATCACAATCGGCACCAAATAAACGAAAGCGGGTGTGGTCTGCATAGCATCTAAAATCGGGCGCAAGACTTTGGCCAGCTTTTCACTGCTTGCCATGGCAATGCCGGTGGGAATGCCGATTAACATACAGAAAAGTACGGTGGTAATCACCAGCGATAAGGTGGTGACCATTTCCGACCATGCGCCGATAAAGCCGATAAACAGCATGCCGGCCAGTGTGCCTAAAGCCAGTTTTTTACCGGATAGCTGCCAAGCCAAAAGTACCATAATGGCAATTAGTGCTAATGCGGGCAGGGATTGTAAAGCGCTTTCGATAGAGGAAAGCGTCCAATCAACAGGGGTTTTAATGGCTGAGAAAAAACCGCGGAAGTGTTGGACAATCCAGCCGACAATTTGCTCTACCCATTGATCTAACGGGATTTGTGCGTGGTCGAAGGGGTGTAATAAAGAAAATGGCTGTTCGACGGCATCGCCGGCGGAAAGCATAGAAGAAGTGTCAGTTGCCTGTGAGGCGGTGCTTACTGCTGAAGCGGCATTGTCTGCATCGGCGGGGGAGGCACTCCCCCAAGGATTACTGCTGGGCATTATTTGTCCTTTCTTAATATTGTGGCGGACAGAAAGTATTGAATATCTGTTATGCGGGTTATCGGCAGGCCGTCTGAAAAAGAGGCCGTCTGAAAAGCTTTTATGCTTCGGTTGCTTTGGCTTCTTCAGTTTCGGGTTCTTCAGGCGGGCTTAACGTTTCCAGCAATACCGCTTTGCTGATAGAGCCGACATGCCGCCCTTCGGCATCGACAATCGGAACGGGGCAGGGGAAACGGGCTGCGGTGTTAAACATATCGCGTATCGGCGTATCGGCAGGCACTGCTTCCAAATCCGGCAAGATGGCTGATTGAATTGGTTCTTCTCGTGTGATAGCCCCTTTTAGCGATTCGACGGAGATAACACCTATAAAATGTTTGTCTTCATCAAGCAGAAAGCCGTAGTCGCGGTCGTTTTCGCTCATGCGTTTTAAAAAGCTGCGCATATTGGCCTGGCCGGCACGGTGCGGGAAAGTCAGTTGGGTACGGCGAGCCAAATCGCCGGCCGTATAAACTTGGGAAACATTGACTTCTTTGAAAAACGAACGGACATAATCATTGGCCGGCTGTCTGAGAATTTCATCAGGGGTACCGACTTGTACGACAGAACCGTTTTGCATAATGGCAATACGGTTGCCGATGCGCATGGCTTCATCTAAATCATGTGAAATAAAAATAATGGTGCGTTTGTCGCGGGCTTGCAATTGAATCAGTTCGTCTTGCATTTCGGTACGAATCAGCGGATCCAATGCTGAAAAAGCTTCATCCATTAATAAAATAGCCGGATCGTTTGCCAAGGCGCGTGCTAAGCCGACACGTTGGCGCATTCCGCCGGATAATTCGTCGGGATAACTTTCCCCGTATGCACCCAAACCAACTTGATCCAAGGCAACTTGGGCACGCTCGTTGCGTTCGGCTTCCGGCACGCCGGCAAGCTCAAGGCCAAAGGCAACATTTTGACGGTTGGTTAAATGCGGCATAAGTGCGAAAGATTGAAAAACCATACTGATTTTTTCACGGCGCACTTGTCTTAACCGTGCATCACTCATGGCAACGACATCTTCGCCGTCAATCAATACCTGCCCTTGGCTGGGTTCGATTAGGCGGTTAAAGAGTCTGACTAATGTGGATTTTCCTGAGCCGGATAAGCCCATAATGACAAAAATTTCACCTTCGTAAATTTCAAGGTTGACATCGCCGACTGCAACGGTACTGCCGGTTTCGGCGAAGATTTCTTCTTTTTCCAATCCTTTGCTATGCAGTTTGAGTGCTGCTTTGGGGTTCGGGCCGAAAATCTTATAAAGATTTTTAACCGTAAGCTTGGCTTGGGGAGATTGTTCAGACATTTCAGAATTCTAGTTGGTTGTTTATTCTATAAGATTACAGAATTTCGAGTGATTATTCAAGTGTGAACATTGAATTTTTCAATTTGTTTCCGTGTTTTTAAGTGTAAAAAACTATTAAACAGCTTGGGTTTTAATGTGCTAATTCAGACGGCATTGTTGTAATAATATTTTATATAATCATTTGTTTATGAAATTTAATTAATTTTTTAAAATGAAAATATATTTATGATATTTATTTTAAAACAATTTATTTTCATTCAAATGTGAATATTATCTATTTTTGAATGTATTTGGCTTAGGTGGGCTGCATATAGAGATGGCGAATGTGGCCTACTAAAAATGAAAAAATTTCATTTTTAGTAGGATTGGGTGGTTTTAGAAAGGAAAGCAATAAAATAAAATCAGGGCGGATAGATTCCGCCCTGATTTTTTCAGGTTTTTGCATTAATAATTTTTAAAATCAAATAGATAGATTTATCACTATTCGCTTAATAATGCAATATCGGCCACCGCATTCATGAGCTGCGCCAGTTGGTTGAGCAGGTTGAGGCGGTTTTGTTTGACTGCCGCATCATCTGCCATCACCATAACATGGTCGAAAAACGCATCAACTTGCGGTTTGATGGCTGCCAGCTCGGTTAAGGCCGTCTGAAAGTCTTGATTGCCTAATGCCGCTTCAATCTTCGGCTGTAAAGCAGTTGCGGCGGTAAACAAGGCTTTTTCTTCGTCTTGTGCCAATAAATTGGCATTGACTGCGCCCAGTGCGCCGTCGGCTTTTTTCAATAAGTTTTGCACGCGTTTATTGGCGGCAGCTAGAGCGGCAGCTTCAGGTAGCTGCTTGAAGGCGGCAACGGCTTGCAGTTTGGCGGTTAAATCGTTTAAACGGCTTGGCTTTTTCGCTAAGATGGCCGCTACAATATCTTGCGGATAATCGTTTTGCAGCAATACGGCCAAACGTGCCTGCATAAAGTCCGCTACTTCTGCGGTGGTATTTTCCGAAAGTTTGCCTTGCGGGAAGCTTTGATAAACCACTTCCAACAACTCGTTGATATCCAGATTGTTATCCATCAGCATACGCAATACCCCCAATGCGGCACGGCGTAGGGCGTAAGGGTCTTTATCGCCGGTAGGAATCAGGCCGATGCCCCAAATGCCGACCAGTGTTTCCAGTTTGTCGGCCAATGCCACGGCGGTAGCGGTAGGGCTTTCGGGCAAAGCATCGCCGGCAAAGCGCGGTTGGTAGTGCTGTTCGATAGCATCGGCGATTTCATTGGTTTCACCGTCTAAGCGGGCATAATATTTCCCCATTGTGCCTTGCAGTTCGGGGAACTCGCCAACCATTTCGGTCACCAAATCGGCTTTCGCCAAACGGGCGGCGCGCTCGGCTACGGCCGCATCAGCTCCCAAGCCCTTGGCGATATAGGCGGCAATGCTTTGCAGGCGTTCGATACGCTCGGCTTGCGAACCGATTTTATTGTGGTAAACCACATTGGCCAGTTTGGGCAGACGGCTTTCCAACGTGGCTTTTTGGTCTTGCTTGTAGAAAAATTCCGCATCGGCCAAACGGGCGCGCAATACGCGCTCATTGCCTTGGATAATATGCGAAGGATCATCGGCTTCTAAGTTGGAAACCAATAAGAAGCGGTTAATCAGCTTGCCGTTTTGATCTAGCAGCGGGAAGTATTTTTGGTTTTGCTGCATAGTGAGAATCAGGCACTCTTGCGGCACGGCCAAAAAGTGGGCTTCAAACCCGGCTTCAAGCACAACCGGCCATTCAACCAAAGCGGTCACTTCGTCTAATAAAGCCTCATCGGCAGCCACTTGAGCATTCAGACGGCCTGCTTGTTCGGTTAAGGCCGTCTGAATCGCGGCTTTACGTTCGGCAAACGAAGCAATCACTTTGCCTGTGTCGCGCATTTGTTTGGCGTAGGCATCGGCATCGGTTAAGGTGATGAGGCCGTCTGAAAGGAAACGGTGGCCGAGAGTGGTGTTGCCGCTGTTTAAACCCAATACTTCGGCCGGAACGGTGTCGATGCCATGCATCACGACCAAACCATGAACAGGGCGCACAAAAGTATGGGTGCTGCTGCCCCAGCGCATCACTTTAGGAATCGGCAGTTTTTTAATGGCTTGGTTTAAGATGTCTGCCAATAATTCGGCCAGCGTTTTACCTTGTTGGGTAAACTCATGCGCATAAACATCTTGTTTGCCGTCGTGAATGATTTTCAGATCGGCAATATCGGCGCCGCAAGAGCGGGCAAAGCCTTCCAGTGCTTTGGTCGGTACACCGTCTTTTATAGCGTTGGCAACGGCAGGGCCTTTTTTCACAATATGTTGGTCGGCCTGAACTGCTTTAACATTTTTCACTTGTACGGCCAAGCGGCGCGGTGAGGCATAAGCCGTGTATTCGGTTTCACCGTCGATTAATTGCGCTTTGGCCAAGCCTTCGGCAACGGAAGCGGCTAAGTGGTTGCCCAGTGTGTTGAGTGCTTTGGGCGGCAACTCTTCGGTGCGGAGTTCGATTAATAGGGTTGAGGTCATTGTTAAGACTTTCTTGATTTAATTGCTTAAAGATTCAAAATAAATTATTTCTTTGGATTTTTTGGTTTTTATGAGGGGTTCTGAAACGAACTTGTAGGTTCAATTTGATAAAAAATTTGTTGTCTTCTTTATACAACCACCCATAATAGAATTTCTTTTTCGCCGTACGATCGGGGTAACCTGGAGTTATGTTACTTTCACCAGTTGCAGCTTGCTCTAATCTTGTATTATTGATTAAATAGTTACGTAGTATGTTAAAGTCATATATATGAAAACAAACTATTTCTCCATCATTTTTCGCTATAATAACCCCTCCAAATGAGTCGTACTCGCCAAGCCATACTGCTTCAGATGTCATGCCCATGGCACTCTCAACAAGAAATCTTTTTATTTTATATTCATATAATCGTTGTTCGCTTTGTTTGTTATTATAAAAATTTAAAGGGTCTTCGTTTTCTAAAATTTCAGTTAATTCAATAATTGATGATTTTTTTGTTAAAAATCGATAATATAGATACCAAGATAAAATCTCAGGTAAATCACCATCAAGCATTCTTAAATTCTTATTCAACTGGTCAGATTGAATTTTGTTAAAAGTAATAATAGATTCGTTAAGCAGCTTCTGCAATCTTGAGGAAATCCTTGGTTTACTGTCGTATGTTTCACTATTGAATTGATCAATATTAAAGCCTTCAGGAAGCCCTTTGATTTGGTAAATAAAATTATTTCCAGGCCCTGTATTAAATAAAGTAGAGTCTTGCCCTAACAATGATTTGATGCTGAACCCCAAATCAGTTTCACATGCTAACCGATGATCATAAATCCTTAATTTAATATCAGCTTTTTTTTCTGATCCTGCTCTTGCTGTTTGAAATTCATTTTCATCTATAAAATTTTCTATTTGAGGGAGCCGAAAGGATCTTCCTCTGCCATTTTTAATACCATTAAAAATTGAATTAGAAATTTCTTCAAACTCTTCAAAGCTATATTGATGTAAACAAATTTTTGTGCTTTGAGTTACTTTATAAATTTTAATTTCACTATTTGAACGACATAATTCAAAATGGCAATTTGGTTCTTCTTTATATCCTTTGACAATCTGATAAACGTTTTCGGGATCAGGGTTAAGATTTATATCTGATTGAGATAATTGCCCTTCTGCTATCAGTTTGATTAATACATATAATTCTGTCCATTCACCTTTGTTGGCCTGAATTGTCATAATAATCCTTTATTTTTTAAATAAACGGCCTAAAATTTCTTCTGCTGTAGCCTGAATTGCAGGTACAGCCACAGAGTTGCCAAATTGTTTATAGGCAGAAGCATCTGAAACAACAATTTTAAAATGCTCTGGAAAACCTTGTAATCTTGCCCATTCTCTAGGAGTCATCTTGCGTATGCCTTCACGGTTTACTTCGCCTTTAATATTGGTTGTAGGAGTAAAATCAATAATTCTATTATCAATCACCAAGTTTCTCTCTCGTCCCATTCCGCCAACGACAATAGCATTCGCAATACCGTCGTCGGCAATAATTTCATAGCCAAAACCATTTCCTTTGTCTTCATGTCGTTGTTTGTGTTTACGCAAAGTAGAAAGATACTGTGTAGATAAATAATATTTAGTTGGGACAGTATTTTTCTCTTTTACATCAGCAAAAGTTTTATAAACTCCATTTGATTTAGGATAAGTGAATTCATTTATATTTAAGTCTTGGCGGAAGCCTACGATAAAAATCCGTTCTCGGTTTTGTGGTACTCCAAAATCTTTGGCATTAATAATTTGAGGATCTGGGACAAAATAATTTAAATCTTCACGTAATGAATTTAAAATTGTACTTAATGTCCTGCCTTTGTCATGGTTGATCAATCCTTTAACATTTTCTAGAAAAAATGCTTTCGGCTGATGACGGCGAATAATTTCTGCAACATCAAAAAATAGAGTGCCACGGGTATCTTCAAATCCACCTCGACGGCCTGCTATAGAAAAGGCCTGGCAGGGGAAGCCTGCACAAAGAATATCAAATTCTTTAGGAATAAATTGTTTTGTTTCCTCTTTTGTAATATCTCCATAAGGCACTTCGCCAAAATTAGCCTCATAAGTTTGTTTGGCTTTTTCGTCCCATTCACTCGAAAATACACATTTGCCCCCTAAGTTTTGCATCGCAATGCGAAATCCACCTATTCCTGCAAATAAGTCAATAAAAGTAAAGTTCTTATTGTGAGATAATGAAGCTGCATCATGTTTAAATAATAAATATTGGGCAGCTTTTTCTTTCACTTCTGTATTACTTAGCTCTTTTTCTGGTGTTGGGTAAGCACTATTTGTCATATATAGCTCTTTGTATTGTTTTTGCACATGCTTCAGGATCCTTTAAAACATCTTTACCCCAAAAACGGAAAATTATCCATCCATTATCGATTAGGTATTTATTTACAACTTCATCACGCTTTATATTTCTTTCAATTTTGCTAACCCAAAATTCTTGATTACTTTTGATGTCAGCTTTTCGATGCTTCCAATCTTTACCATGCCAAAATTCACCATCAATAAAAACTGCAATTTTATATTTCTTAAAACTTAAGTCAGGGTTGCCAAAGATGGTTCTATCATTTTTCCGATAACGTAAACCCATATGCCACAAAGCTTTTGCCAACAAGATTTCTGGCTTTGTACCTTTACTCTTGTTGGCTTTCATACATTTCCTACGTTGTTCGGGGGTAAGTCTGTCCATAAAGCATGTATGTGGCAGATACTTAAAATTTTAAGTAGCCTGATTTTTAATCAACGGGAAGCCTAATTTTTCACGGCTTTCAACGAATTTTTGTGCCACGATGCGGCTTAAGGTGCGGATGCGGCCGATATAGGTTGCCCGTTCGGTCACGGAAATGGCACCGCGTGCGTCCAGCAGGTTGAAAGTATGGCCGGCTTTGAGCACCAATTCGTAGGCGGGTAGGGCCAGGCTAGTGTCTTCAACGGCGAGCAGGCGTTTGGCTTGGGCTTCGTAGTCGTTGAATTGTTGCAATAACCAATCGGCATCGCTGTATTCGAAGTTATAAGTGGATTGTTCGACTTCGTTTTGATGGTATACATCGCCGTAGGTAACGGTTTGGCCGTCGGGGGTTTTCGACCATACGAGGTCGTATACGTTTTCTACACCCTGCAAATACATGGCCAAGCGCTCGATGCCGTAGGTGATTTCACCGAGTACGGGCGAGCAGTCGATGCCGCCGACTTGTTGGAAATAGGTGAATTGGGTCACTTCCATGCCGTTGAGCCATACTTCCCAACCCAAGCCCCAAGCGCCGAGGGTGGGGTTTTCCCAGTCGTCTTCTACAAAGCGAATATCGTGCACTTTGGGGTCAATGCCTAATTCGCGTAATGAATCCAGATATTGTTCTTGGATATCGGCAGGGGCGGGTTTTAAGGCCACTTGGAATTGATAGTAATGTTGCAGACGGTTGGGATTGTCGCCGTAGCGGCCGTCTTTGGGGCGGCGGCTGGGTTGCACATAGGCGGCAAACCACGGCTCGGGGCCGAGTGCACGCAAACATGTGGCGGGATGGCTGGTACCGGCGCCGACTTCCATATCGAATGGTTGGATAATGGTGCAGCCGCGTTCGGCCCAGAAAGTTTGTAATTTGAAGATAATTTGTTGGAAGGTGAGCATGATGGCGTTCTGTCTGATGATTTTGTTGGAAATAAAAGGTGTTATTCTACTGTCTCGCTGCTGGTTTGGGTAGGCTTGGCGGAACCTAAATGCTTTTTTATAGTCGATTTTTGAGTATAATGTGGCTGGTTTTTTAATTGATTTATTTTTAGAGGGAATTAAGGAATGTCTGATAACGATAACCATAAAGAGCAACGGATTGGTTTATGGATTGCCGGCGGTGCTGCCGGACTGGCTGTTTTATCGATTCTTTTCTATGCGGTATGGGGTTGGGAAAATGGCAAAATCGAAGGTTCCCCGGGTTATGATGCAGCCGCATCTGAAGTGATGGTGGTTGAAGAGCAAGAGGTTATACCCGAACCGGCTGTTGTTAATGAGGAAGCCGAAAGTGAAACCGAAGCATTGGCAGTTATGCCTGAGGAAGCTGCGGCATCTGCAGCATTGACCGATGCAGTTGCCGAGCAATTACTGCCTGCTTCTGAAGAAGAGGTAGATAATGGTGCTGAAGTAGTTGTGGAAAACGGAGTGGTTAAATTTTATTTTGCTTCCGGTAAATCCGATTTAGCTGCTAATGCGCAAGAAGCGCTTCAGGATGTATTGGCCGGTGTGAAAGAGGGCAAAAAAGCGGTGATTTCCGGTTTCCATGATGCCACCGGTAATCAGGCTCAGAATGAATCATTGTCTAAAGACCGCGCCTTTGCCGTTCGCAATGCTTTATTGGGTTTAGGTGTGCCGGAATCGCAAATCGAATTGCGCAAACCTGAAAATGCAACGGGTACGGGCAATCGCGCCGAAGCGCGTCGTGTAGAAGTGGTATTGGAATAATCGGTTGTAGCGTTTTTATTGCCATTTATTTAGAAAAATCAGGCGGCAGACAAAATAATGTTTGCCGCCTGATTTTTATTTTGAAGTTTATTGGACAATATTTTTTCAGACGGCCTTGAATGCTGGGGTTAGATGGAGACTTGCAAGAATATGAGGATTTGAGATTCGCTGTTAATATTTTCGATTGTTTTGAAACTGGAAACGCAATATACAGAAAAAATCCCTGCATAGGCAGGGATTTTTGAATAAGTATCCAAAGTTGATTAACGTTTGGAGAATTGTTTTGCACGGCGTGCTTTGCGCAGACCGGGTTTTTTACGTTCAACTTCACGGGCGTCGCGGGTAACGAAGCCGGCTTGTGAAAGTGTTGGTTTCAAAGCGGCATCATAGTCGATTAATGCACGGGTGATGCCGTGACGGATGGCGCCTGATTGGCCGGTTTCACCGCCGCCGACAACATTCACTTTAATATCGAATGCTTCTGCGTTGTCGGTTAAAACCAAAGGTTGGCGCACGACCATGCGGCTGGTTTCGCGGGCGAAAAATTCGTCAACCGGGCGGCCGTTTACAATGATTTGACCAGTGCCTTTTTGCAAGAATACACGAGCCACTGAACTTTTTCGGCGGCCTGTGCCGTAATAGTATTTACCGTTCATGTCGTGTCCTTAGATTTCCAAAACTTTGGGTTGTTGGGCTGCATGACCGTGCTCTGAGCCGGCATACACTTTTAATTTTTTAATCATGGCGTAGCCTAAGGGGCCTTTGGGTAACATGCCTTTTACGGCTTTTTCCAAAACACGCTCAGGGAATTGATCTTGCATTTCGGTGAAATTGCGCTCGTAGATACCGCCGGGGTAGCCTGAGTGGCGATAGTATTTTTTATCCAACGCTTTTTTACCGGTAACGCGTAATTTGTCTGCATTGATTACGATAATGTAATCGCCGGTGTCAACGTGGGGGGTATATTCGGGCTTATGTTTGCCGCGCAAACGACGTGCGATTTCTGCGGCAACGCGACCCAAAACTTTGTCTTGGGCGTCAACCACAAACCACTCGCGCTTTACTTCATGCGGCTTGGCTGAAAAGGTTTTCATAAGGGGTAATCCAGATAGATATAGAAAGCTGCCAATTTTATAGATGATTTTAGTGGCTGTCAATCTGAATAGATTTTCTCTGGCATGGATGCGGGGCGCTATATGGCGGGTTTGCCACCGTTATGTTGTTTTGACGGTGATAGAGAAAAAGCACCGTGTTAACACGGTGCTTTTAAAAGGGTATCCCCGCATATGCCGTTTCGGCTGAATCCGCTTGAACCTTGTAGACAAGGTGGTCACCACGGGCAGTTTCGGGTTCATCTGTGAAGACGCGCACGCCCACTGCAAACTCTCGGCAACCTTAAGCGAACGTATTGGTTCAAAGGAATATATGCCGTCGCGAACACCGCAGGGATATAAAAGTTTTAACGCTTGTTTGATTCAGTTTATTTTTGATAAAACTTTTTCACAAGCATTAGTCATGTCTGTTATTTTACGCTCAAAATCGCCGATTGCCAAATCGTCTTTCATCGACATTTTTAATAAGTCGTGCACCAAGTTCAATGCAGCCATAATCAAAATCTTATCGGTTTCGACGATACGGCCGCTTTCTTTAATCGTATTAAACTTTTCATTCAACATGTTAACGGCTTGCAACAGAGTGGCTTTTTCTTCTGTAGGGGTGCCGATGGTGAAGGAGCGACCCATAATATCCAGATTTACTTGTTCGATACTCATGGTTTAGCCCTCTTGTACGGTTGTGGTATTTTCTTGCGGCAGGCGTGCCAATAGGGTGCGGAGGTGTTCGGCATTGGCGGCCAATGCGTCGCGGTATTTTTGGTTTTCAGCGGTCAATGCGTCTATTTTGCTCTGCATTTCATCGGTAACCTCTTGAATCCGCTGCTGGGTTTCATTTTTGAGATTGTTCATCTGCGCCACGAGCGCTTCGCTCAGTTCGTCTACTGCAGCTTCGTGTTCGTTTTTTTGTTGCGCCTGTGCTTCTTGCTGTTTGGCAATCGCTGCCTGCAGGCGGGCGATTTCTTCCTGTTGGCGTTTGTTTTCACCTATTTGGGTTTCAAATTTTTGTATCAGTTGGTAAACGCCGGCTTCGAGTTTGTCTAGATACTGATTCATGTTGTACACCGCTCGGTTGATATGGGCGCAAGCATAGTAGGGATAAAAGATACTGTCAAATAAGGCCGTCTGAACGTAATGTTTTTCAGACGGCCTGCTGTATGGGTTGAGTGATTATTCGAAACGGGCTTCACGATCCATCAACCGTTCGACAACCTGCTGCGGGTTGAGCTCTTTGCGCAAAAGTTGCAGCAGTGTGTGTGTGATGGGCATATCGATTTGATATTTGCAGGCGGTGTTGAATACTTCTTCGATGGTGCTGACGCCTTCGGATACATGGCCGATTTCCAGCAATACTTCATGCAGCTCTTTACCCTCTGCCAAGCCCAAGCCGACGCGGCGGTTGCGTGAAAGCGCACCGGTACAGGTGAGGATAAGGTCGCCGATGCCGGCCAAGCCCATCATGGTTTTGGGTTGGGCACCCATGGCAACGGCCAAGCGGGTGATTTCGGCCAAGCCGCGTGTTACCAAGGCGGCCCGTGCGTTTAAGCCGTATTCGAGGCCGTCTGAAAGACCGGTGGCGATGGCCATAATATTTTTCACCGAACCACCGACGGCCACGCCGATGACGTCTTCACTGCCGTATAGGCGCAATACGTTGGTATTGAGGCTGCCTACCAATGCTTCAATCCATGCTTTGTTTTCAGAAGCCAACACCACGGCGCAAGGCAGTTGTTTGGCCAATTCCTGCGCAAAGCTGGGGCCGGAAAGCAGGCCGATACAGTTGTTGTCCGGCAGCACTTCTTTCACGACTTGGAACGCCATCAATCCGGTGTCTTGCTCGAAGCCTTTGCAGGCGGTTAATACCGGTAGGTGGCCGGCGTTGTGTTCGGCCAGCAATTGTGCGCTGTCGCGCAGGCCGGCAACGGAAGTGGCGATTAAAACCAGTTCGCTGTCTTTTAACGCATCGGTTAAATCCGTGTGTGCGGTTAGGTTTTCGGGAAAGGTAAACCCGGGCAGATGATGTTTGTTTTCACGGTCTGCTTCGATGGTTTGAATATGGTTGCGGTTTCGTGCCCATAAAGCAACACGGTGCCCGTGTAGGGCGAAGTGGATGGCTAATGCAGTTCCCCAAGAGCCTGCGCCTATAACGGTGATGTTCATGTTTGGTGTTCTCGCAGATGTAATGCTGTTTACTTTAAAACAATCATGCTGATGGCGCAAGTTCACGGGTTTTAAAGTTTAGGAAGAATGTTGGGTGTTCGTGATGAGGTTTAAAAATGTATGGTGAGGGGCAATGGCCGGAAATTTTTTAAAGGAAAACATGATGGGCAGAGAGTGAGAATATTTTGGGCTATCGGATGACTTAAAAAACCATATTACGACTTAGATAATTAAGATGGTTTCCTTTTTTACTTTAAATACCGTCACATAATACTTTTAATAAATTTAATCGATATTATTGTTGATGGTTATGACAATAAAAATATTGATTTAAAGCAAGTTGTGAAAAGAGTAAATACTTTATATTGCCATCAGGTTTTACGTATTTTGAGTATATATCATCAAAATCATTTTTTTGTGTGGGGAACGACCATGAAATCCAAAATGAAAAAAAGCAGTTTTGTTGTTGCAGTATTATTGGCACTTTCTGCTTGTGGCGATAACGCTACCGAAACGACTGCTCCTCAGGAAGCATCTTCTGCGCCTGCCGCTTCGGCCGTATCTGTTGATAACAGTAATGCATCGGAAGAAGATAAAGAATTATTGAAACAGGCGCAAACGCTTTTCCAACCTTTGCCTGATGCTGCGGAAATGCAGAAAGCACATCCGGTTACAGAAGCGCAGGTTAAATTGGGGCATCAATTATGGTATGAACCACGTTTGTCACGCGGCAATACCGTAAGCTGTAACTCTTGCCATAATCTGGCCACAGGCGGGGTGGATGCTTTACCGACAAGCCAAGGCCATAAAGGCAGTTTCGGTGCACGTAATTCGCCCACTGTGTTGAACGCAGCTTTATTGGGCAGCCAGTTCTGGGACGGACGTGCCGCTACGGTGGAAGAGCAGGCTGGTGGTCCGCTGTTGAATCCTGTGGAAATGGCCAATGCCGATCAGGCAGCCGTTGAGAAAAAAATCTCAGCTATTCCTGAATATCAGGCGATGTTTAAAGAGGCCTTTGCCGATAACGGTGGTGCGATATCGTTCGAAAATATTACACATGCCATTGCTGCATTCGAGCGTACATTATTAACGCCGACCCGATGGGATGATTATTTGAAAGGCAATATCAATGCTTTGAGCCCGAAAGAGCGCGAAGGAGTACGGTCATTTATTAATAACGGTTGTATTGCCTGCCATCAAGGTGTGGTGCTTGGTGGTAATTCGTTCCAAAAATTCGGTTTGGCGAAAGGGCCTTATTGGCAGTTTACCGGAAGTAAAAATCATGATGAAGGCCGTTTTGAAGTAACGAAAGCGGAAAATGACAAATTTGTTTTCCGTGTACCCGGTTTGCGCAATGTGGCGCGTACTTATCCTTATTTCCACGATGGTAGTGTGTGGGAGTTGGATAAAGCGGTCAGCATTATGGGTGAAGCTCAATTAGGTAAACAGTTGCCGCAAGAAGAAGTGGATAAAATTGTGGCATTCTTGAATACCTTGTCCGGTTCGGTGCCTGATTCGGCTCGTACCGTACCTGAATTACCGGCTCATTCCGCTGCGGAAAGCCGTCCTGAAAATTAAATCTTGAAGTAAACAATAAGGCCGAGACCTTTGCAAAAACCCTAAAAATCCCTTAAATTCTTCACCAAAGATATTTAAGGGATTTCTCATGAGTACGTTCTTTCAGCAAACCGCCCAAGCCATGATTGCCAAACACATTGACCGCTTTCCTTTATTAAAGCTCGAACAGGTAATTGATTGGCAGCCGGTAGAGCAGTATCTGAATCGTCAGAAAACCCGTTATATCAGAGATCACCGCGGCCGTCCCGCCTATCCCTTATTGGCTATGTTTAAAGCCGTTTTACTCGGCCAATGGCATAGCCTTTCCGACCCCGAACTCGAACACAGTCTCATTACCCGTATTGATTTCAACCTGTTTTGTCATTTTGACGAGATGAATATTCCCGATCACAGTACCCTTTGCCGTTACCGCAACTGGTTAGCACAAGATAATACCTTGGCCGAACTGTTGGATTTGATTAACCGCCAACTGACTGAGAAAGGCTTAAAGGTAGAGAAGGCACAGGCTGCCGTTATTGATGCGACGATTATTCAGACGGCCGGCAGTAAACAACGTCAGTCCATAGAGGTTGATAGCGAAGGAGAGATAACCGGTCAAACCACACCGAGCAAAGATAAAGATGCCCGTTGGGTGAAGAAGAACGGTCATCATCAATTAGGCTATAAGCAGCACACCCGTACCGATGCGGAAGGTTACATTGAGAAGCTGCATATTACAGCGGGCAATGCCCATGAGTGCAAACATCTGTTGCCTTTATTGGCAGGCATTGCCAAAGAGACAACGGTCTATGCGGATAAAGGTTATGACAGTGCGGAAAACAGAAAGTATCTGGAAGAATATAAACTGAAAGACGGCATTATGAGTAAATCCCATCGCAACCGTCCGCTGACGGAAGCGCAAACCCGCCGCAACAAATATTTATCGAAAACCCGTTATGTAGTGGAACAGAGTTTCGGTACGCTGCACCGTAAATTCCGCTATGCCCGGGCAGCCTACTTCGGGCTGGAGAAAGTAGCGGCGCAAAGTCATCTGAAAGCGATATGTTTGAACCTGTTGAAGGCGGCCAACAGGCTACGTGCGCCTATTGCTGCCTAAAAGGCAGCCGGATGCCTATTAATTAGGCATCTGAGGAGTAATAAAGGGGATATTGCGGTCAAAAACAGCCGAAATCCTGTGTTTGGAGTTCGGCTGTCGGGTGAAGGACTATTTCGCAAAGGTCTCAGGCCGTCTGAATGATTTTTTCAGACGGCCTTATTGTTTCTACAAACGGCTTAAGCCAAGATTTTGCCGACAATTTCGGCGGTATCTTTCGATAAGCCTTGTTGTGCCTGAATCCGTTTGAGTTGTTCCGTCATGTGTTGCCGGCGTACAGGTTCGAGTTTGTTGCAGATATTGAAGGCCTGTACCAAGCGGGCGGCAACTTGCGGGTTGAAGCGGTCGATTTCCATCACTTTATCGGCAATAAAGGCATAGCCCGAACCGTTTTCGGCATGGAAATGGGGGATGTTGCGGCTGAACGCGCCCAGTAGCGAACGTGCTTTATTGGGGTTTTCCAAACTGAATTTGGGGTGTTGCAAGGCTGTCTGAACTTGGGTGAGGGTGTCGCTGCGGCGGCTGGAGGCAACGAGCATGAAATATTTGTCCATCACCAAAGCGTCTTCGCTGAATTTTTGGGCAAAGGCGGTCAGCAATTCATTGCGCTTATCGCTTTCGTTGTGGTTGACGGCTGACAAGATGCCCCATTCGTGGGTCATGTTTTGCGCCATAGCGGCATAGCGTTCGGCGACGATGTCGATATGTGCCGGATCGGCGCGTAAGACAAAAGTGCGGCAGACATTACGCAAGCTGCGCCAGCCGGCCAGCTCGGGGCTGTATTCGTAGCGGGTGGCCGGGTCGGCTTGTTGCTCATGTTGCGCACCTTCGCTATTGAGGGCGTAAAAATAATCTTTGAAGCGGGTGGCGATGATATCAAGCAGGGCTTCGCGGGCGTGGTGGATGCGCAAGGGATCGATAGCGTCGCGGTCGGCCCATAATTCGGCTTCGGGCGGTATGCCTAACAGCATGGCTTTGAAACCGGCGTCCAAATCCGCTTTTAACACATATTCGACTGCCTGCAAGAGCTTAGTGTGTTCCGGCAGCGGTTGCTTTTGTGCCAAAGCGGTTTCATTGGCGGCAATGGCGCGGCGGTATAGGGTTTGTCCGGCTTCCCAACGGGCAAAAGGATCGTTGTCGGCGGCCAATAAAACGCTTAAATCTTCGTCGCTGTATGGGTAGTTGAGGTGCACGGGGGCGGAGAAACCGCGCAGTAGCGAGGGAACGACTTGGCGGTTAACGCCTTTTAAAACGAATGTTTGTTCGGCTTCGGTAACGCGCAAAACGGTTTCGGTTTGCAAGGCATCGCTGTCGTTCAATCCGAATGCGACCGGTTGGCCGAATGAGTCGGTTTCGGCGCTAAAGAGGGCGATTTTCACCGGTATCATCATCGGTTTTTTATCGGCCATATCCGGCGTGGCGGGAATGTGTTGTTTGATGCGGATAAGGTAGTCGCCGTTATTTTGCGCTTCGGTGGCAACATCTAAAACAGGAGTGCCGGCTTGGCTGTACCATAAGGCGAATTGGTCGAAGTTAAAGCCGTTGGCATCGGCCATGGCGGCGCGGAAGTCGTCGCAGGTGACGGCTTGGCCGTCGTGGCGTTGGAAATACAGTTTCATGCCTTTTTGGAAGCCTGCTTCACCTAAGAAAGTGTGGTACATGCGCACCACTTCCGCGCCTTTTTCATAAACTGTCATGGTGTAGAAGTTGTTCATTTCTTCGTAAGAAGCGGGGCGGACGGGGTGGGCGGTGGGGCCGGCATCTTCAGGGAACTGGTGCTGCCGCAACAGGGCGACGTTTTCGATACGGGTCAGCATGCCGGCGCGGTCGGCTGAGAATTCCTGATCTCGGAAAACGGTCAGCCCTTCTTTGAGTGAAAGTTGGAACCAGTCGCGGCAGGTAACGCGGTTGCCTGTCCAGTTGTGGAAATATTCGTGGGCAATCACGCTTTCGATACCGGCAAAATCGGCATCGGTGGCGGTACGGCTGTCGGCCAAAACGTATTTGGTGTTGAAAATATTCAGGCCTTTGTTTTCCATTGCGCCCATATTGAAGTCGCCGACGGCGACAACCATGTAGATATCCAAATCGTATTCGAGGTCGAAGCGGGTTTCGTCCCAACGCATGGCGTTTTTCAGTGATTCGACGGCAAATCCGGTTTTGTTTTGGTCGGCTGCGGCGGTATAGAATTCGATGGCGACTTTTTTACCGCTGCGGGTGGTGAAGCTGTCGCTGGTTTTGGCCAAATCGCCGGCTACCAAGGCAAACAGGTAGCTGGGTTTGGCAAACGGATCCGACCATTTTACCCAATGGCGGCCGTCTGAAAGTTTGCCGCTGTCGGTTTTGTTGCCGTTGGACAGTAAAACGGGGTAGCGGCTTTCGTCGGCAGTGATGGTGGTGGTGAAAACCGACATCACATCGGGGCGGTCGGGGTAAAACGTGATTTTACGAAAACCTTCCGGTTCGCACTGGGTAAATAGGTTGCCACCCGATGCATACAATCCCATCAGCGATTTGTTTTCAGACGGCTTGATGCGTGTTGCTACCGATAGGGTAAAGGCTTCGTGCGGCACGTTTGCTATGGTGAGCTTTTCGTCGGCCAGTGTGTAGTCGTTGACGTCGTTGCCATTGATGCGGACGGATAGCAATTCGGCGGAACCGTCCAATACCAACGGGGCGCCGATGTTTTGCGGCACAACGGCCAAATCCGCTTGAACGGTGGTGTAGGGTTCCTGTATGTCGAAATGCAGGTCGGTGTGGGAAACGGTGTAGGCCGGAGCCTGATAGTCTTTCAGATAATGTACGGTTTTGCTCATAAAGCGCTCTTTTATAAAATTCGGTGAGATCGTTATCGGGCTGTTTCAGGCGGTTGTTTTCAGACGGCCTGTCGGTTTATGCCGTCGGCAGCCGCAGGAAGTGTTCGCGGTAATAGCGCATTTCTTCAATGCTTTCCAAAATATCGTCTAAAGCCTGATGCGCGCCTTTTTTGACCACGCCTTTGTAAACGGCGGGATTCCAACGGCGTGCCAGTTCTTTTAAAGTGGAAACATCCAGATTGCGGTAATGGAAGTAGGTTTCAAGACGAGGCATATAGCGCACCATAAAACGGCGGTCTTGGTGGATGGTGTTGCCGCACATCGGGGTGGTTTGGGCGGGAATCCATTCTGCCATAAAGTCCAATAGTTTTTGCTCGACTTCGGCTTCGGTGTGTTTCGATTCGCGTACCCGCTGCGTCAGCCCCGTGCGGGCGTGGGTAGCGGTGTTCCATGCGTCCATATTGTTCAGGATGTCGTCGCTTTGATGGATGGCATACACTTCCGATTGTGCCAATACGTTTAAATCCTGATCGGTAATAATCATGGCGACTTCGATAATTTTGTCGGTTTCGGGGTTCAGCCCGGTCATTTCCATATCGAGCCAACAAAGATGGGTTGCGTTTTGAGTCATGTTTTCAGACGGCCTTATCTATTTTAATCAGCGCTTATTATAAAGGATTTATGGCTTGGAGGCCGTCTGAACATTTGAGACAGGCGTTTAAACGGTGGGTTCGCGCTCGCCGTTGTGGAATACCAGCACGTTTTCCGGCCAGCGTAAGGCGGCCAGAAAGAATTTGGATTGTTGCGGCGGTATGCCGTGTTTGCGGTCGCGCCAACGGGCGCCGATGGAAAAATCCACACAAAACACATTATTGTTCGCGCCGTGCCATGCGTTGCCGGCGGCAGGGAGGATATTTTCCCTGTCGGGGGCGGGCGGTTGCGGGTAGCGGCTGCGCCAATAATGGCCGATGAGTACCGGAACGGTGTCGGTATAGTCGTTCCACCAGCCGTAGCGGGCGGTAAAACGCCAACGGCCGCCGGCATAGAAAGGCTTGGCGGCAAGGTGCTCAATGCCGCTGGTGAGGGCGCGGATGGGGTGGAGGCGGCTGCGGTTGAGTTCGTATTGTGCCGTAGCGGGCATGGCGGGCGGCAGGTGGTCGGCATCGTCGAGCAGCGATTTATAGCGTTGCTGTTCGTCGAGATAATCGGCATACCAGTCGGCGGTTCGGAGTTGTTGTTTCAGTTCGTCATCAAAGCGGCGGTATTGTTCGACAATGCTTTCGCCGTAAGCGGCATCGAGTACCGGAAAGGTTCGGGCTATCCAAGCGGCATGGACAATGCGCAGGTCGTGCCGTTCGAGGATGAGCGGCTGTTCGGCCAACCAGTCGGTGAGTGCGGATTTTTCCGAATCGGGAAGAATGTGCCACGGTGCGTAGCGTTCGGTGTCGGCGTTACCGCGTTGGGGGAAAAACCAACCCGAGCCGTCTTTGGGGTCGGATACCAATAAATTCAGCTCGTGATTGCCGAGTACCATCAAGGCATTTCCGGCCTGATGCGCTTGGAAAAACCAGTTTAAAACCGCAGGGCTGTCGGGGCCGCGGTCGCATAAGTCGCCGACAAACACGATTTTCCTACCCTGCGGGTGGCTGCCGTCGCTGTTGTAGCCAAGCTGATGAAGCAGGGCTTGAAGCGGTTCAAGCTCGCCGTGTACGTCGCCGATAATATCCAGCGGCGTATCGGGTAGGGGTTGTCGGTAGCGGTAGGGCATGGTGTGGATTCTCTTGTTGTTATCCGTTATCGGGAATAGAAAAATGTAGAAGTCAGAACCTACATTTCAAACGTAAATTATAGCGCCAAACGGCTTGTTCGGCTGTTTTCGGTGGGTGAGGCCGTCTGAAAGGTATGGTTGATACGATAACGGTAAGTATAAAAAATCAGGCCGTCTGAAAAGGGATAAATGGCTTTTCAGACGGCCTGATTCGGTTGCGGATACGTTAGCCGGTATTGCGCAAACCTTGGGCAACGCCGTTAATGGTGAGATGTACCATTTGCAGCAGACGCGGGTTGTCGGGGTCTTGCCGCAGCCGCTTGAGCAATGCGATTTGCAGGCTGCCGAGGGCGTTGAGGTAGGGAATTCTCAAGGCCAGCGAGCGTGCGAGGGTGCGGTTGTCGCGGAGCAGTTCGTCGGCTTGCAGAATATCCAGCAATGCTTGGCGGCTTTTGAGGTATTCGGTTTTGATCATGCCGAAAATTTCCGCTGCCTGTTCGGGCGATTCGCTTAAGCCGGCGTAGTTTTCCGCCAGTGTTAAATCGGTTTTGGCCATTACTTGCTCCATATTCGAGAGCATGGCTTGGAAGAACGGATCGCTTTGTGCATGTTGCTGTAAATCTTTCAGACGGCCCGGATCGGCTTGGCAAACTTCTTCGACCGCACTGCCGAAGCCGTACCATGCGGGCAGCATCAGGCGGTTTTGTGTCCATGAGAATACCCACGGGATGGCGCGCAAATCCTGAATCCGCGCCAAGGTTTTGCGGCTGGCCGGACGGCTGCCGAGATTGAGGGAGGCGATTTCCCGAATCGGGCTGGTTTGCAGGAAGTAGTCGATAAAGCCGTCACGGGTAATCAAGGCGCGATAGTGTTTAAACGCACTGTCGGAAAGCGCCTGCATTAGCTGGCTGTCGGGTATTTTGTGTTGCGGCAGCAGGCTGGCTTCGAGGGTGGCGGCCACCAGTGTTTCGAGGTTGCGGCGGGCATTGCCGGGTTCGGCGTATTTGGCGGTAATCACTTCGCCCTGTTCGGTAATGCGTATCTGGCCGGCGACGCTGTCGGCCGGTTGCGCCAGAATGGCTTGGTAAGAGGGGCCGCCGCCGCGACCGACGCTGCCGCCGCGCCCGTGGAAAAGGCGCATGCGGATGCCGTGCTGTTTGAAGAGTTCGACTAAGCCTAATTCGGCCTGATAAAGCCCCCATGAGCTGCTGACATAGCCGCCGTCTTTATTACTATCGGAATAGCCGAGCATAATTTCTTGAATGTTGTTGCGGCCGGATAATAAATCGCGATACCACGGCAGGCTGAATAGGGTATTCATTACCGAGCAGGCATTTTCTAAGGCTTCGATGGTTTCAAACAGCGGCACGATATTGATGCGGCTGTGTGGTTTGCCGTTTTCCAGTGTGAGCAGGCCGCTTTCTTGCAGCAGTAATGCCAAGGCCAGTAAATCGCTAGGCTGTTCGCAATTGGAAATAATGCTTTGGTTGATGGCATGTTCGCCCAATTCGTTTTTGATTTTTCGGGCTTCTTGGAAAATGGCCAGTTCGTGGCGGGTATGGTCGCTGTAATCGATATAGGGGCTGTATAGCGGCCGTTGGTGTTGTAGTTCGCGCAATAAAACCGTTTGCTTTTCCGATTCCGATAAGGTTTCGTAGGCTTCTAACCCGGCTTTTTGAAACAATTCGGCCACTACTTCGCCATGCTTGGCGGCATGTTGGCGCAGGTCGAGCGGCATCATATAAAAGCCGAATACGGAAGCCATGCGGATTAAATCCGCCAAACGGGCGTCTGCCAGCATGCCGCTGCCGTTTTCATGCAATGAGCGGCTGAGAATTTCCAAATCGGCGATAAATTCGTCGGCATCGCGGTAAGGTTCTAATAAACCGAAACGGCAGCCCAGTGTTAAACCGATTTCATGACCGCGCGCAATCAGGCGCGCCATAATGTAGGCGATGACGCGGCGGTAGTGCTCTTCTTCATGGGCGATTTCGGTATCGGGCGAGCGGGCGGACAGCGCCAACAGGGCTTCACTTACATCAACGCGGCGGATGGAAAGCGGCAAGTCGTGATACAGCGCGGCCAGTTCGCGGCGGTAATAATGGAAAACGGTGTCGGCATGTTGGGTAAAGGCATAGCGCAAAGTATCGGCGGAAACGAAAGGGTTGCCGTCGCGGTCACCGCCTATCCAGCCGCCGATTTGCAGAATATCGGGCACGCGGATTTTGGGATAGGCCGTCTGAAATTCTTTTTCCATGCTGCGGTAGAGTTTGGGTAGGGCTTGGAAAAAACTGAGTGGAAAAATCGAGGCGCCGTTGTTGATTTCGTTGTTGACGGTGATTTTGTAATGACGCGTTTCGCTGGTTTGCCATAAGGCCAACAGGGTGGTATCGACTTCGCGTTGAAGTTCGGCCAAGGCTTCGGCACTGTTGCAACTTTCCCGCTTTGGCAATAGGGCGCTGATACGGCGGTGGAAATTCAATGTGGCCTGCCGTTGGACTTCGGTCGGGTGTGCGGTGAGTACGGCGGCAATGTGGGTGTGGTCGAGTTGTTGTTGCACCGTGGCAGCCTCAATCTGATGTTCTTGCAGCTTGCGGATAGTGTCGGCCAAACTGCCCGCTACAGCACGGCTGCCGGCCTGTTCGTGTGCCAAGCGGCGGCGTTCGTGGTGGACGTCTTCGGCAATATTGAGCATTTGCGAAAACATACTGCAGGCAAGAATCAGGTTTTGGACTTGGTTTTCGTTCAGCAAAGGCAGCACTTCTTCGATAATAGGGCTGCTGTCGTTAGACTCCGCCAGTTTTTTGACGGCATCCAATACGATTTCGGTGGTTTCATTGTGTAACAGTTTGAATAACGATTGTGTCAAAAACTCGACATCTTCTGCCAGCGGGGCATCTTTGGGATGATTGAGTATGTGAAGCTGCATAGAGGCCTTTCTGAATAGAAAAATTTCAAGAATTGTATAGTAAGGTTAAAAGGGAAGCCATCATAGGGGCAATTTCTAAAAAACATTTTTTTGTAAGATACCGGCCTATGATAGATTAATACTGCTATCGTTTCGGATATAAGCGATAAATTTCATCACAATCAATAGTTATACCATAGTCGGCACCATCAAAATCACTTAAAATACACAAACGTGCCGCCTTTTTCAGACGGCCGAAAAGCTAATATTTTGGAATACATTCAGGAAACGATCATGATTGACTTAACTCACTTCAACGAAAATAACGAAGCCCACATGGTGGATGTGGGCGAAAAAGCACCGACCAAGCGTACTGCCAAAGCCAGCGGCTATATTAATATGAGCCGTGAAGCCATCCAATTCATCATTAAGGGTGCGGCTAAGGGCGATGTGCTCGGTATTGCCCGTGTGGCCGGTATTCAGGCTGCAAAGCAAACCGGCTTTCTGATTCCGTTGTGTCATCCCGTTGCGCTGACGCATGTGCGGGTGGATTTTGATGTCGATGTACAGCTTGCCCGCGTTAAAACCACGGTAACCGCCAGTACGGAAGGGAAAACCGGGGTAGAGATGGAAGCGTTGACTGCAGTTAATATTTCCCTGCTGACGATTTACGATATGCTCAAAGCGGTGGATAAAAATATGGTGATTTCGCAAATTCATCTGGAAACCAAAACCGGTGGTAAAAGCGGAACCTTCGTATTCGACGACAGCCTTGAAAATTTAAATTACTAATCAAAAATAAACCATTGGTGCAAACAGATGGATGACCGCGACCTACTGCGCTACAGCCGCCATATTTTGCTTGATGATATCGGCATTGAGGGCCAGCAAAAACTGTTGGATGCCACTGTATTGGTGGTCGGCTGTGGCGGTTTGGGCGCGGCCGCTTTACCTTATTTGGCCGCTGCCGGTGTGGGTAGCCTGGTTATTGCCGACGACGATACTATCGACGACACCAATCTGCAACGCCAGATTACTTTTACCGAAGCGGATGTAGGGCGGAGTAAAGCCGAAACCATGGCAGGCCGTCTGAAAGGCATTAATAGCCGTGTTGATATTACTGCGTTAAACGAAAGGCTGACCGAACAGCGTTTAACCGAATTAATGCAGCAATGCGATATTGTCTTGGATTGTTGTGATAATTTTGCTACCCGCCAAGCGATTAACCGTGCTGCCGTAATCACCCGCACTCCGTTGGTTTCAGGTGCGGCCGTGCGCTTTGAGGGGCAGCTTGCCATATATCGCTCCGATTTACCCGATTCCCCCTGCTATGCCTGCCTGTTTGACGGCGATCATGCCGAAGACGGGGCGTGTGCGGTGTTCGGCGTATTTGCGCCGTTGGTCGGTATTATCGGTACCACACAAGCGTCCGAAGCCTTAAAAATTCTGGCCGGTATCGGTCAAAGTAATCATGGTGTCTTATCTACTTATAATGCCCTTACCAATGAATGGAATCGTTTTATTTTCGAACGTGATCCGAATTGTCGGGTATGTGGATAAATCATTGTGTCAAAAACGTATTGAGCAAGTGTTGTAAAATATCAATACTTATATAACTTTTTCAATAATAAATAATATTTGAGATATTTGTCTATCTGGATGTATGCGGTCAATGTAAAAGCTAATCCGCCTCTGTTATAATTTACACCTTACTCATAAAACGAGAGCATATCCGTATGCCAGAACAAAGCCGTTTTAATGCAACCGGCCCTAAAATTGGTTTTACCGTCCGTTTGGCGGAAACCCGGGAAGAAGTCGAAGCTGCACAGCGTTTACGTTTTCAAATATTCGCACAAGAATTAGGTGCGGATATTCAAAGCAGTAACGAGTTAGATGTAGACGAATATGATGAACATTGCCACCATTTGCTGGCTTTTGACGACGCTTCCGGCGAAGTCGTCGGTTGTTACCGGCTGATTACCGAAGAGGCAGCCAAAGCAGCAGGCGGTTGGTATAGCGAGCATGAGTTTGATTTAAGTCCGCTAAAAGATATCTTGCCGCAAACGGTGGAATTGGGACGTGCCTGTATCCATCCGGATTACCGTAACGGCGGGCTGATTATGTTGCTGTGGGCGGGCTTGATAAAATTTATGAAAAACGGAAATTTCCGCTTTATGATCGGCTGCGGCAGTATCAGTATGGAAGACGGCGGTCATGAGGCGGCAGGGTTGTATCATTTGTTGAAAAAAGATCATCTGGCGCCTGAACAATGGCGGGTAAAACCATTGAATCCTATAAAATGGGATAAAGTGAAGCCGGTTGAAAATCCTGCTTGTCCGTCGTTAATCAAAGGTTATCTCAATGTAGGGGCTTGGTTTTGTGGCGAGCCTTGTGTGGATGAGGCATTTAATTGTGCTGATATTTTGATTCTGATGGATGTTAACCGTTTGGATGATCGTTATTTGCAACGTTTTTCCGATAGGCTCTAATATTAATAATTTTGAGGCCGTCTGAAGAGTTCAGACGGCCTCTATTTGTATTTTTCAATATGACAACCTTAAGATCTATTTTCCGTTTATTTTGTATTGTCGGCTGTTTATTGTACGGCATGGTAAAGATGTTTGTTTTGTTTCCTTTTTATAGTAAACAACATAAATTGTGTGCTATTCAGCTTTGGTCGTTGCGGGTATTGGCTTCATGTGGTTTAAAACTAAAAGTTTACGGTAAGTTACCCGAGGTAGGGCAGGGACAAATGATGGTTTGCAATCATATTTCCTGGCTCGATATTATGGCAATTAACGCAGCCTTTCCCGGGCGGTTTGTGGCGAAAGATGATGTGGCCAAATGGCCGATAGTCGGCTATCTGGCCACGCAGGCGCAAACTGTTTATGTCGCACGCAATAAGGGAACGGAGGGCAACAGCTTGAAAATCCGACAGGTAACCGAAGCACTGAAAAATGGCGATACGGTTACCTTATTCCCCGAAGGCACCAGTACGGAAGGGCGCATGATTCTGCCCTTTAAAACCAGTTTTTTTCAGGCACCTTATGAAGCGGGTGTGCCTTTAATTCCGGTGTTGTGTCGTTATCCGAATGCCGACGGCAGCAGCCCGAATCCTGCTATGGCGTATTATGGTGATATTAGTCTGATTGAGTCGATGAAGATGGTGGTCGGCCAAAGCTCCAGTGTGGTGGAGTTACACTTTTTAGATCCGGTTATTGTCGGAGAAGACAGGCAGGAAACTGCAGCTGCTATACATCGTTTATTGAGTGAAAAGCAGCAACAGTTGGGTTAGATAAGTTTAAGGCCGTCTGAAAATAATTTTCAGACGGCCTTTTTGAGTTTTACGATTTTATTTTTTAAAAATAGGATTTATTTATCTTTTATTGAGTCTGCTTTTTTCAAGCCTTTTGCCCGAACGGTGCTGATAGTGCCGTCTATGCCTTTTTGCTTGATAAGATCATTAAACTGGTTGCGATAGACTGTAACCATACTCACACCGTCAACACGGATATTGTAGAGTTTATATACCGAACCATTTTTATAGAGTTGGTAAGACACTTCATATTTATTGCCGTTTTGTGTTTGCACTTCTGTGAAAACGTCTATCCTGTTTCTTCCGTTATCAACCAGTTTTGGCAGCATTTTGAATTGTGCAGAAGATGCCCCCAATAATGCCGAACGTGAATA
Organism: Neisseria zalophi; assembly: GCF_008807015.1. Taxonomy (NCBI): domain Bacteria; kingdom Pseudomonadati; phylum Pseudomonadota; class Betaproteobacteria; order Neisseriales; family Neisseriaceae; genus Neisseria; species Neisseria zalophi. The sequence continues at coordinate 2,345,515 of NZ_CP031700.1, read as the reverse complement.
CATGGCAATCATCATTTCTTTGAATGCGGCAATAAAATCTGTTTTTTGTTTGGGGGTGAACTGACGCCACGGCAGGCCTACGGCAAGCGCGGCAATGCGTTGATAATCAAGATAATTATCTGCATAATTTTCAATTTGGCGGATTTTTTGTTGCTCACTCAAATTTTTATCACGTGCCACCTTAAGAACAGACTCAATATTCTGTTGTAATTGGATTTGAGCAGGATGAAGCTTGGCTTGTGCGGCAACAGCATAAGGCGTAGCAATAGCAATGGGTGCAGCAAGTAAAACGGCAGTTAAATTATTCATTTTTTCTCCCTATTATGTTCTAGCAAGTAGATATTCCATAAAAATAGCAATTTTATTACCGAATAAGATAAATCATTTATATATTATTTTTTATTGTGTGGTGTTGCCGGGTTTTAAGTTTGTAGAATTATTTATTATATGCAACTGATATCTTTATTATATTAAATAATTACTATGATAAACAATATTGAGGCATCAGCCAATATTTTTAGTAATAGTTAGTTTTGATATTTTTGTTTTTCATTTTAATGATGCCGTCTGAAATTTATTCAGACGGCATCGTATTGCTTGTTATATATACAAATTTAACTATATTCAATTCAATGTGGTAATTAAAAAATAAATTTATTTTTCAATCTATTGCTTGTTAGAGGTATCGGATTGAATAAAGTTCGGCATAAATGGATCAGCCGCGCCGCCAAGTGGTGCCGCCTGCGCCGTCTTCCAAAATAATATTTTCAGCATTGAGCAGGTCACGGATTCGGTCGGATTCGGCCCAATTTTTCTCGGCACGCGCTTGTTTGCGTTGTTCAATTAGCTTTTCAATTTCTTCTGCGGAAAGGCCGTCTGAAGCACTGCCGCCTTGCAGGAAGGTCACAGGGTCGCGTTGCAATAATCCGATAACGCCACCCAGTGCTTTCAGGCAGCCGGACAACTCGGCATTATTGGTTTTGTTGACTTCATTGGCCAGTTCGAATAATACGGCCACCGCTTCGGCTGTACCGAAATCATCATTCATGGCCGCATAGAAACGGCGGGTGTAGTCGTTGGCATTTTCGGTAACTTCAAATGCTGCCGGCGGCGTATTTTTCAGCGCGGTGTATAAACGGGTTAATGCGCCTTTGGCATCATTCAGATGCGCATCGGAATAATTAAGCGGGCTGCGGTAGTGGGCGCGCAAAATAAAGAAACGGATCACTTCGGCATCGTATTGTTCCAATACTTGGCGAATGGTGAAAAAATTGCCCAATGATTTCGACATTTTTTCATTGTCCACACGGATAAAGCCGTTGTGCAGCCAGTATTTCACGTGGCTGGATATGGTTTTGCCGTTTACTTCATGATGGCTGTGGCCGCAACCGCCGCCTTGTGCGCCGCAACTTTGGGCAATTTCGTTTTCATGATGGGGGAATTGCAGGTCTGCACCACCGCCGTGGATATCGAAGGTGTTGCCGAATAATTCTTCACTCATGGCCGAGCATTCGATATGCCAGCCCGGGCGGCCATGCCCCCACGGGCTTTCCCATGCCGGTTCGCCCGGTTTAGCCGCTTTCCATAATACAAAATCCAGCGGATCACGTTTGAAACCATCAACTTCCACCCGTTCGCCTGCCCGTAAATCATCTAACGATTTGCCGGAAAGCTGTCCGTAGGCGGCAAATTCGCGCACGGCGTAATAAACATCACCGTTGTCTGCGGGATAGGCTTTGCCGTTGTCGATTAAACGCTGAATCATTTCAATCATTTGCCGGACGTGTTCGGTAGCTTTCGGCTCGACATCGGGCGGGATCACGCCCAAAGCCGCCGAATCTTCATTCATGGCTTGGATAAACCGTGTGGTCAGCGCTTGAATGCTTTCACTGTTTTCCGCTGCGCGGGCAATAATTTTATCGTCGATATCGGTAATATTGCGCACATACGTGAGTGGATAGCCTTGCTGGCGCAACCAGCGTGCAACCATATCGAATACCACCATCACCCGGGCATGACCCAAATGGCAATAGTCGTAAACAGTCATACCGCAAACGTACATACGCACATTTTCGGGATTGATGGGGTGAAACGGTTCTTTTTGGCGGGTTAGTGTGTTGTAAACGGTCAGCATGGTTTTTTCTTTAGATTTTTAGAAAAATAATTATCGGTTATATCACTTCAGACAAACAGAGCTTTAAATGCACAGCTTTACCTTTGGTGCGTATATATTTTATTTGAAGCAGTTTTATATCATGATTTTGGTTTCAGACGGCCTTATTCCGCTTTAAACACAGAAGTATCTGTTTTCGATTGTTCCGCTATGGCTTCATGATATTTTTCCGCTTCTTCGGTTTCTGCCGCTAAACGTTTTTTCTCGGTCAGGTAGGCATTAATCTGATAAACCAACTCTTGCGTGCCTTGATGCGCCAGTGCGCTGATTTTAAACAGACGCGGGGTTTTCATGTCGAAACCGAAACGGTCGTCGGGGGCGGGATGGTTCCAACCGATTTGCTTTAGAAATTCGGCAGTGCGTTGTTCGGCTTCTTCCTCGCTGAGCATATCGAGTTTGTTGAGTACCAACCAACGGGGTTTGCCGTAAAGCTCTTCTTCATCATATTTGCGCAATTCTTCAACAATCGCCAAGGCTTCTTCGGCCGGGTTGATGCTGTCGTCGAAAGGAGCGAGATCGACAACGTGCAATAATAAACCGGTGCGTGACAGGTGTTTGAGGAAACGATGGCCTAAGCCTGCGCCTTCAGCTGCACCTTCAATCAGGCCGGGAATATCGGCCATCACAAAACTATTGTTTTCATCCATACGCACTACGCCGAGATTCGGGTGCAGGGTGGTAAACGGATAGTCCGCCACTTTCGGGCGGGCGGCGGAAACGGCTGAAATCAGGGTGGATTTGCCGGCATTGGGCATGCCGAGCAGGCCGACGTCGGCCAAGACTTTTAATTCAAGTTGCAAGCTGCGGATTTCACCGTCTTCACCGGGGGTGGCCTGTTTGGGGGCACGATTGACCGATGATTTGAAGTGGATATTGCCCAAGCCGCCTTTGCCACCGCGAGCCAGGCAGACCTTTTGGCCGTGACGGGTAAGGTCGGCAAGGGTTTCGCCGGTATCGGTATCGCGGATAACGGTGCCGATAGGCATGTGTAGTTCAATATCGTCGGCACCTTTGCCGTAGCGGTCGGAACCGTGGCCTTTTTCGCCATTTTTGGCTTGATAACGCTTGACGAAGCGGTATTCAATCAGGGTGTTGATGTTTTCGTCGGCAATGGCGAAAATGCTGCCGCCTTTGCCACCGTCGCCGCCATCCGGCCCGCCGCGCGGGACAAATTTTTCGCGGCGGAAGCTGACTGCGCCGTTGCCGCCTTTACCGGCAGCTACTTCGATTTTTGCTTCGTCTATAAATTTCATATGGTTCTCTAAGCGTTGTTTTCAGACGGCCTGTTTTTAAGTTGTTGTATCAATAGGCCGTCTGAAGAATGTTCAATGGGTTGATATTATAAAGGATATGTCAAGAGGCCGTCTGAAACATTTTTTATTTGCTGGAGTTACATCTTGCTATGGCTTATTTTTTTAACGATATTTAGAGGTGATATCGGATAAATTCCCGATAATAATCACACACGTCACTAAATTTTTTAGGTATGATGCGCTTTCTTTACTGTTTTTTTACTTTTTATTGCGGCTTTTCGTCCGGATTAACATTATGTCAGATATTCAACACAATACTCAGGTACAACGTCGCTTGAAAACGCGCCACTTGTCGATGATTGCCATTGGCGGCTGTATTGGTACGGGGCTGTTTATGGCGAGCGGTACGGCCATCAGTTCGGCCGGCCCCGGCGGTGCGCTTTTAGCTTATGCAGCCATCGGTTTGATGGTTTATTTTTTAATGACCTCATTAGGTGAAATGGCTACTTATTTGCCGACTTCCGGTTCATTCAGTACGTATGCGACAAGGTTTGTCGATCCATCGCTCGGCTTTGCGCTCGGTTGGAATTATTGGTTTAACTGGGTGATTACGGTGGCTGCCGACGTGGTGATTGCCGCCGTGGTGATTACCTATTGGGAGCCGATGCGCTTTATGGAGCCGTGGGCGTGGAGCTTGGTCTTTTTTGCCATTATTTTTATGCTGAATACCTTGTCTGTACGGGCATACGGTGAGTCGGAATATTGGTTTGCACTGATTAAAGTGGTAACCGTGATTGTCTTTTTGGGTGTCGGTGTTTTAACGATTTTCGGTATTCTCGGCGGCGAGTATGTCGGTTTGAGCAATATGGTGGTGGGCGATGCGCCGTTTTTAGGTGAAGGTATCAGCGGCCAGTTTTTAACAATGCTGGGTGTGTTTTTGATTGCCGGTTTCTCGTTTCAGGGAACGGAGCTTATCGGGATTACCGCCGGCGAGTCGGAAAATCCGCAGGAAAGTATTCCCAAAGCCGTTAATCAGGTGTTCTGGCGGATTTTGATTTTTTATATTTTGGCCATTTTGGTCATCGGTTTGCTGATTCCTTATACCAGCCCCGAACTGTTGGGTGCGGATGTGGATGAAGTGGCTAAATCGCCGTTTACGTTGGTGTTTGAGCGTGCAGGCTTGGCGTTTGCTGCGGCTGTGATGAACGCGGTAATTCTGACTTCTATTTTATCGGCAGGTAATTCGGGTATGTATGCGTCAACCCGTATGTTGTATGCGATGGCTAAAGACGGTTTGGCCTATAAAGCGTTTGCCCGCACTTCTATTAGCGGTGTACCGGTGTTCTCATTGTTGGCGACAGCCGTTGTGGTTTTGGCGGTATTTTTCTTGCAATTGTTCAGTGATAAAGCCTATGAGTATATTCTGGCGGCTTCGGGCTTAACCGGGTTCATCGCATGGTTGGGTATTGCGGTCAGCCACTACCGTTTCCGCAGAGCCTATCTTGCCCAAGGTAAAGATTTGAACCATCTGGTTTATCGTGCTAAATGGTTCCCATTCGGCCCGCTGCTGGCGTTGGCTTTGTGTGTATTGGTGATTATTGGTCAAGATACCGAATTGGTGCTGAAAGGCAGTTTGGATTGGGATCGTTTGATTATTACTTATATGGGTCTGCCGGTATTCTTCGGTTTTTATTTCTACCATAAACTGCGTTATAAAACCCATAAAGTGCCTTTACAGAAAGTGGATTTAAGCCAAGATGTCGATTGATTAATGGCTAAGGTGTCCTTTATAAGATTTATGTCTTTGTCAATATGATGTTCAGGCCGTCTGAAAACACCGGAGTAACGGTTTTCAGACGGCCTGATTCGCTATACAATGGCTTAAACCAACCCGTAAATAAAAAGGAATACGGAAATGATCGGTAAAAAGATATTTGAAGAAGTGTCGGCAAAACTCAGCGAAACTATTGCCAACAGCCCTGCTAAAGACGTGGAAAAAAATGTGAAAGCCATGTTGGGCAGCGCCTTTAACCGCATGGATTTGGTAACCCGTGAAGAATTTGATATCCAACAACAGGTATTGATTAAAACCCGTACCAAACTCACCGAGTTGGAAGAGCGTTTGGCAAGATTGGAAGGCAGTCAACCGCTTGAACAAGTGGAAACAAGTGATATGCCATCTGCTACGGAAAATGCCGAACAGGCGGAAAATACAGAAAACAAGGCCGTCTGAAATCAATGTCTTTGGCCGTTGTCTATAGCCGCGCATTAAGCGGCATGAATGCCCCGTTGGTCGAGGTGGAAGCTCATCTTGCCAACGGATTGCCTGCTTTCAATATTGTTGGGCTGCCTGATACCGAAGTGAAGGAAAGTCGCGACCGTGTGCGGGCGGCCATTATTCAAAGCGGGTTTGATTTCCCCGCTAAAAAGATTACCGTCAACCTTGCGCCTGCTGATCTGCCTAAAGAGTCGGGGCGCTTTGATTTGCCGATAGCACTCGGTATCTTGGCGGCTTCCGGCCAAGTGGCGGCAGACAAACTGCCTGAATATGAATTTGCCGGAGAGTTGGCGTTGTCAGGTATGTTACGTCCTGTTCGCGGCGCTTTGGCGATGGCATGGCAGGGTATGCAGGCGGGCAGGGCGTTTGTGTTACCGTCTGAAAATGCCAATCAGGCGGCGGTTATGCGCGACAGTACCGTTTACGGCGCCGACAGTCTCGGGCAGGTGACCGCCCATCTGAATGCAGTTGAGCCACTGGCTCAAACTGTTTACGATGCAGACTGCAAGCCGTCCGAATATGCCGATTTGCCTGATTTACGCGATGTCAAAGGGCAGCATACTGCAAGATTGGCTTTGGAAATTGCGGCGGCAGGCGGACATAGTTTGCTGATGGTCGGCCCGCCAGGTACGGGTAAATCGATGTTAGCGCAACGGTTGCCGGGTATTATGCCGCCGTTAACCGACGAAGAATTAATTGAGGTATGGTCGCTGCGTTCGTTGCTGCCGAATCATAGACAGGTTTTAAACGGCAGCCGCCCCGCACAAATGCCGCACCATACTTCCAGCCCGGTAGCCATTGTCGGCGGAAACTCGGGGCCGGGGGAGATTTCCTTAGCCCATAACGGTATTTTGTTTTTAGACGAATTGCCCGAATTCGACCGCAAAGTTTTAGAAGTGTTGCGCGAACCGCTGGAAACGGGTGAAATCCATATTTCCCGTGCGGCGCACAAAGCGGTTTATCCGGCCAAATTCCAATTGGTGGCGGCCATGAACCCTTGCCCGTGCGGTTATTTAGGGCATCCGGTCAAACCATGCCGCTGTACCCCTGAAAGTATTGCCCGCTATCGCGGTAAAATATCGGGGCCGCTACTTGACCGTATCGACCTGACGATTGAAGTGCCGGCATTGTCGGCGGAAGAATTGGTGGTGCAGGAATCGGGTGAGGCCAGTGCCGAAGTGCGCCAACGGGTGGAAGCGGCGCGTGCCCGCCAATATCAGCGGCAGAATAAGCTCAATTCCGCCCTGAGCGTTACGGAACTGGATAACGTTGCAGCGGTCTCTAAAGAGGCTCAAAAAACCTTGGCCGGCGTGTTGGAAAAATTAGCACTTTCCGCACGCAGTTTTCACCGTATTATGCGGGTTGCCCGTACACTAGCCGATTTAAACGGCGATGAAACAGTGGATAAAGGCCATGTGTTGCGGGCGGTCGGTTTTCGGCGGGCTTTGTAAAGCTTTGCTTTAACTATAAGATGTTGCTAGAATGCGCCATTTGAAAATATATTGATACGATACTTTTCAGACGGCATCACAAGTAGAAAGATGTTGGTTATTTATGAACACAAAAAAACAAAGTGGTAAGGGCCTGTCGGGCTTTTTATTGGGATTATTGCTGGCAACGGTAGTGATTGCCATCGTCGTTTTTTTCATTAATAGAAGCAATGAAAAGGTATTCAAAGAGGAGGTTGTTGAAGAAACGCCTACTCCTGAAATATTAACGCCTGACAGAAGCGTTTCTGCTGTTTCCGAGCCTTCGGTTGCCAGCGAACCGGCTTTAGAAGCTTCTCAAGCTTCTGATGTAATGGGCGACTTCATCAAAGAACAACAAGCATCCGAAGAAGCGCAAGAGGCTGTTGTTGAGGAAGAAGTTAATGCAGTAACACCGCCATCGGCTGAAACGGAAAAAGCGACCAAGCCTACACCTCGTGTAGTAGAGCAGCCCAAACCGGAAAGCAAACCGGCTGAGAAAAAAACGGAAGCCAAACCAAAGCCAAAAAAAGAGCGTGAGCAGCCGAAAAAGGTAGCGCCTAAGAAAGAAACGCAACCTTCCGCCGAACAAATTTTAAATAGCGGCAGTATTGAAAAAGCCCGTGAGGACGTTCGCAAAGAAGAAGATAGGAAAGCTAAGGCAAGCCAAGCTGAAAAACAATCCGCTAAAAGCAGCCGTATGGTTGTATTGCAAATGGGTTCGTTTAATGATCGTGCAAGTGCAGAAACACACCGCGCCAAATTGGCTATGATGGGCGTTCCTGGCCGTATTACTGAGGCTGATGTGAACGGCAAACATGTTTACCGTGTACAAAGTAACCGTTTGGACAGCAATTCAGCCAAACAAACCCAACAAGTTTTGAAGAAAAACGGTGTCGACAGTTTTGCACGGACCGTTAAATAATAGAAGATAGGAAAAAAACACATGAAATTGAAAACTATATTACTGGCAACCGCCACAGCACTGACTCTGGCAACACAGGCAAATGCAGCATTGGTAGAGGGAACCGACTACACTGTTTTACCACAACCGATTCCGCAAATCCAACCGGATGATAAAGTTGAAGTATTGGAGTTCTTTGGTTATTTTTGCGTACACTGCTATCACCTCGACCCGATTTTACTCAAACATACCCGTAGCTTCCCATCTGACACGTATTTGCGTACCGAACACGTGGTATGGCAACCGGAGCATTTAGGTTTGGCACGCTTAGCTGCCGCAGTCACCAGCTCTGGCTTGAAATATCAGGCAAACCCTGAGATTTTCAAAGCAGTTTACGAACAAAGAATCAATTTGGGTGATACCGATACATTCAAAAAATGGGCGGCAAACCAAAAAAGCTTTGATAGCGCCAAATTAGTTGCTGCTTACGATTCGTTCAGCAATCCTGCCCAAGCTAAGAAAATGGAAGAGCTGACCAATATGTATCAAATCAGCGGTACCCCGACCATTATCGTTGGCGGTAAGTATCAGGCTAAATTTTCCGGTGATTGGAACAGCGCAATGAACACCATTGATCAGTTGGTCGAAAAAGTACGTGGTGAGCGTGGTTTGAAAAAACCGGCAGCCAAAGCTCCTGTTCAAGCTTTGAAAAGCAAAGGTGCCCTGATTGCCAAATCAGCCAATAAGTAATATGTAATCAGTAAATAGGCAGCCAAACAGGGCTGCCTTCTCTATTTCTTTCATAAGGCCGTCTGAAATAATTATGGATATTCTTTTGTCGTTAAAAGCCCTGATTCTCGGTATTATCGAAGGGTTAACCGAGTTTTTGCCCATTTCCAGCACAGGCCATTTGATTGTGGTGGGCGATTTGCTTGATTTTCGTAGTAATGGGAAAGTATTTGAAATTGCCATTCAGTTGGGAGCTGTGTTGGCTGTTATTTTTGAATATCGCCAACGCTTTAAGCATGTGCTAACCCATGTCGGCAAAGATGCCGAAGTGAACCGTTTTGTTGTGAATTTGGGCGTGGCCTTTATCCCTGCCGCAGTCGTGGGTTTGTTGTTTAGTAAACAAATTAAGCTGTATCTGTTCAATCCGATTAGCGTGGCGACGGCTTTGGTGGTCGGTGGATTTATTATTTTGTGGGTGGAAAACAGACAAAAAAGTATCCCGCCACGCGTTAACCGTGTTGATGATATGCGCATGCGTGATGCGCTGGTGGTTGGCCTTGCCCAGATTTGTGCGCTGATTCCGGGCACTTCCCGTTCGGGTAGTACGATTATGGGCGGCATGATTTGGGGGTTGGAGCGGAAAGTAGCCACTGAGTTTTCTTTTTTCTTAGCCGTTCCGGTGATGATTGCGGCAACTTTTTATGATGTTTTGAAAAACTATGAATTGTTTACCTTGCAAGATATCGGCCTGATTGTGATTGGTTTTGTGTCTGCTTTTATTGCCGGTTTGTTGGCAGTTAAAGCATTACTGAAGTTTGTGGCATCTAAGAATTACGTGCCGTTTGCTTATTACCGGATTATATTCGGCGGGCTGATTCTGATTTCTTGGCAAATGGGTTGGATAAGCTGGACGGAAATGTAAACCGTACGACTATTCTGGCAATATGGCTGATTGATACATAAATCTTGAAAAGGCTGTCTGAAATGTTTTCAGACGGCCTCGGGTTGTATAACTATGTTTTAGCATTAATTGTTTTATTTATATGTAAAAAATTATGATTATTCTAGGATAACTAGGGCAGCGCCGGAATTATATTTATAACAACCATAGTTATATAGGATGATTCCACATACTATATATCCATTTTATGAATTCATTTGCTTCCCCATTAGGATTGATAATTTTATTTTGTTCAACTATTTTGTCATAGTATTCAAGCTCGTGAACCAATATAGGAATTTTCTTATTTGTTAAATAGGGTAATATATTTTTTTGAATTTCACTTGCTACATCAACGCATAGCTTAGTAAATACAATACTTATTTGCTCACCAAGCTCCATGCATTTATCAAAATATTTATCTTCTTCTTCATCAGTATAGAATAAATTTAGTTCCTTTATCCAGGTTTCAACAACTTTTTTATCATCCTCTGAATAACCGAATTGATATTCTTCATTTTGTAACCAAAATGCATAATTCCACTTTGCTTCTTGTTCATTAGAGGCTAAATTAATACTCTCTTGCCAGTTTTTGATAGTATTAAAACCAAGTATTAGTATCGGGGTTCTAAGATCATCATATTCAAAGAATATGAATAATGAGATTACATAAATCTCATCAAAATTCCATTTTTTTATTTCGTTAGAAACCCCATTGTAAATTATTTCTTTTATTTTCATTTTATAACCAATTAAAATTTATTATATAAATATAATTTTTTTGCTAAGGTAAATCCAGAAATTGCTTATGACTATGTTATATAATATTTGTACATTAGTAGAATGAATGTGGTAGTGCATCAATTCTTTTTAGAAATTCTGAATAGCTGAATGGCAAATTATTTGGGAAATGGTCAAGGTTAAGAGATGTTTAACCGCTCCTAAATCAATGCAAAAGAAATTTATTCCATAGATTGATTTGTATACCGGTTCTTAATTGATTATAAAATATAGACTTACGCTTTTGTATAAAAATTATAGACTCAAGTAATTTGTTTAGAATAATTTTTGAGAATCCAGCAATAAGGTCACCGGGCCGTCGTTGCACAAGCTAACCTGCATGTGGGTTTGAAAGCGGCCTGTTTCAACAGGGATGCCTTGTTGCTCTAAAAAGGCACCGACCTGCTGATAAAGCCGATTGGCCTGTTCGGGTTTGGCTGCTTGCGAAAAAGAAGGGCGTCTGCCGTTGCGGGCGTCGGCGTATAAAGTGAATTGGGATACCAATAATACCGAGCCACCGGTATCTTTTAGAGAAAGGTTTAGTTTGCCTGCATCATCTTCAAAAATACGCAACAGGGCGATTTTGTCGGCAATATAGCGGGCATCGGCTTCGGTATCTTCATGGCCGACTCCGAGCAAAACCATTAAGCCGCTTTGAATCTTACCGGCGGTTTCGCTGTGGTTTGTTTCGATAACGTTGACTTCGGCATGGGTGACTTTTTGAATGACGGCGCGCATGGTTGGGTTTCACTGTAAAAAGGCCGTCTGAATATTTTCAGACGGCCATAATGGTTTATCGGTGGCCTGTGGTGCTGTATCGTTTTTCCAGTCGGGAAAACAGCCAGCCCAAACACATGGTCATGGCCAGATAAATCAGGGCGACGGTATAAAGCGGCGTATCGAAAATCGAATAACGGCCGGAAATAGCAGCTTGTACCGAAGCCAATTCGGCCACGGCAATGGCGGAAAGTAGCGAACTGTCTTTTAATAGGGTAATGAACTCGTTGGCCAATGGCGGCAGCATACGGCGTAGTGCCTGTGGCAGAATCACATAGCGCATGGCTTGCGGATAGGTCATCCCCAATGAGCGGGCGGCTTCAATTTGGCCGCGATCGATAGATTGGATACCGGCACGGAAAATTTCGGTAATGTAGGCGCCGGCATTGAAAATCAGTGCCAAACCGCCGGCAATCAATGCGCCGTAGTTGCGGCGTAATTCGCTGGCAAGTTCGCCGCTAATCAGCAGGCCGTCATTCGGGTGGATGAGTGCGACCGCCCAAACGTTGAACCAGATAAAAATTTGTACGAATAAAGGCGTGCCGCGGAATAAGGTAACGTAAATCAGCGAGATGGTTCTCAGCAGCCACGCGATAGCGCGTGTGAGCAGGTTGCCTTTTTCAAATCGGATAATACGGGCAAGCGCACCGAATAAACCTAAAATGGTGCCGCCCAACGTGGCGACAACGGTTAGCCCCAATGTGGTGAGCGCACCGTAGAAGAACATCTCGCGATATTCGTAAATAATGTCGAAGCGGAAATTCATGTGTCGGCTCTGTAGTGGTTTGAGTAAACAAAAAAGCGGTTGTGTTGTCCGCCGCGTTTAGATAAGCATTGTATTTTACAAGAAAATACATAACTTGAGATGATTTATGGCGAAGAAACTGAAGGATTATTGAAAAACAAGGTATATATAACAGGCTATTTATCGGTATTCAGACGGCCTTGTTATAAATGCGCCATATAACCGTATTATATCGGATAGCAAATGCCATGCCGTCTGAAAGCCCTATCCTGCTTGGCTTAAATTGACCTAACGCCTGAAAAGGCGCATAATTCCAAGCCTTGCCCGTTTCGTTTCAGACGGCATAACTGTTTGAAACATATTATTTTAATAACAAAGCAGACACACCATGAAATCACCAGAATTGCTTCTTCCCGCCGGCGGCCTCGAGCGTATGCGCGCCGCTTTTGATTATGGCGCCGATGCCGTTTATGCTGGTAGCCCGCGTTATTCTCTGCGTGCCCGTAATAATGAATTTGCCAAATTGCCCGTATTGGAACAGGGAATTGCCGAGGCGCACCAACGCGGTAAAAAATTCTTTTTAACCGTTAACACCCTGCCGCATAATTCAAAATTAAAAACCTTTCTATCCGATATGGAGCCGTTAATCGCCATGCGCCCGGATGCGTTGATTATGGCCGATCCGGGTTTGATTATGCAGGTGCGTGAAAAATGGCCGGAAATGCCGATTCACCTTTCTGTACAAGCCAATACCACCAATTATTGGGGCGTGAAATTTTGGCAGAAAATCGGCGTGGAGCGGATTATTTTGTCGCGCGAATTGAGCATGGAGGAAATCACCGAAATCCGCCAAGAATGCCCCGATATCGAGTTGGAAGTGTTTGTGCACGGGGCTTTGTGTATTGCTTATTCAGGCCGCTGCCTGCTTTCCGGCTATTTCAACCACCGCGACCCGAATCAGGGCACATGCACCAATGCTTGTCGCTGGGATTATAAAGTCCACAATGCCGAAACCGATGAAATGGGCGACGCCAAATTATTGCAGGGCTTTAATTTCCATCAGGCACAAGAAGAGGCCGATGCTGCATTCGAAGGTATTAACGGGCAGGTGCGCCATCCCGAAGCCAATAAAGTCTTTTTGATTGAAGAAGCCAACCGTCCCGGTGAGTTGATGCCGATTATGGAAGACGAACACGGCACTTATATTATGAATTCCAAAGATTTGCGTGCGATTGAGCAAGTGGCGAAATTGGCGGAAATCGGTGTGGACAGTTTGAAAGTAGAAGGGCGTACCAAGTCGGTTTATTATGTTGCCCGCGTGGCGCAAGCCTACCGTAAAGCCATTGATGATGCCGTAGCCGGCAAGCCGTTTGATTACAGCCTGCTGGCCGAATTGGAGGGTTTGGCCAACCGCGGCTATACCTCAGGCTTTTTGGAGCGGCACCAAACACAAGATTATCAAAACTATCTGAACGGGCATTCATTGGCCAAACAAAGCCAGTTTGTCGGCCAAGTGACCGAAATCGACGCGCAGGGCTGGGCAACGGTGGAAGTGAAAAACCGTTTTGCCGTCGGCGATACGATTGAAATTATCCATCCGCAAGGCAATCAGACTATTGTTTTAGAGGCCATGACGCGCAAAGGCGAAGCAGTGGATGTGGCGCCCGGCAATGGTATTCAAGTGAAGATTCCGAATATGGCGGGCAAAGACCGCGCATTGGTTGCTAGGATTATGAATCCTTAAAATATTAATTTGAACCCGCTGGACTTAACTGTTATTTGGATGCATTGTTAATGCTTTAAAGTTTTGTTGATTTATCCATTGTAAAACTTCGTTTTGAACTGATTCAGGATTGCTGGCATTATTAATACGGATACCTTCTTCATCAGTTTGTAAGGCTTCCAACGTTTCTAATTGTGATGCCAGCATACCTGCTTTCATATAGTGACCCTTGCGTGCTTTCATACGTTCGAGATTGATTTCGTATGGTGGATCAAGGTGAATAAAAACAACTTTACCATCAGCCTCTCGGAGAATATCGCGATACTGCCGTTTTAGTGCCGAACAGGTAATAATATCTACAACCGCTCCGGTTTTTGTTTGCTTGGTCATCCAATCACGCAAACTGCGCAACCATGGATAACGGTCTTTATCCGTAAGCGGAATGCCGGAGCCCATCTTATCGCGATTGGCTTGAGGGTGAAAATCATCACCTTCTGCATAGGGGCATTGAAAATATTGTTGTAACGCTATGGCAAGCGTGGTTTTCCCGCACCCGCTAACACCCATAATTACAATATGTAAGGTAGATTGATCCATATTCGTTTCCCTCATGGTTGTTACAGTATGCTGAAAACCAATGCAGATAAGGCAAAGCCGACAATGGCAATCAGTGTTTGGTTAACCGTCCATGTTTTTAATGTGGTCGGTACATCCATATCTAATAATCGTCCGACCAACCAGAAGCCCGAATCGTTGAAATGACTGGCTCCGACGGATCCTGCGGCAGTGGCCAACACCACGCAAGCCAATTGCCAATCGTTTAATCCGGCTGCGGCTACCGCGGGGGCCATTAGCGCGGCTGCAGTTGTGAGTGCCACTGTTGCAGAACCTTGTGCAATGCGTAGGACTAAAGCTACCAAGAAACATCCCCAAAGCACGGGAATACCCAATTGACTCATGCTGTCTGCCAATGCTTGGCCGATGCCGGAAGCGCGTAAAACTCCGCCGAACATACCACCCGCGCCGGTAATCAGGATTACCGAACACACTGGAGCAAGTGCGCCATCAATAGTTTTTTCCAGTGCAGAGGCTTCTTTACCGCGCTTACGGCCTAAAACGAACATGGCCACCAAAACCGAAATCAATAAGGCTATGGGTGTAGAGCCTATCATGCGCAAAAATGATGCCCATGAAGCATTGCCGTCAATCATATTTTCGGCCGTTAATGTTGCCAAACCGGTGTTCAAGAAAATTAATAACATCGGAATCAACATAATCCCGATAACCGTACCGGCTCCTGCCGGTTCATCAGGACTATCGTTATCCGGTGTGCCACCGCTGAGTAAGTTGGGTATGGGAACATAAATATGCCTGCCGAGAAACTTACCCAACAGATAACCGCTGAAATACCAAGTAATAAAAGCCAAAGGTAATCCGAGTAGTAATACATAACCGATGCCCGCACCGTAAAATTCAGAGGCGGCAATAGGGCCGGGGTGGGGCGGCAGAAAAACATGCATCACGGAAAAAGCACCGATAGAAGCCAAACCATAAGCCAATACGGGTGCTTTCATACGGCGGGCGGTAGCAAAAACAATCGGTAGCATAACTACCAAGCCGGCATCAAAGAAAATCGGAAAACCAAAAATTAAAGAGGCGACACCTAAGGCAAAAGGAGCATTTTTTTCACCAAACATGTGCACCAACGAATCTGCCAAAGATTGTGCGCCGCCTGATGTTTCAACCAATCGCCCCAGCATTGCCCCCAATCCCACCAATAATGCAACATTACCGAGCGTGCCGCCGAAATTTTTGACCAGTACGTCATTTACAATTTCACTTGTCGGCAAGCCGGTGGCGATGGCTGTTAGCAGGCTGACAATGGTTAATGTTAATAATGCATGGATACGAAGTTTAACAATTAATAATAAAATCAGCAGAATAGCGGCAGCGGCAATCCCTAATAAAGTGCCGGTGCTTAAAGTTTGAGTCCAAGTATCCATCCAGAGAACTCCTTGTTAAAAATAGGTTGTTTGAAAGTGATATTAAAACAATCAGATTTTTCTTTAATGTGCGTTCAATAAGTTTTTGGATATGAATTTAAGACATTTATATAGATAAAACGTTCGGACACATAAATTCAAAAAATGGGGCCGTCTGAAATCTTTTTTGCCCGACCGATATTGTAAAAAGAGTACGCATAAAATTTTATTTATTGCAACTAGAGTAATTGCATGTCATGTGAAATAAATATACAGATAATTAAGGTAAGCTGCTATTGGGCTGTAAAATACAGTTTTTACTTGAATATTTCTTGAATATAGAAATGGATATATGGTATAGTTTGCCGCTTGGCAATCCGCCAAAGTTTGTTTTAGTCCAATGGTCAGTCAATCGTAATTGACCCCTTTACTTAAAAAAGGAAAATAATCATGACGTTAGGTCTGGTTGGGCGCAAAGTAGGTATGACTCGCGTGTTTGACGAGCAGGGTGTTTCTGTTCCGGTAACCGTGTTGGATATGTCTGCGAATCGCGTCACTCAAGTAAAATCCAAAGATGCTGACGGCTATACGGCCGTTCAAGTTACCTTTGGTCAGAAAAAAGCAAATCGCGTGAATAAAGCCGATGCCGGACATTTTGCGAAAGCAGGTGTTGAAGCCGGTCGCGGTTTGATCGAATTTGCTTTGACTGAAGAAAAATTAGGCGAGCTGAAAGCCGGCGACGAAATTACTGTTGCTATGTTTGAAGCAGGCCAATTGGTAGATGTAACCGGCACCTCTAAAGGTAAAGGTTTTTCAGGTACTATTAAACGCCATAATTTCGGTGCTCAACGTACTTCACATGGTAACTCGCGTTCACATCGTGTTCCTGGTTCTATCGGTATGGCTCAGGATCCCGGTCGTGTATTCCCTGGTAAACGTATGGCCGGACAATACGGCAATACCAAATCAACTGTACAGAACTTAGAAATTGTACGAGTGGATGCAGAACGTCAGCTTCTGTTGGTAAAAGGCGCGGTTCCCGGTGCTGTAAACGGTGATGTGGTAGTGCGTCCCAGCGTGAAAGTAGGTGCGTAATGGAATTGAAATTAATTGATGCAAAAGGTCAGGTTTCAGGCGGCTTGTCTGTTTCTGATGCTTTGTTCGGTCGTGAATATAATGAAGCATTGGTTCATCAACTGGTAAATGCCTTCTTGGCAAATGCCCGTTCAGGTAACCGTGCGCAAAAAACACGTGCCGAAGTAAAACACTCTACGAAAAAACCGTGGCGTCAAAAAGGTACCGGTCGTGCACGTTCTGGTATGACATCTTCTCCGTTATGGCGTAAAGGTGGTCGTGCATTTCCGAATAAACCTGATGAAAATTTCACTCAAAAAGTTAACCGTAAAATGTACCGTGCAGGTATGGCAACGATTTTGTCTCAATTGGCGCGCGACGAGCGTTTGTTTGCTATTGAGGCATTGAGTGTTGATACGCCTAAAACCAAAGTTTTTGCCGAGCAAGTAAAAAATCTTGGTATGGAACAAGTTCTTTTTGTAACCAAACAGTTGGATGAGAACGTATACTTAGCTTCACGTAACTTGCCTAATGTATTGGTATTGGAAGCGCAACAAGTTGATCCTTATAGTCTGTTACGTTACAAAAAAGTAGTGATGACTAAAGAAGCAGTGGCGCAGTTAGAGGAGCAATGGGTATGAATCAACAACGTTTAACTCAAGTGATTTTGGCGCCTGTTGTTTCTGAAAAAAGCAATTTGCTGGCTGAAAAACGTAATCAAATGACTTTTAAAGTTTTGGCGAATGCTACCAAGCAAGAAATCAAAGCTGCCGTAGAATTGTTGTTTGATGTAAAAGTAGCTTCGGTTACCACCGTTACCACTAAAGGTAAAACAAAGCGTTTCGGACGTACGGTTGGTCGTCGTAGTGATGTCAAAAAAGCGTATGTAAGCTTGGCTGCCGGTCAGGAACTGGATTTGGAAGCCGCTGCTGCAGCTGCAGATAAGGAATAAGAAACATGGCTATTGTAAAAATGAAGCCTACCTCTGCTGGTCGTCGCGGCATGGTTCGTGTAACCACTGAAGGTTTGTATAAAGGTGCACCTTATGCAGCCTTGCTGGAGAAGAAAAATTCTACAGCCGGCCGCAATAATAACGGTCATATTACGACCCGTCACAAAGGTGGTGGTCATAAACATCATTATAGAATTGTAGACTTTAAGCGTAATAAGGATGGTATTCCTGCTAAAGTTGAGCGTATTGAATACGATCCTAACCGTACTGCGCACATTGCATTGCTGTGCTATGCAGATGGTGAGCGTCGTTACATCATTGCTCCGCGTGGTGTTAAAGTGGGTGCGGTTTTGGTGTCTGGTGCCGAGTCTGCTATTAAAACAGGTAATACTTTGCCTATTCGCAATATTCCTGTTGGTACAACCATTCACTGTATTGAAATGAAACCTGGTAAAGGTGCTCAACTTGCACGCTCTGCGGGTACTTCAGCAGTTCTGTTGGCCAAAGAAGGTATTTATGCTCAAGTGCGTTTGCGCTCTGGAGAAGTGCGTAAGATTCACGTTGATTGCCGTGCTACCATTGGTGAAGTAGGTAATGAAGAGCAAAGCTTGAAGAAAATCGGTAAAGCCGGTGCTAACCGCTGGCGTGGTATCCGTCCGACTGTTCGTGGTGTGGTGATGAACCCGGTTGATCACCCTCATGGTGGTGGTGAAGGCCGTACCGGTGAGGCTCGTGAACCTGTTAGCCCATGGGGTACTCCTTCTAAAGGTTACCGTACTCGTAATAACAAACGCACGGACAATATGATTGTTCGCCGCCGTTACTCAAATAAAGGTTAATTAATATGGCTCGTTCATTAAAAAAAGGCCCATATGTAGACCTGCATTTGCTCAAAAAAGTAGATGCGGCTCGTGCAAATAACGATAAGCGTCCTATTAAAACTTGGTCGCGTCGTTCTACTATCCTGCCTGATTTTATCGGTTTGACTATTGCTGTACACAACGGACGTACACATGTTCCTGTTTTCATCAGTGATAATATGGTTGGCCATAAATTAGGTGAATTCTCATTGACCCGTACCTTTAAAGGCCATTTGGCCGATAAAAAGGCTAAAAAGAAATAAGGTGAATCATGAGAGTAAATGCACAACATAAAAACGCCCGTATTTCTGCACAAAAAGCCAGATTGGTTGCAGATATGATTCGTGGCAAAGACGTTGCCCAAGCTTTAAATATCTTGGCATTCAGCCCTAAAAAAGGTGCTGAGTTAATCAAAAAAGTACTGGAATCAGCTATTGCAAATGCAGAGCATAACGAAGGTGCTGATATTGATGAGCTGAAAGTGGTCACCATTTTTGTTGACAAAGGCCCGAGTCTGAAACGTTTTCAGGCGCGTGCTAAAGGTCGTGGTAACCGCATCGAAAAACAAACTTGTCATATTAATGTGACAGTAGGTAATTAAGGAAAAGCTATGGGACAAAAGATTAATCCTACAGGCTTTCGCTTGGCGGTAACTAAAGACTGGTCTTCAAAATGGTTTGCAAAAAGCGGAGACTTTCCAACAGTATTGAAACAAGATATTGATGTAAGAGAATATCTGCGCAAGCGCTTAGCTAATGCCTCTGTTGGCCGTGTTGTTATCGAGCGCCCGGCAAAATCTGCACGTATTACCATTCACTCTGCCCGTCCGGGTGTGGTTATTGGTAAAAAAGGTGAAGATATTGAAATTTTGAAGCGTGATTTGCAAAAATTGATGGGTGTTCCCGTTCATGTAAATATTGAAGAAATCCGCAAGCCTGAGTTGGATGCACAAATTATTGCTGACAGTATTGCTCAGCAGTTGGAAAAACGTGTTCAATTCCGTCGCGCTATGAAACGTGCTATGCAAAATGCTATGCGTGTTGGTGCTAAGGGCATTAAAATTATGACTTCCGGCCGTTTGAATGGTGCTGATATTGCGCGTAGCGAGTGGTATCGTGAAGGACGTGTGCCTCTACATACTCTGCGTGCTAATGTTGATTATGCTACCAGTGAAGCACATACAACTTACGGTGTGTTGGGTTTGAAAGTTTGGGTTTATACCGGTGAAGGTAATGAAAAAGCGACACAAGTAAAATCCGGACAAGAGAAAAGACAAAGAAAGGCAGGTGGTCGTCATGCTGCAGCCAACTAGACTGAAATATCGCAAACAGCATAAAGGCCGCAATACCGGTATTGCTACCCGTGGTAACAAGGTTAGCTTTGGTGAGTTTGGTTTAAAAGCAGTGGGTCGAGGTCGTCTTACTGCTCGTCAAATTGAAGCTGCTCGTCGTACTATGACTCGTCATATTAAGCGTGGCGGACGTATTTGGATCAGAGTGTTTCCTGATAAACCGATTACATCAAAACCCGCTGAAGTGCGTATGGGTGGCGGTAAAGGTTCTCCCGAATACTATGTGGCAGAAATTCAGCCTGGTAAAATGCTGTATGAAATGGATGGAGTACCTGAGACTTTGGCTAGAGAAGCCTTTCAATTGGCTTCAGCTAAATTGCCTATTCCAACAGTGTTTGTAGTAAGACAGGTAGGTCAATAATGAAAGCGAATGAATTGAAAGATAAGTCCATTGAGCAATTAAATGCAGATTTACTTGATTTGCTGAAAACACAATTTGGCTTACGTATGCAAAATGCTACAGGCCAATTGGGTAAGTCAAGTGAAATGAAGCGGGTACGTCGTGATATTGCTCGTATTAAAACCATCTTAACTGAAAAAGGTGTTAAATAATGAGCGAAGTAAAAAATATCCGTACTTTGCAAGGCAAAGTCATTAGCGACAAAATGGATAAAACGGTAACAGTTTTAGTTGAGCGTAAAGTAAAACATCCTTTGTATGGAAAAATTATACGTCGTTCATCTAAGATTCATGCACATGATGAGCAAAATCAATATGGAATTGGCGATATTGTGGTCATTGCTGAAACTCGTCCGTTATCTAAAACGAAATCTTGGATCGTTAAAGACCTAGTGGAAAAAGCACGTGCTGTTTAAAAATTAATACAGTACGGTTTTAATAAAGAAACGAAGTGTTGCATAAATTTTGATTTATATGTAAACTTCGTTTCTTATCTTTCAAATTTCCTCTGAAAGTTTCTTCCCCTTCGGGATCCAAGACTGGTTTACTAGAACCCTAGATAGGTTTCAAACAACTACTGCCAAATTATTAATAAATGTGTTAGTAGATGGTTTGAAAAAGGTAAATTAAGTTGGTTTTTAAAAAGGTAATAAAATGATTCAAATGCAGACCATTTTAGGTGTGGCTGACAATTCTGGTGCGCGTCGTGTTATGTGTATCAAAGTTTTAGGCGGCTCGAAGCGTCGTTATGCCTCAGTTGGTGATATTATTAAAGTCGCAGTTAAAGATGCGGCCCCTAGAGGTCGTGTTAAAAAAGGTGATGTTTATAATGCTGTGGTTGTGCGTACGGCCAAAGGTGTTCGTCGTACTGATGGAGCATTAATTAAATTTGATAATAATGCCGCTGTTTTGTTAAACAATAAATTGGAACCTTTAGGTACGCGTATTTTTGGTCCGGTAACTCGTGAGTTACGTACCGAGCGCTTTATGAAAATTGTTTCATTGGCACCTGAAGTTTTGTAAGGAGTGATGACGATGAACAAAATAATTAAAGGTGACAAAGTTATTGTTATTGCCGGTAAGGATAAAGGCAAGCAAGGTGAGGTTGTTAAGGTTTTGGGTGATAAAATTGTTATTGATGGCGTAAATGTCGTTAAGCGTCATCAAAAACCAAACCCTATGCGCGGCATTGAAGGTGGTATTGTGGTAAAAAATATGCCTTTAGCCATTTCAAATGTTGCTATTGTAAACCCTGAGACAAATAAAGCAGACCGCGTTGGCGTTAAGCTGATCGAGAGCGATGGTAAAGTTAAACGTGTTCGCTTTTTTAAATCTAATGGCTCTATCATTGGGGCATAAGGAGATAATATGGCTCGTTTGAGAGAGTTTTATAACAGCACAGTTGTTCCTGAATTGATGAAGCAATTTAACTATAAATCAATTATGGAAGTGCCCCGTATTGAAAAAATTACTTTAAATATGGGTGTTGGTGAAGCAGTTGCTGATAAGAAAGTAATGGAGCATGCGGTTTCTGACTTAGAGAAAATCGCTGGGCAAAAGCCAGTTGTGACTGTTGCTCGTAAATCAATTGCTGGGTTTAAAATTCGTGATAATTATCCGGTAGGATGTAAAGTTACTTTACGCCGCGAACAAATGTTTGAATTTTTAGACCGGTTGGTGACAATTGCGTTACCTCGTGTTCGTGACTTCCGTGGTGTAAGTGGTAAGTCTTTTGATGGTAGTGGTAACTACAATATGGGTATTCGCGAGCAGATTATTTTCCCTGAAATTGAATATGATAAAATTGACGCTTTACGTGGTTTGAATATTACCATTACTACAACTGCTAAAACAGATGAAGAAGCAAAAGCTTTACTATCATTATTCAAGTTTCCCTTTAAAGGATAATTCATGGCTAAAAAAGCACTTGTTAATCGCGAATTGAAACGCATTGCTTTGGCTAAAAAATATGCTGCCAAACGTGAGGCTATCTTTGCTGTCATTAATGATTCAAATGCTTCAGATGAAGAGCGTTTTGAAGCGCGTTTAAAATTACAGGCAATCCCGCGCAATGCTGCACCAGTTCGTCAGCGTCGCAGATGCGCATTGACTGGTCGTCCTCGTGGCACTTTCCGTAAATTCGGTTTGGGTCGTATTAAAATCCGTGAAATTGCTATGCGTGGCGAGATTCCGGGTGTTGTTAAAGCTAGCTGGTAATAGGAGTATTAGTTATGAGTATGCATGATCCTATTTCCGATATGTTGACTCGTATCCGAAATGCACAGCGTGCAAATAAAATTTCAGTTGCTATGCCATCTTCTAAATTAAAATGTGCAATTGCACAAGTTTTAAAAGAAGAAGGCTATATTGAAGATTTTCAAGTTTCTGCCGATATGAAGCCAATATTGGAGATTCAATTGAAATATTATGCAGGTCGTCCTGTAATTGAGCAAATTAAACGCGTATCTCGCCCTGGTTTGCGTATTTATAAAGCTTCAAATGATATTCCAAACGTAATGAATGGTTTGGGTGTCGCTATTGTAAGTACTTCTAAAGGTGTAATGACTGATCGTAAAGCACGCTCTGAAGGAGTGGGTGGTGAGTTATTATGCATTGTTGCCTAGTGGAGAATAAAAGATGTCACGTGTAGCTAAAAATCCAGTGACTGTTCCTGCTGGGGTTGATGTTAAATTTGGAACAGATGTTATTACGGTTAAAGGTAAAAATGGTGAGTTGTCTTTACCAATGACCGATGATGTATCAGTTGAGCTGAAAGATGGGCAGTTAATGTTTTCTGCAAAAAATAACAGCAAACATGCAAATGCTATGTCTGGTACTGTTCGTGCTTTAATTAATAATATGGTTAAAGGCGTATCTGAAGGCTTTGAGAAAAAATTACAATTAATTGGTGTTGGTTATAGAGCTCAGGCACAAGGTAAAACTTTAAATTTATCTTTAGGTTTTTCTCATCCAATTGTTTATGAAATGCCAGAAGGTGTTTCAGTTCAAACTCCTAGCCAAACAGAAATTGTTCTAACTGGTCCCGATAAACAGGTTATTGGTCAAGTGGCCGCTGAAATTCGTTCTTATAGATCTCCTGAGCCTTATAAAGGTAAAGGTGTTCGCTATGTAGGCGAAGTGGTGGTAATGAAAGAAGCCAAGAAAAAATAATTGAGGTTCTTTAATGAATAAACGTACAACTCGACTCCGCCGTGCACGTAAAACCCGTGCTCATATTGCGGATTTGAAAATGGTTAGATTGTGTGTGTTCCGATCAAATAGCCATATTTATGCTCAGATTATCAATGCTGAGGGTGACAAAGTGTTAGCTCAGGCATCCACATTGGAATCTGATTTGAAAGATAGTTTGAAGTCTGGTAGCACTGTTGAGGCGGCTGTAGCTGTTGGTAGACGTATTGCTGAAAAAGCTAAAGCTGTTGGTGTCGATAAAGTTGCTTTCGATCGTTCAGGTTTTCAATATCATGGTCGTGTGAAAGCTTTAGCAGAAGCTGCTCGTGAGAATGGCTTGAGCTTTTAAAGGATTGGAGATTTAAATGGCAAAACATGATATTGAAGAACGTGGTGATGGCTTTATTGAGAAAATGGTAGCTGTTAACCGTGTAACTAAAGTAGTTAAAGGTGGACGTATAATGGCCTTTTCTGCTTTGACTGTTGTTGGTGATGGTGATGGTCGAATCGGAATGGGTAAAGGTAAATCTAAGGAAGTACCTGTAGCTGTTCAAAAAGCTATGGATCAAGCCCGTCGTTCAATGATTAAAGTTCCATTAAAAAATGGAACCATTCATCATGAAGTAATTGGTAAACATGGTGCAACCCGTGTATTTATGCAACCTGCAAAAGAAGGTAGTGGTGTAAAAGCAGGCGGTCCTATGCGTTTGGTTTTTGATGCAATGGGGATCCATAATATCTCTGCTAAAGTTCATGGTTCTACTAACCCTTACAATATTGTAAGAGCCACTTTGAATGGCTTGGGTAAATTATATACTCCAGCTGATATTGCTGCTAAGCGTGGTTTGAATGTTGAAGATATTTTAGGAGTAAGTCATGAGTGAAGCGAAAACGATTAAAGTAACTTTAGCTAAAAGCCTGATTGGTACTATTCAAGCTCATCGAGATTGTGCACGTGGCTTAGGATTACGTCATCGTGAACATACAGTAGAAGTGTTGGATACTCCAGAAAATCGTGGCATGATCAATAAAATCAGTTACCTTTTAAAAGTGGAGTCGTAAAATGTATTTAAATACTATTCAGCCTGCAGAAGGTTCAACTCATGCTAAACGACGTGTTGGTCGTGGTATTGGTAGTGGGTTGGGTAAAACCGGTGGCCGTGGCCATAAAGGCCAAAAAAGTCGGGCCGGTGGTTTTCATAAAGTAGGTTTCGAAGGCGGTCAAATGCCTTTACAGCGCCGTTTGCCGAAACGCGGCTTTAAATCGTTAACTGCAAATTCTACAGCAGAAGTGAGTTTGAAGGATTTGGATTCAATTGCTGTTGATCAAATTGATTTATTAGTTCTTAAGCAAGCAGGATTGGTAAATACTAATATTGCTAATGTTAAAGTAATTGCAACTGGCTCTATTGGTAAGGCGATTACTTTAAAAGGTATTAAAGCCACAAAAGGTGCGAAATCTTTGATTGAAGCTGCTGGTGGCAAAGTAGAAGAATAAGGCTTATATTAAGTGGCGAATCAACTAAAATTATCAGGTCCGACTAAGTTCGGAGATTTAAAAAAACGTTTAGTATTTTTATTGGGCGCATTAATTGTTTTTCGTATTGGTGCGCATATACCTGTGCCTGGAGTTGATGCAGCTGCATTGGCTAAGCTTTATGAAAGTGCAAGCAGTGGCATTCTGGGAATGTTGAATATGTTTTCAGGAGGGTCACTGGAGCGCTTTAGTATTTTTGCGATTGGTATTATGCCATATATTTCGGCATCAATTATCGTCCAATTGGCTTCTGAAATTCTTCCTTCGTTAAAGGCTTTGAAGAAAGAAGGAGAAGCTGGTCGTAAGACTATAACCAAATATACACGGTACGGTACTGTATTATTAGCAATAATGCAAAGTTTTGGTGTAGCTACATTTGTTTTTCAGCAAAATATAGTAGTAGTTTCTCAACTGGAATTCTTTATTTCTACCGTTGTTTGTTTGGTAACTGGTACTATGTTTTTAATGTGGTTGGGTGAACAAATTACTGAACGTGGTGTTGGTAATGGTATTTCCCTAATAATCACTGCTGGTATTGCTGCCGGAGTACCTTCTGGGATCATTCAATTAATTACATTAACAAATCAGGGCGCAATGAGTATGTTTACAGCTGTGTCTTTGGTTGTTGGTGTTATATTGTTAATTTATATTGTTGTGTATTTTGAAAGTGCTCAGAGAAAAATACCGGTGCAATATGCTAAAAGACAACTAGGCAATAGAGTAATTCAAAGCCAGAATACTCATATGCCTTTCAAATTAAATATGGCTGGGGTTATACCGCCAATTTTTGCGTCTAGTATTATTCTTTTCCCTTCTACTTTATTAAGTTGGTTTGGTTCAGTTGATACAAATAGTTGGATTCAAAAAGCTATAGGAATGCTTCAGCATGGCCAGCCAATTTATATTTTATTGTTTGCAACAACAATAGTTTTTTTCTGTTATTTTTACACTGCATTAGTTTTTAGCCCCAAAGAAATGGCTGAGAATTTGAAGAAAAGTGGTGCATTTGTTCCAGGTATCAGACCCGGCGTACAAACTTCTAAATATTTAGAGAATGTTGTTTTACGTTTAACATTGTTTGGTGCATTATACATAACTATTATTTGTTTGATTCCTGAATTTTTAACTTCAGTGTTGAATATTCCTTTTTATTTAGGTGGTACATCACTACTTATTTTAGTGGTGGTGACAATGGATTTTAGTACTCAAATTGATGCATATAAAGTGACTCAGCAGTATGAACACTTAATTAAGCGTTCAGATATGAAATCATTAACTCATAAGTAAATATAATATGGCTAAAGAAGATACCATACAAATGCAGGGTGAAATTTTAGAAACTTTACCTAATGCAACTTTTAAAGTAAAACTGGAAAATGATCATGTTGTTTTAGGTCATATTTCTGGCAAAATGCGAATGCACTATATACGGATCTCCCCAGGAGATAAGGTTACTGTGGAATTAACTCCATATGATTTAACCAGAGCGCGTATAGTATTTAGAGCAAGATAATTAAAGAGAAAATCCTTATGCAACTTTTTATAAAACAAACTGGTTGCATCTGTGAAATTATTCGCTGTAATCAGTCATTATATTTTATTTATACTGATTCTCGTCATAGACAATGTCAAGATTAAGAGTGGTTTCTTTAAATTTGATTTTGTGATATATTAACCTATTTTGCCAAAAGGAAAAAAGTATGGCTCGTATTGCAGGGGTAAATATCCCGAATAATGCCCATATCGTAATTGGCTTACAAGCTATTTACGGTATTGGTTCGACTCGTGCTAAATTAATCTGTCAGGCTGCAAATATTGAGCCTAGTACTAAAGTAAAAGATTTAGATGAGTCACAATTAGAATCTTTGCGTGAGCAAGTTTCTAAATATGAAGTAGAAGGTGATTTGCGTCGTGAAGTGACTATGAGCATTAAACGACTGATGGATATGGGTTGTTATCGTGGTTTTAGACATCGTCGTGGTCTGCCTACTCGTGGTCAGCGTACACGTACTAATGCTAGAACTAGAAAAGGCCCACGCAAAGCAATTGCCGGTAAAAAATAATTTTTAAGGATTTAATTAATGGCTAAAGCAAACACAGCTTCACGTGTACGCAAAAAAGTACGTAAAACCGTGAGTGAAGGTATTGTGCATGTTCATGCTTCTTTTAACAATACCATCATTACTATTACAGATCGTCAAGGAAATGCATTATCTTGGGCTACCTCAGGCGGTGCTGGATTTAAAGGTTCTCGTAAAAGTACACCGTTTGCTGCTCAGGTAGCAGCAGAAAGCGCTGGTAAAGTTGCCCAAGAGTATGGTGTTAAAAATTTAGAAGTTCGTATTAAAGGCCCTGGACCGGGTCGTGAATCTTCTGTTCGTGCGCTCAACGCTCTTGGTTTTAAAATTACCAGCATTACTGACGTTACTCCGTTACCGCATAACGGTTGCCGTCCACCTAAAAAACGTCGTATTTAATATTGGAGTGATTTGAGATATGGCTCGTTATATTGGCCCTAAATGTAAATTAGCACGCCGAGAAGGTACAGATTTATTCTTAAAGAGTGCCCGTCGTTCTTTAGAGTCTAAATGTAAAATAGACTCTATGCCGGGACAACATGGTGCTAGAAAAACTCGTTTGTCTGGCTATGGCTTACAACTTCGTGAAAAACAAAAAATTCGTCGTATTTATGGCGTATTGGAAAGACAATTCCGTCGTTATTTTGCAGAAGCTGATCGCCGTAAAGGCTCTACTGGAGAGTTATTACTCCAATTGTTGGAGTCTCGTTTAGACAATGTTGTATACAGAATGGGTTTTGGTTCTACAAGAGCTGAAGCTCGTCAATTGGTTTCTCATAAAGCTATTACTGTGAATGGACAAGTGGTTAACATTCCTTCATTCCAAGTTAAAGTTGGTGATGTTGTTGCCATCAGAGAGAAAGCCAAAAAACAAGTTCGAATTCAAGAAGCTTTAGGATTAGCTACTCAAATCGGGTTGCCTAGCTGGGTTTCTGTTGATGTGAATAAAATGGAAGGTACATTTAAAAATGTACCGGATCGCTCAGAATTAACTGGCGATATTAATGAACAGCTGGTGGTAGAGTTCTACTCTAAATAATGCTGGCTTAGTGAGGGACAGTTAAATGCAAAATAGCACATCTGAATTTTTGAAGCCTCGTCAAATTGATGTGGATACTCTCTCGTCTACTCGTGCTAAAGTATCTATGCAGCCTTTTGAGCGTGGTTTCGGACACACTCTTGGTAATGCTTTGCGTCGTATCTTACTGTCATCCATGAATGGTTTTGCCCCTACTGAAGTTGCAATTTCCGGTGTGCTGCATGAATACTCTACAGTTGATGGCATGCAAGAGGATGTTGTTGATGTTCTTTTGAACTTGAAAGGTGTGGTATTTAAACTGCATGGACGTACTCAAGTTCAGTTAACTTTAAAAAAATCAGGTTCAGGCGTTGTGTTGGCAAGCGATATCAGCTTGCCACATGACGTGGAAATTATTAATCCTGAACATGTGATTTGCCATTTGTCTGACAATGGTCAGATTGAGATGGAAATTAAAGTTGAACAAGGTCGTGGGTATCAATCTGTCTCAGGACGTCGCATTATACGCGATGAAGGCAAACAAATTGGTGCAATTCAGTTGGATGCTAGCTTTTCACCAATCAACCGAGTTAGTTTTGAAGTTGAGCCTGCCCGTGTTGAACAGCGTACAGATTTAGATAAGTTGGTTTTAGATATTGAAACTAATGGGTCTATTGAACCTGAAGAAGCTGTGCGCAGTGCTGCACGTATTTTAATTGATCAAATGTCTATATTTGCAGATTTGCAAGGAACACCTGTTGAGGAAGTTGAGGAAAAAACACCTCCAATTGATCCAATTTTGTTGCGTCCTGTAGATGATTTGGAATTAACTGTGCGTTCGGCAAATTGCTTGAAAGCTGAAGATATTTATTATATTGGTGATTTAATCCAGCGTACTGAAACAGAGCTCCTTAAAACACCTAATTTAGGCCGTAAATCTTTGAATGAGATTAAAGAAGTATTGGCGTCAAAAGGATTGACGCTAGGGTCTAAATTAGAAGCTTGGCCGCCTGTCGGATTGGAAAAGCCGTAAGTTTGAACATTAAAGGATTATGACATGCGTCATCGTAATGGTAATCGTAAATTAAACCGTACAAGCAGCCATCGTGCTGCAATGTTACGTAATATGGCTAATTCATTATTAAGCCATGAAACTATTGTAACTACTTTGCCTAAAGCTAAAGAATTGCGTCGAGTTGTAGAGCCGCTGATTACTTTAGGTAAAAAACCTTCTTTGGCTAATCGCCGTTTGGCTTTTAACCGTACTCGTGATCGCGATGTGGTAGTAAAATTATTTGATGACTTAGGTCCTCGTTTTGCTGCTCGTAATGGCGGTTATATCAGAATCTTGAAATATGGATTCCGTAAAGGTGACAACGCACCTTTGGCACTGGTTGAGTTGGTTGATAAAGCCGCTGAGGTTGTTTCTGAGTAATCATATTTAAAATATTATTTTAGATATTTTGTTTAAAACCGCTTGATAAAATAAAGTTTATCAAGCGGTTTTTATATTTTGTAGAATTATTTTATTATTAATTTTAGCTTTTAGTTTCAAATTAAGTTTTTAGTTTGGGTGTGCGTGCAAGTATTAAAGCGGATAAGTAAGTAACTTATCCGCTTTAATATCAAAAAAGTAAAAGATTAGCTATATTTTTATTAGGAAATTGGCTTTGTAGCTGTGCTGGTAATCTTCAAGATATTAAATATCAACTTCTGCCGTATCTCCCTCTGCTTCCATCCAAGCGCGGCGGCTGGCGGCTTCGCCTTTGCCCATGAGTTTGGTAAAAATATGCTGTGTTTGTTCATGGGCGGTTACCGGAATTTTGACTTGTAGTAGCCGGCGCGTATCAGGGTGCATGGTAGTGTCTTTAAGTTGGTCGGGATTCATTTCACCTAAGCCTTTAAAGCGGCTAATAGAATAGGCAGTTTCTTTAACACCTTCTTTTTGTAGGCGCTCCAATATGCTGTCTAATTCGGCCTGATCAAGTGCATATAATTTGCGCGCCGGTTTGCTTTTTCCTTGCGCATTGACATCTACCCTAAACAAAGGCGGTTGGGCAACATAGATATGGCCGTCTGAAACCAGTTTGGGGAAATGTTTATAAAACAGAGTCAGCAGCAATACCTGGATGTGTGAACCGTCGACGTCGGCATCTGAGAGAATGGCAATTTTGCCATAACGCAGCCCACTTAAATCGGGATTGTCATTTTCATTATGTGGATCAACACCGATGGCAACGGCAATATCATGGATTTCGGTATTGCCAAATAGTTGGTCTTGATGAACTTCAAAGCTGTTTAGCACTTTGCCACGTAAAGGTAGAATGGCTTGGGTGGCTTTATCGCGTGCGAGTTTGGCCGAGCCGCCGGCTGAATCGCCCTCAACTAAGAAGAGTTCGTTTTCTCGGATATCTTCGCTTTCGCAATCGGTGAGTTTACCTGGCAATACGGCAACGCCGCTGCCTTTTTTCTTCTCGATTTTTTTCACCGAACGCATACGGGCTTGTGCCTGTTTGATAGCCAGTTCGGCAATTTTTTTACCGGTTTCGATATTTTGATTCAGCCATAGTTCTAGCGGGTCGCCGGAAACGGCAGCCACAAGCTTTAATGCATCGCGGTTGGTGAGTTTATCTTTGGTTTGTCCTTGAAATTGCGGATCGAGTACTCGAGCGGATAACACAAAGGCAACACGGCTGAAAACATCATCACTTTGTACTTTTACACCACGTGGTAACAGGTTATGGTGGTTGATAAAATTACTAACTGCTTGAAATACGGCTTGTTTTAACCCTGCTTCGTGGGTGCCGCCCAATGGCGTGGGAATCAGATTGACATAGCTTTCATTATTGGATGAACCTTCTTCCAGCCAAGTTAAGGCAAAAGCCGCGCCTTCGCCTTTGCTGAAATCTGTATCGTGGCCGTCTGAAATATAGTTTTCTGACGAAAATACCGGTACGGCTTCTTGTGCTTCACTGATTAAATCTGCCAAATAGCTTTTTAAACCGTTAGGGTAGTGCCAAGTTTGGGTATTTTTATCTGCTTGTCCTTTAACAGGCCGCATGAGCGACACGGTTACACCGGGAAGCAATACGGCTTTGGCGCGCAGTAGGCGTTCCAGCTCGGGAATACTGTATGACGGGCTTTCAAAATATTGACTGTTCGGCCATACCCTCACTTCAGTACCACTATTTTTAATGGCACATTTACCGATTTCTGTAAGCGGTTCGATAACATCGCCGCCGGCAAAAACGATGCGGTAGATTTTACCTTCGCGTTTAACTGTGACTTCCAAACGTTTGGAAAGGGCATTGGTCACTGATACGCCCACACCGTGCAGGCCGCCTGAAAATGCGTAGGCACTGTCGCCATCTTTTTTATTAAATTTACCACCGGCATGTAGGCGGGTAAAAACCAGCTCGACAACGGGCAACCCTTCGGTAGGATGCAGGCCGACCGGAATACCGCGCCCGTTATCGGATACAGACAGCGAACCGTCTTCATGGATTTCTACTTTGATTTCCGTTGCAAAGCCGCCCAGTGCTTCATCGGCGGCATTGTCAATAACTTCTTGGCAGATGTGGGTAGGATTTTCCGTACGGGTGTACATGCCCGGACGTTCTTTTACCGGTTCCAAGCCTTTGAGTACGGTGATGCTGGATTCGCTGTATCGGGATGTGGTCATAGCTGGCAATTATTTTTCATTTCAAAGTTTCAGGCGGCCTTGAATGGTTTATATGGTATAGGCCGTCTGAATGTTTACATAATGTGGCGGATAGTGCAGAGAATAGATTATGGGTTTGGATTTTAACATGGTTTGGCAAGCAGTTTGAAAAGTAGGCAGATTAATCAGGCCGTCTGAAAGGTTGATCTGCCCCCAAAATCTTGGATAAACATAAAAGCCTTTTCAGGCTGCCTTTTCGAGCTGGGTTCTGTATGCCACAGGACTCAGCTTTTTCAATTTCAAACTACATCTGTCATGATTGTAGTACCGTATATAGTCGTCTATTGTCTGCATCAGCTCTGTTATCGAAAGTTTGCCTTCTTGATAAAAGCATTCCGTCTTCAGTATCGCAAAGAAGCTTTCCATCGGTGCATTGTCCCAACAATTGCCTTTACGCGACATACTTTTCACTATGCCGTGTTCCGCCAACGTGCGGCGGTAGGCTTTTAATTCCTTTAGATAGTCGTTCTCCGCCCGCATATAGCGCAACTCTTCGATCAGTTCTGCCTGTGTTTTTTCGTGGTCGGGTTTGTCGACGATAAAGGGGTTTTTGCGTTTGATGGTCAGAATGGCCTGCGGATGCTCAAGTGCGCGGATGCTCAAGTGCGCGGATGCCGTCTTGGTTGTATGCGGCTATCCAACGGCGTAAATGGGTACGGGAAATATTAAAATGATCGGCAGTACGCTGTTGGCTGCGTACATGCCGGTAATATTATACGGCTTGGTATTTAAAGTCTAATGTATATTTGCTCATAAGAAAACTGCACCTTAATGGGTTGGAAGGGTGTCCAACTTTTGGGGTGCAGTTCATATTTTTCAGACGGCCTTTTCATCCTGTTATCAACACTCAAATAATTTATTAGCGGTTTTCAGTGCGGCCTAAGTGGTCATAGTGATATTGGAATACAGCATCGGAAGTTTGACCACGGGGTGCGATAAATTTAACGCTGTCATCATTTTTTCCGGCACGGATCATGCCTTCATGTTGTACTGCTTGTAAACCGGCAATCGGGCCTGAGTCATTGGCATGGTCATACTTAGGCATATGAGCACCTCTAGCAGAGGCGAAAGAAGCGGCAAAAGTAGCTAAAGCGGCGAAAGTAAGTACAGTTTTTTTCATGATAAAAAATCCTTTTATGTATGATGTGTTTTGTGTTTGGGTCAGCATTTGGCAACAATTTAAAATTGCTGCTTGCCTTGTTGATGTGTGTATTGTATGAAATAACCAATATTTGATAAATATCAATTTTATTTAAAATTCGTTTCTTAATAGGAAATCAATGCTTGGATATAGTTTTATGATGTTTTTATATATTATTGGCTATTTTATAATTGCATTATGATTTTGCTATATATATATCTGATTGTTTAGAAGATAAAGTGTGGAAAAGCTTATTAGTGTTATTGGGTACTGAGCTTTGCGATATAATTTGATACATAGGTGGTTTAAGAAGTTTGACTAAATATTGATATTGTTTTTTTATTTTAATATGTCAATATCTTTTATATTCATTTTATAGGAATACGATATGGCACAATTTTTTGCTATTCATCCGGATAATCCGCAAGATAGGTTGATTAAGCAAGCGGTTGAAATTATACAAAAAGGCGGCATATTGGTTTATCCGACCGACTCATGCTATGCCTTAGGGTGTCAGCTAGGAAACAAAGAGGCAATGGAACGGATTCTGAATATCCGTCATATTGATCAGAAACACCATCTTACTTTAATGTGTGCCGATTTAGGCGCTTTAGGTACTTATGCCAAAGTGGATAATAGCCAGTTTCGTCAGCTTAAAGCGGCTACGCCGGGCAGTTATACTTTTATTCTACAGGCAACGAAAGAAGTACCTAACCGTACGTTGCATCCGAAACGGAAAACCATAGGATTGCGTGTTCCCGATAATAAAATTGCATTGGCATTGTTGGCCGAACTGGGTGAGCCGTTGTTGAGTTGTACATTGATGCTGCCTGAAGACAGCGAACCGTTAACAGATCCATACGAGATCAGAGAACGTTTGGAACATGTGGTTGATTTGGTTATAGACGGCGGTTGGTGCGGTACGGAACCGACTACGGTGATTGATATGACTGATGGTGTAGAATTGATTCGTGAAGGTAAGGGCGATAAAAGTTTATTCGGCTTATAGCATATGGCCGTCTGAAACGAAGGGTGGGGAATAGCATTTATTGGTCATGAAATAATTAAGATTCATATTTTTATATTTAAATAATATAGCAATCACTATCGTATGAAAAAGCTGTTCAACTGATAATATTATGCCGTTTCTTGCTACATACATACTCAAAAAGGAAAACCATGTTTCAAAATTTTGATTTAGGTGTATTTTTACTGGCATTGCTGCCTGTTTTGCTGGCTATAACCGTGCATGAGGCGGCGCATGGTTATGCCGCACGTTATTGGGGAGACCGTACGGCAGAGCAGTTGGGCCGATTGACACTGAATCCGGTTGCCCATATTGATCCGATTGGTACGATTTTGGTGCCATTGCTGATGTTTATATTTACACCGTTTTTATTCGGTTGGGCAAAACCAGTACCGATTATACCGCGTAATTTTCGTAATATGCGTATGGGCATGCGTGTTGTGGCAATTGCGGGGCCGTTATCTAATATGATTATGGCGATCGGATGGGGATTGGTCTTGGCTTTTGCACCTTATGTGCCCGATTCGTTTCAATATCCGTTAAGTGAAATGGCAAAATATGGTGTGCTGATTAATGCGGTATTGTTTGTGCTGAATATGATTCCGATTCTGCCTTTAGACGGCGGACGTTTTGTAGACAGTTTCCTGCCGGTGCGTGCTTCGATGCAGTATCGTAAAATAGAACCTTATGGTACTTGGATTATTTTGATTCTGCTGATGACGGGATTATTGGGTAAAATTATGATGCCTTTTATTTCTGGCATTATTGTATTGGTTAGCAGTATTGCGGGTATATTTCAATGATGTTTGAGATGGGTAGGTATTCTTTGTAATTTAAATAATAAAGGCCGTCTGAAAAATTTCAGACAGCCTTTTATTTATTTTTGGAATATTTATTAACCAATAAAAATAATAATTTGAAAATATCCGATTGGTATAAAAATTAATATAATCTGCTCTCAAATTTTTAATAAGATTATATTCAATTATTGTTTGTATTGGCCGCTTGAACCCTAAGCATACAGACGATCTTCACCTTCTCCGCCGATATTATCGGCACAGCGTTTGCAAATATTTGGATACTCGGCAACCGAACCGACATCGTCAGTATAGTGCCAGCAGCGTTCGCATTTTTCACCATTGCTAACTTTGGCGACAACATTTAATTCGTTGCCTTTGGTTAAGGTGGCTTTAGATACCAGCAGTACAAAGCGCAATTCATCCCCTAATGTTTTCAGATAGTCGGCTAATTCTTCGGGGGCAGTAATTTCCACTTCGGCTTGCAATGAGGAACCAACAGTTTTATTGCTGCGCAATGGTTCGATCGCCGCAGTAGTGGCTTCGCGTACTTCGCGTACGGCCTGCCATTTTTTTACCAGCTCGGTTTCGCTTTTTTCATTGATGGGCGGAAATTCGTGCCATGTATGGAATAGAACGCTATCTTCTTCGCCGCCACCGATAATGTCCCATGCTTCTTCTGCGGTAAAGCAGAGAATTGGTGAAATCAGCAAAACCAGACTGCGGGTAATGTGATACAGCGCGGTTTGGGCACTGCGGCGGGCATGGCTGTCAGCTTTGGTTGTGTAGAGACGGTCTTTTAGAATATCCAAATAGAATGCACCTAAGTCTTCCGAACAGAAGCTCACAATATCTTTAACCGCATAATGGAAAGCATAGCGCGGGTAGTGGTCGCCGGCTAAGCGCTCTTGCAGACGGCGTGCCAGAATCAGCGCATAACGGTCGATTTCCACCATTTGATCTTGTGGCACGGCGTGCTCGATTGGGCGGAAATCACTGAGGTTGGCAAATAGAAAGCTGAGTGTGTTACGGATACGGCGGTAGCTTTCGGTAACCCGTTTGAGGATTTCTTTAGAAATCGCCAATTCGCCGCTGTAATCGGTTGATGCTGTCCATAAGCGCAGAATATCGGCACCGAACTCGTTATACACTTCTTGCGGAGCCACTACGTTGCCGATAGATTTCGACATTTTTCTACCGTTTTGATCTACTACAAAACCGTGGGTTAGCAGTTGTTTGTAGGGTGCGCGGCCTATTGAGGCGCAGCCTGTCAGCATGGAGGATTGAAACCAGCCGCGGTGTTGGTCGCTGCCTTCCAGATAAAGATCAGCAGGCCATGCCAGTTCTTCGCGTTGCTTCAATACGGAGAAGTGAGTACTGCCCGAATCAAACCACACATCCATGGTGTCTTTCAGTTTTTCATAGTCCGCAGCTTCTTCACCTAAAAGCTCTTCGGCGGAAAGTGAGAACCAGGCTTCAATACCTTTTTCATCAATGCGTTTAGCAACTTCTTCGAGCAGTTCGGCAGAACGAGGATGAAGCTCACCGGTTTCTTTATGCACGAAAAAGGTCATCGGGGTGCCCCAATAGCGTTGACGGGAAACTACCCAGTCAGGGCGGCCTTCAATCATGGCTTCCAGTCGCGCGCGACCCCATGACGGGAAGAATTCGGTATCGTCTACAGCAGTCAGCGCTTTATTGCGTAAAGTTTTACCATCTGTGCCGGCTTTATCCATACCGATAAACCATTGGCCGGTAGCACGGTAAATCAATGGGGTTTTATGCCGCCAGCAGTGAGCATAGCTGTGTTCGATTTTTGCGTTGGCTAGTAAGCGGTTTTCTTCAGTAAGCCACTCGATAATCACGGGGTTGGCTTCCCAAACCGTCATTCCGGCTACACGCGGTACGTCACTACGATAGCGGCCTTCGCTGTTAACCGGGTTATCCAGCTTGATGTTATATCTGAGGCAGACGAAATAGTCTTCCAAACCGTGTGACGGTGCGGTATGTACCAAACCGGTACCAGCATCGGTGGTAACGTGTTCACCGTTTAACATCGGGATATCGCGTTCTAAAAACGGATGGTTCATGTGTAGGTTTTCAAGCTTGTCACCGGTGGTTTCCGCCAGAACTTTGGTTTCGCTTGCATCAATACCGTAACGTTTCAGTGCTTCTTCCGACAAATCTTTTGCTAAGACTAAAACACCTTTGGGTGTATCAATCAGCTGGTATACCACTTCTGCACCTGTACTGACGGCTTGGCTGGCGGGTAGTGTCCAAGGGGTAGTTGTCCAAATAACCGAAAATGCATCGCCGTCGATATTTTCTAAGCCAAAAGCTTGGGCAAGTGCTTGGGTATCCTTAAATGGATAGGCAACATCAATGGCGGGGGAAATTTTGTCTTTATATTCGACTTCTGCTTCTGCCAGTGAAGAGCCGCAGTCTAAACAAAACTGTACGGGTTTTTCACCACGGTAGAGATAGCCTGCTTTATAAATTTCACCCAAGGTGCGTACGGTATCGGCTTCAGTTTTAAAGTCCATGGTCAGATAGGGGCGGTTCCAGTCGCCCAATACACCCAAACGGATAAAGTCTTTTTTCTGGCGTGCGATTTGTTCGGCAGCATATTCGCGGCATAATTCGCGGAATTTTGCCTCGGGCATGTTTTTGCCGTGCAATTTTTCTACCATTACTTCAATCGGCAGGCCGTGGCAGTCCCAACCGGGTACATACGGTGCGTCGAATCCGGCCAGTGTTTTGCTACGGATAATAATGTCTTTTAGAATTTTGTTGACGGCATGGCCGATATGGATATCACCATTGGCATAGGGCGGGCCGTCGTGAAGAATAAATTTGGGGCGGCCTTGTGCTTTTTGGCGTAGTTTTTGGTAGCGTTGTTGATCCTGCCAATCTTTCACCCACGCAGGTTCGCGCTTAGCCAGATTGCCACGCATAGGAAAGGGTGATTCGTGAAGATTGACGGTTTTGCTGTAATCGGTCATGGTTTTCTCGTGATGGGATTATTGATTTATTAAAGTTTTTAGGCCGCCTATTTGACAGACGTAATAAACTCTCTCATTTTATAAGGGATTGAGCCGTCTGAAAAGCACAACAGACTGGGAAAACACAGGTAAATTCAGGTTAAGCGGAGCGAGTCATGCTCAGACAGGCATTATATTATATTCAGCCGTATGAAAGCGGCTGCTATATTTTTAGCTTTAATTCATTAAGGAATGATTGATGAAAACTTTGAAAATGCTTTTACCTTTAACTGCTGCGTTGGCTTTGGCTGCATGTGCTTCAGACGAACCTCGTCACCACCATGAAGATCATAATCATGGGCACAGCCATGCACACGAAGGCCATAGCCATGCCCACCGGCCTACTCAAACGTTTACTTGCCGCAATGCCTTTACTGTAACGGTTAAAGATGCGGGTACAGACAGAGTAGCCGTTGAATATGGTTTGAATGATAGAAAATACAACGCTGTATTGGATATTGCCGTTTCTGGTTCAGGCGAACGTTATGTATCTGCCGACAAAAAAACGTCATGGCAGCAAAAAGCCGATGATGGCATCTTGTCCTTTACCGACCCTTATGGCAATGTAACCGAAACTACTTGTCGTCTTGGTTCATAAAGTCAATACTGTTTCTTAGAATATCAGGCCGTCTGAAAAGTTTTCAGACGGCCTTTTTAATAAGGTTTTGAGAAAATCGTTTAAAATAGCCGTCTGAAACCGTTTCTTGAATATTATGACCCCCGAACATCAAAAACTACTCAAAATCACAGAGGCGACTGCCAAAAAATTGGAAAAGCTTCATCT
This sequence comes from Neisseria zalophi, assembly GCF_008807015.1. Lineage (NCBI taxonomy): Bacteria > Pseudomonadati > Pseudomonadota > Betaproteobacteria > Neisseriales > Neisseriaceae > Neisseria > Neisseria zalophi. The sequence goes on along the minus strand of NZ_CP031700.1, from coordinate 2,306,796 downwards.
TCAAACACCATGGGATGTCGTGCTGCATCTGCCGCTGCGTTATGAAGACGAAACCCATATTATGCCGATAAAAGATGCGCCGCTCGGTGTGCCTTGTCAGGTTGAGGGTGAGGTGATTCATCAGGAAGTTCGGTTTAAGCCGCGTAAACAGCTTATCGTGCAGATACGTGATGATGGCGGCAGTGTTTTGTTTTTACGGTTTATTCATTTCTATCCCAGCCATCAAAAACAAATGGCGGAGGGCAAACGTATACGGGCGGTTGGCGAAATCAAACACGGCTTCTATGGCAGCGAAATGATTCACCCGAAAATCCGTGATGCCGAAAACAGTGGTTTGGCAGAAAGCCTAACGCCGGTTTATCCCAGTGTGAACGGATTAAACCAGCCCACTTTACGGCGGATTGTTCAGACGGCCTTAGAAGCCGTATCGTTACATGACACTTTGCCGGATGAATTATTAGGCCGTCTGAAACTGCCGCACTTGGCCGAAAGCCTGCGGTTGTTGCACGCGCCGCCGCCTGAATATGGTATTTACCAGCTTTCAGACGGCACTTTGCCGGCGTGGCAGCGTTTGAAGTTTGATGAATTATTGGCACAACAACTTTCCATGCGGCTGGCACGGCAGAAACGTGTCAGTGGACAGGCCAAGCCGCTGACGGGTACGGGGGCTTGGTCGGATAAATTGCTTGCGGCTTTACCGTTCGGGCTTACGCAGGCACAGCAACGCGTATTGTCTGAAATTCGGGTTGATATGGCACAAACCCATCCTATGCACCGTTTATTGCAAGGTGATGTCGGCAGTGGCAAAACCATTGTGGCTGCATTGGCGGCGCTGACGGCGGTGGAAGCCGGTTTTCAAGTGGCGGTGATGGCGCCGACTGAAATTCTGGCCGAACAACATTATCTTAAGTTTAAACAATGGTTCGAGCCTTTGGGCTTGGCGGTGGCAAGGCTTTCCGGTAGCCAACGCAAAAAGGCGAAAGAACAAAATAAAGCGGCTATTTCAGACGGCCTGGCACCGATTGCCGTCGGTACGCATGCTTTGTTTCAAGATGATGTTCAGTTTCAGCGTTTGGGATTGGTGATTGTAGATGAACAGCACCGTTTCGGGGTTGCTCAACGATTGGCATTGAAAAACAAAGGCAGCGATGTTCACCAACTGATGATGTCGGCGACGCCGATTCCACGCACATTGGCCATGAGCTTTTTTGCCGATTTGGATGTTTCGGTGATTGACGAGCTGCCGCCCAATCGGACACCGGTGAAAACTCGTTTGGTGAATAGCGCACGCCGTGCCGAAGTGGAAGGTTTTGTATTGAATACCTGCCGCAAAGGGCAGCAGGTGTATTGGGTTTGCCCGCTAATTGAAGAAAGTGAAGTATTACAGCTTCAGACGGCTGTTGATACGCTGGCCGAGCTTCAGACGGCCTTACCTGAATTAACCGTCGGGTTGGTACATGGGCGGATGAAGGCGGCTGAAAAAGCAGCGGTTATGGATGAGTTTTCCTCAGGCCGTCTGAATGTTTTGGTGGCGACTACGGTGATTGAAGTCGGTGTGGATGTGCCTAATGCCAGTCTGATGGTGATCGAACATGCCGAACGTATGGGCTTGGCTCAGCTGCATCAGTTACGCGGCAGAGTGGGGCGTGGTGCGGCAGTCAGCACTTGCGTATTGCTGTTTTCGGAACCGTTAAGTGATTTGGCTAAGGCACGTTTAAAAGTTATTTATGAGCATACCGACGGTTTTGAAATCGCACGCCAAGATTTGAATATCCGCGGGCCGGGCGAGTTTCTCGGTGCCCGTCAAAGCGGTGTGCCCATGTTACGCTTCGCTAATCTTGAAGAAGATTTATATTTACTTGAGCATGCCCGCGAAATAGCCCCCCGTTTAATTGCCGAGCGGCCGGATATCGTCGAAGCACATTTGGCACGATGGTTGGCGAGTAGGGAAAATTATTTGGGGGTATAGCGATGTATCGGCTAAAGTATTGTTTTGGGTTATAGCTGTGCTTAGGTTGTATCCGAACTGCTTCGGGTAGTATAGTAGCAAGTGATGTAAATTTCCGGCTATCTTAAATCAATATTATTGCCATTAAGTTGGTTAATTGATGTGCTGGATTGTGAATCACGATAACAGGAGAATATTCATGTCCGTTTTACCAAGCAAACCCGCGTTGGAAACAGCGTTAAGCCACCGTTCTATTCGTAAATTCACTGAAGAGCCGATTTCAGCTGAAATGTTAGAAGCAGTTTTAAAAGCCGGTCAGGCAGCTTCGACTTCAAGCTTCATGCAACCTATTCATATTATTCGTGTAACCGATGTCGAAAAGCGCAAACAGTTGCGTGCTGTAGGTGCCAACCAACATTATATTGAAACCAGCGCCGAACTTTTGGTGTTCTGTATTGATTTTGCCAAACACAAAAAAATTGCAGAAGATGCACAAGTAGATTGGACAGAATTGACATTGATGGGTGCAATTGATGCCGGCATTATGGCACAAAATGTATTGTTGACAGCCGAGTCTTTGGGTTTGGGCGGCGTATATATCGGTGCTTTGCGTGACGATATTAATGCCTTTGACCGTGTTTTGGATTTACCGGATCATGTTGTGCCGTTATTCGGTATGTGTTTGGGTCATCCCGCCCAAGATCCTATTATGCGACCACGTTGGCCGCTCACATGTGTGGTATCGGAAAATGGTTATAAACCGTTGGATGAAAAAGTATATGAAGAATACGATGAACTTATCAGCGATTACTACAAGCGCCGTAGTAATTTAGATTTAAATTATACCAAGCAGGTGCGTGCCACGCTTTGCCATGAAGTCCGCCCTGATATTCTGCCGTTTTTACAACGTAAAGGCTTTGCGAAACGATAAGTTATGTCGGGTTGTAGCAAACAGGCCGTCTGAAAGAGTTTTTCAGACGGCCTGTTTTAATTTAAGGCATTTTATAAACGCTGTATTCTTTGTTTGAGTGCACTAATTTTGTCATTTAATTCGGTTACTTTGTAATGCCTTATTGATAAAAAGCCGGAGATAATCAAGAAGGCCGTTAAAATACTGCCCCCCGTTATATAGTCTCCAAAGTCTTTTAAAGACATAACGCTACCATTCCCTGCAATCACTAAGATGTCGGGCATTGCCATAATGGTAAACAAAACACCGCAAACCACTAAGCAGGCTGTCAATAGAGTTAGAGCCGTATTCAAACGCCAGTTTTTGAAGCGCTTTAATGCTAAACTGATAAATAAAAACACTAAGCCGATTGCTGCAAAAAACAATAATGCAGACCATTTATCAACTGTAGTTTGCGTTGAGATGAATGAAGTTAGTCCCAACATATAAAAACAAATTATAACAACTAGGCAAAATACTATACTGAAGAAATTACGCATTACTTACACCGCCGGAAGTTTGAAAATAACAATGTGTTTGTGAGTGGAATAAAAAATATACGACACAAATAAATAATACAATACCATAAAGTATCATCGGGCGGTCAGGTGAAATAATGAATTCTGCCAGAATGCTTATTGTATTGCATAATACATATAACCAGCGGCCCCAGTTTTTGGCTTTGAGCATGGCAAATCCCGCTATGGCATTTATAGCAGAATTGAAACATAAGGCGATATGAATCCCCATAGAAAAAGAAATTTCCCGTATTGTGTAGCTATGTGGGTGCATCAGGATAGTTGCTGTCGATATCACAGATGTCATAATTAAAAACCAAGCGAGCACCGTAACAAAAGTCGGCCGTTTCATAAGTTATCTTAAAAAAACATAATTTAACAAATGGTATTATGCCAAATAAATTAAATGAATGCTATTTTTAAGAATATGAATAAAACATCATGTATTAAATAGGCTTCTAGAATTAAATTTTTTATGTGGTATGAAATTTTTCTTTCAGTAATTTTTTAGATAAAATATAAAAAAATCAGATAGGTAAAATATAAATAAAAAATTAAAAGACGCTCCTTTAGTATGCCTAATAAATTAATTTGATACAAATTTACAACAAATTTACTTAAATTGACTTTAAGTGAAATTTAAAATCAAGAAATTTTTTTGTTTTGGTTAAAATCGAGTAATAGCAGTTTAGATTTTAATATATTGATTTTATAAAATTTTATTTGTATTTTGCTTTGGTGTAATAATTTTTATTTGTATATTTTTTAGCGTTTTGCATGATATTGTAATATTTTGATGCTGGAGTTGCTTGGCAAAATGAAAAACAAATTTTTACAAAAAATCCAATCTATTTTCACAAAATGCTATTTTTAGTCAATAGGAAATATATGGATGGCCGTGAAAACAGTTCAGCGGTGTTTGGCTATACTGGTTAGTTATTAAAGTACATTCGATATCTGTATGTATTACAATGGTAATCATTATATATACATCGACCGATATCATGGCATTATTCAGCCTCTATATTGCACTCGCTTTTTCGGCATTTACATCGGCAACCATTTTGCCCGGAACATCGGAGGTTTCTTTTGCTTTATTTGTGCAAAGTTACCCTGAAAAGGGTTTAACTGCTTTGTTGGTTGTCGGATTGTTTAATAGCTTGGGTAGTATTTTTTCCTATGGAATAGGTAGATTTTTGCCTGGTATAAAAAGAATACCTCAAAAAACACATAAGATACTTAACCGTTATGGTGTGTGGGCTTTATTGTTAGCATGGGTTCCGATTGTGGGCGACGGCTTACCCATTGCAGCAGGATGGTTAAAGTTAAATATCGGTAAATGTATTATGATGTTAATTATAGGTAAAATGCTGCGCTATACAGTTTTATTGCTTGGAATGGGAACCTTTGTATAAATTAATGTAATGGATTGAAAAGCATAATATTTATTAATGTTCCATATTTGGCAAAATACCGTAGAATATTCCATGAAAAAATTTTAGGATATCGACTTTATTATGTCTCGCTTCCTCCCAGAACCTAGTTTGCCTTATACCCGTCAGAATAAAACAGCAGTATTACTGCTCAACTTAGGTACGCCTGAAGCTCCTACTGCAGAGGCGGTTAAGCCCTATTTGCGTGAGTTTCTGTCTGATACCCGTGTTGTTGAATTGCCTAAATTATTATGGCAGCCCATATTGCATGGCTTGGTGTTAACGTTGAGACCTAAAAAGAGTGCCCATGCTTATCAGAAAGTTTGGCTAAATGAAGGTTCACCGCTGGCAGTTTATACAGAACGACAAGCTGCTTTACTTGCAGACAGACTACCTAATTTGATAGTGCGCTATGCAATGACTTATGGACAGCCTTCTGTTGCCAATGTATTAGCAGAATTGAAAAATGAAGGAGTTGCCCAGCTATTGGTAATTCCTCTCTATCCGCAATATGCTGCTTCAAGTAGTGGAGCGGCTTTAGATAAAGTATTTGAGCAGATATTAAAACAACGTAATCAAATGAGTGTCCGTACGGTTGCCCGTTTTTATGATGATGAACGCTACATCACTGCTATGAAAAATCATATTGAAGCATTTTGGTCGCAAAATGGTAGAGGACAACGGCTGATGTTGAGTTTTCATGGAATTCCCCAAAAAAATCATGATGAAGGGGATCCATACCCTGATGAGTGTTATCGTACTGCCGAATTATTGGCAGAAGCATTGTCTTTGAAAGAAAATGATTACATTGTTTCGTTTCAGAGTCAATTTGGTAAAGCCAAATGGATCAAGCCAAGCACACAAGTATTATTTGATGAGTTGCCTGGGCGTGGCGTAGCTGAGTTAGATGTATTTTGTCCGGGATTCGTTAGTGACTGTTTGGAGACTATGGAAGAATTGGCTATTGAAGGGCGAGAGCAATTTTATGCAGCAGGGGGGCGGCAATTCCGATATATTCCTTGTTTAAATACTCAGCCGGACTGGATTGAAACATTAGCTAGCTTGGCAATACGCCATTTACAAGGTTGGTGTGAGCCTACTTAAAGTTTTTCAGTTTGTCGAATTTGAAAATTTCGGGTGTAACTTTTTGTAATGGGCTTGAGAATTAGGCTAGAAGTATTATGTACTGTGTAATAATGGTGCTTATCGCAATAAAAGTACAATATTATTAAAATATCTTAAAAATCTATATTTGATAAACTATTGAAATTCGGTATAAAAGCCCTAAAATAATAGATATTAGATTAATTTTAGCGTAAACTGGGTTGAAATATTTTTCAATATAAGTAAGAAGGAAACACATCATGTCAGAAGAAACAGCAATTGTTGAAGAAACCCCTATTGTTTTTACAGAAAGCTGCTGCGCTAAAGTGGCGGATCTGATTGCAGAAGAAAATAACCCCGATTTGAAGCTGCGTGTCTTTGTTAATGGAGGAGGGTGTTCAGGTTTTCAATATGGGTTTACTTTTGATGAAATCAAAAATGATGATGACTTTGAAATTGAAAAGAATGGTTTAACCTTTTTGGTAGATCCAATGAGCTACCAATATTTGGTTGGTGCGGAAATTGATTATACGGAAAGTTTACATGGCTCTCAATTTGTGATTCGTAATCCTAACGCAACAACCACTTGTGGTTGTGGGTCTTCTTTTTCAGTATGATGACTATCTGGCAAAATAGATCAGGGTCACCGTAATCTATATTTTGATTCACCCGGTTATTGTTTTAATTTAAATTCTATTTGAAAGTTTGAACTAATAACTGGGTGATTGAAATTATGATGTCTTAAAAAATGTCACTATTTCTCAAATTCTTTAAATTATGATTATATTTGTACTTTTAAAAGTATAATTTTTACAATTATTCACGATTAATTTATAATCACAAGTGTTTTGAAAATATTCCATTGTTATATATCGGCTATTTTTTATTTAAAGCATCAGCCTATTAAGTAAATTATCGTAAATATATGCCGTTTGTATGCGTGGACTGACAAGAGACAGATAATAAAATACTCTATCGATCTTAACAAAGCGATATAGCTGTTTAGGAAGTAACATAAAGTCTAATACTGGCTATTGTACGGAATAATCATGAAAGAAAAATACTACGATGTTTATGTCTCTTATCCGCCTAGTGTTGATAAGGAACGTATTAATGCCTGTCTCCGAGATAATCTTCCGGAAAATCAAGCGGATGACTTGATTCAAGCGTTGGCAGAGCGACCACAGGCGATTATTGCAGAGAATTGCTCCAAAGAAGAGCGGGAAAATGCGCAGCATTATTTCAGCTATTTGGGGCTGGATGTTATTATCAGGCATTCTTTGGAATTGATTCCAGAAGAGAATCAAGAGGAAGATGTTAAGAAAATTATTGATCAGTGTCCGGTTTGCCGCACTATTATTGACGATCCTGATGCAATAGAAGAATGTCCTACGTGTCATTTACATTTTGCAACAGCCACTGATACAGTGATTGAGCGTAAGCGAATTGAGTGGGAAGAGAAAGTTGCGTTTGAGCGTAAGAAGCAACAAGAAATCGCTTTAAAATTACAATTAGAAAAGCAAGAAGAAGAAAAGCGGTTGCGTAAACAAATTCGTGCAGAGTTGGAGCAAAAATTAATACAGGAAAGAGGGGGATTTAATTGGCGCTCTTGGTTTAAAGGAACTAAAGCACTAATTTCAATTGGAATTATTTTATTGGTGGTCTTTATTTTAATTGCAATCGGTTATTTGCTGGCTTCTTTTATGAAGTGATATATTTATTTGTATAACTATTGAATTAGCTGGAAAATAAAAAAGAAAATTTTAGGAACCGAATAGAATATTCTTTGATGATTAAACAGGCCGTCTGAAGAGATTTCAGACGGCCTGTTTAATATATAAGGTTTTTATAAATTTTTTAATTCCTCTTTTATGCAGTATGCTGTTGATTTCTGCTAGCCAGAATAAATATTCATAATATTTAATGCATGATATTTTTATTGTGTTTTTAGTATTTGAAACAGATTATTTGAAAAGTTGTAAACGATAAAGCAAAGCAGATTATAATAAAGACATTATATTGAAAATAATGCAGACTCCTTATTTAAAGTTGGTAGGCCGTCTGAAAACTATATGACACAGGTTATCATTCATGAACGTCTTTCTATCTACTCATTTTCATAAACTCAAACGCAAAATTCTACATAAACTGAAACAAACACAACGACTTTCAAGAAAAACGCTGGCTTTTATTTTTTTATTGGTCGGCGCTGCATTTGTTGCTCTTGTATCACTGGCTTTTGCAGAGGCTGCCGATTGGGCATTAGAGGAAAATGCACGGTTGGTTCAGGAATATCCGTGGTTTGCATGGGTTGTGCTGCCATTAGGGCTGCCTTTGATTGTCTGGTTGACCAGACGTTTTGCTCCTTATACGTCGGGTAGCGGTATTCCCCAAGTATTGGCATCATTGTCATTACCTTATGGTGCACAAAAAATACGGCCGATTGCTTTTATGCAGACAATATTAAAAATTCCACTTACCTTTTTAGGCATGCTTGCCGGTGCGTCTATCGGACGTGAAGGACCGTCTGTGCAGGTTGGTGCAGCAGTCATGGCGGCTTGGGGGGCGTGGTGTAAAAAGCATAATTTGGCTTTTAAAGGCATGCAGGAAAATGATTTGATTGCTGCAGGTGCGGCTGGTGGCTTGGCTGCTGCGTTTAATGCTCCGCTTGCTGGAGTGGTATTCGCTATTGAAGAATTGGGGCGGGGCGTATTGTTGCGCTGGGAGCGGCAAATTTTTATCGGTGTATTAGCAGCAGGTTTCATTCAGGTAGCCATACAGGGTAACAACCCTTATTTTTCAGGCTTTCACGGTACAGAATTAGATGATATGTTGATTTGGGTGTTGGTTTGTGGCCTGATTTGTGGGTTGGCCGGCGGATTGTTTGCCCGTTTGTTATACAAGGGGGTGGCGTCTGTGTCTCCGGAAAAATATAGAGGATGGGTTCGCCAACATCCCATTTTATTGGCGGGCTTGATTGGTATTGTATTGGCGGCTTTGGGTACGATTTATCAAGGCCAGACCTTTGGCACGGGGTATCAGGAAGCATCGGAAGCTTTGCGTCGTTTATATGATGCACCACAAGGTGTTGCGATAGCGAAGTGGGCGGCCACTATATTGTCTTATTGGGCAGGTATTCCGGGTGGAATTTTTACTCCGTCTTTGGCTGTTGGTGCCATGATAGGTCAGCATATGGCTGATTTTGCCAATCTGCAAACTGGTGTAAACGTGGTGGTATTAATTTGTATGGCTGCTTTCCTTGCAGCAGCAACACAGGCACCTTTAACCTCCAGTGTGGTAGTGATGGAAATGACAGGAGGGCAGAATTTATTGTTTTGGCTGTTGATTGGTGCTATTTTTGCATCTCAGGTATCACGGCAGTTTTCACCTAAACCGTTTTATCATGCAGCAGGCGCACGTTTCAGACAGCGCGTTCAAGAAGAGCATGCCGCCAAACAGGCGGAAACAAAGGAGAGTTCATAAATGGCAGTTAATTTAACAGAAAAAAAACCGGAAGATTTATTGATCATTGATGGTGTTCAGGTTTTCGTAGGCCAGGCCGGTATTAAAAAAGTAGAACATAATGATTTAACCTTGATTGTATTGAATCACAACAATACAACAGGTGCCGTATTCACACAAAACCGATTTTGTGCCGCTCCGGTTTATCTTGCTCAAGAACATTTATTCGATGAAGACGGAGTACGTGCATTGGTGATTAATACGGGAAATGCCAATGCCGGTACAGGTGCAGAGGGTCGTTCTCGGGCACTGACGATTTGTGAGGCTGTGGCAAGTCAGGTTGGCTGTAAGTCGACTCAAGTGTTGCCATTTTCTACCGGTGTGATTCTTGAGCCGCTACCTTATGAAAAAATTATTACGGCGCTGCCTAAGGTTAAACCTGTTCACTGGAATGAGGCAGCTCGTGCCATTATGACGACTGATACTATTCCTAAAGCGGCCAGCCGTGAAGGTAAAGTGGGGAAAAACCATACAGTACGTGCCACCGGTATTGCCAAGGGAGCCGGTATGATCTGTCCTAATATGGCGACCATGTTGGGCTTTATTGTGTGTGATGCCCATGTTTCCCAACCGGTTTTGCAATTGATGACGCAAGAAATTGCCGATATGTCGTTTAATTGTATTACTGTTGACGGAGATATGAGTACAAATGACAGTTTTGTAATCGTTGCGACAGGTAAATCCGGTCAGAATGAAATCGATAATATCGCTGATCCACGTTATGACGAACTAAAAAATCTACTTGGTGACTTGGCCTTGGAGTTGGCTCAAGCAATTGTGCGTGACGGAGAAGGTGCTACTAAATTTATTTCTATTACGGTAGAGAATGCAGCTGATCAGAAAGAAGCGAAAAAAGTTGCTTATGCTATTGCCCATTCACCATTGGTAAAAACCGCTTTCTTCGCTTCGGATCCTAATTTAGGGCGCTTGCTGGCAGCTATTGGCTATTCGGGACTAGAGAATTTTGATACTGATAAAGTACGGTTGTGGCTAGGAACTGCTTTGGTGGCCGAAAATGGTGGCAGAGCAGAAAGCTATACGGAAGAAATGGGGCAAGCGGTGATGAGTCAATCGGAGATTGCTGTTCGTGTCGACTTGCAGCGTGGTAAGCATAAGGCAACGGTTTATACTTGTGATTTATCACATGAGTATGTGTCCATTAATGCTGATTATCGAAGTTAAGCCGCTATGATATTTGTCGTGTGATAGATAGTGATAAATTATCGTTTGGCATGATTTATTTGGGATAAATCTGGTACTGTTTGCAGTTTTAAAATTGACTGTAAGGAGTACCAGATTTTATTTTAAATAGTTATTTATATACCATATATTTAAATAGATCAGGCATTTTAAAATCATGTATTTTTGATGTTGGGAAAGCTTTTGAGTAATTGCATTAGGGCAAAAATACCTAAAACGATCGTCTATAAATAATTTTATATTATCTTTAAGTATCATGCATTATGCGTAAAGATATGTTGTGCATCCGAACTATATTACAAAGTACCTACTCTAAAAGTACCAGTTCGAATGAGATGGATAATATTGTATAAAAATTGTTATAGCATACCTGATGTTGAAGATTATATTGGTATGGATGAAAAAATGATAATCGGTTATTTTTTTTCTTAAAAGGTTGTTTTTTATCATTTTATAACAGATGCTACACCGCCTGTTAGAAGAGTAAGCCGATTGTCTGTTTTTTGAGAAATTATATACGAATATATTAAAATAGCTATATCGGAGTTAATGGTAACTATTTTAAACGGCAAATTATTATGCTGTTTAATTAAGTAAAATGGCAGTAGATGCTCATATTCGTGTAATGATATGTAAAGTATATGCTGCTGAATGACTAATCATCACAGAGAAGAGAATACAATGAGTTTTTCACAAGCCGAATTGGTTAATGCACTGCGCTTACTTTCAGGTCGATTGCCTGAGTTTTCCGAACAGCAAACTCAGGCGGGTCGATTGTTGCGTGTGGTTACAGAACGCTTGAGCAGCCATCTTAATGAAAGCTTGAAAGAGTTTGGGATTAATGAAAACCTATGGTTTGCTATGATGGCTGTTTATGTTAGCCCAAACAGCGAGATTCTGCCTTCACGCTTGAGTGACTTGATGGACTTAACGCGCACCAGCGCTACCCGTCTTTCTGATGAAATGGTTGAGCGTGGTTGGGTTGAGCGTCATATCAATCAACAAGACCGCCGCCAAATCGTGTTAAAATTAACACCTGAGGGTGAAGCTTTTATTCAAAAAATCTGGCCGCAAATTTCCAGTAAAAGTGGAGAGGCGTGGGAAGATTTTACCAATGAGGATTATGCCCAGCTTCAACATTTGTTGAGCAAACTTTTAGCCAAATTGGGTTAATGGTTCGACGGTGTTGTGCTGAGGCTTTAACGCAAGCGGACACTGATTTTATGAAATTTGATGCTATCGTACGCAGTTGGGCAGTGGCAGGTTTAGTATTTGTTACTGCGTGTGCGCCGTTTGGCAAACAGACGCCGTTGGAGTATCCAACGGCGTATTTGCTGCCTGAAGGTCATTCAACACAGGAAATTCAGGGTGCTTGGTGGACAAGTTTAAAAGATACCAAGCTCAATACACTGATTGCTCAGGCATTACAAAATGCCCCAAATTTGAGAATAATCAAAGCCCGATTTGAACAGGCGCAAGCGCAATTGGGTGTGGTTCAAGCTACAGGGAAAACACAGGTCGGTTTGTCTGTGCAAGGTCTCGGTACATACGTTACCCCCAAACCATCTGTACCACAATTCGATACAAACCATCTTCTTTTGCTGGCCAATACGGCAGTGGAAGGAAGTTGGTCTTTCGATTTTTGGGGAAAGAATCAGGCGCGTATTCAATCTGCGTTAGGTCGTCGTCGGGCGATTGCTTATGAAGCTATTCAGGCACGTTTGGAAGTGGCTCATGCTGTTGCAGTTCAATATTTTGTTTGGCAGGCACTAGAGGCAAGGTCGCAATTAGTTGAACAACGGATCGAGCTTGTCGGAGAGAATGAAAAGCTACTTGGACGACGGGTTAATGCCAATATTTTGGCACCTTCCGCACTTTATCAGACGGAATCTGCCAAACAACTGTTAGAAATGGAGAAGTTAGAATTATCTCGCCAGATTCAACAGGTGCGCCATAGTCTGGCGGCTGCTATCGGCAGAAGCCCTAATGAACTGGATAACTGGAAACCTTCTGCTCAAAAAGATGCACCGGTATTGGCAGTGAATAAGATTCGTGCCGATTTATTGGCACGGCGGCCGGATATTGCCGCACAAAAAGCATTACTACAGGCTAGAGAGCAAGATATTCGTGAAGCCAAAGCCGAATTTTATCCAAATATCGAATTGAGGGCCTTGGCAGGGCTTAGTCATATTGATGCTTTTGATATTGTAAGAGGAAAGAACGGTGGTGCATTAACTGTGCTGCCGGCGATACACCTGCCTTTGTTTACATCGGGGGCTTTGCAATCGAACTTGGCTGCCCGTAACAGTCAATTTAACGAGCAGGTGGCTATTTATGATCAAACTGTTTTGAATGCCATGCGCTCTGCTGCAGACGCGGTGTCGGCATATCAAAGCTTGCACAAACAGGTGGATTTGCAACAACGCATGGTTGGTACGGCTAAAAAATCGGAAGCAGCATCTGCCCGTCGTATGCGTGCCGGTTTGGAAAATGGCATCGATTCTCTGCGAAAACAGGATGAAACTTTGCAACGTCAGATATTGCTTGTACAAGGTCGTGCCGATTTATTGGCAGCGTGGAGTAATCTGCATGTACAGCTTGGTGGTGGATTCAATACGCAAACGAAAATCAAATAATAAGATAATATTTCAGACGGCCTATATCAAATAGGCCGTCTGAAATATATTAGGTTTGTTTTATTTCCACGTTAAGGCTAAATCATATAATGCTTTTTTGCTTTCCCCGGTAATTTTTGCCGCTAATCCTGCAGCCTGTTTGGTAGGCAGCTCTTCCGACAAGATTTTCATAATATGTTGCGCCGTTTCAGGTAAATTGGTATGTTTTTCCGGCGGATCGGGATGTAGTATGAGTACCATCTCGCCGCGGTTTTGATTAGTATCATTTTGTAATATGGTTTGGATTTCGGTGACTGTACCATTTAAGAATGTTTCAAATGTTTTGGAAATTTCCCGTGCCAACATCAGTTTCCGTTCCGGATAAAGGGTGGTCATATCGGCCAATGTGGCGGCAATGCGGTGGGGTGTTTCAAACATGGCAATTGCGTAATCACTATTGGCCCATGTTTCGAGTAGTTTACGGCGCTCCCCTGGCTTGGCTGGAAGAAAACCGTGAAAATAAAAATTCGGTTCGGTAATACCGGCCACGCTTAATGCACCTATAACGGCACTAGCGCCGACAATGGGACTAACTTTAAAGCCTGCCGATTTTACCCGCTCGGCCAGTTTGGCACCGGGATCGCAAACTGCGGGAGTGCCGGCATCGGAAACTTGGGCAACAATCAGGCCGTCTGAAAGTGCATCAATAATTTTCCCCGCCATATTTTGTTCGTTGTGCTCGCGGACACTAACCAATTTTGCCTGTATACCATATGCGCTCAGCAATTGCGCGGTAACACGGGTATCTTCGGCACAAATCATATCGGCACGTTGTAGTACAGCCAACGCATGCAGTGTAATATCGGCCAAATTGCCGATAGGTGTGGCGACAACGTATAATGTTTGCGTTGCAATGCTGTCGAGTGCTTTTTGATAGTGTTTTTGCATCATAATAATAAACAAGCCGTCTGAAAACTTTCATTATAACGGGGATAAACAAAATGCGTTTGAATCATCGACAAGGTGTAGCGGGGGAAGATGCTGCATGGTCATTTTTAAAAGCACAGGGTTGTGTATTGATTGCGCGCAATTGGCACTGTCCGTTTGGCGAAATTGACTTAATAGTTAAAAACAGTAATATGACGGTGTTTGTTGAAGTAAAATACCGGAACAATCGTCGTTTTGGCGGAGCTGCATACAGCATTACGCCGGCTAAGCTGATGAAGCTTCAGAAAAGCGCGGAACATTATCTACAGAAGCATGGTCTGAGTCACGCACCATGCCGCTTGGATGCTATATTCATCGAAGGAAACGAAGCACCTAAGTGGGTGCAAAATATTACAGGTTAAAATATGACTGCTTTAGAAGAGCGCGTTGCTGCCCATTTCGCCCAAAGTATCGAGGCTAAACAACAGGCTGTTGATGTTTTAAAAGAACCGACTGCTCAGGCTGCCGAGCTGATGTTGCAGTGTTTGATGGCGGATGGGAAAATCTTAGCTTGCGGCAACGGTGGTTCGGCTGCCGATGCACAGCATTTTGCGGCGGAAATGACCGGGCGTTTTGAAAAAGAAAGAATGGAGTTGGCTGCTGTTGCCCTCACCACGGATACTTCCGCATTAACCGCCATTGGTAACGACTATGGATTCGACCATGTGTTTAGTAAGCAGGTTCGCGCTTTGGGTCGTGCAGGAGATGTTTTAATCGGTATTTCTACATCGGGAAATTCTGCCAATGTAATAGAAGCTATCAAAGCGGCACATGAGCGTGATATGAATGTGATTGCGCTTACCGGCAGAGATGGTGGAAAAATTGCTGCTATGTTGAAAGACAGCGATATTTTGTTAAATGTACCCAATCAGCGCACAGCACGTATTCAAGAAATCCATATTCTTTTGATACATGCATTATGTGATTGTATTGATACTATGTTGTTTGAAGGTATGTGAGAAGCGAACAGATTAATTTGTTTTCAGACGACTGAAAGGCCGTCTGAAACCCCTTAGAAAAGGATACTTGTTAATGAATATCAAACTTTATATTCGTCCGCTGGCTGTTGCTACGGTAACTTCTATTTTATTAAGCGGTTGTGTCGGTGCTGTTTTGGGCGGTGCCGCAGTTGGTGGTGCATCTGCCATCGACCGTCGTACCACCGGTACACAGGCAGACGATAATCTGATGGAAGTCCGTATTAAAAATACGGCAATGACTTATTTGCGCCAAAATGCGACAACAACAAATGGGTTTGAGCCGACTTTATCTGTGGTTAGCTATAACCGTCATATTTTGTTATTGGGGCAGGTGGCAACTGAAGGCGAAAAAGCCTTTGTCGAGCAGGTAGCACGTTCCGAATCGGCAGCTCAAGAGGTTTATAACTACATTACCGTTACTTCACAACCGCGCACATTCGGTAATGTAAGTGCTGACACTTGGAATACTTCAAAAGTACGGACGACCTTGCTCGGTATTCAAGGTGTCATTCCCAGCAGAGTTAAAATAGTCACTTATGATGGTACGACTTATGTGATGGGTATTCTCACACCTGCCGAACAAGCTGCGGTAACTGAAAAAGTCAGCACAACGTCGGGCGTTCAAAGAGTGGTGACACTTTACCAAACTTACACGCCCCGGCAACCATAAATCATCTGTTTTACCATGGGATTGGTAAGCAAGCAGGATTTTTAAGACTCAATCAATAAGGCCGTCTGAAACATTCAGATGGTTTACAGAGAAACCAATGAAAACAAATCGACCCACCGAAAGCAGCAAACAAAGGTTTCTTTTAAAACCCAAACATTTGCTGGCCGCTTTATTTGCCATTGCCGTCGTTGCTGTCGGTGGCGTGGTGATCGGTATTATGCATACTTCCACACAAACACAGGTAGAGGAAGAGTCTTTGCCTTCAAATGCTGCTAGTCAAGTTGAAGTATGGGCACCTCAAGGGACTTCAGTCTCTGATAGCGTGGTGACAGAAGTTGTGAGCTCTGAAACCATTGATGAGGAAAAAGTAGTACAAGCTTCTGAGCCCGAGGGCATCAATCATGAAAGTACCGAAGCTAAGGTTGTAAATAAAGAAGTTGAGAAGCCCGCTGTGCGCCATTCACAGAGAAGAAGGGTGGTTGAGGAAGCCCAGAAGGTAGGAAACTCAGCAGTCAAATCTGAATCTGAACAAGAACAGACTACTACACAGAGACAGGTAGCTGAAACGCCACGAAGAGGGAATACCAATTCTAGCGTCGGATCGGCCAGACCAACGAGATCAGAGCCTTCGCCTTCTCAAAATAGAGCACGCACTCCGGTAGCTGAAACACCTTCTACGCCCCAGGCTCCGCAAGAACGCCCGGCAGCAAAGGCTCCCCAAACTTCTCCTCCTAAACCGGTCGGATCGAATGAATCAGGCCCGATTACCGATAATCTTTTTTAAAAAAACTATATTTTAGTATCGATACAAATAATGATTCAGACGGCCTCTCGGGTCACACCGATAGGCCGTCTGAGCTCATCAAGAAAAGGAAAAAATAATGGCTGTTGTGATTAAAACACCTGAAGAAATTGAAAAAATGCGTGAGTTAGGCAGATTGGCTGCTGAAGCACTCGACTATATCGGACAATTTGTGAAGCCCGGTGTGACAACAAACGAACTGGATAAGTTGATTTATGACTATCATACAGAAGTTCAGGGCGGTTATCCGGCTCCGTTGAATTATGGTAATCCACCTTATCCGAAATCGTGCTGTACATCGGTCAATAATGTTATCTGCCACGGGATTCCAAATGATAAACCATTGAAAAACGGCGATATTATTAATATTGATGTCACCATCAAAAAAGATGGCTTTCATGGCGATTCCAGCCGTATGTTTGCCGTAGGGCAAATCAGCCCGCAGGCCAAGCGCCTGATCGATGTTACTCATGCCAGTATGATGGCGGGTATTGAGGCAGTAAAACCCGGGGCGACATTGGGCGATGTCGGATATGCCTGTCAACAGGTTGCAGAAAATGCCGGCTATTCTGTGGTGCAAGAATTTTGCGGGCACGGTATAGGCAGGGTATTTCACGAAGACCCGCAGGTTTTACATTATGGTAAAAAAGGGCAGGGTTTGGTTTTGAAGCCCGGTATGATTTTTACAATTGAGCCGATGATTAACCAAGGTAAACGCCATTTGCGGATTTTGGCAGACGGATGGACGGTTGTAACCAAAGACCGCTCTTTATCAGCACAATGGGAGCATGAAGTTTTAGTGACCGAAACGGGCTATGAAATTCTGACAATCAGCCCTCAAACAGGTAAACCTTGATTTTTTTACGTTTTTTTATGTAAATTATTTCGGGTTAGAATCTTTACTTTAAAAAATAACTATTTGTTTTTTAATTAAAATATAAATAAAGGTATACGCTTATCGCTTTTTTCGACCGCTTGATATAAAAAAAAATTAAACTTATCCTGAATTCATTGTCTAAGCATTTATACTTATTTGAATATAATATTCTTACTTCGGGTATATTTATTTTCGGTATTATATTCGGGTAAGTGGTTTGACAGATTCAAGCTTTAAACAGAAAAAAAGAAGGAAATTTCATGAAGTCGTTCGAGAAAATTGAAAATATCCGCGATATCCGTAAAAAACTCGGCTTAAACCAGATGGACTTTTGGAGTCGTATAGGTGTTACCCAATCAGGCGGTTCCCGCTATGAGTCAGGCCGAAATATGCCGAAACCCGTGCGCGAGCTACTTCGTTTGGTACACATCGAAAAAATTGATTTGGCCAAAGTAAATCGCGATGACCTCGCGATTGCTTCGTTGCTGAAAAGTCGCCAACCCGACTTATATGCTTCTTTGAAAAAGGAAGCCAAAGCCGAATCGAAAAATAAATGAGCCGAGACCCGACAACTGCCCGTTAGATAATAACGGGCAGTTTTATTTTATATGAATTTATTTAAAGTAAAAAAGCATGATAAAACGCTTCTTAATAAAGCCGGCCCAAGTAAAATGAAAAATATATAATAGATAGGTTTTGAAGCAGTTCTCATCTAAGTTTTAGGCCGTCTGAAAAGCCTTTTAATAGGTTTCAGACGGCCTTTTGCGTTATAATCTTTCGATTCAATATTATTTTTAGTTAAATCGAATATTACTATGTTAAATAAATACCAACCTGCCGAAATTGAAGCCAAACATTATCAAAATTGGGAAACAAAAGGCTATTTCCAGCCTAATATGTCTTCAGATAAATCATTTGCTATCCAACTACCGCCACCTAATGTAACCGGTACGCTGCACATGGGACATGCTTTTAACCAAACGATTATGGACGGACTTACCCGCTATTATCGTATGAAAGGCTACAATACCTGTTGGATTCCCGGTGCCGACCATGCCGGTATTGCGACTCAAATTGTCGTTGAGCGCCAACTCGCCGAACAAGGTGTTTCCCGGCATGATTTAGGGCGGGAAGCTTTTTTAGAAAAAGTATGGGAGTGGAAAAATATATCCGGCGGCACCATCACTCAACAAATGCGCCGCATAGGTTGTTCGGCAGACTGGTCGCGCGAATACTTTACAATGGATAAGGTTCGCGCCGAAGTGGTAACGGAAGTATTCGTCCGTTTGTTCGAACAGGGTTTGATTTATCGCGGTAAGCGTTTGGTTAACTGGGATCCGGTATTGGGCACGGCGGTTTCCGATTTGGAAGTGGAAAGCGTTGAAGAACAAGGTTCTATGTGGCATATCCGCTATCCGTTAACCGACGGATCAGGTAGCCTGACGGTTGCGACAACCCGCCCTGAAACCCTGTTGGGCGATGTGGCTGTTGCCGTGCATCCGGATGATGAACGCTATCAAGGGCTGATTGGTAAAACTGTGACATTGCCTCTTTCAGGGCGTGAAATTCCGATTATTGCCGATGAGTATGTTGAAAAAGATTTTGGTACGGGTTGCGTGAAAATTACGCCGGCACATGATTTTAACGACTATGAAGTGGGCAAGCGCCACGATACCGTTTTAATCAATGTCTTGGATTTAGAAGCCAAAATTTTGGCCGATGCCGAAGTGTTTAATTTTAAAGGTGAAGAGCAGCAGGGCTTTGCATTGCCTGAATACTATGCGGGATTAGATCGTTTTGCCGCCCGTAAACAAATGGTAGCCGATTTGGAAGCACAAGGCTTGTTGGTGGAAGTAAAACCGCATACCTTGATGACTCCGAAGGGCGACCGTACCGGCAGCGTTATCGAACCGATGTTGACCAGCCAATGGTTTGTGGCTATGAGTGCACAGCCGAATGGAGGCGAACCGGAAAGCGAATTTAAAGGCATGAGCTTGGCACAAAAGGCCAAGTATGCTGTTGATTCCGGCCAAGTGAAATTCATTCCCGAAAACTGGGTGAACACCTATAACCAATGGATGAACAATATCCAAGACTGGTGTATTTCCCGCCAACTGTGGTGGGGGCATCAAATCCCGGCTTGGTATGATGCAGAGGGCAAAGTTTATGTGGCACGCAATCAGGCCGAAGCGGAAAAATTGGCAGGAACTGAAGGCTTAACCCGTGATGAAGATGTATTGGATACATGGTTCTCATCCGCATTGGTACCGTTTTCTACATTAGGATGGCCGTCTGAAACCCCTGATTTGAAAGCATTCCTACCTTCTTCGGTATTGGTTACCGGTTATGAAATTATCTTCTTCTGGGTGGCACGTATGATTATGATGACGACCCATTTCACCGGCAAAGTGCCCTTTAAAGACGTTTATATTCACGGCATGGTACGCGACCATGAAGGCAAGAAGATGTCTAAATCAGAGGGCAATGTTATTGATCCTGTCGATTTAATCGATGGCATTGATCTGGAAAGCTTGTTGGTAAAACGTACCACCGGCTTGCGTCGCCCGGAAAAAGCGCCGCAAGTGAAAAAAGCAACGGAAAAGCTTTTTCCCGAAGGGATTCCTATATTCGGCACTGATGCATTGCGTTTCACTATGGCCAGCTATGCCAGCTTGGGACGCAGCATTAATTTCGACTTCAAACGTGCCGAAGGTTACCGCAATTTCTGCAATAAATTGTGGAATGCGACCAATTTCGTGTTGATGAATACCGAAGAGCAAGATTGCGGGCAAGATGAAACCCAGCCTTTGGCTTATACTTTTGTCGACCAATGGATTATCGGCCGTTTACAACAGGTGGAAGCAGCCGTGGCAGAGGCGTTTGATACCTACCGCTTTGATTTGGCAGCACAAACATTATATGAATTTGTGTGGAACGAATATTGCGACTGGTATATTGAATTGGCGAAAGTCCAATTGCAAACCGGTTGTCCGACAACGCAACGTACGACCCGCCGTACCTTAGTGCGTGTATTAGAAGTTATCTTGCGGATTATGCATCCGATTATGCCGTTTATTACTGAAGAGTTATGGCAAACCGTTGCCCCGCTGGCCAACGCCAAACACACGGAAAGTATTATGATGGCCGATTGGCCGCAAGCCGATAATGAGAAAATCGTTCCGGCTGCTTTTGAAAAAATGGCAGCTTTACAAGATTTAATCGGTGCCGTACGTAATTTACGCGGTGAAATGGGGTTAGCGCCCAGTGTGAAAGCACCATTATTCGTGGAAGGCGGCAATAGTGTGGAAGATTTATTGAAATATCTACCTATGATGGCGCGTCTGACCGAAGCCAAGCTGGTGGATAAGCTGCCTGAAAGTGAAGATGCGCCGGTAGCTGTGTGTCAAAATGCCCGCCTGATGTTGAAAGTGGAAGTCGATAAAGCGGCAGAAACTGCCCGTTTGAATAAGGAAGCGGAAAAGCTGCAAAAAAATATTGATAAGTTAACGGCAAAACTGAGTAAGCCCGGATATACCGAAAAGGCTCCGGCTCATTTAGTTGAAAAAGACCAAGCAGAGTTGGCTGATCTGCAGGATAAAATGGCTAAAGTACAAACTCAGTTGGCTAAGTTTAAAGATTAATTATCAGTACTAGTCTATGTAAAACAGCAGGTTGATATATTTTGATAATAAAATATGTTTTACTTGCTGTTTTTGTTATTCTTAATGTTTTGAGTTGTATAGTGCGTTATCAAATAAAGTATGCAACATGATGTCGGTTAATTTATTTTGTGAGAAACCGTTATATGGCTGCATATGGCTGCGATGTTTTCCATGCCAAGCGAACATTGTGGTATTGGGTAAAATTTAAAAAATTAGGCGGTTCCCAATAAAAATAGGAACCGCCCAAAAATAGTTTGGCGCACCCAACAGGGATCGAACCTGTGACCTCCAGCTTCGGAAACTGACGCTCTTCCAACTGAGCTATGGGTGCAGAAAGGACGTAAGATTAGCGCAAAAATCTAAAATTGGCAAAAATATTTGTTTTATTTCTTGTTTGATATAATGGTCAGATAGTATAAAAATACTATAGATGTGTCGGTATGGTATTGAAAGTTCTTTAAAACCTTACCATCTGCCAGGCCGTCTGAATACAATAAATAGAAAAAATCGAAATCTTTCAGGCCGTATATATCAGCGAATGATTAACTTGAAAGCATTTTATCAAACTATTTTTAGTGTGGCGGTTGAAACGATATACTTGGTATATCCACACTTTATTTGAGGAAAGTTAAACTTAAAGATTGGAAAGCTGCCATTAATTCAGTATAATCCAGCAAAATATTGTTAATCCGAATTAACAAAATCAAAAATATATAACTCTCTATTCGTCACAACCTACCAAAAACGGCGAGGCCATATCAAATGAATTCATTGAGCAACCATAAAGCCAGCGGCTCTGCACTTACCACCCTGTTGGGCGGTATCGTTATTTTGATTGCAGTATTGTTTTTTCTGGTGAAATTGGCAGGCAGTAATTATTACAGCACTGTAGAGGAAACTACCCAATCTGCAACTGAAACCCGCATTATGCCGGCCGGTAATATTACAATGGGGGATGGTACGCCTATCGGCCAGCGTACAGGGGAACAGATTTTCAGCAAGGTATGTATTCAGTGTCATGCGGCAGACAGCAGCGTTCCGGATGCACCTAAAGTTACCCACAACAATGAATGGGCGCCACGTATTGCCAAAGGTCTTGATGCATTATTTAATAATGCGTTGAATGGTTTTAATGCGATGCCGGCCAAAGGCGGACAAGCTGATTTAACTGATGATGAATTGAAGCGTGCGATTGCTCATATGGCAAACCAATCAGGTGGTAGTTTGGTAGCACCTGAAGTGAACGCTGATGCGTCTGGTGCGGAAGATACTGCTGTTGCTAGTCCGGTAACAGAGGCAGACGGGCAAAAAGTTTTTGAAAGTATCTGTATGGCTTGTCACGCTGCAGATTCCGCTATTCCACTTTCACCAAAAATTACTCATAATGATGAGTGGGCACCACGTATTAAACAAGGTAAAGAAGTCTTATTTAAGCATGCTATTGAAGGCTTTAATGGTCCTGATGGCGGTGTAATGCCGGCTAAAGGTGGTAACTTAGGCTTGAGTGATGATGAAGTAAAAGCTGCAGTTACTTATATGGTAAATCAATCAGGTGGTAGTATCTAATCTCTTACGTAGATTAATGAAAAAGGATTGATGAAAAAAAGCGTACTGTTCATAGTACGCTTTTTTTATTGGCTTTTAGCCAATATCCGAACATAAATATTTTAATTCCAAATATTCCTCTATACCGTATTTACCACCTTCACGTCCGAGTCCACTCATTTTAATACCACCAAATGGTGCAACTTCATTACTGATTAACCCCGTATTAATACCGACCATTCCATATTCCAAAGCTTCGGATACGCGCCATTGGCGTGCTGTATCCTCAGTAAACAGATAAGAAGCCAAGCCGTATTCGGTATCATTGGCTTGGGTAATAACTTCGCTTTCGGTTTCAAAGCGAAATAGTGGGCATACCGGACCGAATGTCTCCTCACGAGCTATCCGCATATTAGAAGTCATATGGCTTAAAACAGTAGGCTCGAAGAAAGTACTGCCTAACGAACTCCTTTTACCTCCGGTTAGACAGCGCGCTCCTTTATTGAGTGCATCGCTAATATGTTCTTCTACTTTAACAATAGCTTTTTTATCGATCAATGGGCCGATTTGCGTATCTTCATCTAAGCCGTTACCCAATTTCAGACGGCTTGTTTCTTCGGTAATACGGCGGCAGAATTCATCATATATTCCGGCCTGAACATAAACACGGTTGCTGCATACACAGGTTTGGCCGCCATTACGGAATTTACTTTGCATCACACCTTGAACGGCTTTATCCATATCGGCATCGTCAAACACAATACAGGGTGCATTCCCACCTAACTCCAAACTGATTTTTTTAATCTGATTAGCGCTGCTGCCATAAATTTTTATACCGACATCTGTTGAGCCGGTAAAGCTGATTTTCCGGATAATCGGAGTTTGGGTAAAGGTGTTGCTGATTTCTTGTGCATTGCCACAGACGATAGCAAATAATTCAGGCGGAATACCTGCTTCATAAGCCAATACTGCTTGTGCATAAGCGCTTAATGGGGTTTGGGATGCCGGTTTGACAATCATGGCGCATCCGGCAGCCAGTGCAGGCGCGGCTTTACGGGTAATCATTGAAGCAGGGAAGTTCCAAGGAGTAATAGCCGCAGTGACACCTACAGGCTGCTTAATCACCATCAGTTTTTGGGTATTTTTCAAGCTAGTTAAGATATCGCCATCGATACGGCGGGCTTCTTCTGCATACCATCTGATAAAACCGGCGGCATAATCAATTTCGCCACGTGACTCGGTGATGCTTTTGCCTTGTTCCATGGTCATAATTCGGGCAAGGTTTTCTTTGTTTTCCTTTAAGAGGCGATACCATTCCCATAATATATCGGCACGCTCAAGCGCTGTTTTTGATGCCCATTCCCGTTGGGCGGATTGGGCTTGTTCGATTTGATGTGTTATCTCTTGGGTTGAGGAGTGTTTGACATAAGCAATAATATCGCCAGTAGCCGGATTATCAACCGGTAGGCCGTCTGAAAAAGGGGTAAATTGCACATTGGGATGGTTTAATAATTGTTCGATAGATTTCATGATAAAACCTTTCTGATATCGGAAGTATAAGACACGTTATACTGATGAATAGGATTTTATGGTGTATTTAGTATATTGGTTACTGAGCTGCTGTTTCAAGCAGCATATGTGAGCTTATTGAATTCTAACGGTTTGAAGAGAAAATCAATATTTAATTAATCGTAATTATGATAGGTTATATTGGGATAGGGGGGATTTAAAAGGTACTTGATATTTTTTTGAATAAAAAAGAGGCCGTTTGAAAACGGCCTTGAAGAACTCTTACAGATGGGAGTGTCTGTGAAGAGATTTTTAATATTTAACTGGAAAATTGTTTAAAAGCAAGCAATTATCTCTTGAGTTAAGAGGCTTGTGACATTAAACGTGTGCTACCAGCAGCAATAGCGGCAGGTAAATCTTCAGTATCAAAAACTACGGTAATACCGGCTTGCCGTAATAAAGAAACTGTTTTTAATGTTGCCTCGGGCGTATAACCACGGCAGGCTGAAAGATTGACAATAATATGCCAATTATCGTTATACCAATCTAAATGTAAAGCTGTTTCCAATACGGCATATTCGGTAGCCAAACCGCCAAGAATAATGGTATCGGCTTGTTGGGTATGCAACCATTCAATTAAACCGGTGCTGTGCTTTTCTTTGGTATCATGAAAACAAGCGCTGCCTGTTTCTTCCCCATCTACCTCGATCGCATGATCATAATCTGCTCCGGAGGGGAGGCCTTTTAATAGATGTTTACCACGGCAAGCTTCTGCTTGGATGGTAAAATGGGTTTCACGGCTAAATGTAAAGCTGTTAGGCAGTAGGTTATCTACACCACCGCATAAGCTTGCACATAATGTATCTTTAGGATTAGAAACATTTTCAACTAATACTCGCTTGTGAGCCAAACGTGCCTGACGGTTCAACTCCGGAACAATACTTTCCGGTTGATGAACGCATTGTTGATCGTTCGCAGCAAAACAGGAAAAACGGCATTGCGGCTGAAGGTCAATAGCAATAATGGTCATGATGTGGCCCCTTTAAGTATTACTTTCTAATGTGTTTGGATAAGCGGATATTTTTTTAGATATTCGGCTTATTTTTTGATATTCGGTATATTATCAAGATAAACGTATTTTCTCCAGTAATTATTTTTAACTATTCATATAATTTTATTTAAAAATATTTATTAGGTTACTAATTAGTATACCAGATATTCGGTATTTATTTGGAATATTTGAATTACATATTTGATTTTAATATATTTTTATTTTTGTGGGATTATAAATAGAAACAATGGCGGGTTGATTTGATTTTGTTGTTTTTATGTATAAAGCAGTAGATATGAAAGGTAAGTTGGGAAAATAAGTATTTTATAGAATATTTTTTAATAGACTTTATTAATGCATTGAGATCTTTCAGACGGCCTTATCAATAGATAATGATAAACTCTAATTATAAAACCAGTGGGTGAAACAGCCGAAACCGATTAAATTGGGTTCGGCTGTTTTATAGAAGTGGCAAACTGCTCTGTTGCGATACTATTGGATTGTTTGTGGGATTTAAGTGCCGGCTATGGTCATTTCGCTAATCAATATCGAGCCGATTTTGTTGGAGGAGCGTTTGAGGGCATCATCGGCCACGCCGATAATTTGGCGATACATATCCTGCAAACGTCCGGCAATGGTGATTTCTTGTACGGGGTGGGCAATTACCCCGTTTTCAACCCAATAGCCTGCCGCGCCACGGGAATAGTCGCCGGTCAGCATATTGATGCCTTGCCCCATCAGTTCGGTAATCAGCAGGCCGTTGCCCATTTCTTTAAGGAGTGCGGCTTGGTTGGGATGGGTGTGGTTTAAGCAGAGGTTATGTGCGCCACCCGCATTGGCCGTGGTTTGCATACCTAGTTTTCTGGCGCTATAACTGCTTAAAAAATAGCCTTGAATTATGCCGTTTTCAATCACAAAACGCGGTTGGGTCGCCACGCCTTCGCTGTCGAAATAAGTGCTGCCGAAAGTTCTGGGAATATGAGGTTCTTCCCGTAAATGAAGAAAATCGGGTAAAACCTGTTTACCCAAGCTGTCGATAAGAAAACTGCTTTGCCGATATAAAGCACCGCCGCTTAATCCGCCGACAAGATGGCCGATTAGGCTGCCGGCTACGGCAGCATCAAACACAACGGGATAGCTGCCGGTCGGCAGGCTGCGGCCGCCTAAACGGCTTACGGTGCGTTCGGCGGCGGTACGGCCGATATTTTCCGCTGAAGATAAATCATTGTGTCGGCAGGCGGCATCAAACCAGTAGTCACGTTGCATGCCGTTTGCGTCGGATGCAACGACACTGCATGAAATACTGTGGCGCGTGCCTTGCTGGTGTGCGGCAAAACCGTGGGAATTACCATATACATATTGATAGTGACCGGTCTGTACGCCTGCGCCGTCTGAATTGCTGATGCGGCTGTCGGTATCCCGTGCCGCTTGTTCGCATTGTTTGGCCAGTTCTACGGCGGCTTCGGTAGATAAATCCCACTCATGGTATTTATCTAAATCGCCGATATGTTCGGCCATTAATGCCGCATCGGCCAAGCCGGCACAATCGTCTTCCGCTGTATATTTGGCAATATTGACCGCTGCTTTTGCCGTATCGCTTAATGCTTGGGGTGAAAAGTCGGCCGTACTCGCCCTGCCTTTGCGCTGCCCGACATAGACGGTAATGTCGAGCGATTTGTCTTGCTGGTATTCAATCTGTTCGATTTCATTGAGGCGGACATTCACACTTTGGCCGATTGCTTCGCTTAAGTCGGCTTCGGCAGAGGTTGCACCGTGTTGTTTGGCTAAGGTTAAAACCTGCCCGCATAATTGCAGTAGTTCGTCTTTGTTGTGGTTAAACATGAATTGTCCGATAGAAAGGGTTGGTGTTATTTTAACCGCTTTCAGACGGCCTCGGCAAAATTGTGACGATAGTCGGAATAGGGTGGCCGCTTGTGCTAAAATGCGGCGACTATTGAAAGAGATAAATAATGAGTAATCATGAGCAAGAATGGGTAAGTAAAACCCAAATGAAAAAGCAGATGGACAGCTTGCAAGATTTAGGGATGCAGCTGACCAAACTCTCAACGGACGCGCTGAAAAAAATCGGTTTGCCGGAAGATTTATATGAAGCGGTAGCGGAATATAAGAAAATCACCTCAAACGGAGCGCGCAAACGTCAGGCGCAATATATCGGCCGTTTGATGCGAGATGCCGATCCGGAACCGATTGAGCGTTATTTGGCGAAGTTGCGTGGTGATAATGCCGCACACAATGCCTTTTTACAGCGTGTGGAACAAACCCGCGAGCGGCTTATCGCGGCGGATGATGCCTTAACTGCATTTATTGCTGATTACCCGCAGGCCGATGCCGGTAAGTTACGGACGTTAATCCGCAATACCCGTAAAGAACAAGAGTTGAATAAACCGCCGAAAAATTTCCGTGCGCTTTTCCAAGAAATTCGTACTATTATGGATGAACAACAAAATCAAACGGATGACGGAGCGGACGAATAGCGAACTTTGTTGATTTGGAAACAAGAAAAAAGCTGACTATTGAGTCAGCTTTTTTATCTTTCAATACTAAAGAATCATACTGTTCTTACCACATACCGCGGCGATGGTTATTCACCCAACGATACATGCCCATAATATTGAGGGTTTTCATATTGTTGAAGTTGGTCCATTTTTGTACTTCAGGGCTGAACTTAACATTACGGTATAGCTGATCCCATGATTGGCCGGCGCGCGATAAGTCGAGCACCTGCTGATGCAAATCAACCATATAGTTACGCAATGCGGCTTGGTCGGCTTTGGTGGCCGGAGTGTAGTGGCCGATGTCGATAATATCGACGTCTTGATCCAAAATCCAATCTAAAGTGGCAATCCAGCCGGGATAGTAGAAGTCTAAGAAATCATTGTACGGCATAGTTTTATTTTGGCATACGTCGGTACATTGCAAGGCTTTTTGTCTGGGGAATAAAACCATGGTCATGCTGTCGGAATGGCTCGGGCTGACATGGTGTAATTTCACTGTTTCCCCGCCTAAGCTGATGGTCATGTCTTTATCAAATACACGATTGGGGATGGCGTAAGGGATTTTTTCGCCGACAATAGGCTCAATCGCTCTTTTGTTGGCAACAATCGTTGCACCGGCTTTTTGGAATACTTGGCTGCCGGCCATATGGTCGGCGTGGGCGTGGGTTAAAACAACGTATTTCACCGGAACATTAAAACGTCTTTTAATTTCCGCATTCAGCCATTCGGAAGCACAAGTGGCACCGCCGTCGACAACTAAAGCACCTTCTTTGGTAATCATCACAATACCGCTATGGACGGCCAAGCCGGCACCATTGGTATGGCGATATAAATTATCTTTTAAATGGACTAAAGTGGGGGCTGCGTTATCGCACATGCCGGCGGTAAAGTCCGGCAACACTTGGCGGTTGGCGTATTTGGATTGGTCGACCGTGACGCCGGTATCAGATGCAGCCGTTGCGGCAAGCGATAAGCTGAGTCCGAAAGCGGCAAATAAAGTTTTTTTAAATAAATTCATTAGTTTCCTATAGTTTTGTTGTGTATGTTTGGTTGACAGTTTAATGATATTGAACTGAATGGAAAGAGAAGGTGAAGTGTCTATAATTAATTTTGAGACAGACTGACTTTATCAATAAAACAATATAAATTAAATGTTCTTTACAATTTGTTTCATTAAATGGATATTCTTCGAGCTTTGCATTTTATTTGTTTTTCTTTGTGGATGCCTTATTATTTAGGCCGTCTGAAGCATTAAATAAACTGTGCTTTAATTAATTTTAGTTATTTTATGTAAATTTATGTTTTGTTGGTATGTTGATGATAGTACGGATATCTTTTCTGTTTGTTGCGAAGAAAGGGAAGTGCTTTACAAAATTTATAAAAAATTTGATTTTATATTGCCCCGTCAAGGCATAGGCTACTATAATCACGGGTTCAAAAAATAGGGCTGTCGGCAACCTTAAGTATATTAGGGTTTCTGCAGCCCTTAGAAATTTTTCCTTGCTGAGCGTGCGCTCTTAACCAGCAATCAAACAGCTTTTTATCACCCACGCGAAAATCCGTTTTGCCGGTACTCGTTATTGATTGGAGTATTGCCATTATGAACGCCTCCGTAGCGTCTTCCGCCCAACCTTATTTGCAAATACAAGGCTTGGTTAAAAAATTTGGTGACAACTATGCTGTCGATCACATCGACCTGAGTATTGAAAAGCATGAAATTTTTGCCCTTTTGGGCAGTTCGGGCAGTGGTAAATCAACATTGCTGCGCATGTTGGCGGGTATGGAAACGCCGAATCAGGGCAAAATTATTTTAGATGGCCAAGATATTACCAAACTTGCTCCGTATGAACGCCCGATTAATATGATGTTTCAAAGCTATGCTTTGTTTCCGCACATGACGGTAGAACAAAATATTGCTTTCGGTCTCAAGCAAGACAAGATGCCGAAAGCCAAAATTGCCGAACGAGTGGAAGAAATGTTGCGCTTGGTGCAAATGAGCAAATACGCCAAACGTAAACCGCATCAGCTTTCAGGCGGCCAACAGCAACGTGTTGCTTTGGCACGCAGCTTGGCGAAACGCCCAAAAATCCTATTGCTGGATGAACCTTTGGGCGCATTGGATAAAAAACTCCGCCAGCAAACCCAACTGGAATTGGTTAATACCTTAGAACAAGTCGGTGTCACCTGCATTATGGTGACCCACGATCAGGAAGAAGCCATGACCATGGCGACCCGTGTGGCGATTATGTCGGAAGGGAAGTTGGAGCAGGTAGGCACACCGAGCGATGTGTACGACTTCCCCAACAGCCGCTTTACCGCCGAATTTATCGGTGAAACCAATATTTTCGAGGGTACGGTTTTTGAAGATCATGCTGATTATTCAATTATCGAATTACCTGAATTGGAAAATAAAGTGCGTATCGACCATGGATTAGGCGGGCCTGCCGAGCAAAAACTATGGATCAGTATCCGCCCGGAAGATATCGACCTGCATAAAGAAAAACCGGATAACTTGGGTGACTACAACTGGGAAAAAGGTACGGTCAAAGAAATCGCTTATTTGGGCAGCTTTGCCATTTATCATGTGGAATTGGCTAACGGCCGCCGCATTAAGAGCCAAGTACCGGCACCTTATTGGTATGTGCGTAATGTTACACCACCGACTTGGGAAGAAACCGTGTATGTCAGCTGGCCGGCAAACCAACCGACGCCGTTGTTTAGCTAAGCTGTAAGGATACTGCAATGACATTAACCATGTTGAAACGCAAACTGACACGCCGACCGGGGCAGAGAGCAGTAATTGCCGTGCCTTATCTCTGGCTGCTGGTGTTGTTTCTGATTCCGTTTGTGATTGTGTTGAAAATCAGCTTTGCCGAACAAGAGCTGGCCATTCCGCCTTATTCGCCGCTGATTACGACCGATCCCGATTTCGGACGTTTAAATATCGCTTTGAATTATCAAAATTATGCCGATATTTTCCAAAATTTCTGGAGCAGCCTGAGCAGTATGCTCAATCCGTTTTCAGACAGCAACGGCAACAATATTTATCTGCTGACTTATTGGCTGTCGATTAAAACCGCGCTGACCACCACGTTTATCTGCCTGCTACTCGGTTATCCGATTGCTTATGCCATTTCACGGGCCAATCCGTCTATCCGCAACGGTTTATTGTTGGCGATTATGCTGCCTTTTTGGACGTCATTCCTATTGCGTGTTTACGCTTGGATGGGGCTGCTCGGACACAACGGTATTATCAATAACTATCTGATGGAATACGGGATTATCAGCCAGCCCTTAGATTTGTTTTATAACGCTTTTTCACTGAATTTGGTGATGGTTTATGCCTATCTGCCGTTTATGATTCTGCCGCTGTATACGCAGTTGGTGAAAATGGACGACCGGTTGCTCGAAGCGGCTTCCGATTTGGGCGCAGGGCCGATTAAGGCGTTTTTTGCTATTACACTGCCGTTGTCGAAAACCGGAATTATTGCCGGCTCCATGCTGGTGTTTGTGCCGGCTGTCGGTGAATTTGTGATTCCCGAATTGGTGGGCGGTTCCGAAAACCTGATGATTGGTAAAGTATTGTGGCAGGCGTTTTTCGACCAAAACAACTGGCCGCTGGCTTCCGCCATTGCCGTGATTATGGTGATTTTGCTGGTGATTCCGATTGCCTTGTTCCACCATTATGAAAACCGTGAAATCGAAGAAGGAGCAAGATAATGTCTAAATATAAGCTTTCTTGGTTCCTGAAGCTGATGTTGGGTTTAGGCTTGGCCTTTCTTTATATACCGCTAGTGGTTTTGGTGATTTATTCGTTTAACGAATCCAAATTGGTGACGGTTTGGGGCGGGTTTTCAACCAAATGGTATGGCGAATTGGCTAGCAACAGCACCATTCTTGAAGCGGCATGGTTATCGCTGCGGATTGCCGTGGTGTCTTCTCTGGCGGCCGTGATTCTCGGCACACTGGCAGGCTATGCCTTGGCGCGTATCAAACGTTTCCGCGGCAGCACATTGTTTGCCGGTATGGTATCCGCGCCGATGGTGATGCCGGATGTGATTACCGGCTTATCCATGCTGTTGCTGATTATTCAGGTTCAGATATTTTTGCAAAACAGCGAGCTGTTAGGGTGGCTGTATTTCGACCGCGGTTTTTTCACCATTTTCTTAGGGCATACCACATTGTGTATGGCTTATATCACGGTGGTGATCCGGTCGCGTTTGGTCGAGCTGGACCAATCTCTGGAAGAAGCCGCGATGGACTTGGGCGCGCGCCCGCTGAAAATCTTCTTTGTGATTACCCTGCCGCTGATTGCACCGGCGATTGCTTCGGGCTTCCTGCTCGGCATCACTTTATCGTTGGATGACTTGGTGATTACATCGTTCTTATCCGGCCCCGGCTCTTCAACCCTGCCGCAAGTGATTTTCTCAAAAATCAAACTGGGTCTGGATCCGCAAATGAACGTATTGGCGACCATTATGATTACCATTGTCGGCACGCTGGTAATTGCCATTAATTATTATATGATGCGCCAGACAACCAAACGCGAACGGGAAGCCGCCGAAGCCTACCGTCAGGAAAAAATAGCATTAGACGCTTAATAGATGGTGATAATCATAGAAGCTGCCTGAAAACGGCAGCTTTTCTTATTGCCGTTGTACGGCGGGTGAAAAATAGTGGGGTGCGGCGAATATAAAGATAAAGATTTAGGCCGTCTGAAAAATGATTTCAGACGGCCTGAAATGAAAAAGGATAATCGTAGTGAAAAAGCCAAGCAAAGCCTGATAAGATAACTAACTATAAAAGCATACCGGCTTGAAACGGATTAAGATACAAAGAAACAGAGGAGGTAAAATGAACCGGACAACAACATTATTAAAACTACTCGGCACTAAACTGCCGCTGATTCAGGCACCGATGGCAGGGGTGCAAAGCAGCCGACTGACGTTGGCTGCCTGCCATGCCGGAGCCTTGGGGTCGTTGCCTGCGGCGATGTTGCCGCCTGAAAAATTATGCGCCGAAATCGAAACCATACGCCGCCACACCGACCAACCCTTCAATATTAATTTCTTTGCACACAAACAGCCGGAATATCAACCGCAACAACAAGCGGAATGGTTGGCCGTATTGGCACCTTTTTATCGGGCGTTCGGCTTGACCGAACACGATATTAAATCGGGTGGCGGCAGGCAGCCTTTTAGCAATGAACAGGCGGAAATTGTAATGGCCTATAAGCCGCCGGTAGTGAGTTTTCATTTCGGGCTACCCGACCAGCCTTTATTGGACAAAGTGAAAAGCAGCGGTGCGGTGGTGATGTCGACGGCAACAACGGTTGCAGAAGCATGTCTGTTGGCCGACAAGGGTGCCGATATTGTGATTGCACAAGGTTTGGAAGCGGGCGGGCATAGGGGGACATTTATGGACGAAGCGCAAGCACATCAGGCCGGATTGTTCAGTTTGCTACCGCAAGTGTGCGAAGCGGTGGCATTGCCGGTAGTCGCGGCAGGAGGCATTAGTAATGAAGCAACCGCTCGTGCCGCAAGGGCATTGGGGGCGGCCGGGATTCAAATCGGTACGGCGCTGTTGTCGGCCGATGAGGCCGATACTTCCGAGCGGCACCGTGCCGCTCTGCAAAGCCCGCGTGCTGCGGATACGGTGTTGACCAATGTGTTTAGCGGCGGTTTGGCACGGGGTATTCGCAATCGTTTTATCCGCGAAGCAGGGCCTGTTAATCCGGCTGCACCGCCGTTTCCTTTGGCGCAGTCGGCATCGGCACCGCTAAGGGCGGCAGCAGAAGCACAGGGAACGGATGAATTTTCACCGTTGTGGGCAGGGCAGAATGCGGTGTTGGCACAAGCGGGCAGTGCTGCTGATATTATCATGCGATTGGCGGCGGCATTTGCCGGTTAATGAATAAATAGCACTAATATTTTAGCTAAGGCTTGGCAGGCCGTCTGAAAAGCCTAAATAAAGGGCTGATACCTAGCGTGTATCAGCCCTTTATTGATTGAACCATTTACCCGCGCGGGTGGTGTGTTTGCACAATATTTTTTAAGCGTTCGTTGGCAACATGGGTATAAATCTGGGTGGTGCTGATATCGGCATGGCCGAGCAGCATTTGCACGACTCGGAGGTCGGCACCATGGTTCACCAGATGGGTGGCAAACGCATGGCGCAGGCCGTGCGGGCTGAGTTGGCTGATGCCGGCGGCTTCGGCATATTTTTCGACAATCATCCAAGCCAGTTGCCGTGAAATACCGGTGCGCTTTTGGCTGACAAACATTTCATCGCAGGCTTTGTGTTTGAGCAGTTGCGGGCGGGCTTCGGCGGCGTAGCGTTCTATCCAGTAGGCTGCTTCCTGCCCTAGGGGGACGATACGCTGTTTGTTGCCTTTGCCGATGGTGTTGATAATGCCTTTTTGCAGGTTGATTTCGTTGATTTTGAGTTTGACCGCTTCGCTGACGCGCAAGCCGGTGGCGTAGAGCAGTTCGAGCAGGGCTTTATCGCGTAAACCGTGCGGGGTGTCGGTGTCGGGGGCGTCGAGCAGGCGGTCGATTTGGGCTTCGGTAATCAGTTGGGGTAGGGTTTTAACCTGCTTGGGGGCGGTGAGGTGTCGGGTCGGGTTGTCGGGCCGTTGTTCGGTTTCGCTCAGCCAGCCGTAGAGCCGTTTGCAGGCGGATAGGGCGCGGGCTTGCGAACGGGGTTTTTCGTTTGGGTGATAAATGGCGGCAGCCAAGTCGGTGCTTTGGGCGGTTTGCCAGTTCAAACCTTGTTCGGCTAGGCGGGCGGCAATTTTTTGCAGATCGCGGCGGTAGCCGTCGAGGGTGTTTTGGCTGAGTCTGTTACTTAGCCAAAGGTGTTCGAGCAGGCGGTCGGTAAGCGGATCGGTCATGGCGGGTATCGGTGCGGTGGTTATAGGTTGATGCCTTCGTGTTTTAACAGCCAGCGTTTGATGGAAAGGGCATCGCCTTCTTTGCAGGAAAACCCGCCTAAGCCTTGTTTGGCGACCACGCGGTGGCAGGGTACCACTAACGCCAACGGGTTTTTCCCGCAGGCGGAGCCGACGGCGCGGGGATGGCTGCCGATACGGCGGGCGATATCTTGATAAGTTTGCACTTCGCCGGCCGGAATTTCGGCAATGGCCTGCCAGACTTTCTGCTGAAACGGTGTGCCGTGTGTAGATGCAGGGTGGTTAAAGTTTTTCAGACGGCCTGAGAAGTAGTCATCGAGCTTTTGCCGCCAAGCTTCCGGCAAGGGATAGGGGGCGTGCTCGGGATGGCCGTAGAGGTGCACTTCGAGCAGGTTGCCCTGTCCGTCGAAAATCAGGGTGATATTGCCGAACGGGGCGGCGTAAAGGCAGGGATAATTCATCATAGGCCGTCTGAAAATCAGGTGGGGGAAAGGTTGAGTTTGCTTTGTAAACGCGCTTTGTGTTCGGGCCATTCTTCGCGTGTCATGCTGTACATCACGGTGTCGCGTACACTGCCGTCGCGACGGGTTTGGAAGCCGCGTATAACGCCGTCTTTCTTCGCGCCCAAACGTTCGATGGCCTGTTGGGAACGGGTATTGAGTATATCGGTTCGCCAGCCTACCGTTTGGCAGCCGAGCGTTTCAAAGGCATGACAAAGCAGCAGGTATTTGCAGGTGGTGTTGACATGGCTGCGCCAACGGCTTTTTGCATACCAAGTATGGCCGATTTCCACACGGCCGGCCGCTTGATTGATATCGTGATAACTGGTGCTGCCGATGACTTCGCCGGAGGTTTCGTCTATCACGGCGAAAGCCAAGCGGTTGGGCGTGGATAAGGCCGTCTGAATATAGGCTTCGGTTTTGTCGGGCTCGGGTGCGGAAGCAAAAACCAGCCGCCACACTTCGCCGTCGGCGGTGGCACGGCTTAGGGCTTCTGCATGCTCGGCTGCCAGCGGCTCCAGGCGGATGGCGTTGAGGCGTAAAACAACGGCTTGAGGTGTCTGCATGGTGTGTGCTTTCAATTTTTAAAGAGGGCGGCCGGCTTACCGGCTCAGGGTTTCTAATACTTCTTGGGCGTGTCCGGCAGCTTTGACTTTGCGCCATTCGTGGATGATTTCGCCTTTTTCGTTGAGCACAAAGGTGCTGCGTTCGATGCCCAATGATTCTTTGCCGTAGAGTTTTTTCAGTTTGATGACGTCGAACATTTTGCACACGGTTTCTTCTTTGTCGCTCAAAAGTTCGAAGCGGAAACCTTGTTTGTTGCAAAAGTTTTGATGCGATTTGACGCTGTCGCGCGAAATGCCGACCACGGTATAGCCGAGTGCTTGGAATTGTTCCAAACGGGCGTTGAAGTCCAGCCCTTCGGTGGTGCAGCCGGGGGTGTTGTCTTTGGGGTAAAAATAGATAATCAGCGGCAGGTGTTCGTCGGAAACGAAATCTTGGCCGGAAGACGAGGGTAGGGTAAAGCGGTATGAAGACATGGTATTTCCTATCTTAAGTTTTAGGTTTATTGCATGTTTTTATATTCAGACGGCCTGTTTTACGGGCAGGCCGGCCGTGCGGTGTTTGCGGTCGGCTGCGGCGGGGCAACGGCTGTTTTTTTATCTTATCAGTTTTCAGATGGCCTGAACGAGTTTGTTTTATTTATAATGAGGTCGATTTATCCGAAAAGGAAGAGGCTCATGGGCGTATTGCACAGCTTGCTCGGTATGGCGGTTTTAATCGCGATTGCCGTATTGCTTTCCAGCAGCCGGAAAGCGATTAATTTACGCACCGTTGCGGGGGCGTTTCTGATTCAGGTGGCTTTAGGCGCGCTGGTGCTCTATGTACCGTGGGGGCGCGACGGCCTGCTGGGTATTTCCGAAGCGGTTGATAATGTGATTGCCTATGGTAACGACGGGGTGGCTTTCCTGTTTGGCGGTTTGGTGTCCGATCAAATGTTTGAAGTGTTTGGCGGCGGCGGTTTTGTGTTTGCGTTTCGTGTGTTGCCGATGATTGTGTTTTTCTCGTCGTTGATGGCAGTGCTGTATTATATCGGCGTGATGCAGCTGCTGATTAAGCTGATCGGTGGTTTTTTGCAAAAAATTCTGGGCACGTCGAAAACGGAATCGATGTCGGCGGCCGCCAATATTTTTGTCGGCCAAACCGAAGCGCCGCTGGTGGTGCGCCCGTATATCCGCACGATGACCGAGTCCGAACTATTCGCTATTATGAGCGGCGGCTTGGCTTCGGTGGCCGGGTCGGTGTTGGCCGGTTATGCCCAAATGGGGGTGCCGCTGCCTTATCTGATTGCGGCGTCGTTTATGGCGGCGCCGGGCGGGTTGCTGTTTGCCAAGTTGTTGGTGCCGGAAACCGGAAAAAAGCCTGAAGTCACTGAGGTGGAAGAAGATACCGAAACGGAAAAACCGGCCAATGTGATTGACGCGGCGGCCGGCGGTGCGGTAACCGGGGCGCAGATTGCGTTTGCCGTCGGCGCTTCGCTGCTGGCGTTTGTGGCGCTGATTGCGTTGATTAACGGCATGATAGGCGGTGTGGCGGGTTGGTTCGGCTATGAAGATGTAACCCTGCAAGGCATTTTAGGGGTGTTGTTTGCGCCGCTGGCGTGGGTGATCGGTATCCCGTGGCAGGAAGCGGGCGTTGCCGGTTCGCTTATCGGGCAGAAGTTGGTGGTGAACGAGTTTGTGGCGTATGCCGAATTTGTGAAGTATCTGACCCCCGAATCTGCCGTACAATTAAGCAGCCATACTCAGGCGATTATTTCTTTTGCTTTGTGCGGGTTTGCCAATCTGGGCTCGATTGCGGTGCTGGTGGGCGGTTTGAGTATTATGGCGCCGAACCGCCGCCATGATGTGGCGCGCTTGGGGTTTAAGGCCATGATTGCCGGCTCGCTGTCGAATTTGATGAGCGCGGTGATTGCGGGCATGTTTATTAGTTTGTCGGGCGTGCCGCCGCTTGGCTGATAATTTAATATATTGTTTATTTAGGAAAATTATTTATGTTTACCGGTATTGTACAAGGCGTGGGCAAAATCGTTGCCAAAGAGATGCCTGCTGCTGATTTTTGCACGTTTACGGTCGAGCTGCCTGAAAATATGGCCGACAATCTTCAAACCGGCGCTTCGGTGGCCAACAACGGCTGCTGCCTGACCATTACCCGCATTAACGGGCGGCAGGTTGATTTCGACCTGATGGCGGAAACCTTGGCCAAAACCAATCTCGGCGGCTTGGAAGCGGGCGGTTTGGTGAACTTGGAACGCGCCGCCCGTTTCGGTGATGAAATCGGCGGCCATTTGATGAGCGGCCATATTATGGCAACGACCAAGATTACCCGCATCGAACAAAACGAACACAACCGTACTTTGTGGTTTGCGCTGCCGGCCGAATTAAAACCCTATATCCTCACCAAAGGTTTTGTCGGTTTGGACGGATGCAGCCTCACCATCGGCAGCGTGACCGATAATGAATTTAATGTGCACCTGATTCCCGAAACCTTACAACGCACTTTATTCGGCAGCCGTCAGGTTGGTGATGTGGTTAATATTGAAGTAGACCCGCAAACGCAGGCGGTGGTGGATACGGTGGCTAAGGTATTGGCGGCGGAAAAACGTTAACACGGATATCGCTTTGATAATGACTTGATAAAAAAACGGGCGGATAATATCCGCCCGTTTTTTTGTGTGTGAGGCCGTCTGAAAAATATATCCGGTATCGGTTTCATTCGTGATTCGGATGCGTGGCTTCAGCTTGTTCGGCGGCTTGTTTTTCCAGCTTGGCCAAGCGCGCTTCCAGCCGTGAGGTGTCGTCGCGCAGGGTATCGACTTCGGCAGCCCATGCGGCCAGCGTTTCGCGGTCGGGCACGGGTGATTCCGGTTCGCGGGCAAATTCGCCGAGTTGTTCCAAAACGCTTTGCCCCATTTGTTTGAAGAGGCGGTTGGCGTGTGCCGTGCGTGTGCCGATATTGCTGGCAAGGTTGTCGCCGAGCAGGCGGCTTAAGTCATCTTGTGCGTAGTAGCGCAGGCTGCCGATAAGCGGCAATAAGGCCATGCCCAAACGGGTGTCGCCGCTGATGCCGACGTCGCCGATGCCCGGTGTTTGGCCTTGTAGGATTTTTTGTATGGCGGTAGGGCGGAATGTGATTTGGGTGTCGGTTTGTCCGTTGTCGGGTTTGAGAAAACCCTGATCGTCTAAGATACCGTGAATATGTAGGCCGGCGGCCTGCATGCTGAACGATTTGCCTGAAAATTCGGCCAAGCCGGCTTGGGTTTCGCGGTTTTGGGCGATTAAATGGTTAATAACGGGAAGAAGTGCGCTCATATTGGTGCTTTCATTGTCAGGCCGTCTGAAAGGTTTCAGACGGCCTGTTTGTTGGGTAAACAGGGTTTAGGCTAAAAAATGGGCAAAATCATGATAAACCGTGGTCACGATTTTACCGCTGCTGTCGTCGTCGGGGGCGAAATCGGCTTCGGGTAGGCCGAGCTTGGCGGCTTCATGCTGATAGAACTGCTGTTTGGGCGGATGTCGGTTTTCAACAATATTGCGTATGCGCCTGCCGTTGGGTGTACAGGCGGCGTAATGTAGGGCTTCTACGGCGCGGCTTTGGTGTATCACGTTGACGGGTTGGTGGGCACCGGCGATTTGGCGGCGTTTCAATAAGCTGTTGAGTGGGTGCCGCTCGATCGAATAGAGGCCGCCAAAGCGCAGAATGTCAATATTTTCAATACTGCTATTAAGAAACAGCTGTTCGGCCTGCCATACTTTGCGTGTGCTTTCGGTGTGCGGGTTTGGTGTGCTGTGCTCGCTGCATTCCCTGACTTCGTTGCCATAAACGCCGGTACTGCTGCTGTAAACAATATGGCCGATGCCGTATTGTTCGGCTAATGCAAGCCATGCGGCCAATGCGTCGGCATATTGGTTTACGGCCGAGGGCGGCAACAGGCAGAACCAAACGGGTTTGTCTGCCCAAGTCGGCCAAAAGTTTGCCTGAAAAGCGGCGGCTTGGTTTAAATCGGCGGCGTGTAGGTCAATCGGCAGATTGATGTCGTCAGACGTTATGTGTCGTTTTAATGCCGATACGTGGCTGCCTTGTTCAAAAAATTTTTCTGCCAACGGCCGGCCTAAATAGCCCATGCCGAGAATGGCGCAATCGGGTGTGTTCATTTTTTCAGACGGCCTCAGCTGTTTGCGGTGGTGAAAAAAGGATTGTATCGCAAAGGCGGCGCGGCTTGCCGATAGGGGTTATTTCCATTCGCTGCAAAACTCCGCCCAGTGTGTTTTCTCTTCGGCCAGTGTTTTCAGATAGTTTTTCAGCCGTTTGATTTCCATTTCGTATTCGTCGGCATCGAGTGCGCCGCTCATCATGCGGAAGCGCAGATACATCAGATAGGTATTGGCGGCATCGGTTTCGCAATAGTCGCGGATGTCTTTCAGACGGCCTGCATGATAGGCTGCCCAAACTTTGCTGCCGTCCATGCCGAGTTTGCCGGGAAAACCGCAGAGCTTGGCCATGTCGTCGAGCGGTACGCTGGCGCGGGGCTGGTAGAGTGCGAGTAAGTCCATCAGATCGCAATGGCGGTTGTGATAGCGGCTGATGTAGTTGTTCCATTTGAAATCGCGGCTGTCGCCGAAATCGCCGTCGCCGGTATCCCAATAGCGGGCGGCGGGAATGCCGTGGATGAGTGCGCGGTAGTGCAATACGGGCAGGTCGAAACCGCCGCCGTTCCAGCTGACCAGTTGAGGGGTGTGGGTTTCGATCAGGTCGAAAAACTTGGCAATCATGGTTTCTTCGCTGTCGCTGGTTTCGCCAATGGTGCCGACGTGGATTTTATCCTGCCCCCAGCGCATACAGCAGGAAATGGCCACCACTTGGTGCATGTGGTGTTGCATAAAGTCGTTGCCGGTGCGGGCGCGGCGTTGCTGTTGGGCAAACGCAACCACATCGGCATCATCTACATCTGCGGGTAAATCGTTTAACAGGCGTATGCCTTGTACATCGGGTACGGTTTCGATATCGAAAGCTAAAATAGGGTGCATGGCGTCGCTCCGTTGAGGGATATGGCATTGTGGCATGAAGCGGGCGGTGCGCCAAGTGTGGCGGTAATGCCGCATGAATAGCGGTGGGGATAGTTTTACGTTTGCGGGATAAAGAGGGGAGCCGGTGTATTTATATAAGGTAATATTAATTACTATTAATATGGTTATGTTATTTTTACGGCAACTGCGTAAGATTTGGTACAATCGAACTTTCAAACCGTTTATGAAATCATAACATCAAAAAGCCGGGCTGATTTTCAGACGGCCTGATGAATACGGAAATACTATGAGTAAAAAGTTTTTATATGCTACTTTGCCGGCCATCTTGCTGCCTTTATTGGCATGCGGACAGACGCCGGTACAAAAAAGTGAGTCCGCACCGGCGGCTTCTGCGGCGCAATCCGCTTCTGCCGCTTCTAGTGTCGCTGCGAATACAGGTTCGGATGCAGGCACCAGTTCGAGTGCTGAGTTTATGACTAATATTGATAAAGATTTGGCCGCTTCCATTAAAACCAAGCTGGAAGAGGCTTATGCCAGCCAGAACCTGAAAGTCAAAAGTGTACGGGGTACGCCGATGGGCAGCCTGT
Source organism: Neisseria zalophi (assembly GCF_008807015.1). Classification (NCBI taxonomy): domain Bacteria; kingdom Pseudomonadati; phylum Pseudomonadota; class Betaproteobacteria; order Neisseriales; family Neisseriaceae; genus Neisseria; species Neisseria zalophi. The sequence goes on along the minus strand of NZ_CP031700.1, from coordinate 2,265,323 downwards.
ATGAAGTGGTGGTGTCGGGCAAACAGATTATCTATACCGATGCCGATGCCAACTATTTGATTCAAGGCAGCCTGTTGGATGTGAAAAACCGCAAAGACCTGACTGAAGAGCGTGTGGCCGAATTGAATGTGGTCGATTTCAATTCTTTGCCGTTGGATAAAGCGATTAAAGAAGTGCGCGGTAATGGTAAACTGAAAGTGGCGGTATTTTCCGATCCGGATTGCCCGTTCTGCCGCCGCTTGGAGAATGAGTTTGCCAAAATGAGCGACATCACGATTTACAGCTTTATGATGCCGATTGCCAGTCTGCACCCCGATGCGGCGCGTAAGGCGGAACAAATCTGGTGTCAGCCTAATCCGACCGCAGCTTGGAATACTTGGATGCGTGAGGGCAAATTACCGCCGCAGGTGGCAACGTGTGATAATCCGGTGGCTGAAACCACTTCATTGGGCGAACAGCTCGGCTTTAACGGTACGCCGTCGTTGGTATTCCCGAACGGCCGCAGTCAAAGCGGATACAGCCCGCTGCCGCAGCTTTTACAAATTATTGCCGGCAACCAATAATTGGTGTCGGCAGAATGAAACAGGCCGTCTGAAAACTTTTCAGACGGCCTTTGTGTTCGGTGGCACTATCGAATCATAGAAGTGGTTTATCCCTATGACAGGCCGTCTGAAAGAGCATGCGTACATCTGAAATCCGCTATAATACGCGGTTGGATAAATAAATTATTTAGGAAAGCAATATGGCTTTTGCCTCTTTATTTACATTACTCGATGATATTGTTTCGGTGTTGGACGACGTAGCCTTAATGACCAAAATGGCCGCTAAGAAAACCGCGGGCGTGGTGGGCGATGATTTAGCCTTGAATGCCAATCAGGTTACCGGCGTGAAAGCCGATAGGGAATTGCCGATTGTGTGGGCGGTGGCTAAAGGCTCGCTGGTGAATAAGGCGATTTTAGTGCCCGTTGCCATATTGCTGTCTGTATTTATACCGATATTGATTAAGCCGTTGTTATTGTTGGGTGGTGCTTTTCTTTGCTTTGAAGGCGTGGAAAAATTATTGCACCAATATTTAAACCGCGAGACTGCCGAAGAACCCCGTCATGCCGTCGGCGATGAACTCACTGATGAGAAAACCAAAGTCAAAGGTGCGATTCGTACCGATTTTATTCTTTCCGCCGAAATCATTATTATTGCTTTGGGCGTGGTTGAGAATTATGGCGTGGCCAGTCAGGCAGTGGTGTTGGCGATTATAGGTATTGCCATGACCGTGCTGGTATATGGCGTGGTAGCCGTTATCGTGAAAACCGATGATTTCGGTATGTGGTTGATGAAAAAACCGAGTGCTGCCGTGCAGGCGTTGGGCAAGGGTATGATTTTGTTTATGCCGTGGTTTATGCGTGCTTTGAGTGTTATCGGTATGTTGGCGATGTTTTTGGTGGGGGGCGGTATTATTGTGCACAATTTGGATTTTGTGCACCACTTCTTGCATATGCTGCATTGGGATACCGGTATCCGCAGCCATATTGCCAATTTGGTGGTGGGCGTGTTGTCCGGCGCGTTGGTATGTGCCGTGGTATTGCCGCTTATGAAACTGATGGGCAAGAACGCGGCGCATTAATCATTGAACCCCCGGCCGTTTTCAGACGGCCTCTCTTAACCCTACGGGTGCGGACGATTAATTTATGAATCTGATACAGAAAACCGAATCGCTTTTTCAAAAGCCGTTGTTTTATTGGCCGCTGGTGGTGGTGATTGCCGCCGCCACACCGCTGACATTCGCGCCGTATTATCATTTTTGGCTGATGCCGTTATTGTTCGGCGCACTTATCCGCCTTACCGAACTGCGCCCGCAATATACCGTCCGCACGGCTTATTTGTTCGGCCTAATTGCTTATACCACGCAGTTTTATTGGATTTATACCGCCTTGCATACCGTATCGGGTTTGCCCAATCTTTATGCCGTTCCGCTCACCTTCCTATTGCCTGCTTTCCTTGCCCTGTATCCTGCCGCCGCATTTTGGCTGTTGAAAAAATTTACTTTGTCACGCGCTTGGCGTATCGGTTTGGCACTGCCGATATTATGGACATTAACCGAATTTGCCCGCGAACGGCTGCTAACCGGTTTCGCATGGGGTGCGCTCGGTTATTCGCAGATTGCCGATAGCAGCCCGTTGGCAGGCTTCGCGCCCTTGGGCGGCATTCATCTGGTTACCTTGGCAACGGCTTTTGCCGGCGCTTGGCTGGTGTTGTTGGCGGATCAACCGCAAGGCCGTCTGAAAGAACGTATCACCGCCGCAGTCGCCCTAATCGTATTGTTCGCAGTCGGCTATGTGGCACGGCAAACCGACTTTACCCGGCCGGACGGCAGCACCGCTACCGTGGCATTGGCTCAGGGCAATATTCCGCAAGCGTTAAAATGGAGTCCCGAACAGTTCTACCCGACGGTTAACCGCTACTACGGGCAAATTGCCGCGACTCAGGCGGATATCGTGATTTTGCCGGAAACCGCCATTCCGCTGATGCGGCAGGATTTACCGCTAGGGCTGATAGACCAGTTTGCCGCACAGGCACGGCTGAACGGCAGCGCGCTGGCCGTCGGTATCAGCCAATATACTTCAGACGGCCAAAACTATGAAAACGCCGTAATTAATCTGGCCGAATACAATCCGGCCGCGCCCGATGATGTGCCTTATTATGCGAAAAACCATCTGGTACCGTTTGGCGAATACAAACCGCTGCCGTGGCTGACCGAGCCGCTATACCGCTTAATGAATATGCCGTTATCCGATTTTCAACGTGGCGGCAGTGCGCAAAAGCCATTTCAGATGGCCAATCAGAAAGTGGCGTTTAATATTTGCTATGAAGACGGCTTCGGCGACGAATTGATTGCTTCTGCCAAACAGGCCAGCTTATTGGCCAATGCCAGCAATATGGCTTGGTATGGCGAATCGAATGCGATGTTTCAACATTTGCAGCAATCACAAGCGCGCGCATTGGAGTTGGGGCGTTATATGGTGCGCGCCACCAATACCGGCGCAACAGCCATTGTCGACCCCAAAGGGCGGGTTGTAGATAGCATAGAGCCGGATATTGATGCCGTATTAGAAGGCACTATCGAAGGCTATGAAGGGGAAACCCCTTATATGAAATTGGGCGGCTCGTGGCCGTTGGTGATATTATTAACCTTTGTAGCTGCCGCATTGTGGTTATCGGGCAGGCGCAGAAGATAATGTTTCAGACGGCCTTTGATATGAATCATAGTGGCCGTCTGAAAAAATATTGTTTTGGTAGATAAAGCGTAAAATAGAACCTTAACCGTATAATGATAGAGTCTTTCCTGTGGGTAAAGCACAAGGGATATATTCTTTGCTATAATGCAACTAATCCTGATAAAAACACTCAAATATTTAAAATCAATCGAAAACTTAAAAATACAAAAATTTACCTATCATGTATAGAAAATATACATAAAATTTTTGTCTAATATAGTAGAGATTCGATATTGATAATATTTAATCAAAGGCTGTCATACTTAATAAACGACAGTTCAACACATAAACATAAGGAAAGCCAACAGATGAAAATGAACGCCATTGCATTACCCGTCCCCAGCGGTCATGGTAGCTTGGAACAATACATTCATACTGTAAACAATATTCCCATGCTTTCTGCCGAAGAAGAAACTTCTCTGGCGGAACGCCAACAAAAAGGCGATTTAGAAGCCGCTAAAAAACTGATTCTTTCACATTTACGCGTGGTCGTATCGATTGCCCGCGGTTATGACGGCTACGGTTTGAACCAAGCCGACTTGATTCAAGAAGGCAATATCGGCCTGATGAAAGCGGTGAAACGCTTCGAGCCGACCCGTGGCGCACGCTTGTTTTCGTTTGCCGTGCATTGGATTAAAGCCGAAATCCACGAATTTATTTTACGCAACTGGCGCTTGGTTCGTGTTGCCACCACTAAACCGCAACGCAAACTGTTTTTCAATCTGCGCAGCATGCGTAAAAATCTGAATGCTTTATCACCCAAAGAAGCACAATCGATTGCCGATGATTTGGGGGTAAAACTTTCGGAAGTGATGGAAATGGAACAGCGTATGACCGGTCGCGATATCGGTATTATGGCTGATAATAACGACAATGAAGACAGTTTTGCGCCGATTGATTGGTTGGCCGACAACGATACCGAGCCGACCAGTCAGATTGCCCAAAAAGCCCATTATGCATTGCAAACAGAAGGCCTGCAAAACGCATTGGCACAATTGGACGACCGCAGCCGCCGCATTGTCGAAAGCCGTTGGTTGCAAGATGACGGTGGTCTGACACTGCATGATTTGGCTGCCGAGTATGGCGTATCTGCCGAGCGTATCCGTCAGATTGAAGCCAAAGCCATGCAAAAACTGCGTGGATTCTTGGCAGAGGAAGCTGATGCCGTATAAGCTTTTAGTTTGAATCATGCATGAAACAAAAAGCCGTCTGAAAATTTTCAGACGGCTTTTTCGTTGTGCCTATTTATGATTTGTTTATGATTTAAGCGGATACGGTTTTGATTAAAAAACTGCCGATAATGGAAAAAGTTATCCCCTAGGCAGATGAATCCGTCTAGGGGTGGGGCTTTTAGCCGATATTGTCGGCTATCGCTGATTCGTTGGCGATTTGGTTTTCGGCCAAAACCGCCAGCTGTGTGGCGACACCTTGTTCGATTTTAGCCAAGCTGTCGGCATGGGCTTCGTGATAGGCCTCTTCCAATGCATAGGCAAAGCCGAGTGCATCGGTACCGCCGTGGCTTTTAACCACGACACCGCGTAAACCGAGGAAAATGGCGCCATTGAAACGGCGGGGGTCGAATTTGCCTTTAAAGCCTTTTAAAGCAGGCATGGCAACCAAAGCGGCCGCTTTGGTAAACAGATTGGCGCTAAACTCGTCTTTAATGGCACCGCCCATAAATTTGGCTACGCCTTCCATGGTTTTTAAGACAATATTGCCAACAAAACCATCGGCCACAATCACATCAACCGTACCGGTGAAAATATTGGTGCCTTCCACATTGCCGATAAAATTCAATTGGGTTTGTTTTAATAATTTAAAAGTCTGTTTGACGGTTTCCGTACCTTTGATATCTTCGGTGCCGACATTCAATAAGCCGACACGGGGCGGGGCATTATCCGGATACAGTGCCTGATAAAGCTCGCTGCCGATAATGGCAAACTGAGCCAATTGTTCGGGTGTGCAATCGACATTGGCACCCAAATCCAACATTAAAGTCATGTGGTTATTGGCAGAAGGAATAAACTTGGCAATCGCCGGCCGTTCGATGCCCGGGATGGTTTTCAATACAAATCGTGCCGTTGCCATCAGGGCACCGGTATTGCCTGCCGATACGGCGGCTTGCGCTAAACCTTCTTTTACTTGGTTGATGGCCACGCGCAGGGAGGAGTCTTTTTTGTTTTTTAATGCCAATTGCGGCGCTTCATCCATTTCCACTATTTGAGTGGAATGTTGGATGGTAATACGATCCATGGGGGCATGAGCTTCGGTGAGGGCGGTTTTTAACAGTGTTTCATCACCAACCATTATCAAATGCACATTGCTTTGTTGCTTGAGAAAGGCTACGGCACCGGGAACGGTTATTTTTAAGCCGGCGTCGCCGCCCATGGCATCTACTGCCAATGTAATCATGGTTTTCTCCATATTGCTATCTGTATTTCAGCAGTATAAGGCTGTCTGAAATACCGGTTTGTTTTGTTTGCAGCACAGTTTATATAGGATTGCTTTATGCGGGCATTAAGATTTGGTGTGTCTTACATTCGTATAGATATTTACTGCCACCTTGGCTGCTGGACATACTTGGCCGGATAAATAGAAATTATCAGAATAAATCGGCGGAATACAGGCGTTGGGTATATTTTCAGACGGACTGTCGGTAAACCGCCGGTACAGGTGTTTATGTATTATAGTCGGTAAGATTAGTCAATTTTGGATTGTGCCGCCAAGCTATTGTGTTCATCAATATCTTCGGCATCCCAAGGATAATTAATCCACCAGTCCGGCACGGTAATGCCGCTGAAGTAGGGCATATTTTCCGGTATTTTCCCGGCTTTTTCTTTGATTTTTTCATGCAAGACTGCTACGCCGATACTGGCAAAATCTTCTTTTGCTAATTCGTTCAAACAAAATTCAAGGGTAACCCGGCTGTCGTCTACTTCATCAACCACCAAAACATTTTTGCCGCGTAAAGATTCCGGCAACGGATCCAGCCATTGGATTTTTTTCACGCTATCGGTAACTTGTCCGGCATGATCATTATCATAATAAGCGGTGGTAACGGCATAAATAGGGATATTTAAGAAGCAACGCAGAATACGTGCCGGAATAAACCCACCACCGCCGATGGCAATCATGGCGTCATAGTGAACACCGGAATTTTTGATTTTTATAGATAGCTGTTTGATAACACGGTGTATGTCATCATAGGTATACCAAATTTTCTTTTTCATGATTTTAGTGCCGGAAAAGGCCGAAAAATCATACCCAGCATGGCGTGATTCAGACGGCCTCGGTTTAATTTAGGAGGCTGTTATTATCATGCAAAAAAGCCAGTAGTTGCATTAAATAGGCAATCTTCTGGCTTTCATCTGATAAAACGTGAATTACTCGTCTTTGGCTTTAACCACTTTACGACCACGGTACATACCGTTGGGGGAAATGTGGTGCGGGCGGTGTACTTCGCCGGTTGCGCTGTCAACAGACAGAGAAGGCGCAGTCAGGGCATCGTGTGAACGGTGCATACCGCGTTTAGAGGTGGATTTTTTGTTTTGTTGAACGGCCATTTCAAGCTCCTAAAATATAAAACTGTAAAACTATAAAACCGGTTAGCGGTTGCTTTTCAGCCCAGCCAAAACGGCAAACGGATTGGGTTTGTCTTGATTTGCTTTTTCCAGCACCGCATTGTCGCAATTTTCGTGGCGGGGTGAAAACGGCAATGCCATCAAGATTTGGTCTTCTACCAAAGTGCGCACATCCAGCTCTTTTTCAATCAGCATCCCTTCCAATTCATCATCGGAGAGCATGGCAGCGTCAAGGCTTTTTTCATCTTCAAACAAAACGATGCGGCTTGTTTCGTTTAATTCAAACGGCAGGGGAAGCATGCAGCGCTGGCAAACCAGCGTTAGGGTTCCTTTTACGCTCAAATCTAAAAACAAACGCTGTAAGTTATCGGTTCCGCTTTGCAGTGTAAACGATACTTCGGCTTGTTTGTCGGCAAAATATTCGTGCGACCAAACGCGTTCGTCCAATTGGCTTAGCAAAAATCTGCCTTGCAGACTTTGCTTTTCGGTGGCGAAAGCGACGGGATCAATCAAATTAAGGTCTGACATAAACGGGGTATGATATAATTTTAACAGTTTAACGTCAATGTTTTTACATGTATGAAAACCACTTTGCCGCTTATTTTAGGTTCTAGTTCGGTATTCCGCCAAGCACAATTGCAACGGTTGGGCTTGCCTTTTCAGACGGCCTCTCCCGATTATGACGAAACCCCGCAGCCGGATGAAACCGCCGAACAAACCGCGCTACGCCTTGCCGTCGGCAAAGCACGCTCATTGGCGTCTAAATTTCCGCAGGCGTTGATTATTGGTGCCGACCAAGTGGCATGGTGCAATGGGCGTCAACTCGGCAAACCGATGAACGTAGCCAAAGCGCAACAAATGCTTGCCGAATTAAGCGGACAGCAGATTGAATTTTATAGCGCCGTTTGCTTATTGAATACGGTTTCAGACGGCCTGCATACCCATGTGGATAAAACCGTTGTCACCATGCGCAGGCTTATGCCCGAGCAAATCCGCCAGTATCTGGCACGCGAGCCGGATGCCGTTTATTGTGCCGGCGCCGCCAAAAGCGAAGGATTGGGGGCGGCATTATTAGAGCGGATTGACAGCAGCGACCCGAATGCCTTAATCGGTTTACCGATTTTCAGGCTGGTTGATTTTCTAATGCTTGAAGGCGTTGCAGTGCTTTAAATGGTACAAGCTGCTGAAAGTAAAACCATCAGGCCGTCTGAAGATAAGCTTTTCAGACGGCCAATATAACTTTTTCATTATTTAATACGGAAAATATGATGCCGGCCATTCTTTATCTTATTCCCACACCGCTCGGTGCACCCGATACGCCTTGTTTGTTGCCGCACGAACAACAACAGATTGTCGGGCTGACCGACTTTGTGGTGGAAGCGGAAAAAACCGCCCGCGCCCATTTAAAGCATTTGGGCGTAACCACGCCGATTCGCGAGCTTAACCTGCAAACGCTTAACGAGCATACCGACCCGAAAACCATTGCGGAATTGCTTAAGCCTTTAAAAGAAGGGCGCAGTATGGGCATTCTCAGTGAAGCAGGTTGCCCTGCGGTGGCAGATCCGGGTGCAAACCTAGTTGCCTTGGCACATCAACACGGATTTGAAGTGCGTCCGCTTGTGGGACCGTCCAGCGTGTTGTTGGCATTAATGGCTTCGGGTGCAAACGGGCAGAGCTTTGCCTTTAAAGGCTATCTGCCAACCGATAAGGCTGAACGTATCCAAGCGCTGAAATTATTGGAACAGCATTCGCAACGGCAAAATGAAACCCAAATTTTTATCGAAACGCCGTATCGCAATGATGCTTTGCTGGCCGATGCGGTGGCAACGCTTTCCCCTGCGGTGCGTTTATGTGTTGCCTGTGATTTAACCCTGCCGACACAAACGATTATCAGCAAAACCGTAGCGGATTGGCGCAAGCTGCCTGAACTGCCCAACTTGAAAAAAAGGCCGGCCATTTTTGTGGTGCATGCCGCTTGATTTGCTGCTTGCCAAATTAGGAGGCTTGCGCCTATAATACGCCACTTAAATTTCGGAATGTAGCGCAGCCCGGTAGCGCACTTCGTTCGGGACGAAGGGGTCGGAGGTTCGAATCCTCTCATTCCGACCAAATATATTCAGGCAGCTTTGGTTTACCAAGCTGCCTGTTTTGTATTTTGATGACAGGCACATTCCCCTGATGCGGCGGCTTGATTTCGGCAATATATTTTTAAAATCCGAGTAAATTAAAAAAGAAAATGCTTGACTCGGCCGATAAAGCCGTCCATACTGCATCGCTTGGTTAGTATTAATTTTAGGTTTCTGTAGTTCTCTGCGTTCCGTTTGATATTCTTAATAAGTATTTCATTTGTGTTTCCTTAGTTTTCAGTTCCCCGGCTTTAGTTCTGGCTATGTTTAATTTTTATTTAAGGAAATATATTATGAATACCCAACAATTTGGTTCAGTAAAATGGTTTAACGAGAGCAAAGGTTTCGGTTTTATTACACCGGAAGAAGGCGGTAAAGATTTGTTTGTACATTTCTCTGCCATTGAGTCTGACGGATTCCGCACTTTAGCTGAAAACCAACGTGTCAGCTACACTTCAGGTGACGGCCCTAAAGGCCCGCAAGCACTGAATGTTAAAGCAGCCTAAGAATGAGTGCATCACGCAGACGCACCCGTATATTCTATATGTTGCAAAAACTTAAAGAAGAAACCAACAAACCTGTTTAGGTGATGGTTGGACAAGATAAGTAAGCCGCCTGTTCGAGATAATCGGACAGGCGGTTTTGTTTGGTGTGCTGCATGAAAGAGAGTGGTGCTAAAAAGATAAATATCCTATAAAACGGTTGATATGATGGAAATGTTTCATCATTAGGGTAATGTGTTAATGTCGGATTTGAAAGTCCGACCGACCTACACTGGTTATTGATTGATGAGGCCTGCAATACGCTTGATTAATTGTATTTGTTGTTGCTGGCCGACGGGTTAGTGACACAGTCGCTACCAATGCTTTTTATTAGCAGGCTTAGGTCGGATACCTGTATTTGACAAAACGGTTGATATGATGGAAATGTTTCATCATTGTGATGATGTATCAATGTCGTATTCGCGAGGTCAACTTACACTAATTGAGACCTTTGCAAAAACCCCAAAAATCCCTTAAATTCTCCACCAAAGATATTTAAGGGATTTCTCATGAGTACGTTCTTTCAGCAAACCGCCCAAGCCATGATTGCCAAACACATTGACCGCTTTCCTTTATTAAAGCTCGAACAGGTAATTGATTGGCAGCCGGTAGAGCAGTATCTGAATCGTCAGAAAACCCGTTATATCAGAGACCACCGCGGTCGTCCCGCCTATCCCTTATTGGCTATGTTTAAAGCCGTTTTACTCGGCCAATGGCATAGCCTTTCCGACCCCGAACTCGAACACAGTCTTATTACCCGTATTGATTTCAACCTGTTTTGTCATTTTGACGAGATGAATATTCCCGATCACAGTACCCTTTGCCGTTACCGCAACTGGCTGGCACAAGACAATACCTTGGCCGAACTGTTGGATTTGATTAACCACCAACTGACTGAGAAAGGCTTAAAAGTAGAGAAGGCGCAGGCTGCCGTTATTGATGCGACGATTATTCAGACGGCCGGCAGTAAGCAACGTCAGTCCATAGAGGTTGATGGCGAAGGAGAGGTAACCGGTCAAACCACACCGAGCAAAGACAAAGATGCCCATTGGGTGAAGAAAAACGGTCACCATCAATTAGGCTATAAGCAGCATACCCGTACCGATGCGGAAGGTTACATTGAGAAGCTGCATATTACAGCGGCCAATGCCCATGAGTGCAAACATCTGTTGCCTTTATTGGCAGGCATTGCCAAAGAGACCACCGTCTATGCGGATAAGGGTTACGACAGTGCGGAAAACAGAAAGCATCTGGAAGAATATAAACTGAAAGACGGCATTATGAGTAAATCCCATCGCAACCGTCCGCTGACGGAAGCGCAAACCCGCCGCAACAAACATTTATCGAAAACCCGTTATGTAGTGGAACAGAGTTTCGGTACGCTGCACCGTAAATTCCGCTATGCGCGGGCAGCCTACTTCGGGCTGGATAAAGTAGCGGCGCAAAGCCATCTGAAAGCGATATGTCTGAACCTGTTGAAGGCGGCCAACAGGCTACGTGCGCCTATTGCTGCCTAAAAGGCAGCCGGATGCCTATTAATTAGGCATCTGAGGAGTAATAAAGGGGATATTGCAGTCAAAAACAGCCGAAATCCTGTGTTTGGAGTTCGGCTGTCGGGTGAAGGGCTATTTCGCAAAGGTCTCTAATTATTAATTGATAAGGCCGTCTGAAAGATAGTATTCAGACGGCCTTTTATAGCAAGTTAGACGGCTTTTTAGCCTATTATGTTTGATGCGTTATGATTGTGTATCGGTATCACTGTCGCTGCTATGGCGCATCTCTTCATATTCGGCTTGTTGCGCCCATACCGAACCTTCCGGTGCTTGCGAGGTTTCGCCATGCTCCCACGGTGCATTGGAAGGTATTTCTTCGATATGAATCGTGTTCAGCGAATAGTCGGGCTGGTAATACAAGTCGTATTTTGCCGCTTTAATCACAGAGAGCATCATCATACTCATAATAATCAGCAATGGTGCACCGGCAAAAATAGAGGCCGTTTGAAGGGTATCCAAGCCGCCGATAAACATCAATGTGGCCGGCATAAAGCACAAGGTAAACGCCCAGAATAAACGGTTCCAACGATGAGGTTCGCCATCCACTTCTTTTTGCACCACAGAAGAAAGAATATAGGAAATACTGTCGAATGTGGTTGCGGTAAAGATAACGGCCAAAACGGTGTATACAGCGATCGCCAGTTTGGCAAAAGGCAGCGTGTTCAGAATAGCAAAAATCGTAGCTGTTGCACCTTTATCACTTAATACGGCCACTACATCCAAGGTATCTGATAATTGCAGATACAGGCCATAGTTACCTAACACGATAAAGAATACGGCACAGCCCAAAGAGCCGAAAAATAACGAACCAATCGCCATTTGACGAATAGTACGGCCTTTAGAAATTTTGGCAATAAACAAGCCGATAGTGGGGGCGAATACCAACCACCATGCCCAATAGAAAATAGTCCAGTCTTTGGGGAAACCGGTATTTTTAAAGCCGTGCTGTTCAAATTGGCCGAAGGATTCCGTCCATGTCATCATGGTGAACATTTGTGTGAGCGAGCGGCCGAGGCTTTCCAGTCCGGTATTTAAAATAAACACGGTCGGGCCTGCAACTAATACAAAAATTAAGAATGCGATAGCCATATAAAAGTTGATATTCGATAAAAACTGAATACCACCTTTTAAACCCTGATAAGCACTATATGCGAAAATCATGGTAGTAACCAACAGTACGCCAAGTTGCATATAGATGCTGTTTGGGGTGCCGAAAAGTTCGTATAAACCGTGGGTAATTAGTGGAGAAGCCAAGCCTAAAGTAGTGGCACCACCACCAATCATACCGAAAACGAAGAAAATATCGATTGTCCGCCCCCAGTTGCTTTTGGCGAATTTTTCACCGGTAAGCGGCATCAGGCTTTGGCTTACCTTTAATACGGGCGAATTACGCACGTGGGCAAAATAGGCAATGGCAATCGCCGGAACCAAATAAATCGCCCATGCAATCGGCCCCCAGTGAAACAAGCCGTAAGTGCTGGCCCATTGAATGGCAGCGGTAGAGCCGGGTTCAAGAGCAAAAGGTGGGCCTTGATAATAATAAACCCACTCTAAAGTGCCCCAGTAAAGAATACTGGCACCGATACCGCCGCAAAACATCATGGCAGCCCATGATCCGGTTTTAAATTCTATTTCATCTTCCGGTTTGCCTAATTTAATGCTGCCGATATCTGAAAAAGAAATGTATATGACAAAAATAAAGGCAAGTACACCGAAAGCCAGATAGCCGACACCGAATTTATCGGTAACAAAAGCTTTGGTAGTAGCCACCCATTCCGAACCTTGTTCAGGGAAGGCAACCAACGGCAAGGTAACAACCAGTAAAATTACCAACACACCGAAAAAAGTAAATTTATCAATGCGGGTATCCGGTATTGCCGAAGTACTGCGGGGCTGGAAGTTTTTATCGGAATCAAACATGCCCAAGTGGCGGTATGAATACCGGGTTTGGGCAGGTTTGTAGCGGAAACTGATTGTTTTTTTATTTTTATCAGGTTGTTTTGGATTGGACAAAGTAAACTCCTTGAATGAATTTTTTTGTATGTTATGAAATTTTTTACTGTATTTCGTCAGATAATGTCAAATAAGAAAAGAATTTGTAATTAAAAATAAACACCCGACATTATAGCATATTTGTATTTTCATGATTTTTAACAATAAATATTAATATTATTAATGTAATGAAATTTATTTTCAGATGGCCTTGGCGATTGTTTAGAACAAGTTCAAATATATTTTGATAAGGTAAGCCTTATTTAAGTTCTATATTGCTAGATATATAATTCCGCTTTCAAAATATGTTCCTTTAGATGAAGGGTTGTCGGTTGTCGAGGTGACGGTAAGGGTTCGTTTCTGTATATTCCGGCTAACAAAAATCAGAGAGTTAACACTATGGATGTTTCACGACCCTTAGTCCGCGTGGTAGCGGGTGTGGTTTTAGATGCGCAAGGCCGTTATCTGCTCAGTTCGCGGCCTGAGGGCAAGCCTTATGCAGGCTATTGGGAATTTGCCGGCGGCAAGGTTGAAGCGGGGGAAACCGAATTTCAGGCTTTGCAACGCGAGTTTGAAGAAGAATTGGGTATTCACATACACCGCGCCCGCCCGTGGCTGACCAAAATTCACGATTATGAACACGCCCGCGTGCATTTAAGATTTTACCGTGTTGAAGCTGGCGATTGGTCGGGCGAACTTCAGGCGCGGGAAGGGCAGGCATGGTCTTGGCAGCGGGCAGGTGATTTCGATGTATCCCCCATGTTGCCGGCGAACGGGCCATTGTTGGCCGCATTGGCGGTGCCGACTACATTAAAAGGCCGTCTGAAAACAGGATTCTACGGTGAAAATAATATGGGCGAATACCGTGTTGTACCGTTTGAGTTGGCCGAACCGCAGCATCAAAATATTTTGATTAGCGAAGAAGCCTTAGCCAAACGCGGTAAAATGCCTGAAGCCGAAAGCGTTTGGGTAGTGATTTCCGATGCCGCCCAATGGCCGCGTGTGCAAGATGCTGATGTGGTGGTTTGGCAGGTTGGGCATCAGGCCGCTGCCGAGGCCGTGTGTGCATTATTGGAAAAAGGTGTTGCGGTGCCGCTGGTGGTGTTGGCCGATAGCGGTTTGGTGCGGCAATATCAAAAATTATGGCTGGCAGCAGGTGCGCATGCCGTATTGATTGATGATGAAACGGAGGCCGTCTGAATGGCTGTTAATCTTGGTTCGAATAAACAAAAAATTCTTATTGCTGTTTTATTGCTGCTTTTTGCCGCAGTGAAAATCGGCGGGCTGCTGTGGTGGAAAAACAGCCAGCCCGATGTCCGCGTAATGGCAGAAGCCGAATGTAATGTTCAAAAAGGCTGCCATTTGCCCAATGGTGCGGAGGTTGAATTTGTCGGACAGGTTTCGACACAAACACCGTTTGATATTGTGATAAACAATGTGCCGCCTGAAACGCAAGAAGTTTATGTGAGTTTTTCTATGCGTGATATGGATATGGGTTTTAACCGCTATAAATTGGTGCGCCAAGAGGGGGGCGAATGGGCAGCCAAGAATATCCGCCTGCCTATATGCACACAAGACCGTAGGGACTATCTGGCCGATATTCATATCGGCGGGGAAGTGTTTCAGATGGTTGTAATGGCGTGAGATAGCAAGGTTTTTATTGAAATAGGGCGGATATAATTATCCGCCCTATTGGCTATTGAAACCCATCTACCGGAACATAGGCAACGGCTTCATTTTTATCGTTGAATACCATTATCCAATCCAGTGTTTTTTCCGATGTGAGCGGTAGGTAATACAAATTATCGGTTTTTGCTGTGTTGCTTAAATATTGGCGGATAACCGCTGCCCGGTCGGGATATTGATCAAGCAGTGTTTTGAGCGGAATTCTGGCATTAGTAATATTTTTTTCCACTTGCGCACGGGGTATCCACCAATCGGGGCGGGCGGCAGGGGGAATGCCTGCCATGGAGAGATTTATACCCTCCAAAAATTCTTCTTGATTTGTTGGATTCCGTGTGCCGACCTGATATATGCCAAATAAGGGTAGCGAGCGGAATGCTTCGGGGGCTTTGGCCAAGCGATCGGGTTCGATTTCTACGGCGGTAGCAACATAAAAACGGTCTTTATCAAAAGCCAATGCCACCGGACGGGATTGTGCTAAAGCATACAGTCCGTAGCATAATGCAGCCAATTGGATGATACCGATTAAACCGAAGTCGCGAATGAGTTCTTTTTTGGGTTTGGCAGGGTTTGCCACAATTAGCGTCAGTAGGGGGCCGCATACTAAATCTACAAGCATTATCAGTCCCATTAGCTTCAGGCTGCCAATCATTTTATAGTAGGGGTTGGGATACCATATTTGAAATACTATTAAACTGATTAGTAGGGCAATTAATAAGCTAATACTTAAATGGGTAAAAAATGCTTTAGTGGCAAAATGTCGGCGGCTTATAGTTATATTGTTCATGATAAAAATTCCGTATGATTTAACGGCATTCAGAAGGGGCGTATTTTCCAGGTAATGTGCCCATTTTCATATTGGTAAAACCACGGCTTTGGGCTGTTTCTGCTGAATCAGACGCACAAGCCCAGTCTACACCCGAATAGGCAATTGCATTAGATAAAGGTTGTTTGTTCATAAATGGTGTAAAAACCAATGTACGCCCTTGTGCATCTCCCGGTAACGAGGCTTTATCTTCTGAAGATAGTTGAACCGTAATGGCACCTGTTTTCTCATCAATAAATGTGCCTGCAATATATTTGGAACCTTTTTCTTCTGCCGGTATGGCATTATGTCCTTTGGCTAATGAGCTTACTTCAACCATGCCCCCTTTTACATAAGATTCGATGACTGAGGTTTTTAAATGGGAAGCTGCAATAATTCCCTCCGTCAGTTTTGCCCTAACGGTATATTGGCTATAAGCAGGAATGGCAATGGCTGCTAAAATACCGATTATGGCTACCACAATCATCAACTCAATTAAAGTAAAGCCGTTTAGGCTATTTTTATATTTAGTTGGGATCATAGGGGGAGATATTGTATTCATTATGTTTCCCTTAGATAAATACCCAAGAACCAATGCTACAGTTCTTGGGTAAACTTTTATTTATATTTATAAAGGTAGAAAGTTTAGATTATTTGCACTCAGACGGAGCATATTTAGCTGGTAACCCATTTGTAGCATCAGCCGCTACTTTGGCTCCAGAACCAAAACGTTTTGTTGCGGTTTCAGCTGCAGCAGAGGTACATGCCCAGTCAATAGAACCAGTAGAGGTTGCTGTTGGAGCTACATTGTTTACAAGAGGATACAAATATAATTTTTTATTATTTAACCCAGTCGGAATACCGTTTGCTTCGGTAGCTTTTAATGATACAGTAATTTTCCAAGGAGTTGCTTCAGCAATTTCAACTGCATTAACATATTTGGAGTTATAGCTAGCACCATTTGTACCACCTGATTTATTGAAAGATTTAGCGGCAGCAGTCATACCTGAAATACCGTCTGTTTGGAATGCTTCAGATAAAACAGATTTAGGCGAAGATCCTGCTAGCAAAGCTTCGGAAACTTTGGCGCGAACGGTGTAGTCTTGGTAGGCCGGCAGGGCGATGGCTGCCAAAATACCGATAATCGCTACTACGATCATCAACTCGATTAATGTAAAACCTTTTTGCATTGCTTTCATGTTTAAAACTCCAGTTAAAAAATTTAAAAAGTATTATGTTTGTATTATGTAAACCGTAATGTGCTTGGCACGTTGTTACTGCGGGTACTGCTTTAATCAAAAGAAGAGGAATACTGCTTACCGTTTTCAGCGTTGCTGTTGCGTTGCCTGTTGCGGTTGCTAAGTATTAAGCAATGCCTGTGCCATATT
Source organism: Neisseria zalophi (assembly GCF_008807015.1). NCBI lineage: Bacteria > Pseudomonadati > Pseudomonadota > Betaproteobacteria > Neisseriales > Neisseriaceae > Neisseria > Neisseria zalophi. Next base: position 2,248,381 of record NZ_CP031700.1, on the reverse strand, counting down.
GTTAAATTTTGTGATTTTTATTTTTATTTTATTGTTTTTATTCGTTTTAAATTTTATGAAAAAGGAATTTAAATGATATTGGCGTTATGCTGATAAGATTTTTTTATGCAAAATGTGCCGTTTTTTGTCGGTTATGTGACTTTCTGCGCGGCAGGAAGTTTATTTTTTTGTCATGCGACGTTTTTTGTCAGTTATGGTTGATTTTTGTTGAGGGTAGGGGTTTTGGTAGGGGTAGGTATTGGTTGGCATTGTTAGGGTGTGAGCGCGGGCGGATATGCAATCCGCCCCTACGGATGGGGTTGGATTGTTTTTGATGGTGGTTCTTGTGGGATATGTTTTCAGACGGCCTGTGCCGTTTGTAGGGGCGGATTGTATATCCGCCCGTTTGTTTGAATGATTAGGCGGCGGGGGTTTGTTTTTGCCATTGTGCCAGTAACTGCCTGAGTTGGGCGGCGTGTTCGTGGCCGTTATTAATGGCGGTTTGCAGCCAGTGGCAGGCGGTTTGGGTGTTAGGCATAACGCCGTATCCGTGGTAATACAGGCAGGCGAGGTTGTATTGGGCGATGGTGTCGCCTTGATTGGCGGCTTGTTCAAACCAGTAGGCGGCTTGGTCGGGGTCGTTATCGACGCCTTGGCCGTTGTAATACATCATGCCGAGGTTGGTTTGGGCTTTGCTGTGGTGCAGTTCGGCGGCCTGAAGATAGAGTTTGCGGGCGAGTAGGTAGTCTTGCGGGCGGTTGAGGCCGTAGTGGCAGGCGAAGGCGGCTTGGTAGGCCTGATCGGCTTTTTGAAACATTAAGGCGGCCTGTTTGGCTTCTTCGTATGCTTCTTTGTGTGTGAGGGCGGTGTCGGAAAGCAGTTTGTGGTGGGCGGCCATATCGCCGAGTTCGGCAGCTTTTTGATATTGGTGTCGGGCAACGCTGGCATCTGCTTCGATGCCGAGGCCGTAGCGGAAGATGTCGCCGAGTAGGCGCAGGGCTTTGGCGTTGCTGCGGCGGGCGGCGGCCGAGGCGTATTTGCGGGCTTTGATGTAGTCGCGTTCTACATATTTTCCGGTGAGGTAGAGTTCGGCCATTGCGGCTTGGGCGTCGCAGTCGTTTTTCTCGGCGGATTTTTCCAGCCAGTCAACGGCTTCGCTGTTGTTGAGTTCGAGTAATACTTCACCGAGTGCGGTTTGGGCGGGCTGGAAATCTGCTTGGGCGGCGGGGGTGAAGTGCTCAATGGCTTTGTGTAGGTCTTTGCCGACGAATTGGCCGTAGCGGTATTGGTTGCCGAGCAGCCAGTGGGCGGCGGTGATGTTTTGGTCGGCGGCTTGGGTGAGTAGTTGGTGAGCGCGGGCAAGATCGGGTTCGGCGGCTTGTTGGTAGTATTTGGCGAGATAGACTTGTGCTTCGCCGTGGCCTTGTTCGGCGGCTTTTTCTGCCCAATAAACGGCTTTGGGGTTTTTATGGTCGGCGTAGTATTCGAGCAGGCGCAGTTGGGCTTGCAGAATGCCTTGTTCGGCTAAATCGGTATAGGCGGGGATTTGCTGTTCGAAGGGTTCGCCGTTGGCGGCGCGCAGTTGCAGTAGGTTGTAGCGGGCGTATAGGTGGCCTTGTTCGGCTGCTTTTTTCAGCCATTGAGTGGCGGCGGGGTAGTCGGGTTTTCTGCCGACTGATCCGCTCAGCAGGCAACCGGCCAGTTGAAAGGCGGCCTCAATGTGCCCACCTTCGGCTGCTTGAAGGAGAAAGGGTATGGCTTGGGCAGTGTTGTTGGGGTTGTGCAGTAGGATGTCATGCCCTTTTTGATACAGTGATTCTGGCGTATTTTGATTCATTTGTGGTTATGCCGGATAGGTTCTAAAAACTGTATTGTATAGCAACTTGTTGCTAACATGCTATTTTTAAAAAAGTTTTTAATAAACTAAATGATTATTTTATATATTATCAGATAGGTTGTTCGGCTGGGTGGGCGTAGATGTGTCGGTGGGGTTTGGTGCTCGGGTACTTTCATTTTTTATTGTGCTTACTTATTGAATATATTTATTTCAGACGGCCTAAGTTGTTTTGTTGGGGCGGATGGTATATATGGCCGTCTGAAAGGATTCGGCAGGCTTGTTTTATGGGGTGTGATTTTATAGTATTTGTCTTGATATCGAAGATGGCGGTATTGAAACTCTATAAAATCTGATATCTAAAATTGGATTGTGTAAGTTTAATACTTTTACTATGTCGATAATGTATAGATAACAATTCGGAAATTATGATGGACATTCAAAAAATCGTTGACGGTTATTTAAAAGCTTTAAACATCACTGATGATATTAAAACTTTAGAAGATGTTTGTCAGTTGGCACAAGCCCATCTAAAAGCTTTCTGTTTTGGCAATGCTAAAATTTTAGTGGGCGAAACGGTGCCTATTGATATTGAATCGGTTTATAACAATTTAGTGGTTAAAAGAAGAGGGGGCTATTGCTTCGAACAAAACAAACTCATGTATGAAGTACTCAAGGCCAAAGGATTTGAAGTCGGTCAGCATTTGGCACGAATAGTCAATAATGAAAAACCTAGAATTCCCTTAACGCACAGGGTTACCTTATTATCTTATCAAGGTGACACCTATGTAATTGATGTTGGCGTTGGTTTCCGCAGCCCCGGCGTTGTCCTCAAACTTAATGCCCCTCAGCCTATGATGAGCCACTTGGGCATCCAATATCATGTTTTTCCTGTGGATGAGCAAAGAGATATTTATACGCTACAAATGATTCAAAAAGAAGAGAAATTTAATATTAGTGAGTTTGATTTAATTGCAAATATAGATTCAGATTTTGAAGTGAGTAATTTTTATTGCTACATGAATCCCGAAACTATATGGCGTAATCATTTGATTATGTCTTGCTTGGGGGATGATGCCATTTATTCCCTAAGGGATAGCAGCTATTTTAAAATTTATGACACACATACAGAACAGATAGAAATCCAAGAATTTAAACAATTTGCTGATATTATGCAAAACGAATTAAATGCTCATTACACCCGAGACGAGCTAGCGTTATTATTCAATAACTATATTAAGGGCAATTAAATTGCCAAAAATAATTTAACAGGCAAATTGCGTATTCATTAGGATATGCGGCTTTACCTATCATAGTGGTTTTTCTTTTTAGTAGGTTGAATATATTTATCTTTTTAATTTTATTGTGTTTTTATGTGTCATGTATTGATATTGTCGGCAAATATAATATTTTGAAAATCAGAACAATCTTTGTGATAATTTGGAACGATAATAACGGTATACGTTATGCAAAGTGTAAGAATGATAGAAAAGGAAAGGATAAATATGGAATCGGCTAAAGATTGGGCAGCGATGGTCCGTGAAGCGGAGAAAAAACGAATAGGCTATATGATTGCGGGGCAATTTGAGAAATTTGCGGCGATGTGCAGCCCTAGCCTACGTTATGTACATAGCGGCGGCTCAGTAGACGGATTGTCGTCGTTTATGGAAAAAGTGCAGTCCGGCCTTTATGATTATCAGCGGATTGATTACCCGATTTATGAAGTTCGTGTTTTGGGCGGCTGTGTTTTGGTATTTGCTGAGTTTAACGCCGATGTTTTGGTTGGCGGCCAATTAAAAAAATTGGACAACCATGCCGTGTCGGTATGGGAAATAGATGGTGAGGATTTGAAGTTTGCGTTTTATCAGGCCACGCCGAAGGCGAAGTAAGCAAAATACATATTTCATGTATTATTCATATTCCAGCCAGTCGTAGACACTTTCCCAAAGGGCTGTTTCTTCAGACGGCTCTCGATTGTGTAATAGCGCTTCTTCTAAGGCTGTATGAAAAATACGACGGGTATTTTTTTGGTTAAACCAATTATCCATGTGTGCAATAAACTCATCACGTTGGGGGCAGTAATCAGGAAGATGGAGTAGTTTTTTCCAGCTGACACGATTGTATTCCCAGTTTATATGTTGATATATATCAATAAAATCACTAAGGGCAGGTAAAGTGTGCGCATAAGCATTCCAGCGTGCAGTAAGCTCGTCGGTAATTCTTAGGCCTGCCCAGTGAAACATCAGAAGGTAATTGGCTATATGACTACGGTAGGTGGTTTGCCATGCTTCTTCAGTAAAAAGTGAAGAAGTGAACGCATGTGCAAATTGCCGGATGAGTTTTTGTTCATCAGGGTTCCAACAATCATTATGATTTAGGGCAAGTTTACTGAGCGTGGTTTCAGTCAATACCCCCAATTCTTTTTTTTGTGCCAATAATTCAAGAATACGTGGCAGGAAATGCTTAACTTCCTGAATATAAGAGTATTCATCATTGAGTGGAACGCTCGATAGATAGCTTTGTAGCCATTCAGGCGGAAGCTCGCGTAAAGGAATTGCAAGAAAATTATGTTGTTCGTCTAAAGGTATGCAGCTATTGCATTGGCATATATTAAGTGGGGGATTTGCATGATAATTGGAAAATAGATAGTAGGCAGCCGTAATCACTTCGTTTAATGTGTTTGCCATAAAAAATATTCCAATGGGGTTTATCGTATTTATAAATACGTTATCTTTTATCTTAAATAAAATTAGGATATTTGCAAAGTGCGGTAGCAGGCAAAACGTTTATTGTGATAATGTTGGTTTAAATGATATCCGATTTAAGTTTGGCAATAGCTTTAACTTTAAGTAGAAAGTTAAGTAGTTTGTCGTTGAGGTGGCAGTTAGTTTGCCGCTATAAGGTTCTTAACTAATAAATTTCCAAATATTTGTACACCTAATATATCGTTAAAACAGTTGAATGATGGAGAAGAATAATGCCGTCCCGCTTTTTATGGCTTGGCCAGCTATTGCCTCTATTGGGTGTTTCGGTTGTCTGTATAGGGTTGTCGAAATCGGCAACGCTTTCGGCATGGGGGATTAGCCCGCTGACATTGGCCATTGTAATGGGTATTGCGGCGGGCAATACTTTATTTGTACGGTTTCCTGAATTATGGTTGGAGGGCATTGCTTTCAGTAAAGGGCATTTGCTGCGGTTGGGCATTATGCTCTACGGCTTCAGGTTAACATTGGCTCAAGTGGCTTATGTGGGGTGGCCGGCATTTTTTACCGATGCGGTGATTGTGGCGGTAACGATGGTGTTGGCCGTGAAGCTGGGGCGGCGTTTTCATGTGAATGATAAAACGGCGGCATTGGTGGGCGCGGGCAGTGCGGTGTGCGGTGCGGCGGCGGTATTGGCGGCACAACCGGTATTGAAAGCGCAAGATCATGATGTCGGTGTGGCGGTGGCGACGGTGGTGGTGTTCGGAACGCTGGCGATGTTTGTTTATCCGTTGCTGGCCGTTTGGATTCTGCCGGCCGATGCTTCTTCGAGTGCATGGTTTGCTTGGGGCATTTATACCGGTTCAAGTGTGCATGAGGTGGCGCAGGTGGCGGCGGCCGGTGCGGCAGTGAATGATACGGTGGCCGATGTGGCGGTAATTACCAAAATGATTCGGGTGATGATGTTGGCGCCGTTGCTGGTGGCTTTATCTTGGTTGATGTCAGGCAAAAACGGGCAAAACAGTGGTAGGAGGCGAATTGCTATGCCGTGGTTTGTTCCGGCCTTTTTGGTAATGGTGGCGGTGAATAGTGCGATTGAGCTGCCGCCATCTTTGCATTCGACCATATTAAATATAGATACCTTGTTGTTGACTATGGCAATGTTAGCGTTGGGGTTGACCACGCGTTGGGAAGCTGTTCGGGCAGCCGGTATCCGGCCATTGATATTGGCGGGTATTCTGGCGGTATGGCTGATGATTGGCGGTGGGGCGTTGTCTTATGCAGGCTATTTGTTGTTTGAATAAATTTGGGAAACAGGTGGCTTGCTCTTTGCTTTTATGTAGTTTTGTGTAATAAGGTGCTTCTGATGGCATTGATAATGCTGATTAATCCATAGGCATTTATGGGGTCAATATGAAAATACGGTTACAATATGGCCGGATTAAATAATTTTCAGACGGCCTGAACCTCTATAAAACAAGGCTTATGTGTTTTTCAGGGAGGCCGTCTGAAACGTGATATATAACTGTATGAAACCACTTTATATTGTCTGTCTGATGTTTTCATTTTTACTGAGCGGCTGTTTGAGCTTGCCTTCATTGGAAGGACGGACGGTCAGCACTTATCTCGACATACCGCCTTCCTCACGGTTGGCTGATACATTAAACCCGCTATCGACTGAGAAAGACGGGCTGAAGGAGGGTATTTCCGGTATTTATATGCTCGATGACGCTCATGATGCTTTTGTTGCCCGGGCAACATTGATTGATTCGGCTGAGCACACACTGGATTTGCAATATTATATTTGGCATAACGATGTATCAGGCAAAATACTGTTTAATATGCTGCACCGTGCTGCAGAGCGTGGTGTTCGTATACGTCTGTTGTTAGATGATAACAATACCAATGGTTTGGATCATGTTTTGGCTGCGCTCGACAGTCATGCCAATATTGAAGTGCGCCTGTTTAATCCGTTTCTTAACCGTAGATGGCGCTCACTCGGATATTTGACCGATTTCCCCCGTCTGAACCGTCGTATGCATAATAAATCGCTGACGGCAGATAATCAGGCAACGATTTTAGGTGGTCGTAATATTGGTGACGAATATTTTAATATTAGTGCCGATACGTCATTTTCCGACTTGGATATTTTGGCAACAGGAAGTGTGGTGACGGAAGTTTCTCAGGATTTTGACCGTTATTGGGCAAGCGATTCGGCGTATCCGTTTGACCGTATTGTACGCCGTGGCAAAGTGGAGGAAGGCTTTGCCGAACTGGTGATTGACGACAATGAGAAAAAAACCGTATTGGCACGTTATTATAATGACTTAACAGATTCAAAACTATTTAAAGCCATTAAAAACAAACAGGTGGATTGGCGGTATGTGAAAGCCATGTTGGTGAGCGATGATCCGGGCAAAGCGCTGGACCGCGCACGTCATAAGCCGCAAATCAGCGAGAAATTAGATGAAGCGCTCGGTTCGCCGGAGCAGGAAATTTATTTGGTGTCACCCTATTTTGTACCGACTAAAGAGGGTACTCGTGCGGTTGCAGAGTTGGTTGAACATGGCGTTGAGGTTACGGTGTTAACCAATTCTTTGCAGGCAACCGATGTGGCTGCTGTGCATTCGGGTTATGCCCGTTATCGTAAACCGCTGCTTCAATCCGGTATCCACTTATATGAATTGAAAGCCAATCATGCCGTACCAAGAAGTAAAGACCGTGGTTTGACAGGTAGTTCGTCTACCAGCCTGCATGCGAAAACGTTTATTGTGGATAAACAGCGTGTGTTTATCGGCTCGTTTAACCTTGACCCACGTTCTGCGCGATTGAATACGGAAATGGGCGTGGTGATTGAAAGCCCGGGTTTGGCAGAAACCATGCAGCAGACCTTGGAAAGAACCACACCGCAATATGCCTACAAGGTGACGCTGGATAAACACCATAAATTGCAATGGCGAGATCCGGAAGACGGGGAAGTGTCTAATAAAGAGCCCGAGGCAGGTTTTTGGAAGCGGTTGACGGTGAAAATTTTATCGGTATTGCCGATAGAAAAATTGTTGTAGATATTTTCATTAAAGATATTGTTTTTAATATAAAAGAAGCCGTCTGAAACTTTTCAGACGGCTTCTTTTATATTGGATGATATCTATCAGGGTTTTTAAACCATGTCATTATTATCGGCATCTTCACAAACTTTTCCGCGCACATAGGCTTCGGCCATTTCTTTGAGCTGGAAACGGTCGATATCGGGGTGTTCATGCGGATATATCGGTTTGGCAAAGTCTACCCGTATATGAAGCTGCGGCATGGAAACAATGCGCCAGAGTGATTTGATTAAGCTGGTATCGGCATAAGAAGGCAGCTCTGTACGGCGGCCTTCATGGTCGTAATAACGCAGGGCGACAGCCTGAACCGGTGCATTGCTATCGATAGCAGATTGAAACAATGCCGCTTTAAACGGCAGGGTATCCAATCCTGGAGATGTGCGCGCTTCCGGAAAAAAGCTGACATTCAGCCCGTTTCTTAAAGCTTCTGAGATGGCTTGATTAATCGGTTCGACATCTTTACGCGAATTGCGGTTAATAAATACCGTACCGGCATTACGCCCCATTTTGCCCAATACAGGCCAATTGCTGATTTCCTGCTTGGAGATAAAGCTGCTTGGCAATAATGCGCTCATGGCAAAAATATCTAGCCATGAAACATGATTGGATACCAATAGCGTGCCGCTGATTTGGAAATGTTCCGGTGGCGTGGAGACGTTGAGTTTGGCATCAACGGCTTGTAAGGCGGTGGTGCCTAAGGTAATCAATGCCTGATTGCGTTCTTCGGCATTGGTACCATCAATTTTGTTTAAATTACGGCCTGTTTTAAACAGCCAGACCACTAATTTGCCCAAACGCATCAGACGTGTGGAAAAAGGGGCTTTTTGTCGGGACATATACTCTTCATTTTTCAAATCGGTCGTGGATTATAACAAGCGGACTAATTTCTAGCGAATAGTAGGATTATCCGAATGCATGGTTATGATATTTATTGCTGTTTGTATCCAAGTTTTTATTGTTAATAGATAGGCCGTCTGAAAATATCTTAATCCTAAAGATTTAAATCAACAGGGGCGGGTATAAGCTGCCCCTGTTGTCGGTTTAATATTAGGTTAGGACTGACGCTCTACCTGGGATACATCGCGTACGGCACCGGTGTCGGCGGAGGTGGTCATGGCGGCATAAGCGCGTAATGCTTTAGAAACCACACGTTCGCGGCTTTCCGGTTTCCATGCTTTGGCACCGCGGCTGTTCATTTCGTCACGGCGTTGCGCCAGTTCTTCATCGCTCACGGCCAAACGGATGCTGCGGTTTGGAATGTCGATTTCAATGGTATCGCCCTCGTGTACCAAACCGATGGCGCCGCCTTCGGCTGCTTCGGGAGAAACGTGGCCGATACTCAAGCCGGAAGTGCCGCCGGAGAAGCGTCCGTCTGTTAAGAGGGCGCAGGCTTTGCCTAAACCTTTGGATTTCAAATAAGAAGTGGGGTACAGCATTTCCTGCATACCCGGTCCGCCTTTGGGGCCTTCATAGCGGATAATCACAATATCACCAGCCACGATTTGATTATCTAAAATACCTGCAACGGCGCTGTCTTGGCTTTCAAACACACGGGCGCGGCCGCTAAAGGTAAGAATGCTGTCGTCCACGCCGGCGGTTTTTACCACGCAGCCGCGCTCGGCAATATTACCGAACAATATTGCCAAGCCGCCGTCTCGCGAATAAGCATGGGCTTTGTCGCGGATACAGCCGTTTTCACGGTCTAAATCCAGGCTCGGCCATTGGCGGTTTTGTGAGAATGCTTCGGTGGTACGGATACCGCCCGGTGCGGCTTTATAGCGTTCTCTTGCTTTTTCGTTGGCCTCGTTCATCACGTCCCATTTATTCAGGGCGTCGGCCAGTGTTTTTTCGTGAACGGTGGAAACATCGGTGTTCAGGCAGCCGGCACGGTTTAATTCGGCCAGAATGCCCATCACACCGCCGGCACGATGAACGTCTTCCATGTGGTATTTTTGCGTTGCCGGTGCTACTTTGCACAAACAGGGTACATGGCGGCTGATACGGTCGATATCGGCCATTTTAAAATCCACTTCGGCTTCACTGGCAGCGGCAAGCAGATGCAATACGGTATTGGTTGAACCGCCCATGGCGACATCAAGGCTCATAGCATTTTCAAAAGCAGCTTTGGTGGCAATGCTGCGCGGTAATACCGAAGCATCGTCTTGTTCGTAGTAGCGTTTGGTAATCTCAACAATCAGGCGGCCTGCTTCTAAAAACAGCTCTTTGCGGCCGGCATGGGTAGCCAGTAGCGAACCATTACCCGGCAGCGATAAGCCGAGGGCTTCGGTGAGACAGTTCATTGAGTTAGCGGTAAACATGCCGGAACAAGAGCCACAGGTAGGGCAGGCGGAGCGCTCGACAGCAGCAACCGCTTCGTCGGAAACCTGATCATTGGCGGCATCTACCATCGCATCCACCAAGTCTAATTTACGTTCGTCGGTAATATTGGCCACGCCGATGACTTTACCGGCTTCCATCGGGCCGCCCGAAACGAATACGGTCGGGATATTCAAGCGCATGGCAGCCATCAGCATGCCCGGTGTAATTTTGTCGCAGTTGGAAATACACACCAACGCATCGGCACAGTGGGCATTCACCATATATTCCACTGAGTCGGCAATCAGATCACGGCTGGGCAGGCTGTACAACATGCCGCTGTGCCCCATGGCAATGCCGTCGTCTACGGCAATGGTATTGAATTCTTTCGCTAAACCGCCGGCTTTTTCGATTTCGCGGGCAACCAATTGTCCCATATTGTGTAGATGAACATGGCCGGGGACGAATTGGGTGAATGAGTTGGCAATGGCAATAATCGGTTTGCCGAAGTCTTCGTCGGATACGCCGGTGGCACGCCATAAAGCGCGTGCGCCGGCCATATTACGGCCGTGGGTAGAGGTTTTGGAGCGGTAGGCAGGCATGGTGTGTTTCCTTTAGTGAATATTTTTGTTTGTTAAGATAAATGTGCCGAAGACATTTATTTTTCAGTATAAGGCCGTCTGAAATTATGTTCAGACGGCCTTATAAAATATTATTGAACCGAATATGTGGCTGCTTATACTTAATAATTATGTTGAAAATTATATCGGTTAGGCAGTAGTTCCGGCTTGGGCCATCATAAAAATTTCTTTATTTTATACCAATTACAGTCAAACAAAGAAGCACAACATTATGTTGCGAAAGTTGAAAGGTAAATATAAATCAGATAGGGGTAGATGGATTGTATATCTTTCGTTTGCGCTTCTAGAGAAATTGAATCTTTTGAAACCAGTAAATGGTCTAATACCAAATAGGGTGGTGCCATTCAAAGATTTGTTGGCGGCAATAATTTTTTTTTATGGGCAAGGGTGCCAAATTAAGGCATTATTTTTTAATAAGTTAATAGATTTAAATATTTTTTATATTTTTAATCAAATAATTATTTATTTTTTAATGGTGATTGTAAAGTAATGTGTTGCAATAGATTTCATCTATGCTATTCTGAATGTAGTGACACGTAGTTAATATATATTGTGCGGGTTGCTTGAAGATAGCCGATTTTATCGTGAGATAATGACTTAATTTAATATAAAATTTTATTTGAATAAAAATATTTCAGCTAACAAAGGAGGAAGCAATCATGTCTGCTGATAAACATAACGCGGCTGGTTATTGGAAAGCCAATGTACGGCTTATTCTAACCTGCCTGGTTGTTTGGGCGCTATGCTCTTATGGCTTCGCCATTTGGTTTAGGCCGTTGCTTGCCGGTATCAAGGTAGGCGGTGCCGATTTGGGATTCTGGTTCGGACAACAAGGATCGATTTTGACATTCATCGCTATTATTTTTTTCTACTCTTGGCGGATGAATAAGCTGGATGAGCAATTCGGTGTAGATGAGGAGTAAAGCATGAGCCAATTTGTAATTAACTTGATTTTCGTAGGGGCATCATTTGCGCTTTACTTCGGTATCGCCATTTGGGCGCGTGCCGGCTCTACCAAAGAGTTTTATGTTGCCGGCGGCGGTGTGCATCCGGTATTGAACGGTATGGCAACCGGTGCCGACTGGATGAGTGCGGCATCATTTATTTCCATGGCCGGCTTGCTGGCGATGAACGGGTATGGCGCTTCCGCCTATCTGATGGGCTGGACGGGCGGTTATGTATTGCTGGCGTTGTTGCTGGCACCTTATCTGCGTAAGTTCGGTAAGTTTACCGTTCCCGATTTTATCGGCGATCGTTTTTACAGCCGTACTGCACGCTTAGTGGCTGTAGCCTGTTTGATTATTGCTTCAACCACTTATGTTATCGGTCAGATGACAGGTGCGGGCGTGGCGTTTTCCCGCTTCTTGGAAGTAAGTAATACGACGGGTCTGCTGATTGCTGCTGTCGTAGTGCTTTTCTATGCCGTTTTGGGCGGTATGAAAGGGATTACCTATACGCAGGTGGCGCAATATGTGGTGTTGATTATTGCCTATACCATTCCGGCCGTATTCATTTCTTTCAATATCACCGGCAACCCGTTGCCCGCATTGGGTTTGTTTAGCACGGATACCGCTTCCGGCCTGCCGTTGCTGCAAAAACTGGATATGTTGGTAACGGATTTGGGCTTTAATGCTTATACCGCCGATGTGCCGAATAAATTGAATATGTTCTTGTTTACGCTGTCGCTGATGATTGGTACGGCCGGTTTGCCGCACGTGATTATCCGCTTCTTCACCGTGCCTAAAGTATCCGATGCACGTTCTTCTGCAGGTTGGGCATTGGTGTTTATCGCGCTGCTGTATACAACGGCACCCGCAGTAGGCTCTATGGCTCGTATGAACTTGGTTGATACGATTTATCCGAATGGTTCGCAATCCGAAGCCTTGAGCTATGAAGCGCGTCCGCAATGGATGAAAACTTGGGAAAATACAGGATTGCTGAAGTTCGAAGATAAAAACGACGACGGCAGAATCCAATACTATAATGATAAATCCGATACTTTCGAAGCTACTGCTACCGAACGAGGATGGAAAGGCAACGAATTAACGGTTAACAATGATATTCTGGTATTGGCGAACCCTGAAATTGCCAATCTGCCAAGCTGGGTTATCGGTTTGATTGCCGCAGGTGGTTTGGCTGCCGCATTGTCTACCGCAGCCGGTTTGCTGTTAGCCATTTCTTCAGCCGTATCGCACGACTTGATTAAGAAAACATTGAAACCCGATATTTCTGAAAAAGGCGAATTAATGGCTGCCCGTATTTCCATGACGGTTGCTATTGTTGTGGCGACTTGGTTGGGTATTAATCCGCCGGGCTTTGCAGCGCAAGTGGTTGCTTTGGCCTTCGGTATTGCCGCCGCTTCTATTTTCCCGGCTTTGATGATGGGTATCTTCTCAAAACGGATTAATAGTACGGGTGCTATTGCAGGTATGTTGGCCGGTTTGATTTCCACTTGTGTGTATATTTTCCTATACATGGGTTGGTTCTTTATCCCTGGTACCAATACCTTTGAAAATGTAGAAGCCAACTGGTTGCTCGGTATTTCGCCATTATCATTCGGTGCGGTGGGTGCAATCATTAACTTTGTCGTAGCGTTTATTGTTTCAAGCTCAGGCAAAGCACCACCTCAAGACGTACAAGATTTGGTAGAAAGCGTGCGTTATCCGCGCGGTGCCGGTCAGGCAGTAGACCACTAAATCTTTCACCTATCGGGCTTCCTTCGGGAAGCCCGAAATTTTGCAGCAGTTGGATTGTAATTAGATATGAATCATGCCTTTTATCGGGTATTTCGTATAATATTTAGGTTGTGCATGGATACAACCGTAGTAAGGAAATTTGATGATTTGGGAATGGATTGCCACAATTTTTGCAGGGCTGGGTGCCGCCGGTATTATGCTCGGCCTGCGTTTTGTTTTTAAAAAAATGCCGAAATGGCTGATACCTGCCGGTGCCGGTGCGGGTATGTTGTTTTTTCAAATATACAGTGAATACACTTGGTACGGGCATACCCGTTCGTTACTGCCGCAAGAAACGGTTGTGATTGCCGAGATTGCCAACACCGCGCCTTATAAACCGTGGACGTATGTGCAGCCGCAAATATTGAAGTTTGTTGCCGTTGATACGGCAAAAACCTTATCGTTTGATAATGTGGTTCAGGCCAATTTATATTTTTTCGAACGCCGCATGAGCGCTCGTACATGGCCGGTTTTAATCGATTGTGAAACACGTTTGCAAGCCAATATTAAAGGTACATCAAACAATGCCCCCGTTGCGGATAAGTGGTATGCCGGCGATTATACGGGGAAAATAGCCGATGCCGTTTGCCGATAGGGTAGAATGAAGAATATGAAACCATGCCCGCCAATCAACCATATTGGCGGGTGTTTTATGTTAAAGTCGGTATCGTTTTAAGTGGTAAGAATAGAATCAACACAAAGGCCGTCTGAATGCCGAAACTCCATCAAATTATCGAACAGCACTGGCAGCGCCCCAATCTGATACTGGGTATATTGCTGTGGCCGTTGTCGCGTTTGTTTCAGGTAGTGGCGGCTGTCCGCCGCAAGTTGTATATGAGTGGCCGTCTGAAAAGTGAACAACTACCGGTGCCGGTGGTGGTGGTCGGGAATATTCATGTCGGCGGGGCGGGGAAAACGCCGGTAGTAGCGGCATTGGTTCGCGGTTTGCAGGCAGACGGGATTCAGGTAGGGATTGTTAGTCGCGGTTACGGGCGTTCGGGAAATAGCGTGCATGTTTTACACCCGCAGAGCCGGTCGGATGAGGCGGGCGATGAACCGTTGATGCTTTATCGCCAAACCGGGGCGCCGACGGCGGTCGGCAGTAGTCGCGTAGGGGCAGGAAAGGCTTTGTTGGCAGCATATCCTGATATCGAATTAATCATTGCCGATGACGGTTTGCAGCATTATGCCTTACGGCGCGATATGGAAATTGTGGTTTTTCCGGCTGCCGATTCGGGGCGAAAGCATTTGGATTTATTGCCAAACGGTGGGTTGAGAGAACCAATGTCGCGCTTGCGGACGGTAGATGCGGTGGTGGTAAGCGGCAGTCGTGGCTATGCTGAGGATTATCGGCATTTGCATACGCATATTTACTCAAGCCGTTTGGAAATTAAACCAATTTATCGCATCGGGAAACCGGATGAATATTTGGATATAGGCCGTCTGAAACAGTTGAAAGTGGTTGCCGTAGCCGGAATTGCCAAGCCGGAGCGTTTTTTTGATACTTTGCGCAGTATGGGCATTGCTTTGGCCGAAACGCGGGCATTGCCGGATCATGCGGCTTTGCGTGTTGCCGACTTGCCTGTTGCCGATGTGGTGGTGATTACCGAGAAAGATGCCGTAAAACTTTCAGACGGCCTGCCGCAAAATGTGTGGGTGCTGCCGGTTTGTGCGATAATCGAACCCGATTTGGCGGCATTTGTTGCCCGTCGTTTGAATATGTTTCGGGGAAAATAATCATGAAAAAATTACATTGTCTCGCAGCTATCATATTAGGTATGGCGGTTGCGACTGTTCAGGCCGCACCGGCCAGCCGGGATTCGGTAGAAAAATTGTTGCAAATACAAAACTTTGATAGGGCGTTGGATGATCAGCTAAAAACCTTGCCTACAACGGTTAGAAACGAGTTGCGTTATGCGCCGCTTAAGGAAATACCTGCCGACAAACAGGCGCAGGTGGATGCGGTTTTAGACCGATATGTGGATGAGTTGGTGGCCTATACCGATAATCCGACAGTCCGCGCCGCAACACACTATCTTTCCGTACAAAATGTGCAACGTATTTATACGCAGGAAGAAGTGGACGCGTTGATTCAATTTTATAATACGCCGGTGGGGAAAAGAATTGTCGAAAAAATGCCACGCTATATAACGGCCACGATGGTGGTATCGATGAATATGGTCAAAGACCGAATGATAGACTTCCAACGGCAAAGAAGGCGCGCCTTTGAAGGTGAATTGCGTCAGATTCTTTGTGACGGTGATAATGATTGCCAGCTTAGTAGAAAGTAAAAACCATGGATAAAAAATTTTTAGATATTCTTGTGTGCCCCGTTAGTAAAGGAAAACTGGAATATCACCAAGACAAACAAGAGTTATGGTGCCGCCAAAGCAAATTGGCCTATCCGATTAAAGACGGCATTCCCTATATGTTGGAATCCGAAGCGCGTACATTAAGCGAAGAAGAGTTGCACGCATGAGTCAGTTTACCGTATTGATTCCCGCCCGTTTGTCTTCATCACGTTTGCCGTCTAAAGCGCTTGCCGATATACATGGTAAGCCGATGGTGGTACGGGTGGCGGAGCAGGCTGCCAAGAGTCGGGCGGAACGTATTATTGTGGCAACCGATCATCCCGATATTCAGACGGCCTGCCGTGATTTCGGCATTGAAACCGTAATGACGGCGGATACGCATGAAAGCGGCACAACCCGCCTGGCTGAAGCCGTGGATATTTTGGGTTTGGCGGAAGATGCCGTTATCGTGAACGTTCAGGGCGACGAACCTTTGATTGACCCGGAATTGATTAACCGTACGGCTGCGCTGTTGGTGAAAAACCAAGTGCCGATGGCCACTGCGGCACACCCGATTGACGACTGGGATGAATTTCTGAATCCTAATTGCGTTAAAGTGGTGTTGAATCGGGAAAGCAATGCCTTGTATTTCAGCCGTGCGCCGATTCCTTATCCGCGTGATGCGATGGCTGCGGATAAAGCCGGAAAACTGCCGGAAAGTCTGCATCCTTTACGCCATATCGGTTTATATGCTTATCGTGCCGGTTTCTTGCGGCAATATGCCGAAATGGGCGTTTCCCCGCAAGAAACCGCCGAGTCGTTGGAACAACTCCGTGTGTTATGGCATGGTTTCCCCATCGCGGTAGAAATCACGTCAACCGCACCGGCTGCCGGTGTGGATACGCCGGAAGATTTGGCACGGGTGCGGGCGGTATTTGAAAAGATGGCCGGAAAGTAAGTGTGTTTTGATTTTAAGGCCGTCTGAAAACTGAAATATTGGTTGTTTCAGGCGGTTCAGGCTATTGATACCGCTATTATGAAGTTTTAGCAATTTTTATTTGCACGGGTTTCAATGCCGTGCTTCAGAAAGAGAAAAATGATTCCACAATTAACGCCGCTTGAATTGCAGCAATGGTTGGCCGAAGGTAAACCGCTGACCCTGTTGGATGTGCGTACGGATGAAGAAGTGGCGATATGCACATTACCGGGATATGTGCATATTCCGATGAATATGATTCCGATTCGGCACAACGAACTGCCTGACGATGCCCCGATTGTGGTGTATTGTC
Organism: Neisseria zalophi; assembly: GCF_008807015.1. Classification (NCBI taxonomy): domain Bacteria; kingdom Pseudomonadati; phylum Pseudomonadota; class Betaproteobacteria; order Neisseriales; family Neisseriaceae; genus Neisseria; species Neisseria zalophi. Next base: position 2,231,487 of record NZ_CP031700.1, on the reverse strand, counting down.
ATCACGGTATCCGCAGCTTGAATACTGCTATGTATTTGGCAGAAGCAGGATTTGAATCGCTTTATAACCTTCAGGGTGGCATAGATGCTTGGTCGTTACAGGTTGATAGTAGTGTGCCGCGTTATTAAATATTGTTTATCTTGATATTCAAATGATATGGCAAGGCATTATCGTTTGATATTGTCTTGCCATCTCTGCATATTTTTCCGTATAAATATGAGTTGTTTACGGTAGCGCCGGCAGTGCGGGCATAATAGTAGATGTACAAGTAACGATATGTTTTCGGTGAAGTCTAATTTTCTGTCCTGTCGCTCGGAGAGCAAGACACAGGCTTCTTTGCATTTTAACATTTCTCTATTTTCCTTTGTGATGTATCCGTTTTATGGTGTATCCGTTTTAGTCGTTTAAATCAAACCAGCGGTGTTGCAAACATTTTCTTAAACCGTTTCGGGCACGGTGTAATATCACATAGCAATTTTCTTTAGTGATATTAAAATTGTTGCATATTTCTTCTACTTCCATGCCCATAATTTCGCGCAAGTAAAAAATTTGTGCAGTATCTTCAGGCAAACCTTGTAAGCAGTTTTCTAGAGTACGGAAAAATGCTTGCCGGTGTGAAAATTCTTCAGGCGTTTCTCCCCAATGATTCGGACTAGCCGAACTCAACCAATGATCGCTTTCATCGAAACATTGGTTATATTGAGCATCAATAGCGGCATTTTCTTCCTGAAGCTCTTCAAGGCTGGAAATATTTTTTCTGCTGCGAAAATAATCAGTGATTTTATTTTTTAATATGGTTATTATCCACGTTTTCAAGACAGCATCACCGCGGAATTGCTGGAATTTATCAATAGCGGTGGCTAAAGTGTCTTGAACCATATCTTCGGCAAGAGTGTCGTCCCTGAGTTGTATTTTGGCAAAGCGTAAAATATCCGGTCTGAGAGCGATTAGCATCTTTTTAAAGTTTTCCATTGTGCGAATCGTTCTTTGTAATAGAAATAATAGAACGGGATATTTTAAAATATTAATTCAAAAAATGCAGCTTTTATATTGTATTTTTATTGCTTGATTCAGGAAATAATACACCTGCCTTTATCCAACCATCTATATTTTCACGCAACCATATTTCAATATCTTGGCTTTGCCCTCCGGTCATTTCTTGCAAACTTTGCAAAATGTGTTCAAACGTGTCTTGCTGTTGGCTGAAATGTTCCAATAAAAATAGATCTGTACCGCTTATTGTCCGGTAATAAACCTCATTGTCTCGATTGCGCCAAGTCAGTACGGTGCTGGGGATCGGTTCGATAGAAGCTAAATGGCTATCGACAAAATTATAATCATAGTGGGTTAATTTTGCCGCCGGTTGCCATGTTAATGTGGTGTTATCATCCCAATGGCCGTCTGAAAGCGGTTGGATAGCGGTTTCGGCATGGAGTAGGGCGGTTTCGAAATCCATCATGGCCAATATGCCGTCCGGTAATTTCTCTTCTGACTCGCGGCTGCGGGCATAGTTCAAAAATTGTGCCGGAATATCATTGAAAAACGGCGACTCAGGACGTGCTTCGATTAGAAAACAATTCTGTAGGTGTTGCCATAATTCACGATCGGCCAGCTCACTACTGTCGCTGAAGCATAAATCCAAAAAGCTACGCAGATTGTTGCGAACGAGGCGGGTATATACAGCTAGGCGATCAGGCTCTATACCTTCGGGCGCAGGTTTGGACGGGTCGCGCACGTGATCGGCCAGCATAGCTTGAAAATCGGCACTACTGGTTTTTTCAGGCGTGGTTTTATGCGGCTGCATGGCGTTGTTCCTCTGCTTGTTGTTGAATAGCGGCAATACGGGCAACTTCGGCTTCGAGTTCTTCAAAGGGTGGGAGGTTACTATCACGTTCTAGCAGGGTTGGTACATTGTGTGGCAGTTTGGTGCAGGTATAGGCGAATAAATCCCATACATCGGCGCAAACGGGTTGCCCATGAGTGTCGATTAATAGATTGGCATGCTCTTCATCATGGCCGGCCATGTGAATATAGTTAACGCGGTCAATATCTATGCGGTCGATATAATCTTGTGGCTGCACAATGCCATGGTTAATAGCGTTGACATAAACATTATTAACATCTAAATGGATGGCGCAATCCGCTTCGCGTGCAACGGCATTGAGAAAATCGACCTCATCCATTTCTGCTATCGGGCTGTGGGCATAATAAGATGTATTTTCAATGGCAATACGTTGTTCTAAAATATCTTGTACGGTACGGATACGTGCAGCAGTATGCTGAACGGATTCTTCAGTAAACGGCAGCGGGAGCAGGTCGTAAACATGGCCGTGATGGCTGCAATAGCTTAAATGTTCTGAAAAAAAACGGATATGGTATTGCTGCATAAAGGCTTTAATTTGCTTTAAAAAATCAATTTGCAACGGATCTTGTCCGCCTAGCGAAAGGGATAAGCCGTGGCAGGCGATTGGGAAACGTTCAGCGACGGCATCAAATTTTAAGCGTGCTGCCCCACCCATTCTCAGCCAGTTTTCAGGTGCGATTTCGATAAATTTAATTACACCGGTTTCAGGCGTACGCGCCATAAAATCTTCGGCCATGCTGCGTTTATAGCCTAAGCCGGCACCATATAAAGTCTTCATGATAGTTTTCCTTTTAAGAGAGATAGCTCTGTATCAACCTGCTTAGTTGTTTAAACATACTGATAGAGAACAACCTTAGTTGTATGAGAGGCCGTCTGAAAGGATTCAGACAGCCTTTCTCAAAGGTATTTGAAAATGTTGGCTATTTTATTTTACGGATTAGCCGCCGCATTTGCCTTCGCCACATTTGCCTTCACCGGCTTTGGTGGCTTTCTTTTTGTGTGCATCTGCACCACATTTACCTTCACCGCATTTGCCTTCGGCAGATTTTTGGTGTTTTTGGTTATGAGCACCGCATTTACCTTCGCCGCATTTACCTTCGGCAGATTTTTGGTGTTTTTGGTTATGAGCACCACATTTACCTTCGCCACAAGTGCCTTCTTTGGCTTTTTTAGCTGCTGCTGTTTTCACTGTTTTGGCTGCTGCAGGTTTATTGTCTGCAAAGGCAGATTGGCCGCCTAAAACAGCTAAAGCACCGGCTAATGCGATTAAAGATGATGTTTTTTTCATAAGTAGCTCCTTAAAGTTTTAAGTTTGTTGAGGGTTCTGTTTGTTAGGCCGTCTGAAAATAGTCTGATGATTCAGACGGCCAAGATATTATTTACTGCCACATTTGCCTTCGCCGCATTTACCTTCGGCAGATTTACCGGCAGCTTGAGAAGCGGCACCACATTTGCCTTCGCCACATTTACCTTCGGCAGATTTATCGGCAGCTTGAGAAGCGGCACCACATTTGCCTTCGCCACATTTACCTTCGGCAGATTTACCGGCAGCTTGAGAAGCGGCACCACATTTGCCTTCGCCGCATTTACCTTCGGCAGACTTACCGGCAGCTTGAGAAGCAGCACCACATTTTCCCTCACCGCATTTACCTTCTTCTGCTTTAGATGTTGATGAGCTGGCAGCGGAAGTGGCTTGTACGGGTTCACTATTGCTTTGTCCTTGGCAACCTGCTAATGCCAATAAACCCGCTAAAGCGATAAGGGAAGAAGATGTTTTGGTCATTTAAATACTCCAGATAGTGTTAAAAATTAGTGTTAAAAAAGTAATTGTTTATATACATGCCGTTATATTGATAATTCAGACGGCTTGTTCTGAAAGACGATTGTTTTTCTTGCCGAACAAAACATAATCGAGTGAAAAACGTCCTACGCCTTGTAATACCAGTGGTAATAGTGCAACCAAATAAATTAATGCCATTTTGTATCCGTTGTTGCAGACGTTATAGCCGTTGCCGCCATGTACTGCATACCAAGCAACGCCGGTAATCACCATTAAAATCAGTGCGCCCCAACGACCGAACAAACCGACAATCAATAAAGCGGGGATAATCAGCTCTGCACCCATTGCTACTGTCCAGTTGAAGTCGGCAGAAAACAGATTGAGTGGGAAAGGGAATGAGTCTTGAATATCGGCAAACCAGTTTTGACCACCCCATTTTTCCAAACCGGATTCTAAAAATTCATAAGCTAGGAAAAAGCGTAAACCTAATAGAGCAATGTCTTTGCCCCATGTTTCTGAGAATCGGGCCAGATTGTTAGCTTTGTTCATAAATTATTCCTGAGAAATTAAACTTGTACTGAGTAGACGGCAGGGGTGGCGATTTCTTACGGATTTTTTTAATATATAATTAATTATTTTTTAAATTATTGATTTATTTGTTTATTTTTTATGAAAATAAATAGTATGAAATATAGGATGAATAAAAAAATGATGGGTAGATATGCGTGGTAGTAAATAAAAGACCGCCTGAATTATTTTCAGACGGCCTTTTATTTAAGGTTAAATATTGAGTCTTTAAGAAGGATCTTCGGTATAACGTTTCAAACCGCCACCTAATGCTTTATATAAATCTGCCAGATTTTCCAAGCGGGTCAGTTCTATATTTAAGAGTGCGGTATCTGCGCCATAGCTGCTACGCTCGGCATCCAACAGATCCAGCGCACTGGATACGCCGTGTTGATAGCGCAGGCGTACCAATCTTAAAGAATCAGCGAATGATTGCTTTTGTCTCATCGTCGCATCATAACGTTTGTCCAACTGCTCACGGGCAACCAGTGCGTCGGAGACATCTCTGAAAGCATTCTGAACAGCCGCTTCATAACGAACAACTTGGATTTGTTTGCGGATATTGGCTAAATCCAGATTGGCACGGTTTTGTCCCCAGTTAAAAATGGGTAGATTGATGGTGGGAATAAATGCCCAAGTACGGTTTCTACCTTCGAATAAGCCGCTTAACTCGGTTGAGCCGGTACCGATGGTGCCGGTTAGGCTGATACTGGGAAAGAATGCAGCACGTGCTGCACCAATATTGGCATTGGCACCGCGTAATTCATATTCAGCAGCACGGATATCAGGGCGGTTGAGCAAAACCTCGGATGATAAGCCGGCAGGTAACTTGCTGATTTTAAACTGTTCGGATAGCGATAAACCTTGCGGCAAATCGTTGGGAAGTGGTTGGTTAATCAACATAGATAAAGCATTTTGTGCTTGCTCTCTGCCTTGTACCGCAGCGGCATAATCGGCATTGGCTGCTTCAATTAAGGCTTCCTGTTGGCGTAGATCAAGTGCGGAAACCACACCGGCTCTATGTTTTAATTGGGTCAGTTCATAGGTTCTTTGACGAGTTTCCAGCACGTTTTGAGCCAGTACCATGGCTTCTTCTGCATGCAGTTGGTTGAAGTAGGCTTTGGCTACTGTAGCGATCAGTGTCAGATGTGCGGCATCACGGGCAGCGGCACTGCTGAAATAAGTTTGTTTGGCTGCTTCGGCTTGGCTGCGTACTTTACCAAATAAGTCAAGCTCATAAGCGGTAATGCCTAAGCCGACATTATAAGATGATGAAACCATAGCGTTGCCACCGCTTAGATCTGCCGCCCTGCGTCCGCGTTGGCCGTTGCCGCTGGCGTTGATGCCGGGTAATAAGTCGGCACGGGAAATCATATATTGACGGCGTACGGCTTCGGAATTTAATGCCGCTTCCTGTAAGTCGGTATTATTGTTTAAAGCCAATTCGATTAAACGGTGCAAACGGGGGTCGGCAAAGTAATCCTGCCAACCCAACGAGGCCGCCTGAATACCGGTTTCGGGCTGGGTGTCATGCTTGAATGTTTCCGGTATGTTGACTTGCGGCTGCTCGTATGTCGGAATCATAGTACAGGCTGAAAGTGCTGTTATAAGCGTTAAAGCATTCAAAGCAGGTTTGAAAGAGAATACATTCATGTTTAATCCTTATCAGTGTATTCATTTCCAACCGAATTGGGTAAGGCCGTTGCTCCGGCCGGTGTTCCGTTGGATTTATCTTTAAAGAGTTTGCGGATCAGTACATAAAACAGTGGTACAAGGAATACTGATAAAATGGTACCTATCAACATACCCCATAACACGGTTGTACCGATACCACGTTGGCTGGCCGAGCTGGCACCGGAGGCAAGATAAAGTGGCACAACACCTAAAATAAAGGCAAATGATGTCATGATAATCGGGCGGAAACGCAGATGTGCTGCTTCCAGAGCAGATTCAATTGCATTTTTACCTTGTGCCTGTAGATCTTTAGCAAACTCAATAATCAAAATAGCATTTTTGGCACTTAAACCGATCACGGTAATCAGGCCGACTTGGAAGTAAATATCATTAAGATAAGCGGGGGCATTGCCGAATAAGGCACCTATCATATTGCGTCCGTTTACGCCCAACACTACGCCTAAGAAACCGAGTGGTACCACTAAAATCACGGCTAAAGGAATCGACCAGCTTTCATATAATGCAGCCAATACTAAGAATACGGCAATAATGGCAAATACATATAAAGTGGTTGTTTGCGAACTACCTTTGATTTCTTCACGAGATTGGCCGCTCCATTCTAAGCTGTAGCCGTCCATTTCATCGACCATGCGCTGTACTTCGGCCATTACATCACCTGAAGAATAGCCTTCAGCAGCTCCGCCGCTGATTTGCATGGCAGGGTAGCCGTTGAAGCGGACACTTTGTTCAATACCGTTTTGCCATGATACGGTGGCAATGGTAGACAAAGGAACAGCAATCCCCTGACTATTTGGCACGGTTAATGCCAAAATATCAGAAGGTTGCATACGAGCTTGGGCATCGGCTTGTACAATGACACGTTGTAAACGGCCTTTGTTGGGGAAGTCGTTGATATAAGAAGAACCCAATGCCGTTGCCAATACCGAACGGATACTGTCGAAATTGATCCCTTGTGCAGCAGCAGCTTCGCGGTTGATGTCGATTTTAAGCTGCGGCGCATCTTCTAAACCGGAAGGGCGGACACTGGAGGGGTCAAACATTGGATTTTGGCGCATTTTATTAACCAGTTCATTGCGCTTGGCCAATAATGCATCATGCCCGCTATTGTTACGGTCTTGCAGATACATTTCAAATCCGGAACTATTACCCAGCTCCCTAATGGCAGGCGGGTTGACAGTAATTGCATAACCGTCTCGCACTTGACCCATTAAAGCACCGGTCAACTTGCCGGCCAGTGCAGTCGCACTCGTTTCCGGCGTAGTACGTTCCGACCAATCTTTCAGTGTAATAAAGCCCATGCCGGTATTTTGTGCCGAGCCTGAAAAACTGAAGCCGGAAATACCGATTATGCTTTCTACTTCGGGTTGATCCATAATCACTTTAGTGGCTGTAGCTAAAGTAGCATCGGTCCGCTCTTTGGTTGCTCCAGAAGGAAGCTGCATAATCATCATCAGGCTACCTTGGTCTTCATTGGGCAGAAACGAGTCGGGAATGTGGGTAAACAATAATCCGGCCACTGCGGTTAAGATGGCATAGATTATCATCATGGGGAAAGATTTATTCAGAATTTTGGCAACCCAGCCTTCATAACGGTGGGTACCTCTTGAAAATTTGCGGTTAAACCAACCGAAGAAGCCTTTTTTCTGTTCGTGATGGCCTTTGGGGATTTGTTTGAGTAATGTACCGCACAAGGCAGGCGTGAGTGATAACGCGAAAAATGCCGAGAATGCGATGGCAATTGCCATAGTGACGGCAAACTGACGGTAAATATTACCGGTAGCACCGCTAAACATGGCTAAGGGTATAAATACCGAAATCAATACGGCGGTAATACCGATTACGGCACCGGAAATCTGGCCCATGGCTTTTTTGGTGGCCTCAACCGGTGTGAGGCCCTCTTCAACCATAATCCGTTCGACGTTTTCTACCACCACAATCGCATCGTCCACCACAATACCGATCACCAAGACCATGGCAAACATGGTTAATACGTTGATCGACATCCCCAGATACCAGATAGAGGCAAACGAACCCAATAGGGAAATCGGCACCACAATAGTTGGAATCAATGTATAGCGGATGTTTTGTAGGAAAATATACATCACGATAAACACCAATACGATGGCCTCTATCAGGGTAGTAACCACTTTTTGAATGGAAATATTAACAAATTTAGAAGTATCGTAAGGTGCAGACCATTTCAAATCTTGCGGGAAAAAATGCTCTAATTCGGCCATCTTTTCACGTACGGCAGCGGCTGTTGCCATGGCATTACCGGTATTGGATAACATTACCGCCATACCCACGGAAGGTTTACCGTTCAGGCGGGTACTTGCACCGTAGTTTTGGCTACCCAGCTCGATACGGGCAACATCTTTCAGATACACGTTAGCGCCGTCGGTATTGGAGCGTAGGATAATATTGCCGAATTCTTCCGGTGTGGAAAGCTGGCCTTCCGCCATAATGGTTGCGGTAATAGATTGCCCGGCCGGAGCGGGGAGGGCACCGATACTACCGGTGGAAAGCTGAACATTTTGTCCGCTGAGTGCTGCAGAAATATCGGCAAAAGAAAGGTTATAGTTTTGCAGTTTTTTCGGGTCGGCCCAAATACGCATCGCTCTTTGTGAACCGAATAAGTTTACATCACCGACACCATCAATACGTTGTATTTCGGGGCTGATATTACGTTCCACATAGTCGCCGATTTCTTCCGTACTCATCGTTTCGGATGACATCATTAATACCATTAGGAAGTTAGAGCGTGCTTTGGCGACGGTAATCCCGTTTTGTTGTACCGGAGCAGGCAATACTCGGGTGATTTGGGAAAGTTTGTTTTGCACATCGACTTGTGCCAAATCTTCATTGGTTTCGGGCGTAAATACTAATCTGACCGAGCCCCTACCATTAGAGGTGGCATTGGTGGTCATGTAGTCCAATCCCTCTACACCATTCATATTACGCTCGATAACGGCCAATACGCTGTCTTCCATGACTTGGGCGGATGCACCCGGATAGCTGGTTGATAGAGTAATGGTCGGTGCTGCAACGGAGGGGTATTGTGAAACCGGCAAATAATAGATACCAACAATACCGGCAATAATAACAAATATTGCAATCACCCACGCAAAAATAGGGCGGTCAATAAAAAATTTAGCCATGACTGCTCCTTATTGTGCTGTGGAAGCTGCTTGATCGGCATCGTCAGAAGTGATTTCGGTATCTGAAGCCGTATTGTTCATATCGGTAGGAGCCGGAGCTTCGCTGCCCGGTGCGGTCCATTCTTGCGGAGTCACTTTTTTCGCGCCCGACATACCGACAATTGATAGGCCGTTCACAACCACTTTGTCGCCGGCTTGAAGGCCGTCTGAAATAATCCAGTTATTGCCTTGTTGCTGTACCACATTAACTTGGCGCGGTTCCAAGCTGTTTTCCGCATTAACAATCATAACGGAGTTTGATTCTCCGCGGGTAACTGCCTGTTGCGGTACGGCGAATGCATTGGGAATATCTGCCTGAGGCAGTACAACACGCACATATAAGCCGGGTAATAAGATATTGTCGGGGTTTGGCACTTCAGCGCGCAAAGTCACTTGACCGGTGGTTTGGTCGACGGTCGGATCGGCAAACAACAGACGGCCTTTGAGCGGATAAAGCGTACCATTTTCTAATTTAATCTCAATTTCGACACCGCCATTGACCGACTGCATTTTCCCATCTGCGATATCTTGGCGCAGCTGCATCACTTCGGCTGCTGATTGGGTGACATTGACATACATAGGATCGGTTTGTTGGATAGTCGCTAATTTGGAGGGCCCGCCGGGGCTGACTAATGTACCTTCGGAAACAAACGATTGACCGATATAGCCGGAAATCGGTGCGGTAATACGGGAATAATTCACATTGATTTGTGCCGCATTAATACCGGCACGCGCCGCTTTTACACTGGCCTCTGCAGAGCGTTTGGCTGCAACGGCGGCATCATATTCTTGTTTGCTAATAGCATCAGCTTCAACCAATGGTTTATAGCGCGATAAATCGGCATTGGCTTTGGCTAGTGCCGATTGTGCTGAAGCCAGCTGGGCGCGAGCATTTTCTAAAGCTGTGGTATAGACGGCATCATCAATTTGATAGAGGGGTTGCCCGGCACGGACATAGCTGCCTTCTTGAAACAGGCGTTTTTTGATAATACCGCCGACTTGCGGCAAGATATCGGCGATACGGCGAGATTCCAAACGGCCGGGGAGTTCGGTGCTCAGCGTGATATTTTGCGGTTGCACGGTGACGACACCGACAAGGGGGGCGGGTGCTTCTTGTTCCGTCCCTTTTTGGGCAGATGCATTGTCCCCTCCTTGATTACAAGCAGATAAAGCAAGCATTGTAGCGGCCGCCAGTGCGGCTAGTTTCAATGTGTTTGTTGTGTTGGGTGTAAAGTATGACATTGTTTTATTTTCTTTCTTTTGTTTAAACCTTAACGAGAAATAGCCTGACAAATTTTTTGCAATTATACATACACAGTTGCATGTTAAAAAGTTGTTTTCTATAATTGCGTAAATTTTTTTACGAAAAATAACTTAAATATAGCCATTATTTTATGAGAAGAACCAAAGCCGAAGCACTTGAAACACGCCATAATTTATTGATGGCGGCGCTGGAAACCTTTTATCAGAAAGGTACTTCCCGTGCATCTTTGAATGAAATCGCTCGTGCTGCAGGGGTGACGCGCGGTGCATTGTATTGGCATTTTAAAAACAAAGAAGATTTGTTTGATGCGCTTTTCGGACAATTATGTGAAGATGCCGAAAGTCAGCTGAGAAATGATTTGGCAGACGGTGCCGCTGATATGCTCGAAAGTCTTTATAATAGTTTATTGGCGATGTTTGACCGTTTGGCCAATGATCCACTTTATTATAAATTTTGCAGTATTCTGTTTTTAAAATGTGAATATGTTACCGAGAATCAGTCGATTGTCGATATTATCGGCAAATATGAAAAGATGTGGTATGAATTGCTGAAGGCCGTATTAATGCAGTGTGTGAAACAGCAATCGTTACCGGAAAATTTAGATATTGATGCAGCGGTTTTTTATTTGCAATCCGCAGTAACCGGATCGATATATCAAAATTTGGTGAATCCGGTTAGGGTGGATATAAAAGGGGATATGTTGTTGGTTTTTGTCAGAACCATTATCGGCGGGCTTCAATATTGTCCGACATTATGCAGCCCGGAAAATAAACTTGTATCCGAGTAATAGATTGATTATTTGTAATGAAAAGGCCGTCTGAAATATTTTCAGACGGCCTGATTGATTCATGGATAACTGAGGCAGGATATCGGATATGTTATGATTCAGGCCGTTTCGTTATTTTTTATCGATAACGGTTAGATACTTCTTTTATTTTATTGATAAGGATAAAACCATGACTTGGTCGGTAGCAGACAGTGTTTCTCTTTACGGTATCCGCCATTGGGGCGACCGTTATTTTTCCGTGGGGGAAAACGGTCGTGTCATGGTTCGGCCGAACGACAATAGCCCGGTAGAAGTGGATTTATACGATTTAGTTTCGCAATTGAACGAACGCGGGCAGGATTTGCCGATGTTGTTTCGTTTTCCCGATATTCTGCAAGACAGGGTGGCGCGTTTGTGTGCGGCGTTTAACCGTTCTATCCGTAAAAACGAATATCAGGGGCGTTATACGGCGATTTATCCGATTAAGGTAAATCAACAGGAATCGGTGGTTAAAAATATTATCGTGCCGAAAAACGAACAGGTATCCATTGGCTTAGAAGCCGGCTCCAAGCCCGAACTGATGATTGTGCTGGCGTTTGCCCCCAAAGGCGGCACGATTGTGTGCAACGGCTATAAAGACCGCGACTTTATCCGTTTGGCGCTGATTGGTCAGCGGCTCGGTCATCAGGTGTTTATCGTGATTGAAAAAGAATCCGAAGTGGATTTGGTGATTGAAGAATCGCGCAATCTCGGTATCCGTGCCAATATCGGCCTGCGTGTGCGCCTGTCGTCGCTGTCTTCGAGCAAGTGGGCGGATACCGGCGGGGAGAAAGGTAAATTCGGCTTGTCGGCCGCACAATTGATTTCGGCGGCTGAAAAACTGACTGCTGCCGGTTTGGGCGATACGGTTAAATTAATGCATTTTCATATGGGTTCGCAGATTTCCAATATTGCCGACTACCGTATGGGCTTTAAAGAAGCCGTGCGCTATTTTGCCGAGTTGCGTAGTTTGGGGCTGCCGATTGAATATGTGGATGTGGGCGGCGGTTTGGGCGTTGACTACGACGGTACCCACTCGCGCAATGCCAGTTCGATTAATTACGATATGGGCGAATACTCGCATGTGATTGTGTCGATGTTGGCCGAATATTGTAATGCCAACAATGTGCCGCATCCGCATATCTTTTCGGAATCGGGTCGCGCCATGACGGCACACCATGCGGTTTTGGTGATGAATGTGACCGATGTGGAAACCCTGCCCGAACAGATTCCCGATATTGCCGACCCTGAAACGCTTTCGTTTGCCACGCAAAAGCTGATTGCCTATCTGGATATTAACGACAGCGAAATGGTAACCGAAACCTATTACCGCATCGGCCATTACCTCACCGAAGTGACCGAGCTTTATCTGGAAGGCAAAGTGCCCTTAAAAGAAAAAGCTTTGGCCGAACAGCTTCATGCGGTATTGTGCCGCCGTCTGAAAACACAACTGCAAGCCGGCAGGCGTTCGCAGCGTCAGGTTTACGACGATTTAAACGATAAGTTGGCCGATAAATATTTCTGTAATTTTTCCGTGTTCCAAAGCTTGCCGGATACATGGGCGATTGGGCAGGTGCTGCCGATTATGCCGCTGCACCGTTTGAACGAACGCCCGACCCGTCGCGCGGTTTTGCAGGATTTGACCTGTGATTCCGACGGTAAAATCAGCCAGTATGTTGATCAGCAGAGTATTGAATCCAGCATGCGTGTGCATGCCCTGAATCCCGGCGAACCGTATATGCTCGGTGTGTTTATGGTAGGGGCTTATCAGGAAATTCTCGGCGATATGCATAATCTGTTCGGCGATACCGATTCGGTGAACGTTTATGTGCGTGATAACGGCAATATCGAATTCGGCGGTATGGAAGAGCACGATACCATTGAAGATATGCTTCATTATGTGCATCTTTCTACCAACGAAGTGATTAACCGCTTTGAAGAGAAAACCCGTTGGGCGCAATTGAAAGCGACCGAGCGCAAACTTTATACCGCCGAATTCCTACATGCGTTGAAACAAAGCAGCTATTTGAGTACCGAAGCGGAAGACGAGCAGGAATAAATCTTTCAGACGGCCAAAAGTTTTTATGGCTTGTGACGCCGCTTTTTTATCTTTATAAAAGGGAACAATATGAAAACCTTAGGCATGATTGGCGGCATGAGCCCTGAGAGCACCGTTTCTTATTACCACATTATCAACCGCGAAGTGAACCGCCGTTTGGGTGCGAACCATAGCGCCGAAATGTTGCTATACAGTATTGATTTTGAAACCATTGCCGCCATGCAACGGGCGGGGGATTGGCGGCAGGCGGGCGAAGTGTTGGCCGCTGCCGCCGTGAAGTTGGCTGCAATGGGGGCGCAAGCCGTGGTATTGGCAACCAATACCATGCATAAAGTCGCTTCTGCTATTGAACAGGCAGTGGATATTCCTCTGATTCATGTGGTTGATGTGACCGCCGAAGCGGTGAAACGGCAGGGTTTGAATAAGGTCGGCCTGTTGGGAACGCGTTTTACAATGAACGATGATTTTTATACTGAGCGTGCTAGGGCATCGGGCATAGAAACCATAGTGCCTACCGAACGGGAACAGGCGGAAATCCATCGGATTATTTTTGAAGAATTGTGCCTGAACCGTTTTACCGAATCGGCCAAAGCTTATTATCTCGGTGTGATGGAACGGCTGGCAGAGCAGGGGGCGCAAGGTATTGTATTCGGTTGTACGGAAATCGGGTTGCTGTTGTCGCCGCAGGAATGCCCGTTGCCGGTTTTCGACAGTGCTCAGATTCATGCTTTGGCAGCGGTGGAATTTGTTTTGTCGTAAAACAAGGTTTTAGGCCGTCTGAAAGATTTAAAGCGATATCGGATAATATTGCTTTCGGTTGCGGTGATGGATTTTGCAGATAAAAAGATGCCCCGTTCCATTTATCCGCCAGGCGGGTAAATGTATACGGGGCCAAGTTCTTACTTTCGGGCTTGTGGTACTACTTAAACTTTAAAATTTCAAAATAAACTTCAAAAAATTCTTCTTCATTTTTAATGGCGTTGGTTGATATTGGCTTCGATATCCATCGGCACATCCATCAACAGGATTTCGGCATCGCCTAGGGCTTCTACATCGAACCCGTCGGTTTCCCATAAACCCAAACCGTCGCGTTCGTTGAGTTCAATCCCACCGACTTTGGCTTTGCCTTTGATTACAAACGCGTAAACACCGTTACCCTCACGTTTGACGTTGTAATGTTTTTTATTGCCGTCTGAAAACTTAGCCAGCGAGAACCATGCGTTTTGATGAATCCAAACACCGTCGTCATCCATATTCGGCGAAACGATTTGTTGGAAATCATTTGGCTTGGCTTCAGTTGTGATATTGACTTGCTGATAGCGCGGTTTAACGCGGTTTTTGCGCGGCAATACCCAAATTTGTAAAAATTTTACGGCTTGGTCGTGGTTTGCGTTCATTTCGCTATGAACAACGCCTGTTCCGGCAGACATCGCCTGCACATCACCGTTTCTGATAATGCTGCCATTGCCCATGCTGTCTTTGTGAGCCAAGTCGCCGCTCAAGGGTACGGAAATAATTTCCATATCGCGGTGTGGATGGTTGCCAAAACCCATGCCGGCTTCTACAAAGTCGTCATTGATAACGCGCAGTACGCCGAAACCCATGCGCTCGGGGTTGTAGTAGTTTGCAAAGCTGAAAGTATGTGCGCTTTTTAACCAGCCATGGTTAGCAAAACCGCGTGAACCTGCTGCGTGGTAAACTGTTTGCATAATATTATTCCTTATTAGTTTTTAATTGATATTTGTTGGCTTCTTAAGCGATGGGTGAATTATACGTATGGCAGTATGGGTGAAAAAAGTAGCTTATATGAAAAGTACTATTTACCATTTGGAAATAATATTATCTCTATCGGTTTGATTGTTTACTTTTAAGAATGTCAAAAAATATAAAATATTCAAGAAAATAGTGTTTTTTAAAAGTATGATGTTTTATAAAATTCTTTTAAAAATAATTAGTTAGTATTAATTTGTGCTTTGAGATGTGAAATAAGCAGCAAGCATGAATTATGTTTTTATCAAAAAAATGTGAGGTAGGGTATGAATGGTTTAACGCTAATAGAACGTCATAAAATGTTTAACGGTCATCAGGAGCGTTATCGGCATGTTTCCAAAACCAATAATTGCGAAATGACCTTCAGCATTTATTTACCGCCGATGGCCTTGCAAGGTTATAAAGTGCCGGTTTTGTATTGGCTCTCCGGTATTACCGCGACCGATGAGAACTTTACCCTGAAAGCAGGAGCGCAACGCTTTGCCGCGCAATGGGGGATGGCTTTGGTGATGGCGGACACTTCACCACGCGGTGAAGGGGTGGCTGACAGTAATGAGCTGGGTGTGGGCTTGAGTGCCGGCTTTTATGTGAACGCCACCGAAATGCCGTGGGCGAAGCATTATCGGATGTACGATTATATTGTGCAGGAATTACCCGAACTGGTGGAAAGCCATTTTCCGGTGAACGATAAGCGCAGTATTGCCGGTCATAGTATGGGCGGGCATGGTGCGTTAATGATTGCTTTGAAAAACCCGGGCCGTTATGCTTCTGTTTCTGCTTTTGCGCCGATAGCCAATCCTTCGGCAACGCCGTTATGGCAAAAAGCATTAACCGCTTATTTGGGTGAAGACAGCAGCACTTGGTTGCCATACGACAGCACTGAATTGGTTAAAAATGCTACTCAACCTTTGCCGATATGGGTGGATCAGGGCGATGCCGACGAATATTATCCGGAATTGCGGCCGGAGGCGTTTATCCATGCTGCCCGTGGTAAGGGTTTTAATGTGCAATTCAGTGTGCGTAAAGGCTATGATCATAGTTACTTTTTTATCGGCAGCTTTATTGATGCGCATATTGAGTTTCATGCTGATGCTTTAGGCTTATAAAATAAAAACCGTTATCATAGGCCGTCTGAAAACATTTTCAGACGGCCTGATATCAGGGAATCATGGCCATCGGCGCATTTTCAGTTAAAATAGCGTGAAATCGTTTTAAAGCCGAGGGGTATATGGCTTTGTATGGCGAATCGTGTTTTGCCTGTATATGCCTGCCCTTTGCGGTTTTAACGGATTGGATAAGATTTTCATTTGAATAGGCCGTCTGAAAGTACGATAGGTTTTCAGACGGCTTCAGCCCGATTAATCCGAGCCTTTTAGGAAAGAAAATATGTCATTACAAAATATTATTGAAACAGCGTTTGAAAACCGTGCGCAAATCAGCCCGGCAACGGTAACGCCCGAAGTAAAAGAAGCAGTAGAGGAAACCCTCCGTCAGTTGGATTCAGGCGCATTGCGTGTCGCCGAACGTTTGGGTGTCGGCCAATGGCAGGTAAACGAATGGGTGAAGAAAGCGGTATTATTGTCTTTCCGTATTCAGGATAATGGCGTATCAGACGACGGCGTGAATAAATATTTCGATAAAGTGCCGACCAAATTTGCCGATTGGGATGAACAAACCTTTAAAGCCGCCGGTTTCCGTGCCGTTCCCGGGGCCGTTGCCCGCCGTGGCAGCTTTGTGGCAAAAAATGTGGTTCTGATGCCGTCTTATGTGAATATCGGTGCTTATGTGGATGAAGGTGCGATGGTAGATACTTGGGCGACTGTCGGCTCTTGTGCGCAAATCGGTAAAAACGTTCATTTGAGCGGTGGTGTGGGTATCGGTGGGGTGTTGGAACCGTTGCAAGCCAATCCGACCATTATTGAAGATAATTGCTTTATCGGTGCCCGCTCTGAAATCGTGGAAGGTGTGATTGTCGAAGAGGGCAGTGTGATTTCTATGGGGGTGTATATCGGCCAATCAACCAAAATCTACGACCGCGAAACCGGCGAAATCCATTACGGCCGCGTGCCTGCCGGTTCGGTGGTGGTATCGGGTAATCTGCCGTCTGCCGATGGTAAATACAGCCTGTATTGCGCGGTGATTGTGAAAAAAGTCGATGCGCAAACCCGCTCGAAAACCAGCGTAAACGATTTATTGCGCGGGGTTTAAACTTTTGTTTAGGCGGTTATTAGAAGCCGTCTGAACAATATTAAGCAGCAATAAAAAAACAAAGCCGTCTGAAAAGTTTCAGACGGCTTTGTTAATTAGATATTTTATGCACCCGGACATTCGGCACATTCATTGCTTTGCATACCGAGTCGGAGCTGTTTGTTAACATCACGCAATGCCGTGCGCAAACCTTCTTCGATAACGGGGTGGTAGAACGGCATATCCAGCATTTGCGGAATCGTCATTTTTTGTTGGTGCGCCCATGCTAACAGGTGCGCCAAGTGTTCGACAGCCGGGCCGACCATTTCCGCACCGACAAACAAACCGGTACCTTGTTCGGCATAAATGCGCATGTGGCCTTTGTTAACCAACATCACACGGCTGCGTCCTTGATTTTTGAAGGAAACTTCGCCGATAATCAAGCATTCGGGATTTTTAAAGCGCTCCATAACCTGATTATATTTTAAGCCGACAAAGGCAATTTGCGGGCTGGTAAAGACTACGCCCATCGGGCTGCGGCGCAAACCGTTTTCAATATTGGGGTATAAACCGGCATTGTCACCGGCAATTTTGCCCTGATCACTGGCTTCATGTAGCAGTGGTATTTGGTTAGATGCGTCGCCGGCAATAAAAATATGGGGAATACTGGTTTGCATCGTCAGGGGGTGTGCTTTGGGTACGCCTTTGTTATCTAATTCGATATCAAGGTTTTCCAAGCCGAGTTTCTCCACATTCGGATGGCGGCCGATAGCGGCTAACAGATAATCGGCAACATAAGTACCACGCGATCCGTCTTTGCTATCCCAGCAAACTTCTACTTTACCTTGGTCGTTGAGTTTGACTTCGGTACTGCAATCTAAGTGTAACGGTATTTCTTCGCTGAAAATACGGATGGCTTCTTCTGAAACGATAGGATCATCAATAGCGGCAATTCTATCGCTGGCACCGAAAATTTCTACTTTAACACCCAAACGGTGCAACGCTTGGCCTAATTCCAAACCAATCACACCGGGGCCGAAAACAGCAACACTTTCCGGGAGGGTGTTCCATGAGAAAACGTCATCGTTGATAATGAGTTTGTCACCTAGTTCTTTGCGCCAGCCGGGCAATACAATAGGGTGTGAGCCGGTAGCAATGACAATGCGGTCTGCTTTAATAGTTGTATGGTCGTCTACTTGAATGGTGTGTTCATCAATAAATTTAGCCGAGCCCATAATGCGTTTTTCTTCAGGCCATGCTTCTACGTCTTCTAATACAAAGCCGACAAAACGGTCGCGTTCGGATTTAACACGGTTCATCACTTCTTCGCCGTTCACATTTACGCTGTCTTTATCCAGATGGATGCCGAACGGATCGGTATGTAAGGCGTGATGGCGTGCTTCAGCAGCGGCAATCAGCAGTTTGGACGGCATACAGCCGACGCGGGCACATGTCGTACCGAATACGTTGTTTTCAATCAGATAAACATTGTCTGTGTGTCGGAGTGCATTGCGGAATGCACCCATGCCGGCAGTGCCGCCGCCGATAACGACAACATCAGCTTGAATTTGTTTCATATAATTTCCTTTATTATGTGGAGAAGCCGGTTAGGGCCGTTATTTTAAAAAATTTTGATTAAGGAAGACGAACGATACTATTCTTATCTTACAAAAATAGAATACCTTCGATAACGGAATCTGCTCTATCCTGCTTTTGTAAAACAACTTTCTATGATAACACGTTGTTATTTTATTATGATTATTTCATCGGCCGTCTGAAATGATTTAAACGTGCCATTGTGAAATGAAATCACAACGGCACGTTTAAATTGCGCAGAATATTGTTTAGTTCTGCTTCATTAACAGATCCAAGTGTACGGTCTGTTTAGATATAAAGATTGGATTAAGCCAGGTAAGCTTCTAAATCTTCGCTGCCGCCGATGTATTTACCGCCAACAAACACTTGAGGAGCGGTTGCTTTACCGGTAATTGCGCGTACAGATACGATGCTGGCATCTTTACCCAATACGATTTCTTCGTAAGCCAAGCCTTTTTCTTCCAACAATTTTTTAGCTTTGCTACAGAATTGGCAGCCGGGTTTGGTGAAGATGGCGATAGATTCTTGAGCTTTCCAATCCGGTGCAATGTATTTCAGCATGGTGTCGGCATCGGAAACTTCGAAGGGATCGCCTTCTTTTTCCGGCTCGATGAACATTTTTTCGATTTTGCCGTCGTTCACCAACATAGAATAACGCCAAGAACGTTTGCCGAAACCCAAGTCGTCTTTACCAACCAACATGCCCATGCCTTCGGTGAATTCGCCGTTACCATCGGGAACCATGATAACGTTTTCAGATTCTTCTTCGGCTGCCCATGCATTCATCACGAAAGTGTCGTTTACAGAAACGCACAGAATGCTGTCGACACCGTTTTGTTTGAATGCTTTAGCTAATTCGTTGTAGCGTGGCAGGTGGGTTGAGGAGCAAGTAGGTGTGAAAGCGCCGGGCAAAGAGAATACGACAACTTTTTTACCTTTAAACAGGTCGTCGGTTGATACATCTTTCCAAGAATCACCTACGCGGGTATGGAATACGACATTTGGGACTTGTTGTCCGGTGCGGTCTACGAAAGCCATTTTGATACTCCTTTTAGTTAAACGGTATAAAAAAATAAATCAGTTAGAAATTCAATACCGATATTCTAGCCTGAAATCTAAATTTGTATAATTTATAGTGCTAATAATATTAATAAAATTTATATATATGTAAATGAATATAACTTAATAGCTATCTTCATTTTGAATTTCACTAAATATAATGCTGATAGTAAAAAAAGCTAGTTTGATTTACATGAATTTACGGCGCTTAAGTATAACACGCATTAAGTTATTTATATGGTATGCATAGTTTTGGGGTAATCTTGGCAATTTCGGGATGATTGCTTAAAATCAAACCATCTGATAGCAATCGATCACAAGATGGTGGGATGATGAATATATCGAAAAAAATACTGTTATTGTGTGTGCCTTTTTTACTGGCCGCTTGTGGTAGTGCGCCTAAGCAGGTGGCAACAAAGGTGAATAGCAAACCCAAACATGTGGCACGCTCGGTTAAGCCTGTGCGTATTTCCCATATTGACCGTGATCAGGGCGCACAAGAATTGATGTTGCACAGCATGAGTCTGATTGGTACTCCTTATCGTTATGGTGGTTCGGATACCTCGACAGGCTTCGATTGTAGCGGCATGATTCAGTTTGTTTATCAAAATGCATTGGGTGTGGCACTGCCGCGTACTGCACGTGATATGGCGGCTGCTTCACGACCGATTGATCCGAGCCGTCTGAAAACGGGTGATTTGGTATTTTTTAATACCGGCGGTTCGAGCAAATATTCGCATGTGGGATTGTATATCGGTAATGGCGAATTTATTCATGCGCCGTCAAGAAAAGGGGTGATTCGTACCGAAAAAATGTCTAATCCTTATTTTGCAAAAAGGTTTATCGGGGCGCATACGTTTTTTAATTAATGTTCTTCGGTTGAATATCAAACAGGCCGTCTGAATATTTTTTCAGACGGCCTGTTATTTGGTATGGCAACGGCTTTATTTCAATGCACGGATACCGACGGCATCGCGCACTTGGTCGAGCAATATGCGTGCTTCTTTACGGGCTTTTTGTGCACCGGCTTGTAAAATCGCTTCGATTTTTTCGGGATGTGCGTTCAGTTCGGCATAGCGTTCGCGTGGTTCGGCTAGTTCGGCATTGATTTTTGCAGCCAGTAATTTTTTAGCTTCGCCCCACGCTAAGCCGTCTGCCAGCATTTGTGTGAACTCGGTGGTTTCAGACGGCGTGGCAAAGGCTTTGTAAATTTCAAACAAGGGGCTTTCGTCCGGTTGTTTCGGTTCGCCCGGCTCTTTGAGGTTGGTAATAATTTTGTTCACGGCTTTTTGGGTTTTTTTATCCGTATCAAACAGCGGAATGGTGTTGCCGTAACTTTTCGACATTTTTCTACCGTCTAAGCCGACCAATAATTCTACATTCTCATCAATTTTTACTTCGGGTAGGGTAAAGACTTCTTTAAAGCGGTGGTTGAAGCGTCCGGCAATATCGCGTGCCATTTCAACATGCTGGATTTGATCGCGGCCTACGGGCACTTCTTGGGCTTTAAACATCAAAATATCGGCAGTCATCAAAATCGGATAGCTGTATAAGCCCATTTCGATTTGGTGGTCTTGGTCTTCCTGGCCTTTGTCGAGATTGTCTTGCACGGCCGCTTTATAGGCATGGGCGCGGTTCATCAGGCCTTTGGCGGTAATGCAGGTCAGAATCCAATTTAATTCCATGATTTCGGGAATATCA
The DNA here is from genome assembly GCF_008807015.1 of Neisseria zalophi. Classification (NCBI taxonomy): domain Bacteria; kingdom Pseudomonadati; phylum Pseudomonadota; class Betaproteobacteria; order Neisseriales; family Neisseriaceae; genus Neisseria; species Neisseria zalophi. The sequence continues at coordinate 2,209,943 of NZ_CP031700.1, read as the reverse complement.
CTTTGGCGGTAAAACGTGGTTTTTTCAGGATTTAAACCGCAGGCCAGCCAAGTGGCGGCGATGGCGCGTGTGGATTCGTGGATGATTTCAGGGTCGTGGCATTTGATAATGCCGTGATAATCCGCCAAAAATAAAAACGATTCGGTATCGGGTAAGTGAGAAGCGGCAATGGCGGGGCGGATGGCGCCGACATAATTGCCCAAATGTGGAATACCGGTAGTGGTAACGCCGGTTAAGACACGTTTTTTATTCATATCACTGCTTTCTGTATGCGGTATAAAAGTTTCAGACGGCCTCCGAATATGAAAAGCAAACGGCCGTCTGAAAACGGGTAATCTTGATTAAGAAGCGGATTATACATCAAACACGTTGCCGATTCTGGCTTTCAGACGGCCTGAACATGATGTTATTCGATAGGACAGATTTTTATTTTTAAACTTATCCACAGATAGATTTTATTTTTATTCAAATATTTATATTATTTTTAAATAAAATATCAGATTTCTATATTGACTTACCCACAGGCAGACCCATATAGCTGTTATCTGAAGTCATCCACAAAACTTCCCACTATATGAAGAAAGAAATATATGAGATTTGACAAACTGACAGCAAAATTCCAACAAGCATTGGCCGATGCCCAAAGTTTGGCTTTGGCTGCCGACAACAGCTATCTTGAAGCCGGCCATGTTTTAAAAGCATTGCTCGATAACGACGGCGGCACGGCTGCCATGCTTGCCCATGCCGGTATTAATGTACCGCAAGTGAAACAACAGCTTACCCAATCGCTCAACAGCCTGCCGAAAGTATCCGGCAATGGCGGGGAAATTCTGCCCAGCCGCGAATTACAGGCCGTGTTGAACCTGATGGATAAAGCCGCTACCAAACGCGGCGATGCCTATATTGCCAGCGAACTGTTTCCGCTGGCGTTAGTACAGCAAAATGACGCGACCGGAAAAATTTTGAAAAACGCCGGTGCGACCGAACAAAATATCAATGCCGCCATTGACGCGGTGCGCGGTGGTGCGGCGGTGGACAGCCAAAATGCCGAAGACCAACGCGATGCCTTGAAAAAATACACATTGGATTTAACCCAACGCGCCCGTGAGGGTAAATTGGATCCGGTTATCGGTCGCGATGATGAAATCCGCCGTGCCATTCAGGTATTGCAACGCCGTACCAAAAACAATCCGGTGTTAATCGGTGAGCCCGGTGTCGGTAAAACCGCTATTGTAGAAGGTTTGGCACAACGTATCGTTGATGGCGAAGTGCCCGATTCGCTGCGTAACAAACGCCTGTTGGTGTTGGATTTGGCCGCGTTGATTGCCGGTGCCAAATACCGTGGCGAATTTGAGGAACGCTTGAAAGGCGTATTGAACGACTTGGCCAAAGATGATGGCAATACCCTGATTTTTATTGATGAAATCCATACCCTAGTCGGCGCAGGTAAAACCGACGGTGCGATGGATGCGGGCAATATGCTCAAACCCGCATTGGCACGCGGCGAACTGCACTGCTTGGGCGCCACCACTTTAGACGAATACCGCCAATACATCGAAAAAGATGCCGCTTTGGAACGCCGTTTCCAAAAAGTGATGGTGGGCGAGCCGAGCGTGGAAGATACCATTGCCATTTTGCGTGGTTTACAGGAACGCTATGAAATCCATCACGGTATCGACATTACCGACCCGGCCATTGTGGCGGCTGCCGAATTGAGCAACCGTTATATTACCGACCGCTTTTTACCCGATAAAGCCATCGATTTGATTGACGAAGCCGCCAGCCGTATCAAAATGGAGCTCGACAGCAAACCGGAACAGATGGACAAACTCGACCGCCGCATTATCCAGCTCAAAATGGAAAGAATGCACGTTGAGAAAGAAAGCGACGATGCCAGCAAAAAACGCTTGGAATTAATCGACGAAGAAATTACCGAGTTGGAAAAAGAATATGCCGATTTGGATGAAATCTGGAAAGCCGAAAAAGCCGCATCTGCCGGTACCGCCGATATTAAAAAACAAATCGACGATGTAAAAGTTAAAATCGAGCAGGCCAAACGGCAGGGTGATTTCGGGCGCGCTTCCGAGTTGGAATATGGCGAATTGCCGAAACTGACCCAACAGTTGGCATCGGTGGAAAACAACCCCGAAGTACAACAGGTCAATAAATTGTTCCGCACCAAAGTGGGCGCAGACGAAGTGGCCGAAATCGTTTCCCGCATGACCGGCATTCCGGTGAGCAAAATGATGGAAGGCGAGCGGGAAAAACTGCTGAAAATGGAAGACGTGCTGCATAACCGCGTAGTCGGACAAGACGAAGCGGTAGGTGCCGTTTCCAATGCCATCCGCCGTTCGCGTTCCGGTTTGGCCGACCCCAACAAACCTTACGGCAGCTTCCTGTTTTTAGGCCCGACCGGTGTCGGTAAAACCGAATTGTGTAAAGCATTGGCAAACTTCCTGTTTGACAGCGAAGACCATTTAATCCGCATTGATATGTCGGAATATATGGAAAAACATGCCGTTGCCCGATTAATCGGTGCGCCTCCGGGCTATGTCGGCTATGAAGAGGGCGGTTATCTGACCGAACAGGTTCGCCGCAAACCGTATAGCGTGATTTTGCTCGACGAGGTGGAAAAAGCGCATCCCGATGTGTTCAATATCTTATTGCAAGTATTGGACGACGGCCGCTTAACCGACGGCCAAGGCCGTACGGTAGACTTTAAAAACACCGTGGTTGTGATGACTTCCAATATCGGTAGCCAGCATATCCAAAGCATGGGCACGACAGATTATGATGCGGTGAAAGAAGTGGTGATGGAGGATGTGAAAGAACACTTCCGTCCGGAAATGATTAACCGTATTGATGAAGTGGTGGTATTCCATGGTTTGGATCAGGCACATATCCGTATCATTGCCAAAATCCAACTACAAAGCTTGGAAAAACGCTTGGCCGCACAAGGTCTGCATTTGGATGTGGAAGACAGCGCATTGGATTTGGTGGCCAAAGCCGGATTCGACCCGATTTACGGTGCCCGCCCGCTCAAACGCGCGATTCAGTCCGACATTGAAAACCCGCTTGCAATGGCATTGCTGGAAAGCAAATACCCGCCGGAAAGCGTTATTCATGTACGCGCCCAAGGCGATGAACTGATTTTTGATTAATCTGATTTTGAATCGTTAGTGATGAATAAAAGGCCGTCTGAAAAAGATTTCAGACGGCCTTTTATTGTATTCGGGTTTGTTGGGTTTGAATTATTCTGTAATATAAAAACATTATGGTTATTGGTACGGTTATGACATCCCACGTTTTATTGGTTCACGGTTTATATACCGGCGTTTGGATTATGCGCTCATTAGGGCGGAAGCTCGAACAGCAGGGTTTTAAAGTTCATTATTTCGGCTACCGCACGACACGGCAGCCTTTGGTGCAACATGCAGCGGTATTGGCGGATGAAGTGATGCGGCTGTACGGACAAAATATTGAGAATTTACATTTTGTCGGCCATAGTTTGGGCGGGTTGTTATTGCGTCATCTGGCAGCGGCACGCCCTGATTTGGTGCGGGGCGGAATCGTTACCGTCGGTACGCCGCATCAGGGTAGTTCTGTCGCTCATCGGATATATCGGTCGGCTTATTTATCCCGATTGCTGGGTGAGACTTATCATCATGGGTTAGACGGTAATATACCGGCCTTGCCGCAAAGTATTGCGTTGGGTAGCTTGGCGGGCAACCATGCGGCGGGGTTGGGCAAAGTGATTGGTATCAAGGGTGAAAATGATGGAACAGTGGGGGTGGAAGAAACCTATTGTGAGGGGATGCAGGATCATATTGTGCTGCCGGTTACCCATACGGGGATGTTGTTCAGTACCGAAGTGGTCGCTCAAGTGGCCGCGTTTTTGCGGAACGGCCATTTTATACGGTCTAAAAGCTAAGTTTTGGATCAAGACATATTGGTTTGAATAAAAAATATGGAAGGCCGTCTGAAAAAATTTCAGACGGCCTTCAAGTTATATACAACTTATCCGCAAGTTATTCTTTAATCTATGCAGGAATAACCTCATACCCACGAAAAACTTTGATAATGTTGTGTGTATATTGTGGAGAAATCAATATGCGCTTTGAAACATAAAGAGAATTTTAAATTGCTGAAAAAATAGGCAGTGTAAATAAGAAACCCACAGAAAAGATTTGCTTTCATGTGCATGGTTTGTGGATAACATGCTTAATACTATTATTTATAACATAAAAATAAATTTGCTTAAAAAATGTGCAGATGTTTTTTTAATATGAAGCGGTATAATTGGCAGTGAAAGATAAAAATAAGGAGAACCGCCGTGCACACGCTATCTACCGAAGTCCGTACCCAAATTGCCCGCAAGCGGTTGCAAAAAAGCCGCCGTTGGGCTACCGGATTGTTGTTGGCGGCTTGTGTGTTGTTTGTGGTATCGGCGATTTATATCAGGCAATACCCTGCGTTGGGTTATGTGAAGGCTTTTGCAGAAGCAGCGATGGTGGGGGCGTTGGCCGATTGGTTTGCCGTTACGGCATTGTTCCGCCGCCCGCTTGGGTTGCCGATTCCGCATACCGCGATTCTGCCGCGCAACCAACACCGTATTGCCGATGAGTTGGGGCGGTTTATCGAGCATAATTTTTTGCAAGGCAAACCGATTGCTTTAAGGGTTTATCAGGCCGATCCGAGTCGGAAACTGTTGAATTGGCTGGCGGCGGGAAAAACGCGTAGCCAGTGGCTGCCTTGGCTGGCCAAACAGCTACCGGCGGTGCTTAATGTGGCGAAGCCAGAGCAGGCGGCGCGGTTTATCGGGATGTTGTTGGCCGAGCAATATAGCGGCGAGCGGATAGGGAAAACGCTGGCCAATATTCTGAAAGCCTTAAAAGCGCAGGGCATGCATGAAACTTTGTTTGTGGCGATGTTGAAACAGGCGCGCCGTTGGTTGCAGGATCCGGAGACCCGTGCGCTATTGGAAGAAAATTTGCGCGAATGGGCGGCGCGAATCGAAAGCGATGCGCCGAGCACTTGGGAAAAATTAAAAGCATCATTGAAAGGAACCATTGTTGATAGGGTAGACGGTTGGGTATCGGAAAAGGCTTTGGATTGGGCCGATAGCTATCTGGAAGCGGCTTTGGCAAACCCCGAACACCGTATCCGTGCCGCTTTTAATGAAGAATATGATCAGGTTGTTCATTCCCTTAGCCATTCGCGGTTGTGGCATAAGCGTTTGGAACAGGGGAAAATGCAGATAGCAGAATCGCCGGCCATGCGCGAAATGCTGATGCGCAGTTGGCAGGGTTTGCAAAACTGGACGGCAGCCGATGTGGAAAAGGCGGATTCTTTGTGGCTGGTGCAGTTGAATCGGTTGTTGGATCATATGTTGTCGCAAGCGCAGGCTTATCCACAATTTATGCGTCGTGCCGACCTTCGTATTTCGTTGCTGGTGCGTGATTTTGTCATGCGTTATAAGGATAAGGCGGCGGTTTTTGTATCGGATAAAGTGAAAGGTTGGGACAGTGCTCAGATGGTGGAAAAACTAGAATTAAGCGTAGGCCGCGATTTACAGTTTATCCGTATGAACGGCACAATCGTCGGCGGTTTGGTGGGGTTGGTGATTTATATTGTGTCGCAATGGTTGTTTTGAGTATTTTAAAGATAAGAGGCCGTCTGAATGTTTTTTTCAGACGGCCTCTTATCTTGATTTAAAACCGCAGATTAAATTCGGTTAGCCAATGCTTCGGCTTTGCCGATATATAGCGCCGGAGTCAGTGCCAATAGGGCGGTTTTGGCTTCGGCCGGAATCTCTAAAGATTCGATGAAAACTTTCAATACTTCCGGTGTAATGCCGTCTTTGCCGCGCGTTAGGTCTTTCAGTTTTTCATACGGATTGGCGACACCGTAGCGGCGCATCACGGTTTGAATCGGTTCGGCCAGTAATTCCCAAGTGGCATCCAAATCGGCAGCCAATGCGGCAGGGTTGGCTTCGAGTTTGTTCAGGCCGCGTAAATGGGCGGTTAAACCTAAAATGGTATAGCCGATACCGACGCCCATATTACGCAATACGGTGCTGTCGGTCAGGTCGCGCTGCCAGCGTGAAACGGGTAGTTTTTCCGCTAAGAAACCCAATACGGCATTGGCCATGCCCAGATTGCCTTCTGAGTTTTCAAAGTCAATCGGGTTGACTTTATGCGGCATGGTAGAGCTGCCTACTTCGCCGGCTTTGACTTTTTGTTTGAAATAACCCAAAGAAATATAACCCCAAACATCGCGGTTAAAGTCGATTAGGATGGTGTTGACGCGGCTGATGGCTTGGAAAAATTCGGCCATATAGTCGTGCGGTTCGATTTGAATAGTGTAGGGGTTGAAGGTGAGGCCGAGTGATTGTTCGACAAATGTTTGGCAATGTGCTTCCCAATCTACATCGGGATAGGCGACCATGTGGGCGTTGTAGTTGCCGACGGCGCCGTTGATTTTGCCTAAAAACTCTTGAGTGCCCAGAATCGCCACTTGGCGTTGCAGGCGGTATACCACGTTGGCGATTTCTTTGCCTAATGTAGTCGGTGTTGCCGGCTGGCCGTGGGTACGGCTCATCATGGGTACGGCGGCGAATTGGTGTGCCATTTCGGTGAGCTTGGCGGTGATTTCGGCCAGTTTCGGCAACAGCACGGTTTCGCGTGCTTCTTTCAGCATCAGTGCATGGGAAAGGTTGTTGATGTCTTCGCTGGTGCAGGCAAAGTGAATAAATTCGCCTACGGCAGCTACTTCGGGTACATTGGCAAAGCGTTCTTTCAGCCAGTATTCGATAGCTTTTACATCGTGATTGGTGGTGGCTTCGATGGCTTTTACCGCCGCTGCGTCTTCTAAGGAAAATTCACGGATAACACGATCGATTTCGTCAATGGTTGCTTGGCTGAAGGTTGGAACTTCGGTGATTTTGGCTTCGGCAGCCAAGGCTTTGAGCCAGTTGAGTTCGACGGTAACACGGGCTTTCATCAGGCCGTATTCGGAGAAAATCGGGCGTAAGGTTTCTACGGATTTGGCGTAACGGCCGTCTAAGGGGGAAAGGGCGGCGATGGTGTTTATCATATTTGTCGGATTCCTGTGAAGATAGACGAAAAAATATCAGTAATGTAGCGTTATCGGTGCTTTTCAAAATATATTCGGCAGTATAGGGGATAGACTGCCGGATTTTTATCGAAGCGGCTATACAATATTGAAAATTGGCCGCTATTATACATCAAGCCGCTTTCAGACGGCCTGATACTTGCTTAAAACAGCATTTCAATTGTGATGAAATAACTGTTACACCGCCTAAATAAAACGGTACTCAAGCCGGTTTTTTTGGATAAAACTGTACCGGGCTTTCCCCTTGCGGCAGGATTTGTTTTTTTACCGCGTGGCCGTATACCGTTTCTAACGTAATCGTGAGTTGTTTGTCGGTAGCAAACCAATCGTTTATAGCATCATGCGCAGTTGCAGGGTCTTCAAAAACCAGTGACGACCATAAACCTAATGTTTCCATATCCAGCCAAAAGGTTTCGGCTTTGCGGTAGCTCAATTCGAGTTTGGCCGTATCCATCACCGGATCATAAAAGCCGTGGTGAAACAGCATATCGCCCAAATCGTGCATATCAAACAACATGGGGGCTTCGACACCGATACCTTGTGCATTCAGACGGCCTCTGAGTTCTACCAGCGTATCGACACCGAAATGGGTGAAAAACAGCAAACCGTCGGTTTTTAAAGCGTTGGCCCAGTTTTCTAAAACAGGTATCGGGTCTTTACCGTGAATCATTCCTAAATTCGACCACAACATATCGGCTTGCGCCGCCGGTAAAGGATCGGTCGGCGCTTGCTGGTATTGGATAACGGCTTTGCCTGTCAGCTTTTGCCATAAACCGGTTTGACGTGCCTCGGCAGCCGTTGCTAGAGCATCGGCACGCGGATCATATTCTGAGAAAACCGCTTTGGGATAACGGGCGGCCAGTAAGCGGCGGCTTTCGTCGGCATCTGCGCCTACTAATATAATCTGCTGCGGGGTGCGGCGTAATAATTGCAAACGTTCGTCGGTGTTTTGGGCAAGAAGGCGGTGAATTTGCCAGTGGTCGTCTGTATTCATAGATTTGATATATGGTTGTCGGTAATTAATATTATCGTGATTGTATAAAGTATCAGGCCGTCTGAAAAAGTTTCAGACGGCCTTTGTTTAATAGTTTTCATGAGCCAATTAAATAAGCAGTAGCAGAGCTTATCAGGCTAAATCATCGAATTGTGCTCGGCCTAGGGTCGGAAACAAGCTGTATTCTACCTGATTTCTGCCATTGCCGATGTAGGCTATTCGGGTGTGATAACGGCTTTAACCCATGCCAAACTTTCACGAACCAGTTTGCGTGAGTAGCCGCCGCTGCTTCTGTCGCAAGTGTCTTGTCCGGAATAAGCCTGTATGGTTTTTTTGTCTTTCCAGACTTTGCTTCCCAGCCAACCCGCCCTTTTGAGGTGGTAGTCGGCACTGACGATAATCACGCTTTGATTGTTGGTGAGCGGTATCGTGCTGAAAAAGATATTTTCATAGGTGTTTTCCGATTTGCCTTCGGTCACAATACGGAATTCCGGTACGCCCAATTCCATGGCGATTTCTTTCATGTGGGCCGCTTCATTGCTGCCGTCGCTATCCGTGCCGCCGCTGACAACCAGTTTCGGGGCTTTACCGGCATTGTAAAGCTCGACGGCCGCTGCTACACGGGAACGTAAGCATGGGTTGGGTTCGCCATTACTATAAACGGCATTGCCCAACACCAATACGGCATCGGCTGGCTGGATTTCGTCTAAGGTAATATTTCGTGAAAATAATGCGGATATATAGACCCAAGCCAGCAATACCAGCCAACATAGTGCCAATATAACGGGCAGATAAAGAAGTATATTACGTTTTTTATTCATGAATATCGATTTAAATTTTGATAAATAGGGGTTTGTAGGTGCCTTTTATTTAGAGAAGGCGAGTGCTCGGCTTATGTGAGCTAATATCATATTGTTTGCAATAGGCTGTACTGATTATGATTTTATCGCACCATATATTTTTTCAAGACTGTACCGCAAGTATCTGTGTTGAAAAGGCAGCAAATAAAAATCTGTGTAAAACTGGAATGCAAAATACCATTAAAAAATTAAAACAAATACATCACAACATGTAGCATTTGCAATTCGCAGGTTATGGTTATGTATTATTATCGGGTACAGGTTCGATATGTATGTGATATTAAACTCAACGGTTTGAAAATATACCCAACGGCATGACTTGAATTGAGAGGTCAATGGGGCTTGGGAAATAACCAAGGAGGCTATGCTATCAAATAAGATTGGCACCGTTTTAATGTTATTTAACTAGTAAGCCTAAAAGAAAATAAATTTGTACGGGTAATTTTATTTAAATAAAGTTTTTTTATGTAAAAAAAGGTTATAAGTCAAAATTAGTGATAAGTTAAAAATTCTATATTATGTAATTTATTGTGCAGCCTGTTTATCTAAAGTGTTGAGGAGTTTATAGGTAGCGTTGGGATAGCATGGTTGTAAATTCGTAAGGAAAGTCATTCGGTAAAAAGTGAATCTTGTTGCCACCATAAATATTAAATATTACATAAATTATACCTTTTCGAAAAAGAACCTATATTTTATTTTTTGCTGTCTGACGGATTAAATACCTCTTAAATTAATGATATAAACCATATATTAAAAAATATTTAAGTCATTTTCAGACTAAAATATTCAAGTATGTTATAAACAAAAAATGAGCGTTACCCTATTGTTTTTTAGTTGGTAATATAACCTAATTGAGAGATGAGACTGAATAATGGAAACACTTGCTACCTTAGATGATCTGCCTAAAGCTTATGTTGATGAGCTGACTCAAAAAAATCTGGTTCCTTTATGGCCAAGTTTGAGAGAAGTATTACCTCCAAATAAGCCTAAGCCTCAAACACAAGTTATTTCTTGGAAATATAAAGATATCCGACCGCTACTTATGCGTGCCGGCGAACTGACACCAATAGAAAAGGCGGAACGCCGAGTGTTGGTATTGTCGAATCCTGGTCACGGTTTGGAAAATATGCGCGCCAGTTCCGTTATGTATTTGGGCATGCAGCTTTTGTTGCCTGGAGAATGGGCCCCCAGCCATCGCCATACCCCGAATGCCGTCCGCTTGATCGTTGAAGGCAATGGTGCTTATACCAGTGTGAATGGCGAAAAATGCCCGATGGAAAGAGGTGACTTGATTCTAACACCGACAGGCATGTGGCATGAGCACTCACATGAAGGAGAATCTGAAGTCGTTTGGTTGGATGTATTGGACTTACCCTTAGTTTATTATTCTGAAGCCAGTTTCGTCGAAGAGGGTGAAAAGGCAAAAAGTAATAATGAGGCTAAACCGTTGGTTTATGGCCCGGGTATCGTAGCCACTGAAAACTTTACACGTAACGACAATCATTTGGTTAAATATCCGGTATTGCGTTATCCGTGGGCTGATGCCAAAAAAGCATTGGAAACCATTGCAGAAAATAGTAGTGTTGAAATGGTTCAGGTGACTTATGTTAACCCTGAAACAGGCGATGATGCACAAAAAATTATTGGCTTTAGTGCCATTATGCTGCGCCCAAATCAGGTATTGAAGTTGAGACAGCGTTCTTGTGCTATGGTATTTCATGTAATTGAAGGGGATGTTAATATCAAAGTGGACTCAGTCCAACATGATTTAACAGTCGCCGATACGCTTTGTACTCCGTGCTTTACAAATGTCACTTTAGTAAATACATTAGATAAGCCGTCTTTTGTTTTTGTGGCTGATGAGTCTCCTTTCCAAAGAAAGTTGGGATTGTATTCTGAGCGTGAAAGAACGGATATTTAAGTATCAATAAGTCTTATCTAAGGATAAATAGGTATAAAAATATTGACTTGCAATGCAAGAAAATGTCTGTTGGGCAATTATTGATGAGATTAAATGAATAATTGCTTATTCATAAATAGATTAGGCTTGTATATCAATCAGTATATTTTATAGTGATTATTCACAAAGGAATAATAATGAAACTTTATGGTTATTTTCGTAGCGGCACATCACACCGTCTGCGTATTGCCTTGAATTTAAAAGGTTTGGAATATGAATATATTCCGGTTAACTTGTTTAAAGAGCAACATTTGCAACCTGAGTTTAAAGCCATCAATCCTCAAGGGTTAGTACCGGTTTTGGAAGTAGATGGGTTACGTTTATTTCAAAGCCCGGCAATTATAGAGTGGTTGGAAGAAACTTATACGGATACACCGTTATTGCCTGAAGACAGCTTTGGCCGTATGAGGGTGAGGGCATTAAGTGCTTTAGTAGGTTGCGATATCCACCCGATTAACAATCGTCGTATTTTGCAGTATCTGCGCAAAGATTTATCAGTAGATGAAAAAGAAGTACAAGCTTGGTGTCATCGCTGGATTAATGATGGATTTACCGCATTGGAAAAACATTTGGCCGAAGATAAAGAGCGCGGTGATTTCTGTTATGGCAATAAACCGACTTTTGCCGATTGTTATTTGGTGCCCCAAGTTTATTCAGCCCGTCGTTTTAATGTGGATTTAACTCCTTATCCCAATATTGTGGCGGTTGATGAGCATTGCCGCAGCCTGGAAGCTTTTATTAAAGCAGAGCCGGAAAATCAATCGGATGCTTTTTAATTTAAGTTAGTATGCTTTGTAAGTCTTGATTTATTATTCTGAATATAAGCTTTAATTGGTTTTTAGATTAATAAGTTGTTCATATTTATTTGCCTGTTAAGGTAAAAATAGCAAAAGGAATGAAATATGTCATATGTTTTTGAACCTGTAAAAACAGTTGGTTTGAATGTACAGGGTACGGAAGATAAATTCCCCGTACGTCGTGTTTATTGTGTAGGTCGTAACTATGCGGCGCATGCTCGTGAAATGGGTTTCGATCCCGATCGTGAACCGCCGTTTTTCTTTTGCAAACCAAACGACCCGGAATCAGTGATTCCTGTTGAAAAAGACGGTACCGTTGATGTGCCTTATCCGACATTGACTGAAAACTATCACTACGAAGTAGAGTTGGTTGTTGCCATTGGTAAAAATGCTAAAAATATTTCTGTTGAAGAAGCCAAAGATGTGATTTTCGGCTATGCCGTTGGTTTGGATATGACCCGCCGTGATTTGCAAATGAAAATGCGTGAACAAGGACGTCCTTGGGAAATCGGTAAAGCATTTGACTACTCAGCACCTATTGGTGAGTTGGCTCCTATTTCTGCCATTGGCGAATTAAATGAAGGCAATATTGAGTTAACTGTAAATGGTGAAACCAAACAAAAAAGCAATATTACTCATTTGATTTGGAATGTATCAGAGGTGATTTCCCGCTTGTCTGAACTGTTTGAATTAAGAGCCGGTGATTTAATTATGACCGGTACTCCGGAAGGTGTCGGTGCCGTCGTTAAAGGCGATAAGATGGTTGCTACTCTTGACGGTTTGAGCAAAATCACTGTTAATGTTAAATAAAAGCTATTTATAATAAGCTAATTATTTAGCTTTTAAGTTATAAAACCCTTATTGAGCTTATGGCTCAATAAGGGTTTTATTCTGGTAAATGCTATGTTGGTAGTTTTAGGGTTTGTTATTAGGCTATAAAAGACGGTAATGCTGTGCAATAGCAAGCATTTCTTTAAGGATTTTATTTCGTTTACTTGAGGGTAATTGCTCTGCTGTACCAATGGCGGTGACGGCATATATTTGTTGTTGGTGGTCAAGTGTATCTGTGGCGTTTTTTATATCTGATAAGTGTGTCATATCTACCGCTATACTAAAAGCATTAATTCCTGTCATCATATTACCGATAACATAAGAAAAACCTTGTTCCCTAATTTCAGCTAGGGATGATTCAAATTCATGCCAACGTTTTAAAATATCTTCTTTGATTTGTTTGTTTGGCGGTGCAATGCTGTCATTTTCATTAAGCTTGTCTTCATTTGAATTGTCTGAAAATGATTTTAATTCTGCTAATACTAGGGGTTTAATTATGTCTAAAGGCTGGTAGCTCGCTAAGAGTTTTCCTGTAGCAGAGGAGAATAACGGCATTTTGGAACCTATACGGGTATTGATACTAATAAAATTATTAAGATCGACAGATTGAATAATAATAGGCCCTTCATTAAACCATCTGGCTACTTGCACACTACAATTTAAATTGTTTTTTATGTCTGTTGCTATTTTATTAAGTTGGTTTAGTACGCTGGTTTGTTCTAAACCGGCTTGTTGAATAGAGTTAATCCGGTTGCCTACCGTATAGTATCCATTACTTAATTGCTTCACGTAGTTTTTCACCGTCATGCTAACCAGATAACGGTGTATTTTTGCTGCCGGCATTTGCATTGTAAAAGCAATATCTTTTAATTTCATCGGCTCTTTATAGTCAATTAAGATATCTAAAATCGACAATCCGATTTCTACTGACTTTACGCCGTGACGGGTCTTATTTGGTTGAATCATGGTTTACTTGATTAATATTGTATAAGGCATTTTACTGTTACTTATTATTGGAATTGAAGCAGATTGTTTGTTGGTATCATATCAAATTTACGTGATTTTAATGCTTTTTGATTTTAATGGGTGTGTTTACGCCGACTGAAGGTGCCGCCATAGGTGCACTTGCCTCTTGGTTTTATGCTGTTGTGAAAGGAATACGCCTTAAGGGCTTGAAGCAGTCATTAATAGAAACGCTATCTTTGTTTCCCGCTTGTCTTATACCTTATCAGTATGGATTTCGGGTTTGGCTGTTAGCCCTATGATTATTTTGCTGTGCATCCTTCTAGGATTGTTTATGGATGCTTCGGCCATGTTGATGATTACTATTCCTGTGGTCTATCCTGTTGTTTCCTTAGAATTTGATCCGATTTGCTTCGGCATTATTACCGTGCTGACCGTCGAACTTGGATTGATTACGCCGCAGATGGGAATGAATATTTTTGTGATTAAGGTGATTGCACCGCATATTAAGCTTGCCGATATGTTTACGGTAGTAATACTATTTATTATTTTATAATTTATCAGGTTGGCCATATTAATCGCCTTTCCGATTATCTCGCTTGGCTTATTATGAGTTTGATATTTATGATGTTAGTATAATTGAGACAAAAAATCCGTTTGGAATCAGCATGAATACCAAACCGGTTTTTATTGCATAGTATTCGTACAACCATATATTTAGATTGATTTTTTAGAATGGTAGATAAAGATAATAAAGAAGTGTTGTTCGGTGATATTTTCAGTAAATATATCGTTTTGTTAGTGAAAATAATGGATGAATCGCCACGAAGATAAGCAGATAGGATAAAATAGGGTGAATTATAAGCAGTGTTATTTGAGTCACAATTTTAGTGTTTTGGGAATCAAACAGATGATATAGAAGCTACTGTTGGCATTCTTTCCGAGCACTCTATATGGAAGCTTTATATTATGGATAATATTCTAGCCGATCTCACCGGGCTGCTTGTCGAATATGGCCAAACCGTTTCTTGTGCCGAATCTTGCACCGGAGGATTGTTATCAGGAGCACTTACCAGTTTACCGGGCAGCTCCGCATGGTTTCAAGCAGGGTTGGTAACGTATAGTAATGAAGCCAAACAGAATATTTTGGGTGTGAAAAAAAATACCTTGGAATTTTATGGTGCCGTTAGTGAAGAAACGGTGCGTGAAATGGCACTTGGTGCATTGCTGATCACCAAAACGGATTATGCTTTGAGTATTTCCGGTATTGCCGGTCCAACCGGTGGTAGTGAGGAAAAACCTGTGGGGACGGTATGGTTCGGATTGGCAACCAAGCAGCGTATTTGGGCCAAGACCGCGCTATTTGAAGGCGATCGTGATGAAGTACGCCGCCAGGCCGTAGAGTTTGCTTTAACATTTTTATATGAAAAAATCATTGAGAAAAATAAACAGCCAAAGTAACGGGAAGCTGAGTTTTTCTTGATAGCGCCCAAGATGGGATTGTGTAGTGATCAATGAAAAGAGGCCGTCTGAAAAAAATTTCAGACGGCCTCTTTTCATATTACTTTACCGAGTTAAATCACTAATGTACGGTATTGTTTCGGATGTGGGTAGATAGGATAAAATAATAAGCAGTGCGTATTTACTAATAGAATAATGATATATAAACTTTTGTTTTATATTTTAAAATATAAAATATGTTGATTATTGATATGATATTATTAAATGGGATAATCAATTATTATTGGTCGAATAGCGACAGACAGGCGGTTGAATATGAATAATACAAATATAAATAACACCGATAAACCAGTATCTGGTTACAAAACCCATAATGATCTGATAGATAAGCAATTTAGCTCGCAGGCAAATTTATATTTGCAAAGCAGTGTACATGCTTCAGGCCAAGAATTTGCATTAATGGCGCAACAAGTACAACAGTTGCAGCAACCTACTGTATTAGATTTGGGATGTGGAGCCGGGCATGTTAGCTTTAATGTGGCGCCGTGGGCTCATAAAGTGATTGCTTATGATTTATCAAAAGATATGCTGAACCTTGTAGCGAAAACGGCGAAAGAAAGAGGGCTGGATAATATTGAGATAGAACAAGGAATAGCTGAGTTATTACCTTTTGCCGATGATAGCTTTGATATGGTTATCAGTCGTTTTTCAGCGCACCATTGGCAAGATGTGCTCTAAGCTTTAAAAGAAGTTCGGCGGGTTTGTAAGCCAGATGCCAAAGTGATGATGGTAGATGTTATCTCACCCGCCAATCCACTTTATGACAGCTTTTTACAAACCATAGAAATCCTTCGGGATACCAGTCATGTGCGGGACTATTCCGCTTCTCAATGGCAAACTATGTTGGGATATGCAGGGTTACAGGTTCAGAGTATGCAAACGCATAAGTTGCCGTTAGATTTTGCTTCTTGGATAACGAGAATGCGTACCCCTGAGCATTTTGTTGCCAGTATCAGGGCATTGCAACAAGGTAGTAGCCAAGATTTAAAAAACTATTTTGATATTCAAGAAGATGGCTCATTTACATTAGATGTTGTTACCTTAATCGCATCGGTATAAAAAGGTTATCAACAAGCATTGGATGAATACATGGGAGTAAGGCCGTCTGAAAAAGTTTTCAGACGGCCTTATTATCAAATAAATGTGGAAAGTAGATTGTATTCAAACCGATTAGGCAGCTTATTCTACTTCACGATAGACTGTAGTTGAGCCTTTACGTTTTAAAGTGGCGCGGCTATCTTGTATATGCCAGCGTGTGGTGGCATTGCCATATTCTACGCCTTGTGCCCATGATTGGATTTGCTGTAGTGTTTCAACCGTATTACCTTGGCGCAGCTCTACGGTAAGCGGGCTGTTACTGTTGTTATAAACCGCAGTCAGGCGTTTGTTTTTTCCTGCTTGATAATGGATAGTTTGTGTTTGTGCTTCAGCCACTAAAGGAGTGGGGGCATTGGGGCGTACAGCTTTTTGAGAACCGCAAGCAGCACAAAGTAAGACAGGGAATAAAATAAAGTAACGCATCATTTATTTGAATTGTGGGAAATAGATAATGAGCAGATTATAACAAATTCATGATACCGCTTGGTTATTCTAATAGATTTTCAGAATAACAAGATACAGGGTTCTAATCAAATGGATATAAACCATACTTTTACTGGTTTATTCGGATGTGAATGTTATTTAATGCAGGCTGATAATTTTTAGTTATCAGCCTGTGAATAATAAAGTTTTAGGCAGCAGGTGGGATTAATGCCGATAAGTCTTTATCAACATAATACAGCCCTTTGCCGTCGTCACCGACTAAATTGAGCTTGTCTAAAATAGATTTGAATAAACGCTCTTCTTCATGTTGTTCGGCTACATACCATTGCAAGAAATTAAATGATGAAAAATCTTTTTCGGCAAATGTGGCTTCAACCAATTCATTGATTTTTTGCGTAATCATTTTTTCATGTGCGTATACAGTCTCAAAAACATCTTTTAAGCCGTTATAGTCTGCTCTAGGGGCATCAATTGTGCCGATTTTAGGCGTAGCACCGGTTTCGCTCAAATAATCGAAAAGCCGTTGCATATGCTGCATTTCTTCGGCGGCATGTGCTTTTAAGAATGCGGCAGTGCCTTCAAAACCGTGGCTGTCTGCCCATGCGGACATTTGCAGGTAAACGTTGGATGAATAAAACTCAAGATTCATTTGATCGTTTAGATGAGTGATGATTTTTGTAGAAAGCATAATACAGCTCCTTTGTTATCTATAGTTGTTAGAAAAATAGTACGGGCATTGTAATTATCCTGTTTTTATCACTGATGCAGGTATACCGAAAAAGTTCGGCAGATTGCGTTTTTTCTTTTCTATCCTAAATATATCTATCATAACAGGGTGTTTGGCTTTTGGAATATATACGGATGACGTTCTGCTTATATTGCTTTATGATAACTGTGTTTATTATTAAAAAGAATTTTATTGATGCGGGGATTCGGGTTGCCGCTATGGGTGGCAGGTGTGGCGGTGTCGTTTGCATTGCCTGTTGTGCCGCCGTGGGCATGGTCTATTGTACTGTGGTTGGTTCTATTAGCGGCGGCATGGCGGTTTCGTGCGGCAGGGTGGGCTTGGGTGTGTCTTTCGGGCATGTTGTATGGCATCGGGCATACGCAATGGCAGTTGGCTAAACAGTGGCCGCTGTCTGAGGAAGTGGTTTCCGTACCGTTGACCGTTCAAGTCATCGACTTGTCTCAGGCTGATAGGCGGCGGGTACGTTTTGTTGCCGATGCGGTTGATGAATCCGGCAAACATTATCGTTTGCGCTTGTCGGACTATCATTTACGGGATTGGCCGGCAGGTAGCCGGTGGCAAGTTTCTGCCAGAGTGCGTGCGCCTGTCGGCGAAGTTAATTTGCGCGGATTAAATCGTGAGGCATGGGCATTGGCATCCGGTTTCGATGGCTGGGGTACGGTTGGCAAGGAGCGGAAACAGTTGTCGGGTCGCGCAGGCGGACTGTTAGCGGTTCGGGAAGCCATCAGTTTGAATTGGCAGCAAGCCGATATGCGCGACCATGATTTTTCAGACGGCCTGTCATTAATGCGGGCATTGAGTTTGGGTGAAAAATCGGCTTTAAGAGCAGATATTTGGCAAACCTTTCGGCCATTGGGTTTAAATCATCTGGTGAGTATTTCGGGCCTGCATGTGGGCATGGTGGCTTTATTGGCGGGCTGGTTGATGAAACAAATATTACGCCTATGGCCGTTTGTGCCGAAAATACCGCGTTTATGGATATTGGCCGCAGGGCTAACGGCGGCTTTGTTGTATGCGGGTTTGGCGGGTTTTTCCGTGCCGACGCAACGTAGCGTTTTGATGTTGTCTGCATTGGCATGGGCTTGGTGGTGCGGTAACGGTGTGGCGGCGTGGCGCGGTTGGTGGCAGGCATTGGCGCTGGTGTTGCTGTTTGACCCGCAGGCGGTACTGAGTGCAGGGCTATGGTTGTCTTTCGGCTTGGTGGGGGCGTTGTTGTGGGTATCGTCAGGCCGTCTGAAAACAGATAAGGGGTGGCGGCAGGTATTACGCGCCCAGTGGGCAGTTTCGGTACTTTCAGCGGTGGCTTTGGGCAGTATATTTGCTTCGCTGCCGCTGATTAGCCCGTTGGTCAATATGGTGGCGGTGCCGTGGTTTTCGTGGGTGTTGGTGCCGCTGGCTTTATTGGCTTCTTTAGTACCGCTTCCGGCATTACAGTGGCTGGCGGCGGGTGCGGGCGAATATACATTGCGTGCGCTGGCGTATATGGCGCAAGGTGCGCCGGAATATGCGGTTGCCGCGGCGCCGCCTTATCTGCTTTTGTTGGCCGTGGTTTCGGCATGGCTGTTGTTATTGCCGCGCGGCAGCGGTTGGAAACCTTTTGCCTGTTTGGTGTTGTTGGGGTTTGTGGTATATCGTCCGCCGGAAGTCGCCCAAGGCCGTCTGAAAATTACCGTTTGGGATGCGGGGCAGGGTTTGTCGGTATGGATGCAGACGCACCGGCATCATCTTTTGTTTGACACGGGTACGGAGCCGACGGCGGTGATGAATATTCTGCCCAGTCTGAATGCGGCGGGGGTGCGGCATTTGGATATGTTGGTATTGTCGCATCATGATGCCGATCACGACGGTGGATTCCGACAAGTCAATCAAGCGAAAAAGCCGCAACTGATCATGGCCGGCCAGCCTGAGTTTTATAACGGGGCTTCGTTGTGTGAAGAACGTTATTGGTTTTGGGACGGCGTGTATTTTGAATTTTTAAGGCCGTCTGAAACCTTGGCGCGTGAAGATAATGATAAAAGTTGCGTCTTGCGGGTGTTGGCCGCAGGGCAGTCGTTATTGGTTACGGGCGATTTAAGAAAAAGCGGCGAATCGGCATTGGTTAATGAATTTGGTGAAAAGTTGTATAGCCAAGTACTGATTTTGGGGCATCACGGTAGTGGGTCGTCTTCAAGCGGACGCTTTTTGAATACGGTTTCGCCACGTTATGCGGTGGCGTCCAGCGGTTATGCCAATGCTTATAAACATCCGGCAAAGGCGGTTAGACGGCGTTTGCGGGCGCACGGCATCACATTATTGCGTACCGATTTATCCGGTGCTTTGGTATTCGAATTAGGTAATGAAGAGCAAGATGTTTTTATAGGCCGTCTGAAAGATATAAAACCATACTGGCAGAAGAAACCGTTTAATTAAAAATGAGTGTAATCAAATGCTATTGGCATTAATATCTAGTGATAAAAAAAAGCATAATTTTACAATACTCTCGGCCGGATATGCTTGAAACATCAGTTGAAAGCTAC
The DNA here is from genome assembly GCF_008807015.1 of Neisseria zalophi. NCBI lineage: Bacteria > Pseudomonadati > Pseudomonadota > Betaproteobacteria > Neisseriales > Neisseriaceae > Neisseria > Neisseria zalophi. The sequence continues at coordinate 2,190,077 of NZ_CP031700.1, read as the reverse complement.
TATGCTAAAGTCAAGCTTACGAGCTTATAACTATAAACTTAGGAGAATGACAATGGCTAAAAATTTAAATGTATTTGATAAAGAATATGGTTTGCTGATTAATGGCGAATGGACCAAAGGCAGCAAAGGCGAAATGCGTACGTCTTACAATCCGGCTAATAATGAGGAGTTGGCCAAATTTGTCGAGGCTACGAATGAAGATGTGGATGCTGCTGTTGAAGCCGCACAGAAAGCTTTTAAAACATGGGGTAAAACGACCGTTACAGAACGTGCAGCCATTCTCAATAAAATTGCCGATGTGATTGATGAGAATGCCGAGTTGTTTGCGTTGCAGGAAACACTGGATAACGGTAAACCGATTCGTGAAACCCGTGCCGCAGATATTCCGTTGGCTTCCGATCATTTCCGTTATTTTGCCGGTGTTATCCGTGGAGAAGAGGGTACATGCAATCAGTTGGATGGAGAAGATTTATCCCTCGTATTGCGTGAACCGATTGGCGTGGTCGGTCAGATTATTCCGTGGAACTTCCCATTCCTGATGGCTGCATGGAAAATCGCCCCTGCGTTGGCGGCTGGTTGTACCATTGTGATTCACCCTTCTAGCAGCACTTCATTGAGTTTGTTGTCGTTGGCTCAAAAAATCAATCATCTGCTACCCAAAGGCGTATTCAATATTATTACCGGTAGTGGTTCCAAATCAGGTGAATATATGCTGCACCATAAAGGCTTTAATAAATTAGCCTTTACCGGTTCGACTGCGGTCGGTCGTCGTGTCGGTATTGCGGCAGCGGAAATGTTGATTCCGTCTACTTTGGAATTGGGCGGTAAGTCTGCCAATATTTTCTTTGACGATATGCCTTTTGATAAAGCTTTAGAAGGTGCACAAAAAGGTATTTTGTTTAACCAAGGCCAAGTGTGCTGTGCCGGTTCACGGATTTTCGTTCAAGAAGGTATCTACGATAAATTTGTTGCAGCCTTGGCAGAAGAGTTTAAAAAAGTGAAAGTCGGCCTGCCTTGGGAAGACGATACTCAAATGGGTGCTCAGGTTAATGTCGGCCAACTGGAAACTATTCTGAAATATGTGAAAATCGGTGAGCAAGAAGGTGGCCGTATTATTACCGGCGGTAAGAAAATTGAAAGTGGCGATTTGGGTAAAGGCGAGTTCGTTGAGCCGACTCTGATTGAAGCTAAAGGTAATGATGCCCGTATTTCTCAAGAAGAAATCTTCGGCCCTGTGGCAACCGTGATTAAATTCAAAACCGAAGAAGAAGTGGTGAAAATGGCCAATGATTCCGAATACGGCTTAGGCGGTGCAGTTTGGAGTAAAGACATTAACCGTTGCCTGCGTGTTTCACATGCATTGGAAACCGGTCGTGTTTGGGTGAACTGTTATAACCGTCTGCCTGCCGGCGCACCATTCGGCGGTTACAAAACATCCGGTATCGGTCGTGAAACCCATAAAATGATATTGAATGCTTATACTCAAGTGAAAAATATCTATATCAGTACCCGTGAAGAGCGCGAGGGTCTGTATTAATTAAACTATTTGGTTTCAAACCATTGCGCTTAATCAAGGCCGTCTGAAAATGTTTTCAGACGGCCTTTGGTTTTTATTCATGATTTAAAACGTGTTATCCCGTTTTTTAATATTTAGGGGATCGTTTGGGTTTCATTATCCGAGTCGTCAGGTTTATCGGGTTGTGCTAAAAATTCATCCACACCATGTTCGCAGCGGATTTTCTTTTCTTCCAAAGTGGCTTTTAATAAAGCATCATTGGTCGGCAAGGCAGCCCTATCGGCTTCGTTATGCCATAAATGATAGGCAATGCCGGCAAATTTGAGATTATGCCGTTTCATACCGTTATGGTAGCAACGTGCAATAAATTCACTGTCTTCACGCCCCCAGCCGACAAATTCATTATTAAAGCCGTTAACCGCCAGTGCGTCGTCACGGAAAAAACCCATATTACAGCTTTTAACGCCTTTATGTTTTTGATTGCCGCGTTTGCCGATAAATTTGGCCAGCTTGGGCATTCTGAGAGCGGCCAAACGTTTTTCAATGCCGTTGGCGGTAAAGGAAAGATTGGGCAATAGTAGCTCACGGTCACTCAGAATATCTTGGGTACGTTCTTGCATGATTAATACGCGCGAACCTTGAATCAGACGGCCTTTCCGGGCAATGGCGATATGGTCGGCAATAAAAGACGGATCCAATATCATATCCCCATCGATAATAATCAAATAATCGGAAGAGGCCGCCGCAATGGCACGATTGCGGGATTGAGCGGCACGAAAACCTTTGTCTTGTTGCCAAGTATGCTTAACCGGAACCGGGCTGACTTGGGCGAATTTGCCTATCACTTCGGTGGTTCTGCGGTCGGAGCCATCGTCGGCAATAATAATTTCTTGAGGCAGGCGGGTTTGTGCCAAAGCGGATTTCAGCACCAAAGCTAATGCGTCGGGGCGGTTGTAGGTAGTGATAATCAGCGCAACACTGACATTGCGGTTGTGTTCGTAGAGCTTAACGTATTTATAATAAGAGCCTTGTGCATTGGTTGCCGAAATAATCAAGCCGTCTGCACCATATAAGAAGCCGCGTTTTAAAATATAGTTTTTAAAAAAAGCAGTCATACCATGCAGCAAGCCTTTGAATGGGGTAGCTGTTTTTTTATAGCGGTTTTCTACCGCATATAAGGTTGTGTAATGCTGCATCTTTTGAATCAGGCCTTCGGCATTTTCATAAGAGTAATGCTTTAAATGGCCTTTTAACTTGCGCACAATCAGATTGGATGGTATTTGAAGGCTTTCATGTACTTGTCGGTCGGAAAATTCTGTGTAGTTGCGGTGATAAAGCCGGGGTAGAATATCGGGATACCACGTACACCCTTTAATCAGGCGGCCGTTGTAATGGTTTAGGCGCGAAAGGCTGTAAACGGTTTGCGGGTCGTTATGCGCAACCGCCTCCCGAATGCTTTCGATTAACTCGGCATCGGGCACTTCGTCGCTGTCGATACTGAAAATCCAATGATGTTTGGCCAGAGAAGCGGCCAAATTTTTCATGGGGCCGAAACCGGTAAACTCATGTGTGTGTATACGTACGTTTTCAAATTGTTGCGCGATTTCAAAGGTGCGGTCGGTTGAGCCGTTATCGAGTAGCAGCACTTCGTCGAATGCTGACAAAGCGGCCAATACTTCGGGCAGATAGCGTTCGGAGTTTTTCACCAGCATAGCGGCACTGGCAGGGATTTTATTTGCATGCATAGGTTATCGGAGGCCGTCTGAAAAGTAGGGTTGTGGAAATGGATAAAATCGGCTTAAGTCGGTTAAGACATTCAGACGGCCTTAAGTTTCCAACATTTTGGCAGGTTTTGCAAAAAAATCAGGCCGTCTGAAAATAAGTGAATATTTCAGACGGCCTAAATAGAGTGCATTATGGTTTTTATAGATAATAAAAACAAACCTTACCGGCATTTATGTCACTGAAACGGCATCATAATTTTGCATGCAGTGATTGGGCTTTTTCAAAGGCCGTGCCGGCATCTTGGTCTAAAACCGTGAAATGCCCCATTTTGCGGCCTCTACTGGCTGATTTTTTACCATAAAGGTGCAGATAGGCATGTAGGTCGGTTTGTATTGGCAGCCAATCCGGCTCGCCGTTGTCTTTCCACACATCGCCTAAAATATTGGCCATGCAGCAGGAAGACAATAAGCGGGTGTCGGCAGGCGGCAGGCCGCACATAATACGGACTTGTTGCTGGAATTGGTCGGTTGTGCAGGCGTTTAAGGTGTGATGGCCGGAGTTGTGCGGGCGGGGTGCCATTTCGTTCACGATTAAGCTATGGGTATCGCCGACCACAAACATTTCAACCGCCAACACGCCGACATAATCCAACTCATCGGCCAAGCGCCGCGCCATATCTTGCGCCTGCTGTTGCACATCGGCACTCAAACGGGCGGGTACGATGGAATAGGCCAGTATGCCGTCTTCGTGGATATTTTCGGCAGGGTCGAAAGTTTGTTCGTTATCACTGTTTAAACGGCAGACAATTACGGAAATTTCACTACGCAAATCCACCATCTTTTCCAAGATGCAGTCCACGCGGTTTAACGTTTCAAAGGCCGCTTTTAGTTCGTCCAATGTTTTTACGCGGACCTGACCTTTGCCGTCATAGCCCAAGGTGGCGGTTTTTAAAATGCCGGGTAGGAGTTCCGCACTGGCTTCGGTAATGTCGTCAAGAGAACAAACTGCCTGATAAGGCGCCGTTTCCAAACCGGCTTTTTGAATCCATGCTTTTTCCTGAATACGGTTTTGGGCAATGGATACCGAATCGCCGCGCGGCGAAACAACGGTATGGTCGGCCAAAAAATGCAGGGCATCGGCGCTAACGTTTTCAAATTCGGTGGTTACGGCGGCGCATTCGGCCAATTCGGTCAAAGCGGCTTTATCATCGAATGGTGCGCACAAGTGGCGGTCGGCAAATGCGGCGGCCGGCGCATCAGGATTGGGATCGAGTACGGTCACTTGATAGCCCATGGTTTTGGCGGCAACGACAAACATACGGCCTAGTTGGCCGCCGCCAAGCACGCCGAGCATAGCAGGAGGGAGGATAGGTTGGGATGTGTTCATAGTAGGTTATTTATAAAAATTAATGAATCAGGTTATATTATCTATTAAATATCTTTTGTTATGGTTTCCAGTGAAATTACTTTTGATGAAAGTAAATGTATTTCATCTTTTTCGTATTTTTTATCATTAAAAATTTCATGAATTTTTTTGATAACATTAGGGATTTCTTTGTCACTAGGAACGAAAATATATTTAACATCATTTGGTTGGAAAGCTAATGATGCATATTTTTTAGTTAATGCGTTTTCTTCTTCAAGACTTTTTTCTATAAGTGGAAGGTTGGGTATAAAGCTCTCAAATTTTGGTTTTTGAAGTGGCGGTATATACCTCCACTCACACTCTTCATCAAAGTTTTTTTTGAAAGTCTGGCCTGATTTTTTCATTTCACCTTTCAAAGGCTTAATGAAAGGTAATAAATTCAATAATGGCATTATAGATTCTTGTTCATTGATGATTTTCAATGGTACTGAATATATATTATGAAAATCTAAGAGGTATTTGCGAATATTATTAGGTATAGAGCTGTCTCTGGAGACGTAAAATATTGGGTTTAAACCATTTTTAATTCCCCATTCTTTAGTCATTCCTAAGCCAAATTTTCCATATAAATCTGTATGGGATGTAATTTGAGTTAAAGGAATATCACAAAAACAAGTCATAGGATAAGCGATAGAAGAAATAGTTTTTTCAGTAAAACCTTTAACAAGCTTTATAAGAAATCCTTCATCGTTATTTGTATTGGATAGTTCTTGTAGAAACTCTTCATTAAAAATCCATCTAATATCTTCATAACAATATCTCGGACAAAAGCCATTTTCTAAAAGATCAAACAAATATTCTTCTTTGGGTGTGAAATGAAATAATGTATTAGATTTAATAGCCATAAGTGTTAAAGTTAAAAAGTATTGTTATTTGAGTTTTGATTCGGTAAATATTTTAAGAGGAAAAATGTTCAGACGGCCTATTTATCCAGCCCGCTCTGAACCATTTCTGCCGCCCGCAAGACCGCACGGGCTTTGTTTTGGGTTTCCTGCCATTCGGCTTCTTCGTCTGAATCGGCCACAATTCCGCCACCGCTTTGCACATACAGGGTTTGATCTTTAATCACGGCAGTGCGGATGGCGATGGCCAAGTCCATATCGTTATTAAAGCTCCAGCAGCCGACGGCGCCGCCGTAGATGCAGCGTTTAACAGGCTCAAGCTCTTCGATGATTTCTAATGCCCGTACTTTGGGCGCGCCGGATAGGGTGCCGGCGGGGAAGGTGGCGGCGAGTACGGCCATATTGTCGGTGTCGGGTTTCAGACGGCCTTCGACATTGGAAACAATGTGCATCACATGCGAATAGCGTTCGACCACCATTTTTTCGGTTACTTTAACTTGTGCGGTTTCGCTGACTCTGCCGACGTCGTTGCGGCCCAAATCAATCAGCATCACATGTTCGGCGATTTCTTTGGTGTCGTTCAATAAATCTTGTTCGTTGGCCAAATCTTCGGTCGGTGTTTTGCCACGCAGACGGGTGCCAGCAATGGGGCGGACGATAATATTGTCGCGTTCGCGGCGCACGAGGATTTCGGGGGACGAACCGACCACATGAAAATCGCCGAAATCGTAATAAAACATATAGGGCGAGGGGTTGAGTGTACGCAGGGCGCGGTAGAGGCTGAGCGGATGGTCGCTGAACTTCTGTTTCATGCGCTGGCTGGGAACAACCTGCATACAGTCGCCGTCAAGAATGTATTGGCGGATTTTGCGTACATATTCTTTATAGCGCGCTTCGCCGGTTTCGTGTTCCGGTTCGGTTTTCGGGCTGCCGAGCGATAACGGAATGGCGCAGCTTTGGCGCAACAGGGTACGCAAATCTTCCAAGCGGTTGCGTGCCTGTTCGTAGCCGTCTGAAAGGCTTGGGTCGGCATAAACAATCAGGTAGATTTTGCCGCTGAGGTTGTCGACCACGGCCAATTCTTGCGACAGCATCAGCAGGATATCGGGGGTGCCGATGGTGTCGGGTTTGTTGCTATTGCGGAAACGGTGGGCGAAATGCTCGAAATGGTAAATGGTTTCATAGCCGAAATAGCCGACCAAACCGCCGGTAAAGCGGGGCAGATTGGGAATTTCCGGTGTTTTGAAGCGTTCGTGGAAGGCTTCGATAAAATGTAGCGGATTGCCTTCGTATTGTTCGGTTAGGTTGCCGTCTTGATATACGCTGACTTTTTTGCCTTCTGCTTTCAAATAGGTTTTGCAGGGTAGGCCGATAAAAGAATAACGCCCGAAACGTTCGCCGCCGACAACGGATTCCAGCAGATAGGTAAACGGTTGGTTGGCGAGTTTGAGATAAAGCGACAGCGGGGTGTCCAAGTCGGCCAGCAGCTCTTGAACAAGCGGAATGCGGTTATAACCCGCTTTTGCTTGGGCTTGGTATTCTTGTTTGGTAATCATGTTTCAGACGGCCTGAAAATGGTATGGAAAAATAGGGGCTGAGTATAGCATTTTTACAGGGTCAGATATAGCGTGGCTATGGTTTGATTTGACAAGGAACCGCCGCCGTAGGGTTTTGTTTTTGTTTGGGTTGGCTATATTGATAATATTTAGTGTTGTGATTTTGCTTCACTTTGGTATAGGGCAATCGGATAAGCCGTATTAAGCGGTATGTTGATGTATTTAAAATACTTTATCGTATTGCTTGAAAATGTAAAACCATGTTTTTCAGACGGCCTGATGTTATATAATAAATCAGATAATAAAACCAAAATCGGACACATTATGACACCAGTTCCTGTTACCGTTACCTCTTACAATATGCATAAAGGCATGTCTGCCTTAAACCGTAAAGTACAGGTCGGCAGCATGGCGGAAGCGCTACACAGCTTGAAATCAGATATCCTGCTTTTGCAGGAAGTGCAGGGCGAGCACCGTATCCGCCATAACCGACTCCCCGATTTCCCACATAGACCGCATTACGATATTCTCGGTGAGCATTTATCGTTTAACAGCAGTTACGGTAAAAATGCCGTCTATCCGGAACGACACCACGGCAATGCAATTCTCAGCCATATGCCTATCGATACCCGCCATAATTTGAATATTACTGTAAACAAACTCGAGCAACGCGGCGTATTACATTGCGAATTCCAACCCGAAAATTGGGAGCTTCCGCTGGTGTGTTTGTGTGCCCATTTGAATTTACGCGAACTTGACCGCATCAAGCAATATCAGGCGATTTACGAATATGTCGATCAATATGTCGATCCGGACAGTCCGTTGATTATTGCCGGCGATTTTAACGATTGGCGCTATAAATCTTCGCATTCGCTGGGCAAGGCTTTAGACCTGCAAGAAGCATTTGTCGATGCGGCGGGCAAACGTCCGAAAACATTTCCTGCCCGTTTGCCGGTATTAAGCCTCGACCGTATTTATACGCGTAATCTGGAAGTGTTGGACGCCCGTATCCATAAAGAAAAACAGTGGCAAAAACTTTCCGACCATCTGCCTTTGAGCGTGAAAGTTTTACCACGGATTAAACAGCCGTAAAGATTGTTGTTAGGTTATATATTGATAATCTTGAATAAGTATTTAAAACAAAAAAACTCAAGCCTCTTGTTGTAATAACAAGAGGCTTGAAAAATTGGCACGCCCACGGGGAATCGAACCCCGGTTACCGCCGTGAAAGGGCGATGTCCTAACCGCTAGACGATGGGCGCGGATATAATTTAAATTGTTGGCGCACCCGGAGCGATTCGAACGCCCGACCCTCTGGTTCGTAGCCAGATACTCTATCCAACTGAGCTACGGGTGCGTATCTCACCGCTTTAGTTAGTGCTGTGAATTTAGGGGATGGATAATATTAAAATACGCTATGTTTGTCTATGGGGTTTTTTTTAAAATTTTTTATGTGAATGAATTTTAATGAAATTAAATTAAAATATATGGTGCTCAAAGTTAACACGAACATAGTGTATAAGCAGATAATCGGCATATAATATGATATGCTTAACAGTTCGGCTTCGTGAATTGGTAATTTAGAAAAATAAAAATAGATAAACGAATGCTTTGATTAGATTAGTGGATTTATCTCATTGATAAAGCAAAATAAATTGAGGAATATTATGCCTAAACCTTCCAATACCCGTTCTGCTAATTACGGTTTTCTTATTATGCCGCGTTATGGTTTGATGTGGCTGTTTGTTGTTTTAAGTATATTAAGCTTATTTCTCCAATATTGGGGGCTATTGGCTATATCATTGGCTTTTACAGCGCTCGGTATTCATGATCTTACCCAAAAACGCCATGCTATTTTGCGTAATTATCCGATTGGCGGGCATATACGTTTTCTGTTGGAAAATTTCCGCCCTGAAATCCGGCAGTATTTTTTAGAAGATGATCAGGAGAAAGTGCCGTTTTCGCGTCAGCAACGGTCGCTGGTGTATCAACGGGCTAAAAATTTGGATAGCACCAATGCATTTGGCAGCTTAAATGATTTAAACCAAACCGGCAGCGAATGGTTTTTACATTCAGGCAACAGCCGCAAAATCAGCGATTATGATTTCCGTGTACGTGTGGGTAATGAGCGTTGTTTGAAGCCTTATGATTTATCGCTGTTTAATGTGTCGGCAATGAGCTTCGGCGCGCTTTCTGCTGCGGCAATAGAATCTTTGAATAAGGGCGCCCAAATGGGTGGATTTGCCCATGATACGGGAGAGGGTAGTATCAGCCCTTATCATAAAAAACACGGTGGTGATTTGATTTGGGAAATCGGCACAGGTTATTTCGGTTGCCGTGATGAAGAAGGCCGTTTTAATCCTGAGGCTTTTGCTAAACGTGCGGCAAGTGATCAAGTCAAAATGATTGAAATTAAATTATCGCAAGGAGCTAAGCCGGGTAAAGGCGGCGTATTGCCGGCCTCTAAAATTAGCCCGGAAATTGCGGAAACCCGTGATATTCCTATGGGTGTAGACTGCATTTCACCAGCCGTTCATTCATCGTTTTCAACACCACGCGGATTGGTTCAATTTTGGCAACAGTTGCGTGAGTTGTCCGGCGGTAAACCCGTTGGGTTTAAGTTGTGTATCGGTATGCCTTGGGAGTTTATGGCAATTGTGAAAGCCATGATGGAAGAAGACAATTATCCGGATTTTATTGTGGTTGACGGTGCTGAAGGCGGCACGGGGGCTGCGCCGGTAGAATTTATGGACTCCATCGGTATGCCGTTGGTGGATGCTTTGATTTTTGTGCAGAATACTTTAGTGGGTGCCGGCATCCGCGATAAAATCAAACTTGGTGTAAGCGGTAAGCTGATTAGCGGTTTTGATATTGCCAAAATGATGAGTTTGGGTGCGGATTGGTGTAATAGTGCACGTGGTTTTATGTTTGCTGTCGGCTGTATCCAGTCCCGTTCTTGCCATACCAATAAATGTCCGACAGGTGTGGCAACACAAGATATTTCCAGACAGAAAGCCTTAAATGTACCTGATAAGTCGATGCGGGTAAAAAACTTCCACGCCAATACGCTTAAGGCTTTGGCTGATATTACGGGTAGTGCCGGATTATCGCATCCCTCACAATTAAAGCCGCATCATATTGTACGCCGCCAGCCTGATGGTTGGATTAAACTGCTTTCCGAGCATTATCAATTTATTGAACCGGGTACGTTGCTTTCAGGAGATTGCGGCCGTAAGATTTTGGATGATATGTGGAAGTTGGCAGATCCTGATAGTTTTCAGGCTATGGATATTGCTGATGAAATTATTTATGCGGGAAGACAGCGTGTTGGCTGATAGTGGTAACGGCTACTGTATTTAATAAACATAGATAAACCATAGGCCGTCTGAAACTTTTTCAGACGGCCTATGGTTTGCAAGTTCTTTAAACGTTTAGCTTTTAAGCAACTTGTGTTTGATGCTCATCGCCCTGACGTTCTCTGATGACACCCAAACGGTAAACCGTTTCACCTTGTTGGGCTAAGAATTGTTGCAATGCATCTGCTTCTTCTTTGGCTACAATCACTGCCATACCGATGCCACAGTTAAAGGTACGATACATTTCCTGTATTTGTACACTGCCGGCTTTTTGCAGCCATTGGAACAATTTGGGCAACGTCCAAGCATTGGCATCAATTTGGGCGACGGTGTTTTCAGGCAAAATACGCGGGATATTTTCGGTAATTCCACCGCCGGTAATATGTGCCATGCCTTTAATATCGAATTGTTTTAAAGCGGCCAGAATCGGTTTAACGTATAAGCGGGTCGGCGCAATAATGGCTTGGCGTAGGGTTTTGTCGCCATCGAAAGTGCTGTCTAAATCGGGGTTGTCACGCTCAATAATTTTGCGGATTAATGAGTAACCATTAGAGTGGGCGCCATTGGAAGCCAAACCGAGCACTACATCACCCGCAACAATATTGCGGCCGTTAATCACTTTGTCTTTTTCAACCACACCAACGGCGAAACCGGCCAAGTCGTATTCACCTTCCGGATACATACCGGGCATTTCGGCTGTTTCGCCTCCGATTAGGGCACAGCCGGATTCTTCGCAGCCTTGGGCAATACCTTTGATGACATCGGTAGCGCGGGTTACATCCAATTTGCCACAGGCGAAGTAATCTAAGAAAAATAAAGGTTCTGCGCCCTGTACTAAAATATCGTTGACACTCATGGCTACTAAGTCAATGCCGACGGTGTCGTGTTTGTCCCAGTCGAAAGCAAGTTTTAATTTCGTGCCGACACCGTCGGTGCCGGAAACCAATACGGGGTTTTGGTATTTTTTGCTAATTTCCACCAATGCGCCGAAACCGCCCAGATCACCTAAAACTTCGGGGCGCATGGTGCGTTTGGCAAAAGGTTTGATGTTTTCAACCAGTTGGTCGCCTGCGTCGATATCTACGCCGGCATCTCGGTAGCTTAGTGAATCGCTCATGGTTCGGGCTTTCTGTAAGGGAAAATTGCGTATATTTTACCCGAATTCGCAGCGGTATGCCTTGTGTCGTGTAAATAATTTCAAATTACGTCCGCTTGTTTCGTATAGGTGCAAAATAAGAGATAAACTGCTATGCTTATTGCCGCTTTTTGAAGCACGTTTCCGATTAAATCCGAACAAGGGTAGTTATGTATCAAAGAAGAGCCCGCGGTGCGAAACCGTGGATTATTATGGCGGTTGTACTGCTGTTGCTGGTGTGGTTGTTATTTGCTCTGAGTAATATTCTCACGCCGTTTATCGTGGCCGCAGTGTTGGCTTATATCTTAAACCCGTTGGTTGAAAAATTGCGCCATAAGGGCATGAAGCGCCCTCTAGCTTCGATGTTGGTGATGATTTTCGCATTATTGCTGTTGTTGGCTTTGGTATTGATTATTGTGCCGATGCTGGTGAACCAGTTTAATACGATGTTGGAACGTCTGCCGGGCATCGTCGATTTTATTCAGAACAAGCTGTTGCCTTGGTTGAATAATTTGGTCGGCGAATATGCACAAATTGATACCGCCAGTATGGCTGCATGGTTGAAATCGCATACAGGTGAGTTAAATAATGCGGTCGGAAAGATAGCACCGACATTGGTGCGCCAAAGTGGAACGGTGGCATTGGGCTTGAGCAATATGTTCCTTCTGCCGTTTTTATTGTATTACTTTTTGCTCGACTGGCAACGTTGGGCATTTGGTATTAAGGCATTGGTGCCGAGACGGTTTGTCGATACTTATACGCGTATATCCGGCAATATGGATAAAGTATTGGGTGAGTTTTTGCGCGGTCAGCTATTGGTTATGCTTATTATGGGTGTGATTTATGGCGTAGGCTTGATGCTGACAGGGCTGGATTCGGGTTTTGCCATTGGTATGATTGCCGGTATTTTGGTGTTTGTGCCTTATTTGGGTGCATTTACCGGCTTGTTGCTGGCAACGGTGGCGGCATTGCTGCAATTTGGTTCATGGCAGGGCTTGCTGATGGTGTGGGCGGTATTTGCTGTCGGCCAGTTTTTGGAAAGCTTTTTGATTACACCGAAAATTGTCGGTGACCGTATCGGCTTGTCGCCATTTTGGGTGATCTTTGCATTAATGGCTTTTGGTCAGTTGATGGGTTTTGTCGGTATGTTGGTAGGATTGCCGCTGGCTGCTGTGACTTTGGTACTGCTACGCGAAGGGGCGGATGCTTATTTCAAAAGTAGGTTTTATCGGCATAAATAATATAAAAGCAGCATTTAATTTGTTGTAGATTTAGGTGCTGCATTTTAACTTAAATTCGTTGGTATGCATTTATTTATTAAAAGTTAAAGAGGCCGTCTGAAATGGTTTTCAGACGGCCTCTTAATAATATAAAAAATCAAAAGACAATTTTATTAGAAATTAAATTTAGCTGCTAAAGATTTTTCAGGAACAGCCAAACTTGGAATCAGTGTATCGAACAATACTTTTTCGATATAGCTACCGCCTTCTCGGGTAATTAGTAATGCACGTTGTACGGGGGCGCCGCCAACGACAACCACCATACGGCCACCTTCTTTGAGGCGGTTTTTCAGTGTGTCGGGAGCTTCCGGTACACTGCCGCCAACGTAAATCGCATCAAAGAGGTTACCATCCCCTTCGTCTGCGATACCGTCACTGATTTGATAATTGATATTGTTTAAGCCGATTTTATCTAATGCTTCTTTGGCGCGTTGTTGTTGTGCGCTATCGATATCGACAGTGGTGACATTACCGCTGAGTTTATAGAGTAATGCGGTTGCATAACCCGAACCGGTACCGATTTCTAATACTTTATCGCTTGGTTTTAATGCCAAACCTTGAACCATACGGGCAACGATTTTAGGCTCTAACATGCTGCCGCCGTTGGGTAAAGGTAGGGTTTTATCTGAATAGGCATAGGGTAGTTGCGATTCGGTCACAAAATATTCGCGCGGAATTTCGGCCAACGCATCCAATACATCGAAATCCAACACATCCCAAGGGCGGATTTGTTGTTCTACCATATTGAAACGTGCTTGTTCAAAATTCATTCCGTGCTCCGTTATAGCTAGTGGGTTGGTGAGTGGCAGCTTCCCGTGTCTATATAGAGTGCCGGGAAGGTTTTTATTTAATAGATACAGCTTATAATTATAATGGTTTTCAGGCAGTGACAACAGTCTTTCAGACGGCCTTAGCCAAGATAACGGGTAATTATTTCAGCCAGCTTGCCTAAATAATATGCATCAGTGTCGTCAAAACAGGCCAGTTCGGTTGAGTCAATATCTAAAATTGCAAGTAGCTGTTGTTTTTGGTTCCATACAGGTATCACGATTTCCGACTGTGATTGTGACGAACAGGCAATATGATCGGGGTGTTGGTTAACATCTTCAACAACTATGGTTTCGCCTTTTTCCCATGCTTGTCCGCAAACACCGCGTCCGTAAGGAATACGTGTGCAGGCGAGTGGGCCTTGAAAGGGGCCGAGTACCAATTGTTTAGTCTGGGTATCGGCCAGATAAAAGCCTACCCAAAACCAATCGAATGTGGTTTTTAATACGGCGGCGATATTGGCCAAGTTGGCGATTAAATCAGACTCGTCTTGAATAAGGCTTTCAATTTGCGGCAGTATTTCTTTATAGACTTCATTTTTATCGATACTGTTGATTTGTAGCGTATGCATGGTATGGATTTGTCCGGCGGTATGAAAACCGTTATTGTTGCGGTAGTCGGATTGGTGGTCAAGTTTGTTGTCATCCGGCTAGGATATGGATCAGCAGGCATTGTGTGTTTGGATATAAAAAGCAAAGATATTTTTCAAGTTAAGTTTCAATATGATTATTAGATATTAGAAGGGTTGTCTCATAAAAGAGACGGTTTTTTTATTCGGATGGTCTAAATTTCTACTGTAAAGTAAGTAAGCGATTAGCTTTGTAATATCAAGTTAAGTAAACTTTTGTTCTTATCAATGTTCTATATAGTTAGTAAGATATTTTGTCTGCTATATTCATTTAAACTTATATTTGATGGAAGCTGGTATTGAAAATATATCAATTTTCCTATTATTTGTGTGACAGAGAGTCCGCAATATTTTATTTATCTCGAAAGGAAATTCATGAAGATGTTAAAACCTTTAACCGTATTGGCTACCGCTTCGGCTTTGGCGTTGGCCGGTTGTGTAACCGACCCTGTTACAGGTCAGCAAAGAGCTAGTAAAACGGCTATGTACGGATTAGGTGGTGCAGCTGCCTGCGGTATTATCGGTGCGCTGACGCATGGCGGTAAAGGTGCGCGTAACTCTGCATTGGCCTGTGGTGCGATTGGTGCCGGTGTGGGCGGTTATATGGACTACCAAGAAAAACAATTACGTGAAAGCTTGGCGAATACAAATGTGGAAGTGGAACGTAACGGTAACCAAATCAAATTGGTGATGCCTGAGAGTGTGACTTTTGCAACCAATAGTTCAACTTTGAATGGTAATGCCATTGATGCTTTAAATAAAGCTGCTGAAACTTTAGTAAAATATCACGATACTACGCTGACTGTTGCCGGTCATACCGATAACACCGGTTCTGATGCCATTAACGAACCGTTATCACGCCGTCGTGCTCAATCGGTTGCGGATTATTTGCACCAAAGAGGTGTGGCCGCTTCACGTTTAAGTACTGTTGGTTATGGCTCGCGTCAGCCGGTAGCCGGCAATGATACTTGGGAAGGCCGTGCGAAAAACCGCCGTGTCGAGATTTTGATCAATCCGGATCAAAATGCTGTTCGTGCTGCGCAACAAGGCTGATTTTAGGTCGTGCCGATAATTCTGTATTTGCATGACGTATAATTTGTACAGCCGCCTGTAGTGCCAAGACTGCCATCGTAACGGCAACCAGTAAATCCGGCCATGATGACTGGGTGAACTGCACGGCAAAGGCGGCTGCAACAACCATTATATTGCCGATAGCATCGTTGCGTGAGCATAGCCAGACGCTGCGGCGGTTGCTGTCGCCATTGCGGAAAGCAAACAACAGAACGGCAACAATAATATTCGCTATCAAAGCGATAACACCGACTATCCCCATATCGTGATGATTGGGGATATTTCCATACCAAAAATGGTATAGCGTAGAAGCCAGTACCCACAAGCCGAACCCGCCCATGGTATAACCTTTTATCCATGATGCTTTGGCTCGGATATGTAATGTTTTTCCTACTACAAAAAGGCTGATGCCGTAATTGGCAGCGTCGCCGAAAAAATCAAGCGAGTCGGCCAATAATGACACCGAGCCAGCTTTAATACCCATAATGATTTCAACTGCAAACATTAGGGCATTGATGAAGAGTGCTATCCAGAGAATATTACGGTAGCGGCCATTATCGGCGTTTTCCGTAGAGCAGCAATGATGTGTACAGGCCATGATCTATCCTTAAAAACTGAAGGAGTGTTAAACTGTAAAGCCTGTAGTTGCTACAAGGTCAAGGGTATATGAAGACATTGCGCACCATCAGCCAACTGAGTAAAGCCAGTGGCGTGAGTACGGAAACTATACGGTACTATGAGAAAATCAATCTGTTGTTGCCTGTACGACGTTTAGCGAACGGCTATCGTCAATTCGATGATGCGGCATTGGCACGTTTGATATTTATTAAAACGTGTCGTTCGCTTGATTTTGCTTTGGAAGATATTCGTGTTTTACTGACATTGCAAAATGAGCCGCAGGCATCCTGTGATATTGCCGATACTATAGTAAACCGTTATTTACAGACGGTGCGTGAGAAAATTACGGCATTACAACAAGTGGAATCTTTTTTGCAGGGTATTGCTGATTGTCGGGAGCAGGTGGTTACCGATTGTAAAGTGATTAGAACGTTGCAACAGTCTTAATATAAATCAGGAAATAGCCATATTTTTAGATTTTAAATTCATTTTCTTTTGGAATATTCCGGAGTAAACCGATTTTAGTTTATTTATGAGATGAGGCCGTCTGAATCGTTTCAGACGGCCTCATCTCATAAATCATATCATCAGAAATTATTCTATATTTAGCTTATAAAAAGAGAATGATAATTGATACAACTATATAGAAAACACAGCTTACTATATAATACTTCTATTTGCCACCTTCTAAACAGGAAGCCATAATGAGTTACAAAACCGATGCGGAAATCGCCCAATCTTCCACTATGCGCCCTATTGGCGAAATTGCTGCCAACCTAGGCTTGAATGCCGATCAGTTCGAACCATACGGTAAACATAAAGCCAAAATCAATCCGGCCGATGCTTTCGCCCTGCCGCCAAAGCAAGGCCGTTTGATTTTGGTGACGGCCATTAACCCTACGCCTGCGGGTGAGGGAAAAACTACGGTTACTATCGGTTTGGCCGATGCGCTCAACCATATCGGCAAGCAGGCCGTTATTGCATTACGCGAGCCTTCTCTCGGCCCTGTATTCGGTATTAAAGGCGGTGCGGCAGGCGGCGGCTATGCCCAAGTTTTGCCGATGGAAGATATCAATCTACACTTTACCGGTGATTTTCATGCTATCGGTGCCGCCAATAATTTATTGGCTGCCATGCTCGATAATCATATTTATCAGGGTAATGAACTAAATATTGATCCCAAGCGCGTGTTGTGGCGCCGTGTTGTGGATATGAACGACCGCCAGTTGCGTAATATTATCAACGGTATCGGTAAGCCCACTGACGGTGTGATGCGACCTGACGGTTTTGATATTACTGTGGCTTCCGAAGTAATGGCGGTATTTTGTTTGGCCAATGATTTGGCTGATTTGAAAACCCGGTTGGGCAATATTCTCGTTGCCTATGCCAAAGACGGAAGCCCTGTTTATGCCCGTGATTTAAAAGCCAATGGTGCTATGGCGGCATTATTGAAAGATGCGATTAAGCCGAACTTGGTGCAAACTATTGAGGGCACACCGGCATTGGTACATGGCGGACCGTTTGCCAATATCGCGCATGGTTGTAATTCTGTGCTGGCGACCCGCATTGCCCGTCATCTCGGCGATTATACCGTTACCGAAGCCGGTTTCGGTGCCGATTTAGGAGCGGAAAAGTTCTGTGATATTAAATGCCGCTTGGCAGGCATCAAGCCGGATGCTGCTGTGGTTGTAGCGACTGTTCGCGCTTTGAAATACAACGGCGGAGTGGAGCGTGCAAACTTAGGGGATGAAAATGTAGCTGCTTTGGCAAAAGGTCTGCCTAATCTGTTGAAACATATCAGTAACCTGAAAAACGTATTTGGCTTGCCCGTTGTTGTGGCGTTGAACCGTTTTGTGTCGGATAGTGATGCCGAATTGGCCATGATTCAGACGGCCTGTGCGGAACACGGGGTTGAAGTATCGCTCACGGAAGTATGGGGTAAAGGCGGTGCCGGTGGTGCGGATTTGGCTGAGAAAGTTGTTAAGGCGATTGAAAGCGGGGAAAATCATTTCCAATTTGCCTACGATACCGATTTGAGTATTCAGGAGAAAATCCGTACGATTGCCCAAAAAATCTATGGTGCCGATGATGTGGATTTCAGTGCCGAAGCATTGGCCGAGATAGCTTCTCTTGAAAAACTGAACTTGGATAAAATGCCCGTGTGTATGGCAAAAACCCAATATTCATTGAGTGATAATGCCAAACTATTAGGCAAGCCCGAAGGTTTCCGCATTACGGTGCGCGGTATTACCGTATCTGCCGGTGCCGGTTTTATTGTGGCATTATGCGGCAATATGATGAAAATGCCGGGGTTGCCGAAGGTTCCGGCCGCAGAAAAAATTGATGTTGATGCGGATGGTGTGATTCACGGATTGTTTTAAAATAAGTATTTTATAATAGTTGGTTTAGGCCGTCTGAAATATTCAGACGGCTTTATGTTAGAGATATTTCATCATTTTTAATTTCTTTACCTTAGTGCTCGTGAGAAACCATATAGAATATTCAGCAATTATTTTGGCCGAAGCGATATTGATTTTATAGGTATAATAAAAAATTAAGCTGAATGATTTAAAACTTCATTAGGTAAATAAGACTATGACAATAAATAAAGGTTATACCCGTCGTGGCCTATTGGCTGCGTCTGTTTTTATATTGGCTGCTTGTGGTACCACTTCTCCATCTGTTCCGAAACAGCCGACCGTACAGCAAAAACCGCAAGCGGTGGTCGGCTTGGCATTAGGGGGAGGGGCATCGAAAGGCTTTGCTCATATTGGTGTTTTAAAAGTATTGAAAGCCAATAATATTCCGGTAAATGTGGTTGCCGGAACCAGTGCCGGTTCGATTGTAGGCAGTTTATACGCCAGTGGTATGTCGCCTGATCGTTTGGAATTGGAAGCGGAAATTTTAGGGAAAACCGACTTAGTCGATTTAACCCTGTCTACGACCGGCTTTATTAAAGGGCAAAAATTACAAGATTATATTAACCGAAAAGTTAACCAACGCCCGATTCAGTCTTTACCGATAAAATTTGCCGCAGTGGCAACAGATTTGGATAGTGGTCGTATGGTTGCTTTTAACCGTGGGAATACCGGGCAGGCAGTACGGGCATCAGTGAGTATACCGAATGTTTTTCAGCCTGCAGTTATTGGTGGCAAACGTTATGTGGATGGTGGTTTATCAGCACCAGTTCCAGTTGCGGCGGCAAAAAATCTTGGGGCAAACTTTGTGATTGCGGTTGATATTTCAGCTAAGCCGGCAAAATTGAGCGAAGCAGGCTTCTTTTCTTATCTTGACCAAAGTTTGAATATTATGAGTACGGCAGCTTTACAACGAGAATTAGGTAATGCTGATGTGGTTATTAAGCCGCAAGTACAACATTTAGGATCAGTCGGTGGGTTTGATCAGAAAACCGAAGCCATTAAATTGGGAGAAAAAGCGGCATTGGCGGCATTGCCGGAAATTAAACGTAAATTATCGGCATATCGTTATACAGCCCGATGAAAAAAGAAAATGAAATCGCTGTTTATTATATAAATTATTTTTTGTTTTAACTGTATAAGGCTGTCTGAAAATTTCAGACAGCCTTATACATAAGTAGAATTAATATTAAGAGTTTCAGAAATATTGGAAAAAATAAGTTGGCTGTTTTCCAATAAACAAGAATGGGGTAGGGAATAACTATTTATACGAATATTGATTTTGATTGACTATAGCGCATGAAAAAACGCACCTTATAATTTTTTATAAGGTGCGGGTGAACGGTTAGTTTATTATAAAATGCGTTGGTGAGGCTGGCTATATTTTATATAGGAAAGTAAACCTCTATTACACATTTCAAACGTTGTAGAAACAACTTAATTGGATGCAGCATTACCTGTATCAGTATCAGATGCAGCCGGTTGTTCAGGTGTGGATACCGCTTGTGCCGGAGTTTCTGTATTGCTTACTTTTTGAGCTTGCGGCTGACCGTTTGCATTAGAAAGACCCCATACATAGGCTGTCATAATATGAAGTTTGTCATCATCCAAAAAGTTTTCCCAAGTTGGCATCTGACTATGGCGACCGTTGGTAATGGTTTCGATAATGGCTTTTTGTGTGCCACCCCATAACCAAATATTATCGGTTAAGTTAGGGCCTAAGCCTTGAATACCTTGGCCTTTATCACCATGGCAAGTAAAGCAGTTTGCCGGGCCGCCATGGAAGAGTGCATCACCACGTTTGGCACGTTCTTCGTCGTATTGGTCTTTGTTTTTAGATAAAGACATCACATAGTTGGCGACATCTTTTACGCGTTCCTCACCTAATGAAGGACCCCATGCAGCCATAGTGGCAACTCGACCTTTTTGAATGGTTTCTTTAATTTTTTCAGGTTCACCACCCCATAACCAGTCGTTATCGGTAAGATTGGGGAAACCTCTTGAACCTTTTGCATCAGAACCGTGACATTGGATACAGTAAGTATCGAATAGGTTTTTACCAATTTCTCTGGCTTGCGGATCTTGGGCAACTTGCTCAACAGACATATTGGCAAATTTTGCATATAGCTTGCCATATTGTTCGTTAGCCTCTGCAACCTCTTTGTCATATTGATTGTGGCTTGTCCAATTTAAATAGCCTTTATAGTCACCTAGGCCGGGATAGAGAAACAGATAGCCTATTCCGAATAACCAGGTGCCGACATAAAGCCAAAACCACCAGCGGGGTAGGGGGTTGTTATATTCTTCAATACCGTCCCATGAGTGTCCCATGGTTTTGACATCTTCACCTTTTGGTGGGGCTTTGACTTTATTTTGTGAAAGTAACAGCCAAGCCAAACCGATAAAGCTGAGTAGGACAATAACGGCAATGTATATGTTCCAGAAATTACTGGTAAATTGGGAAGTTGTGTTCATTATATGCTCCGTTATCACGGCTAACCGGGTTAATGCCCGCTTTTATCATTATCAGGGGTATCGTTGTCTTGCATAATGCTGTTGGCAGCATCATCGTAATTGCGTTTGTTTCGCTTGTTTAAAACGATATAGAGAACCAACATGAAACTGATAAATACCCAAACAGTGAAAAGCGAGCGAGCCCAGTTAATATCCATGATGTTACCTTACGTTTTTCAGTGCTAAGCCCAAGCTTTGCAGATAAGCAATTACAGCATCAAGTTCTGATTTATCAGCCAACTCTTGCGGGGCTTTTTCAATCTCTTCGTCGCTGTAAGGAGTGCCAACCGCACGTAAAGCCTTCATGTGGGTTACTGTTGTATTGGCATCGACTTTATTGCGAGCCAGCCAAGGGAAGGCGGGCATATTGGATTCAGGCACGACGTCACGAGGGTTAAGCAGATGGATGCGGTGCCATTCATCAGAATAGCGTCCGCCCACACGTGCCAAATCCGGACCGGTACGTTTGGAACCCCATTGGAACGGACGGTCATAAACTGACTCGCCGGCAACGGAGTAGTGACCGTAACGCTCGGTTTCTGCCCTGAACGGACGGATCATTTGTGAGTGGCAGTTGTAGCAGCCTTCGCGTACAAAGATATCACGGCCTGCGACTTGTAATGCTGAATAAGGTTTTACGCCTTTGATGGGCTCTGTGACCGCTTTAGTAAAAAATAACGGCACAACTTCAATCAAAAGCCCGAAGCTGATTACCAAGAAGGTGAAGATAATCAATACGCCGACTTTTTCTTCGACTAATTGTTGCAATTTCATTTTGGTAGCCTGTCTTTCTTATATTTTAGTGGTGTTGTGCTTGAGAAATGGCAGGAATTTCGGCATCTACCGGTTTACCGCTGATGATGGTGCGATAAACGTTATAGGCCATAATAACCATACCGCTCAGGTATAACAGGCCGCCTGAAAAACGAATCATATAGAAAGGCATACTGCGTTTTACAGACTCTACGAAAGAGTAAGTCAGTGTGCCGTCATCGTTTAAAGCACCCCACATCAAGCCTTGCATTACACCGGAAATCCACATAGAAGAGATATAAAGGACAACACCGACTGTGGCAATCCAGAAATGTGCTTCAATCAATTTGATGCTGTGCATTTCTTTGCGGCCGAACAGGCGTGGAATCAGATAATAAATCGAACCGATGGTAACAAAGCCTACCCAGCCTAATGCACCGGAGTGTACGTGGCCGACAGTCCAGTCGGTATAGTGGCTTAAGGCATTAACACTCTTGATAGACATCATAGGACCTTCGAAAGTAGACATACCATAGAAGGAAAGTGAAACCACCAAGAATTTCAAAATCGGGTCTGTACGCAATTTGTGCCATGCACCAGACAGTGTCATGATACCGTTAATCATACCGCCCCAAGAAGGTGCGAAAAGAATCAACGACAATACCATACCCAATGATTGTGTCCAGTCGGGCAGGGCAGTGTAGTGCAGGTGGTGAGGACCTGCCCACATATAAGTAAAAATCAGTGCCCAGAAGTGGACAACGGATAAACGGTAAGAATAAACCGGACGACCTGCTTGTTTGGGAACGAAGTAATACATCATGCCCAAGAAGGCTGCTGTGAGGAAGAAACCAACTGCGTTGTGGCCGTACCACCATTGAACCATGGCATCAATTGCACCGGAGTAAACCGGATAAGATTTCATCACACCGGCAGGGATACTGATATTGTTGACGATATGCAAAAGAGCAACGGCCAAAATAAACGCACCGTAGAACCAGTTGGCAACATAGATATGTTTGATTTTACGTGTGGCAATCGTACCGAAGAATACAACGGCATAGGCAACCCATACCACGGCAATCAGAATATCAATCGGCCATTCCAATTCGGCATATTCTTTACCTTGGGTGTAGCCTAAAGGTAGGGTAATCGCGGCCAGAACAATCACTAGCTGCCAGCCCCAGAAAGTAAATGCCGGTAGAAACTTGCCACCGAACAAACGGACGTTACAAGTACGTTGGACTACATAATAAGATGTGGCAAATAAACCGCAGCCGCCAAAAGCGAAAATCACAGCATTGGTATGCAGTGGTCGGATTCGGCCAAAGTGAAACCATGGTCCGATGTCTGAAAGATTAAGCATAGGAGCGAACAGTTGTCCGGCGGCGATAACACCGACCAACATGCCCACAATGCCCCAAACTACAGTCATGATGGCGAATTGACGCACCACTTTGTAGTTATAAGTTTGCGTTTCCATAAGGGTCTCCATTAAACATGGCAGTTAACACACTTATCGGTTTGCTCCGGCTTGCTTAAATAGACCAAAGATGCACCCGATTTTTCTTAATTTAACACCGCCGGTAAAGTAAAATTACGCAACTAACGGTAGTTTAATCTGTGCATTTTAAATCAAAACCCATACTGAACCAAGCTTAATCGGTAGAAAAATCTTGAAAAATACCCAGGTTCGGTTGCGCAAGGCTATAATGTGTTAGATTATAGATTCACCACATAGTTTTTCTTGATTTAAGTCAAATTTCTTTAAACTCAAATACAGAATTTAACAAAAGAAAGCAATATATGCTTCAGTATTTTATCAGACCTAAATGCTTATCTCACGAGTGGCAGGTGTGTTTAACACTGCATTGCAAAGACAACATTCCTTTACAAATCAAACTTCCTAACTGGGTGCCTGGTAGTTATCTGATTCGTGATTTCTCACGTCATATTGTTGATATTCAGGCAACTTGTAATGATGTACCCAAAGCATTGAAGCAGATTTCAAAAAACTGTTGGGAAACACCGCCTGAAAGTGGCGAGTGGCAAATTTACTATACGGTTTATGCCTATGATTTATCTGTTCGAGGCGCTTTTTTAACATCGGAGCGCGGCTTTTTCGATGGAGCATGTTTATTTTTAAATGTGGGCGGCTTTGAAGCTCAGCCTCACAAGGTTATTTTAGATGAGTTGCCGAATGGTTGGGCGGTAGCAACGACAATGCCTCAAACAGCACCCAATCGGTTTCAGGCGGCCTCGTATGCCGAATTGATTGATCACCCTGTCGAACTTGGCCGCATTGAAACCTTAACGTTTGAAGCCGGTGGTATTCCCCACCGTATTGCTTTGAGTGGGCATTACCAATCTTTTAATCGAGAAAGATTGGTTCAGGATATTCAAAAAATCTGTTCCAGCCAGTTGGAAATGTTTTCAGGAAATGCACCTTTTAAGGAATATCTGTTTTTATTGCATGTCGGTGATGATATTTATGGCGGGCTTGAACATATCAGCAGTACGGCGTTGCTGGCTGATCGCAATAGTTTGCCGTCTGAAAAGATGGGTGAGGAAGCAGATGACGCCTATATCCAATTGCTTGGCTTGTTCAGTCATGAGTATTTTCATGCTTGGAATGTGAAATCTATTAAACCGGAAGTATTTGTGCCTTACCGATTAGACTCGGAAAGTTATACCGAACAGTTATGGGCGTTTGAAGGTATTACTTCTTATTATGATGATTTGTTTTTGGTACGCAGCGGTGTGATTCGACCGCAGCAATATTTAGAGCTATTGGCAAAAAGTATTACCCGTGTTCAGCAGGGCTTTGGCCGTCTGAAACAAACTTTGGCGGAATCGAGTTTTACGGCATGGAATAAATTTTATAAACAGGATGAAAACAGCACAAATGCTATTGTGAGCTATTATCAGAAAGGTGCATTAGTCGCATTATGTTTGGATTTATTATTGCGTAGTCGTAGTGATGGTAGAACAAGTCTTGATGATGTGATGCGGGCATTGTATCGGAAGTGGTGTGAAAACGGCCAGGGTATTCCTGAAGGGCAATGGCAGGTTTATTGCCGTGAAATTACCGGTTTGGATTTGGATGATTTCTTTCAGACGGCCTTGTATTCAACGAAAGATCTGCCTTTGGTACAGTGTTTATTCGATGCGGGTGTTGCTTTGAATTGGTTGCCGTTACCGCGCAGTCACGGCGGTGGTTTTGTAATGGAAGCGGCGAAATGTGAGCAGGCTACCGATTTTGGTGCGAAATTTAAACAGCTAGAAGACGGTATTGTCTTAACTCATGTTTTAAGCGGCGGAAGCGCGGAGCAGGCGGCGCTTTCCCCAAAAGATAAAATCATTGCGCTAAACGGCTTTGCTTGTAAGGCTTTTGAAAAGCAGTGGCAGTCATTATCGGTAGGCGATATTGTGCATATACATTATTTCCGAGACGGAGTATTGCATGAAACCGATTTGACGGTACAAAAAGCAAAGCCGGAAACAGCAATGTTGAGTATTGAAAATCAATCTTTGCTGAAAGCATGGTTGCAGGCATCTTGATTGATTTCGGTATTAGTTGCTTGATTGAAAGCAATACTTAAATACAGACGGTATTCAATTTGAATGGTTACTTCAGTTTGTTGAGGCCGTCTGAAATCAATTTATATTGAGTTTGGGTATAACTTGATTGGTCAATTAATAGCTGTTATTTGACAGCTTCAGATATATATATCAGTAAAATAATGAGCTTAATAATCGGATGTTGCAAAAAATCTCATGGTTATTGAGTGGTGCTTTTACCCTTATTTTACGATTTATATCCGCCATAAATTCTTTTTATAAAACTAAGGGTAGAGGCTCAACAGTCTAATGACTATTCTATATTAAACACATTAGTTCCAAGTCGAAATACATATTTTGCTGTTTTTATTGAATTGGCGTAGACTTTTGATGAATAAAAAGGTACGAATAAAGATGTCTGACAAAATTCATGAACGCTTAGAATTTGGAATGGTGCTAGCGGCAATTGCAGGTGGGTTGGATGCTTACACCTACTTGGTTCATGGCGAGGTTTTTGCAGGGTTGCAGACAGGTAACTTTATTTTACTTGGAATCCGTCTGGGGCAAGGAAGTTGGGCGGTGCTGGTTAATTATGCGATTCCAATCATTGCTTTTTTCTCAGGGGTGTTGCTGGCAAGTCATATACAGACAAAGATTATAAAAAATCAACAGTTGTGGTTTTTAATTTTTGAGACTGCGATATTGCTATTCGTTGGACTATTTTCTCCCGTTATGCCACATCTTTTGGTGAATGCATTACTTTCAATCGCTGCGGCAATGCAATTGCAGGCATTTACCAAGTTAAAGGGTAAGCCTTTTACTTCTTTGATGATGACAGGAAATTTGCGTAATCTTTCAACAAATTTTTTTGGAGGTTATATTAATCATGATCCTGACAAAAAAATTGCTTTTCAAGATACGTTTCTCATTTTAGCCAGCTTCGCTTTTGGTGCGTTATTGAATGGATTTTTTGTAACTTATTTTGCTCAACGAACGATTTTGTTTAGTTTGATTTTTTTAGGTATTGCAATCTTTTTATTAATAAAAGACAAACAAGCTTTTCTCTGATATACCTAATAAAAAAGAGAAATAAGGCTTGGTAAGTTTATTAAATAATATAAGGAGTATAAATATTATGACTATCCGGCGATTGACCGATAAAATTTATATTGCATCTCAATTAACGCATACTTCAGTGGCAGAAGCAGTGGCATTGGGTATTAAAAGTGTGTTTTGTAACCGTCCGGATGGGGAAGCGATAGATCAGACCAGTGCCGAGCAGATGAAGCAGTGGTTTGAAGAAGCCGATATCACTCAATTTGTTTATCTGCCGGTGACCGCTCCTATGATTAACGCCGATGTGGCAGCTGAATTCAGAGCGCATTTGACTGATGCGGATGTACCTGTTTTGGCTTATTGTCTAACCGGTACACGCAGTTCACTATTATGGGCTTACGGTGAAGTGGCAAATGGTATGGCAGTGGCTGATGCCATAGCCATGGCTCGTAATGCCGGTGTAGATTTGTCTTCTTTTGAAGGTCGGTTACAAGAAGCGGCAAAAGGAGCTTAATTTTCTATTCTGTATTAATAAAAAAAGCAACGCAAATAAAATGATATTTGCGTTGCTTTTTTTATTGTGCTGTTTTAATTTTTAGGTTGGTTTTATTCCGCTTCTTCAATCCAAGCCAATTGGACGGCCTCGAGAATACGCTCTCCGCAACGGTCGGGATCATCGTCAAAATCGGGTAAAGCCATAATGAGTTCGCGTAATTTGGTAAAGCGTATGGTTTTGGGGTCGATATCGGGGTGTGTGTCGTAAAGCTCTTCGGCAATTCGTAAGGTATCGGTCCATTTCATGATTCGGTTCCTTATAGTCGGGGAGGTAAAGCCTTTTTAGGAAAGATTACCGGCAAGTGGTTAATGATGTTCACGGGCGTGGTTGATAGTGTATTTGGGAATTTCTACCACCAGATCTTCATCGTTTACTTTGGCTTGGCAGCTTAAGCGTGATTCGGCTTCTAAGCCCCATGCCTGATCAAGTAAGTCTTCTTCAATTTCAGACGGCTCTTCCAAACTGTCGAAGCCTTTCCGCACAATCACGTGGCAAGTGGTGCAGGCACAGGATTTTTCGCAAGCATGGTCGATTTCAATATCGTTATCCAACAAAATATCACAAATGGTTTGGCCTTCAGGGGCATTTTCTATGGTTTTGCCTTCGGGGCAGAGATCGGCGTGTGGGAGAATGGTTATTTTAGGCATGTTGTTCCTGTTTGTGGTTTGGCGGGCTTTAGCCGGCCGTTATAGTAGGGCTTGTGTTCAAAATATATGGATTATCCGGTGTGGATTTTATAATTATCGACATAGTTTCGATAGTGTTTCATTGCTATCGGCGGTTTTGCTCATCTTTATCGCAATTATCATGTACCGTTTTCAGACGGCCTTTATTTAGAAAAGAGGCCGTCTGAAAATGATGGTTTAAATATCTTCTACTTTTTGGCCGGTTAAAGCGCGCTTAATGTTTCTATCCATGCGTTTGGCGGCAAAGTCATCGGTAGTGTGTCCGAGGTCGGTAACGGCTTGTCGGATTTCGTCGGCATTGCCTGTTTGGATAAGGTTTTCCAGCGTGGTAATGGCCGTTTGAATGGTGTTTAATTCATCCTCGTTCAGTAGGTCGCGATCCAAAGCTAAAGCAGCTTGAACGGCACTGATAAGCCCTTCGGCTTCAACAGTGGCCTCTGTGCGTGCACGTGCGGCCATATCTTCGGAAGCGTTGGACATACTGTCTTTCAGCATTTGTGTGATGGTTTCGTCATCCAAGCCGTAAGAAGGTTTGACTTCGATTTGCGCCTGTACACCGGTTGACTGCTCACGTGCCGATACGGATAGCAGTCCATCTGCATCGACTTGGAAAGTCACCAAAATACGGGCTGCACCGGCTGCCATCGGGGGGATGCCGCGCAATGTGAATTTGGCCAGACTGCGGCAGTCGGCAACCAATTCGCGCTCGCCTTGTACCACATGAATGGTCATGGCGGTTTGGCCGTCTTTAAAAGTTGTGAACTCTTGGGCGCGGGCAGTCGGTAAGGTGCTGTTGCGCGGTATGACTTTTTCAGCCAACCCGCCGTAGGTTTCCAAACCGAGCGAAAGCGGGGTAACGTCTAACAGCAGCCATTCTTCATCACTTTTATTGCCGGCCAAGATATTGGCCTGCATAGCGGCACCCAAGGCAACGACCTGATCCGGGTTGAGATTATTGAGCGGTGTTTGGCCGAAGAAGGTTGCAACGGCTTGTTGTACATGCAGCATACGGGTAGAACCGCCTACCATAATCACACCTTTCACATCGGTTTTGCTGATGCCCGCATCTTTTAATGCCTGTTTCACCGGTTCGATGGTTTTGGCAACCAACGGTTGGGTGAGGTTGTGAAACGCTTGGCGGGTGATGGTAGTGTTGATGGTATGGCCGTCTGAAAGTGTCGCACGTATGGTGGTGCTGGTTTCTGTGGTGAGGCTTTCTTTGGCAGCACGAACCAGACTGATGAGTAATTGGCTGTCTTGTTCGTTTAATTGTGATAAGCCGTTTTGTTCGAGTAGTTGGCAGAACAGACGGTGGTCGAAATCATCCCCGCCGAGTGCACTGTTGCCGTTGGTGGCTTTTACTTCAAATAAACCTTTTGTCAGTTGTAAGACGGATACGTCAAGTGTGCCGCCGCCGAGATCGTAAACTACAAACGTACCTTCGGAAGCATTGTCTAGACCGTAGGCAATGGCTGCGGCTGTTGGTTCGTTTAGCAACCGCAATACGTTTAATCCGGCCAGTCGAGCCGCATCTTTTGTGGCTTGGCGTTGGGCGTCATCAAAATAAGCGGGAACAGTAATAACAGCGCCGGTTAATTCGCCGCCAAGGTTTTCTTCGGCACGCTCTTTTAAGGTGCGTAATATTTCGGCAGACACATCAATCGGCGTTTTAATGCCTTGACGGGTTTGTAGTTCGATAATCTTTTCGCTGCCGCCAAATCGGTAGGGGAGATAATGACTGTCTTGTTTAAGGTCTGACAATGTTCGACCAATAAGGCGTTTGGCCGAGCTGATGGTGTTGAGAGGGTCGATTTTTTGGGCTTTGAGTGCATCGTAGCCACTTTCTATACGGGTATTTTCACAATAACGTACCACTGAGGGCAGGGTAACGCGGCCTTGCTCGTCGGGAAGACAAACAGCACTACCACTTTTTACGGATGCAACGAGGCTATTGGTAGTGCCTAAATCGATGCCTACGGCCAATCGGTGTTGATGTGGGGCGGCAGACATGCCGGGTTCGGCGATTTGCAAGAGTGCCATGGTTTGTGCCTTGTGAATTATTTTTTAATGGCGCTTATTTTAACAGATTTATTGTAAATAGTTGAGTGAGTTTGTCGGGAATGAGGAAAAGCCGTTTGAAAATTGATTTCAGATGGTTTTTGTATAAGTAGATTATTTTATTTTTTGAGTATGATTTCAGGTTGGCTTGATGGCGAATAATCTAATTTTGCCTTGAGTTTTCAGGCATGGTTGTATGTTTTTTTGATATTTTATTTATATTCATTTGAATCTAAGCATATAATTAGGGATTATTTGTATTTTGTTTCTATTCAAGTACAATTTATATTTTATACGCTTCAACATAGGAAACATTATGTTTAAAAAAATCGTGTTCGGCAGTATGGCCGCATTAGTGTTGGCTGCTTGTGGTAATGATACTGGTTCGTCTGCTTCGACTAATCAAGCTTCAACACCACAAACAGAAGCAGGAGCCGCTTCACTGTTGGCGCGTATCGATAATAAAGGTACGGTAACTGTGGGTACAGAGGGTACTTATGCACCGTTTACCTATCATGATGAAAGTGGCAAGCTCACCGGCTATGATGTGGAAGTAACCCGTGCTGTGGCGGAAAAATTAGGAATTCAGGTTGAATTTAAAGAAACCCAATGGGATGCTATGTTGGCAGGTTTGAAAGCAGGCCGTTTTGATATGGTGGCTAATCAGGTTAGCCTGACTACACCAGAGCGCCGTGCTACGTTTGATAAATCGGCAGACTACAGTTATTCAGGCCCGATGGCGGTTTCACGTGCCGATGATGACCGAATCAAAAGCTTTGCCGATATGAAAGGCTTGTCTGCCGCCCAAACATTAAGCAGTAATTATGGTGAAATGGCGCAAAAAGCCGAAGCTGAAATTATTCCGGTAGACGGAATGGCGCAGGCATTGACTTTGGTTCAACAAAAACGTGCCGATTTTACATTTAACGATTCATTGGCATTGCTCGATTATTTGAAGAAAAACCCAAACTCAGGATTAAAAACAGCATGGACTGCTTCAGGTGAGGAAAAACTGGGTGCCGGCTTTATTGTGAATAAAGGCAATGAGGAAGCTTTGGCTAAAATCAGTACGGCCGTTGATGAGTTGCGTGAAGACGGTACATTGAAACAATTGGGCGAACAATTCTTTGGCGTAGATGTCAGTGTTAAATGATATTTTAACTGCCATTCCGTTTATGACCGAAGCCCGTGCGGTTTTGGTCATAAACGCATTTTGGCCGATGGTGAAAGCAGGTTTCCTTTATTCAATACCGCTGGCCGTCGTTTCTTTTATTTGCGGCATCCTGATTGCATTGGGTGTGGCTTTAGTGCGCGTGGTGCCGTTGTCGGGCTGGGTGCACCGGCTATTATTTGCTTTAGTAAAGTTTTATGTTTCCGCCATTCGCGGTACGCCTATGCTGGTTCAATTGATGGTGGTATTTTACGGTTTGCCTTCTATCGGTATCACATTGGATCCGTTGCCGACTGCGGTTATCGGCTTTTCGTTGAATATCGGTGCTTACGCTTCCGAAACCATTCGTGCTGCCATTTTATCGGTGCCCAAAGGGCAGTGGGAAGCAGGCTTTTCTATCGGCATGACCTATATGCAGACCTTCCGCCGCATTATTATGCCGCAGGCTTTCCGCGTTGCCGTACCGCCTTTGAGCAATACTTTTATCAGTTTGTTTAAAGATACCTCTTTGGCTTCGGTGGTGACCATTACCGAACTTTTCCGAGTTGCTCAGCAGATTGCCAATGCAAGCTATGACTTTCTGCCCGTTTATATCGAGGCGGGGATTGTGTATTGGGTATTCTGTTTCTTCTTGTTTGTGATGCAGGCCAAACTGGAAAAACGGCTCGACCGTCATGTTGCGAAGTGAGTATAAACCATGATTAAAATCCGTAATATTCACAAAGCGTTTGGTGACAATGCTATTTTGCGCGGTATTGATTTGGATATCGAAAAAGGCAGTGTGGTGGTGATTCTCGGGCCTTCGGGCTCCGGAAAAACGACATTTTTACGTTGTTTGAATGCATTGGAAACACCGCAACAGGGTAAGGTTGTGTTTGATGGTCATCAGCCTTTGGAAATTGATTTTTCACATAAACTATCGAAAAAAGAGATTTTGGCTTTGCGCCGTAAATCAGGGATGGTTTTCCAGCAATATAATCTGTTTCCCCATAAAACCGCTTTGGAAAATGTAATGGAAGGGCCGGTTGTGGTGCAGGGGAAAGCTCCGGCAGATGCTAAAAGAGAAGCTGCCGCTTTATTGGAAAAAGTGGGTTTGGCAGATAAGGTTGATCTTTATCCGCACCAGCTTTCCGGAGGGCAACAGCAGCGTGTCGGTATCGCCCGTGCATTGGCTATTCAGCCTGACTTAATGTTGTTTGACGAACCGACTTCGGCACTTGATCCGGAATTGGTGCAAGATGTGCTCAATACCATGAAAGAGCTGGCAGATGAGGGCTGGACGATGGTGGTGGTGACGCATGAGATTAAGTTCGCGATGGAAGTGGCAGATGTTGTGGTGGTGATGGACGGTGGCGTGATTGTTGAAAAAGGCTCACCTCAAACTTTGTTTCTTAACCCGCAACATGAACGTACCAAACGCTTTTTGCAGCAGATTAATATACCGCGGCCGGAAGCCGATTATGTTATTTAATGAGCATTATTTGAATGAGGCCGTCTGAAAGTATTCGGACGGCCTTGTAAATATTATCTTATTGTTCCAATCAATGATAATAAGAAAACAACGGTGGATTGAATCATGTATCTGCCCGATAAATATTTGATGCACTTTTTAACACGATAAACCAAACCGATTAGATTATGAACAAACATATCCGCCAAGAGATCTTCGAGCGTTTCCGTGCGGCCAATCCCCACCCGACAACTGAATTAAATTATAAGAATCCATTTGAACTGTTGATTGCTGTATTGCTGTCGGCACAGGCTACCGATGTCGGTGTCAATAAGGCGACGGCCAAACTGTTTCCGGTGGCCGGTACGCCGCAGGCCATGTTGGATTTGGGCTTGGAGGGTGTGATGGAATATACCAAAACCATCGGCCTGTATAAAACCAAGTCCAAACATATTATTGAAACCTGTCGGATTCTACTGGAAAAATACAATGGTGAAGTACCGGATAACCGTGAGGCATTGGAAGCCTTGCCGGGCGTTGGCCGGAAAACTGCCAATGTGGTGCTGAATACGGCATTCGGCCAACTGGCTATGGCGGTTGATACGCATATTTTCAGAGTGTCAAACCGTACCAGAATCGCGCCGGGTAAGAATGTACGTGAGGTTGAAGACAAGCTGATGCGCTTGGTGCCGAAAGAGTTTTTGTTAAATGCCCATCATTGGCTGATTTTACATGGCCGCTATACCTGTAAGGCACAGAAGCCGTTATGTGGGCAATGCTTGATTTATGATTTGTGTGAATATCCCGCAAAAAATTGATTGGTTTTTTAAGTGATTATGGTTTTTGGATTTGGCCTGATGAGGTAGCTTATTGATTTCAGAAAGCCTGCTAACAGTTTTTATATTGGTAAAAAAATAATGTATCACGTTGTTGTATATATGAAATTTTTAGTAGTGAAATAATTGAAAAACTGCTTTATAAATGAAGGTCGGTGCATGACGGCTTATTTTCGTTTACAATTCCTCCTCAAACCTACCGAATACTATATCTTGATTAAAAGGAAACGCTGTGAATAAAACCCCCAAATATATTGCCCTGCTGGCTGCCTCTGCTTTGGCGCTGACCGGTTGTGATAAGGTGGAGAGTTTCTTCGGCAAAGACGAACAGGCACAAACGGATTTGGTGAAAAAAGTAGAAACCAAAACCGATGACGGTAATGTACAGATGCTACTGCCTGACTTTACCAAACTGGTAGAACAGGAAGGCCAGACTGTTGTCAATATTCAGGCGGTTAAAGCACCCAGTAGTGCTCGAGATAGAGATGGTGGTATGGATTTGAATCAGTTTCCTGATAACGATCCTTTTTATGAGTTTTTCAAACGTTTAGTACCGAATGTGCCGGAAATACAAGAGCAAGAAGAGGAAGCAGAATTAAATTTTGGTTCGGGTTTCATTATCAGCGCCGACGGCTATATTCTCACTAATACTCATGTGGTCGGTGGGATGAGTAATATTAAGGTATTGTTGAACGATAAGCGTGAATATACTGCCAAACTGGTGGGTTCCGATCAGCAATCCGATGTGGCATTACTAAAAATCGATGCCCAAGATTTGCCGGTGGTTAAGGTTGGTAATGCTAAAGATTTGAAACCGGGCGAGTGGGTTGCGGCAATCGGTGCACCTTTCGGGTTTGACAACAGTGTTACCGCCGGTATTGTGTCTGCCAAAGGCCGTAGCTTGCCGAATGAAAACTATACGCCGTTTATTCAAACTGATGTAGCCATTAACCCTGGTAACTCGGGCGGGCCTTTATTTAACCTGAAAGGTCAGGTGGTCGGTATCAATTCGCAGATTTACAGCCGAAGCGGCGGGTTTATGGGTATTTCTTTTGCCATTCCGATTGATGTGGCGATGAATGTGGCAGAACAGTTGAAAACGACCGGTAAAGTACAGCGCGGTCAACTGGGTGTGATTATTCAGGAAGTATCTTATGATTTGGCACAGTCGTTCGGTTTGGATAGAGCATCGGGTGCATTGATTGCCCGTGTATTGCCGGGCAGTCCTGCTTCTAAGGCCGGTTTGCATGCAGGTGATATCGTCCGCAGCGTGAACGGCGAAGAAGTCCGCCAATCCAGTGATTTGCCGGTGATGGTCGGTGCCATGGCGCCGGGTAAAGAAGTGACGCTTGGTATATGGCGTGACGGTCATGAAAGCAACGTCAAAGTCCAGCTTGGCGCCAGTGGTAATGATGACGAGTTGAGTGAAGAGGAAACAACGGATCAGGCAGGTACTTCCAGTGGACAGGCTTTCTTGATTGAGAATGCCGGCTTAACTATGCAAACACGTATCAGTAATGATAAAAAACGTTTGGTGGTATTGAAGGTGGAAGGTGCTGCCGAACGTTCAGGTGTTCGACGGGGCGATGAGATTTTAGCCGTCAATCAGATGGCGGTTGAAGATGAGTCTACTTTCCGTAGTGCATTGGCCGGTGCCGGTAAAAATGTGCCACTTTTAGTACAGCGAGGCAGTGCAACTTTATTTTTTGCTTTAAGACTGCCTTGATAAACGTATATATTCAGACGGCCTGATAAGATAAACAGGCCGTCTGAATATTTTATACCGGAATTTTATAAAGTATGGCGGCAGATATGCTTAATATATCCTTTCGGTTTTTAAATAATAATAGTGTGTATTCATAGCAGACAGGCCGTCTGAACGTTTCAGACGGCCTGAAATACTGCCTTATATTGATAGCAGTGAAACCGCTATATTACCTTGTTTGTGTGAGTACGTAATGAATAAACCCATGATTCCGCGCGGCCCGGTTATGGCTGATGTACATGCCTTTTATTTAACGGAAGAAGAAAAGCAACGCCTTTTAGACCCTGCTGTCGGCGGCGTGATTTTATTCCGCAGAAATTTTGAAAATATCGAACAACTCAAAAAGCTGATTGCTGAAATCAAAGCACTAAGAACGCCGGAATTGATTATTGCCGTTGACCATGAAGGCGGCAGGGTGCAACGCTTTATTCACGGCTTTACCCGCTTGCCCGCTATGGATGTGTTCGGTGAGATTTGGGATAAAGAGGGCGCAGAAAAGGCGAAAGCTTTGGCCGAACAAACCGGCTGGGTATTGGCAACCGAACTGAGTGCCTGCGGTGTAGATTTGTCGTTTACCCCCGTGTTGGATTTGAACTGGGGGCAGTGCGCTGTTATCGGCAACCGCAGTTTTCATTGCGAGCCGGAAGTGGTTACCGAGTTGGCGTTGGCATTGCAAAAAGGGTTGAATCGGGGCGGTATGAAATCTTGTGGTAAGCATTTCCCCGGGCATGGTTTTGTAGAGGGGGATAGCCATCATGTATTGCCGGAAGATAACCGCAGTTTTGAGGAATTAAATGCCGCCGATATAGTGCCGTTCCGCAGATTAAGTGCCGTAGGTATGGCGGCTGTGATGCCTGCCCATGTGGTTTACCCTAAAGTGGATAGCCTGCCGGCTGGTTTTTCTGCTAAGTGGCTGAAAGAAGTGTTGCGCCATGATATTGGCTTTAACGGTGTGATTTTCTCAGACGACTTGACCATGGAAGGCGCAGGCGGTGTCGGCGGTATCCGCGAGCGGGCGCGTTTATCATTTGAGGCCGGTTGCGATATTGTGTTGGTGTGTAACCGTCCGGATTTGGTGGATGAGCTTCGCGATGGTTTTGTGACGCCGGAAAATAATAAGCTGGCGGAACGTTGGCAGTATATGGCCAATACCTTAACCGCAAGCGAGGCGGCAGATATGATGGCTACGCCGGCATTCCAAGCTGCCCAAGCCGTTGTGGCCGAGTTGGCTACCCCGAAAGACACAGCCGGCGGTGTGAAAGTTGGCGAAGCGTTTTAAGGCTGCGGTGCTTGCGGCATGTGCTTTGCACAATGTGCCGAAGAAATAAAAAAAGACGGGTGATTTGCCCGTCTTTTTTATTGGTTTGGAACGGATGATTTTAGCCATTGATAAAATAATGAATCTTTCAGATGGCTTTGTTTAAGCGATATTAATGGGCATAAGCCATTTGAATCGATAGCCATAAATAGTGGGCGACAATGCCCACAAACCATAACAGGCCGATATGGTTGTTTTCCAGAAAAGTGCGGAAGCATACCCAGCGGTTACGCTGTTTGATTTGGCGGTATTGCCGTATCTGATTGTAAACAATAAAAGGTAAAACCAGCCAGAACGGCCATGTGGCACGAATCTGAATGCCCAGAATAATCATGAGGAAAGTAAACCAGAAATGACACAACATAATGGCGGCAACGTCTTTATTGCCAAAGGTAATGGCCGAAGTGCGGATACCGATTTTTAAATCATCTTCTTTATCGGCCATCGCATAAATGGTGTCATAAGCCAGCGTCCATAAAACATTGGCGGCAAAAATCAGCCATGCCAGAGGCGGAACGGTTTCAGTAACGGCGGCAAACGCCATTGGGATGCCGAATGAAAAGGCCAACCCCAAATAAAATTGCGGTAGGGGAAAAAAACGCTTGGTAAACGGATAGCTGACTGCCAAAAATAATGCCGGCAGGCTCATCAGCCAAGTCAGGCGGTTGAGCGGCAGTAAACAGAGGGCGGCCATTAAGCAGAGAATCAACGCCAGTAGAATGGCTTCTTCGGTAGAAACCAGTCCGCGGGCGAACGGTCGGTTTTGGGTGCGCTCTACCGAGCCGTCGAAATCACGGTCGGCAAAGTCGTTAACCACGCAACCGGCACTGCGCATGAGAAAGGTGCCGGCAGCAAATGCCAATAAAATGGTAAAGTCGGGAATACCTTGCGATGCTATCCACAGTGCCCAAAAAGTCGGCCACAGCAGCAGTAGAGTGCCGATGGGTTTTTCCATACGCATCAGCCTGCTGTAAATAACCAACCTGCCTACGGTATAGCGGGGGAGAAAAGTTAAGAGTAAGCGTTTTATATTCATTTCTTGTATTTAATTGGTTTGGGTCTGTCGGTTCATTTATTGAAAAATAAATGATATAACAGATTAAAGCCGTCTGTTCCCAAACGGCTTATTTTTTATAATTATATCGAATTTTTTAACAACTATCATAAGATTAAACAAAACTTTGCAGGGCGGGGAGGAAACATTCGACCAAACCCAGCCGTTCGTTTTGTAAGTCGAAAAACGAACGGCGCGCTAAAAAAGATTGCTCTTCACAGCCGTTGAAACGGTATGTGTCCGGCAATATGGCGTATTCAAACGTGGAACGGGTAAGTGGCAGCGAACCGTCAAATAGCCTTTCCCCTAAAGGGCGTGTGCCGCAGTCGAGCAGTTCTCTCCAGACACAGGCATCAGCGGCACACAGGCTACGTGCCCAAACGATGGGTATATCGTTTAAACACAATAAAACATCTCGGCCGAATCCGTTATTGGGTGTAGGGATGGCGAAGCCGTCTGAAAACAAAATATCGGAGTGGGTGCTACCCAAGTGCAGCAAGCGTACTGAAAATGATGCATCAAGCGCGCGCAAGGCGGCAGTTAGCGATTGCGCTTGGATTAATGCGGTTAAACCGGCATGGCGGGTATTGGTTAGGTGCTCCGGTAATTCGGGTTGCCAGATAGATGGATTGTTCATATTAATATGATTATATATGGGCTAAGAGGCCGTCTGAAACGGGCGGGTAAGACGAAAGGCCGTATTGTACCTCAGATGTTGTGTGTGGATGTGCGGTATAGACGGGCAGCGTTGAATTGCTATAAGAGGTGTATATGATATAAGGCCGTCTGAAAACTTGCATATTGTGTGATGAAGATATAAAAACGCCATCGCACAGTATGGATGGTGCAATGGCGTTTTGCTGTTTTACGGCTACTAGGTACCCGCTATCAAGTCGGTATTATTTTACCTGACGCAAATAGTTGAGCAGTAGGGGAACGGGGCGGCCGGTAGCGCCTTTTTCTTTACCGGATTTCCAAGCTGTACCCGCAATATCAAGATGTGCCCACGGATAGTCTTCGGTGAAATAGGATAAGAATGTTGCCGCTGTGATGGTGCCCGCGCCGGGTGAACCGATATTCGGGATGTCGGCAAAGTTGGATTTGAGCTGTTCTTTATAAGTGTCGAACAACGGCAGTTGCCAAGCTTTATCATCGGTAGCTTTGGCTGAAGCAAGCAGATTATCGACCAATTCTTGATTATTGCCCATCAGGCCGCTGACATCATGGCCAAGCGCTACAATACAGGCGCCGGTGAGTGTGGCGACATCAATCACGGCTTTAGGTTTGAACTGTTCCGCATAAGTCAGCGCGTCGCACAAAATCAGACGGCCTTCGGCATCGGTGTTCAGCACTTCTATGGTCAAGCCTTTCATACTGGTCACAATATCACCGGGTTTGTTGGCTGTACCTGAAGGCATGTTTTCACAA
Source organism: Neisseria zalophi (assembly GCF_008807015.1). Classification (NCBI taxonomy): domain Bacteria; kingdom Pseudomonadati; phylum Pseudomonadota; class Betaproteobacteria; order Neisseriales; family Neisseriaceae; genus Neisseria; species Neisseria zalophi. Next base: position 2,151,474 of record NZ_CP031700.1, on the reverse strand, counting down.
GTCGGCACAATAGCGATCAGATTAATCGGCAATTTGAGCTTGGCAGCAGCACAGAAAGTGCCAATCACGCTGGCAGCACCGCACATATCATATTTCATTTCATCCATATTCAGGCCGGGTTTTAAGGAAATACCGCCTGAATCAAAGGTAATACCTTTACCGACCAAAACCACCGGTGCTTCGTTTTTGTCTGCCGCGCCAAAGTAAGACAGCTCGACCAGATAGGGTTTTTGTTTGCTGCCTTTGGCTACTGACCAGAACGCGCCCATATGTTTCTTGATGTAGTCTTTTTCCAAGATTTTTGCCGAAGCGCCGACTTTTTTGGCTTCTTCGCGGGCGGTATGTGCCAAGAATTTCGGAGTGCATTCGTTGGGTGCCGCATTGCCGAGGTTTTTACAAATACTCATGCCGTATACTTGTGCTTCGGCAAGGGAAAGTGCCGCGACGACGGATGAAGGATGTGCTTCGCTAAAAAATACCGCTTCATTCAGTTTGGCAGGCTTGCTTTCTTTTTTGTAGCGGTCGAAGCGGTACACGGCGGTACCGAAAGCAGTTGCAAAAATCTCGGCAACCAGTTCGGTATGCTCGGCGTTAAATGCGGCCAAGCAAACGTTTACCTGTTCTTGCTTTTGCGCCCAAGCCGCTGCTTCGGCTGCCGCTTTGGCAATGAGGTCGCGTTTCATTTCTTTGATGCGGACAACGGCAACGGCTTGCAGGCCGCCGTTTACAGATACTTTGGTTTCGGCAAAAGATTGGCCTTCTTCCAATGAACCGCAGAGCAGGGCGGCGGTTTCATTATTACTGTTTTCACTACAGGGGCAGGTATCTTCACAGACATACAGTAACGCACCATTTTGGTTTGGCTGCAATTTTTCAGCTTTTGTGTTAAATTTCACGTTTTTTCTCCTAATTGAGATAATGATTCAAATTCGGATTTTTCAGACGGCCTTAGCATCATTCCGATAAAAGCCAACCGAAATCTTTCCCTTTGATTGTACTCTATATCAGGCCGTCTGAAACGCCTCGGCCTGTATGAAAAAAGCATCTGTAAGGAAAGTAGTTCATATTTATGATTTATCAAAGAAACTTTCTTAAAGAATTGTCGCTTACCGCAATGGGTATTTTTGCGGTATTGCTGGCTGTGTTGGTGTCGACACAGGCCATTAACCTGCTCGGGCGCGCTGCCGACGGGAGGGTTGCCGTTGATGCGGTTACCGCGCTGGTCGGCTTCTGGGTGGTTGGGATGACGCCGTTGTTATTGGTGTTAACGGCATATATCAGTATCCTGACTGTGCTGACCCGCTATTGGCGCGATAGTGAAATGTCGGTTTGGCTGTCATGCGGATTGGCGTTAAAACAATGGGTAGCCCCTGTGTTACGGTTTGCCATCCCGTTTGCCGTACTGATTGCCGTTATGCAGCTTTGGATTATGCCGTGGGCAGAGTTAAAAAGTCGTGAGTTTGCTGAATTGCTTAAACAGAAACAAGAGCTTTCATTAGTCGAGGCGGGGGAATTCAACACTTTAGGCAGACGTAATGGCAGGGTTTATTTTGTCGATACTTTCGATGTTGATTCAGGTGTGATGAAAAATCTGTTTTTGCGCGAGCAAGATGATAAGGGAAACGATAATATTATTTTGGCGAAGGAAGGAACGTTTTCGTTAAAAGACAATAAACGCACCTTAGAGCTTAGCAACGGCTACCGATACAGCGGAACACCCGGTAGAGCGGATTATAATCAGGTGTCGTTTGAGCATTTAAGCCTGATTATCAGTACCGTTCCCAAAATTGTTGACCCGATTGCACACCGCCGCACGATTCCGACGGCAGAATTATTCGGCAGCAGCGATGCGCAACATCAGGCCGAATTGATGTGGCGGCTGTCTTTACCTATCAGTGTGTTGATATTGAGTGTTTTAGCCGTACCGCTTTCTTATTTCAACCCACGTACCGGCCATACTTATAATATTCTGATTGCCATTGGGTTGTATCTGGTTTATCAAAATGGTCTGACCTTTCTGCGTAATGCGGTTGAAGACGGTAAACTGAATTTTTGGTTGGGTATGTTGCCCATGCATATTCTGATTGCTGCAATTGCCATCATCTTACTGAGGGTACGCAGCATGCCGGCACAGCCGTTTTGGCAGGCAGTGAAAATGAGTTTGAAAAGCGGGGTGAAATAATGCTGTTAACCCGTTATATTATCCGCCGTCTCACGGCAACGTCTTTTTATGCACTGTTGGCTTTTTTGGCCTTATACAGCTTTTTCGATATTGTTTCCGAAGCGGGTGATATTGGTAAAGGCAGTTATAACGGCCTGAAAATGATGCAATATGTGGTGATGCAGATGCCGGCCCATGCTTATGAGCTGATGCCGCTGGTGGTATTAATCGGTGGCTTGATTGCACTCAGCCAGTTGGCTTCAGGCAGTGAGCTGACGGTAATGAAAACCAGTGGTATGAGTACCAAGCAGCTGATTAGCATTCTGCTGCAATTCGGTTTGATTTTTGCTGTATTGACGGCTGTGTTGGGAGAGTGGGCGGCTCCTTCTCTCAGCCGTAGTGCCGAGAATCTTAAAGCGACAGCTGTGAACGGTAAAATCAGTACCGGTAGTCAGGGTTTATGGCTGAAAGAGCGGAATAACATTATTAATGTGCGCGAAATGTTGCCCGACCATACTTTGTTGGGCGTAAAAATCTGGGCACATAATGTTGATTTTCAGCTTGCCGAAACGGTTGAGGCTGATTCTGCTGTTTTAAACAACGAAGGCTGGCAGCTGAAAAATGCCCGTCACAGCCTGTTGGACGGTAATGGTGTGAAGACGGAAACACAGGCTGTCGAACAGTGGTCGATTGAACTGCAACGCAATTTATTGGATGTTTTATTGGTACGGCCGGAGCAGATGTCTGTGACAGCGCTCACCACTTATATCGGCCATCTGAAAGACAATCACCAGCAAACTAAAACCTATGAGATTGCTTGGTGGCGAAAATTAATGTATCCCATCGCGGCAATGATTATGGCATTGGTGGCGTTGGCATTTACTCCTCAGAATAACCGTCGGGGCAATATGGGTTTAAAATTATTTGGCGGTATTTGTTTGGGTTTGGCATTCCATTTTACCGGAAGATTATTCGGTTTTACCAGCCAACTCTATAATGTGCCGCCGGTGATAGCTGCCATTTTACCGACTGTGTTGTTTGGTATTTTGGGGGTGTATTTGATACGTAAACAGGAAAAACGCTGATTGGGCTTTGTATTTTAAATATAGTGGTTTTGATACGTAAGCAGGCCGTCTGAAAGTTTCAGACGGCCTATTGCTTTTGTAGGAAAGTTTAGTTTGTTATGCGCTTAGCGGTGCGCCTCGATAAAGGCTTGGACTTGTGCCATATCGGTTAGTGCAGTGCAAACGGCTTCTTTATTGATGCGTTTGGCCAAACCGGCCAATACTTTTCCGGGGCCGCATTCAGCAGATTGTGTAATGCCTTCGGCAACCAAAGCATTGACAGTTTCCGTCCAACGCACGGGGCTGTAAAGCTGGCGTACCAAAGCATCTTTGATTTTGTCGCTATCGTTGTAGGCGGCGACATCGGCATTGTGAATCACGCGGATTTCAGGTTGCTTGATATTAATGCTTTGCAGTGCTTCGGCCAGTTTGTCGGCAGCCGGTTTCATCAGGCGGCAGTGTGAGGGGACGGAAACGGGCAACGGCAGCGCGCGTTTGGCGCCTTTTTCTTTGGCCAGATTCATCGCACGTTCGACCGCGGCGGTAGCGCCTGCAATCACAACCTGCCCGGGCGAATTGAAATTAACGGCTTCAACCACTTCGCCTTGTTCCGCTTGGCGGCAGACATCGCGGACGGTATCGTCATCCAATCCTAAAATAGCCGCCATTGCTCCTTCACCTTGCGGCACGGCATTTTGCATTAATTCGGCACGCAGGCGCACCAAGCGTACGGCATCGGTAAAGTTTAAGGCTTGTGCAGCCACTAAAGCGGTGTATTCGCCCAAGCTGTGGCCGGCTACCACGGCGGGTAGGTTGCCGCCTGCTTCAAGATAAGCGCGATAAGTGGCTACCCCGGCCGCCAGCATTAAAGGCTGGGTATTAACGGTTTCGTTAATGGGCGCGGCATCTTCGCCGTTTATCATCGCCCATAAATCTTGGCCGAGTGCGGCGGATGCTTCGTCGAAAGTATTGCGGACAGTGGCAACGCCGTCAAAACCGTTCATCATGCCGAGGCTTTGCGAGCCTTGACCGGGAAAGAAGAATGCAAAAGACATATTATTCCTTTAGTTTTTCAAAAATAAGGCGATCGGATTATCGGCATAATGTATCAGCAGGGCATAGGTGATGGCAATATTTACGGCGACAGTTATCCAAAAAATACGGATAAATGAGGTTTTACCGGTTTTGTGGTTGAATGCGCCCCGTGCCAATAAGGCACCCGGCCAACCGCCGATTAAGCCGATTTGATGGAGTTTTTGCTCCGGCACCCGCCCGAGATAGCCTTGTTTGCCGGCTTGGGTAACGGCTGTTTGCTTGTCGCTGCGGTACATGCCAAAAGCAATGGCACTGGCTGCCAGATAGAGAAGTGCAAGTTTGGCGGAAAAATAGGCTACCACTATTAAATAAGCCAGTCCGAATATACCGTAGGATAATAGTTTTTGCAGGTTGAAATTAAATGCATGGTAATCGTAGGGTCGTTCGGAAAATAAAGCCGCTTCATGGCCGAGCAATACCACCCGCATGGCTCTTTGCGGTTCGCTTCCTGTTGGGCGGTTACAGTAAAAGCTGACTTGCTGCTCTTGTTGCGGACGCTGGGCGGCATAATGAAAGGCCGAAATATGGAAGAATACGGTTTGATTGTTTTCGGTACAGATAAAACCGTATCCTTTTTCATCGTTCCAACTGATAATGGTGCCGCACAATACTTTATTGGCAGGGAGTGTGTCGGCACCCGCTTTTTCAGTTTCTTCAGTATTTGTAGTGTTGGGCGTAGCAGGTTTTTCCGATGGCGTAGCAGCATGTTTACTGAAAGTAGGTTTGGTTTTCTTCAGTAGCGGAGGCGGCATTAGTTCGGCTTGTAGGCTGCGTATTTCATTAGGGCCGGGTATGTCTTTGGGCAGTTCGGGAGGAGGTTCGATAATATCGGCCTCAACCATCAACCATTGGCCGTTACTGTGTTTGACCAATCTGCCTTCCAAAATTTCCCCTGTGTCGGGGATACGCGTTTGATCATTAAGAAACTGGCCTAAAATGAAAATAGGTGTGGTGCGTTGGATTTGATGTTTGCCATAACCGCCGTTTTGTTGGTAATTCCAGTCGGATAGCGTGATTTCAACACGTTCGTTTTCTTTTAAAGGCGGCAATAAGGTTGCGTCTTCGGCGCATAAACGGTTTTTATCGTCTTGATGGAGACTGAAACTGATGCGGTCGCCGCTTTTGGGATGCGGATAGTTTGTATTTAGAGAGGAGGGTTCCAGCAGAATTCGTTGTGTGCCGTGGTCGTCGGAAAAAACCGATCCACGTTGCAGTTCGTCGAACCAATGCGTTACCGTGCCGTAATGTATTTGCTTATTCATTTTTATTGATTTTAAAGTGAGTATATTGTTTTTATTGGAAGGGAGCTTCCCCTGCTCCCGGCCGTCTGAAGTATGTTTTTATTGTTTCAGACGGCCTGTGTGCTTTTGGAAATTAGTATTTTAGCAATACCGCTCCCCATGCAAAACCGCCGCCGATGCCTTCGAGCAGCAGGTGTTGGCCGCGCTGGATTTGGCCGTTTCGTATGCCGCTATCCAGTGCCAACGGAATCGATGCGGCGGATGTGTTGCCGTGGTTTTCTACGGTGAGAATCACTTTATCCATGCTCAAATGCAAATGTTTGGCGGTGCTTTCGATAATACGCTTATTGGCCTGATGGGGCACAATCCAATCGATTTGCGCGGAGGTATAGCCTGATTCTTTTAAAACGTCTTCGGCTACTTTGGCCAACATTTTTACAGCAAATTTAAACACACCGGGGCCGTCCATCGTGAGGAAGGGGGTGCCGCAAACTTGTCCGTTAACGACTTGTCCGGGTGTTTTCAGTAGGTCGATATAGTCGCCGTCGGCCTGTAATTTGCTGTGGATAATACCCGGTTCGTCTGATGCGCCTAACACCACCGCACCGGCACCGTCGCCGAATAAAACGCAAGTAGTGCGGTCTTCCCAATTTAAAATGCGGCTGAAGGTTTCCGCCCCGATAACCAAGACGTTTTTGGCCATGCCGCTTTTAATATAGGCGTTGGCGGTGGTAATGGCATACATAAAACCGGCGCACACCGCCTGCACGTCGAATGCGGGGCAGCCTGTGGCACCGATACCGAGCTTTTGCTGCACGATGGTGGCGGTGGACGGAAAAATCATATCGGGCGTAGAAGTTGCCACAATAATCAAATCAATTTCATCAGCGGCCATACCGGCATTTTCTAAGGCGTTGCGTGCTGCAATAACGGCTAAATCGCTGGTTTGTTCGTTTTCGTCGGCAATGTGGCGGAATTTGATACCGGTACGCGAGGTAATCCATTCGTCGGAGGTATCGATTTTTTTGGCTAAGTCATCATTGCTGACACGGTTGGCGGGCAGATAACTGCCCGTACCGAGAATTTTGGCATACTGCATAGTGGTATGGCCTCTGTGGTTTATTTTGGTCATGAACGGTATTGTAAGATAATCCGCCTGATTATCCTACAATAATTGCCAGGTTTTTTTCAGACGGCCTATTTGGGTTGTGTTTTCTGTATCTTAGGTTGTTTCTTTTTGCTTTATTCGGATGGAAACGATTGTATTTGTCCGCTTGTTAAGGGGCAGATACGCTTAAAGGCTGCTGTCGTATCAGGGCGCGGATAATCAGGCGGTTGGAGCTGAGGGCGGTGCGGATGCGTTGTGAAAGCGGGTTGGGCAAACCGAGAATATCGGCGGCAACGGCGGCGGCGCAAATTGGGGCGGTGCTCAGGCCGCGGCTGCCGTGGGCGGTGTTGATATAGGCGTCGGGCAGATAGGGGCAGGCGGTGCGGATGCGGTAGTTTTTATCAAGTGCGAGTTTGGCGTAAACGCTTTGCATGGCTTGGATATCGCCCAATGCGCCCACGATAGGCAAATGGTCGGGGCTGTCGCAACGGAGGGCGGCGTGCCCTTGCGGAATATGATTCAGGCCGTCTGAAAGTAATGGCGGGGCTAGTTCGGCGGCCAATTTGGGATTTAAGGTTTGTAGGTTCAGCAGATTGGTTTGGCGGTCTGCTTCACGCCAGTCGGTGCCGGTATCGTGCTGGACAAAGGTCGCCCCGTAGCCGTGCCGACCCTGCCAAGCGGGGCTGATGTAGCTGGTGCCGGAAAGGGCGCAGCGCAGTTGTTGCGAATAAGGTGTGGCCGAGGCAAGGTCGGTTTGGCCGCGTATCAGCCGGTAGGGTAGGGTTGCAATATTGGCATCGGCAATATGCGGACTGTGCGCGCCGGTGCAGTAAACCAGATGGCTGCCGCTAAAGATGTGCTTCGGAGTGTGTACCTGCCAAGAGTGGCCGTTGTGTTCGGCTGATAATACGGGGCTTTGGTTATGCACTTCAATCAGAGGATGATTGAGCAGGGCGCGGACAAGGGCGGGCGGATGCAGCCAAACGCCTTGCGGCCAATAAAGGCCGCTTTGTGCGATGGGAATACCGGCAATTTGTGTGGCTTCATCGGCTGAAACGGCACGGTAAAGATGGCTGTGTCGGCGTTGTTCGCTGAGTAAACGGTTGCGGCGGGCTTCTTCATTATCGTAATTGAGGTGGAGGATGCCGTTGCCGCCCCAGTCGGTTTGTTCGGACAGTAGATTTTGCAACAGGCGGCGGGTGTGGCCGTATCCGCACAACAACAATTCGGTTTGTTCGGTATTGTGCGGTGAAATTTTGGCATACAGCAAACCTTGCCGGTTGCCGGAAGCGGCGGTGGCGGGTTCGGCCGCTTCCAATACGGTTACCGGCAGGCCGTGTTGTGCCAGTGCGCGGGCGGTGGCGGCGCCGGCAATGCCCGCACCGATAATCAGCACGCGGGTAGGGATGGCACGGTTTTCAGACGGCCTGAACCATGGTTTCGGCGGTACGGTTTCCTTTTGCGGCATGGCTTCGGTTTGCCATAATAAAGGCATGGGGAAATGTTCGCCGAGTCGGGTGGCGGTTTCAGACGGCATCAGCCATAGGTGTACGTTGGGCAGGATATTTTCTAAAACATTGGGGCCGTTAAACTGTATGCAGCCGAGTTGTGCCGTCAGGTTGCGGTGCAGCGTTTGTTCTAAAGCATCGGGTGTGGCGGAAAGTTGAAATTCGGGGATGCTATCGTCTGGCAGGCAGACAATGAGATACAGTGGTGCGGCCTGTGTGGCGATGGCGTGTGCCAGTGTGGCGGTGTCGGGCACATGGTTCCAAGCAAGACAATTCATAATAAGGCCGTCTGAAAACAAAGAAAGCGTGATTTTATCATGCGGGAACGGCGTAAAAGCTGATAGAATCGGAAGACATTTTATTGTTTCAGACGGCCTGTTTTATTTTGCGGCAGGCCGTCTGAATAAACCGATACGGAACCTGTTATGAATCCATTAATCACCGACTTCAACACCGAAACCACCCGCACGCCGGTTATCGTGGCTTTGGATTTTGCCAACGAACAAGACACCTTGGCCTTTGTGCGCCGCTTAGACCCCAGCTTATGCTGTTTGAAAATCGGCAAGGAATTGTTTACCGCAACCGGCCGCAGCTTGGTTGAAAAGCTGATTCATCAAGGCTTTCAGATTTTTCTTGATTTGAAATACCACGATATTCCCAACACCGTTGCCCAAGCTTGTAAAGCGGCGGCGGATATCGGCGTTTGGATGGTGGATATGCATGTTTCCGGCGGTCGGCGGATGATGGAAGCGGCTGCCGAAGCCGTGGCCAATCATGCTCAAAAGCCGCTGCTGATTGGTGTGACGGTGCTCACCAGTATGGAACAAAGTGATTTGAAAGAAATCGGTATAGATATACCGGTGGAAGATTTGGTTGTGCGTTGGGCGGAGTTGGCCAAACATTCCGGTTTGGACGGCGTGGTTTGTTCGGCGCATGAAGCGGCACCGCTGCGCCGTACTTTGGGCGAAGATTTTGTATTGGTGACCCCTGGCATCCGCTTGAATGTTGCCGCCAATAACGATGACCAACGCCGCATTATGACTCCCGCCGAAGCGTTGGCTGCTGGTTCTACTTATTTGGTGATGGGGCGTCCGGTGACTTTGGCGACCGACCCCGTCGCCGTATTGCGTGAAGTGAATGCAGCGGTGAACGGCTTATAATCTGTTTTCAGACGGCCTGATAATGTGAGGCCGTCTGAAAACCATCGGTTTCATATTTTTTAATCATACAAAATGGATAAGCGCATGGTTCTTAATGCCGATACCCAACAATTACAATCCCGCTTGGCCCAAGCCCGTGTTTTGGTGGTAGGGGATGTGATGCTCGACCGCTATTGGTTCGGCGATGTTTCCCGTATTTCACCGGAAGCCCCCGTACCCGTCGCCAAAATCGCCACTGTCGAACAACGGGCGGGCGGTGCTGCCAATGTGGCGCGTAATATTGCTTCCCTCGGCGGGCAGGCCGCGTTATTGTCGGTGACCGGCGATGATGAAGCCGCGTCGGCGCTTGAAGAATTGATGCGGCAGGACGGGGTGGCCGCTTACATGATGCGCGATGCCGAAATCGCCACCACCGTTAAGCTGCGTGTGGTCGCCCGCAACCAACAGCTTATCCGCCTGGATTTTGAAGAAATACCGCATCGGGAAATTCTCGACTCGGTGAAAGAACAATACCAACAATTATTGCCGCAATATGATGTGGTGGTGCTGTCGGACTATGGCAAAGGCGGGTTGTTGCACGTTGCCGCCATGATAGAAAGCGCCCGCTTGGCCGGCAAACCTGTGTTGATCGACCCGAAAGGCGATGATTACGAAAAATATGCCGGCGCGACTCTGCTCACGCCCAACCGTGCCGAATTAAAAGAAGTGGTGGGCAGTTGGCGCAATGAAGAAGAATTGGTAGAAAAAACCCAAAGCCTGCGCCGCCATCTCGAATTGGAAGCATTGTTGCTGACCCGCAGCGAAGAGGGCATGACACTGTTTCGCAGCAACCAGATCGACAACCAGCCCACCCGCGCTCAGGAAGTGTATGACGTTTCTGGTGCGGGGGATACCGTTATCGCCAGTATGGGCTTGGGCTTGGCGGCAGGATACGATTTAACCGAAGCCATGCACCTTGCCAATACCGCCGCCGGCGTGGTGGTAGCCAAATTGGGTACAGCCGTGTGTTCGTTTGAAGAACTGACTGCGGCATTGAAAGAGCAAGAACAGGCCGTCTGAAAAATACTTGAATAGTTTTCAGACAGCCACCAATCAATAAAAGGAAAAGATGATGACCATTATTGTCACCGGTGCCGCCGGCTTTATCGGCAGCAATATTGTTAAAGCGTTAAACGAACGTGGGATTACCGATATCGTCGCTGTCGATAATCTGACCCGTGGTGAAAAATTCAAAAATCTGGCCGAATGCGAAATCGCCCATTATCTGGATAAGCATGAATTTATCCGTCAGGTGCGTGAGCATATACTGCCGTTTGATGAAATCGAGGCCGTTTTCCATGATGGTGCCTGTTCCGATACGATGGAACATAACGGCCTGTATATGATGGAAAATAACTACCAATACAGCTTGGATTTGCTGGATTGGTGTCAGGATGAGCGGATTCCGTTTTTATACGCTTCCAGTGCGGCGGTGTATGGTAAGGGCGAGATTTTCCGCGAAGAGCGCGAATTGGAAAAACCGTTGAATGTGTATGGTTATTCCAAATTCCTGTTCGACCAAGTGGTGCGCCGCCGTATGGCAGCAGGGTTGACCGCACAAGTTGCCGGCTTCCGTTATTTCAATGTTTACGGCCCGCATGAACAACACAAAGGCCGTATGGCTTCGGTGGCATTCCATCATTTCAACCAATACCGAACGCAAGGTTATGTGAACCTGTTTGGTGAAAACGACGGCTATGGCAAAGGCGAGCAAACCCGCGACTTTGTGAGCGTGGAAGATGTGGTGAAAGTGAACCTGTTCTTTTTAGACAACCCCGATAAATCGGGCATCTTTAACTTGGGTACGGGTCGTAGCCAGCCGTTTAACGATTTGGCGGCGGCAACGGTAAATGCTTGTCGTGTGGCAAAGGGCGAAGCGGCAATGAGCTTGCAAGAGTTGGTGAAAGAGGAATTGATTCGCTATATTCCGTTCCCCGATGCGCTTAAAGGCAAGTATCAGAGTTTTACCGAAGCGGATATTTCCCGTTTGCGCGAAGCCGGTTATCAGGATGCATTTTTTGATGTAGACGAAGGTGTCAGCCGTTATGTGCATTGGCTGCTGCAAAACCATCATGAATAATCATATTGGATAAGCTGTTTTTTTTACATGGCAACGGTATAGGCCGTTTCCTTATTACCTAATTTACGGGTTTTCAATACAAAAACGGTCGGATAAACCGACCGTTTTTGTATTGGTATATTTAATCGTATTTTAATGATGATGACCATGTTCACCATGTACATGACCATGAGCGATTTCTTCTTCGGTTGCATCGCGTACATCTTCTACTGTTGCTTGGAAGTGAATTTTCATGCCGGCCAAAGGATGGTTGCCGTCAACAACTGCTTTGCCGTCAGCAACGTCGGTTACACGGTAAACCCATACGTCACCGGTTTCCGGATCGTCAGCTTCAAACATCATGCCGACTTCTACTTCGACGGGGAAAACGTCTACGCTTTCAATACGTACCAATTCCGGGTTTTGTTCGCCAAATGCATCATCCGGAGCCAGTTGTACATCAACTGTATCGCCGACTTCTTTACCATGTAATGCTTCTTCCACTAGAGGGAAAATGCCGTCGTAACCTCCGTGGAGATAGACAATCGGTTGTTCCGTTTCATCAATCAGCTGTTCGTTTGCATCAAACATTTTATAGTGAAGCGTGACAACGGAATTTTTTTGAATAGCCATGTGGAAGATCCTTATGCGTTGTATATAATCAATGAAAAATAAAGTGATAATTGTAGCACAACATAGCTGGGCTGAATGTATGGAGGGTATTCTCAGGCTTGTAAAAGTAGCAAGATAGAGGCGAGTGGTTACTTTTGCCGTGTTGCTTATATACTACTGTTTATTAAAATAACAATAAAATTCGATTTTATAAATTATTTTTTTTAATTTTTAACATTTCAAAATTAATTTTGAAATATAGATGCGAAATTTTATTTTTTTACAAAAAAAATGTAAATTTTTTCTTTATACGCCGAACTTATTTGGGTGTAAAGGTGACTAACCCACCATATTCTTGCTGAAAACGCAAACTGCTTACATTGCATTGATTTTTTCTATCATGCATAATTGTCAAGGTTCAGCGATGAATTCTTATGAGGCTTATATTAAAGAAGATTACCTCATATTTGTTTTTTTAAATCGATTTAAAAGGTATTTGAAAATGAAAAAATCTTTACTTGCTGCTGCTTTAATGTCTTTGTTCTTAGCTGCTTGTGGCGATCACGCACAACAAGCCCAAGATGCGGTTCAAAATGCATCTGAAGCTTTACAAAATGCTGCTGAAGCTGCATCTGAAGCTGCTGTTGATGCTCAAGAAGCTGCGTCTGAAGCTGCTGCTGATGCTCAAGAAGCTGTGGCTGAAGGTGACAGCGATGCTTCTGCTGCTGTTGCTGAAGCTGCTGTTGCTGCCGAAGCTGCTGCTTCTGCTACTGAAACTGCTGCCGAAGCTTCTGCTGCTGCAAACTAAATTAAAGAATCATATTTCCGAATATGTAAAAAAAGCAGGGTACATTTCGTACTCTGCTTTTTTATTTATCCATATCAAATTCCTATTTATATCAATAGTTGTTTCAATATACTTATTTAATCTTATATGTAAATATAAATTTATATCTTTATAATTTATCCTTAAGACTACTTGATGACTCCTCATTACACTTTCAGATGGTATTTATATGAATATGAATCCGATAGAAATCAAACAACAGCTGAAAAGATTTCTCAATTCTTCGGAAATATTGGAAGACAGTACGGCATTATTGGTTGACCAACGTAAGCGTTATACGGGGTATGCCGATATTATCGTACAGCCTGAAAGTGTCGAACATGTCAGGCAATTAATGGCTTTTTGCTTTGCAAACCGGATTAGTGTTACCCCTCAGGGAGGGAATACCGGATTGTGCGGCGGAGCGGTACCCAATGGCGGTGTATTACTCAATCTATCCAAGCTCAATCGTATTCGGGAAATTAATGTGGCAGATAATGCGATTACGGTAGATTCAGGTGTCGTGTTGCAAAATGTGCAAGAAGCGGCTTCCAAAGCGGGACGGTTTTTCCCGCTGAGTCTGGCGAGTGAGGGCTCTTGTCAAATCGGCGGTAATATTGCTTGTAATGCCGGCGGATTGAATGTATTGCGCTATGGTGCGATGCGCGATTTGGTTTTGGGGTTAGAAGTTGTATTACCTAATGGTGAGTTGATATCTCATTTGAATCCCCTTCATAAAAATACTACCGGTTATGATTTACGCCATCTTTTTATCGGTAGTGAAGGTACTTTAGGTGTGATTACGGGTGCAACACTGAAATTATTTGCACAACCAACTATTAAAGAGACTGCTTGGGTGGGCGTTCAATCAATTGAGCAGGCAGTCACTTTGTTGTCGTTGGTACAAGGAGCATTTTCCGGACGCTTAAGCAGTTTCGAGCTTATCAGCCAATTTGCATTGACCCTATCGGCTGATTTTAGCCAAAGTCGTGAGCCTATTGAAGCACCATGGCATGTATTAATGGAATTAACCGATTCGGTTGCGCGGGAGGATTTAGGTACGTTATTGGCTGAGTTTTTAATGGATAACGGTTTTGAGAATGCGGTTTTAGCGCATTCGGAATCGGAGCGTTCCGAATTATGGCGGTTGCGTGAAAATATTTCTGCGGCACAGCGTAATCTCGGTGTCAGCATCAAGCATGATATTGCGGTACCGATTGCCCGTGTGGCTGAGTTTGTAGAAAACTGCGGCAAAGCACTTCAGACAGCTTTTAAAGATATTCAGATTGTAGTTTTCGGTCACTTGGGTGACGGAAGCCTGCATTACAATACTTTTTTACTGGATATCTCGGATAATCGGGTTTATGAGTATGAAAATGCGGTTAATGAGGTGGTTTATGCCAATGTTTTCCAATGTGAAGGAACCATTGCTGCAGAGCACGGTATCGGACAGATTAAAAAACATTGGTTGCCTAAAGTGCGGAGTGAAACTGAACTGAACTTGATGCGTGCTATTAAAAAGCAATTGGATCCGTATAATATTATGAATCCGGGCAAGTTATTGCCTGAACCGGATAAATGGCTTTAAACAGCTTTAAATATAAGGAGACGAGTGATGAAATTACAAACTATACTTTGTATTATTTTTAGCGGTTTGGCATCATCTGTTTTTGCCGCGGATAATTATCAGTTGAGCACGCATATTTTGGATATTCGTAAAGGCAAGCCTGCATCCAATGTTAGTGTCGAATTGTATAAAATGAATGCTCAGGGTCAATGGGATGAGGTTGGTGAGAACAAAACCGATAATAACGGTAGGATCACAAATTTTTTGCCGTTAAGAGAAGGAAAAGATAACAAAGGTACTTATAAACTGAAATTCAAAACTAAAGAGTACTTTGCTCGGGATAAAGTGGATAATTTTTACCCGTTTGTAGAAGTTTCTTTTGAATTGAAAGACGGCAATCATTATCATGTGCCGATTACATTATCTCCGTTCGGTTATTCTACTTATCGAGGTAGTTGATAGAGGGGTCAAGAAACGCCGTCTGAATAATTTCAGACGGCGTTTCTTTGGTAGTTTTTTAACTTAAATGATTTGAATCGGTATGTAGTGCTTTTTAGCTTAAGTTTGGTGATGATGGGTGTATATAATTACCGATTAAATTTTCAAGTAGCAGTCGGGTTGCAACGATTGTGATTGTTTTTTCAGTATTGGTGAAACTCTGAGTGCGCTCGGCTCGAAACTGTTCGGCGAACAGTTTGATATTGTATGGGGGGTTGATTGCATCATTGTTTATCGGTAATGTGATTTTATTGGCTCTGAATATCTTCTTGATCGGCTTTAAAATGGCTGAATAATGGCTTCGATAAAATATCTATCCGGTTTTATGATTGCTTTGGGTGGTGCTTGGTTGGCCGATGTCACCCATATACCGATTCCCTGGCTGCTCGGCCCGTTGCTGGCAACGGCTGTTTTTGGGTTGAACGGGGTGCCGGTTCGTGCGCCGGCATGGTCTACCAAAACCGGCCTGATGGTTATCGGTCTTTCGCTCGGCCTGTATTTCACCCCGCAGATGGCGGCGATATTGTTGACTTATTGGCCGCTGATGATCTTCGGCATGTTGTTTTCCCTATCGTTGGGTATTTTCGGTAGTCTGTTTATGTATCGCCGTGCTAAGGTTGATTTTGCAACGGCTTGGTATGCTTCGGCTATGGGCGGGGCCAGCCAGATGGCTTATATGGCTGCTGAGAAAGGGGCGGATATTGGTAAAGTGGTGTCGGCACACTCTTTGCGGGTGCTGATGATTGTGACCATTGTGCCGTTTTTTTATCAATATATGGGTTTTCACAATACCGATAGCGGTAATTTGGCTTACAACACGTCCGTTCATTGGTTCGGGTTGCTTGGGTTGTTTGTGTGCGGCTATGCGTGTGCGCGTTTGTTTGAATGGTTTAAGTGGACGAATCCGTGGACATTCGGCCCGTTGGCCGCAGCCACTTTATTGACGTTGTGCGAAATTCATCTTTCGGCTATTCCGTCGTCTATCTCGCATATCAGCCAGCTTGTTATCGGGTGGTCGTTGGGCAATAAGTTTGTGCCGGGTTTTTTCCGGAGTGCGCCGCGATTGCTGACGGTGGTGGCGGTTAATGTGGCGGTTTCGTTGTTATTAACCGCATTGGTTACCTATTTATTGGCCAATACGGTGGCGGTGTCACTGCCTACTTTAGGGCTGGGGCTGGCACCGGGCGGGGTAACGGAAATGACGATTACGGCTAAGACCTTACGATTAGGCGTGCCTTTGGTGACGGCATTTCATGTTTCCAGAATGGTGGTGGTTATTGGCACGGCCGATGTGTTGCATCGTTTTTTTGCCCGTTTTTTTGTGAAATGATGGAACCGATTCTGCTATATACAACAGGCCGTCTGAAATCTTTCAGACGGCCTGTGTTTAATAAAGAAAGCTTTATTTTGCTTGCGCGTTCCAGCGTTCGATAGATTCTTTAATAACCGCTTTGGCTTCCGCTACATCGCCCCATGATTGTACTTGGGTGGAGCCCGGTTTTTTCAGGGCTTTGTAGTTGTTGAAATGGAATTCGATTTGTTTGATTAATTGGGCGGGCAAGTCGCTCAGGCTGTTATAGGCGTTGCCGTTGTTGCGGTCGTCTGCCGGTACGCATACGATTTTGTCGTCTACTTCGCCATCGTCGACAAATTTCATCACGCCGATAACTTTGGCTTCTAAAAAGACACCGGTTGCCAAAGGCTGTTCGGTAATCAACAATACATCGAGTTCGTCGCCGTCTTCATCTAATGTTTGCGGAATAAAGCCGTAGTTGGTCGGTTTGGCAAAAATAGCAGGTTCTACACGGTCGAGTTGGAATGCGGCAACTTTGCGGTTCCATTCGATTTTGTGGTTGCTGCCAGCAGGAATTTCGTTGACAACGTTGATAATGCCGCCGTCTACATCGCCGGGAGTTAGGATTTTATTGAAATCAGCCATTGTATTTTCCTTGATTCGTATCGGTTTCGGATGGGGGCGAGTATAGCATATCTGCTGCTGAAACCTAATGGCCGTAGGGGTGGGCGATAAGGTTTATGAATGATTTTGATGATATTGAAAAGGCCGTCTGAAAAAAATATTTCAGACGACCTAGAATTTTATGAGGCCATAAAATCAGACAAGGTATTGAGATTATGGCAAAACAGTTTTCAGACGGCCTGTATGATTGAAAATAGGCCGTCTAAAACTGAATAGGGCAATCATCAAACGTGGAAGCTTTCGCCGCAACCGCATTCGTCTTTCACGTTTGGGTTTTGGAATTTAAAGCCTTCCTGCAAACCTTCTTTGGTGTAGTCCAATTCGGTACCGTCTAAATAAACGTGGCTTTTGGGATCGACAAAGACTTTCACGCCGAAACCTTCAAACACCATATCTTCGGGTTGGACTTCATCCACAAATTCCAAAGTATAGGCCATGCCTGAGCAGCCACTGGTTTTTACGCCCAAGCGGATGCCTTCGCCTTTACCACGTTTGGTAAGAAAGTTTTGGATATGATTGGCTGCTTTTTCGGTAAGGGTAATCATGTCTGTTTATTTTCCGTTTTATAGGTTGGCTTTGGGGAGACCGACTGTTGTTGTGCCCATGCAATAGCATTGCTGATCGCAGCTTTTGCCTGTGGGCTGTTTTTCCAGCAGGTTGAGCCGGTAAGTGCCGAACCTTGTGTTAAAACATCATCTATATTGGCACAGGCCAGAGTCGACACGCTATCTAAACCCATTTGTTGTAAGCGTTGCAATATGGTTTTGCCAATGCCTTTTTGTGCCAATAGGGATTGGATTTCCGTTTCGCTGAACGGCATGGCTTTTCCTTTATATCAACCAATTGTATTGGTATGTTTTCAGCTGAAGAATGTGCCAATTATTATTCCGGATATGGAAGAAACCATTATCCGTGCCAACAGCGGCAATGAGCTATGCCGCTATGATCGAAAGATAGGATAAGGCGGAGAGCCGCACACACCTTACTTTATTCGCCGCCGTGTTTCTTTTTATAGTCGGAAACTGCGGCTTTAATCGCGTCTTCAGCCAAGATAGAGCAGTGTACTTTTACTGGTGGCAGTTCCAGTTCTTCGGCAATCTGGTTGTTTTTAATCGATAAAGCTTCGTCCAAGCTTTTGCCTTTTACCCATTCGGTAATTAGTGATGAAGAGGCAATGGCAGAACCGCAACCGTAGGTTTTAAATTTGGCATCTTCAATTACGCCGTTATCGTTTACTTTGATTTGGAGTTTCATTACGTCGCCGCAGGCCGGGGCGCCGACCATGCCGGTACCGACGTCGTTGTCGTCTTTGTCAAAAGAGCCGACGTTACGGGGGTTTTCGTAATGATCAATTACTTTATCGCTATATGCCATGATAGGGTTCCTTGTGTATTGGTATGGTTGTTCGTTTCGTTTGGCCGTCTGAAACCGTTTCAGACGGCCGATTGTTTCCGGTTATTCTTAATGTTCGGCCCATTCTACAGTATTCAAGTCAATGCCTTCTTTAAACATTTCCCATAATGGGGAAAGTTCGCGCAGTTTGCCGATTTTGGATTTAATTAAATCGGCGGCATAGGCCATTTCTTCTTCGGTGGTCATGCGGCCGAAGCTAATACGTAGGGAAGAGTGCGCCAGCTCATCGTTACGGCCTAGGGCGCGTAAAACATACGAGGGTTCCAAAGAGGCAGACGTACAGGCCGAACCGCTGGAAACAGCCAATTCTTTCACGGCCATAATCAGGCTTTCACCTTCTACAAAGTTAAAGCTGACATTTAGGTTGGTAGGCACGCGTTTGTCTAAATCGCCGTTGATATAAACTTCTTCAATGCCTTCGATGCCTTTTAAGAAGATATCGCGTAATTTCAAAGCGTGTTCGCGGTCTTTGTCTAACTCTTCACGAGCCAAGCGGAATGCTTCACCCATGCCGACGATTTGGTGTGTCGGCAATGTACCGCTTCGGAAACCGCGTTCATGGCCGCCACCGTGCATTTGTGCTTCAAGGCGTACGCGCGGTTTGCGGCGTACATACATAGCGCCGATACCTTTAGGGCCGTAAATTTTGTGAGCGGATAAGCTCATCAAATCTACTTTGGCGGCTTCTACGTCAATCGGTGTTTTCCCTGCAGCTTGAGCAGCATCGACGTGGAAAATAATTTTGTTTTCGCGGCAGATTTCACCAATTGCGGGAATATCTTGAATCACGCCGATTTCATTGTTCACCCACATCACAGAAACCAAAATGGTATCGGGGCGGATGGCGGCTTTGAGCTCTTCCAAGTCAATCAGGCCGTTATCTTGTACACCTAAATAAGTGACTTCAAAGCCCTGACGTTCCAATTCGCGCATAGTGTCGAGCACGGCTTTATGCTCGGTTTTAACGGTAATCAGGTGTTTGCCTCTGGTTTTATAAAAGTGTGCCGCACCTTTGATGGCCAGATTGTCTGATTCGGTTGCGCCGCTGGTAAAAACAATCTCTTTGGCATCGGCATTAATCAATTTGGCAATTTCCAAACGGGCATTCTCAACCGCTTCTTCTGCCGTCCAGCCGAAACTATGGCTGTTGGATGCGGGGTTGCCGAATTGCTCGGTCAGGTAGGGAATCATTTTTTCTGCAACACGCGGATCAACCGGTGTGGTGGCAGCGTAGTCAAGGTATATCGGGGTTTTAACAGTCATGGTTGGTGGTCTCTTTCGTTTTTATTTATATGGTTCGTATCATTATACATTTAATGAATATGGGTAAAATTAATCACGTGGCCGTGGTTTTCATTGTTTTGGTCAACCACATTCTGCAAGGTAACGTTGCTTAGATAGTCATTGATGATTTTATTCAGACTTTCCCATAGTTCGTGGGTAACGCAAGCATGTCCGTTATTGCAGTTTCCTCTACTGCCGCACTGTGTCGCATCAAGGCAGTCTTCTGCGGCAGCAATGATTTGGGCAATATTGATTTGGGTGGCCGGCGCTGCAAGAATATACCCGCCTCCGGGGCCGCGTAGGCTCTCTACCAATTCGGCTCGACGAAGTTTGCTGAATAGTTGTTCCAAATAAGAAAGAGAAATATTCTGCCTCTCGCTAATGGCGCTTAATTTTACCGCACCGCTTTGGGCGTTCATCGCCAAATCTATCATGGCAGTGACGGCAAAGCGGCCTTTGGTGGTCAGTCGCATGGTGTGCCTGTTTTAAAATTATTCGGTGGGTTTGTGTTGTATCTTGAGGGCGATTGTCTAATATCTGAGTGATTTAGTCAAGTATATATTGGCGGAGCATTGTCTGCCGCTATAAAAGGCATAGCATTTTTTCAGACGGCTTATAATTAATCTGTTAGTGTTAGATGGAAGTTTTCTTTTTATGTAGATAACAATAATTTATGAAGTTTAATATGAGTAGGATTAGGGTTGAAAATGTAGGGTAATATTTATAGGTAGTCTTGGCATAGTTTATCTATTAAGCTTATAAAGCATTTGCAATATGCTTGTGCTTGGTATAGATTGATAGGGATTATCAAGTAGCCGATAGTGAGCCCATCTAAAACTATTTGGCTTTATTTATTGTTTATTAATAGAAATAATGTATTTTTTAAGGTAGATGACATGAAACGTGATTTGAGTAAAATGACCTGTATCGAAGATTTGCGCCTGATGGCGCAACGTAAAGTACCGAAAATGTTTTACGACTACGCTGATTCGGGTTCGTGGACTGAAAGAACTTATCGTGACAATACCACTGATTTCCAAGATATTAAATTCCGCCAACGTATTTTGGTAGATATGGAAAACCGCAGCTTGGAAACCAAAATGATTGGCCAAGATGTGAAAATGCCGGTTGCGATTGCCCCGACAGGGTTTACCGGTATGCAACATGCCGACGGTGAAATCTTAGCCGCCCGTGCAGCGGAAAAATTCGGCGTGCCTTTCTCGCTTTCTACGATGTCTATCTGCTCAATTGAAGATATTGCAGAAAATACCAGTGCGCCTTTTTGGTTTCAGCTTTATGTCATGCGTGACCGTGAGTTTATGGAGAATTTGGTTAAGCGCGCCCAAGCGGCACAATGTTCGGCATTGATTCTGACGGTTGATTTACAAGTTTTGGGGCAACGCCATAAAGATATTAAAAACGGTTTGTCTGCGCCACCGAAACCGACTATTCCTAATATGATTAATTTGGCCACCAAACCCGAATGGTGTATGAAAATGCTGAATACCAAGCGGCGCACATTCGGCAATATTGTCGGCCATGCTAAAAATGTAACCGATTTGTCTTCGCTGTCGTCTTGGACAGCCGAGCAGTTTGACCCTGCATTGAGTTGGGATGATGTTGCCCGCATTAAAGATTTATGGGGTGGCAAACTGATTCTGAAGGGTGTGATGGAGCCTGAAGATGCAGAACTGGCTGTGAAAAGCGGTGCCGATGCGTTGGTGGTTTCCAATCATGGCGGACGCCAGCTTGACGATACGATTTCTTCTATTAAAGCCCTGCCGGATATTGTGAGCGCAGTGGGTAATGATATTGAAGTATGGCTTGATAGCGGTATCCGCAGTGGTCAGGATATTCTTAAAGCTTGGGCATTGGGTGCGCGCGGTACTATGATCGGTCGTGCCTTCCTTTATGGATTGGGTGCTTACGGTGAAGAAGGTGTTACTCGTGCGCTGGAAATCCTTTATAAAGAAATGGATGTTTCTATGGCCTTTACCGGTAACCGCAATATTCATGATGTAACCCGCGATATTTTGGTAAAAGGTACTTATCCGACTACTACGGATTGATATCGTAGATTCAAGCATATTGAAAAGGCCGTCTGAAACCTATGAACTGCACCCCAAAAGTTGGACACTCCTCCAACCCATTAAGGTGCAGTTTTCTTATGAGCAAATATACATTAGACTTTAAATACCAAGCCGTGCAATATTATCAGCGCGTACGCAGCCAACAGCGTACTGCCGATCACTTTAATATTTCCCGTACCCATTTACGCCGTTGGATAGCCGCATACAACCAAGGCGGCATCCGCGCACTTGAGCATCCGCAGGCCATTATGATCATCAAACGCAAAAACCCCTTTATCGTCGATAAACCCGACCACGAAAAAACACAGGCGGAACTAATCGAAGAGTTGCGCTATATGCGGGCGGAGAACGACTATCTAAAGGAATTAAAAGCCCTCAGGCAGAAAGAAGCGGTCGCCAAAAAAGCGAAGCCGTCCAAGCACTGAGGGCAAAACATCCGCTTAAATACCTGCTGCACAGTGCTGCACTGCCCAAAAGCAGCTTTTATTACCACCACGGCCGTCCCGACCCGGACGAACAGGACAAAGCCGCCGTTGCCGAAGTTTATGCCCGCCATCAAGGGCGTTACGGATACAGGCGGATTGCCGCCACTTTGTCATGGAATAAGAAAAAGGTTATCCGTTTGATGAAACTGTTGCAATTGAAAGCCAAAGTGCGTCCGAAAAAAGCCTACCGCCATCCGGCAATGGGCGAACCGTCGGATAATATTCTGAACCGCCGCTTTGAGGCGCAAAAGCCCAATGAGAAATGGCTGACGGATGCCACCGAATTCAAGTGCAGCAATGGCAAACTGTATCTGTCACCGATATTGGATGTATTTAACCGCGAAATCGTCGCTTATGCGATGAGCCGCCGCCCGAACAGCGAGATGGTGGAAAGAATGCTGAATGATGCGGTCTGCAAACTGACAAAGGCAGATAAAGTGCTGCTGCATTCCGATCAAGGTGTGCTGTACCGTACGGAAGCCTACCGCCGCACGTTGGCAGAACACGGCATAGTGAAAAGTATGTCGCGTAAAGGCAATTGTTGGGACAATGCACCGATGGAAAGCTTCTTTGCGATACTGAAGACGGAATGCTTTTATCAGGAAGGCAAAGTTTCGACAACAGAGCTGATGCAGACAATAGATGACTATATACGATACTACAATCATGACAGATGTAGTTTGAAATTGAAAAAGCTGAGTCCTGTGGCATACAGAACCCAGCTCGAAAAGGCAGCCTGAAAAGGCTTTTATGTTTGTCCAAGATTTGGGGGTCAGATCACTATTCAGACGGCCTTTATTCTGATGTGTTCAAAACAGGCTGCACGAATTTGTTGTTTTATGTTAAAGTCTGATTTTAATCATCACATGGCAGATTTGTCTGCTGTACGGGGCTGTTTGAATTAAAATCAGGTTCTCCGCAGAATTGTTTAAATTTTGCCCGATTTTAAGTTAAGCAGCCTTCCTCATGCTTACGGAAAGAGTCTCATGCAGTCTTGGCAGCTACCCGAACATATTGCCGATATATTACCTTCGACCGCACGCGAATTGGAGAGTGTGCGCGAACAATTATTAGGTTTGTTCCGCGTGCACGGATATGAGCTTGTGCATCCTCCTTTAATGGAATACAGCCATTCTCTGCTTACCCGTATCGATACCGGATTGTCGTTAAAAACCATCCGTGTGGTTGATCAGTTGAGCGGTAGGCAGTTAGGTATCCGTGCCGATATCACCCCGCAGGTTGCCCGTATTGATGCCCATTTGTTGTCCGCCAATAATGGCATTAACCGCTTGTGCTATGCTGGCTCGGTATTGCATGCCCGTCCGGATGGTTTTTTGAATACGCGCGAACCTTTGCAGGTGGGGGCGGAACTATACGGCTTTGCTGATGTGGCGGCCGATGTCGAACTAATTGATTTAATGCTGAAAAGTGTTGCCGTGGCCGAGTTTGGCGATATTTTGCTGTCGCTCGGGCATATCGGTGTATTCCGTGCATTGGCTAAAGCGGCTGATTTAAGTGAACAGCAGGCGGAACAATTGTTGTCGCTGATGCAGGATAAAGATGCCAATGAGGTGCGTGCACAGGTGGAGGAGTGGAAGCTCGATGGTATGTGGGCGAAAGCTTTTTCTCTGTTGCCGACATTGTATGGCTCGCGGGAAGTGGTGGCCGAAGCCCGCACGAAACTGCCTGATTTATTCGCAGTTGGGCAGGCTTTAGACGAATTGCAGGCTGTTTGTGATGCTTTCCCGCAGCAAAATATCCATATCGATTTATCTGAACTACGTGTTGATAACTATCATACGGGGTTACTTTATGCCGCTTATGGCTCAAGTTGCCATGATGCGATCGCACGTGGCGGCCGTTATGACGGATTGGGTGTCTATTTTGGCCGTGCCCGCCCGGCGACCGGTTTCAGTTTCGATTTGCGCATGTTTATCGGGCGGTTACCACATAGCCCGCGCATGCCGATGATTGCAGTTGATCACAAAGATGTGGCGGCCGCGCATGAAGTGATTGAACAATTACGTGCCGAAGGGCATTGTGTGGTTGTGGATTACGGTATGGACTATAACGGTAACAAAAATACGACGCGCCGTCTTGTGGAGCAAGACGGTAAGTGGAACATTATTGACGTGTAAATAACAGGTTGGAAATTATGGCTAAAAACGTAGTAGTTATCGGCGCTCAATGGGGCGACGAAGGCAAAGGTAAAATTGTAGACTGGTTGGCGGAACAAACTTCCGGGGTGGTACGTTTTCAAGGCGGCCATAATGCAGGTCATACTTTGGTGGTGGGCGGCAAGAAAACCATTCTGCGCCTGATTCCCAGTGGGATTCTTCATGAAAATTTGGAATGCTTTATCGGCTCGGGTGTTGTGGTCAGCCCGGAAGCATTGTTGGGCGAAATCGACGAATTAAACCAGGCAGGTGTAAAGAATGTGGAAGGCCGTCTGAAAATCGCCCCGACCGCCACTTTGATTCTGCCTTACCATATTGCTTTGGATCAGGCACGTGAAGCCTCTCGCGGCAGCGGCAAAATCGGCACGACAGGCCGCGGTATCGGCCCGGCTTATGAAGACAAAGTAGCTCGCCGCGCCATCCGTATGGTGGATTTATTCGATATTGAAAAATTAAAGGCCAAATTAGAAAGCAATATTGAATATTACAATGTTCAGTTAAAACATCTGCATGGTGCCGAAGCGGTTAAATTTGAAGATGTGCTGGCGGTTGTTGAAAAATTCTGTACACGCATCAAGCCGATGATTGCCGATGTGTCGCGTACCCTATATGAAAAAAATCAAAAAGGTGAATGCCTGTTGTTTGAAGGTGCGCAGGGTACGCTGTTGGATATCGACTATGGTACTTATCCGTTCGTTACTTCATCCAACTGCTTGGCCGGTGCGGCTTCTGCCGGTGCGGGTGTGCCGCCGCAAATGTTGAATTATGTATTGGGTATTGTGAAAGCCTATACGACCCGTGTAGGTTCCGGCCCGTTCCCGACCGAATTATTCGATGAAATCGGTGCCGGTTTGGCCGAGCGCGGCCATGAATTCGGTTCCGTGACCGGTCGTGCCCGCCGTTGCGGTTGGTTTGATGCTGCGGCCTTAAAACGCTCGATTCAGATTAACGGCATTTCCGGTATGTGTATTACCAAATTGGATGTGATGGACGGCATTGAAGAAATCAAAATCTGTACCGGCTATCAATTGCCGGACGGCAGCAAAACCGATATTTTGCCTTTCGGTGCCAATGCCGTTGCCGGTTGCGAACCGATTTATGAAACCATGCCGGGTTGGACGGAATCGACTTTCGGGGTGAAAGAATTCGATAAGCTGCCCGATAATGCTAAAGCATATCTGAAGCGTATTGAAGAAGTATGCGGCGCACCGGTAGCGATTGTATCCACCGGCCCCGACCGTGAAGAAACCATTGTTTTGCAACATCCATTTGCTTAATTGGTTATCTGAGTAGTTTCAATATAAAAGGCCGTCTGAAAATATTTTCAGACGGCCTTGTTGATTGAAATTATTTACAATTCAATACCTTTTAGTTTCGCAACGGTATTAATGTCTTTATCACCGCGGCCGGATAAGTTGACCAAAATCACTTGGTCTTTTTGCATTTTCGGCGCTTCGGCAACAGCCCAAGCCAAAGCATGGCTGGATTCTAGGGCGGGGATAATGCCTTCGTAGCGGCACAATAAATCAAAAGCTTCCAGTGCGGCATCATCATTGGCGGCGTAGTATTCGGCGCGGCCGATATCGGCAAGGTGGCTATGTTCGGGGCCGATGCCGGGATAATCCAAACCGGCGGATACGGAATGGGTGCCGACTACTTGGCCGTGTTCATCCTGCATCAGATAGCTGCGGAAACCGTGGAGGACGCCGATAGGGGCTTTGCTGCTGATGGGGGCGGCATGTTCGGTGGTGTCGATGCCGAGTCCGCCGGCTTCTACACCGACTAAGCGCACGCCGGTTTCCGCTATATAAGGGTGGAACAGGCCGATGGCGTTGGAACCGCCGCCAACACAGGCAACGGCAATATCAGGTTGTCTGCCGATGGCTTCGAGCATTTGGGTTTTGGCTTCATTGCCGATCACGCATTGGAAGTCGCGCACCATTTCGGGGTAGGGCGCGGGGCCTGCGGCGGTGCCGATAATATAGAAGGTGTCATCCACACGGGCGACCCATTCGCGCATGGCTTCATTCATGGCGTCTTTCAATGTGCGCGAACCACTTTCTACGCCGATAACGTTGGCACCGAGCAGTTTCATACGGAATACATTGGGGGCTTGGCGTTGGATATCGTCGGCACCCATGTAAACATGACATTCCATACCGAAGCGGGCGGCAACGGTGGCAGTGGCGACTCCGTGCTGGCCGGCACCGGTTTCCGCAATCACGCGTTTTTTGCCCATGCGTTTGGCTAACAGCGCCTGCCCGATGGTGTTGTTGACTTTGTGCGCACCGGTGTGGTTGAGGTCTTCACGCTTGAGCCAGATTTGTGCGCCGCCGAGTTTTTGGCTGAGGCGTTCGGCGTGGTAAACGGGGCTGGGACGGCCGACATAATGCTTTAAATCATGATGGAATGCTGCCCAAAAGGCGGGATCGTTTTTGGCTTCCTGATAAGCCTGCGCTAATTCTTTTAACGCGGGAATCAGGGTTTCGGACACATAAATACCGCCGTGTTCGCCGAAAAAGCCTTGTTGGTCTGGGAAGTGGTAATTTTGCATAAAACAATCCTTCGTGATTGGGGTAGCGGTGTTGGGAGACGGCAGGCCGTCTGAAAAGATTTATATTTTAGCAGCTTCACTGTTGTCGGTTATATTTGTTTTGATAGTCAAACGGCGGCTGTTTTGATGGTTTAGGCCGTCTGAAACTGCTTCAGACGGCTTTGGCATTTATGGGGCAATGCCGGTTATTTTGCAGCACGGGCGGCCTGTAAAAATGCAGCCATTTTTTGCGGGCACTTGATACCGGGGGTACTTTCTACGCCGCTGGAAACATCAATAGCCGTTGCGCCGGTGAGGGCAATTGCGGCGGCGGTATTCTCGGGGGTGAGCCCGCCGGAAAGCACCCAGTGCCCGGATAGGGTTGCGGGCAGCATCTGCCAATCGAAGCGGTGTCCGGTGCCGCCGTATTCGCCATCGACATAGGCATCGAATAAAACCGCGCGGGCATCGGCAAATTGCTCGATGGCAGCGGTAATACCTGCGGTATCCTGTACGCGTACGGCTTTGATATAAGGCCGTCTGAAACCACGGCAAAATTCGGGTGTTTCATCGCCGTGAAACTGAATAATATCAATGTGAACTTGCGCCAGAATATCGTTGATACGTTCGGCACTTTCATTCACAAATAAGCCGACCACGCTCACAAACGGCGGCAGGGCTTGAACAACGGCTTGTGCTTGTTGAATGTTAACAGCCCTTTTGCTTTTGTCGTAAAACACCAAACCGATAGCATCCACCCCTAATTCCGCTGCTGCGCGGGCATCTTCGGGGCGGGTGAAACCGCATATTTTGGTTCTGACCATATTTTTCAGCTTTCTATAGTTCCGAGTGGGAACGCTTTTTATATTTGGGGAGGCCGTCTGAAAAAGTTTCAGACGGCCTAAGTATTTAAATAGCCGGATTAGCCGAAGAAGCCCATTTTGACTTCAATCAGTTTTTCCAATTCACGCACGACACGGCGGCGGGAAACGAAGAAGATAATATGGTCGTCGGCTTCTATGACGGCATCTTCTTTGTGTCCCATAATCACTTCGTCGCCCCGCACGATGGCGGTGACATGGCAGCCGGACGGCCATTTGACTTCTGAAACGCGCCTGCCGACTAGGGCGGAGGTGTTTTTATCGCCGTGTACAACGGCTTCGATAGCTTCGGCCGTGCCGCGGCGCAAGGGGTGGACGGCTACTACGTCGCCGCGCCGGATATAGGCCAATATCGAGCCGATGGTTACCAAGTGGGGCGAAACAACGATATCGATTTTATTGCCTTCCAATAAATCAACGTAGCTGGAACGGTTCACAATCGAAATCACCCTTTTGGCACCAAGGTTTTTGGCCAACAGGCTCGACATAATATTGTTTTCATCGTCGTTGGTGAGGGCGCAGAATACGTCGATTTCATCAATATATTCTGCTTCGAGCAAGGCTTCATCCGAAGCGGAACCTTGTAGCACCAAAGAGGTATCAAGATTTTCGGCTAACCATGCGGCACGGTTGGTGCTGTATTCAACGATTTTGATATCGTATTGATTTTCTAGCTGTTTGGCCAAACGGTAGCCGATATTACCGCCACCGGCGATCATAATACGGCGGTTTTGCTGCTCTTTCGGCCGCAACTCGCGCATAATAACGGCCACGTTTTCGCTTGCTGCAACAAAGAATACTTCATCGCCTTCAATAATCACGGTTTGGGCGGAAGGAACAATCAGATGGTTGTTACGGTAAATTGCGCAAATCTGACAATCGGCTCCTTCGGGGAGGTGAAGGTTAATCTGAGAAATTTCTTTGCCGACCAGCAAACCACTTTTGTGCGCCTGTACGATAACCATGCGTGCTTTATCGTCGGCAAAACGTAATACTTGCAATGCACTGGTGTAGTTGATTAAGCCGATAAGCCGTTCGGTTACCAATTGTTCGGGGCTGATGGATTCGGTAATGTCGAAACAGGCCAGGCTGTTGTTTTGCTCTTTATCTTTGTCGGTAATCGGGTTTTCGGTTTGATATTCCAGATAGTCAGTAGAGCGCACGCGGGCGATACGGCTGGGGATATTAAATAGATCGGCCGCCAATTTGCAGGCGACAATATTGGTTTCGTCGTTACGGGTCAATGCCAGAAGCAAATCGGCATCGGCCGCACCTGCTTGTGCCAATACCATAGGCGAAGCGCCGTTTCCTAATACGGTTTGAACATCCAAGCGGCTGGCCATATTGTGTAAGGCGTGTTCGTCTATATCAATAATGGTGACATCGTTGGCGGGAATGGAGGCGAGGTTGTTGGCGACGGTGGAGCCGACTTGTCCGCTGCCGAGTATTAATATTTTCACGTGGTATGCCGTTTTATTCAATCATCAGAGGCTGTATTTTAATGGTGTTTCGGTGCTTTTTAAAGGAAAGTCCGATTTAGGTTGTGATACAGGGGGGAATTATTGGAAATAAGCCCGATGATATGGGTGGTTTGGCTGTGTATCCGCATCGCTATAAAATTGAAATGATGCCGATGTTTATGGATAAACAGGCCGTCTGAAAAATATTCAGACGGCCTGTTATATATCAAAGAACTCAACGGCTTAAGCGTTGCCTTCTTGTGATTGCTGGTACATGGCTTCGAAGTTAATCGGTGCCAACAATACGGGCGGGAAACCGGCGCGGCTGATGGTTGAAGAAATCGCTTCGCGTGCGTATGGGAAGAGAATATTCGGGCAGGCTACGGCCAACAGTAATTTCACATCTTCTTCAGGAATATTTTCCAAACGGAAAATGCCGCTTTGCGATACTTCATTGAGGAACATTACTCGATCGTTTTCCAGTTTGGCGGTCACGGTCACGGTCACGGTGACTTCATGGAAGCCTTCTTCGAGTTGTTGGCTGTCGGTAGCGACACGCATATCGACTTCCGGCTCGCCTTGTTCCAAAAAGACTTTAGGTGCGTGCGGCACTTCTAAAGACATATCTTTTACATACAGTTTTTCAATGCTGAATACAGGTTGGCGTTCTTCACTCATGATTACGCTTTCTTTCTAAAAATTGTGCTGCCGGGGCAGCGGGAAGGGAAGTTTTATTCTTTCTCGCCGTCCAGCAGGCTTTGTAGTTCGCCTTGCTGGTGTAGCTTGTGTAAGTCGGTAAAGCCACCGACATGGGTTTCACCGATAAAAATTTGCGGCACGGTTCGTTGGCCTGTGATTTGCTGCATTTCGTTGAAATCTTCAGGGTTTTGGTCGATACGGATTTCTTCGATATCGGTCACACCTTGCTGATTTAAAAGTTTTTTAGCCATAGTGCAATAAGGGCAGTAGGGGCCGGTATACATTTTAACGTGTTGCATAATATTGGCTTGTCCTGTTTTAGGGTTGTGCAAAGTATTCTTCCACTATATGGGCAATAAGTCTTTTTTACAAGATGCTTTAAGCAGCTTCCCAATAGTCGATATAAAGTTGCAGTTCGATATTGTTGCGCCATTCATTGGCGACAGGGCGGTAAACCGTGCGTATTTTGGGTGGGATTTCTTCTGTACAACGCCAAAACATAGCCTCAAACTCATGACCGTCTTTTTGCAGCCATACTTTTTTATGGTTTACCCCCATCGCCTGTTGACGGATAACGGCGAATTCGTCGGTAAAACTCGGGGGGGCGAATCCTTGTCCCCACACTTGGCGGGCAAGGTGTTGGGCGTGGGCGAGGGTAATATCGGCAGCGGGCAGGCTGCCGTCGGTCAGGTAGGTTTGGGATAAATCATCCGCGCACAGTAGGCTGCTCACTGTTTGTTCAAAGGCCGTCTGAAAAGCAGGGATATTGTCGGCATGTATGCTTAAACCGGCCGCCATGGCATGTCCGCCGAATTTGAGTATCAGATCGGGGTGGCGTTTCGATACCAAATCAAGTGCGTCGCGCAGGTGTAGTCCGGGAATGGAACGGCCGGAACCGCGAACCTCACCGTCGCCGGCAGGGGCGAAGACAATGGTTGGGCGGTAGAAACGGTCTTTCAGACGGCTGGCGACAATACCGACCACCCCCTGATGGAAATCATTGCGGTAAGCCACTAGAGTGGTTTGTTCCGGCGGCAGGGTGTCCGGAAAACCATTGATGGCGTCTTGCAACATGGATTGCTCGATTTCACGCCGCTCGATATTTAAATCGTTCAAACGGGCGGCAAGGCTTTGACCCTCTTCAATATTGTCTGCCAACAGGCAGGCAATGCCGACCGACATATCATCCAACCTGCCGGCGGCATTGATGCGCGGGCCGAGGGCAAAGCCCATATCGAACGGTTGCGCTTTACGCCAGTCGCGCCGTGCGATTTCAAACAGAGCGCGGATACCGGGGCGCATTTTGCCGGCACGGATGCGTTTGAGGCCTTGCGACACCAGAATGCGGTTATTGTGGTCGAGAGAAACAACATCGGCAATGGTGCCGAGGGCGACCAAGTCCAGATATTCGGCCAGATTGGGTTCTTGGGGATGGCCGGGTTGCGGATTTTGGGCGGTGGTGAAATAACTGCGTTGTCTCAATTCGGCGCGCAATGCCATCAATACATAAAAAATCACACCGACCCCTGCCATGCTTTTACTGGCAAAGGTACAGCCCTGTTGGTTGGGATTGACAATAATACAGCTTGGTACGGTATCGGCGGGCAGATGGTGGTCGGTAATGATCACATCAATACCGAGCTGTTGCGCCCGTTCTACGCCGGCTATGCTGGCAATACCGTTATCAACCGTAATCAGCAGTTGGGTATTTTGTTCGGCGGCCATTTCGGCCAGTTCGGGGGTGAGGCCGTAACCGTGTTCGAAACGGTTGGGAACGAGAAAATCCACCCTGGCACCCATAGCGCTTAAGCCCTTTACACCGACAGTACAGGCTGTTGCGCCGTCGGCATCATAGTCGGCCACAATCAGGATTTTTTCTTTGCGCTCAATGGCGTCGGCCAGCCTTTCGGCGGCTTGGGTACAGTTTTTCAGGGTTTGATAGGGCAGTAGGGCGTTAAGTTTGTCGTCTAACTCTGCCGGTGTGGTGATATGGCGGGCGGCGCATAAACGCGCCAGTAGCGGATCGGCACCTGCTTGAATCAGGGTTTGGCAGGCAGTTTGATCGATAGTACGGGTACGGATTTTGACAGACATAAAAAGCAGGGCGGGCGGTAAAGGTATTATTTATTGTAACGCGGAATGAGTATTTTCAGACGGCTTGGTTGTTTTATAAGGTTCAAAATAACAAACCGTACAGATAATTGTTTAAATATATCAGATATTACCGGTGTATGGTGGAGATATTTTATATTTATAGGGAAAGTAAACAGGCCGTCTGAAAATTCTTTCAGACGGCCTCTTTTAATGAGTTAAGTGGATGATTAGAGTTCGCCGTAAGAATGCAAACCGCTTAAAAACATATTCACGCCGATAAAGGCGAAAGCGGTAATAAATAGGCCGATAACTGCCCACCATGCCAATACTTTGCCGCGCCAGCCGGCAACCAGGCGTAAGTGCAGCCAAATGGCATAGTTCAGCCAAACGATAAAGGCCCAAGTTTCTTTCGGATCCCAACTCCAATAGCGTCCCCATGCGTCTGCTGCCCAGAGTGCGCCGAGAATGGTGGCGATGGTGAAGAATAAAAAGCCGACAGCAATTGCTTTATACATCACTTCTTCAATGGCTTGAGATTCGGGTAGCCATGATTTTTTACCGGCGGTTTCACTACGGATAGCCAATAGTTCGGCAATACCGAGCATGGCAGACATACAGAATGCGCCGTAGCCGATAAAGTTGGCAGGTACGTGTATTTTCATCCACCAAGATTGTAGGGCGGGAATCAGCGGTTGGATGGCATGCGCCTCGCGTGACAGGCTGTACCATAAAACAAATATCACCACGACGGCCATAAACGACAATACGAAGCCGCCGAGTTTTTGGATGGCGAATTTGCTTTCGTAATAGAGATACATCAGCGCGGTAATCACCAAAAACAAGATAAAGACTTCATAAAGATTGGAAACGGGAATGTGGCCGGCATCGGGGCGCAGCAGATAACTTTCGTGCCAGCGAACGAGCAAGCCGGTAAAGCCGGCCAGCGCCGAAATCCAAGTGAGGTTTGAGGCGATACCCAATAGGGTGTTGGTCGGTGCTTGGTTCTTACGGGTGAGTAGCGCGCCTGCTATATAACAGAGTAGGGCCAGAAATATGCTGGCGCACTGCCACATAATCGCCGATTGGCTGCTGAGGAAATATTTCAGAACGAAACGGTCGGCTTGTGCGATGTCTCCGTTATAGAAGGTCACACCGATATAAGCTAAAAAGACGCTGGCAATAATAAAAACACGTAGTGGTTTGAAAAACCAACCCAATAGAATAGAGGCCGCGCAACTAATCCATAAAATGGCGATTTCGTAGATATCCATATTATGGCCGACGTGAAGCTGTGAGAATACAGCCACCATGGTCATAATCAAGGCGAAGCCCCAGTCCCAGCTATTGAGGCGGCGTAGAAAGGTTTTTTGTTCCAGTAGGATATGTTGTGCTGCTTTATCCGTACTTTTGATGGTTGGGTTCATGTTTGCATACCTCGTTGGATGCGGGTCGTTATTTTTCAATGGCCGTCTGAAAAATATCAGAACGGTTATTAGTGATTTAAATCTTTGGCCAGTGTTTCTAAATCGGCAGTATGTTTGGGAAATTCTTTTTGTAAATCGCGTTCGTTGCGTGAGGACGACATGGAAAAGCGTATTCCGGTTTGG
Source organism: Neisseria zalophi (assembly GCF_008807015.1). Taxonomy (NCBI): domain Bacteria; kingdom Pseudomonadati; phylum Pseudomonadota; class Betaproteobacteria; order Neisseriales; family Neisseriaceae; genus Neisseria; species Neisseria zalophi. The sequence goes on along the minus strand of NZ_CP031700.1, from coordinate 2,117,835 downwards.
TCAAATAGCAGCCATGCGCGTTTTTCACGAATGTAAAACATAAAGATAGTACCTAATACCAACAATACCGAACCTAAATAAACCAATGATGCGCCCGGAGAACGGGTCATTTGTAGGCCGGACGAGCGTACTTCTTTATAGCCGCTTAATTGTAACAAGACTGGAGCAGGGTAGGCGGTGAGGCCGGTATAGGCTTCCATACTGTGAATTAGAAAGCGGTTGCGTGCTTCCGGATCTTGCCATTCGGGCAGGTTATAAGTTCGAATTGCTTCGTCTAAAACGGTATTCAAAGTGCTGTAAACAATTCTTGAAGAAAAATTCCATACGGTTTCTCGATCGGCTTCGGGGGTGCGTGCATTGATGTCGTCACCCAGTGCGACCAGGCCGCCGTTTCTAAAGGTGTTTAATGTGTGTTCCGCTCCTTGAGCAAACGTTCCACGGATATTCGCGGGTGCGGCTTGGGCTGCGTTGCCGATAATGCGTTTTAACACAGCCGGATCGTTGATCAGTTCGCGTATGGCCATGAAAGTATCGATACTGCCGTTTGAATCGGTGGGGATACGCAGCCAGCGGTATTGCTGTTCCAAACCGGTTCTGGTGCCGGTCAGGTAAAAATAGTCATCATCCTGCCGGATAGGCAGCATATAGTTTTTATATTCAACGGCTTGGCCGGCTTTGTCGCGGATGCGGTAAACAATAGAAGGGCCGATGTTGGTAAATTTTTTGTTTTGTTTTACGCTGCGTACATCATTGATGGCTGTCTGAATCTGTAAAGGTTTGTCTTCAGACGGCATGCTGGTATCTTGTACGTTCATGGCGGTAAATTGGTCGAATTCCAGCTTATATTCTTCTTCACCGATATCAAGAGGGAAAGCTTGCATGGAAACGGCGTCCATCAGGGCGGGTGTGCGGCTGTTGCCGGCAAGATTCCAGGCTTTGAGTTTTAAATCGGAGCCGCCGTCGGCAAAGCTAGCCTGATAAATGGTGATGCCGTCAACGGTCAGCGGGTGGTTAACGCGGATGGTATGTTCGGTTTTTTTGCCTGTTTTACTGTCGGTGACAATCAAATCGCTGGCAAAATCTTTAGGCATGCCGGTATCGTAGTAGTCGATGTGGAAGCGTTTTAATTGGACATCAAAAGGCAAATCTTGAATGAGCATGCCTTTGTCTGCATTCAGAAAAACCACGTTGGTTTTTTGGCCTTCGGCAATATTGACGTTGCCGCGGAAAGAAATATTATTGCTGCCTAATGTGCTTTCCGGTTTGAAATCTTTGGCATAAAGGCTGTCGTTATCCGGAACGATGCTGCCGGTGAGCATGCCGACTTTCAGTAAAAGATTGCTGTCTATCAACCCACCAAGGCAGATAACGATAATGGCGGCATGGGCGAAAATATAGCCCCATTTGTTCATAGCGCCTTTTTTGGCAGCAATCAAGGTAGAACCGTCTTCTCTTTCGGCTTTTTTGGTATTGAAGCCTTGAACTTTCAGGTAACGTTCTGCGATTTCAGGAGTCAGTCCACCTGAAAGTAAAGTACTATGCTTCATGGCTGCCAGTGATTTTTTAGCGGCATTTAAGCGATAAGACTTCATTTCCCTTATAAAAGGGGGAATGTTGCGCCACAGGCACAATCCGGTAGAAATCACCAGAAACAGCATAATCAGCACAAACCATCCTGATGCATAAACATCAAATAAACCTAAGTAGCCGAAAATCTCCGTCCAAAACGGGCCGAATTTAACCACATAGTTGACTTGGGGCTGGTTTTGTTGGAGTACCGTGCCGATAATCGAAGCCACACCCAATAGGCTGAGTAAGGCCACGGCAAAGCGCATGGAGCTTAAAAAAGCAAACCATGGTCTTTTAATCAGCGGGATATGTTTGGTTCGGGTCATAAGTTTTTCCGAATATATTCACATTACCGGGTAAGATTGGTCGGGTGTGATGATATTCATTTGGTTTGTGCTTATCTGATGGTTAAAACTAAAAATAGCTTTCGACCGAAGGCCGTCTGAAAGAAATTCTTTCAGACGGCCTCAACAATCAAGCAAAAAAGTCAGATTAATGCAGGCCTTGAATAAAGTTGGCTACTGCATCTAATTCATCATCGCTCAAACGGCTGGCAATATCGACCATAATGGGGTTTTGGCGCTGGCCGGAACGATAAGCTTTCATTTGTTCGACAATATAAGCTTTGTGTTGGCCGCCTAAACGTGGATAGGCAATAATATCGGTACCGCCGCCCGGCATACCTGCACCGCTGGGGCCGTGGCACGACATACAGGCAGGAATATTTTTAGCAGCCAATCCGCCGCGATAAATTTTTGTACCCAATTCGGCGTTGTCTTTCGGATTGGTTTCGCCCTCTTTGGGGAATTGTGTCGAATAAAAAGCGGCAACGTTACGGATATCCTGATCGGAAAGCGCCGCTACCATCGGCGCCATAGCTGCTGACGCACCGGTTGTCCGTTTACCTTCTTTAATGTCTTTGGTTTGGGTGAAAATATAATATTCGTGTTGTGCAGCCAACTTCGGATACATGGCGATACCGCTGTTACCGTCTGCGGCGTGGCAGGCAGCACAGATGTTGGTGACAATTTCTTTGCCTTTGGCAATATCCGCTTTTGGCGCAGCAGTAACCGCTCCTGCTGCTATGGCCAGGGCGAATAAGGTAAAACGTTTCATGGCAGTGCTCCTAATAACAGCACCACAGAACGCTGCCGTGATGCCCTTTACTATACTCAATGACGGGTTTGTCCTCACCCGACTGAACCGATAATTCTATAATCGTGGTATTCTATAACAAATTCACACAATTTTACCACTTATGAACCTATTTCAAAATGCCAAATTCTTTACCACGGTCAATCATTTGAAAGATTTACCCGATACACCGGCCGAAATTGCCTTTGTCGGACGCAGTAATGCGGGCAAGTCAAGTGCGATTAATACCTTGACCAATCATGTGCGGCTGGCGTATGTGTCCAAAACACCCGGCCGTACCCAGCATATCAATTTTTTTGAATTGGCAGGCGGTGGTTTTATGGTGGATTTGCCCGGTTATGGCTATGCACAGGTTCCCGAGGCAGTGCGCGCGCATTGGGTCGGATTGCTTGGCGATTATTTGCAACACCGCAAACAGCTTATCGGGTTGGTGTTGATTATGGACGCACGCCATCCTTTGAAAGCGTTGGATTTGCGCATGTTGGATTTTTTTCATACTACAGGCCGGCCGGTGCATATTTTACTTTCCAAAGCCGATAAGCTTTCTAAAAATGATCAGATTAAAACATTGGCTGCCGTTAAAAAAGCATTAAAACCTTATGCCGAACGCCAAACTGTTAGTGTGCAGCTTTTTTCCAGTTTGAAAAAACAGGGCATGGAAGAAGTGGGTGAGGTGGTCGGAAAGTGGTTTGAGGCCGATGCTCAGACAGCAACTTCTGCATCGGACGAGTAAAAAATCCAATATAATACTTTTATTTAAAGCTGAACAAGCCTTCATTTTTTGAAACACAATACCTTAAATAATTTTCAGACGGCCTGGTTTGTTGCTACATCATAAATATTATGCCGATTAAGTCATTAAGGCCGTCTGAAAGTTTAAAACTTCTTTATGCAAAAAATCATTCCCATTATTCACATTCTTTCCAAGTTGGGCGTATTTTTTTCAGTACTGCTGCTTGCGCCAACTTTTGTGTCGTATATTTTCTTGGATGATGCGTTCGATGCGTTCAGTCATACTGCGTTGGTGACAATTGTCGGCTCTTGTATTACTTGGTTGTTGACCCGCCGCTATCAGCGTGAATTACGGGTGCGCGACGGATTTACTCTGGTTTTTATGCTTTGGCTCGGATTTGCCGTTGTGGCAGCCATGCCGATTTATCTGTATTTCCCGCAAATGAGCTATATCGACGCATTCTTTGAAGCGATGTCGGGGCTGACCACAACGGGGGCGACGGTAATTACCAGTTTGGATACGCTTGCGCCCTCAATTAACTTTTGGCGGCATATGCTTAACTGGCTCGGCGGTATGGGTATTATTGTGTTGGCGGTCGCCATTTTGCCGATGTTGGGTGTAGGGGGAACGCAACTTTTTAAAGCAGAAATTCCGGGATTGGATAAAGACAGCAAAATTGCACCGCGTATTTCGCAAGTGGCTAAAAAACTTTGGTTTACTTATGCCATTAGTACTTGCGTAGCCTTTATCGCGCTTTATTGGGCCGGTATGAGTTGGTTTGATGCACTTTGCCATGCGATGTCGACGATTTCTTTGGGTGGATTTTCTTCACACGACGACAGTATTGCTTATTTTAATTCGCAGACCATAGAGTTGATTGTGATCGGTATTACAGTATTCGGTGCCATCAGTTTTGTGACGCACATGAGTGCTTTTAGCGAACGTTCACCCGCCCGTTATTGGCGGGATGAGGAAAGTCGTATTCTACTTGCCGTATTGAGTATCAGTATATTGGTGGTGAGTATTTATTTGTGGCAGCAGCAATATTATCCGTCTTTTGGAGAGTCATTACGGTTTACTTCGTTTAACTACGTATCGATTGGCTTATCAAGCGGGTTTGCCAATGCAGATTATGGACAGTGGCCGCTGATTACTTCGCTATGGATGTATTTTCTTGCCAATGTTTTGGCCAGTTCGGGCTCGATGGGCGGCGGCGTGAAAAATGCACGTGCGATTGTTTTGGCTAAATTCAGCTTGCGGGAAATGCTGATTTTGCTGCATCCTAATGCTGTGAGAAATGTCAAGGTAAACGGGCGGACGATTCCAGAGCGAACCGCGTTGACGGTGATGGCTTTTATCTTCGTTTATTTTATGACGGTGGTGCTGTTTACTTTTGTGATGATGGGAACCGGTTTGGATTTTCTCTCGGCCTTTAGTGCGACGGTTGCCTGTATTACCAATGCCGGCCCGGGCTTGGGTGTGGTCGGCCCTGCATCGAATTATGCCGGTTTGAGTGATGTACAAAAGTGGTTGTGTACCATTGTGATGCTGTTGGGGCGTTTGGAGATTTTTACCGTATTGATACTGTTTTCACCGCCTTATTGGAAAAAATAACTTATAGTTTTTTATAGTCGATTTTTTATAGTCGATACAGAGGCCGTCTGAAATTATTCAGACGGCCTGTTGGTTATGTGGCGGATTATTTGGCAGGCATTTCCAATACACTTAAGCCGGGCAGTTCGGCAAAACCGAGTTCGCGTACAATCCGGCAGAAATTATCCAGATAGGTTTTGTCTTGGTCTTCTGTACGCATAGCGGTGTATAGGTTGCTTTGCAAACCGTTTTCGGTAATCTGTCGCGACACCACATAGCCTTTTTCCAAATAAGGCATCACCGTCCAATAAGGTAGGGCGGAAATGCCGCGCCGGCTGGCAACCAGTTGGATAATGGCAATAGTCAGCTCGCTATGACGGCGCGGTGGATTAATGCCTTTGGGTAATAATACTTTGCGCAGCAAGTCCAGCATATCGTCGGGCACGGGGTAGGTGATGAGGGTTTCATCGGCGAAATCTTCGGCTTCCCATATTTTTTTGGCGGCAAGCGGGTGATCTTTGGCACAAATGCCGACCATGCCGTAAGTAAACAGTGGTTGGTAAATAATGCCGGGATGGGGTTCGGCTTCGGAAACAATCGCTAAATCGGCACGGTGTTGTAATAACAGCCCGACCGGATCAGCCTGAAAGCCGGAAACAATATCCAATTCGACTTGCGGCCATAGCGGGCGGAACTCGCCCATGGCCGGCATCAACCAGTCAAAGCAGGTATGGCATTCCACGGCCAACCGCAATTCGCCTGCTTTGCCTTCGATAATTTGTGCCATATCGCGCTCGGCGGCGGCAACTTGGGGCATTAGGTCGCGGGCAAGCTGCAATAGGCGTTCGCCTGCGGGTGTAAAACGAACGGGGGAGGATTTTCGCTCGAACAATGGCGTTTCGTAATAATTTTCCAAAGTGCGGATTTGGTGGGAAAGTGCGGATTGGGTCAGGAAAACGCGTTTGGCAGCTAAAGATACGCTGCCTGTTTCTTCAAGTGCCAGTAAGGTTTTCAGATGGCGCAATTCGATAATGGAGTCCATGTGCGGGCGGCATAATGAAATAAAGACGAAGTACTTATATTAAAAGAATTACACTGTCTGGCAAAGTGTTTTATCAAGATAATGCGGTGCTTTGCGGTACAATGGTTTTTTTACTGAGGCCGTCTGAAAAATAAGTTTATGGTGCTTGCCGAAGCTTCTACGATTTTAAACGGGTTGCCGCATGATGAAGGTGGCGATTGGTGTGTTTACCTGATTTTGTGCGATAACGGTTCATTTTATTGCGGCATCAGCAACCGTCCGCAAGCCCGTTTTGCTGCGCATCAAGCCGGTAAAGGCGCTAAATATACGCGTATGCACAAACCCTTACTGATGCGTTTGGTGTGTACGGATATATCTTATCGTATGGCCTTGCGTGCTGAGAATCAGGTCAAAAAACTCAAAGCAGAGCAGAAGCGCATGCTTTGGGCATCGCTTATAGATTTTCAGACGGCCTGAGTTTGAGATAAAATTGCCACACGTTTAATACGGATAAATCTTATGAATACCGACATACCAACCAATGTTGATCACAGCGAAATCGACAAATTCAGCCGCCTTGCCCATAAATGGTGGGATAAAAACGGTGAATTCAAACCGCTGCACGATATTAACCCCTTGCGCCTGAGTTATATCGACCAATTCGGGCATATTGCCGGAAAAAACGTATTGGATGTCGGTTGCGGCGGCGGTATCCTCACCGAGAGCATGGCCAAACATGGTGCGGCGCATGCAATGGGTATCGATATGGCGGAAAAGTCGTTGAAAACCGCTGAGATACACGCCTTAAGCGAAGGGGTGTCGAATATTGCCTATCGTTGTGTCAGCGTGGAAGACTTGGCCGCGGAACAGCCGCACAGTTTCGATGTGGTGACATGCATGGAAATGATGGAGCATGTTCCCGATCCTGCGTCAGTTATTGCCTCTTGTGCCAAATTGGTGAAGCCGGACGGAGTGGTATTTTTTTCGACCATCAATCGTAATCCCAAATCTTATGTACACGCTATTTTGGGAGCGGAATGTATTTTGGGTCTGGTGCCGCGCGGCACTCATGATTGGCAGAAGTTTATTACCCCGGCAGAGCTGGCGCGTATGAGCCGTGCCGCGGGATTGGATATTATCGGCACCAAAGGATTGGGCTATAATTTGCTAACCCAAACTTATGCCTTAACGGATAACACCGATGTTAACTATATGATTGCGTGTGTGCCGGCATAATCCAATCGGCTTAAATGCAAAAAGGCCGTCTGAAAATTCAGACGGCCTTTATTATGTTAGATAAAGTATTGCAGATTATTTTTTGAATACGCGGGTATAAATCACCAAAATAATCACGGCAAAGATAGTAGAAGCAATCCAGCCGGCAGGTTGACCCACTTCATACCAGCCTGCAGACTGGCCGACCCATCCGGCTAGTAGCGAACCGCCAATACCCAACAGAGTCGTCATAATAAAGCCGAGATTGTCTTTACCCGGATGTAGGATTTTAGCCAAAACACCTACGATAAAACCTACGATAATGGTTACTAACCAACCCATAATATTCCTCTCTTATTATTCAATAAAAAATTATGAATTAAAAAAACTTAGTTGCCCGACTACCCTTGGTATCTTTAAAGGCCAATACTGATAAGGAATAGCACCGAACAAAAAAGTTATACCATCATACACAGTGCTTAATACTGATTAAGGCAGGCTTGCATTTATTTTCATAAAATAAAAGAAATTCGGCGTAACTTGAAAAAATTTGGCACAAATATACAACAATGACATGAAATAGTATCATTGATTTACTATTTTATAGTGATTTATTGTTGATGCGATAACATGACTATTAAGCTTTCCAATTCCTGCGGTAAAGCAGCTTTTAAATGTAAAGGCTCGCCGGTTAACGGATGTTGTAAATGTAATTCCGAGGCGTGTAGAAACATTCGTTTCAAGCCCAATTTTTGCAGTCGCTTATTAGCTTGATAATCGCCGTAGCGTTCATCACCTGCAATCGGGCAGTGTTGCGATTGCATATGAACCCGTATCTGGTGGGTGCGGCCGGTTTTTAAAGTCGCTTCTACCAAAGTGAGGTGTGAAAGCCCGATTTGATATAAAACACCGCCTGAAAACCGTTTTAAAACTTTAAAAATGGTATGGGCAGTCTGCCCCTCATTGCTCACCCGAACCATTTTTTCACCTTGTGCCCCTGTGTATTTGAATAATGGTAATTTTACATGTCGGATATCGTCTTTGATTTCACCGACGCCTAAAGCCAAATAAACTTTTTTCGGATGGTCGTTGCGAATGGCTTCATGCAGTTTCACCAGTGCGCTGCGTTTTTTCGCTACCATCAATAATCCGCTGGTGTCTTTATCCAAACGGTGAACCAATTCTAAATAGCGTGCTTCAGGGCGTGCCCGCCGTAATTGTTCGATAACGCCGAAACTCACCCCGCTGCCGCCATGAACGGCCACACCGCTGGGTTTGTTGATGACCAATAATGCATCATCCTCATAAACAATATCGAATACCCGCGCGGGAATGGACTGTTGTTTTTCAGACGGCCTTTCTTTTTCGGCAATGCGAACCGGCGGAATACGCAATATATCACCCGAAACAATACGGTCGGTTGGCTTGCAACGTTTTTTATTCAAACGTACTTCACCGGCACGGATAATGCGGTGGATATGGCTTTTAGGCACGCCTTTTAAGGTTTTGATTAAGAAGTTATCCAACCGCTGTCCGGCTTCTTCGTCGGAAATACGGATATGGTTAACCAAGTCTTTGCTAATTGTCGGCATTTTCTCTATAATCCATTACGTTTTCAGGTGTTGTGTTATCCGAAATCGGAGCATCTGAAAATTTACTGTAAACTGGAATTTTATACTAAAAAGCACGCCATAAAGCATTTCCTTTGTCTGCCGCCAAGCCAGGCAGGTAAAGATGTAATTAAGTTTGACCTTTTCCGGCAGGCTTACCGACAAGCAGTAAGACGCATCAGGTGCAAAATGCCCGCGCAGCCATCGGTAAAACCACTGTCGGACGGTAATGAAGAAGACGGCTCAGATTTTATCGGGCTTTGTGCCAATGGCACGAAGCCGCACAGGTATACAACGCCTGTTTGTCCGCCCTGTATTTTAGATGCAAACCGATACCGCTATCAGACTATAAAAAGACTGATTCCGTTTCTGCGGCAAACAACGTTAATAAGTAATATAAAACCAAGTATGCCTTATGTTCTTTACTTTCCTTCTCGTTCAGATAATGCCCCACACGCCGTTTCAGACGGCCTGACCAATTGGCGGCTTATAAGCGTTGAATACTGATTACACGCCTCGTGGGTGCGCAATAATAACGAGGTTGTCATGAAACGTATGCTATTTAATGCCACGCAAGCAGAAGAACTGCGCGTGGCGATTGTCGATGGACAAAACCTATTGGATTTGGATATCGAAACGCTGGGTAAAGAACAGCGTAAAGGTAATATCTATAAGGGTATTATCACCCGTATCGAACCGTCGCTCGAAGCGTGCTTTGTGGATTACGGCACCGACCGCCACGGTTTCCTCCCGTTCAAAGAAGTTTCCCGTTCCTATTTTCAAGACTATGAAGGCGGCCGCGCCCGTATTCAAGACGTTTTGAAAGAGGGTATGGAGGTTATCGTTCAGGTTGAAAAAGACGAACGCGGCAATAAAGGCGCCGCTTTAACCACGTTTATCAGCCTGGCAGGCCGCTATTTGGTTTTAATGCCCAATAATCCACGTGGCGGCGGTGTTTCGCGCCGTATCGAAGGTGAAGACCGTCAGGAATTGAAAGCGGCTATGGCCGAATTGGACGTTCCGCGCGGCATGAGCCTGATTGCCCGTACTGCCGGCATCGGTCGTAGCGTAGAAGAGTTGCAATGGGATTTCAATTATTTGCAACAACTCTGGCATGCTATTGAAGAAGCCGGTAATGCGCATAACGAACCTTATCTGCTATTTATGGAAAGCTCGCTGCTTATCCGTGCTATCCGCGATTATTATCGTCCGGATATCGGCGAAATTCTGGTCGATAATCAAGAGGTTTTTGATCAGATTTCAGAGTTTATGAGCTATGTGATGCCCAACAGCATAGGCCGTCTGAAACTATATCAAGACCATACGCCGCTATTTTCCCGCTTTCAAATCGAACATCAAATCGAAAGCGCATTCTCGCGCAGCGTTTCCCTGCCGTCCGGCGGGGCGATTGTGATTGATCACACCGAAGCTTTGGTGTCGATTGATGTGAACTCTGCCCGTGCCACACGTGGTGCCGATATCGAAGAAACTGCCTTTAAAACCAATATGGAAGCGGCAGAAGAAGTGGCGCGCCAAATGCGTTTGCGTGACTTGGGCGGCTTGGTGGTGATTGATTTTATCGATATGGAAAACAACAAGCACCAACGCGATGTAGAAGCCACTTTACGCGAAGCACTGAAAAAAGACCGTGCTCGTGTACAAATGGGTAAGCTCAGCCGCTTTGGCCTGCTGGAGTTGTCTCGTCAGCGCCTGAAACCTGCCTTGGGCGAAAGCAGCCATCATACTTGCCCGCGTTGCGGCGGAACGGGTGTTATCCGCAGTATCGAATCTACCGCTTTGCATGTGTTGCGTATCATTCAAGAAGAGGCTATGAAAGACAATACCGGCGAAGTGCATGCGCAAGTGCCGGTTGATGTGGCAACTTTCTTGCTGAATGAGAAGCGTGCCGAACTCTTCGGCCTTGAAGAACGTTTGGATGTGTCGGTATTCTTGATTCCGAATATTCATCTTGAAAATCCTCATTATGAAATAAACCGTATCCGCAATGATGATGTTGATGAAAATGCTGATCCGAGCTATAAGCGCGTTGCGACACCGGAAGAGGATGAAGCGGAAAAACCTTTTGGTAGCGAGAAGGTTAAAGCTACTCGTCCCGAACCTGCCGTAAAAGGTGTAAAACATGCGGAGCCGGCTCCGGTTGTCAGCAAAGTTGCCGAGCATGGTTCTTGGTGGAACAATGTCAAAGCATGGCTAAGTAAAGCTTTTGGTGGTTCGGCAGCTGTAGAGAAGGCGACGGATTCGAAACCGGTAGAAAAACGGAATAATAATGGTAACGGTAATACTCAAAATGGTAATCGTCAGCCTAAACGCCGTAGAACACAGCGCCGCAATCCAAATCGTAAAAATCAGGAAAACAATACTAAAGAAAATATGCCTGCCGAGCAGTCTGAAGTTATTAAAGATGGCAGCAGTGGTAAAGGCAATACAGGCAACCGCGAACAGCATAACAACCGTCGTAATGAAAACCGCGAACGCAATAGCCGTCAGTCGAATACTGAATCAGGTAAAATGGAGCGCAATGCGGATACGGCTGCCCGTGAAAACGGAAAAGAAAACGGTGTGCAGCAGGATAACCGTCGTAATGGCAACCGTCAGGAAAAGGTTTCCGCAGTAGCTGCTGCGGCTGCAAGTAGTGTGACTGAAGCGGAAAAAACAGTGGTAAACACTACTGTATCGGAAGCATCTACACAAACGGATACCTCGGAGCGTAAAGAAAACCGTGGAAATCGGCGTGAAAAAGATCGCAACCGCAATCGGGATCAACGTGACCGCCGCAACAGCAATAAAAAACGCAATATTCCCTCTGCCGCTAAGATTGAGCATTATTTAAATATTGGCGAAGCAGCGGAAAAAGTACGTTTTGCAGTAGCACATGTATTCGGAGAGGCAGATGAGAAGCCTGTTGCCATTGCTGTACCTGTACCGGTGGCTGAAATGTCGAACGATACCAATAACGAGCCCTTAGTAGTGGTATTGCCGGCTATGGATACGGCTGAAGTATCTGAAACCAAACCGGTTTTGTTTGCTATTGAAGAAGAATCGGCAGCCAATGTTAAACCATTGGTATCCATGGATGAACAGGCCATTATTGAATTGGCCGTATCCAATGCCGAGCAGGCTTTGCAAAAAGTGGTCGGTATTGATGTGCTTGAAAGTACAGATAACCCCGCCTATGCTGAAAATGTAAAACACATGGAGAATAATGTGGTTGCTGTTGAAGAAACCCATAATTTGGTTTCAGACGGCCTTGATCTTGGCGGGCTGATTTTGGTGCAAACCCGTGCGGATGCATTGGAAGCCGCTGCTTTATGGAAACAGCCTGAACAAACAGCAGTTTTGCGCCGTTCGGATGTTCCAAAAAAAGTGGAAGTAGAAGCCGACAATGTTCCATTGATTCAAGTCGAAACCAGTAAACATTAAATAGCAGTCATAAAAAAAGCCCGATCATTGCATCGGGCTTTTTCTAAAGAGAATGGTTTTGTTATTATAAAATAAGATGAAAATCTCTTCTAATATTGATCCAATAGAATGGATTAAATCATTTAAATAATGAGTTGAAATATTAAATTATAAATCTTTATTTAACTGGTAATTTAATTATTAAAAATAAATCAATAGCCTAAAAGCACACCTAATATGAGTTGGAATACCACAACTGATCATCATTCGATAAAAAAATATATGCCTTATCTTCTAGCAACTGCTATTTTTATGCAGATGTTAGATGCGACCATTTTAAACACTGCATTACCTGCTATTGCAAAAGATTTGAATGAATCTGCTTTAAACATGCAGTCCGCCATTGTGAGTTATGCGCTTACTTTGGCTATATTTATTCCGATTAGTGGGTATTTGGCGGATAAATTTGGTACCAAAAAGGTTTTTATCATATCTATTTTTATTTTTAGTCTGGGTTCTTTATTTTGTGCCTTATCCGGTAGTTTAATCCAATTAGATATATCAAGGGTGATACAAGGAATGGGCGGAGCGCTTATGACGCCTGTAGCCAGATTAGCTATGATAAAAACCTATCCTAAAAATGAATTGGTTGGTGCGATGAACTATGCCATCATTCCGGCATTGATTGGCCCGATTTTAGGGCCTTTAGTCGGTGGTTATTTGGTAGAAATAATGAGTTGGCACTGGATATTCTTAATTAATATTCCGATGGGATTGTTGGGTATTTTATTCAGTTTTAAATATATGCCGGATTATTCATCTGACTCCTCAAAACTAGATGTCATCGGATTTTTAATTTTTGGTATTTCTTCTATTTTATTATCTGTTGGCTTAGAACTTACCGGGCATTCAGGGGATTACACGCTTGTATCTATCTTGATGGTCTTAGGTTTTTTCATCATGTTTTGTTATTATTTATATGCTAAAAAAGTAAAGGATCCATTATTCCCTCCTAGCTTATTTTTAATCAGAACATTTAGAGTCGGTGTGATTGGAAACTTGATTACACGTTTAGGAATCGGTTCTATCCCCTTGCTCGTTCCTTTGCTTATTCAATTGGCTTATGGTCAATCCCCCTCTGTATCCGGTTGGATTGTTGCGCCAATGGCATTAGCTGCCATGTTTACAAAACCATTTGTTATTCCCATTATTAATAAATTTGGATATCGAAATATATTAATATTTAACACTATATTTTTAGGTATTTTAATTGGTTCTCTTGCTATTCCCAGTGAGAATATGTCTATTTACTGGTTTCTGCCTGTTATGTTAATTATGGGGAGTTTAAACTCTATTCAATTTACTACAATGAATTCCATTACAGTTGCTAATTTAAGAGATAACCAAACCAGTAGTGGGAATAGTTTAATTAGTGTAAATCAACAGCTTGCTATTGGGTTCGGCATCGCTATCGGGTTGAGTATTTTAAGATTTACAGAAAATACCAAGTGGATTTCACATAATAATATCCACATGGCTTTTCAATATACTTTTATCTTTTTAGGGGTGTTTACTATTTTATCCTCTATGGTATTTAGAAGATTACATCCAAAAGACGGTAACAATCTTAAGTCAAAGCAATAAGTTTTTATTAACAATGTTTAGCTAAACTTTTAGCCTTTCTGTATATCTCTTTTTTCAAAATTAGCTTCTATAATTCCATAATCAGAGAAGTTAATGCCTGTGCAACTTTCTAAAGGAAAATTCAATATGAGCCACGTTATTCAACATATTCCCGAGCAACAAAAATTTATTTTATCGGTAGAAGGTAAAGAAGCGGGCTTTATCGACTATTTGGCAGATAACAATACTTGGGATATTACTCATACGGTGGTTGACCCGGCATTCCGCGGTCAAGGCCTGGCGCGTATTTTGGTCGATGCCGTTATTGAATACGCCGAGCAAAACCATATCCGCCTGATTGCTCATTGTGATTATGCTGAAAGTGTATTACGTAAACATCAATTAAAGGCCGTCTGAAAAACGAATCGGTAGAATATTTTAAGAAAGGATGGTTTGTGTTCATTGCCAAGTGATGCTTGCAAACCTATTATAGGAAATAATACCGTATTGAAATAAATAGTCTGAGCTTTATCTGTCAATAAAGGACATATCATGCAAACATCTAAAATCACCGTAATCGGCAGCATTAATATCGACTTGGTTACCGGCTCCCCTCGTTTTCCGCAGCCGGGTGAAACGCTGCTTGGTACATCTTTTGAACGATTTATGGGCGGAAAAGGCGCAAATCAGGCGGTTGCTGCTGCCCGGCTGGGTGCAGATGTTTGTATGATTGGGGCGGTTGGTGATGATGGTTTCGGAAAAGAAGCGATTGCTCATTTGCGTAATGAGGGTATAGATACCACCCATATTAAAGTTCTGCCCGATTTGCCGACGGGTATGGCCAATATTACTGTGGCAAACGGGGATAACCATATTATTGTGGTTTCCGGCGCCAATTTCGGTATTACCCCTGCCGATATTGAAGCCTGTGAAGCGCAAATTGCCGCATCTGATGTGATATTAAGCCAACTTGAAATTCCGATGGAGTGTGTGATTGCAGCAGCCAAGTTGGCACGCAAACACAATAAGCCTTTTATACTTAATCCGGCTCCGGCACAAAAACTGCCTACGGAATTGCTCGAGCTGGTAACCCTGCTCACCCCCAATGCTTACGAATTGGCCATTAGTTTGGGATTGCCGGAAGATACGCCGGCCGAAAGTCTTATCCGTAAGTCGGGCAGTGCGGTGTTGATGACTTGTGGTAAAGAAGGGGTGATGTATAACGATGAAAACGGCAATATTCATCGTCAACACGGGTTTACCGTTGAAGCAGTGGATACGACTGGCGCGGGTGATACGTTTAACGGTGCGTTTGCCGTGTTCTCATCTTTAGGTATGGAAGCTGCGGTAAGAAAAGCTAATGCGGCTGCGGCACTATCGGTAACCAAAGCCGGCGCTCAAAGTGGAATGCCGACTTTAGATGCATTAGAAGCATTTTTAGCCAAACAAGATGATTAAAATATTTTAATAAAAAGCCGTCTGAAAACTTTCAGACGGCTTTTTTCAATGAATATAAATTAAGGGCTTACTCATCTTGCAAACGAAGCTCTGCTGCCCGCGCGTGGGCGGTGAGTCTTTCTCCGTGTGCCAAAATACTGGCGGTTTTTCCTAGTTTTTGCGCACCTTCTTTGGAAACCTGAATCAGGCTGGAGCGTTTTTGGAAGTCGTAAGTGCCGAGGGGAGAAGAGAAGCGGGCTGTGCGGCTGGTCGGCAATACATGGTTGGGGCCGGCACAGTAATCGCCCAGGCTTTCGCTGGTGTAAGGCCCCATAAAAATCGCACCGGCATGGCGTATTTCAGTAACCCATTCTTGCGGATCGGCAATCGACAACTCCAAGTGTTCGGGAGCAATATAGTTGGCTACTGCGCAGGCATCTTTCAAATCTTTAGCCAGAATCATAATGCCCCGATTGCCTAAAGACGCTTCGATAATATCGCGGCGCGGCATTTCTTCAATCAGTTTGTCCATGGCCGTCTGAACATCATCGAGATACTGTTGTGAAGTCGAAATTAAAATGGCTTGGGCAATTTCATCGTGTTCCGCTTGGCTGAATAAATCCATAGCCACCCATTCGGCAGGCGTGGTACCGTCGGCAATCACCAAAATTTCAGACGGCCCGGCAACCATATCAATGCCGACAACCCCGAATACACGGCGTTTGGCCGCGGCTACAAAAGCATTACCCGGCCCTGTGATTTTATCGACTTGCGGAATGGTTTCGGTGCCATACGCCAAAGCCGCGACTGCTTGGGCACCGCCAATTGTGAAAACATTGGTTACACCGGCAACGTAGGCCGCAGCCAAAACAATATCGTTGCGCTCGCCTTTGGGGGTCGGCACAACCATTATGATTTCCGGCACGCCGGCTACATGCGCAGGCATGGCGTTCATAATAACCGAGCTGGGATAGGCTGCTTTACCGCCGGGTACATAAATACCGACGCGGTCGAGCGGGGTGATTTGCTGGCCGAGTAGGGTGCCGTCTTCATCGGTATAAGACCATGATTCCATTTTCTGATGGCGGTGGTAGCTTTCCACACGTGCGGCAGCGGTTTGCAAAGCAGTTTGAGTGGTTTCGGGTAGGCGTTCGAATGCAGCTTTTAAGTCGGCTTGGCTCAGCATTAAATCCTGCATGGACTGGGCATCAGTACCATCAAATTGATTGGTGTATTCGATAACTGCGGCATCGCCGCGCTTTTGAACATCGGTGCAAATATCGGCTACGACTTGATCAACCTTGGGATCTTGTGCGGTTTCAAAGGCCAGTAGGGCTTTGAGTTCGGATTGGAAGTCGGAGGATTGTGTATTGAGATATTTCATATTGAAGCTACCTAAAGATATGGTGTTATTTTTATCCAAGAAATGTCATTACTTCTTGGATGTTTATATTGAAGACGGCTTTATCCGGTTGTTATTTTACTTTTTAAGTTCCTAGATAATAAGCAATAACCATTTCCTATTGACTGCATTGTTTAGAGTACGGAAATGGTTATTGATTAGTCTTTGCTGACAAAACGTTTATTCACCCGCAACCGTTCGCCGCGTCCGGCCTTTTTAATTTCCAACCAATCGCTATAGATCGCATGGATTAGTGTGCGGTCGGTATCAAAACCGTAATCATGCGGATTGAGAGTGGGAGCAAGCTGTTTTAATACATCGCTCAAGCGAGCCCAACCGTCTTGATCGGCGACGGCATCTACGGCTTGTTGTACCAGAGGAATGAGTTTGGTGAACTTGGCTTTACCGTTTTTGGGTTTGGGTGTGACCGGTTGTTCTGTTGCTTCGGGCTTCATTTCTGCCGATACAGGTGTTGCAATGGGTTTTTGAGGTGTTTCCGCCTTGCTGCTTTCGCTGCTAGATACACGTTTTGAATTTCGTTTCGTTGCGGGCTTGCTGCTTTTTTCTGTCGATTTGGGTTCGTTGCTGTCGGATGGTTTGGGTGTTTGGGCTGAGGCCTGTGGCGTTTTGTTTTCAGACGGCCTGTTTTTATCGTTGCCGTTTTGGCACCGACGCACTTGGGCTTGATTATTGTCGGTACGGTATTCGAATAAGTCTAAAGATTTAATCAGGTCGGAAAGTTTGCCGAAACCATAAAGCCGTGGGTCGAAATCAGGGTTGGTTTTATTGATATAGCTACCGATGGGGCCGAGATTGGCCCAGCCGAAATCATCGGCATTTTCTTTAACGGCACGAAGGATAAGCTTGGATACATCAGTTTGATTGGACGCTGTTTCCGTTTCTGCTTCGGCAGTGGTTTTATTTTTATTGGTACGGTTTTTCGCTTGAGTGTTTTTCTCAGGGCGGAAAATTTCCGTGAAGATAAATTTATCGCAAGCTTTGCGGAAGGCTTCGGGGGTTTTCTTTTCGCCAAATCCGTAAACCGTTAAACCGCTTTCACGCAGGCGGCTGGCAAGGCGGGTAAAGTCGCTGTCGCTAGAAACAATACAAAAGCCGTCGAAATTACCGCTATACAGCAAATCCATAGCATCTATGACTAAGGCCATGTCGGTGGCGTTCTTGCCTTTGGTATAGGCAAATTGTTGCACGGGAATAATGGCATGAGGCAGTAGTGCCGCTTTCCATTTGGATAGGCCGTGGCTCCAGTCGCCGTAAATTCTTTTCACGCTGGCGATGCCGTATTTGGCAATTTCCGCCAAGAGGCGGTCGATAATATCGGCAGGGGCGTTGTCGGCATCAATAAGGACGGCGAGTTTTTTGTCTGAAGTAATGTTCATGGATGAGTTCGGTGGATTCTAAGAAGCCGTTTCAGGCGGCTTCTTGTTGATTGTTTACAGCGTTGGCAAACGCTTCGATGACCGGTTGGATTAAGCGGTGCTTCACTTTAAGCGCTGCTTTATTAACTACCAAACGGCTGGAAATATCGCAAATATGCTCGACTGCTTCAAGGTTATTGGCTTTTAAGGTGCCGCCGGTGGATACTAAGTCGACAATGGCATCACTCAGCCCTACCAATGGGGCAAGCTCCATTGAACCATATAGTTTGATAATGTCGACATGCACGCCTTTATTGGCAAAATGCTCGGCGGCAATATCGGGATATTTGGTTGCGACACGCAAGCGGTTGCCTGGTTGTGATGCGGCGGCATAATCAAAACCGGCAGGTACGGCAACCATCATGCGGCATTTGGCAATTTGCAAGTCTAAGGGTTGGTAAAGGCCTTCGCCGCCGTGTTCGATTAGAACATCTTTACCGGCAATACCGAAATCCGCCGCACCGTATTGCACATAAGTTGGCACATCGCTGGCGCGAACAATCACTAAGCGTACATTGGGTAAATTGGTGCCGATGATTAGTTTGCGCGAACTGCCCGGTTCTTCAGTCGGTACTATGCCTGCAGCGGCCAAAAGCGGTAGGGTTTCATCAAAAATACGGCCTTTGGAAAGCGCGATGGTTAAAGTATTGTCTGTCATATTGATTCCGTTTGAGCCGTCTGAAAAGTATATAGTGTGTTTTCAGATGGCCTGTAAAGTTTTTTATCCGATAAAACCGGCTTATGATTTGAGTAAAAGCCGGATATCGTCTGCAAGTTGTTGGGCGGTATTGCCATAAGGTTCAAAAACCACCACCTCGCCGTTTTTATCCAATAAATAAGCACCGGCCGTATGATCAACCAAATAAACCGTATCGGACTGTTGTTCTGTTTTAGCCGAAACGATACGGTATTGTTGTTTGATAACGGCTAGATTCTGGTCTCCGGTGGTGGTGAGTCCGATAAAGTCGGGATGAAACTGTTGCACATATTTACCGACTAACTCCGGGGTATCTCGTTCTGGATCGACACTGGCGAATACTACGGCAACATCTTTGGCCTGATCGCCGAGCTGGGTCAACACGTCATTATAGGTTAACAGCTCGGTCGGGCAAACATCGGGGCAATGTGTGTAGCCAAATGATAACAGTACAATCTTACCTTTCAGGTCGCCAATATTAAAGGGCTTACCATTGCCATCGGTCATGGTGAAATCACCACCAATATTTTCCTGACGTATATCCGAACCATGAAAACTGCCGGTGTTGTTTACAGACGGAGAAACCGCTGAAGTAGCAGTAACAGTAGCAGGTTGTTCGGATTCTGCTTTTTCTTGAGGTTGGCAGGCGGATAAAGTTGCTAATGTGAAAGCAGCTGATAATAGCGTGATTGTATTCCGGTTCATAAGTGGTTCTCCAAATAGCAAGAATGTATCTATATTAACGTGTTTGGCTGATTTCATGTAGGGGGGATTTTATCTTATTAGTGATTGCAATAAATAATGCTCGATTTTATGAAGGATTTTGAAGATAATTTTAGATTTAATTTTTATATTTTTCATGTATTTGTTAAAAATAGTGGAAATATTTATATAGATAGGCTTTACAAGATTATTTTTATGACTATAATAGCGTTCTCTTCCACCTGCCCAGGTGGCGAAATTGGTAGACGCAGGGGACTCAAAATCCCCCGCCGAAAGGTGTGTCGGTTCGAGTCCGACCCTGGGCACCAGATTAAAAAATAAACCTTCGAAACTCTGATATAGATTTCGAAGGTTTATTTTTTATTGCATAATGGCGGCTACTGTTTACTTCAAGGCCGTCTGAAAGATTAGGGGCAATTTGTTTCTATTAAGAAAAAAGCCATCTTAATTACCATATTGTATGGTATGGGATGGCTTTATTGGTTTGAAGTGATATGTGTCGATTAAAAAGCAGCGCGCAGCAATAAGAAACAAACAATTGATAAAAAGGCGGCGGCAGGTAGGGTAATCACCCATGCCATACCAATCGGTTTCATTAATGCCCAGTTTGCATTACGGTTTACCAAACCGATGCCTAAAACAGCACCGACCAGGATATGTGTGCTGGATACGGGTAAGCCCATTAATGAGGCCATCATTACAACAGAAGCTGCGGAAAGTTCGGCGGCAAAGCCTGAAGACGGATGCATTTCAGCCAAACTGGTACCGACAGTTTTGATCACCTCTTTACCGATAAACCATAAACCGACAATTAATGCGATACCGAAAGTGAGCATGGCAACGGGAGGAACGGGGGATTGAGAGTTGATGTCACCTGTGCGTAATACATCCATAATGGCAGCAAAAGGGCCGATGGCGTTAGCGATGTCGTTGGCGCCGTGGCTGAATGCGAATCCGGCGGCAGTAAATACCTGCATCCAACTGAAAACCAAGAAGGTGGACTTGCCTAAGTCTTTGCGTTTTAATGTTTTGGCATAAACAAATGTCGCCATCCAAATGGCTGCGCCAATCATGAAAATAATCAGAAAACTACCGACATTACTCATGCCGAGTTCAAGGTTTTTGAGGCCTTTAAATAGCAACATAGCTGCTATTATCATACCGCCCAGTGAAGCGATGACCGGCACCCATGAATGTAAGGCTTTATAGGCGTCAATATTGTTTTTACGGTTATCAATATCATAAAGCCCCTGATAATACGTGGATTCCAGTTCGGTTGGATCTAAATCCGACTCGCCGTAAATTTGGGCGTCGCGTGCCATGGCAGTAGCGCATTCTATTTTGGTGGCTTCATCAAGACTTTCAAAATATAAGCGGTGTTGGGCTTTATAGGCTTTTTTCTCTTGCTTGATATTTTTCAGGTTTTCTTCTACTTCTTTGTTGTAGTCTAAAACATGCTTTTTGATTTGGAAGAAAAGGAAGTAGGAAACCAAGCCGCCTAATACGGGTGAAAGTACCCAAGAGGCAACAATTTCAGCTAATTTATTCCATTGTATGAGTTCGATAGTGTTTGAACTGCCGCTGACAATGCCTAAGCATAAGGCACTGCCGACAATGCCGCCGATAATGGCGTGGGTAGTCGAGACCGGTAGGCCTTTTTTGCTGGCGAACAACAGCCATAATGCAGCGGCCAATAGTGCCGACATCATAATATAAACAAACTGCATAGGTTCTACATGCATTTGGTTTAAATCGATAATGCCTTTTCTGATTGTATCGGTTACTTCTCCACCGGCAATCACTGCGCCGCTGACTTCAAAAATGGCAGCAATAATTAAAGCTTGCGGGATGGTTAACGTTCCGGCGCCAACGCTGGTGCCAAAAGAGTTGGCTACGTCATTTCCTCCGATATTGAACGCCATAAAGACGCCAAAGCCCGTAGCCAGTAGAAATAAGGTTGTGTGGTTGCCATTGGTGTAGCCTAATCCCCATATAATAAAATAACCGATCATACAAAGAAGAAGAGCCGCAAAGGCAAAATTGATTTTCTGGATATATGGAGCGTTCATGTTTAATGTGAACCTTTTATATGGAGAAGAATAAAAATAAACTGCCGCGGGCTGAAATATTATGTTATTTAAGGTTAAGCTTGGGGTTTATTGTATAACCGTTTTTTTAATATTATAAAGATATTCGGTTAAACCGTCATGAAGTAGTTGGTAAATGCTTGCATGGTAATATTTATCTCTTTGGACAAAAGCGTTAAAATCTTTACTTTATTTTCATTTCAGACGGCCTTTTTAATATGCATAACGGTGACCAGTTTTATATCGGCCTGATGTCCGGTACCAGTATGGATGGTGTCGATGCGGTATTGATACGCATGCACGGGGTTGAATGGCTGGCTGCTGAAGCCCATTCTTTTATACCCTATTCAGGCCGTCTGAAAGCCGATTTACTTGAATTGCAAAATGTCGGTCATAATGAGTTGCACCGCAGTATGATGCTTTCTCAAGAGCTAAGCTATCTGTATGGAAGAGTGGTTAGGCAATTGCTGGCGGAACAGAACCTTTCGGCCGACAACATTACGGCAATTGGCTGTCATGGTCAAACCATCCGCCATGCGCCGGAGTCGAGATACAGTATCCAGTTGGCCGATTTATCTTTATTGGCGGAATTAAGCGGTATTCTGACTATCGGGGATTTCCGTAGCCGCGATTTGGCGGCAGGGGGGCAGGGCGCGCCTTTGGTGCCATCTTTTCATCAGGCATTATTTCAGCATTCTTCAAAAGCAAGAGTAGTTTTAAATTTAGGCGGAATTGCCAATATTAGTGTATTACCGCCGGATGGGGCCGCTTTCGGCTTTGATACCGGTCCGGGTAATATGTTGATGGATTCATGGGTGAATTATATTTGGCAACAGCCCTATGACGAAGGCGGTAAAAAAGCTGAGGCGGGCATGGTATTGCCGGAACTTTTAGAAAAACTGCTTAGTGATCCTTATTTTGCCCGCCCTTATCCGAAAAGCACCGGGCGGGAGCTGTTTTCGTTGTCATGGCTGTTGCCACAGCTTTCAGACGGCCTCAACCCGAATGATGTATTACGAACATTGTCAGAGTATACAGTGCAAACCGTTTTTGATGCGGTGGTATCTGCCGCACCGGATACGCAAGAACTCTATGTTTGCGGCGGCGGTATCCGCAATCAAACCTTGATGAAAGGGTTGTCACACCGCTTTTTGGAGCGGGGCATTCAAGTACACAGCACCGATGAGTTGCATTTGAATCCGCAATGGGTTGAGGCGGCAGCTTTTGCATGGTTGGCTTCTTGTTGGGTAAATCGGGTTGCCTCTAATCCTTATCGGGCAACAGGTGCGAGAAAGCCGTGTGTCTTAGGGGCGGGATATTATCCTTAATGCAAATAACGGTATCTTGTATTTTCCGGTTTAGATGAGCCGGATTATCTAATGATTTGACTATATTTAAAGTATTTACAAGGCATGTGTTGCAGTGCTTGTAAAAACATGCAAAGTCCAATACAATTCGTAGGTTTTCAGGCACGTAGCTCAGTTGGTTAGAGCACCACCTTGACATGGTGGGGGTCGTTGGTTCGAATCCAATCGTGCCTACCAGACATTGAATGTAACGGTAAGAAACCCGCACAATATAGCGGGTGATACCGTTACATTATTATTTATAACGATGAGTAATCAAGAAATATAATGAAATCGAGGCCGTCTGAAAGGCCTTTGATAATTACGGAGCACTTAATGATCAATATTACCTTGCCCGACGGTTCCGTCCGTCAGTTTGAACAACCTGTTTCGGTAGCCGAAGTGGCCGCTTCGATTGGAGCGGGTTTGGCAAAAGCAACGGTGGCAGGTAAGGTCAACGGTGTTTTAGTCGATGCCTCGGATAAAATTACATCTGATGCAAATGTACAAATTATCACGCCCAAAGATGCCGAGGGTGTGGAGATTATCCGCCATTCGTGCGCACATTTAGTCGGCCATGCGGTAAAACAGCTTTATCCGGATGCCAAAATGGTTATCGGCCCGGTGATTGAAGATGGTTTTTATTATGACATCGCCACTGAAAAACCGTTTACGCCCGAAGATGTGGCAAAAATTGAAGCGCGGATGAAAGAATTGATTGCGCAGAATTATGATGTGGTCAAGGTAATGACGCCGCGTGCTGAAACCATCAAAACATTTACCGAGCGTGGGGAAGACTACAAGCTGCTCCTGATCGAAGATATGCCCGATGTGCAAGAAATGGGTTTATATCATCATCAGGAATATGTGGATATGTGCCGCGGCCCGCATGTGCCGAATACGCGTTTCTTGAAAAATTTCAAATTAACCAAGCTGGCCGGTGCTTATTGGCGGGGCGACAGCAATAATGAAATGTTGCAACGCATCTATGGTACCGCTTGGGCAAGTAAAGAGGATTTAAAAGCCTATATTGCCCGTATTGAAGAAGCCGAAAAACGTGACCACCGCAAACTGGGCAAACAGCTTGATTTGTTCCATCTTCAAGACGAAGCGCCGGGCATGGTGTTCTGGCATCCGCGCGGTTGGACGTTATGGCAGATTATCGAGCAGCATATGCGCAAAGAATTGGATGCGGCCGGTTATAAAGAAGTAAAAACACCGCAAATTCTCGATAAAACATTCTGGGAAAAATCCGGCCATTGGGAAAACTATAAAGACAATATGTTTGTGACCCAATCGGAAAAACGCGAATATGCCGTGAAACCGATGAACTGCCCGGGGCATGTTCAGATTTTCAACCACGGTTTGCGCTCTTACCGTGATTTACCGATGCGGTTGGCGGAATTCGGCTCTTGCCACCGAAACGAACCTTCGGGCGCTTTACACGGCTTAATGCGGGTACGTGGTTTTGTGCAGGATGATGCCCATATTTTTTGTACCGAAGAGCAAATTACTTCCGAAGCCAAAGCCTTCAACGATTTGGTGATGAAAGTTTATAAGCAGTTTGGCTTTGAGCATGTCAGCGTGAAACTGTCGTTGCGCCCCGAAAAACGAGCCGGTTCCGATGAAGTTTGGGATAAAGCCGAGCAAGGCTTGCGCGATGCCTTGGCTGCTTGCGGTGTGGAATGGGAAGAATTGCCCGGTGAGGGTGCTTTCTATGGCCCTAAAGTGGAATATCATATTAAAGATGCGATTGGCCGTTCTTGGCAGTGCGGAACCATACAGCTTGATTTTGTGTTGCCCGAACGCTTGGGTGCAGAATATGTAACCGAAGATAACGGCCGTGCCCGCCCGGTGATGTTGCACCGTGCGATTTTGGGGTCTATGGAACGGTTTATCGGTATTCTGATTGAAAACCATGCTGGTTCTTTCCCGTTATGGCTTGCGCCGGTGCAAATGGTGATTATGAATATTACCGAAAAACAAGCTGATTATTGCCGTGAAGTGGCAGAGAAACTGCGTGCGGCCGGTTTGCGTGTCGAGCTGGATTTGCGCAATGAAAAAATCGGCTACAAAATCCGTGATAACAGCCAACACCGCTATCCCTATCAGATCGTAGTCGGTGAAAACGAAAAAGAAAACGGCCAGATTGCCGTACGTCGTAAGGCAGAAGATTTGGGCAGTCTAAAAATAGAAGATTTTATTGCCCAACTGCAAGAAGAATTACAGGCAGAGTTTTAAAATTTTATGAATCTGATCAGAAGATAAATTTTAAAATCAATCAGGCAGGCATATAGTGGTTGAGAATATGGCGTGGTCTGATTAAAATAGACATATATTGAAAGCAGTATTTAAAAATCAGCGATATGCTTGGTTTGAATGTGTTCGAATGATAAGCATATTAATGAATCATTTTTTATAGGAGACATCATCATCGCACAAGAACGTGAAGCACGAATCAACGGCGAAATTACCGCTAAAGAAGTGCGTTTACTCAGTGGAACCGGCGAACAGCTCGGTGTGGTATCACTTAAAGAAGCTTTATCTATGGCTGAGGAGCAAGAGGTTGATTTGGTAGAGATTTCACCTACTGCCAAACCGCCCGTATGTAAGCTTATGGATTATGGTAAATACAAATACCAACAAGCCAAAAAGCGCGACGAAGCCAAGAAAAATCAGAAACAGGTTCAGATTAAGGAAATCAAATTCCGTCCGGGAACGGATGAAGGTGATTACCAAATTAAAATGCGTAATATCAACCGCTTTCTGGAAGATGGCGATAAAGTAAAAGTGACTTTGCGTTTCCGCGGACGGGAAATGGCCCACCAACAATTGGGTGCCCAACTTTTGGAGCGTGTAAAAGAAGAGTTGGTTGAAATCGGTACCGTCGAGCAATTTCCGAAAATGGAAGGCCGCCAGATGGTTATGATGATTGCCCCGAAAAAGAAATAAAGTTATAATGCAAAGCTTGCCTCGGATTGCCGACCGAGGCAGGTTTTTTAAGTTTCAAACGGCAAAAACCGTGGTATTAGGGTTCCAAGTGTTGATGTTTGTTTTCAAATATAAATCATCGGCCTCCTTATACCTTATCTAATAAATGATATGGAGTATCCCATGCCTAAAATGAAAACCAAGTCGGGTGCTAAAAAGCGCTTTAAAGTACTGGGTAATGGTGGTGTAAAACGTGCGCATGCATTCAAACGCCACATTCTGACCAAGAAAACCACCAAAAACAAACGTCAATTGCGCGGCACTTCTATGGTGAACGAACGCGATTTGGCTTCTGTTTCTAAAATGTTACCCTACGCTTAAGGAGTTAGAATATGCCACGCGTAAAACGCGGTGTAACCGCACGTGCCCGTCATAAAAAAGTATTAGCGTTAGCCAAAGGCTATCGTGGTCGCCGTAAAAACGTCTACCGTGTTGCCAAACAAGCGGTAATGAAAGCCGGTCAATATGCTTATCGCGACCGTCGCCAACGCAAACGCCAATTCCGTCAATTGTGGATTGTGCGTATTAATGCAGGCGCCCGTGAAAACGGTTTGTCTTACAGCAAATTCATGAACGGTTTGAAACGCGCTGCGATTGAAATCGACCGTAAAGTATTGGCTGATTTGGCTGTATTTGATAAAGCCGCATTTGCCCAATTGGTTGAAAAAGCCAAAGCCGCTTTAGCTTAATCGCAAAAACGCTTGAACATTATTTAAAATAAGGAAACTTTTCGGTTTCCTTATTTTTTATTGATATGAAGTGTTTTGTGAATAAAGCGTAGGCCGTCTGAAATTTCAGACGGCCTTATTATATGGCATGGGTAATGGGGCTGTTTGTTGAAACAAGAATCATAAATTTGGTAAGGCCTTATGATATCGATTGCCTTTCTTTAGTAATTTCAGGCTTTAAATATGGTATCTTTAGCGACTAACCATTATTTTATAAGTTTGATTATGTATTTGATTGATTCACACTGCCATTTGAATTTTGACGGTTTAAGCAGCCGTTTGCCGGAAGTGTTTGCCAATATGGAGGCGAACCATGTGAAGCAGGCTTTAGCGATTAGCGTCAGCAGGCAGAGTTTTAGCGAAGTTTTAGCGATTGCCGAAGCGAATGAACATATTTTTGCAACGGTCGGTATTCACCCCGATGATAAAGATACACCTGAATTCACGGTTGAAGAATTGGTCGCCCATGCACAACATCCTAAAGTGGTGGGTATTGGTGAAACCGGGTTGGATTATTATTGGTGTAAAGGCGATTTGGGTTGGCAGCATCAGCGCTTTGCCGACCATATTGAAGCGGCGAATCAAAGCGGTTTGCCTTTGGTGGTGCATACCCGTGATGCGGCGGCGGATACTATGCGTCTGTTACGGGAACATCAGGCGCATGCAGGGGTGATTCACTGTTTTACCGAAGATGTGGCGGTAGCCAAAGAAGCCTTGGATTTGGGGTTTTATATTTCGTTTTCAGGCATTGTAACTTTTAAAAATGCACCGGATATTCAGGCCGCTGCCAAATATGTGCCGCAAGACCGTATATTAATCGAAACGGATTCACCGTTTCTCGCCCCTGTGCCGAAGCGCGGTAAACCCAATGAGCCGGCGTATGTGAAATATACGGCTGAGTTTGTGGCCGGACTGCGCGGGGACACGGTGGAACATATCGCCGAGATAACCACCGATAATTTCTACCGTCTGTTCAATAAAGTGCCGCGTTTGGCAGAAACACCGCAATCAGTATGAATAATAAACGTGTGAAAATGATTTATCGCCACTATCCGCAACCGCAAAGGAATATCTATGCGTACTCAATCTAATATGTTCCAAGTTGATAAGTCTCTGGAAACACGCGAGCGGGTTATGTTGGTCGGGGTGATGTTGCGGGCGGATTATTCGGGCTCGAACGAAGGGCGGGAACAAGATTTTCAGACGGCCTTAAACGAAGCGGAAGACTTAATCGCGGCAGCGGGCGGTGATCTGATTTGTACGGAAACCGCCAAACGCGATAAAGCCCATGCGGCCTTATTTGTAGGCACCGGCAAGGCGGAGGAGTTGGCCGTTATCGTGCAACAACACGGTATCGAGCTGGTGGTGTTGAATCACGAGTTAACGCCCACGCAAGAGCGGAACTTGGAGCGGGTGCTGCAATGCCGCGTATTGGACCGTGTCGGATTGATTTTGGCGATTTTTGCCAAACGGGCGCAATCTCAAGAAGGTAAGCTGCAAGTGGAGTTGGCGCAATTGTCGCATTTAAGTGGGCGGCTGGTGCGTGGTTACGGCCATATGCAGAGCCAGAAGGGCGGTATCGGTTTGAAAGGGCCGGGCGAAACGCAACTTGAAACAGACCGCCGCTTAATCAACCAAAAAATAACCGCTTTGAAAAAGCAATTGCAGCAGGTTAAGAAACAGCGCGCCACAAGGCGTAAAGCACGGCTTTCAGGCCGTCTGAAAACATTTGCACTGGTCGGCTATACCAATGCGGGGAAATCGAGCCTGTTTAACCGTTTGACAAAAGCCGATGTGTTGGCAAAAGACCAATTGTTTGCCACCTTGGATACGACAGCCCGCCGTTTGTATTTGTCGCCCGAAGCCAGCATTATTTTGACTGATACGGTTGGTTTCGTGCGTGATTTGCCGCATAAATTGGTGTCGGCTTTTTCGGCAACGCTGGAAGAAACCGCCATGGCCGATATATTGCTGCATATAGTGGATGTGAGCCATGCCGATTTTGAACGTCAGATGGATGACGTGAATACGGTATTGGAGGAAATCGGTGCCCATGAAGTACCCCAATTGATTGTATACAATAAAATCGATTTGTTATCGGGTGAAGATAAACGTGTAGCCGGTATTTTGCGTGATGCACAGGGTAGGGCGGTGGCCGTGAATATTTCGGTTACCGAGAATTTGGGCTTGGATGATTTGAGAGAGGCTTTGTCTGAATTGGCTGTAATGTAATATTGGGCAGCTATTTTATAGATTTACTGTTTGGATTGAGTGAGTATAAATAGAGGCCGTCTGAAAAGTTTTTTCAGACGGCCTTATATTTTATATTTGGGTTTAAGATATACGTATTGCTAGGTGGTTTTAATCCGAATTGGATTCTTCACTTTCTGCTATAAACCATTTCACACCGGCATCTTGTAAACGTTTGCGCATTGATTCGCTGGGTTGCCGATCTGTGAATACCGCATCGAATTCGGTGATACTACTCATACGCACCAAAGCTTTACGGCCGAATTTGTGGCGGTCTACGCCCAAATAGCATCGGCGGGCATTTTCCATCATGGCCTGCATCACGCTCACTTCTTTATAGTCGAAATCCAATAAAGAGCCATCTTCATCAACGTCGGCAGCGCTTAAG
The DNA here is from genome assembly GCF_008807015.1 of Neisseria zalophi. Classification (NCBI taxonomy): domain Bacteria; kingdom Pseudomonadati; phylum Pseudomonadota; class Betaproteobacteria; order Neisseriales; family Neisseriaceae; genus Neisseria; species Neisseria zalophi. The sequence goes on along the minus strand of NZ_CP031700.1, from coordinate 2,088,411 downwards.
ATGGCATAGTCGGTTTTAAACTGATTAATAAAATCCACTGTTGCCACGCCGGTTACGCCGCCGTCAATCGGGCGGACGACACCGGAAGTGATGATAACAGTATAGTCGGTGCGGCCGGATACAATCGCGGCAACGTGGATATTATTGGTAATAATGCGTAATCCCTTGCGTTTTTTCACTAACGACATGGCAACGGCTTCAATGGTGGAGCCGATACTTAAAAATAAGGAAGCGTTATCGGGAATATGTTCAACAATCAAATCGGCAATATGGAGCTTTTCATTTTGCCGTCGTGCTTTGGCAGTCGTTAATTCTTCGTTTTCCAAGCCTTCGCCTAAAGTGGCACCGCCGTGGTATCGGCGTAGGATATTTTCTTCACAAAGTTGGTTGATATCGCGGCGGATGGTTTGCGGGGTTACATCCAGTTCGCGTGCCAATTGTTCAATCGGCATAAAATTGTGTTCGCGTACGAGAGCGATGATTTTTTCGTGTCGTTGGATACGTGGCGGCATGATTTATTTTTTTCTTCTAAATAATTGCTATATCATAAAGTTATGGTGCGATTTTGCCAAATTACAGGCTGCGGTGCAAGCTTGTTTTAAAAGTTCAAACTAGAAAAAATAACCATTAAAAAAGGTGCGGCAACGTTGATAATAAAGCCAAAACTAATGGCCAGCGGCACTGCCTGCAAACCGCCGGCACTTTGAATAACGGGTAAGGTGAAATCCAAGCTGGTCGCGCCGCCGATGCCGACAGCAGTGCTCGGATAACGCCGCATTAAGATGGGGATAAAAACCAAAGCAAAAAATTCGCGTAATAAATCGTTTAATAGTGTGATGCTGCCCCAAACCGGCCCGTAGGCTTCGGTCATCACAATGCCGGAAAGCGAATACCAACCGAATCCTGAAGCCAATGCCAAGCCCTTGCTCCATGAGACTTCTGGCATCAACAATGCAAACAATATGCCGCCTGCCAGCGAAGATGCGGTAATCCAGATAGCGGTTTGGACACCGCGGCGGTTGAGCAACACCTGCCTAAGGGTAATGCCGCTGCTGCGTAGTTGTACGCCGACTAAAAATACCAGCAGCATCAGGCAATAGTTGCCGGTATTTTCCGGTGGCAACCAGTACCCAGTTAGTACATATCCGGCTAAGAAACCTGCTACCACACAACCGAGCTGCTTTAAGCTGCCGGCAATACCGATATGTACTTTTTTACCGCTACCGTGAGCCTGCCAAGGATAACGGCGGTCGAACCAAATAAGCACCAGTAGATTCATGCCGATAACGCAGACAAATAATAATGCCGTCGAGCCGATAATCGTATCAATCCGAGTATGCAGATTTTCGACTTGCGACAATGATACGCCGATAAGTAGCAGAATCAGATAGACCAATAGCGATAAAGCCTTATCAATCAAATGCAGGTAAGGCTTGGGGACGCTGATAAAGAAGCCGAGAAAAAGCGGAATCAGAATAGAAACCAAAGTTATCAAACTATTCATAATAATCTTTAGAAATCTTTTCAGACGGCCTTTAATATAAGGCCGTCTGAATTTAAATAATTAATAGCATGCAGGTGTTTTAATCGCATTTAAGGCAGGTTTTAATAAACACGGAAAACGGTGAATTATAACCGAATCCTTTTTTCTTCCGTGTGTTTGTTTCAGCTGCTTATGATGGCGGCAGTTATTTTGCCGTAATGCCCGATGTTATGATATATCGAAATAAAGTTTATTATAAACAATAAGTTATTTACAAATTGAGCAGTTCTTAGTATGATGTAGCCACTTTACAACCCAATAAGGAAACTAAAATGAGCCATTGCACCACCCACCCGCATCATGACCATGTTCACGGCAAGGGCTGTGGCCATACTGCTATCAAACACAATGATCATATTGATTATATACACGATGGCCACCTGCACCACGAACATAACGGTCATTACGACGAACACAGCTTAGAAGTGAATGCAACCAATCCCGACGGCTGCCATCCTGTGCACGATTGTGCAGGGCATGTACACGGAGAAGGTTGTGGACATGAAGCTGTTCCACATGGTGATCATATTGACTATATCGTTAACGGACGCTTACACCATCAACACGGCGATCATTGCGATGATCATGGGCCGGTTGAAATCGTGAACCAATAAGTTTTTATAATGTTAATATAACAAGGCCGCCTGAATTTTTATTCAGGCGGCCTTTAAAGTTATTGATAATTTTTTTGTTTAACAGCAGTGATTGATTTAAATTGCCGGTCATTACTTGAAGCTGTACGAACATTTGCAAATACTAGATTAGATCAGATAACACGGGTATATTGATGAGGCTGTTTGAACAGTTATACTGAGATTTATGAAAAATTTTGCATTTTTTATGATTAAATTTGAATGATTCGGCAGAAGCTTGACCTGAATCAAAAACAAATAACAAATTTTCTTTATAATTACACCCAATTACTAAAAACAAAAACGATTTATTTTTATTTAAGCGACATGTAATGACACTTTTAAATAAATTTTTAAATCTCAGATAGTTTTTTGTCATTAACTACGATTGTTTTTGTAATCATTATTGCAACGGTTTTATTCTTCTGGGTCAGAAGCAAGTGAGCAGAGACTTGGGAGAAGCCAAATGAAGATTTTTTCATCTCTTTTCCTCTTGATGTGTGTGTGTTTGGGTGTGGCTATATGCCACCCCTTTTTTTTGCTTTTCAAAGCTTATAATAATTGGTAAGAATGTATGAGTTTGGGGCTGAAATAGATTGGTAATCGCTAATCTATTTCAGCCCTATTAGTATTAAAAAATAGATTGTTATTTAAATTTTAAAACATAAATATATTTTTGATAAATTTTTTTATTGATATAATTTACATTCTCTATCTTGCAATGCAAACAATTTGTATTTATATTATCAGTTAATAATAAAACTAAATCTCATTTAGATTACGGATTAAGGAGCGCAAAATGTTTGTATGTATCTGTAACGCGGTAACCGACCGTGAAATTCAAGAGACCGTAGCCGCCGGTGCTAACAGCTTGGGCGATTTGCAGGCACAATTAGGTGTAGCTACCTGTTGCGGTAGTTGCAGCGAATTGGCAACTTCTTTTTTAAATGGTCATAATGCACAAAACAGCAATATGGTTACTGCCGGAATTAACGTGCAAGCTTAAAGATTTTATATCAAAAAGGCCGTCTGAATATTCAGACGGCCTTTTGTTTTATGGATTATCCGAGCGGGGCTATTGAATTTAAGCAGCAATTTTTTGCGTATAAGCCGTAAATTCGGTTTGTTTGGCCTTGGCTTTGCCAGAATCGATGGAATCAATGGCAGCTTCCAGGCCGTCTGAAAAGGAAGAAACAACGTTAGCGGCATATAATCCGGCGGCAGCGTTTAATAAGACAATATCGCGCGGCGCACCTTTTTCGCCGGCAAGTACGCGGTTCATCATATTTAAAGATTCATGGCTGTCGGCAACGCGGATATCGTCGAGGTTTTTATACACGGGTAGGCCGAATTGTTCGGGGTCAACATCATATTCGCTAATGCTGCCGTTGTGGAGTTCGGCAATACGAGAGGAGCCGGTGATGGTGATTTCATCTAATCCGTCGCTACCGTGCACCACCAAAACATGCTCGGAACCGAGCTGTTTCAATACCCGTGAAAGAATACCGCATAAGTCGATATGGAAAACGCCTAAAAGCTGGTTGGGTGCACCGGCAGGATTGGTGAGGGGGCCGAGAATATTGAAAATACTGCGGAACCCGAGTGATCTGCGCACAGGGGCGACATAACGCATGGCGTTGTGATGGTTGGGCGCAAACATAAAGCCGACGCCGGTGTGGTCGATACATTGGCCGACTTGGTCGGGCGACAGGCTGAGGTTAACGCCCAAGTATTCCATTACATCGGCGGCGCCGCTGGCGGAGGAAACAGAACGTCCGCCGTGCTTGGCAATTTTGGCACCGGCTGCTGCGGCAACAAACATAGCAGTGGTTGAAATATTAAAAGTTTTCGCCCCATCACCGCCGGTACCGACAATATCCACAAGGTGGGTGGTATCTTGTACATGCACGGGGGTGGCAAATTCACGCAAAACGGCAGCCGCCGCACTGATTTCCGAAACGGTTTCCACTTTGATACGCAAGCCGGTGAGGATGGCGGCAATCTGTTCGGGGGGGACTTGCCCGCTCATAATCTGCCGCATCAAATCGGTCATTTCATCATAGAAAAGTTCGTTGTTGTCGATAAGGCGGAGGATGGCTTGCTGGGGTGTAATCATAAAAAGAGTATCTTTCGGAGGGGTGCTGCGGTTAAATCGGTGCGGCTGCTTGGGGCAGCTGTATGCTGGGTTGTTCAGACGGCTTCTGTTGTGGTGTTGGTAGTAGAGAATGTTTGAAATTCTTTTAAAAAATTATCTAACATTTCATGACCATATTCGGTGAGCAGGGCTTCGGGATGGAATTGTACGCCCTCGATGGCTAAGGTTTTATGGCGTACGCCCATGATTTCGCCGTCGTCGGTCCATGCCGTAATATCGAGGCAGTCGGGTAAGGTGGCGCGGTCGATAACCAAGCTGTGATAACGCGTGCAGCTAACGGGGTTGGGCAGGTTGCGGAACATGCCGCGGTTTTGATGATGCACCGGCGATACTTTGCCGTGCATCAGCGTTTGTGCGCGAACAATATTGCCGCCGAAAGCTTGGCCTATGGTCTGATGGCCGAGACAAACCCCCATAATCGGCAGTTTGCCGGCAAAATGCTGCATGGCGGCAATGGAAATACCGGCCTCTTTCGGCGAACAGGGGCCGGGGCCGATAACCAGATATTGCGGGTTGAGTGCGGCGATTTCTTCTAAAGTAATATCATCGTTGCGGCGCACCAGCACATCCTGACCGAGTTCGGCAAAATACTGCACGATATTGTAAGTAAAGCTGTCGTAGTTATCTATCATTAAAAGCATGATGTTTGGGCTTTCTGAGGCCGTCTGAAACGTTGTGCGGTATTAGGCGGAATGCAGCGGTTGGTTGCGTTTGCCGAAGTAAACAAAACCGATAATCCCCAAGAGAATCATAGGTGTGCTCAGCCATTGTCCCATAGATAAGCCCAGTGTTAACAGGCCGAGGTAGTCATCGGGTTGGCGTGCAAATTCGGCAATAAAGCGGAATATACCGTATCCGGCCAAGAATACCATGGAAACTTGTCCGACCGGGCGCGGTTTTTTTGAAAAAAGCCACACAATCACAAATAGGCAAACTCCTTCGAGGGCGAATTGGTATAGCTGCGAGGGGTGGCGCGGCAGCATGCCGTATTGCAGCAGCCATTCCGACCATTGCGGATTGTTGGCGGCAGCGGCGGCATCTTCATAATGCGCTTGCGGGAAACCCATTGCCCAAAAGGCATTGATGTCGGTGATGCGTCCCCATAATTCGCCATTGATAAAGTTGCCGATACGGCCGGATGCCAATCCTAATGGCACTAACGGGGCGACAAAGTCGGCCACGCGCCAGAAACCGATATGCTTTCTTCGCCCGAACAACCACATAGCAGCCAATACACCGAGAAAACCGCCGTGAAACGACATTCCGCCTTCCCATACTTTCAAAATATCGCCGGGGTTTTCCATATAGTATGAGAGTTTGTAAAACAAAACATAACCGATGCGGCCGCCCAAAATCACACCGAATACGCCGTAGGTCAGCAAGTCGTCCAGCATTTCTTTGGTGAACACCGAATTGCCCTGCGCAATACGGCGGCGGCCCAATGCGATAAACAAGACAAAGGCCAAAATATAGCTGAGTGCATACCAGCGTACGGCGAGCGGGCCGATGCTGAATATTTCGGGGCTGAATTGCGGATGGATCATCATAATCATGGTCGCCTTGATGTTTTTTAAGGCCGACATTATAGCAGTAGGCGGCAGGCTTAGGGATACGGTTTTTCAGACGGCCTATTCGGGGAAGCGGGCGGCCAAAATAGCCGGCAATCGGGTTTCAGACGGCCTGTATAAGCGGGTATTGGTAGCGGGGGGCCGATGATTAACAAATCTTGACTTAAATCAATGCGTCAGGTTAAATGCGGTTACAAGCCGTTTATGATGGCTTGGTTATCAATAGAAAAACATTTGATACCGCATCTTAACCATGCGGTTTTTTAGTCAGAAATCGAGGTTTATATGGGCCAATTTAATCCGATGTACGTTACTTTCGGCATCTATCTGGTTGCCGTGTTGCTGATTGGCATGGCAGCGTACTATTCCACCCGCAGTTTTGATGATTACATTCTCGGCGGGCGTAGTTTGGGCAGTTTTGTTACGGCGATGTCGGCCGGTGCTTCCGATATGTCGGGCTGGTTGTTGATGGGTTTGCCCGGTGCGCTTTATGCCAGCGGTTTGAATCAAGGTTGGATTGCCATCGGTTTGAGTGTCGGTGCTTATCTGAACTGGCGGTTGGTGGCGGGGCGTTTACGTGTGCATACCGAATACAATAATAACGCCTTAACATTGCCGGATTATTTTTTCCATCGTTTCGGTGCGCGCAGTGCTGTTATAAAAGTTATTTCGGCAGCGATTATTTTGTTGTTCTTCACCATTTATTGTGCATCGGGCGTTGTGGCCGGGGCGCGCCTGTTTCAAAGTCTGTTTGATGTCACTTATAGCCAAGCCATGTGGTTGGGCGCGGGTGCGACTATTGCCTATACCTTTATCGGCGGTTTCTTGGCGGTAAGTTGGACGGATACCATTCAGGCCACATTGATGATTTTTGCCTTAATCCTGACCCCCGTTATGGTTTATCTGGCTTTGGGCGGTGCCGATGAAATGTCGATGGCGATTCAAAGTGCATCCGTTAGCGCGGGCAAAGAATATGGCAACTTTTGGGCCAATACGACGTTTATAGGTGTTGTTTCGTTGCTGGCGTGGGGATTGGGCTATTTTGGCCAACCGCATATCTTGGCACGTTTTATGGCGGCTGAAAGTGTTAAGTCGTTGATTTCGGCACGCCGTATCGGTATGACTTGGATGGTGTTGTGTTTGTTGGGCGCATGTATGGTTGGTTATTTCGGTATTGCTTACTTCGGCAGCAACCCCGACCAAGTTGCAGAATTAGGCGGCAACAATGAACGTATCTTTATTGCGCTGACAACCATTTTATTTAACCCTTGGGTGGCCGGTGTGATTCTTTCCGCTATTTTGGCTGCGGTAATGTCAACCTTATCCTGCCAATTGTTGGTGTGTTCCAGTGCGATTACCGAAGACTTCTACAAAGGCTTTTTACGCCCTGATGCTACCCAAGGTGAATTGGTGTGGATTGGTCGTTTGATGGTGTTGGCGGTGTCTGTGATTGCCATTATTATCGCTTCCGATCCCGATAGCAAAGTGTTGGGCTTGGTGTCTTATGCATGGGCAGGCTTCGGTGCTGCGTTTGGTCCGGTGGTGATTCTGTCGGTATTCTGGAAACGGATGACATCTGCTGGTGCTTTGGCCGGTATGATTGTCGGTGCTGTTGTGGTGGTATTATGGAAAGAGCAAGCCAACAGCAGCTTGTATGAAATCGTTCCCGGCTTTATCGCCTGTTTGATTGCTATTGTAGCCGTATCGTTGATGGGTAAAACCACAGAAGCAGTGGAAAACACATTTGATGAAGCTGATAAATCCTATCGTGCCGCCAAATAACCATTTGCGATTGTAGTAATCGAGGCCGTCTGAAAGATATTGTTCAGACGGCCTTTATGCTAAACTGAACGCTTGTTTTTCTTTACTCAGTATAAAATCATGGCAGGCAATACATTCGGACAACTCTTCACCGTAACCACTTTTGGCGAAAGCCACGGCCCCGCATTGGGCTGTATTATCGACGGCTGCCCGCCGGGGCTGGCCTTGAGTGAACAAGATATTCAAACTGATCTCGACCGCCGCAAACCCGGTACCAGCCGCCATGTGACCCAACGTAGGGAAGCGGACGAAGTGGAAATTCTTTCCGGCGTATTTGAAGGCAAAACCACCGGCACGCCAATTGCCTTATTGATTCGCAATACCGACCAACGCAGTAAAGATTATGGCAATATCGCCCGCAGCTTCCGCCCCGGCCATGCAGACTATACTTATTGGCACAAATACGGCACGCGCGATTATCGCGGCGGCGGCCGCTCTTCGGCACGGGAAACCGCTGCGCGTGTTGCCGCCGGTGCCGTGGCCAAAAAATGGTTGAAACAACAGTTCGGCACAGAGATTACCGCTTATGTTACCCAAATCGGCACGCAGGAAATCCGTTTCGAGGGCTATGAATATATCGGCCAAAATCCGTTTTTTGCCGCCAATCACAGCCAGATTGCCGAGTTAGAAAGCTATATGGACAGCATCCGCAAATCATTGGATTCGGTTGGCGCAGGTTTGAGTATTGAAGCACACGGCGTGCCGGTCGGTTTGGGCGAACCGGTTTTCGACCGGCTCGATGCCGATATCGCCCATGCCATGATGAGTATTAATGCAGTGAAAGGGGTGGAAATCGGTGCTGGATTTCGCAGCATTGCCCAGCGTGGCAGCGAACATGGCGATGAACTTACCCCTGAAGGTTTTCTATCCAATCATGCCGGTGGTGTGTTAGGCGGCATCAGCACGGGGCAGGATATTTTGGTGAATATCGCCGTGAAACCGACCAGCAGTATTGCCACACCGCGCCGTTCCATTGATATCGACGGGCAGCCGGTCGAGCTGGCGACGCACGGCCGCCATGATCCTTGCGTCGGGTTGCGTGCCGCGCCGATAGCGGAAGCGATGTTGGCCTTGGTGTTGATAGATCATGCTTTGCGTCACCGTGCCCAGAATGCCGATGTTCGGGTGGATACACCTAATATTGCCCGCCGTTAAAACAAAATATTCAGGCTGCCTGAATAAGTTTGCAGACGGCCTGCCAAATTATTTAGCCGTAACCGAACCTTAAATATGGGGCGGTATTGTCGCGAAACAGTGGGTAAGGTTGGGGCAAGGGGCGTTTTCACGCTATAAAACCTTAGCCAAAACACCGACTTTATACTAAAATGTTTTAAATCCCATATCCATAGTGTGAAATCAAACAATAAAACAGGTGGTATACCTGTTGATAACGGCGCTCAGGCCGTCTGAAAATAAACAGTATTGCATAGCATGCGATTTGTTTTCAGCCATGTTATTGCGAACGCACTCAGGCCATAAGCTTTACCACAGGAAAACATGACATGACGAAGGAAACCGCTTTGGGCGCTGCACTGAAAACCGCAGTGCAAACCATGAGCAAAAAGAAACAAACGGATATGATTGCAGATTATATCTATAATAAATATGATGTATTTAAACGTTTCAAACCGTTGGCGCTCGGTATCGACCAAGATTTGGTAACTGCGTTGCCCCAGTTTGATCCGGCATTGATTGCCCGCGTGTTGGCCAATCACTGCCGCCGTCCGCGCTATTTAAAAGCGTTGGCACGTGGCGGCAAACGCTTTGATTTGAACAACCGTTTCAAAGGTGAAGTGAGTGCAGAAGAGCAGGCGATTGCACAGCAACATCCTGCTGTTCAACAGGCATTGGCAGCACAAGCCGAACGCAAAGCGGCTAAAGAAAAACAAGTTGAGCAGGGCAGTGATGCCGCTGCAACAGATGTTGATGTTAAAGATGAAACGGAAAATAAAGCAGCCGACCAAGCGTGATGTTTTGATATTGGTTTGAATCTTGCATAAGGCCGTCTGAAATATTTTTCAGACGGCCTTATCTGTAACGGCATATAGAGTGCCGTCGATTTATGTGTATGGTATTGATGAGAAGGCCGTCTGAAATGAGTTATTGTGTGTTTGCCAATGCCTTGCCGGATAATGATGATAATCCGAATAAACATTATCATGATTGTGTCTATGGCTTTCCTGTAGATAGCGATAATGTTTTATTCGAACGGCTGGTGTTGGAAATCAACCAGGCCGGTTTGAGTTGGACGTTGATATTAAAAAAGCAGCAGGCTTTTCAGGCGGCTTATTCTGATTTTGATATTGCAACCGTTGCCGCTTATACCGATGCCGACCGTGAACGGCTGTTGAACGATAAAGGCATTATTCGCAACCGTTTGAAAATCAATGCGGCGATTTATAATGCGCAACAGATTTTAATATTACAGCAGCAATATGGTTCGTTTAAAAACTGGTTGGATGCGCATCACCCGCTTGAGTTGGCGCAATGGGTGAAGCTGTTTAAACGGCATTTTAAGTTTGTCGGTGGTGAGATTGTGAATGAGTTTTTGATGAGTACCGGCTATTTGGCCGGGGCACATGATACCGATTGCCCGGTTTATCCGAACATATTGGCAGCCAAACCAAAATGGGCGCGGTCATAATGCACACGCGCCCATATTTCATAAATGGAAAAGTTGGTTTATGGCTACATCAGCCTGTATGGTAATAGATGGAGAATAAATATTAGTCTAATTTTGAAGATACAACTTTACCGCTAACAGCGTCAACGATCACCTCATATTCTCTACCATCTGCTGCACGTAATTCAACATCATAGTGTGCATTATATCTGCGGCTCATATCAAATTCGACTTCAAGCAAATGTGCGCCGGGAAATTGTTTTAAAGCGGCTTGGCCCGCTGCTTGGTGGGTAATATATTTGTCTTGATTGCTCCATAGATGTTCTTGGTCTCTATCTGCCATAGCAGGAGCAGCGGCAAGAACCACGGTAGCCGTTAATAGGGCGGTGATGGTTTTACGGAAAGTGTGCATGGTAGATTCCTTATAAGATCGTTAATGGAGTCTGTAATATAAGGTTTACTTGAAAAATATACAAGGCTACATATTGAAATTTATATTAGAACTCTGATAAGAGATAAGGGAATCATTTTTTAAATGTAATGTCTTTAAAAAAATAATAGGTTTTTCCGATGATACAAAGTAGAAATGAGCAGGCGGTGCTTGAGGAAGCATCGCGGTTGTTACAGCTGGCCGTATTCCTAACCGGTCTTTTTGCTTTTTTGCAGGTTTATTCGGTGCAGGCAATTTTGCCGGTATTGATAGATGATTTACGGGCGACCGATGTGCAGGCCGGTTTAGCGGTAGGTGCAACTGTTTTGGGTGTGGCGTTGATGTCGCCGTTTATGGGTATGTTGTCGGATGCGCTCGGGCGTAAGGTCTTTATTGTCGGTTCTTTATTGTTTTTAGCTATACCGACTTTACTTTTGGCCGGTACATCAACGATTGAACAAGTGATGTTGTGGCGCTTTTTGCAAGGTGTGGCCGTGCCGGGCATTACGGTGGTGCTGATTGCGTATGTGGGTGAGGAGTTCGGCGGTAAAGCGATGACGCGGCTGATGTCGCTGTATGTTTCCGGCACGGTATTGGGTGGTTTTTTAGGGCGGTTTATTTTAGGGCATTTAAGTGAAATGATTGGCTGGCGCAGCTCGTTTTATGTGATGTCGGCATTAACGGTAGGCGGTGCGTTTTTTGTATGGAAGCAGCTTCCTGCTTCGCGTAAGTTTGAAGCCAAGCCACATTTTCAGACGGCCTTGAATACGCTGGTCGGGCATTTGCACAACCGCCGTGTGGTGGCAGCCTGTATGTTGGGCGCGTGTGTATTGTGTTCGCTGGTAGGGTGTTTTACGTATATCAACCTATATTTGGCTGAAGAACCCTATGCGCTGGATAGTGGCGGATTGGCAAACTTGTTTGCTGTTTATTTGATTGGCATGGTGATTACACCGTTATCGGCCAGACTGATTAACCGTTTCGGCAGCGGTAATACCATTATGATGGCGGTTTGTTTATCGGCTGCCGGTGTGCTGATAACCTTTGCCGTATCCCTGCCGGTGGTGATTATTGGCTTAGCATTGATGTCATCCGGCGTTTTTATTACTCAGGCGGCGACCATTAGTTATATTGCCGCCAATGTGAAGGAAGGGCGTTCGCTGGCTTCTGGGCTGTATTACATGGCTTATTATGGCGGTGGAACATTGGGTTCGTGGTTGTGCGGCCTTGCTTATACAGGAAACGGTTGGCAGGGCGTGGTTTGGGTGTTGTTGGGAGTTCAGGCAGCCGCATTGTTGATTGCGGCAAAAGGTATGAGAAAAGTGGCTGTCTGAAATGTTTTCAGACGGCCTGAAGTAATAATGATGTATTTTTAACCACTTGATTTAATAGTGAGGACAACTATTATGAAAATTACAATTCATTTGAATGCCAGATTGCAACCAATGCACCGCCATGATATAGAAGATCTTTTGGAAGAGTTTTTACCGCAAGCCGGTATTAAAACAAAACTCATCGGCGGTGGCACGGCATTAGAACAGAACGGTGAAATATCGTCTTGTGATATTGATTTAAACATTTCCGATAGTTCGGATGAAACGATTCGGAAAATCATCAGTTTTCTAGAGGGTGTATTGGCGCCTATCGGTTCTTATATTATTGTTTATTCTAAATTTTTAAAAAAAGAAGTGAAACGGATTCCATTCGGTATTTGGGAAGGCTTGGGTTTGTATCTGAACGGTTCGGATTTAGATGCCGAAGTTTATCAAAATTGCGATGTCAACCATGTTTATAAAGAACTCGAACGTTTGTTGGGAGAAGACAAAAAAGGGATGGTAGCGAGCTATTGGGAAGGTTCGGAAACTGCTTTGTATTTATATGGTAAAAGTTTTGATGAAATGCATGCATGTATCAAACCGTTTCTTGACAGTTATCCCTTATGTCAAAAAAGCCGTGTGGTGAAAATCGCTTAAATTTAGAATTCATGCAAAATAGCTGCCGTTGTTTTGGTTTTACTAGTAAGATAAACGTATCTTTTGCCTTATGATTGACATCATGAATTTTGATACCGTTATCAGTATTGCACTCGGCATTGGTTTGGCGGCCAGCTCCGGTTTCCGCGTATTTCTACCGTTATTTGCGTTAAGCATGGCCGCATACAGCGGTATGTGGCCGCTCAATGAAAATTGGCAATGGCTCGGTAGCGGTCATGCGCTGATGATTCTCGGAATAGCCGCAATAACCGAAGCTTTGGGTTATTTGATTCCTTTTGTGGATAACCTGTTGGATACCATTGCCGTACCGTTGGCGGCGGTAGCGGGTACGGCCGTGATGGCGTCCACTGCTGCCGATTTAAGCCCTGCCGTTACATGGACTTTGGCAGTGATTGCCGGCGGTGGTGCGGCGGCCACGGTAAAAAGCACCAATGCGGTTACCCGTGTTGTGGGTACGACAACAACCGGAGGCTTGGCCAATCCGATTTTTTCAATCTTAGAAACCGGTGTGGCGGTGGTAATGAGTGTGCTCAGTATTTTTGTACCGGTGTTGGCAGCATTGCTGTTGATGCTGTTGGCATTATGGTTTTACCGCAGATATGCACGCTTGCGGCGGAAAAGGCTTCAAGATGGTGTTTAAACTGGTTTGTAAACCGTTATGATTAAAAATGCCAATACAATAATCAAAAGGCCGTCTGAAAATATTCAGACGGCCTTTTGATAAACATATCAATAATTGATTATTGATTGTTATTCCGGTTTTTTAAAGTGTTTGCGGCGTTCGCTTTCTTGCAGATAGCGTTTGCGCAAGCGGATAGACTTCGGTGTGATTTCGACAAGTTCGTCATCATCAATAAACTCTACGGCATTTTCCAAAGTCAGCTTAACCGGTGTAGTCAGGCGTACGGCTTCGTCGGTACCGCTGGCGCGGACGTTAGTCAGTTTTTTGCCTTTCAGCGGGTTTACAACTAAGTCGTTATCACGGCTGTGGATCCCGATAATCATGCCTTCGTAGAGTTTGTCGCCGGGGGAAACAAACATGCGGCCACGATCTTCCAAGTTCCATAGTGCATAAGCAACCGCTTCGCCTTGCTCTTGCGAAATCAGTACGCCGTTGTGACGGCCGGGCATATCGGGTTTAACGGGTGCATAATCGTCAAACACGTGGCTCATCAGGCCAACGCCGCGGGTCAGGGTCATAAATTCACCTTGGAAACCGATAAGACCGCGTGCGGGAATATGGTATTCCAATCGGGTACGGCCGTTGCCGTCACTTTCCATATTGGTCAGCTCGCCACGGCGGCGACCGAGTTCTTCCATTACCGCACCTTGGTTGTCATCTGGCACGTCAACCGTCAGATTTTCATAAGGTTCGCATTTTTGACCGTCGATTTCGCGGAATACAACGCGTGGTTTACCGACTGCCAGTTCATAGCCTTCGCGGCGCATATTTTCCAACAAAATAGTCAGATGCAGTTCGCCACGGCCGGATACACGGAAAATATCGGCGTCGTCAGTATCTTCAACACGCAAGGCCACATTGGTGAGCAATTCTTTTTGCAAACGGTCGCGGATTTGTCGTGATGTCACAAATTTGCCTTCGGTGCCCGCCAACGGGGAAGTGTTGACCATAAAGTCCATAGTCAGGGTCGGTTCGTCGACGCTGAGCATGGGCAGGCCTTTGGGGTTTTCTTTGTCGCTGATGGTTACTCCGATACCGATGTCTTCAATACCGGAAATAATCACGATATCACCGGCTTCTGCTTCTTCTAAGGGCACACGTTCCAAACCTTTAAAACCAAGCAATTGGTTAATACGGCCTTGGGCAACCTGTTTCTCATGATTCATCACGGCAACGACTTGGCCGGGTTTGATGCGGCCATTGAGAATACGGCCGATACCGAGACGGCCGGTGTAGTTGTCATAATCAAGTTGGGAAATTTGCAGTTGCAAGGTTTCGTCGGCATTGCCGGAGGGGGCAGGGGTGTATTTCAGAATGGTGTCAAACAACGGGCGCATGTCGGTGCTTTCGTCGCTTTCTTCCAATTTGGCGAAACCGCTCAAGCCTGAAGCGTAAACAATCGGGAAGTCGAGTTGTTCGTCTGTTGCACCCAAGTTATCGAATAATTCGAATGTTTGGTCGATAACCCAGCTCGGGCGTGCGCTTGGTTTGTCGATTTTATTCACAACAACAATCGGGCGTAAACCTAAAGCCAAGGCTTTTTTGGTTACGAAACGGGTTTGCGGCATCGGGCCTTCTTGGGCATCAACAAGTAATACAACGCAATCGACCATGCCGAGAACGCGCTCCACTTCGCCACCGAAGTCGGCGTGTCCGGGCGTGTCGACGATATTGATGTGATAGCCTTCATATTCAATGGCAGTATTTTTCGCCAGAATGGTAATGCCGCGTTCTTTTTCGAGGTCGTTGCTGTCCATTACCCGTTCGTCAACTTGCTGGTTGGCACGAAATGTGCCGGATTGGCGCAGAAGTTGGTCGACCAAAGTGGTTTTGCCGTGGTCAACGTGGGCGATAATGGCAATATTTCTGATTTTTTTCATAGATGAGTTTATATCTTACTAACTAAAAATAACCGTGTATTGTAGCACGTTTATCAGCGTTTCTTTAAAAACCTTACATCGCTTGCTGTTGATGACTTTCTGTCGGGTTAGGATGATAACTTTAAATAATATTGCTGAAATTAAAGGAAAAATATAAAAGTGGATGGGTAAATGGTTAGAAGTTGTCATAAAGTCGATTGGTTGTATGTTATTTTATGTTAAATTATGAAAACATATATTTTTCTTGCGAATATTTATCAATATTGTATGCAACAAAACATCAATATTAACAATAAAATAACTTTTTAAGCACTGTTTTTGAGTGCTAGAGCTTTTTGATAATTGTTTGTATTTTAAATAGAAAATTTGTACTTTGGTATTTTATTCAATACAATTTACATCAAATAGTGCTACTAGAAAAACAGCACGCTACATGATAATGATGAAAGGACACAATACCATGCAAGGTGATAAAGCAGTAATTGACTATATGAACGAATTGTTAGCAGGCGAGTTGGCTGCCCGTGATCAATATTTTATTCATTCACGCATGTATGCCGAATGGGGCTACACTAAATTGTTTGACCGTATCGGCCATGAGATGGAAGATGAAACCGGCCACGCTGAAGCTTTTATCCGTCGTATTTTAATGCTTGGCGGCACACCACAGATGGTTCCGGCTAAAGTCAATATCGGTACCGATGTGCTCTCTATGTTGAAAGCCGATTTGAATACCGAGCTTGAAGTACAAGCTGCGTTGAAAAAAGGTATTAAATTGTGCGAAGAAAAACAAGACTATGTGACACGTGAATTGATGGTTGAACAGTTGAAAGATACTGAAGAGGATCATGCGCACTGGTTGGAAAAACAATTACGCTTAATTGACTTGATCGGTCTTCAAAATTATCTGCAAAGCCAGCAGTAACAGTTATCCCAATAAATTAAAGAATTTTTCATTAAATAAAAGGAACTGATATGCAAGGCGACCGTATGGTTATCCGCGAGCTAAATAAGAATTTAGGCTTGCTGTTGGTAACAATTAACCAATATTTTCTTCATGCCCGTATTTTAAAAAACTGGGGCTTGGAAGAATTAGGCGAATATTTCTTCAAACAATCGATTGTTGAGATGAAAGCCGCCGACGATATTATCGAACGGGTATTATTGCTTGAGGGTTTACCGAATCTTCAGGAATTAGGTAAATTATTTATTGGTGAAACGGCTGAGGAAATTATCAGCTGTGATTTGGCAAAAGAGCGGGAAAAACATACTGCGTTGGTTGAAGCAATCGCAGTGTGTGAAGAAAAACAGGATTATGTTTCCCGTGATTTGTTGTCAAAATTAAAAGACACCAATGAGGAACATACAGATTGGTTGGAGACGCAACAAGAATTGGTAGCCGCTATGGGCGTAGCCAATTATCTTCAATCCGGGGCGCAAGAGGACTAAAACACAAACCACTGCCAAATACAGCAGTCTTTTTGAGCAACGTAAAGCAAACGGCATACTTTCGGGTATGCCGTTTTTTGTGTATGGCGTTTTAGATTTAATTTGCATACTCTTGGATAAGACTTAAAAAAACCATTCAATTAAATAAAAAATTGAATGGTTTTTTATTTTGAATTGCTCTTATTAATTAAAGAGAAAAACTACTTTTAGTGTATCGTGATTCTTATTCTTTTTTAAATTCTTTTAAATTTCCATCGGCATCAAATTCGAAATCATATTTGGCACGGTCTGTTTCAATATCACTGACTATCCAACGACGTTGTTGCATGGGAACGAAAAGGGAGAAAGAGGCAAAGTCAAGTTCGGTTTCCTCTGCTTTTACTTCTACGGCTTTTTCATGCCAAATTTTTGCAATTTTTGCAACCGTAGCAAATTTAATTTGATCTAACGGTGTTGTGTTATCTTTTAAATCGCCTCCACCGGAAATTTGTACCGGTGTCGGTTCGCTCCATTTTCCGCCTGAATAAATATAGCTATCAATATTTTCCGGATTGTTAGGGTCTTGGATATCAATCTCAATACGGTTTGAATAAAATCGAACATTTTGGAATACATTTAATGGTTTACCATTAAACTGTGGCAGCGCTTTTAAACTATCTTCGGCTGCCTGAAGTACTTTTTCATTTACTACTATGTTTTCAATGCCAACTGCTTGCCCAATTTTCTCTAAGGCGGCTTCAGCTTGTGATGATTCAGCATCTTTATTATTGCCGCCACAAGCGCTTAAGCCTAGGGAAACTGCTAAACATAACACACCTAATTTATATGTATTTTTCATAAAAAGTCCTTTTAAAAAATAAGAGGGGAGGAAAATAAGTTTAAGGATTTTATTTTAGCCATTAACGTTGTCGTTAACAAAAAATTTATTCTTTTGGTATATTTTACCGATAAATGGACTAGCTTAATGATTTTTTAAACAAAGATGATAGTATTTTGATAAATTAACAGCAGAAATACTATAATTTAAATTTAAACATAATCATATTTTTAAGGCATCAAGTATAAATAATAAAAATATAAAAATACAAGATACTTTTCTTCTTGGTCAGAAAAAACAGAATAGGGCTATTAATCTACGCCGTCATTAAAAAAGGTTAATAATTTTTCTCCGCCTTGTTTAATTGCAGCCAAGAAAATAGCCACTTCATTTTGCTGGTGTTCGGGATAGCTGACCGTAAACAACCAACCCGAATCAGTGAGTGTGTAATTCACACCCAAGCCGCCTTGAGAAGTGGGGGCGAAGGCAAAGTTAATGGTAAAGCGGTTGTCGCCCAATGTGGATGTCGAAAGAAAATCCGTAGTAAACACCCGATAGCCGTTATCTGTGAAAAAAGCAGGCGTACGAATTTTTGCTTGTTTTGCCATCAGTTGTAGTCCAAGTAGATGGCGGTTGGCACCTTTGCCGAATTTGGCATTTTTAATACGGGCTTTGTGCTCGAGTAGGGCGGCTTCAAGCAGGCTTTGATCGGGTTTATTTTGTAAAAGAGTGGCAACGAAAGCGAGTGATTCGTCTGAAATCGGACGGACGCATTCGGTTCTGCCGCTACGGAAATGGCTGGCATCAACTGCTTCATAAGTATTGCGGATATTGCCGTAGGTGGTTAATTGTGCGTATTGAAACAGGAATTGTATTAAAGCGTCGTGACTGATACCTTTCGGTATTATTCTATTTTCAAAGTCAACCGTGATGGTGCGGACATGCATTTTTTTAGCTTTTTCCGCGTAATCTTGTTGCCATCGCAGCCAGTTTTTCTTTTGTGTCGGGGTGAGTGTCCATTGATGGCGGCTGATAGCGGGGGCGGTTTTTTTGCCTTTCAGAGTGTTTAATTTTTCGGCGGCATGGGTCACAATGCCTTTCAGAGCGCCGCCGTCTTCCCAAGTGTGTTCGCAATGTAGGAATAGGCGTTCGGTTTGAGTGTTGTAGCAGAAAGTCATCGGTTTATAGCACCAGACATTTTGCTCCGGTACAAATGTAGCCCATGCCAAATCATTTTCAGCGTTGAATTCTTTATGATTGATACTGATATGGAAAAGATCAGTTTCTATACATTCAATCAGATCGGTATTGTCTTCTTTTAGTTTCAGTACTTTATAAATACGTGCAGTCTGGTTGCCGCCTAAATAGCAGGGGACGGCAATAGGATAGGGGTTTGCAGCATTGTCAGATAAAATTTGCTCGAATGCCTGACGGAATGTATCAGGGTGATAAGCTTCGTATTGTTCGTCAAGAGCGGTAATGCGGTAGTAGAAACCTTTGTGGATAACACCGATATGTCGGCTGGTGGTTTCTGCAATACGGTAGCCGTCGCAACTTGTTTGAGGAATACGTGCCGCACCGCGTAGAATCTGCCATTGGTCCATGGAAATCGGTGTTCCTTGTGGAGTTTGCGGTGTGGGAATACGGTTGTGATAATAATCGGCACAAACGGCGGCCAATGCAGCGGCCCAGTCACTTAATGATTTGTTTTGTGTTTGAATACCGAAGCCGACATTGCTGCTTAACGGCAAAGGCGTACGGCCGTTTAAATAGCTTTTTAACCACGCATCAAGCAGCCAGCTGGTTTCCGATTTTTCGGCAAATTGTTGTAATGCTTCTTGCAGTTTGCGGCCTGTACGCGCTTGGAAGTTTCGTGTGGCAGCGGCTGTTTTTTTATATTCTTCATCTTCGAGAAGCGGCCGAACCTGTTTTAAATAGAGGGTGCAGGTTTCGTTAAGATCGGGTACGGGCAGAAGAGGTTGCTGGGGCATTCGATGCTCCTTTGAGAAGTTGGTTTATATTTTATTTATTTAAATTTGAATTAGTTAATTGTATCGGAAAGTCAAGAGATTGATAACCCTTATATATATGCATTTAAATTAGACAGGCCGTCTGAAAACTTTCAGACGGCCTGTCTGATGGTTTATTTGGGTTCGTCGTCTTTATCAAAAAAAGCGAGCTTTACTACATAACATAGAAACAATACGGTTAACAACATCATTATTGTTTCAATAATATTGTCATGCAGTCCTTGATTCCAATAGAAAATTTCCTGTTTCATTTTTTACTGCTCCTTTTTCACACGCGGCACGTCGCGGTTGAGCTGGCGCCATAAGGCGGCAAACCATAAATACATCACAAACACAAACGGAAAGCCTGAAAAAGAACCGACCGCTTTAATCCCTTCCATTTTTCCGGTGAAAATCACCGCGTAGCTGATGAGTGTCATTAAGATACTCCACACCACCGCACGGAATTTGTTTTCGCTACGGCCGTTATTGCTGGTCATAATCCCTAGAGAAATGGCGGCACTGGTGACAGTGGTGACGATAAAGCCGAGAAACAGCATAACGGTTAGCGGTTTGGTTAGGCCGGATAAGGGCAGCATATTGAGTAAATAATAAAACGTACCTTCGTAGTCGCCTTTATTAGCAATTTCTGCCAAGCGCCCGCTGCCTTCAACCGTATCCAGCAGGCTAAAGCCTGAAAATACCGAAAACCAAATCACAATGAAGCCGGCCGGTACCATCACCGAAGCCAATACAAATTGGCGTAATGTCCGCCCTCTGGAAATTTTGGCCAAAAACACGCCCACAAACGGTGCCCATGTAACCCACCAAACCCAGTATGCCATCGGATACCATACCACCCAATCGCGGTTGTGAAACATATACAGTTCGAATGAATGATGAATGGTTTTGGTAAAGATATTGCCGACGGAAACCGCCATAGTGCTTAAAAAATAATGGGTAGGGCCAACAGAAAACACAAACAGCAATAACACAATAGAAAAATAAACCGTCCAGTCGCCTAAGAATTTCATCCCTTTATTAATAGGCAGTATCGCGCCTAAAGTATAAAGTGCGGCGAGTGCGGCCAAGATAAGTGCTTTCCCGGTGATAGAATCGAAAGTGATACCGGTGATGATTTTCAGCCCTGAGGCGATTTGTACTGATGCCATCGCAATAGAAGAAGATACCGACATAGCTATCGAAAGAATGGCCATGCCGGTAACGATAATACCAAGCGGTTTGGCCCATTTTTTATTGCGAAACGAATATTGCAGCGGAGCGGCCGGAGTGCATTCGGTTTGGTGTTGGTAGGCGAAATAAGCCATGACCAAGCCGGCAATCATATATAGCGACCAAGCGGGAATCCCCCAAACGTGTAAGGCCAAGCTCATGGCGTTTTCTACTTTTTCATATTCGGTCAACCCTTCCGCTTTAATGCCGATGGGCGATTGGAAATAATGCCATAAAGCCTCGATAGGGCCGAAAAAAACAATACCCACACCGATACCGGCGGTGAACAGCATGTTCATCCATGATAAAAAAGAAAATTCGGGCACGGCATCTTTGCCGCCCAAACGGATATTGCCGAAACGGGGCGATAAAGCGACGGATAGACCGACGCCGAAAGCCAACAGCGGCAACCACATGATCAGCCAGTCGAATTTAAGATAGAAAAACTGACTGATGGTGGCAATGGTATTGGTGAGTAAAGTAGGGTCGGCAACAGCAGTTGCTGCCATCAGGCCGACTAAGATAAACGTCCATAAAAAATAATTGGGGCGCTTAGCGGGCGGGGTTTCTTGAGTAGACATACGCAACCTTTTTCTTGAGGGGAATGAAAAACGATGCGGTAAGACGTAAAGTAATGAAGATTTTGGTTTAATTATGCGTTATATATTAACATTGCCTATGCAAAGTGTAAAAGTATAAAAAACCGATAGCCATAAATCGGATAGCAGTAATATTGATGACTATTAATTATTGTCGGTTATGTTTTTAAAGGCAGATTATTTTAATCATAATAATGAATGAAACTATTAGTAAAATGCGCTATCAAAACAAAAGGCCGTCTGAATTTTCAGACGGCCTTTCCCATAGCATGTCGATATAAATAATCTGCTTTCGACAGATTTTATATTTATTCGGACTCAAATAAAAATTAATCCTTTGGGGCGGAAAGTGTGATTTGCCAAGTGATATCGGCAGTCTATCGGAAAAAGTGATGGGTTCCATCAAAAATTTTGATTTTACAGCGATTTTAAAAATTACTACATTCAACTACACAAGAAGAAAACAAACCAAGGAGCATTTCATGAGTATTCACTCTGCCGGCCTGCGCTTCCGTCAGGCTGTTCAAGAATCCAATCCCTTAGCCGTTGTCGGCTGCGTTAATGCCTATTTCGCCCGTTTAGCCACTCAGAGTGGCTTTAAAGCCATCTATCTTTCCGGCGGCGGTGTGGCTGCCTGTTCTTGCGGCATTCCCGATTTGGGCATTACCACCATGGAAGATGTGCTGATTGATGCGCGCCGCATAACCGATAATGTCGACACCCCCTTATTGGTGGATATTGATGTCGGTTGGGGCGGGGCGTTCAATATTGCCCGCACCATCCGCAGTTTCGAGCGTGCCGGGGTGGCTGCCGTGCATATTGAAGACCAAGTGGCGCAAAAGCGTTGCGGACACCGTCCGAACAAAGCCATTGTTCAGCAAGCCGAAATGGTTGACCGTATTAAAGCAGCCGTAGATGCCCGCGTTGATGAAAACTTCGTCATTATGGCGCGTACCGATGCGTTGGCGGTGGAAGGTTTGAATGCTGCTATCGACCGCGCCCAAGCCTGTGTGGAAGCCGGTGCCGATATGATTTTCCCCGAAGCGATGACCGAATTGAGCATGTATCAAAAATTTGCCGAAGCCGTGAGCGTACCCGTATTGGCGAATATTACCGAATTCGGCTCGACCCCGCTTTATAACCAAAAAGAATTGGCTGATAACGGCGTGAAAATCGTTTTATATCCGTTGTCTACTTTCCGCGCCGCCAGCAAAGCCGCATTAAATGTTTATGAAGCAATTATGCGCGACGGTACTCAAGCCAATGTTCTCGATACCATGCAAACCCGTGCCGAATTGTATGACCATTTGAACTATTATGCGTTTGAGCAAAAGCTTGACGAGCTGTTCACCAAATAAAAAAACATAATGAAAAATCAACCGCTGCCGTATGCCGAACCCATACGGCCGCAGGTAATACGCCCGATTGTCCGGCGCGTATTTCAGACGGCCTTTACTTATTGATATCGCCGTTTTAAAGCATATAAAACCAAATCTACAAAGGAGACCCCCCTATGACTACCGAAACCCCGACTTTCAAACCCAAAAAATCGGTTGCCCTTTCAGGCGTAGCCGCAGGCAATACCGCATTGTGTACCGTTGGCCGCAGCGGCAACGATTTGAGCTACCGCGGTTATGATATTTTGGATTTGGCCAAGCATTGCGAATTTGAAGAAGTTGCTTATTTGCTAATCCACGGCCACCTGCCCAACCGTTTCGAACTGGCCGCCTATAAGAAAAAACTGCAATCCATGCGCGGCCTGCCTATCCGCGTGATTCAAGTGCTGGAAAGTTTGCCTGCACATACCCATCCGATGGATGTATTGCGTACCGGCGCTTCCATGCTCGGTTGCATCCGTCCGGAGCGTGAAAGCCAGCCCGTTAGCGAAGCGCGTGATGTGGCCGACAAATTAGTGGCTTCATTCGGCAGTATGCTGCTTTATTGGTATCAATATTCGCATAACGGCAAATCCATCAGTGTGGAAAGTGAAGAAGAAAGTGTCGGCGGCCATTTCCTTCACTTGCTACACGGCAAACGCCCGACCGAGTCCCAAGTCAAAGCCATGCATATTTCGCTGATTCTCTATGCGGAACACGAGTTTAACGCTTCAACCTTTACCGCACGTGTGATTGCGGGTACAGGCTCGGATATGTATTCGTGCATTACCGGCGCCATCGGCGCCTTGAAAGGGCCGAAACACGGCGGTGCCAACGAAGTGGCTTACGATATTCAAAAACGCTACCGCAACGCCGATGAAGCAGAAGCCGATATCCGCGAACGCATTGCCCGCAAAGAGATTGTGATCGGTTTCGGCCATCCCGTTTATACCGTTTCCGACCCGCGCAATGTGGTGATTAAAGAAGTGGCACGCCAATTAAGCGAAGAAGCGGGCGATATGCGTTTGTTCGACATTGCCGAACGCTTGGAAACCCTGATGTGGAACGAGAAAAAAATGTTCCCCAATCTGGATTGGTTCTCAGCCGTTTCCTATCAAAAACTCGGCGTGCCGACCGCCATGTTCACACCACTGTTTGTGATTTCGCGCACCACCGGCTGGAGTGCACACGTTATCGAGCAACGCCAAGACGGCAAAATTATCCGTCCGAGTGCCAACTACACCGGCCCCGATGATTTGGCTTTCCAATATATGGACGACCGCTAATCTATATAAAAAAGGTACGGCCGGCATTCGCCAGACGTACCTTTTTATTATGTTCTTTTCAGACGGCCTATAAAATAAATAGAGGCCGTCTGAAAAAAGCATAATCCCTGATGACGACTAAGTTGGAACCGCAGAAAACCGTTTGGAAATATTCACCCGAATAGGCGGCAGACAGTACAATAGCGCCCTTATAAAGGCATAGATGCCTATTTTCTCAGTGAATACGGTGAGCAAAATGAAACAAACAACCCAAACAACTTATTCCACAACACTATTAACCGCCCTTGTCGGCAGCCTTCTCTTATCCGCTTGCGTCGAACAAAGCAGGGCGAAACCGGCACAAGACGCCGCACCGAAACAGGCTGCAACCGCCGCAGCCGCCACGCAAAAACAGCCCGGCCATCTGCGCTTGGTGAACGACCTCGACCGCCCGCAAGACGGCTATTGCTTGGATGTGGTTGGTTCCGGCGATTATGTCCGCTTCGATATGCCGATGACCGCCCACAATTGCAAACCCGGCCTTTATGCCGATGAAGCGGTGGTGATGGAAGACAACGGCATGATTCATTTTCCTGCTTACGGCGTATGCGCAACCGCAGCCGGCATCAATAACACCATCTTGGCCGGCGCCGCCGTGATGCCGAAAGGATGCGGCGAACGCAGCCCGTTTTTAGAAGCGCAACACTTGCAGCATTTTGTCCACCGTCCGGACGGCCGCGTCGAATTGCGCGGTTCGGGTTTGTGTTTAACCGTCGGCAACGAATCGGATTCGACCTTCGACCCCAATCACCGTTGGCGTACGCTGTTTATGCAGCATTGCGAACAAGCCCCGTTATCGCATTCGCAATGGCGTTTTGTGGTGCCGAAATCGTCGTGATTGAAAGATAGAATGGTTTTATTAACGCCAGCGTGGGGAAAGGAAGCAGGATGTCTGACCTGATAAAAGGTTTGATTTTCGCTACTGCGGCAGCGGCTTTAAATGCTTCTATCGGTATTTTTAGCAAGATATTGATTGAAGAAGGCCTTAATATACAGGATATTGCGTTTTTCAAAACTTTTGCAGCGTTTTTGCTGTTGAGTTTGATGCTGATTCGTAAACCGTTTGCAGAGCAAAAGCGCAGCATAACCGATACGGCAGCATATAGTGCGGGCAGATTTTGGGGCAGTGTTGCGTTGTGTGCATTTTTGGGCATTTTCGTTTTGTTTTTCTTTGAAACCGCTGCTTACCGATATGGCAACGCAGCCGATGTGGTAGCCGTATTGATGGCTTCGGCAGCCGTATCCGCTTTGGTGTTCGGCAGAATACTTCTTGGCGAATCTATTGCATGGACGGCACTTTTAGGAACGGCGGCGGCAGTGGTCGGTATCGGCATTATCGCTTGGTCTGAAGGCGCGACCGGAGGCAATATACGCTTGGTCGGAAACGCTGCTTTGGCAGGAACCGGATACGGTGTGTTTTCGGTGATGGTGAAAAAAACGGGCTTGAAGGGCGGGCTTTTCCTGACCAGATTGTTGATGTTGTTTGGCAGCCTGTTTTTATTACTGCCCTTTTTGAACATGATGCACCCGATTGATTGGAATGGAAAAATAGTTTTAAGCGTTTTGGCTTTGGCGCTACTGCCTACCGTATTGGGTTTTTACTGCACAACCAAAGCATTGGGGTTGATGAGTGCGGCCAATGTTCAGGTAACGGAGCTTTCCGAGCCGTTATTTGCCGCTTTTCTCGCATGGCTGGTATTGAGTGAGATGCCGTCTGCCGCTTTTTTGGCAGGTGCGGTTTGCATTGTGGCAGGCATCGTGTTGATGAATGGTTTGTATCCTGCCAACTTTAGGAAGTTTAAAAATATTTAAACGGTTGTGGGGCAACGCACATTATCTGGAATGGCGGGGAAATACGGCTATGAAACCCAAAGACTACCTGCTGATATTGCTGGTTATCAGTATATGGGGCGTGAATTTCCTGTTTATGAAGTTTGCCCTGAACGAAGTACCGCCGTTGGTATTGGGGGCATTGCGCTTTTTATGTGTGGTGTTTCCCGCGCTGTTTTTGATTAAACGTCCGGCGGTGCCGTGGTATCTGCTGGTTGCTTACGGCCTCACCATTAATTTCGGCCAGTTTGCTTTGGTGTTTACCGCATTGGATTGGGGTTTGCCGACGGGCTTGGCGGCTTTGATGTTGCAGGTGCAGGTGTTTTTTACCGTGTTGATTGCAGGTGTGTTGCTGCATGAGCCGGTGCTGGCTCATCATCTCGGCGGCATGTGTACTGCGGCGGTCGGTTTGGTGTTAATCGGTGTCGGCCAGTATCAGGGGCATTTGCCGTTGGCGGCCATCTGGCCGGTTTTCGGGGCGGCGGCATCTTGGGCTTGCGGTAATATTATTGTGAAACGCATCGGCAGGGTGAATGCTTTGTCGTTGGTGGTGTGGGGCGGGATTCCCGCTTTTGCCGCCTTTGCTTCGGTTGCGCTGCTGGCGTATGGCTTCGGCGGCGTGGTGCAGCACCTTGCCAACCTGACTTGGAAAGGCATATCGGGGGTTTTGTTTATCGCCTATGTGTCCAGCTTGGTCGGCTATACCGGCTGGGGGGCGTTGTTGGCAAAACATCCGGCAGGGAAGGTTACGCCGTTTGCTTTATTGGTGCCGGTGGTGGCTTTATTGGCCGGCTATTGGGTATTAAACGAACGCTTGGGGCTGTGGCATTGGCTCGGTATTATTACCGTTATCAGCGGTTTGTTATGGCATGTATCCGGCGGCCGTTGGCGCACTAAATAAAGCCATATACAAACAGACAATAGGATTTTTTCAGACGGCATTAGGCCGTCTGAAAACCCAAAACGGCATCTTGAGTGCCTGATTTAATAAAAGAAAAATATTTAAGGAGCAACTTATGAAAACCAACCAAATCTACCGTAAACCCCTGCCCGGGTCTAATCTGGAATATTACGATGCCCGCGCGGCCTGCGAAGCCATCAAGCCGGGTTCATACGATACCTTGCCCTATACCTCGCGCATTCTGGCTGAAAATCTGGTGAACCGTGCGGAAACAACCGACTTGGCCACTTTGAACAGCTGGCTGTCGCAATTAATCGAGCGCAAACAGGAAATCGATTTTCCTTGGTTTCCGGCGCGGGTGGTGTGCCATGATATTTTGGGGCAGACGGCGTTGGTGGATTTGGCGGGGCTGCGCGATGCGATTGCCGAAAAAGGCGGAGATCCGGCCAAAGTGAATCCGGTTGTACAAACCCAATTGATTGTCGACCACTCTTTGGCAGTGGAGTGCGGCGGTTTTGACCCGGATGCGTTTGCCAAAAACCGTGCGATTGAAGACCGACGCAATGAAGACCGCTTCCACTTTATCAACTGGACAAAAACCGCTTTTGAAAATGTAGACGTGATTCCGGCGGGCAACGGCATTATGCACCAGATTAATTTGGAAAAAATGTCGCCCGTGGTTCAAGTGAAAGACGGTGTGGCCTTTCCCGATACCTGCGTCGGCACCGACAGCCATACGCCGCATGTGGATTCTTTGGGCGTGATTTCCGTCGGCGTGGGCGGTTTGGAAGCGGAAACGGTGATGCTCGGTCGTGCTTCGATGATGCGCCTGCCCGATATTGTCGGTGTGGAGCTGACGGGCAAACGCCATCCGGGCATTACCGCAACCGATATTGTGTTGGCCTTAACCGAGTTTTTGCGTAAAGAGCGTGTGGTCGGGGCGTTTGTGGAATTTTTCGGTGAAGGGGTAGCCAGCTTATCGGTTGGCGACCGTGCCACGATTTCCAATATGACGCCGGAGTATGGTGCTACGGCGGCGATGTTTGCCATTGATCAGCAAACCATTGATTATTTAAAACTGACCGGCCGTGACGACGAGCAGGTTAAATTGGTGGAAAACTATGCCAAAACCGCCGGTTTATGGGCGGATACTTTGAAAAACGCCGTTTATCCGCGCGTATTGAAGTTTGATTTATCCAATGTCGGCCGCAATATGGCCGGCCCGAGCAACCCGCATGCCCGCGTTGCAACGGCCGATTTGGCGAAAAAAGGCATTGCCGCACCTTATGAAGAGCCGACCGACGGCCACATGCCCGACGGTGCGGTGATTATTGCCGCGATTACCAGCTGTACCAATACTTCCAATCCGCGCAATGTAGTGGCGGCCGCTTTATTGGCGCGTAAAGCCAATGAATTGGGGCTGACCCGTAAACCGTGGGTAAAATCTTCGTTCGCGCCGGGCTCGAAAGTGGCCGAACTGTATTTGAAAGAAGCAGGCCTGCTGCCCGAATTGGAAAAACTTGGTTTCGGCATTGTGGCATTTGCCTGCACCACCTGCAACGGCATGAGCGGTGCGCTTGATCCGAAAATACAGCAGGAAATTATCGACCGCGATTTGTATGCCACCGCCGTATTGTCGGGCAACCGCAATTTCGACGGCCGTATCCATCCTTATGCCAAACAGGCGTTTCTCGCTTCGCCGCCGTTGGTGGTGGCCTATGCTATTGCGGGCAGCATCCGCTTCGATATTGAAAACGATGTATTGGGTGTGGTCGACGGCAAAGAAATCCGCTTACAGGATATCTGGCCGAGCGATGAAGAAATCGACGCGATTGTGGCCGAATATGTGAAACCGCAGCAGTTCCGCGATGTGTATATTCCTATGTTCGACACCGGAACGGCGGAAAAAGCCCCCAGCCCGCTATATGATTGGCGCCCGATGTCGACCTATATCCGCCGTCCGCCGTATTGGGAAGGCGCATTGGCAGGCGAACGCACGCTGAAAGGCATGCGGCCGCTGGCGATTCTGCCCGACAATATCACCACCGACCACCTTTCGCCCTCAAATGCCATTTTGCCGACCAGTGCGGCGGGCGAATATCTGGCCAAGATGGGGTTGCCGGAAGAGGACTTTAACTCTTATGCCACCCACCGCGGCGACCACCTCACCGCGCAGCGGGCGACTTTTGCCAACCCGAAACTCTTCAACGAAATGGTGAAAAACGAAGACGGCACCACCAAGCAAGGCTCGTTGGCGCGTGTGGAGCCGGAAGGCCAAGTGATGCGGATGTGGGAGGCGATTGAAACCTATATGAACCGCAAACAGCCGCTGATTATTATTGCCGGCGCCGATTACGGCCAAGGTTCCAGCCGCGACTGGGCGGCCAAAGGCGTGCGGCTGGCCGGTGTGGAAGCGATTGTGGCCGAAGGTTTCGAGCGTATCCACCGCACCAATTTGATTGGTATGGGTGTATTGCCGCTGCAATTTAAAGAAGGGGTAAACCGTCATACGCTACAATTAGACGGCACGGAAACTTATGACGTGGTCGGCGGGCGCAAACCGCGTGCCGAGTTGACCCTGTTGGTTCACCGTAAAAACGGCGAAACGGTGGAAGTGCCCGTTATCTGCCGTTTGGATACCGCCGAAGAAGTGTTGATTTACGAAGCGGGCGGTGTGTTGCAACGTTTTGCACAAGACTTTTTAGAAGGTACGGCGGCTTGAGTTGTATAAAACAATAGTGAACCGCTAAAACAGTATTTCAGACGGCCTTAGCTTTATTAGAGGCCGCCTGAAACTTATAGTGCGATGATTGTAAAAACAAGCCGTCTGAAATGGTTTCAGACGGCTTGTGGCTTTATCGAATTCAAGATAAAGGCTTATTTCGATTTGTTTTCCAATTGCGGTAATACGGAACCTTCGCCCAGTTGCAATAAGCCGCTTTGCGAATAGAGGTTCAGTTTGGTGCGGGTGTCGGTGATATCGAGGTTACGCATAGTCAATTGGCCGATACGGTCGAGCGGGGTAAAGGCGGCATTTTCCACTTTTTCCATGCTCAAGCGTTCGGGTTGGTAGGTGAGGTTGGGCGATTCGGTGTTGAGAATCGAATAGTCGTTACCACGGCGCAATTCGAGTGTGACTTCGCCGGTGATGGCGCGGGCTACCCAGCGTTGTGCGGTTTCGCGCAACATCAGTGCTTGCGAGTCGAACCAGCGGCCTTGATACAGCAGCCTGCCCAAGCGCAGGCCGTTGATGCGGTATTGTTCGATGGTGTCTTCATTGTGGATACCGGTAACCAAACGCTCGTAAGCGATATGAAGCAGCGCCATGCCCGGGGCTTCGTAGATACCGCGTGATTTGGCTTCGATAATACGGTTTTCGATTTGGTCGCTCATGCCCAAACCATGACGGCCGCCGATGCGGTTGGCTTCTAGGAATAAAGCGACGGGATCGGCAAACTCTTGGCCGTTGAGCGCAACAGGCACGCCTTCTTCAAAACGTACGCTGACTTCTTCGGCTTTCACGGCAACGTTTTCATCCCAAAAGGCCACGCCCATAATCGGTTTCACGATTTTGATGCCGCTGTTGAGAAACTCTAAATCTTTGGCTTCGTGGGTGGCGCCAAGCATATTGGAATCGGTAGAGTAGGCTTTTTCAACCGACATTTTGTAGTCGAAGCCGTTGGCAATCAGAAACTCGCTCATTTCCTGACGGCCGCCGAGTTCGTCGATAAAGGCTTGGTCGAGCCAAGGTTTGTAGATACGCAGGCTGGGGTTGGTGAGCAGGCCGTAGCGGTAGAAGCGTTCGATATCGTTGCCTTTATAGGTCGAGCCGTCGCCCCAGATATTGACATCGTCTTCTTTCATGGCTGAAACCAGCATGGTACCGGTTACGGCGCGGCCTAAAGGCGTGGTGTTGAAATAGGCAATGCCGCCGGTGGAAACGTGGAATGCGCCGCATTGGATGGCGGCGATGCCTTCGTGTGCCAATTGGCTGCGGCAGTCAACCAAACGCGCTTCGATGGCGCCGTATTCTTTGGCTTTTTTGGGGATGGCGTTGTAATCGTCTTCATCGGGCTGGCCTAGGTTGGCGGTATAGGCGTAGGGCAGGGCGCCTTTGAGTTTCATCCATAATAATGCGGCGGAAGTATCAAGGCCGCCTGAAAAGGCGATGCCGACTTTTTGCCCGACGGGCAGACTTTGTAGAATCGTATGGTTATTTTGGCTCATGGGGAATCCTGTGAATATATGGAAATGCCGTTTCAGACGGCCTGAAAACAGGTTATTATTGTATGAATCGGCTGATTCGTCCAGCCTGAACGTGTTTTCCGGCAGCCTGTTTGCTGCTTGTTTGATGGAAAGTATACGCAATGAACTATTTTAATTTAATTATTATCGGTGATGAAATTCTACACGGCAGCCGTATCGACAAACATTTTGCTTTTTTTAAAGATTTGCTCGGTTCGCACGGGTTGAAGCTGGGGCAGGTGCAATATTTGCCCGATGATTATGATTTATTGGTTAAACAACTGCGGCGCAGTTTTTCAGACGGCCTGCCGACGTTTGTGACCGGCGGTATCGGGGCAACTCCCGACGACCATACCCGTCAGGCCGCTGCCGAAGCTTTGGATTTGCCTTTGGCTCGCCATCCGGAAGCTGCTAAGTTGATTGATGAGGTTTCGCTAAAACGCGGCGATGCGCTTGATTCCGCCGCTCACCGCCAACGCCTGCTGATGGCCGATTTTCCGCAAGGTGCCGATTTGGTACCGAATAGCTATAACTCGATTGCCGGTTTTTCGATTCGCGAACATTATTTTTTTCCGGGCTTCCCCGTGATGGCGCACCCGATGGCGGAATGGGTGTTGGATACTTATTATGCCGACCGTTTTCATGCGGTGGAAAGTGTCCAGCATTCGGTGTGGGTGTATGGGATTCCGGAATCTCATGTGGCGCCGGTGATGCGTTATATCGAAGAGACTTATCACGGCATCCGCACATTCAGCCTGCCCAGTGTCGGCAGGATAAAAGAAAACGGTGAGAAAATACCGCCTTATATTGAGTTCGGCATTAAAGCGGAGGGTGAAGCTTGTGCCAATGCCGCCAATGCTTGGGAAGAAGTATTAGACCAATTGGTTGCCGCAGGCGGCCGCTTGGAAATGCACGCGCCGGAATAAAATAACAAGATGATTGAATAAGATACAGGCCGTCTGAAAATATTTCAGACGGCCTGATTGTTGATGGTGGTTTCGGTTTGATTGAAACGGTTATGGTGGGCGGATATAGCCAAACGGCTGTTTCTCATGAAGCCGATACTGTATAATTATCTGTTTTTAAAAACCATAAAAGGCCGTCTGAAAACATTATCGGGCGCGCAAACAACTACCATATAGAAAATAGGAACGCCACCATGAGCGAAAGCGAAACCATAGAACGCGACAGCATGCAATATGATGTTGTGATTGTCGGCGCGGGGCCGTCGGGCTTGTCGGCCGCCATCCGGCTGAAACAGCTTGCCCAACAGCAAGAGCGTGAGATTAGTGTATGCGTGGTGGAAAAAGGCTCGGAAGTCGGCGCACATATTCTGGCCGGCGCCGTGATTGACCCGCATGCTTTAGACGAACTGCTGCCCGATTGGCGGGAATTGGGAGCGCCGCTTAACCGCAGTGTCACCGAAGATCAGGTTTTGTTTCTCACGCAAAAAAAAGCCGTCCGCCTACCGGTTACCCCCAATTTTGACAATAAAGGCTACCATATCATCAGCTTAGGCGAATTGTGCCGCTGGCTGGCGGAGCAGGCGGAAAATCTCGGTGTGGAAATCTATCCCGGATTTGCCGCCGCCGAAGTGCTGTATCACCCCGACGGTTCGGTAAAAGGCATTGCTACCGGTAATATGGGTGTGGGTAAAGACGGTGAACCGACCGACCAATTCCAACCGGGCATGGAATTATGGGCGCAGCAAACCATTTTTGCCGAAGGCTGTCGTGGTTCGCTAACCAAACAGCTTATCCGCCAATATGCTTTGGATAGGGATTGCCAGCCGCAAACTTATGGTCTCGGCATTAAAGAAATTTGGGAAGTGCCCGAAAGCCAATGCCAACCGGGCTTGGTGATACATAGTACAGGCTGGCCGTTGGATAGCAAAACCTATGGCGGCTCTTTTATTTACCATCTGGATAACAATCAGATTGCCGTCGGCTTTGTGGTCGGTTTGGATTATCAAAACCCTTATCTTTCTCCATTTGAAGAGTTTCAGCGGTTTAAAACCCATCCCGAAATCCGCAAAATATTCGAGGGCGGCCGCCGCATTGCTTATGGTGCGCGCGCCATCAGCGAAGGCGGTTTGCAAAGCCTGCCGAAACTGACTTTTGCCGGTGGCGTTTTGATCGGCGATACGGCAGGATTTTTAAATGTACCGCGCATCAAAGGCATTCATACGGCGATGAAATCGGCAATGCTGGCGGCAGAGGCTGTTTTCCCGTTGTTGGATAATTTGGAAGAAATCGAAGCGGTGCAAAGCGGTAAAGAAGCCGTGGCTTATGATCGGTTGTTTAGAGAAAGTTGGCTGTATCAAGAGCTGCATGCGGTGCGCAATATCCGCCCGGCGTTTAAGTGGGGATTGTTTCCGGCGATGGCCTATACCGGTTTGGAATTGTATGTTTTCAAGGGTAAGGCTCCGTGGACATTGAAGCATCACGGTGCGGACAATGATTCGTTGCAAAAAGCCGCCGTTAGCCGCCCGATTGATTATCCGAAACCCGACGGCAAACTGACTTTCGACCGTTTAAGCAGTGTGTTTCTCGCCAATGTGAGCCATGAAGAAAACCAGCCTGCCCATCTTGTTTTGAAAAATCAGCAGGTGATGTTGGATGTAAACCTAAAAGATTATGCTTCGCCGGAAACCCGTTATTGCCCGGCAGGGGTGTATGAAATCGTAGAAAAAGAGGGTAAACAGGTATTGCAGATTAATGCCGCCAACTGCGTACACTGCAAAACCTGCGATATTAAAGACCCGACCCAAAATATTGTTTGGACTTGCCCTGAAGGGGGCGGTGGGCCGAATTATGGAGCGATGTAGTAACGGATTAGGTATTTTTTAAAAAGAGGCCGTCTGAAATAGCGATTCAGACGGCCTCTTGATTTATTGATGTTTATGCTTCGTTTTCAATACGGTTGCATTCGAGTTCCATATCGTTAATCACGCCTTGCAATTCTTCTACATAAGCACCTTGTTTGTTGAGCAGGTCGCCCACTTTTTCGGCAAACAGTTTGTTTTTAAATTCACCTTCTGAAAAGGCCAGCCACTGGGAAGACAATTTTTCTGCATTGGTTTGCGCGTAGTGCTGCATTTCTTTGAGCTGATTAATAATATCGCGTGCATATTCGAGGGGTGTTTTTTGAGTTTCTTCAGTCATCGGTTGACTCCTTTTTGTTATTAAAAATAAAAACGTGAACTACCTTAACAAAATACATGGCAGGGCGCAAGCAGGCCAACAGCGGCTTGTGTTTATAAAAACAAGTCGATTGGAAAAGCTTATGAAATAAGCAAAGTTATGATAAAAAGTGTTGAAATATGGTAGTTTCAGACGGCCTGTGAATACCTAAAATAACAAAAGCCCGTTTCGGGCTTTTGAACGCTGTGCGATGCTGTTTGCCTGACTGCTTAAGATTCCGAACGTTTGAAATGACGGGGGCGGAAACCGAGCAGAGCAAGCGATAGAAAATATAAGGCGGCGCCGAAAACCACTAATCCGGAAAGTTGAATTGCTTTCTGCCAGCCGGGTACTTGCACCCATTGTAGCGGGAAATAAGTTTGTGCCTGAGCCAACCATAGGCCGCCACCCATAACCACCAGCGCGATAAATAATTTGATAATAAATGCCAGCCAGCCTTGTTTAGGTTGGTAGATTTTGTGTTTTCGCAGTAGAAAATAAAGTAATCCGGCATTCAAACAAGCCCCTAATCCGATAGCCAATGCCAAACCGACGTGTTGCAACGGGCCGATAAATGCGATGTTCATCAGTTGGGTGCAGACAAGCGTGAAAATAGCGATTTTTACCGGCGTTTTGATATTTTGGCGGGCATAAAAGCCGGGTGCCAAAACTTTAATCATGATTAGGCCGATTAAGCCGAAAGAATAAGCAATGAGGGCGCTTTGCGTCATCAGGGCATCATTGAGTGAAAACTCGCGATACATAAACAAAGTGGCAATCAGGGGAAACGACAAGGTAGCCAGGCCGACTGCTGCCGGTAGGGCGAGCAACATGCATAAACGCAGTCCCCAGTCGAGTAGGGCGGAGAATTCCTGCGTATCTTTTCCGGCGGCATATTTGGAAAGTGTCGGCAGCAGAATGGTACCTAAGGCCGCACCGAGTACGCCAGTAGGCAGTTCCATCAGGCGGTCGGCATAATACATCCACGATACGCTGCCCGATTGCAGGAACGAAGCAAAAATGGTGTTAATCACCAAAGATATTTGCGCCACGCTCACACCGAGAATGGCCGGTGCCATTTGCTTCATTACGCGGTTAACAGCGGCATCTTTGAAATTGAGTTTGGGCAGTTTGAGAAAACCCAGCTTGGCCAGCCATGGCAGTTGGAAGCCCAGTTGCAATAATCCGCCTACAAAAACCGCCCATGCCAAAGCCATAACGGGTGGGTCGAAATAGGGCACGAAAAATAGTGCGAAAACAATAAACGAGATGTTTAATAAGGTCGGTGTAACGGCGGGAATGCTGAATTTATGATAAGTGTTGAGAATAGAGCTGATAAAGGAAGAGAGTGAAATCAGCAGGATATAGGGAAAGGTAATCCTTAAAAGATCGGCCGAAAGTTGGAATTTGTCCGCATTTTTGGCAAAGCCCGGAGCGGACACATAAATCACCCAAGGTGCCGCTAAAATACCGATGGCGGTCACAATCACCAAAGCAAAAGACAACATGCCTGCCACATGGCGGATAAATTCGCGGGTAGCTTCTTCGGAGCGGGTTTGTTTGTATTCGGCCAGAATCGGCACAAAAGCTTGGGCAAACGCCCCTTCGGCGAAAATACGGCGCAATAGATTAGGCAGTTTGAATGCGACAAAAAAAGCATCGGTGGCCATTCCCGCGCCAAACATGCGTGCAATAATGGTGTCGCGGACAAAGCCGAGTATGCGCGATACCATGGTTAAACTGCCGACTTTTGCCAATGCGCCCAGTAGATTCATGATAAGACTTCTTTAAATAAAGCAAAAACAATAGATACGACGACCATATTTTTCAGACGGCCTGTTTAAAGAGGCCGTCTGAAAAATGATAGCGTTGGTTTACAAGCTGATGCTGTCGCGGTTTTCAATGACTTGGTCGATTAAGCCGTATTGTTGGGCTTCTTCGGCAGACATATAATTATCGCGGTCGGTATCGCGTTCTATTTTTTCCAATTCCTGACCGGTATGTTTGGCCAGCAAACGGTTGAGTTTGTCTTTCAATTTCAATAATTCGCGGGCATGAATTTCAATATCGGAAGCCTGTCCGCCCAAACCGCCGCTAATGAGGGGTTGGTGAATCATCACGCGGCTGTTGGGTAGGGCAAAACGTTTGCCTTTGGCGCCGGCAGACAATAAGAATGCGCCCATGCTGGCAGCCTGACCCAAGCATAAAGTGGATACGTCGGGTTTAATAAAGTTCATGGTATCGAAAATCGACATACCCGCGGTTACCGAGCCGCCCGGAGAGTTGATATACAGGAAAATATCTTTGTCGGGGTTTTCGCTTTCTAAGAATAAAAGTTGGGCAACCACCAGATTGGCGCTGTCGTCGTTTACCGGGCCGACCAGAAAAATAATACGTTCTTTCAGCAGGCGTGAATAAATATCGAAAGCACGCTCGCCACGGCCGCTTTGCTCGATAACGGTCGGCACCAAATAGCCGTTGTTGATTTCAGGAATCATATTACGCTCCTTGTCAGGATATTCGTTAAAAAGCACCAAAGCGCGGAAGGCAGCTTCGGTGCTTGTGTGGGTTCATAGGTTCAGACGGCCCGATTAGGCTTGTGCACCCATAACTTCGTCAAACGACAATACTTTTTCGTTTACTTTGGCTTTACCCAAAACAAATTCGACAACATTCGATTCAGTGGCCAAAGAAGTCGGGCCTTGCAAACGTTGTTTGTCGGCAAAATACCATTCGATCACTTCTTCAGGGTCTTCATAGCTTTCGGCAAAGTCGCTTACCACTGCTTTGATTTGTTCTTGAGTCGGTTCCAGTTTGTGTTCGTCAACCAATTGCGCCAAGATCAGGCCTAAAGCAACGCGGCGTTCTGCTTGGTCTTTAAACAAGTCGTTAGAAAGATTAAGATCAGCGGCATCGGCCATGCCTTGATTAATGAAGTTTTGTTTCATTTCATCGGCCAAGCGGGTTGCTTCATCGTTAACCAGTGCTTTAGGTACTTGGATATCGGTTGCTTTGAGCAAGGCTTCCATAACCGCTTCTTTGGTTTGGCTTTCGGTGCGGCGGGCTACTTCGCGGGCAACGTTTTTGCGCACTTCTTCGCGCATTTTGGCCACATCGCCGTCTTCAATGCCCAATGCTTTGGCAAATTGTTCGTCTACTTCAGGTAAAACGGCTTCGGATACGTTTTTCAGGCTGATGGTGAATACGGCGGTTTTACCGGCCACATCTTTGCCATGATAATCTTCGGGGAAGTGAACTTCGACGTCTTTGCTTTCGCCTTCTTTCAAGCCCAAAATACCGGCTTCGAATTCAGGCAGCATTTGGCCGTTGCCCAAAATGAAAGGATAGTTTTGCGAGCTGCCGCCTTCAAACGGTGTGCCGTCGATTTTGCCTTCAAAATCAATAATAACACGGTCGCCGTTTTGGGCTTCGCGCTCAACATGTTGGAAGCTGGTACGTTGTTTGCGGAGGATTTCGATGGTTTTATCCACTTCGGTATCGCCCACTTCGGCAGTAACTTTTTCTACTTCTTGTGCGGATAAGTCGCCGATTTTCACTTCGGGGAATACTTCGAATACGGCAGCCACTTTGAAAGACTCTTTGTCGTCTTGCTCTTCAACGCCTTCGAAGCTGGGAAAACCGGCTACTTTTAAATCTTGAGCAACAGCTACATCATAGAATGCTTTTTGAACCATTTCGTTCAAAACGTCGTTTTGAATGCTTGCGCCATACATGGAAGATACCATTTTCAACGGTGCCTTACCGGGGCGGAAGCCGTCGATTTTTACGCGGCGTTGGGTTTGTTTCAAGCGTTTGTCGGTTTCGGCGTTGATTTCGTTCCACGCCAGAGACAATACTACTTTACGCTCGAGATTTTCTAAGTTTTCTACAGTTACGCTCATCGTAAGCCCTTACTTTATATAAATTACTTGATGGTTAATAAAACGGGGTTATGCACCCTGTCTGATGTTGTCAGATGGAAAGATAAAATTCAGTCCGAAAGTATATCACATCATAAGTTGGCAATAAAATATTTGGAGGGAAGTGGCAATATTTATCGACAATTAAAAGGTTGGAAAAAGATTGTTTGATTTGTATTGTTTGAAGCTATGCAAGATTCTTGCATGATGAGGCCGTCTGAATAGTTTCAGACGGCCTCTTGAATGGTTATAAAACCAAGTTATGCGGCAGATTAGTTTTTATCTAAATCAACCAATTTGTTTTTAGCAATCCAAGGCATCATGCTGCGCAGTTGGGCGCCGACTTTTTCAATTTGATGATCGGCATTCAAGCGGCGGCGTGCGGTCATGCTGGCATAGTTGGTGGCACCTTCTTGGATAAACATTTTGGCATATTCGCCGGATTGGATGCGGTACAACGCTTTTTTCATGGCTTCTTTGGTTGCCGGAGTAACCACTTCGGGGCCGGTAACATATTCGCCATATTCGGCATTGTTGGAAATTGAGTAGTTCATATTGGCAATACCGCCTTCATACATCAAATCTACAATCAATTTCAATTCGTGCAAACATTCGAAATAGGCCATTTCAGGGGCGTAGCCGGCTTCAACCAAAGTTTCGAAACCGCATTTCACCAGCTCTACCGCACCGCCGCACAATACGGCTTGTTCGCCGAATAAGTCGGTTTCGGTTTCTTCGCGGAAGTTGGTTTCAATCACGCCGCCTTTGGTACCGCCGTTGGCAGCTGCATAAGAAAGGGCGATATCACGTGCTTTGCCGGATTTGTCTTGATAAACGGCGATAAGCGTCGGAACACCGCCGCCTTTCAGGTATTCGCTGCGTACGGTGTGGCCGGGGCCTTTGGGGGCAACCATAATTACGTCTAAATCGGCGCGTGGCACGATTTGGTTGTAATGTACGTTAAAGCCGTGGGCAAATGCCAATACCGCGCCGTCTTTCAGGTTGGGCTCGATTTCGTTTTTGTAAACGACAGGTTGGTTTTCATCCGGCAGCAGAATCATCACAACATCGGCGGCTTTGGTGGCATCGGCTACGTTGTAGACTTTGTGGCCGGCCGCTTCGGCTTTTTTCCATGAACCGCCTTGACGCAAACCGATGACAACGTTTACGCCTGAATCTTTCAGGTTGGCTGCGTGTGCATGGCCTTGCGAGCCATAGCCGATAATCGCAACGGTTTTGCCTTTGATTAATGATAGGTCAGCATCTTTATCGTAAAAAACTTGCATTTTGGATTTCCTTAAAATTGAATTATTGATAATAGCGGGTATTAATCGGTGTTTTCGGATATGTCTGCCATCGTGACGACTTCCAAACCATCGGTTTTACCTTCGGCAGCTTTTAAAAAGTTTTGAAAATGGGCGGTTGTGCCGTGTTTTTCCAAAGCAGCTTGGTTTTGCCAATTTTCAAAAAAGATAAAACGGTTTTCGTTTTCTGTGTCTTGATGCAGATCGTAACGGATATTGCCTTCTTCGCCGCGGCTGGCGGCGACCAAT
This sequence comes from Neisseria zalophi, assembly GCF_008807015.1. Taxonomy (NCBI): domain Bacteria; kingdom Pseudomonadati; phylum Pseudomonadota; class Betaproteobacteria; order Neisseriales; family Neisseriaceae; genus Neisseria; species Neisseria zalophi. Next base: position 2,048,644 of record NZ_CP031700.1, on the reverse strand, counting down.
TGGCGGAATACTTCAAGTAGCTCGTGGCGATACTCGGGTTTCACGATAATTATGGCAGTAACTTTAATATTACTCATATCCGTTCCTTTCCGTTTCTTTCCAAATAAAAAAATATACTTAAATTTTTAAAATCCGCTCGCCGCGACCTATTCCGGCCGCACCGGTGCGTACGGTTTCGAGAATTGAAGTTTTGCCTAGCGTTTCCAAGAATGAATCCAGTTTGTCGGATGAGCCGGTAACTTCTATGGTATAGGTTTTATCGGTGACATCGACAACGCGCCCACGGTAGATTTCAGCGAGACGGAGGAATTCGTCACGGTCTTTGCCGACAGCACGGACTTTAACCAACATCAATTCCCGTTCGACAAAACGGCTTTCGTTTAAATCGACCACTTTAACCACTTCGACCAACTTATTAAGCTGTTTGGTGATTTGTTCTAAAACCGTGTCGTCACCGTGGGTGACAATGGTCATCCGCGATAAGGTTTTGTCTTCGGTGGCAGCAACGGCTAATGAGTCGATATTGTAATCACGGGCGGAAAACAAGCCTACCACACGGCTCATCGCGCCTGATTCGTTTTCCATCAGGATAGATAAAATATGTCGCATTATGGCACGCTCCTTGTATCGTAATCACGGTCTTTCACATCGTTGACATCCGAATCTTTCGGCGTTTCGCGCATGTGCGGCGGCAATACCATTTCATCTAAGCCTTTGCCGTTGCCGACCATAGGGAACACGTTTTGTTTTTTATCAGTAATAAAGTCCATGAATACCAAGCGGTCTTTTTGCTTGATGGCTTCAAGCAGGGCACCTTCCACATCGCCTTTTTTATCGATACGGATACCGATGTGGCCGTATGCTTCGGCCAGTTTCACAAAGTCGGGTAGCGAGTCAAAGTAGGTTTCGGATTCGCGGTTGCTGTAATACAGCTCCTGCCATTGGCGAACCATGCCCAGATAACCGTTGTTTAAGGTCACTACATTAATCGGAATCTTGTATTGGAAACAGGTCGACAACTCTTGGATATTCATCTGAATCGAACCTTCGCCCGTAATACAGAATACATCTTGGTCGGGTGCTGCCAATTTGGCACCCATGGCATAGGGCAGGCCGACGCCCATAGTGCCGAGGCCGCCTGAATTCAGCCATTGGCGGGGGCGCTCGAAAGGATAATATTGCGCGGTAAACATTTGGTGCTGGCCGACATCGGAGGTGATAATGGCTGAATTTCGGGTAATTTCTGCTAATTTTTGCAGCACATATTGAGGTTTGATAATGTCACCGTCATTGTCATTGTCAAACCACAGGCAGTCGCGTTTGCGCCAGCTTTCCAAAGATTGCCACCATTTTTCCAGTGAAGTAGGTGAAAGCAATAATTCTTGCTTTTTCCACAATGCCGCCATATCTGCTAAAACGTTTTTAACATCGCCGACAATTGGAATATCGACTTTCACGCGTTTGGCAATACTGGAAGGGTCAATATCGATATGAATGATTTTTTTGGGCTTTTCCAAAAACTTAGAAGGTACGGAAACTACACGGTCGTCAAAGCGCGCACCGATGGCAAGCACAACGTCGGCATCCTGCATAGCCAAATTGGCTTCATAGGTGCCGTGCATACCGAGCATACCGAGGAACTGGCGGTCGCTTGAAGGGAATGCACCCAGGCCCATTAATGTACCGGTACAGGGAACGCCGGTTAAGTGGATGAAATCAATTAATTCTTGATGAGCGTTACCCAATACCACGCCGCCACCGAAATAAACCAAAGGACGTTTGGCCGATGCAAACATCTGTACGGCTTTTTTGATTTGGCCGGCATGGCCTTGTGTGACCGGTTGGTATGAGCGGATAAAAACATCTTCCTGCGGATAGCTGAACTTTGCCATAGCCTGCGTCACATCTTTAGGGATGTCGACAACCACCGGGCCGGGACGGCCGGTAGCGGCAATCTGAAAGGCTTTTTTAATCGTTACCGCCAGATCATTGATATCGGTTACCAAGAAATTATGTTTGACACACGGTCGGGTAATACCTACGGTATCGACTTCTTGGAACGCGTCGGTACCGATAGCGGGCGTAGCGACTTGTCCGGTAATAACTACAAGCGGGATAGAGTCGGAATAGGCGGTGGCAATGCCGGTTACCGCATTGGTCGCTCCAGGGCCGGAAGTCACCAGTGCGACACCTACTTTACCGCTGGTGCGGGAATAGGCATCGGCCGCATGAACAGCAGCTTGTTCGTGGCGTACCAGAATATGTTTGAGTTTATTAAATTGGAACAGTGCATCGTAGATTTCGAGGACTGCGCCTCCGGGATAACCGAAAACGTATTCTACGCCCTCGGCTTTAAGACTTTGCACGAGTATTTGTGCACCTGATAATTGCATATCTGCCTCTATTTTTTCTGCGTGTAAGCCAAAAGGAGTAATTCGTTTCGCCACAGCACCTGTAATGCAATTTTTGTAAGCAACGATTTAGGGTACGCGCATTACAAAAAAACAGCGACAACCAAACTACCCGAGCAATTGAGCCCAGACGCTTGAGCGTTTTATTGATAAAAGGAATGGGAACAATAACCTAAACTTAATGCTTAAATCAAGATAAAAACTTTCATCTTAATAAAGAAAAAATGATTTTATAAATTATTGTTTGATTTATAAAGAATAAATTACAGCGGTTTAATATGCTGTCTTTGAGTGGAAAATATGTATAAGGTAATAAACCGAACAATATCGGGATGTGTTGCATGGTAAAGTTTGAGATATGCACGTCCGAATATAAAAGCCCTTGATTGATGTGGTTCAATCAAGGGCTTTTAAGTTATTAGGGATATAGTTAGCGGATGGATTCGATTTGATAATCCAATCTGTCGGTTTTATTGGTTTGATGGTTGGTTTGCACCAAAATACGGGGGATAAACATTTGATAATCGTTGAGGTAATAACCTTCGAAATTCTGGGTAAAGCTAACCGTTCCGGCAGGATTATTCATCGTCAATGTGCAGTTGGCACGCTGGGCATTCCCTTTTAGTTTGGTATGGATGGCCTGGGCATTTTCTGCGGCCGAAAGCGTACATTTTTCTTGCACATTTAACATACCATTATCGTCTGCCAGAGTAGCGGCGCTCTCAAAAGTGGTTCCGTGTAACGACCATTGGGGAGGTGGCGGTACAATTTGAATATCTCGGATGGCAAATCCTGCTTCATTCATTTTCCATTGTAAATCCCAATGGTTGAGTAGAATCAGGCTTTGTGTATCGGGGCGGTCGGTGGAAGCCGAGTTTTTACGCTTGAGTATACCGGGGGCAGAAGAAAACCAGCCTAAACCAGAGAATTTGTCGGTTTGTCGGTATATACGGACATTGTCTTGTGTGTTGCTTTGCTCGGCAACCTGATAGACGATTTTCCGGATACGCTGTTCCGGCTTGCCGAGCTCAAACGGTTCAACTAGGTTAATCAGTCTTTTTTCTTCCTGATCTGCTGCGGATACGGCGGCAGGCAGGCAGGATAGGGCAAGAATAAATATCAATGGGCGCACGTTCGGTATCCTTATTATCAATGATTGAATAATATAACAAACAGGTAATCGCATAGTAAGACAACAGGCCGTCTGAAAGTTTCAGACGGCCTGTTTATTTTACATATTTTCTTTACGTTGGCGGCCTAAATCGGCTGCGGCAGTAAACAATACATCAGTAGAAGAGTTTAGTGCGGTTTCTGCCGAATCTTGTACCACACCGATAATAAAGCCGACGGCAACAACCTGCATGGCAATATCATTGGAAATGCCGAATAAGCTGCAAGCCAACGGAATCAGTAGCAATGAACCGCCTGCTACACCTGATGCTCCGGCGGCACTCACGGTAGCCACTAAGCTTAGCAATAGGGCGGTAGCAAAGTCTACTTGAATATTTTGGGTGTAGGCCGCGGCCATAGCCAATACAGTAATCGTAATCGCGGCTCCGGCCATATTAATGGTAGCGCCCAGAGGAATTGAGATGGAATAAGTGTCTTCATGCAGGCCGAGTTTTTTCGCCAATGCCATATTCACCGGAATATTGGCCGCAGATGAACGGGTGAAAAATGCGGTGATACCGCTTTCACGCAGGCAAGTCAACACCAGCGGATAAGGATTGCGGCGGATTTTCCACCAAACCAATATGGGGTTGACCACTAGGGCGATAAACAGCATACAGCCCAGTAACACTACCAACAAATGAGCATAGCTGGATAGGGCGCTAAAGCCGGTTTCGGCAATAGTAGCTGCTACCAAACCGAAAATACCCAGCGGCGCAAAGCGGATAACCCATTTCACAATAGAAGATACCGCATCGGATAAGTCGGCAATCATGGTGCGGGTGGTTTCGGATGCGTGTCTGAGTGCGAAGCCCAATAATAATGCCCAAGCTAAAATACCGATATAGTTGGCATTGGCAATAGCGTTAATCGGGTTGGCTACCAGATTCATCAATAATGTTTTCATCACTTCGGTAATGCCTGAAGGGGGTGTGGTGGTGACCGCATCCGCATTAACCAAGATCATTTCGGTAGGAAAAATAAAGCCGGCCAATACCGCAACAAATGCAGCAGAAAACGTGCCGATGGCATAAAGTACGACAATCGGTTTGATATAAGCTTCGCTGCCTTTTTGGTGACGGGCAATCGCACTGATCACTAAGACAAAAATTAAGATAGGTGCGACGGCTTTCAATGCGCCGACAAACAAACTACCGAGCAGCCCTGCTGCAAGCCCCGCAGAGGGCGAAAGCCAAGCCAAAATAACGCCTAAGATCAGGCCGACAATGATTTGTTTTACCAAACTGACACGATTAACGGCATCAATAACAGGGTTTCCGCTTGCCATGAAGGCTCCTTTAGATAAGGTTAAGAAAGGATAACATTTTAAAATAAAACGCCTTTCCCGTAATGTACTTCAGAAAATACAGCATTTAAATTTTAAATAAGGTAATTATTTAGAATTTAATTCTTATTTTTTGGTAAAAATTTTAAGAAAACGATAATTTTTTGTAATTTTAATTTGGCTTGTTTATGAATAAATCAGTTTGCGGTAGAGCGATTAGAGAAAATTCAGGTATTCAAAACGCTAATTAAATAGACAGATAAATAATATAATGGCTTGGTTTTATTTTACTCATACTATTGGCCAATGATTTCAGACGGCCTTTATGTTTTAACGCTTTTTTCCTAAGATAACGGTATTGGTTACCGATGCTTGGTATGCAAACTGCTGAAAATGGTAAAAATAGTGCTAAAATCGCCTTTCCTCCAACAAGCAGACTTGATTTTTGGTTTGAACATGATGAAAAAGCGTACTGCCTCCCTGTTTTTATTTTCTACTCTTTCTCTGGCCTGTATGCAGGCCTGGGCATTTGTTGCGGTACCCGAAGATTATGTCCCGATTAAGCAGACGGAAACGGATAAAGCGGATAACAAATCAAAAGAAGGTAATTTACCTATCAAATATCCGGTTGAAATTCGTGTAGCTGACAAGGAAGTAAGGGAGATGCTGGAGGAATATCTACCGTTGATTACTCAGCAGAAAGAAGAAGAGCTGGATAAAGAACAGGTCGGCTTTTTAGCGGAGGAGGCTCCGGATAATGTTCTGACTATGTTGAAAACAAAAGGCTATTTTAACGGTAAGGTTACGGTGGAGCCTTCCGGTAACGGATATATCGTTAATGTGACACCGGGTCCGCGCACCAAGGTAGAGAATGTGGGCGTGGCAATTGTCGGCGATGTGCTGCAAGATGGCGACTTGGCACTTTATTATAAAAATGCTTTAGAAAACTGGGCATTGCCGGTAGACGATTATTTTGACCAAAGCGGATGGAGCCAAAGTAAAGCTTCTGTGCTGACTGCTGTCACACGTAAAAAATATCCTTTGGCCAAATTATCACAAACTCAGGCAACCATTAATCCGGAAAACAATACTGCTGATTTGAATGTGGTGGTGGAAAGTGATAGACCGATTTACTTCGGTGATATTCAGGTAGATGGGATTAAACGTTATCCTGAAAGTGTTGTGCGGGGAATGGCAAAATTCCAACCCGGCTCACCTTACGATTTAGATCAGATTTTGGATTATCAGCAGGCGTTGGAGCAAGACGGTCATTATTCCGGAGCTTCGGTGCAGGCAGATTTTGATAATTTAAGTGACGACCGTGTTCCTGTGAAGGTAGTTGTTTCCGAAGTTAAACGGCATAAATTTGAAGCCGGTATCCGCTATGATTCAGAATACGGCCCGGGCGGACGTATCAATTACGATTATTATAATTTATTTAATCGTGGTTATATCGGTTCGGTAGTGGCAGATATTGATAAATATGAAACGACTTTAGCGGCCGGTATCAGCCAGCCAAGAAAAAGTAATGGCCATTATTGGACTTCTAACGTTGCCTACACCCGTTCTACCACACAAAAGTTGGAAAGGAATACTTTAACAACCGGTGTTTGGTATGTTCGTGATCGTAATAATATCGAGTCGCGACTTGGTGTGGAATACATTACCGAAGGCCGTCGTGTTCCTGATACAAACCTTGATTTCGGTCGTAGCCATGCAACTATGCTGACAGCGTCTTGGCGGCGACAAGAAATAGAAACAACATTACGGCCTGAAAACGGGTATTACCTCGACGGTAAAATCGGTGCCACTTTAGGGTCGTTATTGTCATCCACTTCTGTGGTACATGCCAAAGCCAATGCAGGTTATTACTTCACACCTGAAAACAAAAAAATCGGTACGTTTATTGCACGGGGGCAGGTGGGTTATGTCCGTGCCAGTGAAGATGAATCAGTACCTTCAGTATTGCAGTTCCGTACGGGTGGTGCCACATCTATCCGGGGTTATGACCTTGACAGTATTGGTTTAGACGGGCCTAACGGTTCGGTATTGCCTGAACGTGCTTTGGCGGTGGCCAGTTTCGAATACCAATATCCGATTACAAAAAGTTTTTCTGCCGCAGTATTTCATGATGTGGGTGACGTAGCCCCCAATTTTAAGAAGATGACATTAAAGCACGGTACAGGCCTTGGGGTGCGTTGGTTTAGCCCCGTTGCACCTTTCTCTTTTGATATTGCCTACGGCCATCACGATAAAAAACTAAGATGGCATATCAGCTTGGGTACACGGTTCTGATGTATACCGCTGATTCGGCCGTCTGAAAGCCTGAGCAATGGCTTTCAGACGGCCTCGATTCCCTCAATATAGATAGCAGACAGCACAAGTGCTGTTTTATAGGATGTAAACAGGTTAATAAAATATGACAGAACATCACGATACGGCCGAATCCACACCATCTGAACAAACTGTTCAGGCTGTAGAGCAGACTGCCGGTTCGGAACCGCCTGAGAAAAAGAAGGGCAAAAAAAGCCGCAAATTTAAAGTATTTGCCGGGCTGGCGGCGACGTTGTTTGTTTTTTTTGTAGCAGTAGCTGCCGCGTTGGTGTGGTTGGCGACAACCGAATCCGGCTTGCGGTTCGGTTTATATAAGATTCCTTCTTGGTTCGGTGTCAGTATCCAATCCAAAACCTTACAGGGCACATTGTGGGATGGCTTCAAAGGCGACGACTGGCGTATTGAAACCGAAGGTGCCGATGTCGATATTAGCCGTTTTGACTTTGATTGGCAGCCGAACGAACTGATGCAGAAGAAACTGCATATCGAGCATATTTTGGCCGGTGATATTCAAGTGGTGACCAAACCGACTCCGCCGCGTGAAGAGCAGCCTGCTTCGGGTTTCCCCCAAAGCGTGAGCCTGCCGTTGGAAGTGATGGTTGATCGTTTGGAGACCGGTAAAATCAGTGTCGGCTCGAGTGTGGATAAGCAAACCGTTTATTTAGAAAAAATCGGTGCGTCTTATGTTTATAACCACCAATTGCATAATCTCAAATTGACTGCCTTGCAAACACCTTGGACAACTTTGTCGGGTAGTGCCACTTTAGGTACGAAAAGCCCCTTTTCACTGAATGCCATTATTAATGGCGACGGTATGCTGGATAACGAGCCGATTGTAGCAGCCAACCGTTTTTGGGGCAGTTTGCAAGATGTTCAAACCGATATCCGTATTGATGGCGATAATGTCCGTCTTCACGTTGATTCAGTTTTACATCCGTTTGCCGAAAAGTTAAATGACAAAGTCGAACTGGTTCAGGTAGTAGGTTTTAATATCAACCCGAAAGCGTTCCTGCCTTCTTTGCCCAAAGCATTGTTGCAATTTGAGGCCGCCGTTAAGCCCTCTTTCGAAGAAGGATTGGCTTTGCAGGGTTCGATTGATTTACTAAACCCGGGTGCGGCTGCGGCAGACGCAGGCGGGATTCCCGTGCGCGAATTGAAAAGTGCTTTTTTTGTTGATCAAAACGGGTTGGTCAATATAGACAATGCCGCAGCACAACTCTTGCAAAAAGGCGTGGTTGCTCTTGCCGGTGATATTGATACGGCAGGGCAGAAGCTGGCTTTGGGGCTTGCTTTAAAAAATATTACCGCCGCCGATGTGGTTGAACAATCATTAGAAGGCAGTTTGAACGGCACCATTACCGTTGGCGGTAATTTCCAAAACCTGGAAACAGGCTGGATGTTGAATACCGGCAATGCCGTTTCAGACGGCCTGGTTCAAATGCAAACCGATAAGCAAAACGGGCAGCAAACCTTATTGTTTAAGAATGCCCGTATTCGTCCTGAAAACGGCGGTGTTATCCAAGCCGAAGGTTCATTGGAATTATTTAAAGATCAGATTTTGCAACTGGTAGTCACCAGTAACGACTTTAACCCAAACAGATTGAATCCCCAATTTCCGGCCGGTAGTGTCAACGGCACTATTAACTTTGCCGGTGAGCTGGCTAATCAGAAATACAGCGGCAAAATGGCTTTTGGCCCCAGTACACTTTCCGGCGTGCCGCTCAGGGGCAGTGCTGATGTGGTTTATGAAAAAGCCCACTTATCACGCGCGCTGACCGATATTTTGCTTGGCAATAACAGCATTAAAACCAACGGCAGCTTCGGTAAGCAGGGCGACCGTCTGAATGTGGATATTAATGCGCCCGATTTGGCACGGTTCGGCTTCGGTCTGAACGGATTGGTGACGGCCAGAGGTTTTATTGCCGGTGATATGAAAACACCCGAAGCTAATTTAAACGGGCAGGCACGCAATCTGCGTGTGGGCAACAGTATTCGTGTTAACGATTTGGATTTCAATTTACAAGGCTCGCCCGATTACACCCGTCCGTTAAATATCGAATTGAGGGGTAATAATATCGCCATAGCAGGCGAAGGGGCCCCAACGGTTATCGATACGGTTGATTTGGCCGTAAACGGAACAGGGCGCAACCACCGTATCCGCGGCAGAGGCAATATGTCGTTAGCCGGTAAGCCCTATCAGCTCAATATCAATGCCGAAGGCGGTTTGGATGAGAAGCAGCAATGGAAGGGTACGCTCAGTACACTTGATATCAGCGGTGCATTTAATCTGACCCTACAAAACCGTATGCGTCTTGAAGCAGGAAGCGAACGGGTAGTAATGAGTGCGGCACGTTGGGCGGCGATGGGCGGCAGCCTGAATATGGAAAACTTTGTTTGGGACAGCCGCAGCGGTATTACCACCAAAGGCAGTGCCAGTAACCTTGCGATGGCACAGCTACATAATTTCTATGAGCCGCCGGTGCAGCATAATTTGGTTTTATCGGCTGATTGGGATTTGTCTTATAGCAACAATGCACGCGGTTATTTGAATATTCGCCGCCAAAGTGGTGATATTGAATTGCCGTACCGCAAACAAATGCTTGGATTGGGAGCATTGTCGCTGAATACCCGTTTTCAAAATGGCCGTATCGATACAACGCTTAACGGTGTGACCGGTTATGGCAATATTGATGGTAATCTGGTGATTAACCAGCAGTTTGGTAACGATATCAGCTTGGCACCCATGAGCGGTCAAGTCCGTATCAGTGCGCCTGATTTGGAACGTTTCCGCTATTTTATGCCGATTGGCCAATCGTTGCGCGGTAATCTGCTGGGTGTGGCGACTATCGGCGGACGCGTTGGTGATCCGCAGTTGAACGGTACGTTAAACGGCGATAATTTATATTACCGTAATCAAGATTTGGGTTTGATATTGGATAACGGTGTATTGCGTTCGCGTTTGCAGGGGCAGACTTGGGTGATAGACCAATTGCGCTTCCACCGCGGCGGATCGGTCGAACTGAAAGGTACGGTTAATATGAGCAATGCCGCACCCGATGTGGATGTGGATATTGTCTTGGATAAATATCATGCTTTGGATAAAGTTAACCGCCGTTTAACCATCAGCGGTAATGCCAAAATGCTTTATAGCCAGGCGCAGGGGATTACGCTAACCGGAGCACTTAAAGCAGATTCGGGGCGTTTCGGCTTGCAGAAATCATCCATGCCAACTTTGGATGAAGACGTGGTGGTATTGGGTGAGGTGGAGAAACCGGTATCGACGCCGTTGGCCATTAATATGAACCTGACTGTAGATTTGAACAACAGTGTGCGTTTCAGCGGTGTGGGTTTGGATGTGACACTTGGCGGCAAACTACAATTGGTTTCCAAGCCGGGCGAATCCATACAAGGTATTGGTACGGTCACGGTGGTGAAAGGTGGTTATAAAGCCTATGGTCAAGATTTGGATATTACTAAAGGCAGTATTTCGTTTGTCGGCCCGTTGGATCAGCCGAACTTGAATATTCGTGCCGAACGCCGCCAATCGCCGGTAGGTGCCGGTGTAGAAGTATTGGGTAACCTTGGTAACCCGCGCGTTTCATTGGTGGCCAATGAAGCCATGAGTGAAAAAGACAAATTATCTTGGTTGATTCTGAATCGTGCCAGCAGCGGCAGTGACGGTGATAATGCAGCACTTTCGGCAGCAGCAGGTGCATTCTTGGCCGGTAGTGTGAACGACAGACTTGGTTTGGTGGACGAAATTGGGTTCACTAGCAAGCGCAGCCGCAATGCACAAACCGGTGAGATGAACCCTGCCGAACAGGTATTAACGGTCGGCAAACAGTTGACTAATGATTTGTATTTCGGCTATGAATACGGCCTGAACACCAGTACCCAAGCAGTTAAACTGATTTATCAGTTAACACGGGCGCTGCAAGCTGTTGCCAGAGTCAGCAGTGTGTCATGGGGTGGCGAGGTAAAATACAGTATACGTTTTGACTAAGCTTTCTATGTATAATGAATAAAGGCCGTCTGAAAAAAATTTCAGACGGCCTTTTATTTATTGGTATTAATACTATGAAATAATCATAATTTTGTTATTAACCGGTTGGTTTTCGTAAATGCCATTGTATTTTAAAGTATGCAGGTAATATTCAATGAGTGAATATTTTTTGCTATTCAAAATGGATTTTCTAAAGATAAAAAAAACCATTCATACCAAGGGAGAAGTATGAATGGTCAATACATTGCGGGAAAACGTCTTACTGTACCGGTTGCTTTAAGGGAGGAAAAGCAACCGCTGCCAGTGCTTTGCATTTTAACCGAGTTAGCTTTAAATAGCGTTAATCTGTGCAATTATTTTCATTTTTTACGTTCAATGTTGTATGTTTGCAAATGTCATAAATGATTATTGGTTTTCACGAATCCATTTCAGCCATTTTTCAAACAGTGCCGGTTGTGTACCGGCAATCACGGAGCGTTTGAAAACGTGCATGCCGCTCCAGAATTCATCGCCTTCCAAAGTGGCCAAATGCCCGCCGGCTTCTTCAAAAATCAGCGCGCCTGCTGCATAGTCCCATAATTTTTGGCCGCCGTGTACATAAATGTCATATCTTCCAGCGGCTAGATAACACCAGTCTAAAGTACTGCTGCCCATACTGCGCAGGCTGCCGAATGGGGCGAGGGTATTCATACGGCTGGATAATTTTCCGGAACGCAGGTATTTGATTTCTACGCCGGCAATCGCTTCGTGTAAATTTTTCTCAACACTGCGCAAGGGCAACGGGCGGCCGTTTAGATAAGCACCTTTGCCGTGCTTGGCATAAAAACATTCGTCGCTGACGGGGTTATACACCACGCCTAATTGGGCGCGGCCGTTTTGGATAAAGGCGCATGAAAGGGCAAAATGCGGCAGGCCGTTGATAAAATTATTGGTACCGTCGATAGGATCGACCACCCACAAACCGTTTTGGCTGTGCTGCCATAATTCCTGTTGGCGCTGTGCGGTCATTTCTTCGCCGAGCATCGGGCAGTCGATAAGTTCGGGCAGTGTCGCCGCAAAGGCTGCCTGTGCTGCAAGGTCTGCTTCAGTCAACAGCGAACCGTCGGCTTTACGGCTGATGCTGGCATTGAGAAAACGCGGCATCACTTCGGCCATGGCTATTTGGCGTACCAATGAATGCAGTTTATCTAACACAGTTTATCCTTAGATATGAACAATACTTGCTATTTTGATTTGAAAACGACAATATTAACTTTTTTCTGTAAACGATACCAACCTGTATGCCGCGTTTTTATCTTTCCGAAGCCCTTCATCAGGGGCAAATCATTGATTTGCCCGATAATGTTGTCCGTCATCTGCATGTGCTGCGTATACGGCCGAACGAAGACATCGTTTTATTCAACGGCAACGGTCGCGCTTATCCCGCCCGTTTGCTGGCGTTGGAAAAACGCCGTGCTTCGGCGGAAGTTTTGTCCGAACAAACAGCCGACAACGAATCCGCACTCAGCATCACCTTGGTTCAGGCAATATCCGGCGGCGACCGTATGGATTTCACCCTGCAAAAAAGCGTGGAGTTAGGTGTTACCGAAATCCGCCCTATATTAAGCGAGCGTTGCGTGGTGCGTTTAAGCGGCGAGCGTGCCGAAAAACGTGCCGCCCGCTGGCAGGATATTGTTATTGCCGCCTGCGAACAAAGCGGCCGCAATGTGGTGCCTAAAGTGTTGCCGGTGGCGGATTATCATGCTGCTTTGGCCGCATTGCCACCGGAAAATACCCGCTTATTAATGAGTCTGAACCGTGCCCGCTGTTTGAAAGATGTGGTGCCGTCGCCGCAAGGCATTGTATTGATGATCGGCCCTGAAGGCGGCTGGACACCGCAGGAGGAAGAGCAGGCGTTTGCAGCGGGGTTCCAATCCGTTACGTTGGGGCCGCGCGTATTACGCACCGAAACCGCTTCATTGGCGGCCATCGCGGCCATGCAAACCTTATGGGGTGATTTTACCTGAATCGGGTAAATCATTTTATGTTCATTTTATATACGGAATGATTGGATATTCAAGTAAAACAGCGGTATGTTTGGGTTGTTATAGGCCGTCTGAAAGCTTTCAGACGGCCTGTTATCCGTCCAGATTCAGCATAATGTCTTCTTTTACTTCTTCCATCACCACATAACTGCGGCTTTCGGCTGCGGCAGGCAGATGCAGCAGGATATTGCCGAGCATATCGCGGTAGGCCGACATATCAGGTAGGCGCACTTTAATCAAATAGTCATATTCGCCCGATACCAGATGGCATTCGAGAATTTGCGGAATCATCGATACTTCGCGGCGGAAGTCTTCGAAAATATTGCCCGATTTCGAGCGCAGTTTGATTTCCACAAACACCAGCAGCCCCTGCCCAAGTGCATGCGGGTTTAAACGCGCATGGTAGCCGGTAATCATATTTTCCCGTTCCAAACGGCGTACACGTTCGGTAACGGGAGTGGTGGAAAGGCCGACTTTTTCCGCCAGTTCGGTCATCGGCATTCGGGCATTTTGTTGCAATAATTTTAAAATTTTGAGATCGGTTTTATCTAATTCTTTCATCTTAAAATTTTCACTGTTATTTTTTATTATTAAAGAATAATAGCCTTTTTTACTGCTAAAATAAAGTGAAAAACGCTGATGAAAATTGTTTAGACTATCTATCTTCACTTTACTACATAACATTACAAAAAAGGAGAAGCCGTGCGGGTTATTGTTTTGGGTGCCGGCGTTGCCGGCGTGTGCACCGCTTGGTATCTTTTAGAAGCAGGGCATGAAGTTACGATTATCGACCGTGCCGGTGCGGCAGCGGAAGAAACCAGCTTTGGTAATGCCGGGCAGCTTTCTTATGGCTATACCACACCGTGGGCGGCACCGGGGATTCCGAAAAAAGCCGCCAAGTGGTTGTTGAAAAAACATTCGCCGCTGATTTTCAGACCTGACGGCAGCTTGTTTCAATTGCAATGGCTCAAACAGATGCTGGCCAACTGTAATCACGACCGCTATAACCTCAATAAAGAGCGCATGGTGCGGATTTCGGAATACAGCCGCGAAATGTTCCGCCGTTTTGAAGACCAAACCGGGTTGAATTTCGAAGGAAGGCAAAAAGGCACTTTGCAGATTTTCCGCCAACCGCACGAAGTAGGCGCCGCCGAAAAAGATATCGAAGTATTGGCTGCTTACGGCGTACCGTATCAGCGGCTGAAAGCGGAAGAATGCCTGCAATACGAACCGGCCTTAAAAGGCGCGCTGCCTAAAATCGCCGGTGCCCTGCATCTGCCGAACGACGGCACAGGCGATTGCCATTTGTTTACCCAAAAATTGGCTGCCTTATGCGTGGAAAGAGGGGCAGATTTTCAATTTAACCACACCATCGAACGCATCGAACATACCAACGGCCACGTTCATGCCGTTTATGCCAGCGGGCAGCGTTTCGAAGCCGACCGTTTTGTTTGCGCGCTCGGCAGTTTCAGCCGCCCTGCCTTAGCCGAATTGGGCTTGGATGTGCCGATTTATCCGGTGAAAGGTTATTCGCTCACCGTTCCGATTGTCGATGAAGCCGCCTCACCGGTTTCCACTATTATCGATGAAACCTATAAAGTGGCGATTACCCGTTTCGACCAAAGAATCCGCGTCGGCGGTATGGCCGAATTATCGGGCTATCAGATCACGCTTAAACCCGAACACCGCGAAACCTTGGAAATGGTGGTGAACGACCTTTATCCGAACGGCGGCAATTTGAGCCGTGCATTGTTTTGGAGCGGCCTGCGCCCGATGACGCCGGACAGCACACCGATTGTCGGCAAAACCCGTTTTGATAATTTATTCCTCAATACCGGCCACGGCACACTCGGCTGGACGATGTCGCTCGGTTCTGCCAAAATCGCCGCCGATATTGTGTGCGATGTTCCAACCGAAGTCCGTAGCGATGATTTGGGCTTGGCGCGATACAGCGCATAGTCATATAAAAAACAAGCATGCCGTCTGAAAGTTTTCAGACGGCCTTATCAGGTAGAGCAGTCTGCCACCCTAAATAAAACGGTATCCAAACAGATGCCGGATAGATTGAAATAGATTGTATTGATTGTGAACAGGCCGTCTGAAAACCTACTTTAAGCATTTTTCAGACGGCCTCAAAATGTAAAAAGGATTTTATTGATGCGCCCGCTGAATGCCCAAATCAGGCTCGACAATCTGCGCCATAATTACCAAGCCCTGAAAAATATCCATGGCGGCAAACTATTGGCCGTCGTAAAAGCCAATGCTTACGGACATGGGGCGGTACGTTGCGCCCATGCCTTGGCCGATAGTGCCGACGGTTTTGCGGTTGCCTGTTTGGCCGAGGCGGTCGAGTTGCGTGAAAACGGTATCGATCACCCGATTGTATTATTGGAAGGCGTTTTCGATGCCAAAGAATATGCCACAGTCGAACAATATGGTTTATGGCCGGCCGTGTGCAGCCAGTGGCAGCTTGAAGCTTTGGTGCGACATCCGTGGCAGAAGCCTGTAAAAGTGTGGTTGAAAATGGATTCGGGTATGCACCGTACCGGCTTTTTCCCGCATGATTATGCCGCCGCTTATACCGCATTGAAACAAAGCGGCTTGGTTGCCGATATTGTGAAATTCAGCCATTTTGCCAGTGCCGATGACCCCGAAAGCGGCATGACCGATATGCAGATAGAGGCTTTCGATGCCGCCTGCGCCGGATTGGAAGGCGAAGAAAGCTTATGCAATTCCGCCGCTCTGATGAACTGCCCCGAAGCCCGCCGTGATTGGGGCAGGGTGGGGATTGCGTTGTATGGCGTCAATCCTTTCGGCGGTACCCATCCCGACTTAAAACCGGTGATGCGTTTGAGCACGCGCGTATTCGGTGAACGCGTTTTGCAACCGCATTCACCGGTAGGCTACGGTGCCATTTTCTACACTCAAAAATCCACCCGCGTCGGCCTTTTGGCCTGCGGCTATGCCGACGGTTATCCGCGCAATGCTACCACCGGAGCCCCCGTCGCCATTGGCACACACCGCACCCGCGTTATCGGGCGTGTTTCTATGGATATGATGACGATAGAACTTGATCCCTCTCATGAGGGTATCGGTAATGAAGTCGAATTGTGGGGCGATATTGTGAATGTGAACGAAACCGCCAAAGCCGCCGGAACCATTGCTTATGAATTATTGTGTAATGTAAAACGGGCGAAGTTTACTTATTATGAGTAAACTATTTTGTGGGCGCGGATTATATATCCGCCCGCGTGGGCATTAAACAACAGGCAGATATATAATCCCCGCCCCTACATATTGTTTCAGGCCGTCTGAAAGCTTTTCAGACGGCTTTTAAAATATAATCATAAAGATGATACATTGTGCCCGTCATATTATTAGGTGCTTATCGGCTATTTTGGGGCGAGGTAGAAAATTTAATATTAAACAGGATAAGATGATGGAATTAAACGATTTAAATTCAGTAAGAGACGCACTTAGAGAATTAGGTCGCAAGCAAGGAATTGACCTTGGCGACGAAAAGGCAATCGCAAAATTCAATGATGAAGTTCCTTTTGATTCACAATGGTTTTGCTACTATGCGGATGACTGGAATGAAGAGCTGGAAGAACGCCTTTATTATTTTTTTGAGAGTATGAGGGACTACCAAGATGCAATGGCCAAAAAAGATATTAAATTTGCCAGTAGTTCCTTCTTTTCAGCAATGAGCCTTATGGGTAGTCTCAGAAGTTTCTTTAGTAGTATTGAAAAAGATATGATTAAACTCCTAAAAGGTGAGGATAAAACAAATGATTTCCAATGGCCACAATTTGATGATGAATAGAACGCCGTAAGCCGTAGGGGCATTTGTTGCTTACCCTAAAAATTTAAATGCAAGGCCGTCTGAAAGCTTTTCAGACGGCTTTTAGAATATAATCATAAAGATTGTGCCGCCCTATGATTAGGCACTTTTTGGCTATTTCGGGGTGAGGTAGAAAATTTAATATTAAACAGGATAAGATGATGGAGTTAAACGATTTTAATGCAGTAAGAGACGCACTTAGAGAACTGGGCCTTAAACAAGGATTTGAGCTTGGCGACGAAGAGGCAATCAACAAATTCAATGATGAAGTTCCTTTTGATTCACGATGGATTTGCTACTATGCGGATGACTGGAATGAAAAACTGGAAGAACGTCTTCATGATTTTTTTGAGAATATGAGGGACTACCAAGATACAATGGCCAAAGAAGATATTAAATCTGCCAGTCATTCCTTCCTCTTAGCTGTGATCTGTGCTGGTAGTCTTAGAAGTTTTTTTGAGAGTATCGAAAAAGATATGGATAAACTCCTAGCAGGTGAGCATCAAACAACTGATTTCCAATGGCCACAATTTGATAATGAATAGAACGCAGTAAGCAGTAGGGTAGGTATTCGTTGCTTACCCTGAAAATTCACATGCAAGGCCGTCTGAAAGGGTTTCAGACGGCCTTTGATAATATGGCACTTAGGGTATATGCCGCGTCGGTACGCATGTATTGGTCGGGCTTTTGATTAACCGCATGTGTGGTTCGCTATTATATTTTGGATACGGTAATGGCAAGGGGTGCTATTTGGTAGGGGCGGATTATATATCCGCCCGCATGGGTATTTTCCGATAATGTTTATAAAAATACTACTGTTTGAATCCGGCCATATTGTTATAATTTAATCGTTTATGCGTCGCAAACAACGGGCGGATATATAATCCGCCCCTACAGGCCGTCTGAAACCGATAGGAAACATTATGAACGAAACCGAATCATTAAACCTTGCCAAACAACTCATTGCCCGCCCGTCTGTTACCCCCGATGATAAAGGTTGCCAACAGCTTTTGGCCGAACGTTTGGGTAAAATCGGTTTTATTGCCGAAGAAATGAATTTCGGCGACACGAAAAATATTTGGCTGCGGCGCGGTGATAGTGCGCCGTTATTTTGCTTTGCCGGCCATACCGATGTGGTGCCGACCGGGCCGCTTGAAAAATGGGATTCGCCGCCGTTCGAGCCTACCGAGCGCGACGGCCGTTTATATGGTCGCGGGGCGGCGGATATGAAAACCAGCATTGCCTGTTTTGTCACCGCCTGCGAGCGTTTTGTGGCTGAAAATCCCAATTATCAGGGCAGTATCGCATTATTGATTACGTCTGATGAAGAGGGCGACGCGCACGACGGCACCACCAAAGTGGTCGATGCCTTAAAAGCGCGCGGCGAGCAGATTGATTATTGTATTGTCGGCGAGCCGACCGCCGTCGAAACCTTGGGCGACACCATTAAAAACGGCCGCCGCGGTTCCCTATCGGGCAATCTCACCATTAAAGGCAAACAGGGGCATATTGCCTATCCGCATCTGGCCTTAAACCCCGTTCATACTTTCGCGCCTGCCTTAGCGGAAATGGTGGCAACCGAGTGGGATAAAGGCAACCAATATTTCCCGCCGACCGGTTTTCAAGTTTCCAATATCAACGGCGGCACCGGCGCCACCAATGTGATTCCCGGCACCTTAAACGTGAAATTCAATTTCCGCTTTTCCACCGCTTCCACCGACATCGGCCTGAAACAGCATGTTCACGATATTCTCGATAACCATGGCATTAGCTACGATTTGGACTGGTTGCTTTCGGGGCAGCCGTTTCTCACCGAAGCCGGCCGACTCACCGAAGTGGCGCGCCAAGCAATTGCGCAGGTGTGCGGTGTGGAAGCCGAGTTATCCACCAGCGGCGGCACTTCAGACGGCCGTTTCATCAAAGCCATTGCCAGCGAATTAATTGAACTGGGCCCCTCAAATGCCAGCATCCACCAAGTGAACGAAAACGTAGCTTTAGAGGATATTCCCAAGCTGTCTGCTATTTATGAAGCCATGCTGAAAGACTTGTTGTGAACAAAGTCTACAACAGGCCGTCTGAATCATTCGGGCGGCTTGTTTGTTTGGTGCGGCGCGTTTTATCCGAATCCGTCACAAAAGCACTTGCCCATTAAGCAAAATCCGTTATGATGCCGTCTGAAAACCCCCATACAGATAAAGCCCATGCGCGAAACCGTTTTTATTGCCGATTTACACCTTTCCGACGACACCCCCGACCTGAACCGTTTATTTTTAAATGCGGTGCAGCGTTGGCAGGGCAGGGTGGACGCGCTGTATATCTTGGGGGATTTTTTTGAAGTCTGGTTTGGCGATGATGTTTTGAGCGACATTGCCCGCGAAGCCGCCGCCGCCCTAAAAGCCTTTAGCCGCGAAGCCCCCGTTTATTTTATCTGCGGCAACCGTGATTTTTTATTGGGCAAACAATACGCCGAACAAGCCGGTATGACGCTGTTGCCCGAAAGCCAAGTGGTTACGCTCTACGGAACCCATTATCTGATTAGCCACGGCGATGAAATGTGTACCGACGATATTTCTTATCAACGTTTCCGCCGGATTATCCGCCAAAAGTGGCTGCAAAAATTGCTGTTGGCACTGCCGCAAAACTACCGCCGAAAAATTGCCGCCCGTATCCGCGCTACCAGCAAACAGAAAAAAAGCCGTGTGGGGCAAAGCTCAATTTCCGATGTTACCGAACAAGGCGTTCAGACGGCCTTAAATCATTATCCGCAGGCGCAGGCGATTATTCACGGCCATACCCACCGCCCCGCTGTTCATGAGCATATTGTTAACGGCCGCACCATTAAGCGTTATGTGCTGCCCGATTGGCATGATGGCAAGGGCGGGTATGTGTCGGTGTCGGAAAAGGGTGTGGTGATGGAAATGTTGGATATTATTAATTTTTAATGTGATGTAAAAAAGGAAAGTATATGACTCAAGTTGCTGAAAGTATGGATATTGCTAGTTTAGTAAAGCAATTTTTACCTGTAGTTAGTTTAATAGTAGGGTATTTTTTTTCATTTTATAAATTTAAAAAAGAAATGTCCGATAAAACAACTATGCAAGATTTTGAACGGATGCAAAAATATTTTTCAGGAGAAGGATTGGCTGAATTAAAACAATTTCCTAGCTTGATAAAGGATGCGGCTTGTGAAACAGTATCTTATTTTAGAACAATTAGTTTCGAAGAAATAGAAATGCTTTTAGAGGTAGAAGCCATTAAGTTAGCAGATATACGAAAGATTGGCTACTTGAAAAAAAATGGAGTGATAGAATGGGATTCTACCAATAAGAAATTTAAAGCTTTTGTAAATTATCTTTGGTGGAAAAGAATTTTTAGTTGGCTTGGTTTTGCTATATATGTGGGTCTAATTTTTTGTATGGCATTGAAAGTGGATATGGAGGATATTATTAATACTGTAATATTCTTCTTTTTCTTAGCTATATTAATTTTAATTGTCGAAGTTCCATTCTTGAATTTTCAGAATAAACTAAAAGAATGTAAACAGTTAAAAAAGAATCATGCTACATTGAGTTGGAAGGAACTTCTTATTCTGCCGGAACAGAATAATGCGACCACACAACAACAATCTGGAGAAGAATAATAAAATGGTCAAAGTGTTTCCCATTGTTATTAATTATGTTGTTTCTTAATATGTATGGTGCTATATAAGCTCAATAAATAAAGTTTTTTATTAAAATCTCTATCTTTGCAGGTCTTAATTTACTAAGGAAAAAAATGAACTTCAACGATTTGTTCAATCAAAATGAATTTGCCGCCCGTCATATCAGCTTTAAAGACGAGGCGGCGCTTTTGGGCGCTTTGGGCGAAAAAGATATGGCCGGTTTTATCGATCATACCGTGCCGCAAAGTATCCGTATGCCGTCCGAACTGAATCTGCCGCAAGCGTTAACCGAAGCCGATGCTTTGGCCAAGCTGAAGGGCATGGCGGTGAAAAACAAGGTGAATAAAAGCTATATCGGCTTGGGCTATTATCCGACCCGTTTGCCGAATGTGATTTTGCGCAATGTATTGGAAAATCCGGGTTGGTATACGGCTTATACGCCTTATCAGGCCGAGATTGCACAAGGGCGTTTGCAGGCTTTGTTGAATTTCCAACAGGTGTGTATCGATTTAACCGGCTTTGAAGTGGCCGGTGCGTCGCTGCTCGACGAAGCCACCGCAGCGGCGGAAGCGATGTCGATGGCCAAGCGCGTGAGCAAATCGAAATCCAACCGCTTTTTTGTAGACGAACGGGTATATCCGCAAACCTTAGACGTAATGAAAACCCGCGCCGGATATTTCGGCTTTGAATTGGTGGTAGGCGATTTTCAGACGGCCGATGAGGGCGACTTCTTCGGTGCGCTGTTGCAATATGTCGGTAAAGACGGCGATGTGGTGGCTTTGGAAGATGTTATAGGCCGTCTGAAAGCACAAGGTGCGGTAGTGGCGGTTGCGGCCGATATTATGAGCTTGGTGTTGTTGAAATCGCCGGCGGCTTTGGGCGCGGATATTGCTTTGGGCAATACCCAGCGTTTCGGTGTGCCGATGGGCTTCGGCGGCCCGCATGCGGCTTATTTTGCGTTTAAAGACGAATTCAAACGTTCGTCGCCCGGCCGGATTATCGGCGTGTCTAAAGATGCTGCGGGCAAACCGGCATTGCGTATGGCATTGTCTACGCGCGAACAACATATCCGCCGCGAAAAAGCCACGTCGAATATTTGTACCGCGCAGGCATTGTTGGCTAATCTGGCCGGTATGTATGCGGTTTATCACGGCCCCGAAGGCGTGAAACGCATTGCCAACCGTATTCATGCGCTGGCGTCGGCGTTTGCCGATGCGGTAAACGGTTCAGACGGCCTGAAAGTGGCGCATGCCGTTTTCTTCGATACCGTTGCCGTTGATTGCGGTGATAAAGCCAAAGCCGATGCGGTTTATCAGGCCGCTTTAAATGCGGGCTACAACTTGCGCCGTATTAGCGACAACGTTTTAGCAGCGGCATTCCATGAAGAATCTTCCGCACAAGATTTTGCCGATTTAACCGAAATCTTCACCGGCAAAGCACAAGCCCTGCCCGAACAGGCAGGCGGCAAACTTTCAGACGGCCTGTTGCGTACCGATGCGATTTTGCAGCATCCGGTCTTTAACCGTTATCACACCGAACACGAAATGTTGCGCTACCTGAAAAAACTGGAAGAGCGCGATTTGGCGATGAACCGCAGCATGATTTCATTGGGCAGCTGCACCATGAAACTCAATGCCACCAGCGAAATGCTGCCGATTACTTGGCCGGAATTCAGCCATATCCACCCGTTTGCCCCGCGCGACCAAGTGGGCGGCTATATGCAGATGTTGGATGATTTGCAAACCCAACTAAAAGCGATTACCGGTTTCGATGCCATTTCGATGCAGCCGAACTCAGGCGCACAAGGCGAATATACCGGCCTGCTGTCTATCCGCCGCTATCACGAAGCAAACGGCCAATCCGAGCGCAATGTCTGCCTGATTCCGCGTTCCGCACACGGCACCAATCCGGCCACCGCCACCATGATGGGCATGAAAGTGGTAACGGTCGATACCGATGAACACGGTAATGTCAATATCGAAGACTTAAAAGCCAAAGCCGCCGAACATAGCGAGCATTTGGGCGCATTGATGATTACTTATCCTTCTACCCACGGCGTGTATGAAGAGGGTATTCGCGATATTTGTAACATTATTCATGAGCATGGCGGCCAAGTGTATATGGACGGCGCCAATATGAACGCCCAAATCGGTATTATGCAGCCGGCCGAAGTCGGCGCAGACGTGTTGCACATGAACCTGCATAAAACGTTCTGTATCCCGCATGGCGGCGGCGGTCCGGGTATGGGTCCGATTGGCTTGAAAGCCCACCTTGCCCCGTTTGCCCCGAACCATACCGTATCACCTGTTGAAGGTGCGGGCAAAGGCATGAGCGCCGTTTCCGCCGCGCCTTACGGCTCTGCCGGTATTCTGCCGATTACATGGATGTACATCACCATGATGGGCAAACAAGGCATGGTGCAAACTTCGCAATGGGCGTTGCTGAATGCCAACTATGTGGCCAAAGCATTGAGTGAAGATTATCCGATTCTCTATACCGGCAAAAACGGCCGTGTCGCACATGAATGTATTGTTGATTTGCGTCCGCTGAAAGCCGAAAGCGGCATCACCGAAACCGATATTGCCAAACGCCTGATGGACTATGGTTTCCACGCGCCGACGGTGTCGTTCCCCGTGGCCGGCACTTTAATGATCGAGCCGACCGAAAGCGAAAGCAAAGCCGAACTCGACCGCTTTATCGCTGCATTGAAACAAATCAAGCAGGAAGTGTTGAATGTAGAGAAAGGTGTTTGGCCGAAAGACAATAACCCGTTGGTAAACGCACCGCACACGGCTGCCGATATCACCGGCGAGTGGGATCGTCCGTACACCCGTGAAGAAGCCGTTTTCCCGCTGCCTTATGTGCGTGAAAACAAATTCTGGCCGAGTGTGAACCGTGTCGATGATGTTTATGGCGACCGCCACTTGGTGCCGTCTTTGCCTGAAGATGTCGGTTTATAAGTTTCAAAATTTGGTTTGAACCGGTTTGATATTGGTTTGAGATGCCCGCCCGAAGCTGATTCGGGCGGGTATTGTTTTTAGGTTTGGCGGCGGCAGAAGAGCCGATATTGTGCAGGTGGTTTAAATGTTTTCAGACGGCCTATTTCCCTGCTTCCTTGAAAGCATGGCATAATTGTTTGACAATAAATAAAATAAAACAACAAAACAAAGGAAGAAATAAACTATGGAACGGTTCGATTTTAACTACGCCCCTTTTGATTATCTCAACAATTCCGAGCGGATTTTGTTGCAGAAGTCTGTCAATATCGCCTTTTTCCACGACGACGAAACCATTATCAAACCGGAAGAACCGATTGAGTTTTTATATGTGGTGATGAAAGGCTTGGTGAAAGAAATCGGTGCCGATGGCGAAATGGTGTCGCTCTACCGCACGCACGATACTTTTGAAGCGCGCGGTTTGATTGAGGGCATCAGCCATCATCAGTTTATTGTCGAAGAAGAAGCCTTGGTTTATACGATTCCGAAAGCGGTGGTGCTGGAAATTATCGATGCCAATCCGCGCTTCGGTGCTTATTGTTATGCGAGCGTGGCCGATAAATTTGCCAGCTTGTCGAATACCAAAAACGAAAGTGAGTTCGAAAGCCTGTTTACGGCGAAAGTGCGCGATGCCTACCGCAATAACCCGACTTGGCTGGAAGGCTCCGATAAGGTTTTCCATGCTGCCGAAGTGTTGAAAGAGCGCAAAACAAAATCCGCTTTGGTACGCCATGAAGATAAAGTCGGCGTGTTTACCGAATCGGCTTTTCGCGACATGGTGATCGCAGGTGCTTCATCTGATGAGCCGGTATATAAATGGTCGGCCTTTGATTTGATTGCTGCCGATATTGATGATTTTGTGTTTAATGCCTTGCTGAAAATGATGAGCTATCGCATTCAGCGTGTGGTCGTTACCGAAAACGGCACGCCGGTCGGCACTTTGGAGCAGATTGATGTATTGGCCTATCTTTCCAATCACAGTCATTTGGTGGCACAACGTTTGGAGCGGGCGAAAACCATTGATGAATTGGTGGATATTGCCGGGCAGATGACCGATTCTATCCGCCTCTTGCGCAGCAACGGTGTGCGCGCTCCGCAGTTGGCGCAGTTGATGCAGGTATTGAACACTAGCCTGTTTGAAAAAGCTTGGCGGATTCTGGCACCGACCGATCTGTATGAAAATTCGTGCTTGATTGTGATGGGGTCGGAGGGGCGCGGCGAACAGATTTTAAAAACCGACCAAGACAATGCGCTGATTTTAGGTGAGGGGGTGGATATCGATTTGGCCACTGAAACGGCTGAGAAATTCTCCGAAACGCTAACAAAACTGGGCTATCCGCCTTGTCCCGGCAAAATTATGGTGAATAACCCGCAATGGCGCAAGACCTTGCCGGAATTCAAAAAAATGGTTAGCGGCTGGTGTGTTTCGCCCAGTGGGGAAAGCATGATGAATCTGGCGATTTTTATCGATGCCAAAGCGGTTGCCGGCGATATATCCATGCTTGCCGAAGTGAAAGCGCATTTGCAGAAAGTGATGATTAACGATGTTGGCATGTTGATGTCGTTTGCCCGTGCGGTTGATCAGTTCGATAGCCAAAGCAAAGGCTTTTTCCCGCAACTGCTCAAGCGCGGACAATCTGAAAAAATGGATATTAAAAAGATGGGGCAGTTTCCGGTGGTGCACGGTATCCGCGCCTTGAGTTTGGAAGCGCGTATTGAAGAAACCAATACGTTCGAACGTATTCATCATTTGGTGCGCTTAAAGGTGATCGATGAATCATTAGGCAAAGATGTGGCCGAAGCGTTGAATTATATTATGGATTTACGCCTCACTGCCAATCTGGCTGTGTTAGATGGAGGGAAAACGGGAGAGGCACCCAATCAATTGGATTTCGACAGTCTTTCTACTCTGGAGCGTGATTTGTTGAAAGATGCGTTGCAAGTGGTGAAGCGCTTTAAAAACGTTATCCGCCACCATTTCCATATTACCTCGTAAAGGAGCAAGAGTATGTTTAAACGCTTTTTACGCGGCAGGGAACGCAAAAAACTCACCAATCCCGATTATGATTTTTTATTCGACGATGTACATGACGAGTTGGTCAGCTTCGATTGCGAAACCACCAGTTTGGATGTAAAAGAAGCCGAAATATTGTCGATTGGTGCGGTAAAAATCCGTGATAACCAAGTGCTGGCAAGCGAATCGTTTTATGTGTTGGTGAAGCCTGAAAACCCGATGGAGGCAGCCAATATCAGTGTGCACGGATTGCGACCGAAAGATCTTTCAGACGGCATTCCGGTGGAAGAAGCCGTTAAGCAGTTGTTGGCATTTATCGGCGGACGCGAGTTAGTCGGCTATTATTTGGAATATGATGTGGCGATGATAAATAAGTTTCTCAAGCCTATGATCGGCATCAAACTGCCCAATAAACAAACCGATGTATCTTCGCTCTACCACCGTTGGCAGGGCAAAGAAAACATACACGACAGCTATGTGGATTTGCGCTTGGATTCGATGTGTAAAAAACTCGGGCTAAACGATTTGCCCCGCCATGATGCTTTGAATGATTCGATTAATGTGGCTTTGATGTATTTGCTTTTAAAGCGGCGTTTGGGTTTGCGTTGATATTTGTCTTGATTATTGGATGATAAATCAAGGAAAAGGCCGTCTGAAATTTGATCTGACCCCCAAATCTTGGACAAACATAAAAGCCTTTTCAGGCTGCCTTTTCGAGCTGGGTTCTGTATGCCACAGGACTCAGCTTTTTCAATTTCAAACTACATCTGTCATGATTGTAGTATCGTATATAGTCATCTATTGTCTGCATCAGCTCTGTTGTCGAAAGTTTGCCTTCTTGATAAAAGCATTCCGTCTTCAGTATCGCAAAGAAGCTTTCCATCGGTGCATTGTCCCAACAATTGCCTTTACGCGACATACTCTTCACTATGCCGTGTTCCGCCAACGTGCGGCGGTAAGCTTCCGTACGGTATAGCACACCTTGATCGGAATGCAGCAGCACTTTATCTGCCTTTGTCAGTTTGCAGACCGCATCATTCAGCATTCTTTCCACCATCTCGCTGTTCGGGCGACGGCTCATCGCATAAGCGACGATTTCGCGGTTAAATACATCCAATATCGGTGACAGATACAGTTTACCATTGCTGCACTTGAATTCGGTGGCATCTGTCAGCCATTTCTCATTGGGTTTTTGCGCCTCAAAGCGGCGGTTCAGAATATTATCCGACGGTTCTCCCATTGCCGGATGGCGGTAGGCTTTTTTCGGACGCACTTTGGCTTTCAATTGCAGCAGTTTCATCAAACGGGCAACCTTTTTCTTATTCCATGACAAAGTGGCGGCAATCCGCCTGTATCCGTAACGCCCTTGATGGCGGGCATAAACTTCGGCAACGGTAGCTTTGTCCTGTTCGTCCGGATCGGGTCGGCCGTGGTGGTAATAAAAGCTGCTTTTGGGCAGTGCAGCACTGTGCAGCAGGTATTTAAGCGGATGTTTTGCCCTCAGTGCTTGGACGGCTTCGCTTTTTTGGCGACCGCTTCTTTCTGCCTGAGGGCTTTTAATTCCTTTAGATAGTCGTTCTCCGCCCGCATATAGCGCAACTCTTCGATTAGTTCCGCCTGTGTTTTTTCGTGGTCGGGTTTATCGACGATAAAGGGGTTTTTGCGTTTGATGATCATAATGGCCTGCGGATGCTCAAGTGCGCGGATGCCGCCTTGGTTGTATGCGGCTATCCAACGGCGTAAATGGGTACGGGAAATATTAAAGTGATCGGCAGTACGCTGTTGGCTGCGTACGCGCTGATAATATTGTACGGCTTGGTATTTAAAGTCTAATGTATATTTGCTCATAAGAAAACTGCACCTTAATGGGTTGGAGGAGTGTCCAACTTTTGGGGTGCAGTTCAATTTCAGACGGCCTTTTTATATAACTGGAATTTAATAAGATATTAATGGCGATCAGTGCGGCCTAAATGTTCATATTGATATTGGAAAGCATTTTCATCAATACCGGTACGCGGAGCGATGAATTGGATGCTGTCTTCATAATCATTATTGGTTGCTTGTAAGCCTGCGATAGGGCCTGAATCATTGGCATGATCATATTTAGGCATGTGGGCACCGCGGGCAGAAGCGAAAGAAGTGGCTAAGGTAGCTAAAGCGGCGAAAGTAAGCATAGTTTTTTTCATGATAATTGTCCTCATGGTGTATTTTTTATTGGGTTTTAAACATCAGGCAATATTTTTATCGGCTGCCTGTTTTGTTGATGTGTGTATTGTATGGAATGCCCGATGTTTGATAAATACCAATTTTATTTAACATTCGTTTCTTAATAGGAAATCATGGATTGGTAAGAAATCATTAAATAGGGATAACAGCTATTTACTTTGTATTTGCTGAATTTGAGGAATTATTTTCTAATGAATATGTTAGATTATAAAATATATTATTATATTCATAATGTTGAAATAGATATGGATAATAGCCCGCTTTTAGTAGTAAACGGTATTATGGCATTTATGGTTAATTTGCATATCTGTTTAAACTTATAGATTATTAAAGGCTTTTATTTATAATCATGGCGTTATATTGAAAATCTGAATAGCCTTTATGATTATCTTAATCGGATGGAATCATGATTAACTTCACTGGAGGTTAGAGATATGACTATCGAAAAATATCAAAATAAAGACTTTAGCATTTCAAGATTAGGCTTAGGTTGCATGAGAATGTCCTTGCCCGGTTCTACTAGAGAAGAGGGTATCGCTACCATTCATAAGGCATTGGATTTAGGAATTAACTTTTTGAATACAGGCGATTTCTATGGTGTCGACGGGCATAATGAAAAATTAATCGGTGAAGCGCTAAAAAACCAAGATAGAGATAAGGCTTTTATTTCCGTGAAATACGGTACTTTCGGCAATTTGGCTGAAAAAGAAAAGAAAGAAAATATTGTAGATGTAGGCCCTAAAAATGTAAAAAAATACATTACTTCGGCACTCAAAAACCTTAATCTTGATTATATCGATTTATACCAACCCGCCCGGGTGGATATGGGGATTCCGATTGAGGATACCATTGGCGCTATTGCCGATTTAGTCAAAGAAGGTTATGTCAAATACATTGGTTTGTCGGAAGTTGATGCGGATGTGTTGAGAAAAGCCAATGAAGTGCATCCTATTAGTTTGGTGGAATTAGAATATTCGATTACCAATAACAGCATTGAAAAAGACATACTGCCGGTGGCCAGAGCGTTCGGTATTGGGGTTGTCGCTTTCGGATTATTAAGACTAGGCAAATTTTTTGGTACGCAAAAAGACCCTTTAACTGATGTGATGAATGAAATTGCCGCTGAAAAAAATATTTCGATCGCACAATTAGCCCATGCTTGGATATTTAACAAAGGGCAAGATATTATTCCGCTAACAGGGGCAAGAAAGGTTTCCCAATTATTAGAGTCGGTAGAAAGTCTTAATATACAACTGACTGAAAGCGATATTTCAAGAATTAATAAAGCCATTGAAACCAGTAAAATAGTAGGTTCGGCCATGTCTAAAATTAGGATTAAAAACGGAGTTATGACCCGTAGCTAGCATTTATAAGGCAAAACCGGCAAGGTCGGATTTAGACTTACCGTAAGCCTCAATCAAACCAATATTTACTTTTCAAATTTGATACCGATATTGAATTTGCTAAGTATAAGTAATGATAATGGAGAAAACCAATGAATCGAATCAAGCGAAGCCTCATTTTAGGTAGTGCTGCCATATTGATGCACGCCGCCCATGCCGAAGAATTGGCAAAACCGGCATTACAGTGGTCGAGTAGCGGTTTTGTACATCCGGAATCGGTGGCCTATGACAGTAAGCGTGACAATTTTTATGTAACCAATAATGACGGCGGCCCGATGGCACAAGATGGTAAAGCCTATATCAGCCGCTTAGGTAAAAATGGTGAACTACTGGAAAAAAGTTGGGTGCGCGGGCTCAATGCCCCTAAAGGTATCGCCCAATATGAAGATTCACTATACATTGCAGACATTCAACAATTGCGTATTGTAGATATTCCCAGTGGCAAGGTTACGCAAACCATCACCGCAGAAGATAGCAAAATGCTCAATGATGTCAGCGTTGATAAACAAGGTAATGTCTATGTCAGTGATGTTGTCGGTGGTGGCATTTTCCGTTTACAAGGGCAAACGTTGTCAAAATGGGTGGAAAGTAATGCTTTTTCACATCCTAACGGTTTATTTGTCGACGGTAACCGTTTATTGGTTGCCAACTGGGGCGAAGGCATGCGGGAGGATTTTTCAACCGATACCTTAGGCGGCATCTATGCTGTTGATATTGCCACTAAAAAAGTCGAACCGCTTCCCGGTGCGCAACAAATCGGCAATCTGGACGGTATTACCAAAATACGCGGTAATATTATTGTTAGCGATATGTTGGCCGGAAAAATTATGCAATATAGCAACGGGCAAACCAAACCATTGTTTGACAGTGGAAAAGGCTCTGCCGATATTGCAAGCTATGGCGATAATTTGTTGGTGCCGGTGATGCCTGAAGGCAAAATTGATAGCTACACCTTCAAGCCGTAAAAAGCCATCTTGATATATAAAGTAAGGGCTGCCCGATATGATAGGGCAGCCCTTAACTTTTTGATATTTGAATATTCTTTATATCCTTATTATTCTGGGTTTCATCTATCAGACACGAAGAATGCCAACCCTATAATGGCAAATCTATTAATATCAATAACTAGATATTTTTCACTCAGTCATGCAATATATCAATAATGGCATTTATTTTTATAGAGCGAATATTGTATGAAAAAATCAATTTTTACCATTATTGGGCTTTTCGCTTTCACAATCAGCTTCAATTTTGCCCATTCAGCAGGTTTTGATTGCACTCAAGCGCAAAGTTGGGTGGAAAAAACAGTGTGTGCTAACACAGAACTCTCCACTCTGGATGGTGCTTTGGCTAAAAAATACCAAGCACAACTAACCAACGATGCGGCAAATAAAAATAATATACGTCAAGAGCAGTCGCAATGGCTGAAATTTCAGCGCAATACCTGTAAAGATGAAAGCTGTCTTATTCAAGAATATAGAGAACGCATGGGTGGCAGAGCTACTTTAGGTACCGCGTGGAGTTATCCGGTTGATTTTAAAGATTCCGAACTACCCGGCCGAACAGCATTTGGTGATTTCTATCAACCCACAAATATTTCTACCTATAACCCGGCTAATAGGCAATGGTCTGATAAGCAAGCCGCCACTAATCGTATTTCTATTCACCGTATTCCCGGCAAGCCTTATCTGGCTATCGTTGACGCGGAATTAATTTTTACCAATTTGCATTTATGCAATATTAGTGACCATTTGGCATTCTGGTCAAAAAATCATTGGGTTTTAAATACTGATCAGCAAGGGGAAACTTATGAATTACGCCTATACCCCGCCACACAAAAAGGCAGAAGCCAGCTTTTATTGAAAGATATTAATAATAAATATCGAGAATTATATTGTGGTATGCGTGGATATTTTGATGGAATTGTTTTGGAGTCCAAGTAAATATATTGCATCAACCGGTTTTAATATACTCGGTATTAAAAATAATAATGACTATAAAAAACAGGCCGTCTGAAATTTTTCAGACGGCCTGTCAACCCTCATGGCAAACTTATATTTAATGGCGGTCAGTGCGGCCTAAATGTTCATATTGATATTGGAAAGCATTTTCATCAATACCGGTGCGCGGAGCGATGAATTGGATGCTGTCTTCATAATCATCATTGGTTGCTTGCAAGCCTGCGATAGGGCCTGAATCATTGGCATGATCATATTTAGGCATGTGGGCACCGCGGGCAGAAGCGAAAGAAGTGGCTAAGGTAGCTAAAGCGGCGAAAGTAAGCATAGTTTTTTTCATGATAATTGTCCTCATGGTGTATTTTTTATTGGGTTTTAAACATCAGGCAATATTTTTATCGGCTGCCTGTTTTGTTGATGTGTGTATTGTATGGAATGCCTGATGTTTGATAAATACCAATTTTATTTAACATTCGTTTCCTAATAGGAAATTATAGCCGCTATCAAGCTGATATTGGTATATAAGTTGGTTGTTTATACGAAAGAGAAAACTCAGTTTTTTTAAAAATAGTAGGCTATATCTTTGTTTTTAAAAAAGATAGAAATTTTAGAAATAAGAGATATGCTTGATTTTTCAGACGGCCTCAGTTTTTTATCTTGCCGACTGTAAAATAAAAAACAACGGCTGTATAAAAGCCGTTGTTTGATATTGCCTAATATGAAAGTATGGGAAGATTAGTTAGTGCCGACTTTGATTTTCTGCCACAGATTGACAGTCAGCTTTTTGGCATCGTTATCCATTTGCGGCATCAGGAAGCCGTTTTTCACATCTTCTTCATTTGGGAAGATAGAGCGGGTGGCAACCAGTGCCGGATCCATTTTTTCACGTGCCGGCAGGCTGGCCGGAGCGAAGGTTACGGCGTTGCCGTTTTTCGCGGCAATTTCCGGATCCAAAGTGTAGTTAATGTATTTATGTGCATTGGCCACATTTTTCGCATCGGCGGGAATCAGCCAAGATTCAATCCAGAAGCCCATGCCTTTTGGCGTTAACACATCAATACCGACATTGTTTTTCACTTCTTCGGAACGGGCTTTGGCCATATTCAAATCACCACCGTTACCGGCTGCCAAGCAAACATCGCCGCGTGCCAATTCGTCGATAACTGAAGGGCTGAAACGTTTTACATCGGGGCGTATGGCTTGCAATACGGCTGCGGCGGCCTTGATGTCTTCCGTATTACTGCCTTTCGGGTCTTTGCCCAAGTAGTTCAATACAATTGGGAACATTTCGCTCGGGGTATCCCATAAAGCAATACCGCATGATTTCAGTTTGTTGGTATATTCAGGTTTGAATAATAAATCCCAACCATTTTCAGGTAGTTCGCCGCCTAAAGCTTCTTTACCTTTGGCAGTAATCGCCAAAGTATTAACGCCTGAGAAATAGGGCACGGCATATTCATTACCCGGGTCGGCTGCTTCCATCATTTTCATCATTTCAGGGTCAAGATTCTTATAATTGGGAATCAAGTCTTTATTGATTTTTTGGTATGCACCCGCTTGGATCTGGCGTGGTAGGAAAGCAATACCGGGCACGACCAAGTCATAGCCTGATTTACCGGTTAAGACTTTGGCTTCCAATGTTTCGTTGTTTTCATACAAATCGTATGTCAGGTTTAAATTGTTGGCTTTTTTAAAGTCTTCAACCGTGCTTTCATCTACATAGTTAGACCAGTTGTAGATATTAAGCGTGTCGGTTACGGGCAGACCGCCGGTGGCAGCAGAGGCAGAACTTGCATCTGCTTGAGGTTGGGCGGTATTTTGTTCACTTTGTCCGCCGCAAGCCGCCAAAGATAAGGCAGCCATAACGGCTAATACTGATTTTTTCATACGGGTTGGTTTCCTGATGAAAGGTTAAAATAAAAAACCGCCACCCCATATACACCCCGGCGGCGGTGCGCGTATTGTAAAGTAATGCTTATGAAAAATCAAAGTGATATCAAAGTTGATATATCACTTTGGATAAGACAGGTGAAATAGACAGGCCGTCTGAAAAAGGCGGTGGCTGGTGTGAATATTTTCTTAAAAACAAATAAGCAAGGATTTGAAAAACAGATTTTAATTAAAACACTTGCGCATAATGGGGTAAGTCTTTAAAATTGAGCGTTTACGAAATTTGATTTTTATCAGGAGATATTAAATATGGCAAATAGCGCACAAGCCCGTAAGCGTGCCCGCCAGTCGGTTAAACAACGTGCTCACAACGCCAGCCAGCGTACTGCTTTCCGTTCTGCAGTGAAAAAGGTTCTGAAAGTAGTTGAAACAGGTGATAAAGCAGCTGCTCAAGCAGTTTATCAAGAAGCGGTAAAAGTGATTGACCGTCTTGCCGATAAAGGCGTTTACCATAAAAACAAAGCAGCCCGCCATAAAAGCCGTTTATCTGCCAAAATCAAAGCTTTGGCTTAATTTTTGTACAGGCTGTTTGGCATCTGTCGGTTAAACAGGAAGTATAGAGATGTTGCCGGCTGTATGGTTTAGTAAATAGTCAGTGCCCCGAAGTGTAGATAAAAGCCTTCGGGGCATTAATTTTTTAAATGAAACATAATAAATTATATGCAGCCTATTAGGCAGCAGTAAGGGAATTGTTTCATTTTCCGATACGATCAGTAATTACTGTTTTAATAATAAAATTGGCACAATACGGGGCGGATTTTATTTATATTTTGAAATTGTGATATTCAGATGGTCGTCAATCTGATCTTGAGTAATATAAATAATGTATACCATTTGAGTATTTTATGCTGGATAATCGGCATATAGTAAGCATTTTATATTATCATTAAAGGCAGATAATTTAATTGAATCAAATGGATTTTTAACCATGTTGAAGCGTATTTTTATTTTTGGTGTTACTGCTGGGATATCACTACCTGCTTTTGCTACGGATGGTGCTGATGCTCAAGCTTTGCAATGTACTTTAATCAAAGACAATTCACTACGTTTGGCGTGTTTTGACAAAATTTATGCGGCGCAGCTTCCGCCACAGGCGCCGCCGGTGGCCCCTGTTCAACCGTCTAAAGCAGTAGATTTGGTCAAAACGGTTGATGAAAGTTTGTCTAATAAAAAAGCAACCGTTGTATTCAGCGATGATAAAGCAGGTGTGGAGCCTTCGGAAGCATTATTGGATGCGGCCGATGCCTACACGCCGTTAAGCCTAATGTATGACTTGGATAGAAATGATGTGCGCGGCATTTTATCGGTTCGCGAACACAATCCTATATATTTGTTGCCGGCATGGTACAACAGCACGCCTAACTATTACCCTGAGTCGCCGACACGTGGTGTCACTGATGCTTCACGAGCCAGAGACCAAAAACGACTTGAAACCAAAATGCAGATATCTTTCAAAACCAAGTTGATGGAAGATGTGTTTAAGAGCCGTGCCGATATTTGGTTCGGCTATACGCAAACAGCTCATTGGCAGCTTTGGAATCAGGGTGAGCAATCGGCACCGTTCCGCAATAATGACTATACGCCTGAAGTATTTATTACCCAGCCGGTGAAGGCTGATTTACCCGGTGGCGGTAAGCTGCGCGTGTTGGGTTTGGGTTTGGTGCATCAGTCGAACGGACAAAGCCGTCCGTTATCCCGCTCTTGGAATAGGATTTATGGTATGGCCGGTATGGAGTGGGGTAAATTAACGGTGATTCCACGCGTTTGGGTGCGGGCTTTCGATCAGAAAGGAGAGAAAGACGACAATCCCGATCTAATGAAATATATGGGTTATGGTGATTTAAAAGTGCAATACCGCTTTAGTGATAAGCAAACCATTGCCACCACCATGCGCTACAATCCGAAAACAGGTAAAGGCGGTATTCAGGCCGATTATACTTTCCCATTGAAAGGCAAGCTGAAAGGTTATATTCAAGGCGTGCACGGTTATGGTGAAAGCCTTCTGGATTATAATCATAAACACAACAGCATTGGTTTCGGTATTATGTTGAACGATTGGGACGGATTTTAATAAGGTTTGATTGTTTTTGAGCATCAGGCTGTTTTAAATGGCCGCCGATATTATTCAGACGGCTGTTTTTAACAGCGTGATACTCGTCTATTGTCACCTGAACACGTATAATGTCGCGTTTGGGCAATTGCCCTTATGAAAGGAACACATATATATGGCCAGCGAACCGGTTGAAAGCGGCGGCATAGCCAAAGCATTAAGGAAATACCTGATTACAGGTGTTTTGGTGTGGCTGCCGATAGTGGTTACGCTATGGGTGGTGACATATATTATTTCCGCTTCAGACCAACTGCTCAATCTTTTACCTATGCGGTGGCAGCCGAGATATTTGCTGGGTTTCAATATTCCCGGGCTGGGTGTGATTATTACAGTATTGGCTTTATTTGTTACAGGGCTTTTCGGTGCCAATATGATTGGCAAGCGCCTGATTGGTTTTTGGGATCAATTACTCGGCCGGATTCCTGTTGTTAAGTCGATTTATTCGAGTGTAAAAAAAGTATCGGAATCACTTTTGTCGGATAACAGCCGTTCTTTTAAAACACCAGTTTTGGTTCCGTTTCCGCAGCCGGGAATTTGGACTATTGCATTCGTGTCCGGCCATATATCCGATGCTATCCGGCGCAGTTTGGATGATGAGGAATATGTGTCTGTTTATGTTCCTACTACGCCTAACCCGACTGGCGGTTATTATGTAATGGTAAAAAAAAGTGATATACGCGAGCTGGATATGAGCGTGGATGATGCATTGAAATATGTGATTTCACTGGGTATGGTTTTACCGGATGAATTGGGTGTAAAAACATTACCCGAACATAATATACCGATTGAAAAAACACAATAAGCCATAAACGAATAGAATATAGTATTTCAGACGGCCTATGCTTGATTAAGCAGTAGGCAGTTGTTATTAAATCAATCAGTTAAATTGAATACAATTGAAAATAAACGAAACAAATAAGGTGGATTTTATGCGTACCAACTATTGCGGCTTAATCAGCGAACAATATTTAGACCAAACTGTTACGGTGAAAGGCTGGGTGCACCGCCGTCGCGACCATGGCGGTGTGATTTTTATCGATTTGCGCGATCGCGAGGGCGTGGTTCAAGTGGTGATTGATCCGGATACCCCCGAAGCTTTCCAAACCGCCGATTCCGCCCGTAACGAATACGTTTTGAGCATTACCGGCAAAGTACGCCACCGCCCCGAGGGCACGGCCAACGATAAAATGATTTCCGGCAAAATTGAGATTCTGGCCAAAGAAATCGAAATCTTGAATGCCGCCGCGACGCCGCCGTTCCAAATCGACGATGAAAACATCAGCGAAAATGTACGCCTAACCAACCGCGTTATCGACTTGCGCCGTCCGCAAATGCAGAATAATTTGAAACTGCGTTATAAAGTGGCGATGGGTGTGCGCCGTTATTTGGATACACAAGGTTTTATCGACATTGAAACCCCGATGTTGACCCGTTCTACCCCCGAAGGCGCGCGCGATTATCTGGTGCCCAGCCGCGTGCATCCGGGTGAGTTTTTCGCCTTGCCGCAGTCGCCGCAATTGTTCAAACAATTATTGATGGTGGCCGGTTTCGACCGCTACTACCAAATCACCAAATGCTTCCGCGATGAAGACTTGCGCGCCGACCGCCAGCCCGAATTTACCCAAATCGACTTGGAAACTTCATTTTTAGATGAAAACGAAATTATGGATATCACCGAGGGTATGGCCAAGCAGGTATTCAAAGACACCTTAAACGTAGAACTTGGCGACTTCCCGCGCATGACTTTTGCCGATGCCATGTTCTACTACGGTTCGGATAAGCCCGATATGCGCGTATCGTTGCAATTCACCGAGCTGACCGAACTAATGAAAACGGAAGAATTCAAAGTATTCCGTGGCGCAGCCGATATGAAAGGCGGCCGTGTGGTAGCCTTGCGCGTGCCCAACGGTGCCAAACTGAGCCGTAAAGACATCGACGAATACACCAAATTTGTCGGCATCTACGGCGCCAAAGGCTTGGCCTACATCAAAGTGAACGATGTAAACAATATCAGCAACGGCGAAGACAGCGGCTTGCAATCGCCGATTGTGAAATTCTTGTCTGAAACCGCCTTGAAAGAAATTATTGCCAAAACCGGCGCGCAAAACGGCGATATTATTTTCTTCGGTGCCGATAAAGCCAAAGTGGTGAACGAAGCAATCGGCGCCCTGCGTATTAAAATCGGCCATGAACACGGTGCGGAAAACGGCTATTTTGTTGACGAGTGGAAACCCTTGTGGGTGGTTGATTTTCCGATGTTTGAATACGACGAGGAAAATAACCGCTATGCCGCTATGCACCATCCGTTTACTTCACCGAAACCCGGCCATGAAGACTTAATGGAATCTGATCCGGAAAACTGCTTGGCACGCGCTTACGATATGGTGCTCAACGGTTGGGAAATCGGCGGCGGCTCTATCCGTATCCACCGTGCCGATATTCAGGAAAAAGTATTTGCCGCCCTGAAAATCACACCGGAAGAGCAACAAAACAAATTCGGCTTCCTGCTGGATAACCTGAAATTCGGCGCGCCACCGCATGGTGGTTTGGCATTCGGTTTAGACCGCTTGGTTACTCTGATGGCCGGTGCGGAATCTATCCGCGATGTGATTGCATTCCCGAAAACACAACGGGCACAATGCTTGCTCACCAACGCACCTAATGCGGTAGACGACAAACAATTGCGCGAATTAGGCTTGCGTTTGCGTGTGAAAACTGAAAACAAAGAAGCCTAATCATATATTGCTTTTGAGTTATAAAAGGCCGTCTGAAACATTATCTTGATCTGCCCCCCAAATCTTGGACAAACATAAAAGCCTTTTCAGGCTGCCTTTTCGAGCTGGGTTCTGTATGCCACAGGACTCAGCTTTTTCAATTTCAAACTACATCTGTTATGATTGTAGTATCGTATATAGTCATCTATTGTCTGCATCAGCTCTGTTGTCGAAAGTTTGCCTTCTTGATAAAAGCATTCCGTCTTCAGTATCGCAAAGAAGCTTTCCATCGGTGCATTGTCCCAACAATTGCCTTTACGCGACATACTCTTCACTATGCCGTGTTCCGCCAACGTGCGGCGGTAGGCTTCCGTACGGTACAGCACACCTTGATCGGAATGCAGCAGCACTTTATCTGCCTTTGTCAGTTTGCAGACCGCATCATTCAGCATTCTTTCCACCATCTCGCTGTTCGGGCGACGGCTCATCGCATAAGCGACGATTTCGCGGTTAAATACATCCAATATCGGTGACAGATACAGTTTACCATTGCTGCACTTGAATTCGGTGGCATCCGTCAGCCATTTCTCATTAGGTTTTTGCGCCTCAAAGCGGCGGTTCAGAATATTATCCGACGGTTCCCCCATTGCCGGATGGCGGTAGGCTTTTTTCGGACGCACTTTGGCTTTCAATTGCAACAGTTTCATCAAACGGGCAACCTTTTTCTTATTCCATGACAAAGTGGCGGCAATCCGCCTGTATCCGTAACGCCCTTGATGGCGGGCATAAACTTCGGCAACGGCGGCTTTGTCCTGTTCGTCCGGGTCGGGACGGCCGTGGTGGTAATAAAAGCTGCTTTTGGGCAGTGCAGCACTGTGCAGCAGGTATTTAAGCGGATGTTTTGCCCTCAGTGCTTGGACGGCTTCGCTTTTTTGGCGACCGCTTCTTTCTGCCTGAGGGCTTTTAATTCCTTTAGATAGTCGTTCTCCGCCCGCATATAGCGCAACTCTTCGATTAGTTCCGCCTGTGTTTTTTCGTGGTCGGGTTTATCGACGATAAAGGGGTTTTTACGTTTGATGGTCATAATGGCCTGCGGATGCTCAAGTGCGCGGATGCCGCCTTGGTTGTATGCGGCTATCCAACGGCGTAAATGGGTACGGGAAATATTAAAATGATCGGCGGTACGCTGTTGGCTGCGTACGTGCCGGTAATATTGTACGGCTTGGTATTTAAAGTCTAATGTATATTTGCTCATAAGAAAACTGCACCTTAATGGATTGGAGAAGTGTCCAACTTTTGGGGTGCAGTTCATCTTTCAGACGGCCTTTTATTGTGTAAACCATGTGTAGCGTGCGTGCTGACGGAATGCCCGCGATGGTTGGTTTTCACAAAGCCGTGTGCGTGGCTATGCCATACACCCTACGCATGGGATGGTTAGTTTTGCGGTAGGGTGCGTGCCCGTAGCACGCACGCGTTGCTTGATATGATTAATATGATTAGATTCAATCCTATTCGGATTACAATAAACCGATTTCCTTAAAAAACCGTTCATATATCGCGGCTTTTTTA
The DNA here is from genome assembly GCF_008807015.1 of Neisseria zalophi. NCBI lineage: Bacteria > Pseudomonadati > Pseudomonadota > Betaproteobacteria > Neisseriales > Neisseriaceae > Neisseria > Neisseria zalophi. The sequence goes on along the minus strand of NZ_CP031700.1, from coordinate 2,008,975 downwards.
TCCAAGGCCAGCGGATAGGCGCGGGATGAAGAGGGCATACGGTAAAGATACAACAAGCGCCCGCCAAACTCGGCTTGCGCATAATGGCCGATTTTCGGTTTCGCCGTTTCAGACGGCATTAGCGAAAGCAGGGTATCGGTAGCCAGTTCGCCCGTTGTCATTACCGTTTGGCAATGCGGCATGGTGGCTAATAAAGCCGCTAAATCCAACGGCTTTACAATCTGCAAAAACTTATCCGCCGCATTCCCCTGCAAGCGCTGCACCTGATAGGCTGTATCACTGATGGCAATCCCTTTTTCCGCCAGAAAAGCACGGATTAACTCTTCTTTAAACGCCTTACCGCCCGCTTCGACAAAATAATCTTTATCACCGAAAAACACCAAGCCGAAAATCCGCCACATATCGTTTTGGAAATTCGGATAATAAAAATCCATTTTCCAACGCGCACGCGGCGGCGGAAAAGAACCGAGCATCAGCAGCTTGGCGTTTGGCGGCGCGAATGGGGGTAGGGGGTGGGTTTCGATAGTGTTGTGATTCATGGTGAAAAGATAGAGGATTAATTGGAATATGGTTAAGTTTCAGATGCCTAAATGACCTAATTATTAAAATTTTCCTTAATAATCCTACAACTTAAATCTAAGATTGAGACAAGGAATAGTGTTTTAACTACTGCTTTATACACATCTCTTACTATGATTTAAATTCGTAGATAAGTTTTAGGCCATCTGAAAAAAATTAATGTAAATATTTTTCTAAGATAGCTTGTTTTTGAGTAGGTAAAGATTGGATTTTTTGTTCGCAAATAGCAATTTTAGCCTCGTATTCGGCTATGTCAGAAAGAATCTTTTCTTGCTCTGTTCGTGGCGGAATTACTAAAATAAAGTTATCAATATCTCCTTTGTTAATACTTGGATATTGGCCTTTAGGCATCGCGGCAATCATTTGTTTCATTAATCCTTCTGAATACATAAATAGATAATAAATCATTAAATTAATTAGAATTTTTTCGTCTTTACTATTTAAAACGGCAAAGCCTGTTGAAAAAACACTATTTTCAATAGTTTCTGCTATATAGGCGAATCCTTTTAGGTTGGGGCGAACAGTTGAAATAATAGTAGAGCCTTTATTAGCAATTCGTCTAGCTCTAGACGGAGCCCGTTTGCCTAAAAAAGTTTTTTCTATACTATATTTACCTGTTCCATTTTCAACTGCATCAATATCAATATATATAAACTCTTTATCAGGAGCGTCTGTAGGATTGATATTAATTTTATTTATATCTATCAAGTCTTTGATTTTAAATGATTTTACCCCCCCCCCCGTGTCTTGTCAGATTGAGTTTCTGCTAAAACTTCTAAATCACTAAATATTTTAGCAATTTTAGTACGGTAGGTTTCAATTTCCATACGACTGGTTTCGTATTCTTGGTCTATTTTTTGACATTCAATGACAATTTGTTCTTGAATATTTTTGGGGGGGAGCGGGACTTTTAACTCACCGATAGAACTAGATAAATTTTTGATATTATTTCCATTACTTAATTGTCGAACTTTGTTTCTCATATTATCTAAATTTAAAACATTAAATAAATAAGATGCTAATACTTCTTTATTAGAACGTAAAATTCCCATGAATCCACCAGCAAAATAATTTGTATCCTGAGTAATTAAGCATAGTTTACCCACATGCTTTTCACTACCACTTGAGAAACAGATAAAAATATCATCTTTTTTTAATCTTTTTTCGTCATCAAGTTCTTTATTTTCATCTAAATAAATTTCTTTACTAATATTTAAATGGCCATCAAGTGTAATATTGTCGGCTGGTAAAATAATTTTATTTGTTATTTTTTGTGCTTGTTCATTTTTTGAATAGGTTACACCACGAATAATGCTTGCTAAATCTTTTAGTCTGATTAGAGGATACTTACTAATAATTTCTACTTTCTCCGTTAAACTAGTCTGAATAGCTTTGTCAAAGCTGATTCGTGAAAAATCTAGCATTTTATTTAATAAGTTCAGACTAGCATAAGGGCGTAATTTTTCAGGAATAGTTGTTGGAAAATTATTTGAGGCCGTCTGAAAATTCTGACAGATAAGGTGGTTAATTTTGCCTGTATCTGATAAATCATTAGGATTAAATAAAGGAGTATTTATTTTAAAAATACCCTGATTACGATTGGGGTTATCTTCATCCCCTATTTCAGTACTGCCAATATATTTAATACCTTCGTTTCCTTTACGTGTACTCCATTCATAGCCAAGAAAGGTTTTGGCTGCTTTATTGTTGGCAGGGCTTTTAATCAGTAGTACAGGTTGGGGGTTGGCAGAAGCAAGTAGATAATAGTGTAATTTGTCACGCTCTATATCAGAGGCAAATTTAAAGGCTGCGATTTCAAACTCCTGTTGTTGTTCATCAGCACTTTTTCTTTGAAAAGCTCTCATCTTTTGATGTGCTTTCCAGTCATTACTTTTTTGATATTCGGCTCGATAATCAGCAAAAATACCATTCTCAGGCAATCTTTTATTGAAAATAAAAGCATGATAATCCGTTTCGTCTATATCGCAATCCTGACAGTATTGAGCAAGTAGATGGCCATCTTCGAATAAACTGTCTGTACTGTGATCATTATTGAACCAATAATTTACACGGTTTTTATAGTGGATGGAAAGGTTTGGAGTATCTGCTTTTCGACGTAGGAACAATGTAGCCGTATTGGTATTGGTTTTACCGAATGTACCTGAACCAAATTCAGCAATGGCAACAATATCAAAGTGCTGCAAAAGAATTTCACGGGTTTTGATGTAAATACCGCCATTACTGAGTACTGATGATGGCAGAATAATGGCAGCAACTCCACCTGGTGTGAGTAATTGTGCAGCACGTTCAATAAAAAAGGTTTCTATTGAATTGAATGTGTCGGTTTTATCTACGCTTTGATATAAAGCAAAAGCGTTGCGTTCTTCTTCGGAAAGTGTTTCTAAGAAACCCTTTACGCTATACGGAGGGTTAGCAACTAATACAGAAAATGTACCTTTCTTGATATCGTCGTGTTCAGTTAATCCGTCACCATAAATAATATTGATACCGTCTTGCCCATACATAAAGGCAGAAACCTTAGCTACCTTGGATAAACGATACTCTTTCTCTATACCGTAAATCGCTTGGTAATACGGAGCTGTATCGGTATTTTTATATTTTTGTATGAAAGGACGAATTTGTTTAGCGTATTCATTTAAGAAATGTCCTGCACCACAGGCGTAATCAATCATTTGAGGGACACTTTCGCTATTTGAAATGATGTGCTCTAAGGGTAGAGAGGAAACGAGAAAGCGCACAATAGGCAGCGGTGTGAAAAATTGCCCTTCGGACTGCTTGACACCCTGATCTAGAAAGCCTTCAAATAAATCACCTAAAAATTGGTTTTCACCACTATTATCGGTTTTAAGGCGAATGTCTTGTAGCATTTGTACGACTTCTTTCAAAATCGCACCATTTTTGAAAAAGAGTGTGTGATTGTGTACATCTAGAAAAGCAAAATCATTACTGGTGTAATATTTAATTTGCTTGAATTTCTCTAAAATAGTTTTTTTGGTTTCATCTGTTTTATTTTTAAATAAGACAAAAGCATCTTCTATTTCATCATTAGTTATATGAGTAATTTCTTCATCTAGAAACTCATCCATTCCTTTTTTATAGAGCTCTTGTAAGCGATCTTGTAGATCGAAATAATTATCTTGCGCAGCACCTCTCCAATAAACTTTTAATGCATTTGGATTTTCGCTTTCGTCTTTAATTTTTGCTAAAAATAAATTTACCAATTTATCAAAGGCATTTTCACGTCCGGATACATTATGCTGACGCATGATAGTGGCAAATTGGTGATATTTTTTCTGTATACCATTATTATCCAACTCCTTTAAATCATTGATAGAAAAAGGACGAGTACCTATATCGAATGGGGCGGACTCAAATAAATTGTGTTCAGTAGAGTCAAGTTGATAGGTTTGTTTCCACACTTGGAAGAAATCGCTTTTGCTACCACTTTCATCACGTACACTTTGATAACTTCTAAGTTTATCATCGCTTTCTAGATATTTTTCATTATCTTTCATGGAAACGAGATGATAGCTTTGCTCTATTTTTCCTTCTGAAAAATCGGCAGTATAAAGACACAGATATTGAGCCTTACGATAACTGTTGAAATAATTGAATAACTGTCCGCCATCTTTCTGCATTCTTTTCCATGCTTTTTCGAATTCACTGTCTTTGTTGTCGGTCGTTTTACATTCGATCAAAAGATATTCTGCACCATTGTTGTCTTTCAACAAGATATCACAATAGAAGCTGGTGCTTTCGCGACCACCTGTCATTTCAGGCTCTAAGGTGATATGTTCCGGTTTATAACCGCTTTGTAGTAGATTATGAATGCATTCGAAAACTACAAAGTTTTCATTTTGGCTAAAATTTAAAGTAGTTTTGCGGATAGTGGTTACACCTTGCGGATAAATCAATTTTTGATTAGCAAAGTCAACTTTCATCTCGTGGCCATTGATATTTTTAGTATAGATTTCTCCATCTTGGATAAAATCAAGGGCATTTAGTAAATCAGCAAAGGTATCTTTTTTAATCATAAGCTCTTTTCAAATTATTCAGTTTATAGATGGGTTTTTAGCTTTCTACCGCTTTAACTTCGCAAATGCATCCGCCATTGCGGTATTGCCCGGCTGTTTATCGCGTGGTTTGCTATTGGTTTTATTGCCATTCCCGCGTGGATTGCCCGGGCGATTTTTGCGTTCAGACGGCCTGTTTCTGGCGGAACTGCTGCCGGGTTCGTCGTCTAGGCGCATGGTGAGGGCGATGCGTTTGCGGGCGGGGTCTACTTCGAGCACTTTTACTTTTACCACGTCGCCGGCTTTGACGACTTCGCGCGGGTCTTGGACGAATTTGTCGGATAGGGCGGAAATATGCACGAGGCCGTCTTGGTGGACGCCGATATCGACGAATGCGCCGAAGTTGGCGACGTTGCTGACTACGCCTTCGAGAATCATGCCGATTTCTAAATCGCTGATTTCGTTTACACCTTCGGCAAATGTGGCCGTCTGAAACTCGCCGCGCGGGTCGCGGCTGGGCTTTTCCAGTTCGGCGAGGATATCCATAATGGTGGGCAGGCCGAATTGTTCGGTGGTGTAGGCGGTGGGTTTGATTTGTTTGATTTTTTCGCGGTTGCCGATAAGGTCGGCGGCTTTGATGTGCAGGTCGTCGAGCATTTTGGCGACAATGGGGTAGGCTTCGGGGTGTACGGCGGAAGCGTCGAGCGGTTCTTTGCCGCCGTTAATGCGCAGGAATCCGGCGGCTTGTTCGTAGGTTTTTTCGCCCAAGCGCGGTACTTTCAAGAGTTTACGGCGGCTGTCGAAAGCGCCGTTTTCATCGCGCCATGCGACGATATTTTGCGCCAGTGTTTGATTGAGGCCGGAAATGCGCGCGAGTAGGGGCGCGGAAGCGATGTTCACATCTACGCCGACGGCGTTTACGCAATCTTCGACCACGGCATCGAGCGACTTGGCCAATTGGCTTTGGTTAACATCGTGCTGATATTGGCCGACACCGATCGATTTGGGGTCGATTTTCACCAGTTCGGCCAATGGGTCTTGCAGGCGGCGGGCAATGGATACCGCGCCGCGCAGGGAAACATCAAGCTCGGGAAACTCTTTGGCCGCCAATTCGGAAGCGGAATATACCGATGCACCCGCTTCGCTGACTACGATTTTGTGCAGCTTGGCTTCGGGCAGGCCTTTCACCAATTCGCCCGCCAGTTTGTCGGTTTCGCGGCTGGCGGTGCCGTTGCCGATGGCAATCAGTTTAACGCCGTGCTGTTTAATCAGGCGGGCAAGGGTGGCTAAGGCGTTGCTTTCTTGGTGCAGATAGGCGACGGCGGTGTCGATTAATTTGCCGGTATCGTCGACCACGGCCACTTTAATGCCGGTGCGGAAACCGGGGTCTAAGCCCATTGTCGCTAAGCGGCCGGCGGGAGCGGCGAGTAATAAATCTTTGAGGTTGCGTGCGAATACGGTGATGGCGTCGGTGTCGGCGGCTTCTTTGAGGCGGTTAAAGGCGTCGAGCTCCAGCGAGAGGAAGATTTTGGCGCGCCATGTGAGGCGCACGGTGTCTTTCAGCCATTTGTTGTCGCCGATATGGAAATGGGCGGCAATGATTTTTTCATAATCGCTTTGCTCGGTAATCGGGGTTTCGTCGGGCTGGTATTTGAGGGCAACGTGCAAAATGCCTTCATTGCGGCCGCGCAAAACGGCAAGGGCGCGGTGGCTGGGCATGGTGCGGATGGCTTCGCGGTGGTCGAAATAATCTTTGAATTTTTCGCCTTCGCTTTCTTTTCCGGCAACAACTTGCGCGTGTACTTCGGCTTCTGCCCATAGTTTTTCGCGCAGGCGGCCGATGAGTTCGGCTTCTTCGGCGAATTGTTCCATCAAAATGGCGCGTGCGCCGTCGAGTGCGGCTTTGGTGTCGGGCACATTGTCGCCGAGATAGGCTTCGGCTTCTTTTTCGGGCTGGTCGGATGGTGTGTTCAGCAGTAAATCGGCTAAGGGCTGCAAACCGTTTTCGCGCGCGATTTGGGCCTTGGTGCGGCGTTTGGGTTTGTAGGGCAGGTAAAGGTCTTCGAGTGCGGTTTTATTGTCGGTTTCGGCAATGGCTGCGGCCAGTTCGGGGGTGAGCTTGCCTTGTTCTTCAATGCTTTTGAGCACGGTTTGTTTGCGGTCTTCAAGCTCGCGCAGATATTGCAGGCGTTCGGATAAGGTTCTTAATTGGGTGTCGTCCAATCCGCCGGTGGCTTCTTTGCGGTAGCGCGCGACAAAAGGCACGGTGGCGCCGTCGTCGAGCAGGTCGACCGCGGCTTGGATTTGCGAAGCGGAAACGGAAAGTTCTTTGGCAATCAGTTGGGTAATATTCATAATAGGGTTTTCAGTAGGTTTTTCAGAAAAGGTAAGGTATCGGTTAATAATTGCGGATGGGTGGTAAAATAAATCGCAGCGGCGATATTCAATACAACCGTTATCCCAAATGTGATAACAAACTCGGTTTTTACTGTTTTGTGGTTGAGTATGTTTTATTATAAATGATAGAAAAGAAACCGAAGCATAAAACTGTTTTAATTTTTCCTGAGCGGCAATATCCTGTAATGTAGTGGAATAAAACGTTTATTAATGCCCGTTTTAAAAAGCCTAATTATTACTTAATATAGTTAATATTACTATATGTTTATATTGCCTTAAATATTGAATAAAGGCCGTCTGAAAAGAAAAGATGGTGTTGCCTTTACGATAACCACCTGAATCTTTACGGTGAAGGCTGTAAGAATTGTTTCACTGCTTCGTCTAAACCATACCAACCCAAACTTTGGAAAAGATAATGACTAAGAAAACAAACTTTGGCCTGAAAGCGGCCTTGCTGGTGGGCGGTGTGATTGTAGGCGCGGCATTATTGCTGCCGCAGATGCAGAAAGTATCGGCGGCGCCCATTCCTACGGCTTTGAGCAAGCTGAAAGATACACAGGGCAAGCCGGCAGCCTCTTATTTGCAAGAGGGCAAGCCGACCCTGATTAAATTCTGGGCGAGCTGGTGCCCGCTGTGTTTATCCGAGCTTGAACACACCGAAGGCTGGGCGAAAGACCAACGTTTTCAACAAAAAGCCAATTTGATTACCGTGGCCTCCCCCGGCTTTCTCGGCGAGAAAAAAGACGGCGAATTTCAGCAATGGTATGCCGGATTAAACTATCCGAAGCTGCCCGTGATTGTCGATAAGGGTGGCAATATTGCCAAAAGCCTCAATATAGCGGTTTATCCCTCTTGGGCCGTGTTAGACAAAAGAGGCGATTTGGCGCGGGTGGTCAAAGGCAGCATTAACGAAGCGCAGGCGCAGGCGTTGATCGATAATCCCGAAGCCGAAATCAGCCGCTTGCAACACACATTTTATAAAGTAGACAAACAGAAAAAGGAATCTGCTGTGATGAATACCAAAACCATCTATTTGGCCGGCGGTTGCTTCTGGGGTTTGGAAGCCTATTTCCAACGTATCGACGGCGTGGTTGATGCCGTTTCCGGCTATGCCAACGGCAAAACCGAGCATCCCTCTTATGAAGACGTGGTTTACCGCGACACCGGCCACGCCGAAACCGTGCGCGTAACCTACGATGCCGACAAACTCAGCCTCGACGACATCCTCCAATACTATTTCCGCGTGGTAGACCCGACCAGCCTCAACAAACAAGGCAACGACCGCGGCACACAATACCGCACCGGCATTTACTTTACCGATGCCGCCGAGCAGCCCGTGATTGCCGCCGCCCTCAAAAGAGAGCAGGCCAAATACAAACTGCCGATTGTGGTGGAAAACCAGCCCCTGAAACAATTTGCCGAAGCCGAAGAATATCATCAGGATTATCTGATTAAAAACCCGAACGGCTATTGCCATATCGACATCCGCAAAGCCGACGAACCGCTGCCCGGCAAAGAAAAACCGAAAGCCAAAGGCTTCGATGCCGCCACATACAAAAAGCCCGACGATGCCGAATTAAAACGCATCCTCACCGAAGAGCAATACCGCGTAACCCAACAAAGCGGCACCGAATACGCATTCAGCCATGATTACGATCATCTGTTTGCGCCCGGTATTTATGTAGACGTGGTGAGCGGCGAGCCCCTGTTTAGTTCGGCCGACAAATACGATTCGCAATGCGGCTGGCCGAGCTTTACCAAACCGATTCAAGATTCCGCCATTACCCGCCGCAACGATTACAGCTACAATATGCAGCGCGTAGAAGTACGCAGCCATGCCGCCGATTCACACTTAGGCCATGTGTTCCCCGACGGCCCGGCAGACAAAGGCGGATTGCGCTACTGCATCAACGGCGCCAGCCTGCGCTTTATTCCGCTGGAACAAATGGAAGCCGAAGGTTATGGCGATTTGATTAGCAAAGTGCGCTAAGTATTAAAGATTGGATTAACGGTTTAAACACCATATAAAGGCCGTCTGAAAGAGAATGTTTCAGACGGCCTTAAATAATCAAAACCATATAAAGTAATCGGCACGGGTAGGGTGTGTGCCACCGGCACGCACGCATTGGTTGGAGGAATAAAACCGCGTGCATACACCCTACCGCAAGAGAAACAAAGATAATCATTAGGCCGTCTGAAAAAATATTGTGTTTCAGACGGCCTTAAATAATTAAACCATATAAAGTAATCGGCATGAGTAGGGTGTGTGCCGCCGGCACGCACGCGTTGGTTGGGGGGATAAAACCGCGTGCGTGGCTATGCCACACACCCTACGGCAAGGGAAACGAAAGGTAATAAATTAGGCCGTCTGAAAATAAAATATTGTGTTTCAGACGGCCTTAAACAATCAAAACCATATAAAGTAATCGGCATAGGTAGGGTGTGTGCCGCCGGCACGCACGCATTGGTTGGAGGAATAAAAACCGCGTGCGTGGCTATGCCACACACCCTACCGCAAGGGAAACAAAAGGTAATAAATAAGCCGTCTGAAAATATTTCAGACGGCCTAATAATTTGATATTGGCTTTGAACCGAATAGGGCATTCACTAACGCTTAATGATTAATCGGCAGCGTACTATGGCTAACTTTAATATCTATATCTTGCTGTTTTAATAAATATCGGAAGGTTTCGGTTTTCCGTTTTTCTTCCGTGTGCTCATAATTGGTACCTAAAATCACTTCATTTACCATACTGGTAATATCATCATATTCTAAATAAATGTTATTGGTATCTTCGCAGAATTGAATATTTTCACTATCAATAGATTCAATCCGTAACCGGCGGAATTCTTCTTCATCTCTAAAAGCATAGTCTTTAAAAAGATAGCGGACATATTCCAAGGCGTTTTGGATATCGGATTCTTCCAATGGTTCTTTTGAGTCGTTATCTTTTAAATCTCTTTTATTTAATAGATCTTGTAATCCCATTAATGCTTTACTTAATTTTTCTTTCCTTAGCTTGTTCCAATTTGCATTTTTACCGATAGACTTTAAGCGGATGCCAAATTTATTAGTATTATCAAGAGTATTATCTTCATCATTCTGAATATATTCATCTTTTTTATAGATATAAGCTACTTGGAATAATGGCAGATCATTTAGATTAGATTCAATATTAAATAGTTTAAAATCATTTATATCAGTAAACTTTTTCTTTTCATTATTGGCTAAGCGGAATGCAGAACCCATATCAGGCAGCTTTACCCAGTCACCATTTTTATTAAACACCAAACAGCAGCCAGAGGCTTCAATATTGTCTACTTTACCGTATAGGCGGAATTGGTTTAAATCGTTAACTCTTGCTGAAAAACAAGTGGCAAAAGCATTATGGCTTTTAAAGCTAGTTTTATTTTCTAAAGATAATTCCTGATAGCCTAAAAAGTCGAGTAGGCTTTTGCCTTCGGTTGGGTCATTCATATAGGTACAGCTATTCATACGCATTGTACTTAAAAGTTGATCTTTACCTTTTGATGGATTCGTACCAAATAGCAAATCACAGACTTTTGGGTTCGTATAATGTGCAAAACACATATTTTCTATTTCTATAACAGTTACACTGAGTGCAGCTTGAATATCTGTAATATATTCTTTTAGTGTCTTATTTTTAATATGATTAAGGTTTTTTTTGATAATTTTTGTTTTCCATTGGAAATACATATCAAGGTTGTTTAATTTAAAATCACAAAAAGATTTATAATATTGAGTATCAATTTGTTGTTGAATTTTTTCTTTTTTGTTTTCAATATCCTGAGATAAGTCTAATGATTTTTGGAATATTTTTCTAGCAGCTTTAAAATATGCTTTTTGATTATTTTTAAAAGAGTATCGAAGATAATAGTCGCCTAAAAGATTCAAGCAGTAAATTTGTATCCGAATTTTATGTTGCAATCTATTAAGTTGTTTAGTTAAGGCTAAGCAATTTTTTAAATATTTTCTAGATTGCTTGAAATATAGATATTTATATTGTGGATGATTGGTTTTGGAAGTTAGAAGTATGTAGCATAGCGCTAGCCAAAAGTAGGCATAACACTTTTGCTCTTTATTTTCCTCATCTTGCTCTTTTTGTGATTTTTGCCAAGAAGCTAATAATTCTTTTATATATTTTTTAGCTTCATGAATATTATGACAAGTTTGTTCATTATAGGTAATTAAAGCCAGTTGCATATAACTAAGAATTAGTAAATCTTTTATTGAATTATCTTCTGACATTGTTTGTTTAGGTAGAATTAAGTAGTTCTGAAAGTTTTCCTTTGCATTGTTAAGATATTTTTTTTGTCGTTGCTTTGTTGTATGTTCTTTGAAAGCTTGTTCAAAATAACAATTTCCCAAATAATATTGGATGCAAACTTGTTCTCGAATAAAGGTTTCTTTATCTTTAATCAGATTTAAAGCCTCATTGAATTTTTTTATGGCTTCCTGATATTCTTTACTCTCAAATAGATTTATACCTTCTAAAGCTAATTCTCTAATCTGCTCTTCCATAACCCTATCCCTCTAAAAAACTCATCACCTAACAATATTTCAATCATCTTATAAAAAATCCATCCCAAAATTATAACGGAAAATCTACTTTAAATGCGTTTGGCTGGCGGCTGGCTAAATCATCAATCAGGCCGTCTGAAAAGGGTTTGGGCTTGGTGTGGGGCGGTGGGGTGTGTACAATGGTTTGAATTTCAAAACGAATTAGGGAGGATATGATGATAAAACGGTTTGCTTGGGTGTTTGCGGCGGCAGGGCTGGCGGCTTGTTCGGCGGGGGCGTTGCCTTCGGCTGAGAATACGCCGCAGCCGAATCTTAAACGGGTGTGGATGTTGGCAGATTTTGAGGGCTTCAGCCGTGAGCAATTGGTAGCGGCGGAGGCGAGAATGGATTGGACTCGGCTGCCGCGTGTTTATGCTTATATGGGTTGCAATCAGTTGATGATGGAGGCGAAGCAGGAGGGTGGCGACCGGATAGTCTTTGGCGGCGGCGCGTCTACCCGTATGTATTGCGAGGAAACGATGCGGCTGGAGCAAACGTTTATGAACTATATTGCGGGTACGAAAAATTATCGTATCGAGGGGCATACGCTGATATTGCGTAATGAGGCAGGCAAAGAAGCCCGTTTTGTGGCGCAAGATTGGGATTAATCCGGCGCTTGGGGTTTGATGATTGGGTTTGATAAAAGGCCGTCTGAAAAAAGTTTTCAGACGGCCTTTGATATAAGGCATGACATTGCGATTTAATATTTTAGAATGTTAAAACGGCTTGCTCAGAATGGCGTGTAGTATGTTTTTTAACCAGCCGAACTTTGGCGGGTGAATATAGTTTTTCGCCTGATTAACCAGCGCTTGAATAGAGGGGTCGGGGTTTTCGCCGAATTGTTTGATAAATTGTTCATAAAGGGCAATGGTATCGCTGCGGCGGTTATAGAGTTCTCCTAAAATAACGCCTTTATTTATCAAGCTTGCGGCTACCCATGTTTGTATTTGTGGGTTGGGGTGGTTTCCGAATTGTTCGATTGTTTGCTCGGCAGCAGCCATGGCTTCTTCGCCACGCTTGAGTGCTGTTAATGATAGGGATTTGCTGGTTAAAGAGGCTGCTATACGCTCTTGCGTGGCAAGGTTGGTGCTGTTGCCGAAGCGTTCTATCACTTGATTATAAATGGCGATGGCTTCTTCATGGTGCTGCTGCTCTTTTAAATAGAATGCTTCATCAAGCCATTCGGTTACCACAACTGATTCGGCATAGGCAACCCGCTCTTGCATATAGGGGCTGGAGTGGCCGCTGAATGTTTCTACCAATTGGGTATAAGTGGTAATGTGTTCTTCATAGCATTCGAGTTCGAGGAGTGCGTTGGCTTTGTTGATAAAAGCACCGCCGACTAGCTCTTGTATATTGGGGTTGGTGTAGGTGGCAAATTTTTCGATTAGTTGGTCGTATGTGGCTACGGCCTCTTCGTTGCGTTCGAGTTCTGCTAAGGCTAAGCCTTTATTGAACAGCATGGTTGCCATTTTTTCTTGGGCTTCATCATCCACGCTTAAGTTGAGGCGTTCGACTATTTGATCATAAACGGGAATGACTTCTTCCCAGCAACGAAGCTGTTCTAATATAACGGCTTTATTGGATAAGGCATTGCTAACTTGTCGCTGCACATCAATATTAATAGAAGTGCCGAATTTATTGATAACTTGGTCATAAATTTGAATGGCTTCTGCTTCATGTCCGAGCTTTTCCAAGTCTCTGGCCTGATCGTTTAAGGCAATAGCTGCATCTTCTTGAACTTGGGCATCGGGGCTGGAATCAACTTTTTCAACGACTTGCTGATCAGCGGTTGATTCTTCTTTATTTTGAGCAAGTTGATTTAAGAAAGCTTCTTTATTATTAAAGGCGTGGGCAATAATGGCTTGAATATCCGGGTTGGTATGGTTGCCGAATTGTTCTATGGCCTGATTATTCACGGCAATCGCTTCTTCATTGCGTTTAAGTTGCGAAAGCCGTGCCGCTTTATTTATTAAAGCAGTGGCTACTTGTTCTTGAATTTCGGGGTTGGTGTCGGTGCCGAATCGTTCGATTAATTGGCTGTATGCGTCGATTTCTTCTTCGAACTTTTCCATTTCTTTCAAGGTGTATGCTTTGTTAAGCAACACTTTTGCGATAACTTCTTGAATTTCGGGGTTGTCGCTGCTGCCAAAGCGGTCTATGGTTTCGCCATAAGCATCTAAAGCATCCGGATACCACTCAATTCGATATAGAGTATTGCCTATTTCCATTATTAGATAAGCCCACGGCACTTGTATGGCGGCTTTGGTTTCATCTCTATAGTTAAGCTTGATATTCATCTGCTCGTTTTCGAGAACTTCGCGGGTTAGATTAAAGTCGCCCTTATCCCTCAACAGCATACCGCAGCCTATTTCTGCCCATAAATAAAGCTCATAAGAAATCGGCTCGATGCTGCGGCCTAGCAATTCCTCTATTATGTAATAGTCAGCTAACGCTTCGTCATATTGCTGCGCTTCCCCTAGTTTCATAGCAGCAATCATCATTTCTTTGGCTTGTTCGAAATCAGCCAGTTTTTCCGCTTCGGCCTGATCGGGGTTGGGGGAGGTGGGCAGGGTTACGGTTGAAAATCTTTGTATGAGTTTGGCGTATGGGTTCATAGAGGTTTCCTGTCGCTAAAACGGCTGCAAGGCCGTCTGAGAAAAGATAAAAGAGGAGATTATAGTGTTTAATAATCGGGCTTTGAATAAAGCGATTTTATCGGTAGATAGCAGGAGTATATTTTTTGATTTTAATATTGATAGTTTTCTGATTTTTTTAATTATTTAAATGGTTTTGGTTTAAATTTTATGTCTTTGAAATGTTGTATATTTGGCAATAGATGGTGGTGTTTATTTTATTGGGATAAGGGAAGTTGAGACCTTTTGAAGGATAATATTTTATTTCAGACGGCCATCTGAAAATATTGGATGGCCGTCTGAAAAAGGGTTAGGGGTTAGAGAAGCTTTCTTTGAGTTCCCTTGTATTAGAAACAATATATTGAATATCAGGATCTGTATGATTTTCAAAGCGATTTATGATTTCATCATAAATAATGATTGCCTCATTATAGCGTTTTAATTCTGTTAACATTACTGTTTTTCCTAGTAAGGCCTTGGCTACCTCATATTGTATTGATGATTGGGTGCTGGAACTGAATGTATCTATTGCTTTGTCAAAGGATTCCATTGCTTCTTCTCTACGATTCATTATTCCTAAGGCTAACCCTTTATTAACCATAGCTTTAGCCACTGTTTCTTGTATGGCTGGTTCTGAATTAGAACTAAATTTTTTTATTATTTTGTCAAAGGTTATTATTGCTTCTTTTTTACGATTCAGTCTGTTTAAAGCGACCCCTTTATTAATTAAAGCACTAGCCACTTGTTCTTGTATGGCCGGTTCGGTACTGGAATCGAATTTGTCTAGCATTTTGTTATAGATTTCTACTTCCTCTTCACTACGATTTCGTTTTTCTAAAGCTATCCCTGTATAAACTAGAGCTTTAGCCACTTGTTCTTGTATGAATGGCTCAGTACTGGAACTAAATTTATTTATTACTTTGTCATATATTTTTATTGCTTCTTCAATACGATTTAGTTGCTTTAAAGTTACCCCTTTATTAACGAGAGCGCTAGCCACTGCTTCTTGTATGACCGGCTCGGTACTGGAACCAAATTTATCTATTATTTTGTCATAGGATTCTATTTCTTGTTCATGACGATTCAGTTCTCCTAAAGTTATTCCTTTATTAATTAGGGCACTAGTCACGTGTTCTTGTATAGCCAGTTCGGTACTGGAACCGAATTTATCTATTGTTTGGTTATAGATTTCTATTGCTTCTTCGCGACGATTCAGATCTCCTAAAGTCATCCCTTTATTAACGAGAGCGTTCGCCACTATTTCTTGTATGGCCGGTTCGGTGCTGGAACCAAATTTATCTATTATTTTGTCATAGATTTCTATTTCTTGTTTACTATGATTCAGTTTTCCTAAAGTTATTCCTTTATAAAGGAAAGCACTAGTCACGTGTTCTTGTATAGCCGGTTCGGTATTGGAACCGAATTTATCTATTATTTGGTTAAAGTTTTCTATTGCTTCTTCACGACGATCGAGTGCTTCTAAAACTACTCCTTTATTAAGCAAAGCCCTAGCTACTTGGCTTTGTATAGCCGGTTCGGTGTTAGAGCCGAATTCTTTTATTATTTGGTTGAAAGTATTCATGGCTTCTTTATATTGTTTTTGTTTAAATAAAATTTTGCCTTTGTCATTTAAACTTTGGGCATATAAAGCCATATTTTCACGCCGATCATTTTGTCCCAGTAACTGATTTTGTTGTTCCGGATCAGTCTTGGTTTCCATTTGAAAACGTTGGGTTTGATTAGCCGCTTGGTTTTCATCGGCAGAGGGTGTGGCGGCTTGGGCAAAAGTGGCCGTTAAATATAATGTGGTTAACCAAAAGTATTTTTTCATCATTATTTATTTTCTGATTAGGGTTGGGTAATAAAAAACAGGCTGCCTAAGAGGTGGCAGCCTGCTGTTGATTTGGATATTAGGCCAATTTGCTGCCGAGCCAATCTTCTACGCTGTTTAATGCTTGCGGTAGTTTGTCGGTGTCGCTACCGCCTGCCTGTGCTAAGTCCGGGCGGCCGCCGCCTTTGCCGCCGACTTGTTCGGCCACAAATTTCACTAAGTCGCCGGCTTTTACTTTGGCGGTTAAAGGTTTGGATACGCCGGCGCAAAGGGCGATTTTGCCGTCGTTTACGGCCGCGAGCAATACAACGGCTTGATCGGATTTGCCGGTGAGGTCGGTGACTATGTCGCGTAGGGCGCCGGCTTCGGCTTCGATTTGGGCAACCACGAGCTTGGCTTGGCCTAAGTCTTTGGCGTTGTCTAGAAGTTGTGCGCCTGCGTGTTTGGCCAGTTCGCCTTTGGCTTGGCTGAGGGCTTTTTCAAGCTGTTTGCTGTGGGCGGCGTTGGCTTGGATTTTGGCTAATACGTCGCGCTCGGTTTGGGCTTTGACTTCGGCGATAATGTCTTTCACCAAGCGTTCTTGGTTTTGCGCCCATTGCAGGGCGTTCATGCCGGTGATGGCTTCTACGCGGCGGATGCCGGCGGCAATGCCGCTTTCGGAGATGATTTTAAACAGGCCGATGTCGCCGGTGCGGTGAACGTGGGTGCCGCCGCATAATTCGGTTGAAAAGTCGCCCATTTTGAGTACGCGCACTTCGTCGCCGTATTTTTCGCCAAACAGCATCATGGCGCCGGCTTTTTGGGCATCTTCCATGCTCATGATTTCGGCGCTGACTTCGACGTTGGCGAGAATGGCACGGTTAACGCGGCGCTCGACTTCGGCGATTTCTTCGGCGGTAATCGGCTGCGGGTGGGAAATGTCGAAACGGGTCACTTCGGCGGTTACCAACGAGCCTTTTTGTTCGACGTGGGTACCGAGCACTTCGCGTAGGGCGCGGTGCATGAGGTGGGTGGCGCTGTGATTGCGCATATTGGCATCGCGGATGTCGTTGTCGATGGCGGCGGTAACGCTGTCGCCCACTTTCAGACGGCCTGCAACCAATACGCCGAATTGGCCGAATACGGCGGCTTTGATTTTTTGGGTATCGCGCACTTCAAAGCGGTTGCCATCGGCGGAAATATAGCCGACGTCGCCGACTTGGCCGCCGCTTTCGGCATAAAACGGGGTATTGTCTAATACGATGGCGCCGTTGTCGCCTTCGTTTAATTCATTTACCGGCTCGCTGTCTTTATAGAGGGCGAGGATTTTGGCTTGGGTTTGGCGCTCGGTATAGCCTTTGAATTGGGTGTCTTGGCCATCGTATGCCAGTTGGGTGTCGGCCTTAAAGCTTTGGGCGGCACGGGCGCGGGCGCGTTGGGCTTCCATTTCGCGGTTAAAGCCTGCTTCGTCCATGTCGATACCGCGCTCGCGGCAGATGTCGGCGGTGAGGTCGTAGGGGAAGCCGTAGGTGTCGTAGAGTTTGAAGATGATTTCGCCGTCTAATACTTTGCGGCCGTCTGAAAGGGCGTTTTCCAATAAGGCCATGCCGGTTTCAAGGGTTTGGGCAAAACGGGTTTCTTCGTTTTTCAAGGCTTCTTCGATTTGGCTTTGACGCTCTTTTAATTCGGGGTAGGCGTCGCCCATTTCTTTGACTAAATCGGGCACGAGTTTGTAGAAAAAGGCTTGTTTTTGGCCGAGTTTGTAGCCGTGACGTACGGCGCGGCGGATAATGCGGCGCAATACATAGCCGCGGCCTTCATTGCTCGGCAATACGCCGTCGGCAACAAGGAAGGCGCAGGCGCGGATGTGGTCGGCAATCACTTTCAGGCTGGGCACTTCCATGCTGAATTCGGTGCCGGTTTCGCGGGCGGCGGCTTTCAGCAGGTTTTGGAAGAGGTCGATTTCATAGTTGGCGTGAACGTGTTGCATCACGGCGGCCATGCGCTCCAAGCCCATGCCGGTATCGACCGAAGGCTTGGGCAGCGGGTTCATGGTGCCGGATTCGTCGCGGTTGAACTGCATAAATACGCAGTTCCAGATTTCGATAAAGCGGTCGCCGTCTTCTTCGGGGCTTCCCGGAGGGCCGCCCCAGATGTGGTCGCCGTGATCGTAGAAGATTTCGGAGCAGGGGCCGCAGGGGCCGGTGTCGCCCATTTGCCAGAAGTTGTCGGATGCATAGCGGCTGCCTTTGTTGTCGCCGATACGGATAATTTTTTCAGGCGGCAGGCCGATTTCGTTGAGCCAGATATTGTAGGCTTCGTCGTCATCGGCATAAACGGTGGCCAATAGTTTTTCGGCGGGTATGTTCAGCCATTGAGGGGAGGTGAGAAATTCCCATGCGAATTTAATCGCGTCTTGTTTGAAATAGTCGCCGAATGAGAAATTACCCATCATTTCGAAAAAGGTATGGTGGCGGGCGGTGTAGCCGACGTTTTCAAGGTCGTTGTGTTTGCCGCCGGCGCGCACACATTTTTGTGCGGTGGTGGCGCGGGTGTAGGCGCGCTTGTCGAAGCCGAGAAAAACGTCTTTAAATTGGTTCATGCCGGCGTTGGTAAACAGCAGGGTGGGGTCGTCGTGCGGTACCAGCGATGATGATGGCACAATCTGATGTCCTTTGCTTTCAAAGAACTTGAGAAATTTTTGGCGTAGTTCGGAAGTTTTCATAATGTTTTCTTTAATATATTAAACGGGTTCAGACGGCCTTCTGAACGATTGAGCAGGCCGTCTGAAAAAATGCAATAAAATAGTGGTGTATCTTACCGTAGATTTCATCATCCGCCTACTCAAAGGAAGCGGGCTGTTCTATACTGGATAAGGCGGTGGCGTGGTTTGAGTATGTCGGCTAAATGTGTTTGTGCCTTGTTTGGCGGGGATTGCTGCGGTTTGGTTTGTTTGTATAGGCGGCTAGGGTGACGGGCCGGCTATAAACGGCATAGTCGGATTTTATGGTATTTTGTACACAAGTGTTTGAAAGCATGGGGGTGATTGGCCGGGTTTGGTTGTTTTGTCGGTGTTTCGGCTTGTGAGTCGGGTGGTACAAACTATTTTTATAGAGGATGAATAATGACTAATAAATATTTTCTTATTGCGTTTGCTTCGTTTGTTTTGGCTGCTTGCGGCGGCTCCACCACGGAAACGCCTGCTCCGGCACAAAATACCGCCGAACAAGATTTGCCCTATACCGGACCGCTACCGCAAACCAATGGATTGAAAATTTATAATTGGTCTGATTATGTTGATCCGCAAACCGTACGCGATTTTGAAAAAAAGTTTGGTATTGATGTGACTTATGATGTGTATGACAGCGATGAAACACTTGAAGCAAAAGTGCTCACGGGGCAATCGGGCTATGATGTGGTCGGCCCTTCGAATACTTTTGTCGGGCGGCAGATTCAAACGGGGGCTTATCAGCGCATTGATAAAAGCCTGATTCCGAATTATCAATATATTAATCCTAAATTGCTCGAATTGATGCGTGAGGTTGACCCGGGCAATGAATATGCGGTGCCGTTTTTCTGGGGAACCAATACATTTGCCATCAATACGGAACGGGTAAAAAAAGCATTGGGTAGCGATAAACTGCCTGATAATCAATGGGATTTGATTTTTAACCCTGCCTATACCGCCAAATTGAAACAGTGCGGTATCAGCTATTTGGATAGTGCGGTAGAGGTTTATCCTATGGTTTTGAATTATCTTGGTAAAAATCCTCATAGCGATAAGCCTGAAGATATTCGTGCGGCAACAGAAGTGTTAAAGGCCAACCGTCCCAATATCAAACGTTTTACTTCTTCGGGATTTATTAATGCGTTGGCGCGTGGGGATGTGTGTGCGGCTATCGGTTTCGGTGGTGATTTGAATATTGCCAAGCGGCGGGCGGAAGAGGCAGGCGGTAAAGAAAAAATCGAGGTGATGATGCCGAAAGAAGGTGTGGGTATTTGGGTGGATTCGTTTGCCATTCCGAAAGATGCGAATAATGTATTAAATGCCCATCGTTATATTAATTATTTTCTTACGCCCGAAGTGGCGGCGAAGAATGGTGATTTTGTCACTTATGCACCTTCTTCATTGCCGGCAAAAGCGCTGATGGACAAACAATTCAGCAGTGACCATTCGATTTTTCCTAGTGATGAAGATTTAGCCAACAGCTTTATTATGGTACCGCTGGCGCCGGATGCTTTAAAAGAAATGGTGCGGGAATGGCAACAGTTAAAGGTAGGCGGGTAGATTGTTTTAACTAAAACCGATAAGTTCGTATTTCTTAATAAAAAGCCGTCTGAAAAGTTTTCAGACGGCTTTTTATTATTGGGTTTTGGTGTGGTGAGATAAAAAGATATAAAATAGCCGCCTTTTCTATTTATCGGCTGTTTTCCATGATCGAATTCAAAAATCTTACTCTGCAACGCGGTATGAAAGTGCTGCTTGACCAAGCCAATCTAACGATTAACCCTAATCAGCGCGTCGGTTTAATCGGAAAAAACGGCACGGGAAAATCCAGCTTGTTTGCCTTAATCAAAGGCGAAATCATGCAGGATGGCGGGGATGTGCTGATTCCGAAACACTGGAAAATAGCGGCAGTGGCACAGGAAACACCGGCATTGGCGGTTTCTGCTTCGGAGTATGTTTTGCAGGGCGATGCCGAACTGCAACAGCTTCAGACGGCCTTGGCTCAGGCTGAGAAGGAAAACGACGGTATGAAAATGGCCGAATATCATGCCAAGTTAGAAGAAATCGAAGCTTATACCGCGCCGGCGCGGGCGGCAAAATTATTGCATGGTTTGGGCTTTTCACAAGAAGAATCGGCGAAACCGGTGAAAGATTTTTCCGGCGGCTGGCGGATGCGTCTGAATCTGGCGCAGGCTTTAATGTGCCGTGCCGATTTGCTGCTGCTCGATGAGCCGACCAACCATCTGGATTTGGAAACCGTGTTGTGGTTGGAAAATCATCTTGCCCAGCTTCAGTGTACTCAAATCATTATTTCGCATGACCGCGATTTCTTAAATGCTGCCACCAACCAAACTGTTGAATTATCTAATCAAAAGCTCACACAATATGGCGGTAATTACGACTTCTATCAAAATGAACGCGCCATGCGCTTGGCGCAACAGCAGGCGGCGTATGTGAAGCAACAGGCGCATATCAAACATCTGCAATCTTTTATCGACCGCTTTAAAGCCAAAGCCACCAAAGCCGTACAGGCGCAAAGCCGGATGAAAGCATTGGCCAAACTGGAACGCATCGCGCCTGCTCATTTGGATAGCGAATTCAGTTTCGAATTTGAAAGCCCGGCACATTTGCCGAATCCTTTGCTAAAACTGGATAAAGTGGATCTAGGCTATGGTGGCAAGGCGGTGTTGCACGATATTTCATTGTCGTTGGAAAGTGGTGCGCGCTATGGCTTGCTGGGGGTGAACGGTAGTGGTAAATCAACGTTTATTAAGTTGTTGGCAGGCGAATTGGATGTGCTTGCCGGGCAGGTGGTGAAATCGGAGAAGCTGAATATCGGTTATTTTGCCCAACACCAATTGGATACGCTGCGCTCGGATCAAAGCCCGGTATGGCATATCCAGCAGCTTTCACCTGATGTACGCGAACAGGAAATCAGAAACTTTTTGGGTGGATTTAATTTTGTCGGCGATATGGCGTTGCAAAAAATCGAACCGTTTTCAGGCGGTGAAAAAGCACGCTTGGCATTGGCGATGATTGTTTGGCAAAAACCTAATTTATTATTACTTGACGAGCCGACCAACCACTTGGATTTGGATATGCGCCATGCGTTAACGGTTGCTTTACAAAGTTTCCAAGGTGCATTGATTGTGGTGTCGCACGATAGAAGTTTATTGGAGGCTACAACCGATAACTTCTTGTTAATAGATAAAGGCCGTCTGAAAACATTTGAAGGCGATTTGAACGATTACCGCTTATGGCGGCTGGCGCAAGAAAACGAAACCGATGCGCCGCCGGCATCTGCGTCTACACAAAACCGTAAAGATGTGAAACGTATGGAAGCACAAATGCGCCAAGAGCGTGCAAAACGCACCAAACCCATACAGCAGAAGATTAATCAGGCGGAAAAAGAAATGGCTGAATTAAATGAAATTCAGGCAGAGTGTGAATCATTTTTGGCACAAGAAGAAGCCTATTCGGAAGAAAATAAAGTAAAGTTACAGAAAACACTCGCTAAATTATCTGAAGTTAAGTTAAAATTAAGTAAACTTGAAGAGAGTTGGTTGCTTTGGCAAGAGGAGTTGGAGCAGATTGAAAGCGATCTTAAAGTGTATTTTGCCGATTTGTAATATTTGTAATATCGGATAGGCAATTTAAATTAAAAAACTATTATTCAAACTACTACGGGGTTCTATTATGTCTTATACATCATTCAAACAAGCTATTCTATTGCTCGCAGCAAGCGGTGCCAATCTCTCTGATCTTAAAGGCTTACAGGATTATATGGATACCCAAGCCGATTATGAATCGGATAAAGTAGCCGATATCGAAGCTTCACAAACCGGTATTTAAAATATCTCTAATAAATAGTAAGTAAATTTAATTACTGTCAAACATAATCACTCGGGAAGATGTATTCGTCATGCCTGTTTATTCAGGTTTTAGATGATAGGTCGGCCCGATGGTTTTGTGTGAAATATGGTTGGTTGCACTACCTTCATTAAGTTTGGTTTTATAAATTACTCTTTTAACGAATAATGACAATGTAGTCGTGTTTTTAAGTAGCTAAGACTTTATTTGAAAGTAATAAAATCTTACAATGTCATTATTACAGATACTTATTAAAGCAAGACGGCAGGGTATAAACACTCAATTTTATTTGGCTAAGATAATTGCTGAAAAACAAACAGCAGGGTGTGGATGCATGAGGCCGTGCGGCTTTAAAGAAATGCGTATGAAAAAACTAATGACAATCGGTGTGCTGGTGTTGTTGAATTTACAAGGCATTCAAGTAGCATCAGCCAAAATTTATACCTGTGTAGTCAATGGGGAGGTTATCTATACTTCGCGTAATGCCGGTAATTGTACTACGGCAGATCTCCCGCCTATCGGTAATTACAGCAGCAGCCGTTATGATGAGCCTCGAAACTATAGCCGTAAGACAGTACAAGAGCCGAAGGAGCATCAGACAGCCAAAGCGCATACTCCGAAAGTAAAACGTGCCGCTGCCGCGCCGGTAAAATTTTCACCACCTTCCGGCTCTGCCGTGCCCAAAACATCATCTGCCAACAGCCGCCGCAATATTCTCGAACAAGAATTGGCGAATGAGCGTAAAGCACTTTCAGAAGCACAGCAGTCATTAAACTTGGCACGTACGGCAAAAAACGGCAGTATTAATCAGCAACAGATTACACAGTTGCAAGGCAACGTATTGGATAGGCAGCAAAATATTCAAGCTTTGCAACGTGAACTGGGTAGGATGTAATACGGTGGCGGTATTTGCGGGATAATATGAGGCCGTCTGAAAGAGGCTGAAAGCATCAGATAAATTTGGATTGTTGGCTGTTAGAGGAAATGGTACTAATCGGCCGTTAATCGGTTGTCGTTTCTATTTTTAAAGACTCATTTAAAGAAAAAATGAACAAATCTTGAAAAAAGCCTTGAATAACCTAAGCTAAACCTATATTTATCTTCTCAAATATAGGAAATTTGTGTTATAATCAATAAATTTTTCAGTTTTTACGAAAAATGGCCACAGGGCCATTTTTTTGTTTTTGGAGCAACATGGATATTCAGAATATTCTTGATAAGACCTTGCCCGGATTGGGCTATGAGTTGGTTGATTTTGAATTAACCGCTCAGGGAGACCTGCGCGTCTTTATTGATAAAGAAGGTGGGATTACCGTAGAAGATTGCGCAACAGTAAGCAATCATTTGAGCCGCTTGTTTTTAGTTGAAGATATTGACTACAAACGCTTGGAAATTTCCAGCCCCGGTTTGGACCGTCCGCTGAAAAAAGCAGCGGATTTTATACGTTTTTCCGGTCAGCAGGCCAAAATAAAAACACGCCTGCCGATAGATGGCCAGAAAAATTTTATAGGGCGCATTGAAGGTTTTGAAAACGATTGCGTACGCATAACTTTCGACGGCAAAACGGTTGATATCGAAATCAGTAACATCGATAAAGCACGCTTGCGCCCGGAATTTAATTTTTAAAATGAAAAAACAGTGATATCGAACGGAGAATGTAAAGAATGAGTCGCGAAATGTTACAACTGGCCGAAGCATTAGCCAGTGAAAAAAACGTAGACCCCGAAGTAGTATTTAGTGCCTTGGAGTTTGCCTTGAGTACGGCTGCCAAGAAAAAAGCAAACCGCGAGCATATGGATGTTCGTGTGGAAATCAACCGAGATAACGGCGAATATAAAACGTTCCGCCGTTGGTTGATTGTGGCTGATGAAGATTATACCTATCCGGATGTGGAAAAAACCATCGAAGAAATTCAAGAAGAGATTCCGGGTACAACCATACAAATCGGTGAGTATTATGAAGAGCCGCTTGAAAATGAAGGCTTTGGCCGTCAGGCCGCACAAACGGCCAAGCAAATTATTTTGCAACGTATCCGCGATGCCGAGCGCGAACAGATTTTAGAAGCCTTTTTAGGACGTAAAGAAGATATTGTGATGGGCACGGTTAAACGTGTCGAGCGTCACGGTGTCATTATCGAAATTGGTAAGCTGGATGCTTTATTACCGCGTGATCAAATGATTCCGCGCGAAAATTTCCGCACCGGCGACCGTGTACGCGCTTTGTTTTTGCGCGTGGACGAAATCGGTGCTTCAGGCCGCAAACAGGTGATTTTGAGCCGTACATCCCGTGATTTCTTGGTGAAGCTGTTTGCTATGGAAGTGCCCGAAATTGAAGACGGCTTGTTGGAAATCAAAGAAGCAGCCCGTGATCCCGGCCACCGAGCCAAAATTGCCGTAAAAGCCAACGACCAACGTATTGATCCGCAAGGTACCTGCATCGGTGTTCGCGGTTCCCGTGTTAATGCGGTAACCAATGAGCTTTCCGGCGAGCGTATCGATGTGGTTTTATGGTCGCCAGAAACGGCTCAGTTTGTCATTAATGCACTTTCTCCCGCCGAAGTGACACGTATTCTGATTGATGAAGACAGTCATTCCGTTGATGTGATTGTGGCAGAAGATCAACTTGCTCTGGCTATCGGACGTGGCGGCCAAAATGTTCGACTGGCTGCCGATTTAACCGGCTGGCAGCTAAATATTATGACGGTAGAAGAAGCAGATGAACGCCATCAGGCTGAAGATGCGGCTATCCGTGATTTATTTATGAAGCATATGAACCTTGATGAAGAGACTGCTGATATTTTAGTACAAGAAGGTTTTTCTACATTAGAAGAAGTAGGCTATGTACCTGCGGCAGAGCTTTTAGAAATTGAAGGTTTTGATGAAGAGACTGTGGAGCTTCTTCGTGCCCGTGCCCGTGATGCCATGTTGACTTTGGCGATTGCTTCCGAAGAGAAGTTTGGCGATGTGGAAGAAAGCATGCGTAATCTGGAGGGTGTCGATCAGGATATGTTGCGTGATTTGGCGCAAATAGGTATTACCACGCGTGATGATTTGGCAGAGCTGGCAGTAGATGAGTTGATTGAAATTACCGGTGTGAATGAAGAAACCGCTAAGAAAGTGATTTTGGCTGCCCGTGAACATTGGTTTACCGAAGAAGAAAATGAAGGGGGTGAAGCATGAGTAATGAAACAGTAGAAAAATTTGCTGCCGAGCTGAAAAAACCCGTGGATGTTTTATTGCAACAATTAAAAAGTGCCGGTGTGGAGAAAAGCAGTGCCGGGGATAGTATTACATCTGATGACAAACAATTACTATTAGCATACTTGAAAAAGGCACATGGTAGTGAAAACGGCACCATCAGTATCAGCCGCAAAAAAGCTGAAGTCAGCACGGTGGGTGGTGTGCAGGTAGAAACGCGTCGCCGCACCCGCAAAGTGATTGTTCCGCAGGCTGATGAATTAGCAGCAGAAGCCCGCGCCAAAGCTGAGGCACAGGCAAAAGCAGAAGCAGAAAAAGCCGCTGAAGCGCAGGCAAAAGCCGAAGCTGAAAAATTGGAAGCACAAAAAGCTGCCGAGGCGGCTGCACAAGCCGAACGTGAAGCAGCAGAAAAAGCGGAAAGCGAACGTTTAGCTGCTGAAGCGGAAAAAGTAAAAGCCGACGAGCAAAAAACAGTAGATTCCACATCGGAAGAAAAGGTTGAGAAAAAACCTACACAAACTGAAAACAAAACAAATGCTAAAGAAAAACCGGCAACTGATGCTAAAAAAGAAAAACCGGCAAAAGTAGAAAAAGCAGCAAAAGCCCCTAAAAATAAAGAGCCTAAAAAACCAGTAGCACCGGCTGAAGTGAAGCCTATTGTTAGTGCGGAAGAACAGGCGCAGCGAGATGAAGAAGCGCGTCGTGCTGCAGCAATGCGTGCTCACCAGGAAGCTTTGTTACGTGAAAAACAAGAACGTCAGGCGCGTCGTGAGGCCATGAAGCTTCAAGCACAACAGGAAGCTAAGGCCGCCAAAGAAGGTGCAGCACAACGTACAGCCAAGCCTTCTGATAAAGCGCCTTTAACCTCGGCCGCTCCTGCTAAAGAAGCTACTCCTTCCCGTTCGAAAAAAGAAGATCGTTATAGTAGGGAAGATATGGAGAGCCGCAGACGCGGTGGCAAAGATAAAGGCAGAGGTCGTCAGAATGCCAATGCCGAAGATCGTGTTCGTGGTGGTAAAAAAGGTAAGAAGCTGAAACTTGAGCCTAACCAACATGCTTTCCAAGCGCCGACCGAACCGGTAATTCATGAAGTTTTGGTGCCTGAAACCATTACCGTTGCTGATTTAGCACATAAAATGGCGATTAAGGGCGTAGAAGTGGTTAAAGCCCTGATGAAAATGGGCATGATGGTCACGATTAACCAATCTATCGACCAAGATACAGCCTTGATTGTGGTTGAGGAATTAGGCCATATCGGCAAACCGGCGGCAGCCGATGATCCCGAAGCATTTTTGGGCGATGAAGAGCAAGTTGTTACTGCCGAAGAGTTACCACGCCCACCTGTGGTAACGGTGATGGGGCACGTTGACCACGGTAAAACTTCATTGCTCGACTATATCCGACGAGCCAAAGTAGTGCAGGGTGAGGCCGGTGGTATTACCCAGCATATCGGTGCTTATCATGTGCAAACACCTAGAGGTGTAATTACTTTCCTGGATACGCCGGGTCATGAAGCGTTTACTGCTATGCGTGCACGTGGTGCGAAAGCAACCGATATTGTAATTTTGGTGGTGGCTGCCGATGATGGTGTAATGCCGCAAACCATTGAAGCGATTGCTCATGCGAAAGCGGCCAATGTACCGATTGTGGTGGCTGTGAATAAAATTGATAAAGAAGCCGCTAACCCGGAGCGTATCCGTCAAGAATTGACGGCACATGAAGTGGTGCCGGATGAGTGGGGCGGCGATGTGCAATTTGTCGATGTGTCTGCCAAACAGGGCTTAAATATTGATGCTTT
The DNA here is from genome assembly GCF_008807015.1 of Neisseria zalophi. Taxonomy (NCBI): domain Bacteria; kingdom Pseudomonadati; phylum Pseudomonadota; class Betaproteobacteria; order Neisseriales; family Neisseriaceae; genus Neisseria; species Neisseria zalophi. The sequence continues at coordinate 1,981,344 of NZ_CP031700.1, read as the reverse complement.
ATTGGAAGCCGTATCGCTTGAGGCGGAAGTATTAGAACTGAAAGCGCCAGTTGATGCACCCGCCAAAGGTATTATTGTCGAAGCCCGTTTGGATAAAGGCCGCGGTGCGGTTGCTACCTTATTGGTACAAAGCGGTACCTTGAAAAAAGGTGATATGCTGCTGGCCGGTACGGCTTTTGGTAAAGTTCGTGCGATGGCAGATGAAAACGGCAAACCTATCGAAGAAGCTGGCCCGTCGATTCCGGTCGAAATTCTGGGCTTGTCTGATGTACCGAATGCCGGTGAAGATGCTATGGTATTGGCCGATGAGAAAAAAGCGCGTGAGATTGCCTTGTTCCGTCAGGGTAAATATCGTGATGTACGCTTGGCTAAACAACAAGCGGCCAAACTGGAAAATATGTTCAACAATATGGGCGAAAACCAAGCCCAATCATTGTCGGTGATTATCAAGGCAGACGTTCAAGGTTCTTACGAAGCCTTGGCAGGCAGCTTGAGAAAACTGTCTACCGATGAAGTGAAAGTGAATGTATTACATAGCGGTGTCGGCGGTATTACCGAATCCGATGTAAACCTTGCGATTGCATCCGGTGCCTTTATTATCGGCTTTAATGTGCGTGCAGACGGATCGGCGCGTAAACTGGCTGAAGCCGAAGACGTCGAAATCCGTTACTACAACATTATTTATGATGCCATTGATGATGTGAAAGCAGCCATGAGCGGTATGTTGGCACCTGAAGAAAAAGAACAGGTAATCGGCATGGTGGAAATTCGTCAGGTAATCAGTGTTTCTAAAGTGGGCAATATTGCCGGCTGTATGGTTACCGACGGTGTGGTGAAACGTGATGCGCATATCCGCCTGATCCGTAATAATGTAGTGATTCATACCGGTGAGTTGTCATCATTGAAACGCTTTAAAGACGATGTGAAAGAAGTACGCATGGGTTACGAGTGCGGCTTGATGTTGAAAAACTATAATGAAATCATGGAAGGCGACCAGCTTGAAGTGTTTGAAATTGTAGAAGTAGCCCGTTCTTTATAATTGGCGTTTTGAATAAACGAGGCCGTCTGAAAAGTTTCAGACGGCCTCGTTTTATATTTGGTTTAATATTGATGAAGTATACGAATGCTTTACAAATATGATAAAAAATTATTTGATAAAGTTTTTCATCAATAACGAAGCGATATCATCCAAGCCGAAACCATCGGCATCTTGGGCGGAGCCGTTCGGCGTGGTACTGTCGACCAGATTGGGCAGATATTGTGCCAGCAAATCACCGGCCTGATTGCCATCCATGCCGAATTTAGAAGCCACTTCCTGAACCATACCGCTGCCGAGTGCGGATTGGACTTCGCTACCTGATACGCTTTGGTTGCTGCCGGTAGAAATCCAGCTTTGTAAGGCATCGCCCAAACCGCCTTGTTGCAATTTGCTGATCAGGCTGCCTACGCCGCCGCTGCGCTGTACTAAGTCCAAAACCATTTGAATAGCGGTGCTTTGTTGGCTGTTGCCACCGATTGCTGAAGTGGCGGCGCCGATGAGAGAATCCATTAAACCCATAAGTGTCCTTTCTTATATGGTGTGAAAACCGATATTGGTAAACCGGTTGATTGTTTATATGATGTGCGGGGTGTATTAACGGAAAAAGTCGCCCATACCGGCGGGTAGGCCTTGCGTGAAGGCGCCCATGGTTTTATTGGTGGTTTCTTCGGCCTGTGCGCTGGCATCATTGATGGCGGCCAGAATTAAATCTTCCAGCATTTCTTTATCGTCGGCGGCTTCCTGAATTAGCTCTTCGTTAATGTCGATTTTGCGGAGTACATGATTGCATGTCATGGTGACTTTCACCAAGCCGTTGCCTGCTTCACCGTTCACTTCGGTTTCCGCCAGTTTGGCTTGGGCTTTTTTCATGTTTTCCTGCATTTGTTGCGCCTGCTTCATCAGGCCGCCTAATCCGGCTTTTCCGAACATGGTTTGATACTCCTGTTTTCAATAAAAGGTTGGATGATACAGTTGGAAAGGCGGCATCACAAGCTGCCGCTGTTTCCGTGTTTTTTGTGCAGGCCGTCTGAAATAATCGAATGGCTTTCAGACGGCCTAAGTCTTTATTCCTGCGAGTCGGTTAATTCTAATGTTTCGGGCAGCCATTCTGCTTCAAATAAGCTGAGAATCTGCTGTGCGGCAGGGTCTGCTTCGAGTAAATCCTGCGCTTGTCGGCGGCCTTCCTGCTGCAAGCGTTTATGGCGCATTGTCGGGGTTTCCCAGCCGGCATCGTCGCGCCATGGTTCGGTTTGCAATTTCAGAGTGATGCCGTAGGCATCGGCCAACGTGCTGCGGACTTTTTCCAAGCGGTCTTTATTGGTGGTGGCGCGTGCTTCGTCGGTGAGTGCCAATATCATCAGATGGTTTTCGGCATCATAGCGCGTCCATGCGGCGTGTTGGGTCAGCATTTGGGCGGCACCGAGTTTCGGGGCAAGCCGTTTGCTGATGCCCGCCCAGTTTTCGGGGGCGAATTCAGGTAACGGAATAAAAGCATGTTCTTCCGTGTCTTCGGGCTCTTCGCTTTCTTCGCTGTTTGTTAGGGCAGCGGGTAATGGTATTTCAGACGGCTGTTGCGGAGCGTATTCATCGCTATCATCGGCATCGGAATAGTTGTCAGGCTCTGGCTCGGTTTCAGCAATATAAGGCGGCTCGTTATCGGCTTCTATAAGGTTATTTTCTGGTTCTGGCGTGCGTGTTTCTTGTATCGAGGCCGTCTGAATAGGTGTTGCTGTATTATGGCTGACGATTTCGGAAACGGATTGTGTTTCCGGTTGCGACGGCTCGGTCAGCAAGGGTTCCGCAGTTGTTGCTTCAACAGCATTATCGGGCGTTACAGGTTCTATATTGTCTGATTGCGGTGCCGGTTGTGATTCGGCCGTCTGAATATTTTCAAGCGTATGGTTGTCGGCAACGGCGGTTTCCGGCTCGTCTTGCCATGGCGGGGTATCGTCTTCGTCGCCGTCGATTGGCTGGTTGTGCGGCGCGGTATGGGGTTCTTCAGGCTGAGCTTCGGATACTACTGGCATTGGGGTGGCAGGTTGTTGGTAAACCGGAGCATGCAGTTGGGTGCCTTCGATAACGCCGTCGGGGGCATGGGCTTTGGCGGCGATGGGGGCGAAAGCCAGCATACGCAGCAACGTCATCACAAAACCGGCATATTCGTCGGGCGCCAAGCTTAAATCTTGTTTGCCGTGAATGGCACATTGATAGTAAAGCTGGATTTGTTCGTCGCCGAGATATTGGGCAAAGCGCAGCAGGGCATCGCGTTCGGGGTCGTCGGCTAGCGCGGCGGGAACGGTTTTGATGAGTGCCAGCCGTTGCAACAGCATGGCCAATTCGCTCAAGGCGCTGTCGAAACCGATGGCGCGGGCGGCCATATCTTGTGCGGTGCGCAACAGGGCTTCGCCATCTTGATTGACAATGCCTTGCAGCAGTTCGTAGAGATAATGTTTGTCAACCGCACCTATCATTTGGCGGATGTCTTGTTCGGTTACGCTGCCGGAGCCCATAGCAATCGCTTGGTCGAGCAGGCTTAAGGCATCGCGCATCGAACCCATGGCGGCGCGCCCGAGCAGTTGCAGCGCGGGCTGTTCGAACGGAATGTTTTCTACGGTCAGCACATGGGCGAGATGGTCGGCAACCTGTTGCGAAGTCATATTGCGTAATACGAATTGTAGGCAACGGCTTAAAACGGTAATCGGAACCTTGTGCGGGTCGGTGGTGGCTAAGATAAATTTCACATGCTCGGGCGGCTCTTCCAATGTTTTTAGCATGGCGTTAAACGCGCTTTTGGAAAGCATGTGCACTTCATCGATAATATAGACTTTGTATTTGCCGGCGGTGGGGGCGTATTGGGCGTTTTCCAATACTTCGCGGATATTGTCGATACCGGTATTGGAAGCCGCATCGATTTCAAGCAGATCAACATAACGGCCGGCATCGATTTGGGTGCAACTCTGGCATACGCCGCAGGGTTCGCCATGGCTTGCGTTTTCGCAGTTTAAGCTTTTGGCCAGAATACGGGCGATGGTGGTTTTGCCCACGCCGCGTGTACCGGTGAGCAGATAGGCATGATGCAGACGGCCTTTGTCTAAGGCATTGCGCAATGCTTTGACAACGTGTTCCTGTCCGACCAAATCGGCAAAGGTTTTAGGCCGCCACTTGCGGGCGAGAACTTGATAAGCCATAGATTCGTTTTATTTCCGTGAAATAGGGAGACGGCGGTTGGTGCTTTTTACGGCAGCTTATTCTAACATTTTTTGCCGTTGTCAGTGCGCTTGCCGAACAGATGAAAGCCGCTGCGGTCAGACAGCGGCTGTGCTTGGGCTAGACATCGGGCTGCGTTTATAAACGGTAGCCGCCGCCGACGCCGTTGGCAATATCGCGCACGGCAGTTACATACATGCGGCTGTGGTTGTATTGCCAAACCGTATAGAAATTATGGAGGCCGATAAAGTATTCATAAACGCCCGGTGCGGTTTCCAAACGGTAGAGAATGGCTTTTTCATTGTCGTCGACCACTTCCTGCGGTCGTACACCTAAGCGTTTGAGTTCGCCGACGGTGCGGGTGAGGGCGGTTTTTTCGTCGATAATATTTTGCAGTTCTTGGGTGATATTCAGGCTGACCGGTACAATCATTTTACCGTTAGGTTTCCAACCGTGTGCTTTCATATAATTGGCCACCGATGCGGCCACATCGCCGATATTATTCCAGATATCGTGGTAGCCGTCGCCATCGAAATCGACCGCATATTTGCGGAAGCTGGAGGGCATAAACTGCGGCATACCCATGGCGCCGGCATAGCTGCCTTTAAAGCTGTATATGTCTTTTTTTTCTTCTTTGGCCATTAGCAAAAATTCGTGTAATTCTTTTTGGAAAAAATCGGCACGGCGGGGGTAGTCGAAAGCCAGTGTGCTTAAAGAGTCGGCCACACGGAAGCTGCCGGTGTTGGTGCCGTAGTTGGTTTCGATGCCGAGAATGGCCACAATGATTTCAGGGGGGACGCCGTAGCTGCGGGCGGCTGAGTCGATGGTGTTTTTATGTTGTGCGTAGAAGCTTTTGCCTTTATTGATTTTGCTGGCACTAGCATTGCCGTTGCGGAACTCATACCACGGGCGTGAGGTGCCGGGGCGGTTCATAATATTAATAATATTGCCTTTATAGATCACACCGTCGAAAAAGCTTTGTAGTTCCGTGCGGCTGAATTGCCCGTTGGCCGCTTCGTGGCTGATAAAACGCTGTACATTGGTATTGCCGTTAAAACCACTGATAGCAACCGATTCGGCATTAGGGTCGAAAGCAGGGCGTTGCACGGTAGGCTTAATCGGTGTTTCTTTCGGTTCGGAGGCTTTATTTTCCTGAGTACTGCATGCAACCAAAGCTAACGCAGCGGCAGAAAGGGCGATAATGGCGTTTTTTTTCATGGGGAATTCGTTTCTATAAGGCATAGGAAAAAACAGTTTACCAAATTTATCAAATAGCTTAAAGAGCAGGGCATTATGAAAGCAAAATGAAAATTTAACGGTTTTATTGGATAATTGGCTAAAAGGCCGTCTGAAAGGCCTATAAAAAAGCCGTCTGAAATGTTTTCAGACGGCTTTTTTTGATAAAGCGGAAACGCTTATTTAAACGGGGTAACTTCAAGACCGAACATAGCGCGTGCCGTGTTCAGCATTTGGCAGCTAAAGCCCCATTCGTTGTCATACCAAGAGAATACTTTCACCATATTGCCGTCAGTCACTTTGGTGAGTGTACTGTCGAAGGTGCTGGCTTGGGTGGTGTGGTTGAAGTCCATAGACACCAGTGGCAAGGTATTGTATTTGAGGATATTTTTCATTCCGTTTTCGGAAGCGGCTTTCAGAATGCCGTTAATTTCTTCCACGGTAGTATCGCGGGCAGCTTCGAAGCTCAGGTCAACCAAAGAAACATTGATGGTCGGTACGCGGATGGCTAAACCGTCTAAGCGGCCTTTGAGCTCGGGCAATACCAAGCCGACGGCTTTGGCGGCACCTGTTTTAGTGGGAATCATGTTTTCCATACCACTGCGGGCACGGCGCAAATCTTTGTGGCGTACGTCGGTAATGTTTTGGTCGTTGGTTAAGGCGTGGATAGTAGTCATCAGGCCTTTATTGATACCGATACCTTCATGCAGAGCTTTGGCAACGGGAGCTAAGCAGTTGGTGGTGCAGGATGCATTGGAAACAACAGTCATTTCAGGGGTTAAAACATCGTGGTTCACGCCGTAAACAATGGTGGCATCGACATCGTCGCCGCCGGGTGAAGAAATCAATACTTTTTTGGCGCCTGCTTCCAAGTGGACTTTAGCCGCGGCCTTACTGGTAAATGCGCCGGTACATTCCATCACCAAATCAACGCCCAACATTTCCCAAGGCAGCTCGGCGGGATTGCGGGTAGAGAAAAACGGGATTTTTTTACCGTTGATAATCAAATGGTTTTCATCGTGGGAAATATCGGCGGCAAATTGGCCGTGAACAGTGTCGAATTTGGTGATATGGGCATTGGTTTCTAAGCTGCCGCTGGCATTGATGGCGACAACTTCAAGTTGGTTGTCTAGTTTGTAATCGTAGATTGCTCTTAATACCTGACGTCCGATACGGCCATAACCGTTGATGGCAATCTTAATGCCCATTTTTTCGTTCCTTTTTGTGGTTTGAGATTAGACAATATGCAGGCCGTCCGAATCACGGCATCTGCTGACAAAAACGAATTATAACGCGGTGTAGCGAGATGTAGTCAAGGTGTAATTGCAGCAGACCGGCCGACTCCGCCGTATTATGATGATAATTATTTGAATATGTTCCCGAAGGCCGTCTGAAAAGCGGGGGATATGCTATATGAAAAGTAAAGTTATGCGGTTTGGTAATTCATTATAAAAGGCCGTCTGAAAATATTTCAGACGGCCTTTATTGATTAATCATGCCATATTGTTATCAGGTAGTGATTTATATTCAACCTGATTTAACGGATTTCAACATGAGTGCTTTCGTATAACTCTTTCATCAGATTATCTGCTGCTTGGGCAGCTTTTTGCTGGGCAATATATTGGCGGACGGCTTCACGCTGGCGTTCTTCGGGTGTGCCGCTGTCGCGGATATCGTTTAGTTTGATAATGTGCCAACCATATTGTGTACGGATTGGGCGGCTGACTTGTCCCGGTTGCAGGCCGTGTACGGCGGTTTCAAACTCAGGCACCATTTGGCCGTCTGAAAACCAGCCTAAATCACCACCGTTTTGGGCGCTGCCGTCTTGTGAGTATTGACGTGCCAATGCAGAGAAATCGGCACCGTCGGCGGCTTGTTTGTGAATTTTACGGATGCTGCTTTCGGCGGCTTTAAAGGCATTGTCGCTTTCCGCTTTCAACAAAATATGTTGGGCATGGTATTGACGCAACGGTTCGCCTGCAGGGAGGGTTATGCCTTGTTCACGTGCTCTGGCAATGGTTTCGTTAATTTCAGCATCGCTGACACGGCTATATTGCAGAATGGCCTGTTGCTGTACTTTATTGATAATGATGCTATCGGCAATACTGCGGCGGATAGCGGCTTTGCTGGCTCCGTTTTTAGCACCTTGGGCATAGAGATTGTCGACCGTGGTTTTTTGTGCACGGGCGATATTGGCCAATGCATCATCTATTTCTATTTCGGTTGCAGTGATATTACGGCGTTTGCCGGCTTGCAAAACAATGGCTTGGTCGATTAACTGCCGCATAACTTGGGCGCGTAATTCTTCTTCATTGATATTGGTTTTGCCTAGCTGTCTTCGGGCTTCGGCCATAGCCTGACGTACATCGCGTTGAGTAATAACTTCATTACCGGCGATGGCTGCAATGCCGTCTACTTGTTTGACTTCAGCAGCGTGTATGCTCTGAAAAGCAAGGCCTAAGGTTGCGGCAAGTATTAAGGGTTTAAATTTCATGGTCTGACTACCTCATTTGTTTTGCTGTAACCGGGGATGGCTAAGCGGAGTTTTTCAAAAGGATTTTTGCCCAGATTGCTTAAATCCTTGAGTTGGAGATTAAAGAATACGGCATTTTTCTTAGTGTTTAGGCCGGTTACATAACGTTGGCCGACCACACTGGCACTCCAGCAGCCGCAATCATTTTTATATTCAATACCGGCAAGCATTTCAAGTGGTTTTTTTGCCTTAATTTCGTAGTTATAACGGGCAACGGCATACCAGTTTTTCTTAATCGGCCATTGGGCGGCTAAGTCGATCTGGCTGAGCTGGTCATAAAAATACTCACCGTTTTTTTGCAGATAAATTTTTTCATTACGGCCGTATTTATAACGTGCGCTTAATGTTTTACCGGGCTCTGGGTTGTAGCGGATGCCGGCCGAATAACTCTCGGCTCTTTTTTCGTTTTCATTATAGTGGATGTCAAAATCAACACGCACGCTGTCGCTGACATTGCCATTGGCAAAGGCTACGATATCAGAACGGTGGCGCGGATAGCTGCTGATGGTGCCGTCGGCCAAAACGTTATCATTGGTCAGATAGAATTTTTGTCCGATACCGGCACGGAATAGCTCTGAGCCGTTATTCGGGTTGAGCAGTCGGGTTTGTACAGCAGCGGAGATGCTGTTGGCCGAGTTGATACGGTCGTTACCCGAGTAGAGGTTTTCCCTGAAAAGCTGCGCATAGGTGAAACTGTTTTCAGAGGTATCGAAGTTGGGTAGGTCGTTTTGCGATTTGGTCGGAATATAGTTGTAGAATAAGCGCGGCTCAATGGTTTGGACGTAATCGTTGTTGAAGAACGACGTTTTACGTTCGAATGTCATGCCGCTGTCGATATTGATAATCGGCAGTGTACGAGACACTTTACGCGAAGGTGTCGCATCAAAACGGTTTAAGTCGTAATAAGTGGCATGTACGCCGACTTTCGGCCGTATATAACCCCATTGGTTATGGAAATCCCATTTAATGCTGGGGTAGAGCACAAGGCGGCTGCCATCTTGTTTTTCATCGTGTTCGAAACGGGTGAATTGGCCGAATACATTAATCTGGGCGTTACCGGCATTTTTCTCCCACTGGGCGGAGAGGCGCGGCAGAATGGCATAAGGCTCGTCTTTATAGCCGTCGGCATTGGCCAGTGTTTGGTATTTTTGTGCGCTTAAATAACCGCTGAACGAGCCGCCCCATAGGCGGTCGTTATAATTCAACCAAGCCTGTCGGTTTAAGTTGACGTTACGGGCGATGTCTTCGCGGTCGTAGAAATCGCGGTAGTAGTCATCGTCGGAAACTTGATTGTATTCGATACCGCCTTTGAGTTTTTCGGAAAGCTGTTGGCGGTGATCAAGCTTGATTTGATAACGGTTGTTATGTTCGCTTTTGCGGTCGTGCGGCATCCAGTTGCCCTCTACCTGTCCGCCAAATTTCTCGTTAAGGTAACGGAATTGGCCGCCTACACGCACCCCGCGGCTGCTGATAATCCCCGGTGCAATGGTGGCATCATAGTTGGGGGCAAGGTTCAGATAATAGGGGATATCAAGTTCCAAACCGTCGGAACCGCCGGATAATGTCGGTACCAGCAGGCCGCTTTTACGGTTGCCGTTGATGGGGAAATCTACCCACGGCAGATAAAGAACGGGTACACCGCCGAATACAAGGGAAGCGCCTTTGGCTACGCCGATACCGGTATTCTCATCGGTTTCAATACTTTTCGCTTTAATAAACCAGCTGGCATCACCCGGTTGGCAAGTGTTGAATTGGGTATTGGTTAAGCGGTAGCGGCCGTCGCCCTGCATTTCTGCAGTTTCGCTGACACTTTGCAGGCGGCGGCCTTCATGCTCGGCTTCCACGCGGGCGTTGTGGGAAATACCAGTGCCGTCTGAAAGATTGTATTCGACATTTTCACCGTTTACAGTTGCGCCGTTTTGATACAGAGTAAACTTGTCGCCTGCAGTAACCACATCGCGCGTTTGATCATAATCGACCCACTGCGCATTGAGTACGTCGCTGTTGCGCTCGATAATCACATCACCTTCCGCCCGAACCTTTACCCCGGTTTGCCCTTCCACTTTATCGGCTGTGATGCGGGTGTAGTCGGTGGGCAGAGGGCTGCCGCCACTGCGTTTCACTTCAGGCATGGCGGCTAATTCCGCATAAGTTTTCAGTTTTGCGGGCGAACAGGTCAGGCTGGTATCGCCTAAAGACAGTTCTTCGGCATGTGCCGTTGCTGCGCTAAAGCCGACACTTAATGCCAGCACCAGCGGTTTGTATGAAAATAAACGAGCCAAAGTCTCACCTTAAATCGGGTTTGCCAGTTAGAATAGCGGTTATTTTAACCTGAAAAAACACCAAACGACTATGCAACGACAAATAGAACTCAAAAATTGGCTTCAAAAAGTTTATCCCCAAGCATCTTTCGAACTGGCTTTCGCCGCTGCCGATGCGGATTTCCGCCGTTATTTCCGCGCGATTTTTTCAGACGGCCACACCGTTATCTGTATGGATGCGCCGCCTGAAAAAATGAGTATCGAACCTTATCTGAAGGTTCAGCAAATATTCAATATGGTCAACGTGCCGCAAGTATTGCACGTTAATCGCGAACAGGGTTTTATCGTTTTAAACGATTTGGGTAATACCACATTTTTAACCGCCATGCAGCACGAGCAAACCGAAGCCGCCCATAAAGTGCTCTTGCTGGAAGCGATTGACGAACTGATTATTTTGCAGCAAAACAGCCGCCCAGATGTGTTGCCCGAATATAACCGCGAAGTAATGTTACGAGAAATCAACCTGTTTCCCGAATGGTTTGTCGCCAAAGAATTGGGCAAGCCGCTAAATTTCAAACAACGCCAGCTATGGGATCAAACCGTTGCCACCTTATTGCCGCCGCTGCTGGCACAGCCGCAAGTGTATGTGCACCGTGATTTTATTGTACGCAATTTGATGTTGGCCGAAGGCCGCCCCGGCGTGTTGGATTTCCAAGACGCACTATACGGCCCGATTTCTTACGATTTGGTTTCCCTGTTGCGCGATGCCTTTATCGAGTGGGAAGAAGAATTTGTCTTGGATTTGGTGGTTCGTTATTGGGAAAAAGCCCGCGCCGCCGGATTGCCCGTGCCGGAGCAGTTTGATGACTTTTACCGCTGGTTTGAATGGATGGGCGTTCAGCGCCATCTGAAAGTGGCCGGTATTTTTGCACGGCTCTACTACCGCGACGGCAAAGACAAATACCGCCCAGAAATTCCGCGCTTTTTAAACTACCTGCGCCGCGCCAGCCGCCGCTACATTGATTTGGCACCGCTTTATGCCTTATTGGTGGACTTGGTGGGTGATGAAGAATTGGAAACCGGTTATACATTTTAAGCAGGTTGCTGTTTCAGACGGCCTTTAAGCCAATCCGTTGGAGCTGATTCACGGATTGGCTTAATAGCAACAATTGGGCATGAGCTATGACGAATAAGGAGATAAAAATGGCTGCCAATATGATGACAACGCCGAAATGGTATGAACATATTACCAATGTAATCATTGGAACCACTGAACGATTTAACAGGGAAAAAGGTCGTGATGACCTAGAATATATTGATGAAAGGAAAGGCTCTCCCTTTGGGGCGATGAGTAATATTATAATGGATGTTTACGCTGCAACCGCTCATGCCTATCTATTTGAACATAATATAAAAAAATTCAAACAATATGCTTATGTACACGGTAAATTGGTTATTATTGGCTGTATGGGTCTTTCTAGTAAGCCACTGCCTTTCTTTTTGCCGAGCACTGAACTGAATGTTAGTTGGTTGTTATTTCCGATACTTATGAGTGACAGCTCTCAACTACGGGAGTTTTTAGTACGCAATATGGATACTATTGCTAACGATACTGAGCAATTTGTTGACCGCTATGACCTTAATCGCCATATGGTTTACAACACCTTGTTGATGATAGAAGGCAAACAATTGGCAAGATTAAAAGAGCGTAGCTTAAAAGTATTGGAATATCCTACGCCTACCAAATGGATGCAAAAGCGGGTGGATGACTACCACTTCTTCCTTGCCTTTGCCGAACAGGATATCGAAGCCATGAAACAGGCATTAGCGCCATTATTTATTAAAAAGAATGCCCGCGCGGCGGCTAAGCAAACGGTTGACTATTATGATTCCTTTCTTCAACCGCAAATAGTGATGTATGCCAAAATTGCTTCTATGCACGGTTTTGATTTGGGTATCGACCACGAAATCGCCCCGCGTGATTTGATTGTGTACGACCCACTGCCGGAAAGCGAATATCAGGATATGTTTGATTTTATGAAGCAATATGATTTGTCGTATCCGTATGAATATTTACAAGACTGGATAGACTATTACACATTGAAAATCGATAAATTACCGTTTGCCAAATAAAAATTGATGCTTGGAGAATAAAAATGGCTGCCAATATGATGACAACGCCGAAATGGTATGAACATATTACCAATGTAATTATTGGAACCACTGAACGATTTAACAGGGAAAAAGCTTCTTATGCATTAAAGTATATTAATACAAGAGAGGGGTCTCCTTTCGGAGCGATGGTTAGTATTGCTATTTCTATTAATGCAGTTTCTGCTCATGCTTATTTTTTTGAACATAATCTTAAGAAATTTAAGCAATATGCTTATATACAAGGCAAACTTGCCATACTAGAGAGTATGGGATGGTCTGCGCCCCAACCATTTTTTTTCTCGTGTGAGATGTTGAATATACAAGATCCTATGTTTCATATGATTATGAGCGACAGTCCTCAATTACGGGATTTTTTAATACGCAATATTGATAATATTGCTAACGACACGGAGCAATTTGTTGACTGCTATGACCTTCAACGCCATATGATTTACAACACTCTATTGATGATAGAAGGCAAACAATTGGCAAGATTAAAAGAGCGTAGCTTAAAAGTATTGGAATATCCCACGCCTACCAAATGGATAAAAAAGCGGGTGGATGATTACCGCTTTTTCCTTGCTTTTGCCGAGCAGGATATCGAAGCAATGAAACAGGCATTAGCACCGTTGTTTATTAAGAAAAATGCCCGTGCGGCAGCTAAGGAAACTGTGCCTTATTTCGATTTCTTTCTTCAGCCGCAAATAGTGATGTATGCCAAAATTGCTTCTATGCACGGTTTTGATTTGGGTATCGACCACGAAATCGCCCCGCGTGATTTGATTGTGTACGACCCACTGCCGGAAAGCGAATATCAGGATATATTTGATTTTATGAAGCAATATGATTTGTCGTATCCGTATGAATATTTGCAAGACTGGGTAGACTATTACACATTGAAAATCGATAAATTACCGTTTGCCAAATAAAAATTGATGCTTGGAGAATAAAAATGGCTGCCAATATGATGACAACGCCGAAATGGTATGAACATATTACCAATGTAATCATTGGAACCACTGAACGATTTAACAGGGAAAAAGGTCGTGATGACCTAGAATATATTAATAAAAGGAAAGGCTCCCCCTTTGGGGCGATAGGTAATATTATAAGAGATGTTTATGCTGCAACCGCTCATGCCTATTTGTTTGAACACAATCTAAAAAAATTCAAACAATATGCTTATGTACACGGCAAGTTGGTTATTATTGGCAGTATGGGTTATTACGAAGATCCGCCCCCATTCTTTTTGCCAGCTAATATGTTGAATGTTAGTAGGTTGTTATTCCCGATGATTATGAGCGACAGCCCCCAATTACGGGAGTTTTTGGTACGCAATATGGACACTATTGCTAATGATACCGAGCAATTTATTGATAGCTATGACCTCAACCGACATATGATTTACAACACCTTGCTGATGATAGAAGGCAAACAATTGGCAAGATTAAAAGAGCGTAGCTTAAAAGTATTAGAGTATTCTACGCCTACCAAATGGATGCAAAAGCGGGTGGATGACTACCACTTTTTCCTTGCTTTTGCCGAGCAGGATATCGAAGCCATGAAACAGGCATTAGCACCATTATTTATTAAAAAAAATGCCCGTGCGGCAGCTAAGGAAACTATAACTTATTTCGATTTCTTTCTTCAGCCGCAAATAGTGATGTATGCCAAGATTGCTTCTATGCACGGTTTTGATTTGGGTATCGATCATGAAATCGCCCCGCGTGATTTGATTGTGTACGACCCGCTGCCGGAAAGCGAATATCAGGATATGTTTGATTTTATGAAGCAATATGATTTGTCGTATCCGTATGAATATTTGCAAGACTGGATAGACTATTACACATTGAAAACCAAAAAATTGGCGTTTGCTCATAAATAAAACAGGTATTTATTATCTAAAGCCGGCTATTCAAACTTAAGGCCGTCTGAAATATTGCTTTCAGACGGCCTTTTCAAATGCTTTTACCTGCTTGGTTGTTTGTTGCCGATTGGGTAAAACGCTTTGAGATGGTTGCGGTATTTGGGCAGTAGCGATTTATCGTGCGGGTTGTTGAAAAAGGGTTGGAGGATTTTTTCAAACAAGGGCAAATCGTTTTTATAGGCAGAGTGGTTTAAATAACGGGCGGCGTAGTAGTGTGCCAATAAGTCGGCCTGTTGTTCCATATTCAAGCTGCCGAAGTGGGCAATTTCGGCTAGCGGCGGATAGGCATAGGCACTACGGCCGATATAGCCGCCGCAGGCGCCGAGCAGTAGGCCGCCGTACCATGTTTGATAGCCGTGTTGATATTGCCAAACGTGTGTGAGTTCGTGTATCAGCCATATTTGGTAGTGTTGCGGGCATTCGGTGAAGTCGTGCGGGCAGTTGTTGCGGGGAAAGTAAATATGGCCGTTGGGCGAAACGGCGGCTTTGAGGGTGGGCAGGTAGGGGATGCCGCGGTAAATTTTAATGCGGGTATAGTCGAGGCCGTCTGAAAATATCCGACGGGCGATGGCGGTTTCTGCCGTGCTTAAGCGGCGGTATGTGGGGCTATTGCGCACGGTCGGCCTTGCGTTTATGCCATAAACGGGTTGTCCGCAGGCGCCATAAACCGAGTACGGCAAAATAGCCGGCAACGGCGAGTATCGTGCCTAAAACGGGCACGCCGACCAGCAGGGGTTTGCCCGCACCGACCAGCCATGTCCATGATTCGGATAAGAAATGACCGCCGTCCCACGATGGAAAAACCAAAGCGGCATTTTGATCAAGGCCGAGTATTAAGGCGCCGATTTTATAGGCGAGGTAATAAAGCGGCATGTAGGTGAGCGGGTTGGTGTAGAGCGTGGTAAACAGGGCGACCGGTAGGTTGGTGCGCAGGAAATAGGCGACAATCAGCGCGCTGAGCATTTGGGTCGGGCCGGGCATGAGGCCGCAGAATAAGCCGACAGAAGCGGAAACGGCTGCTTGGCGGCGGTTGAGTGTCCAAAAATAATGCTTGTCGAACATCGGTGCAAACGGTTTGGTAAAACGGGATGCAAAAATCTGTTCGCGTTTGGGCAGTTTTTTACGGAAAGAAGTGCGTTTAAAAAGATTCATAAGTTCGGTATCGGGTTAAAAGTCCGGTCGGGCAGGTAGCGGAAGTTTGGGCTGCCTTTCGGCCTTGCAAACCTTGATAATGCTTGTGCCTTTGTTGTGTATGTGTCGTATGGTTCTATTTTATATTTATAGCAGATATTTTTTCAGACGGCCTAAAAAAATCAGGCGACGGCCGTTTGTATTATTGGGTATTACTGCTCGATGTTCAGTAATATGTCTAATCCATTTCGTTTATTTTGGTTTTCATGCTTTCGTTTCAAAAAGGCTTATATAGTCAGAAATTTTATTCCAGATTTTGCTGATATCGCTTTGTCCTGTTTGTTGTGAAACTATCATTCCTTCACCAACCAGAAATAGGAAGTTGGATAAAAATTCAGCGTTTTCTATACCTTCTTGTTTCATTTTTTCAAGGAGAATAAGCCTAATTTTAGTTTTATGGTCGGTAATTTGTTTTTCCAGACTTTTTAATTCATTGTGAAATTCGGCACTTGCATTAATAAATAAGCATCCGTGGAAATCTTCTTCGGTAATCCAATTTGAGATAAACATCAAATAAGAATGGATAACGGGTAGATCTTTGTTTTCTAGAAAAAAAGCTTCTAATTTTTGAATGAATTGCTGATCCCTATATTCAAGAACCGATTTGATCAATTCTTCCTTATTACCAAAATGTGCATATAACGTTCTCTTAGTAACTCCTGCTTGTTTTGCCAAAAATTCTACGCCACACGCGTTAAAACCGTATTTGTAGAAATCTGTATATGCCGAAACCAAAATATCTTGCTTGATAGACATAAATTATTTTCTCTTGAAAAAGTATACCGGTCGGTATACTATTGTGTTCATGAACGGTATACTATTGTAATCAGCTTGGATCGGGCTGGACATGTTTACCTTTCTAATCAAAGTGATCCAAATTATATCAGAAAGGAAGTTTCAATGAATACAGAGACAAGAAGCAAATGGCCTAAGCCAACGGACTCCCTCCCTCCTCGCCTCCCTTGGAAAAATATTTATTGGGCATGGTTAGGTGGATTTTTCGCGGCTGCAATGCTTGGTATCACTCAGGACTTATCGGGATTTCCGATGATAGTTGGATCCTTTGGAGCAAGTTGTTTATTGATTTTTGCGTACCCTAATAGCCCACTATCACAGCCAAGAAATGTTATAGGCGGACATTTTGTTGCAAGCTTAACCGGATTGGTATTCCTAAATTTTATAGGCGTTTATTGGTGGAGTATGGCGGCAGCTGTAGCAACTGCCATTGCTCTAATGCTGATTCTTCGTGTTCCTCATGCTCCTGCGGGGTCTAATCCATTTATAGTTATGATGGCGGGAGCTCATTGGGATTTCCTTATTACGCCAACATTATTGGGATCAATTGTCGTCGTTCTTATAGCACTTATTCACAATAATATCGGAAAAGATAGGCGCTATCCTACATATTGGTGGTGAAGTAGGTTTGCTGTTTAATCAGTTTGTTTTAAAAGAATGTTGTTTTAATATGGTGGGTAAAGCCCAGATTTAAAGGTGAATAGTAAAAGGCCGTCTGAAAAGATTTGTTCAGACGGCTTTGTTTATCATGCATTATCACGCGGAAAAGTTTTATTGGATGCTCACCCGTTTTAACCGCAAAGCGTTACTCAATACCGAAATCGAGCTTAACGCCATGGCCGCACCGGCGAGTACGGGGCTTAGAAAACCCAATGCGGCCAACGGGATACCCAAAGTATTATAAATCAGCGCAAAGAATAGGTTTTGCTTGATATTTTTCAGCGTGGCGCGGGATACCAACAGCGCATCAACCATTTGATTGACGGAGTGCTGCATCAGGGTGGCCGAAGCGGTGTGTTCCGCCACATCCGCCCCGCCTTTCATGGCAAAACTCATATTGGCGGCGGCAAGGGCGGGGGCATCGTTCACGCCGTCGCCCACCATGGCAACCACTTTACCGCTGTCTTTCAGTTTTTGCACTTCGGCGGCTTTATCGCGCGGGTTCATATTGCCGTATGCATGGGTGATGCCGAGCTTATCGGCAATATAACCGACCACATTCTGATTGTCGCCGCTCATAATATAAACATCGATACCGTGCGCTTTCAGACGGCCTATGGCTTCCTGAGTATCGGTTTTCAGGGTGTCGGCCAGTGCAAACGCACCGATGGCTTTGCCGTTAACCGCCACGGCAACAATGCTGGCAATGCGCCATACTTTCGCCATCTGTTCGGGCATGGTCCAGCCGGCATAATCGGGTTTGCCGACTTTTACTGTGCCGATACCGTCGATTTCAGCTGCAACCCCGGCACCGACTTCCGATTGTACGTCGGCGGCTTCGGGAATGGTCAGGCCGCGTGCTGAGGCCGTCTGAACAATGGCGGTGGCCAGCGGGTGGGTGGCATGTTGTTCGACGGCGGCGGTGATACGGTATAAATCGTCTTCGCTAAAACCGCTCTCGGCGGCAATATGCGCGGCGGCAACTTGCGGCCTGCCTTCGGTGAGGGTGCCGGTTTTATCAAGCACCACCGCATCCACATGGGCGGCTTCTTCCATTGCGGCGGCATCTTTAAACCAAATGCCGTGTTTAACCGCTTTGCCCATGCCGACCATAATCGCGGCCGGTGTCGCCAAGCCGAGCGCACAAGGGCAGGCAATCACCAATACGGCAACGGCATTAATGAGTGCGGAAACCCAGTCGGCTTTTACATACCAAGTAATGAAGAATGTAAGCAGGGCGATGCTGACGACTACCGGCACAAAAATACTTGCCGCTTTGTCGGCAATCCGCGCAATCGGTGCTTTGCTGCCCTGAGCTTCCGATAAGGCTGCCATCATGTCGCCCAATAGGGTATGGCTGCCGAGCTGTTCGGCACGATAAACGATGCTGCCGTCGGTCATTAACGCACCGGCCAATACTTTACTGCCCGCCGTTTTGGTTTCTGGATTGGATTCGCCGGTAAGGTGGCTTTCATCTGCCCAACCGTCGCCACTTTCTACTGTGCCGTCTGCCGCGATGCGTTCGCCATGGCTGGCGCGGATGATATCACCGATTCGGATTTGATCCAGCGGGAGGCGCTGCCATTGTCCGTCGCGCTGTACATTGACTTGCTGCGGGGTGAGTTTGAGCAGCAAGCCGAGACTGTTGAGGCTGCTGCGTTTGGTACGGTGTTCGAGAAATTTGCCCAAGCTCACAAAGCCGATCACCATCACGCCCGCTTCAAAATACACATGTACCATGCCGTCATGCGCGGTATGTTGGTGGAAAAACAGCATAAAAACCGAATAAAGATAAATGGATACCGTACCGATAGTCACCAATACATCCATATTCGCCAGCCCGCCTTTAATGCTCGCCCACGCGCTTTTATAAAAAGGTATGGCGAGCCACAGTTGCACAATGCTGGCCAAGACAAACTGCCATATCGGCGGCATCATCCAATTATGCCGCCCCACCATCATGCCGGCCATGCCGATAATAAACGGGATATTCAAAACCAACAGCAGCCACAGCCGCCAACCAATGTGCACTTCGCTGTCGGGCATGGAAAAATCGTCGGTTTTTAATGCTGCTTTAAAACCTGCTTTTTCAATAATTCGAATCAGGCTTTCTATATCGGTTTGGCTGTCGTCAAATACCACTTGCGCCTCTTCGCCGGCAAAGTTAACCCCGGCTTCAGCAACAAAGTCTTTTTTGTTCAACACTTTTTCAATACGGCTGGCACAAGCTTGGCAAGTCATGCCTTCGATTTGGAAACGGGCTTTTTGTTGCATAATCTTTATTCCTCCAAAGCATGTGGGCGGCAGAGAAAATATCAGTGAAGCAAGCTTGGCATTGCTGCCATGTTGCCAAGATTTCAGACGGCCTGCCGAACCGGTAGTTTTTCTATTAGTCCTAAGGCAGTTTGAACCACCCAGCCGACACCGAACGCAAACAATAAAGTGCCGATACCGACCGTTCCCCCTAATAACCAACCGGCAAGGCAGACGCTGCCTTCAAGGGCGGTGCGAACCCAACCAATACGCCAACCGCTCAGGCTGCACAAACCCACCATCAAACCATCACGGGCACCGGCACCCAAATGGCAGGTCAGATAAAATGCTGAAGCCGTACCGATAACGAGAATACCGCCGATACACAGCAATATCCGTATGGCAATGTGGGTAGGATGCGGCATATAGCGTACATACAGCCCCAATACAACGGCAATCACCAGCATATTCAGCACCGTACCCAATCCGAACCGCTGCCGCAAAGGTATCCACAATACCAACAACACCGCACTAATCAGAAAAGTAACCATGCCGATATTCAGGCCGCTTTGTAGGGAAATACCTTGCGCCAAAACCGTCCACGGTGCCGAGCCGAGACCCGCCGTAACCAACATGCCGTCACCAATGCCGAAAAACATCAGGGAAATACACAGCACCAATATCGGTTTGGTTTCAAACGACCAAAATGAACGAGCAGACCACGGCGTTAACGGCAGAATACGTTTTAGTTTTTTTAGCTCATCCATATTTTGATGCCATCACAAAGAAGCATCAAAACCGGCATCTTCAACTGCTTCCAATAAAGCAGCCGTTTGTACTTTTGCCGGGTCGAAAGTGACTTTGGCAGAGGCAGAGTCTAAATCGACATCGGCTTTATTCACGCCTTCTAATTGTTCCAAAACAGTGGTGACGCTTTTCACGCAGCCGCCGCAAGTCATACCGCCGACATTGATTTTAACGGTTTCCATAATATTTTCCTTTCTATTGTTTGCTGCTTTCTATCGGTTTAAATGGGGGCTATCCCCTTAAATATAAATACAAATACGATTTCGAATGAGGCATAAAAACGATCGGCTGCTTGCCGGTTTGGCCTATTAAACATTACTATAAACCTTTACCATAGGTTAAGGTCAAGCCGTGATGAATATCAGTGAAGCCGCCCGCCAAACCGGGCTTTCCGCCAAACAAATCCGCGATTATGAAAAACACGGATTACTTGCCCCCGCCCAACGCCACAACAACGGCTACCGCCACTATAACGAAAATGATCTGATACGGTTAAAGTTTATCCGCCATGCCCGCGAAGTCGGTTTTTCACTGCAACAAACGGCGGAATTATTAAAACTGCAAGACAATCCGCACCGTAACAGCAGTGAAGTGAAAGCCCTCACCGCCAAGCATATCGAAGCCTTGAATACACAGATTCAGAGTTTACAGAATATGGTACTCGAACTACAACGCTGGCACGATGCCTGCAAGGGCGACGGCTGCCCCGAATGCCCGATTTTAGAGGGCTTGGTTGGTAGCAATCAGAAAGTTTCCTAATGTAAATAATAAAAAGGAGTAATGAAATGAAATTTATTTTATTTAATGCAAGAGAAGATGAAAAAGAAGCGATTGCCTCCTATCAAAAGCAACATCCGGAAATCGAATTGGATATCTATAATGATGATATAACGGAAGAAACCATGTCCTATATCAAAGAGGGCTATGACGGTATTATCGTTGTCCAAGTGGCAGAGATTCCCGAAGCAGCTTATCGTTTAATGAAAGAGGAGGGCATTAAAGTTTTTGCCACACGCTCGGCCGGTTTTGATATGTATAACTTGAAGTTGTTAAAAGAATTAGGCATTCGCTTTGTCAGAGTGCCCGTTTATTCCCCGTTTGCTATTTCGGAATTTGCTTTTGCCAGCAGTATGTATTTTTCAAGAGATATCGATATTATTCAAAACAATGTTAAAGAAGGAGACTTTGTTCTAAAAAAATCTATTACCAGTACAGAAATTAGAGATAAAACAGTCGGTATTATCGGGACAGGCCATATAGGCCGTCAAACCGCCCAGTTATTCAAAAATACGGGCGCTAACGTGATCGGTTATGATTTATACCCCAATAAGGAAGCAGAAAATATTTTAACTTACGTTTCAAGCGTTGAAGAATTAGTGGAACAATCAGATATTATTTCCCTTCATGCTCCGGCAACAGAAGAAAATTATCATTTGTTTAACAAAGCATTATTTGAACGGGCTAAAAATAATCTTATTTTAATCAATACAGCGAGAGGAAGTTTGGTAGATACGGAAGCCTTATTAGATGCCCTTGATAACAATCAAATCAGGGCAGCAGCGATTGACACTTACGAGTTTGAAGGTCCGTATATCAATAAAAAAGTAGCACTTGAAGATATTACTGATAAGGTGTTTTTGAGACTGCTGAAACATAATCGGATTCTTTATTCTCCGCATGTGGCTTTTCATACCAATACGGCATTAGAAAACCTCGTTCATATAGCGATTGATGGTGTCAGACGTATTTTATTGGGTGAAGAAGTCGAAGAAGAATTAATATTGGATTAACAGGCTTCATATACAAAAAAAGAATCGGCAAAGGCCGCCTGAAAAACAATGGCGAATTTTCAGATAGCCAAGAAGTTTCAGACGGCCTAGAGAATAAAACCGACTTTATTTGGGACGGCAGCCACCTAATAAGGTATATATGCTTAAATTTTTACTAACCAAAGAAACAATCATGTTTATTTTAGGGACTTTATGGAATTTATATGATTCTTATGATTGCTTGATTAATGGTAACTGTGGTTGGAGGAGAGAGATTTATATTGAAGAATTTAATATTTTAAGATTAATGTATTTTATTTTTAATATTATTTTTCAAGCTATGCTTTTAACTTTTTTTATTATTCATATAAAATATGACTTAGAGGAAAACAAAAATATTCATAAAAAAATAAATATAAGAAAACAAAAATATGAAAACAAAAATATGAAAAATTAATATGGATAAATACAAAAAATAACTGAACTATTTGGAGTAATTATATTATATCCAATATAACTTTATTTTTTTCTATGATACAAATAAATTACTTGGTAGTTTTGTTAAAATAAATTATGAATTTATTATTTATTCTATTAAAGTATTACTTGGCCTCCCAACAAAATATCCATATGAAAAAATTTATTTTATATTCATTAAGATTTTCTTTTTGGTTATTAATTTTAGCTGAGAGATATATCTTTTTCAAAGAATGAGACCTTTGCCCGACCTAGGGTAATTTACGGCCTCAAGAAAAATTGCCTAACCCCGTTCCTAAAGATTATACACCGATAAATGTTTCCAAAGAGTTTTTTTAGACAATGCATATCAAAATAAAATATTCTATCAGATGGATGCCATTTTTATCGGCATTGATTGTTTATACTTTTTTTTTAATAATGTCTGCATCAGCTTATTTCGATACTAACTTATCTAATCAAAAAGTACCCTTGATTTTACAACTCATTATTTTTCTTATTTTATCCCCCGGATTGGTACCACTTATTTATACATATAAGGTCAATAGTATTTTTTATGAGCAAAAAGGTTTCTTTATTAAATTCTTCTCAATATTATCTATATTGATAGTGATATTTTATCATTTTTTTGTTGAAGTATGCTTAGCTCATGTCTACCCCGAATGGCCTTATTGGATAATTCAGGTAGGAGAGTTCTTATTGGCATGGTTATTCATCAAAATTATTTATCGTTTTAGTAAAATCAAACCGGAATCTGTATAGCATAATGATTTAAAGTGTAGGGGTGGATTAGATATCCGCCCATCTTGTTCGTTTTTGGTATCCATTCGCACCAATATGGCATTTCATATAGAAGCAAGCAAATATTTTGAAACAGGAAGGTGCAATGTAGAACAATGGGAAAATTTAAAACATATGTATAACGATTGTCCTAGAGATGCTTGGGTAGAGTTAAACCGTATTAAAGGCAAAACAGTAAGAGGCCTTTGTGAAATAGTCCTTTAACAGAAAGCCGAACTCCAAACACAAGATTTCGACTGTTTTAAACCGCAATATCCCCTTTATTACTCCTCAGATGCCTAATTAATAGGCATCCGGCCGCCTTTTAGGCAGCAATAGGCGCACGTAGCCTGTTGGCCGCTTTCAATAAGTTCAGACATATCGCTTTCAGATGGCTTTGCGCTACTTTATCCAGCCCGAAGTAAGCTGTCCGGGCATAGCGGAATTTACGGTGCAGCGTACCGAAACTCTGTTCTACTCATGTTCTTCCAAATGTTTTCTGTTTTCCGCACTGTCGTAACCTTTATCCGCATAAACGGTTGTCTCTTTGGTAATACCTGCCAACAACAGTATCAGCTATTACTACGACGACTTAGGCAACCTGATCCAGCGCAAACTGACCGACAGCGAAATACAGAACTATTTCTATGATCTGTATGATCAATTGGTTAAAGTGGAAATCTTTAAACCCGAACAGGAAAAAGAGACTTGGGTTTATACATATGAGGAAGAGACCAATATCACTAATGCTCATCAGCCGTTTAGGTTGCAAAACCAGTATTGTGCTACTGAAAGGGACTTGCATTAAAATTTCTTCCATTATTATGAACCGAATTTTGGGCGACTTTTGAATTAGGATCCGATTAAATTAAGTGGGAGAAATAATTTCTATCAATTTGCTTTGAATGTTATGAGATGGGTTGATTTATTCGGATTAGCAAAAAAGAAATTACCTTATAATCATCAAGTGTGTGTTCAAAAAAGAAGAAAATTTAATTCGGTAAAAAGAGAATTAAAAGGAAAACTAGATGAGGTTAGAATTAATAGACAGAATTTGCCTTTTAAGCATGAGCCTGGAATGGCTCACAGAGAATCAGTAGAAGGGCACTTGAAAGCAATTGAAGATATTAAACTAGCATTACAGAAGCATCAAAAGTGGCTTCAAGATAATTGTGAAGATCAACCGCCACCCCCACCTTTGCCTAATACAAAGTGTTCAAATAATTCAAATTCATTTAATACACTAATGGTTATAGGAGTAGTTGGTACCGCTGCATTAGTTGGGGGTCTGCATATATGCAACTGCAGGGTTGTGTAGTGTTGAGCTTGGTGGCGGAGGCTTGGCTGGAGCAGCTGCAATGTAATTATATGACTTATATGTAAAATTAAAAAATTAATGCTAGTAAATTAGAAAATATTATTTTGTTACGGAGAATATAATGCAAGATATTAAAAAACTTGATGTTATATCATTCAATAAACTAAGTGATGATGTTATTATTGAATATTTAGAGCAACATTTAGATGACTTAGAAAGTTTACTTGAATATGTTGCAGTTAATTTAACTACAGAAAAACTTCCTTATTTAGTGAATAGTAAATCTTTTTCCTTTATAAGAAATATGTTTAATAATAAATTTTTTATAAAAAATAAAGGATTTTTTGATTTCATACTAAATCTAGAAGTATCAGAACTAGATTTTTCAAATATACATAAAACTAAAAGAAATGAATTAGTAAATATTATTCTCTCAAGTATTAATGATTACCATATTTCTCCAGCTTGTGAAGTAGGAAGATTTATTATTAATCATTTATTAATAAATAAAGATGAACGTTTACATTTTATAGAAAGTTTAGAAAAAAATATACTTACAAAAAATATATCAAATGATAAATGTATGGATATGATATATTTTGCCCTATTAAGTTATCAAAATAGTAATGAATTTAAAAGATTACCAAGTTCAATACAAGAGAATATTAAATTATTTTTCAATAAACTTTAAAGCAAGCCGTAACCTGCATAAATATATCTATTCAAGTGTAGGGTGTTGTGCCCTTTGGGTACGCATGCTTTTCTTAGCATTCATCCGGCCGTCTGAAAAAACAAATCGCTGCATTAAATGCCGTTGCCCAACCCAAAGGCAAAACAGTTTGGACGGGTTATACATCCGCCCAAACCGCCGTCAAACGCAGCTACGGCTACGATAAAACCGGTAACCTCATTCACAGCAGAGACTAAAGAAGCGACATAACACAATTCGAATACGACAAACTCGGCCGAATCACCAAAGCCGACAAAGAAACCTTTGACTCCGCTCACAATATCCTTTTTGCACAATCAAATTGAACATGCGAAAAAATGTATTAATCTTTATGAAGAATGGGATAAAAAATGGCTACCTGGTAGGCATACTCAAAAAATACAAGAATATAAAAACAGATTAAATAATCTAAAAAATGAGCATAAGAAAAATTGCGCCACTAGTAAGAAATAAAATCTAAAATATTCAATTTATAAATTTACAGTTATAGGTGCTATAAATGGAAAAAGAACTATCAAATATTTTAAAAAGATATGAAATACATCCTGATTTTTTGGGTGTATCTATTGAAGATATCAATCAAGTAGGAGGCATGGATGACACAGTCTTACATATTGCAGCCAGAAATAATTATTTAAACGATGCTCTTATATTTCTTCAAAATGGAGCATTGATTGATATTAAGGGTGATTTAGGATATACGCCACTACATTATGCATGCATGTTTGGAAATATAGAAATGGTGAGATTACTCCTTGATAATGGCGCTAACAAAAATATCCAAAATGAATTTGGAGAAAATGCCATTAAAATTGCAATTAACTCATCAAGTGAAAATAAAGATATGATAGTAAAACTACTAAATAATTTTAAAAGAAAAAAACATAAATAACACAATAACCTAGTAAGAAACCCTAGTTGCAAAGTGAGTTCCACAACATCTTAAATACAAATTTAGAAAATAATATAGAGTTAGCAGTCATAATAGACTTCTAAAATGAAGATAATCTGCTGTAAATTAGATAAAGAGTATCCAAAGAAAACTGCTTGAATATTTTGTACTGGAAGTAACAGCACGTTTGGCTGCCGATATTGCCGATTTGGGCTGAGATAAAACCATTACTAAAGACGTTAAAATCAACCGTAAACCCACTTTTGTTTTCAATACTAGCAAAGCCTCCTAATACCTACGGCGACCGGCCCGGTATCCGTAAAGGTGTTGTTTCCCGCACCGTCCGCAAAACAGCCTGGCCGATGATACATTCTTCTTCGGTTAAAATCCGCAAGCGCTATATTATCCGTACTGGCGATATGTTCCATATGAACGGCAAGTTTAAAAAGCGGTTACCGCCCAAACTCTGTATTTTCTGTAAGGCAAAAACAAAACCGCTGCTGGTTATACCGCCGTCAAACGCAGTTACGGCTATGACAAAACCAGTAATCTGATTCACAGCAGCGACCAAAGAAGCGGCGTAACACAATTCGAATACGATCGACTCGGTCGAATCACCCCAGCCGACAAAGAAACCTTTGCCTTCGACCCCCGTTCACAATATTCTTTCGGACGGCCAAACAGATAAGGTTGCCGGCAACCGCCTCAAAACCTACAACGGCATCAGCTATTACTACGACGACTTAGGCAACCTGATTCACCGCGAACCGGAAAAAGAGACTTGGGTTTATAGCTATGACGCACTAGGCAGAAGAACCGGCAAAGGCCGTCTGAAAAACGGCCAAGAAGTTTCAGACGGCTTAGAAGATAAAACCGACTTTATTTGGGACGGCAGCCACCTGATACAGGAAACCCGTTCAGACGGCCTGTACACTTATATCTATACCGATAAAGATTCTTACGAACCTTTGGCACAGATTCGTAATTGGACAAACGAAGAAGGGGAAAGCCACCAAGAAACCAATTATTTCCACTGCGACCAAATCGGCATTCCACGTGAGATGACCGATAAAGACGGGAATTTATTGTGGTTTGGTGATTACTTTGGTTGGGGTAAGCTAAAGAGTGAAACCAATATTACCGGAACGCATCAGCCGTTTAGGTTGCAAAACCAGTATTGCGATACCGAAACGGGGTTGCATTATAACTTCTTTAGGTATTAAGAGCCGGACTGTGGTCGGTTTGTGAATCAGGATCCGATTGGGTTATGGGGTGGAAATAATGTATACAGACTAGGGTATGCAATACAAACTTGGACAGACCCATTAGGCTTAGAGGGTAAAATTTTCCTCCAAAAATTGGATGAAAAATTTGCAGGAATAAATGTAGAAGGAACTATAGCTCTGGGATTTGGTTTTAATGGTAGTTTAGAATATGCAGGGGAAGGAAAATTAAGCTGTAGTATTGCGCTAACAGCAGGAGCGGGAGCTGAAATTGGAGTTAGTAAATCTGTACCTTTAGCGGGTAAAAAAGATGACGGTTTCTACAGCGAAGTATGTGGGACAGCCAAGTTCTTTGGATCGGGTGGAGCATGTTTTGGCTCCACTTTAAAGAAAAATCAAAAACCTTATACTACGACAAAAATAGGAGGCGGTTTGGGCGGAGGGGTAACTGCCAATATTGGATATCAAAAAACTTTTGATCTTATGGGTTCTGCTTTACAACATACAGAAAAACACCAATAATCAAATTGCATAAGTTTAATTTACAGAATAATTATATGAATATAAAAGATTTTACGTTAATAGATAACATAATATATTGGTCTTATATGCCCTATGTATTTTTTAATTGGTATTGTGCTTTTTATCTTTGTAAAAAGTATAAAATTATTAATTCTATTACAGATTTTTTCATTTTTAAAAAGAAAGAAGTAAACAAGTTTCTTTGGGGGATTATAAGTAATAAATCTACTATAAATATAGAAAAAGATTTTCGATTTTATGTAGTAAAATATGGATTACATTATTTTATATTACATATGTTTGTATTTGGTTTGATAGCTAAAATTATTTGGGAGTGATGTAGATTAGTAAATATTAGTATTTATCTTTTAGGGGCTGACGTAGATTAGCAAACAAGTTAGGCTAAAAGATTTTTTATTTTGTCATGGCTGGAATACATAGATGGTAAGTAATTGAAATATATAGAAAGTGAAATAAATGTTAACCAAAAAAATTGCGAAAATTTTTAAAGATTCATCCATTCAGTTTGAAGAACTTCTTTTTGATTATGAGACATTTGAAGAACCACCTTTGATACACGGATACCCTACAGTAAAAAAAATATTAAAAAATAATATAAATAGAGAAGATTTAAATACTTTTTTATTTAATTTGGCTTTGGCACATTTAAACAGTGTGGTGTTATATGCAAAAAATAAACTAACCCCGGAAGAGTTTGCTAATTTTTTTATTTGTTTAACTTATACTGACGATGAAAATGATGAGGTATATTCAGGTGTAAGTGAGTTTGGTTTTTATATGCCATCTTTTTGGGTTACAAGAAAAGAGAAGCAATTTGACATTAAAAATAAAATTAAAAAGAAAGCTATTATTAATTTGGAAAACTATCCTATCATAAAAAAAACGCTAACGGATTTAAATCTCATTCAAATTATGGATGTTTACCTTGAAAGTTGGACTGACCAATTTGGCTCTAAAATTAAAAGATTTTTCTTTTTATATAACGAAAATTAAATAATTGTATTTTGATGGAATTTCTATTCAAAGCGTGAGGTGTGTGCCTTTTGGGCACGCACGCTTTTTTTGCACTCATCAGGCCGTCTGAAAAATCAAATCGCCGAATTAGATGCTGTTACTCAGCCCAAAGGTAAAAAAGTAGGGGTGGGTTATACATCTGTCCAAATCGCCGTCCAACGCAGCTACGGCTATGATAAAACCCGCAATCTGATTCACAGCAGCGATCAAAGAAGCGGCGTAACAAAGTTCGAATACACCCAATCTTAGTAATTTTATTGATGCCGATTGTATTCATTCTGGGCGCAATGAACATAAGAATAACCCCGCTTCAGCCGATGTCCAAGATTACGGACCTATTTGGCCGGGAATATTTACCATGAAACCTAATGATAATAGACCTGGATGGTATGCATTTCAAGAACTTAATTGGAGTAAATTAGATTCTTTGGCTCATTATTTAGGTATTAAAAGAGCGTGGGCAAATTTGCATTTAAGAACGGTTTCTCATGGCTGTATAACAGTAGCTAAAGATGAAGGAAAGTGCCAAAATCAATTTAATAATATGATAAATTTTTTGAATCAAGAAATCGCTTCAGGTTATGATAATATTTTAAAGGTTATAGAATAATGAAAAAGATTTTATTAATCATTTCTTTTCTTTTGATTATATGTTTTATATTTTAACCGGCTTTTAATTTGTTTAAATAATAAATATGAACAGGCTATCGTTGAGTTAAAATATGGAAACATTGAAAATTCAATTAATAAATTAGAAAATATAAAGGCATTTTCCCTAAATCAAAAAAAATGTTATTTGAAATATATTTAGATAAAAATTTAATATAGATTCTCCTGAAAAGCATATTCATATTTAAATAGTTTCAATAATATTGAAAAAGAAAAAATGATTAAATTGGCTTTAGAATATTATGACTTATCTCCCAATAGTAAAAAGTTTTTAGAAAATGAACTAGAAAAAATAAAGAAATAAAATAATATATTTTAAAATATATAAAGTATAAATAAAATTAAACCCCAACAAATCTATAAAGTGTATTTATGGAGAAAAATATATGAAAATTTTAAACCAAAAATATTTTAAGCAAAATAAATAAAAGAGGAAAATCTGACAAGGGCAACGAACTGTTCGCTTTCGACCCTGCGAACAATATCCTGTCCACCAATGGCCAAACCGTTTCAGATGGCTTCACCCCTGTAACCGACAACCGCCTTAAAACCTATAACGGCATCAGCTATTACGACGACTTAGGCAATCTGATTCATAGGGAACTGACCGACGGCGAAGTGCCGAACTATTTCTATGATTTGCACGACCAACTGGTTAAAGTGGAAATCTTTAAACCCGAACAGGAAAAAAAGACTTGGGCTTATAACTACGACGCACTAGGCAGAAGAGTTGGCAAAGGCCGTCTGAAAAACAAAGGCGAAGTTTCAGACGGCTTAGAAGATAAAACCGACTTCACTTGGGACGGCAGTCATCTAATACAGGAAACCCGTTCAGACGGCCTGTACACCTATATCTATACCGACAAAGATGCTTATGAACCTTTGGCTCAAATCCGTAATTGGACAAACGAAGAAGGGGAAAGCCACCAAGAAACCAACTATTTCCACTGCGACCAAATCGGCATTCCTCATGAGATGACAGATAAAGGCGGCAAGCTGCTTTGGTTTGGGGATTATTACGGTTGGGGTAAGCTAAAGAGTGAAACCAATATTGCCGGAGTACATCAGCCGTTTAGATTGCAAAACCAGTATTGTAATGAAGAAACATCCGATAGGAAAATTTCCTCATTATCATAGGGGTGGTATTCAATCTAATGGCCAGGCACGTCTGAGGCAAAGAATAGATCGCGCCCGTCTTTGGGAGAAAAAATAACAGATAAAACTTGGAGGGATAGGTTTTGATGAAAGTACCAATTATTATAAATGATAATGGTGATATTAGTTTTTTTGCGAATGTTTCTGATGCGGAATCATATTTGGAACCAGACGATATTGATTCATATGAGGCATTTGATGCTAGTGGGAGGTTATTAAAATTAAATAGAAAAAAAATAAAAAAGTTTTTTTTCTATTTTCCATACATACAAGAAACAGTAGAAATATCGTTGCATTTCCCTATTGTCAATAAAAAAGATTATATTTCTAAATTGCTTATGAATTTTTGTATTAATTCAGGTTTAAATGTAGATAAAAATAATAATAATCTAGATGAATTAATTGCATTGCTAATTAATAAAATAAGACTAACTAAATAAAAATTATAGATTCGGGAAAAAGAAAAGAGTATGGAGATACTTCAAAAAAATATATTTGAATTATTGGATTATATAGAGTAAAAAAATTATCAATATCAGATATGAAAGCTGATTCAGAAAAATATTTAGCTGTTAATGAGTATGGCTTTAAATATCTTAGTAATCAGACATATGCACGGAGATGTGAAAGATTTTTAAGTCCAAAACATATTGAAATAAAAAAGTTTCTTAAGAAAAAAGGATATCTGTGAAATATTCAAAAATTATTTTATTGTTTATATTTATTTTGTTTGGTTCCATTTTATTTTTAAATTTTTCATCAACTAAAGATTATCAATTTTCATCATTTCATGATTTTGAGAACTCAGAAGCATTCTCATGGTTTTTTGATGAATTGCCAATTGATAGTCATAATATAAAATTAATAACCAATGTGGAAACTAATGAGATGATATTAATATTTGAGACCAATAAAAATATATATCCATTATTCAATACAACAGAATTGGGAAGAAATAATTTTTTTAAATACAAAATACCATTAAAAATTAAGGTAAATGATAAGAATATAAAGATATTTTGTTTTTTTGATAAAGAAGGTAATCACTATTTGGTTTATAAAACATATAACAAAAATACCATAAAATATATATTCATAAGAAGTTCTATAGATTCTGGAGTAGAATGTACAGAAACTATAATGCGCCATAATATCTAATTAACTAAAATCATTTATTGCTAGTCATGAAAAAATAATGGTAAGTTATGATGATTTAAGAAAATTTTATCTGCCATCTTTCAAACTAATATCAAATAGGGCAAGCTCATCAGGCTTTATGAACTTGGCTCCTAGGCCGTCTGAAAAAAACAAATCACCGAATTAGATGCTGTTACCCAACCTAAAGGTAAAAACAAAACTGATGCGGGTTATACTGCTGTTAAACGCAGCTACGGCTAAGACAAAACCGGTAATCTCATTTACAGCAGTGACCAACGAAGTAGTACCACAATATTCTTTCAGACGGCTTCGAAGATAAAACCGACTTTATTTGGGACTGCAGCTGACTGATACAGAAAGTTTATGCAAAGGGAAGGCCTATACCTATACTTATATCTTACTGATATGGACAGCTATGGGTCCTTGGCACAAATCTGCAATTGGACAAATGAAAAAGGGGAAAAGCTACCAAACCAAGAAATCAACTGGTTCCATTGAGACCAAATCAGTATTTCGCGAGAGATGACAGATAAAGACGGCAGATTGCTTTGATTTGGTGATTATTACGGTTTGGGTAAGTTGAAGAGCGAAACCAATATCATTAATATCCATCAACCGTTTAGACTACAGAATCAGTATTGTGATACTGAAACGGAGTTATATTACAACTTTTTTAGGTATTATGAGCTGGATTGTGGGCAGTTTGTGCATCAGGATCCGATTGGGTTGGCAGGGAGGGATTGCTTTATATAACTATACAACCCAACCAATGAAGTTTATTGATCCTCTTGGATTGGTTCTAAGGTATTTTACATCGATTTCCTCTGTCTGATAGTGAAGCAGGAAGAATAATGATAAATATAGGAGGTACCATGGGAAATTTATGTATTATTAGTGCAAGTAATGTATTAAGAAGATTAACTGGTATATTTAAATATTTATACTTATTACAATCCTAAATCTTTAGGAAATTCCTTGATAAAGTTAAGAAAAAAATAATGAGATTTTTTAACAAACAAACTAAGTATGATTTAATTTTTTATATTATTTTTATTATACTATACGCATATCCCGGTTGGTTTAATTTATATTCTAAAACAGTATCTCACTCAAGTTTTTATATGCTTTATGGATTATTCACCATATTATTTTGGTTAACGAGGGTAGTTTTTATAGGAAATAAAAAAATATATTTATATATATATCCTTTTGCTTTATTTCTTGTTTCTTATTTAATAGTTTTTTTAATCAACGGTTTTAATGGTTTGGAATTTAAACTTATATTTACATACATATTTGTAAATTATTTTTTATTAGGTTTTTGGATTCTTAATATATTTTTATATATTTCATATAAAATATGTATACATTAAACCACTATTTTTTATAAGTAATCTAAAAAAGAGCGAACTCAATATTATCGAATAAAGTATCAGAAAAATTCTTTACCATAATGGCTAGTAGATGATGCCGCTGGATTTAGTAACAATATTTCACTGGAGATGACTAAAAAAACACATTCTTTTTTCATATTGATGGAGGTGTGACTAAGTCCACTGCTTATGACGTCGGCACTAATTAGAAGAAATGTCCGACTTAATTAATAATCCTCGCAAAAAAGTTTCTACTGCTTATAAATGTGTATAAAAAGCTAAATATTTGAAATTTAAGATGAAAAAATTATCAAAAACAACTAAGAAGACAAGGGCTCAAAGGGTTAAAAAATCAAAAGCTAATCTTAAGAAAGTTATATCCCAAGAAACTAAAAATCTTACCAAAGGTAAGGTCAGAGATAAAGCAATCGATTATATGCTCCATGAAGCAAACTAGTTTATTGGGATCAAATAAAGAGATATATATGCTTAAATTTTTATTAACTAAAGAAACTATCATATTCATTGTAGGGACTTTATGGAATTTCTATGATTCTTACGATTGCTTAATTAATGGTAATTGTGGTTGGAAAAGAGATATTTTTATTGAAGAGTTTGGTATTGGTAGATTTATGTACTTAATTTTCAATATCATCTTTGAATCTTTACTATTGGCCTCTTTTATTTTACATATTCAACTTGACTTAAATAAAAAGAATAATACTCACAGAAGGCAAAATAAAAAGCATAACAAGAAATATTAATATGGATGAGAAAACAATCAGATTATTTGAAGCAGTAATTGCATATTTGATATTACTTTATTTTTTCTATGATAAAAATAAAGTATCTGGTAATTTTATTAAAATAAATTATGAATTTATTATTTATTCTATTAGTGTTTTATTTTGCTTACCAACAAAATATAAACCAGAAAAAGATTTTATCTTATATTCATTAAGATTTTCTTTTTGGTTGTTAATTTTAGCTGAGATATATATCTTTTTTAAAGAATATATACTTAGCAAGCTGTAGTCTACATAAAAATATTTATTCAATGCGTAGGGTATCATATCTTTTGGGTATATACGCTTTCCTTGGCACTCATTAGGCCGTATAAAAAATGAATTGCCACATCAACCAAAAATATAAAGGCAAGTAATACCTATAATGTAAATGGTTTAATTGGTGGCGGTGGTGGAGTTAGCTTGGGACGGTGTGCAACATATTCTGTTTGTAACAAAGAAAGAAATGGGTTTGATGATTTATATCTACACAAAAAAGTTAATGGCTTTAACGTTGTTATTGACAACAATGGCTTGTCAGCCTACAGATGGCAATATAGATACCAAAATGATAGCCGGAGCTAATAAAGATCGTGCGATTTTAGCAGATGTTATCCGGTCTTCTCAGGAAGAAGTCACCCCTTTTGGATTGGTTATAGGCAAAGCTACTGTCAAAGAAGCATTATCCAAACACCCTGAATTAATAAAAGCAGAGAGTTCTTATGTTACTTATGGCAATGAAGTAGTACAAATGCCTAACACATATGCATTACGCCTTTCTGATAAGTTAATAGCTGCTTTACAGTTTGATGATTCAACCGATATTCTACAAAATGTTTCGATTTTCGGGCTGAAATATGATTCATTTGATCAAATAAAGAAAGAATTGAATAGTCAATATTTACCTTATAAAACATTTAATCTGGCTGAATTTGAAGCTTTAGGTAATGAAGAAACTACTTTTGAAAACCAAAGGGAATTTCTGGAAAAGCATAAAAATGAAATAGCATTATTTAAGAATAATGGGGTTATTATTATAATTGGGAAATCTGTCAATACTGATGATATTATTATTTCTTATAGGAATACAAAGTATTTTCCGGTTTTAAAAAATAAAGCAGAAGCTAATATAGCCGGAGCTAAAGCTCGTGCGATTTTGGCAGATGTTATCCGGTCTTCTCAGGAAGAAGTCGCCCCTTTTGGATTGGTTATAGGCAAAGCTACTGTCAAAGAAGCATTATCCAAATACCCTGAATTAATAAAGGCAGAGAGTTCTTATATTACTTATGGCAATAAAGTAGTACAAATGCCTAATGCATATGCATTAAATTTGCCTAATAAGTTAATAGCTGCTTTACAGTTTGATGATTCAACCGATATTCTGCAAAATGTTTCGATTTTCGGGCTGAAATATGATTTATTTGATCAAATAAAGAAAGAGTTGAATAGTCACTATTCACCTTATGAAGCATTTGATCTGGCTGAATTTGAAGCTTTGAATAATGGAAAAACTACCTTTGAAAATCAAAGGGAATTTATGGAAAAGCATAAAAATGAAATAGCCTTATTTAAGAATAACGGGGTTATTATTATGATGGGGAGATCTGTCAATACTGATGATATTGTTATATTTTATTGGAATACAAAGTATTTTCCGGTTTTAAAAAATAAAGCAGAAGCTAACTAAGTAATAAGCCGTAGCCTACATAGAAATATCTATCCAAAGAGTAGCGTACGCGCCCAAATGGCACGTACGCTTTTCTTAGCACTCATCCGGCCGTCTGAAAAAACAAATCGCCGAATTAAATGCCGTTACCCGACCCAAAGGCAAAGGAAAAACCGCTGCGGGTCATACTGCCGTCCAACGCAGTTACGGCTATGATAAAACCGGCAGCCTCATTCATAGCAGCGACCAAAGAAGCGGCGTAACACAATTCGAATACGACCGACTCGGCCGAATCACCTAAGCCGACAAAGAAACTTTTGCTTTCGACCCTACCCACAATATCCTTTGACGGCCTCAAAGATAAGATTACCGACAACCGCCTCAAAACCTACAACGGCATCAGCTATTACTACGACGACTTAGATAATCTAATCCAGCACGAACTAGCCGACAGCGAAATATAGGACTATTTCTATGATCTGCATGACCAACTGGTGAAAGTGGAAATCTTCAAACCCAAACAGGAAAAAGAGACTTGGGTTTATAGCTACGACGCCTTGGTAAAAGAATTGGCAAAGAGCGGGCGGACGTCTCAGACAGGCATACCGAAAATAATGCCTGTCTGAAAACCGAATTTATTTGGGATGGCAGTCACCTATTACAGAAAGTTGACGCAAACGGAAGCTATACCTATGTCTACACCGACTAAAATTCTTACGAGCCCTTAGCACAAATCCGCAATTAGACAAACGAAGAAGGAGAAAGCTACCAAGATATTAACTACTTCCACTGCAATCAAATCGGTATTCTGTGCGAGATGACTAATAAAGACGGGAATTTATTGTGGTTTGGTAAATTAAATGGGGGAATAATTTTTATCAATTTATATTTAATATAAATGGTTATACTGATGTTTTAGGGTTATTTGATTTACCTAATTTACCTAGAGGTAATGATGATACCTTTTCAGAATTTATGTGAGGTTGTTTAATTGATGGATAAGTCAGGGAGGATATTATCAATTATGGTGCGGCTCTAAGTGATAATATGTTTATAGGAACAACAAAAGCTATACGAGACTGTTTTGGTATAGGTGAAAATATAGATGATGGATCTTTATTATATGATGTTGGTTCGTATACAAGCGAGATTATTGATTTAATTAACCCTACTAGTACTATTAAAAAATAAAACTTATAAAAAAGAAAAAATGGAAATACGAGATGAAAAAACCTTCCAAAACAGCAAAAAACAAGGAAAAAGATGGAGAAGGATGAAAAGTTGAACTTAACTAAAATAGATATAGCATTGTTTTTAAAATAGTTAGTGCAAATAATATTGTTTATTTTGATACCTCAATGAAATATAATAGTGTTATTGTTATAACATTTCATTTTTAGAGGGTTATGATGCAACAAGCTGTTTCTATCCGTGACTATTTTACGCGTCCTATGGTGGTACGATTATCGGCAGAAGAAAATATTGTGCGGGAAAACGTGATGCAGGCGATGATTGCCAGCCGCAATGCCTATCCGCTTGCCAATGCACCTGATCGTGAAATACTTCATAATTTGGCTGCACGTAATATATTGGCTTTATCTAATGATTCTGTGGTAGCAGCTTATCCGGTTTCTGGGCTTGCTACTAACAAAAGGGTTATTTTTTCCGATGGTCGTGAAGCTTATGCTATGTGTGCAATTGATGCTTTAGGATTTCATTATGCTTTTGGTGAAGATATCCGTATTGAAAGCGAATGTGAATCATGTGGCGATAAAATAGTACTTTCTATGCATGCTGGATGTGTTGAAGTATTAGAAGGTGGTAGTGATATTCATGTATTACATACAGATTTGGAAAATAATCATGATTGGTCTTGCAGTTGCTGCAATCTGATGCATTTTTTCTCCTGCACTGAGCAGTTAGATGCTTGGCAAGGCACGCATAGTCATGGACAAAGAACGTTTGCCCTAGATTTGGAGACTGCTAATAAAGTAGCTTGGATGCTTTTTGCACGTTAGATTTGGCTGATGACCTAATATATACTATTTTCTTATTTGATTAGAATATAGTTTAACTGTTTGTTAAATATATTAATTTTTTATCCCTATAATTTTTTACTTATTTGGGGTATTAATGATCAAAATTTGTTTACTATATGATTTTTCAAAAAAATTTATAAATATTATAAACTGATGTTCTGCTTTTATAAGAATGTCTAACTACTTTAATAATTTCTAACTACCCTAATTTAGAGTAGGGTAGTTACTTGTTTCAATTCCTGTTTTATAATTTGTTATAATTTATCATCATTATTTCGTTGTAGTTGATACTGATTTTCTTGTTTGCGCTTTGACGGGTGGTAAAACATATTTATAATGCAACCCATGGTCAATCTAATTTATTAAAATTTAGATAACAATCAAAAATGTTATGACTCGAAATTATGTAGGTAATGGTGTTGATATTTTTACCATTATCATTAAAAAGAAAACAAGTAATTAAATTTACAATAGGAATTATGAAATAAAATGTTTTCAAAAATTTTAAACTGTCTGAGAAATCTCGGACAAAATTCTACTCAACCTGAAACAACTGAAATAAAGGAAACAAAGATGTCTTTAGTACAAACATTACAACAAGCTGCAGAAACTCGTCGCTCCGTTTATGCTTTGAATAAAAACTTGCCTGTAAGCAAGCAAGAGGTAGCACAAGTTATTGAGCATGCAGTAAAACATACACCTTCTGCTTTCAACTCACAATCAACTCGTGTTGTCGTATTGTTTGGTGCAGAACATGAAAAGCTATGGGATATCGCTATTTCAGAATTGCGTAAAATCGTACCTGCTGAAAACTTTCAACCTACTGAAGATAAATTGAATATGTTTAAGGCTGCTGCCGGTAGCGTATTATTTTTCGAAGATAAAAACGTTGTTGAAGGCTTGCAAGAACAATTTGCTGCTTATGCTGCCAACTTCCCGATTTGGTCTGAGCATACCAATGCAATGCATCAATATGCCGTATGGTCAACATTAGCTGCTGCTAATATCGGTGGTAACTTGCAACACTACAATCCGGTAATCGATGAAGAAGTAGCTAAAGCTTGGAATGTTCCTGCAAACTGGACATTACGTGCACAACTGGTATTCGGTGGTATTAGTGCCCCTGCAGGTGAAAAAGCATTTGCTCCTGTAGAAGAACGTTTAAAAGTTTACGGTCTGTAATCTATTTTTTATATTAGGGCTGACATAAGGCGGTCCGGCCAAAACAGCAATAATATATGTTAAGGAGTAACTAAGCTTACATTATTATTGCTGTTTTTGTTTTTAATACTTATGCTCACATCATATTAAGGAGTTTTATAATGTCAAAAAAATATCTAGAGCTTTTAACACCAGAAAACAGTCAATTGATCATTATTGATCATCAACCTCAAATGGCATTTGGTGTTCAATCCATCGATCGTCAGGTATTGAAAAATAATGTGGTTGCTTTGGCGAAATCAGCTAAAATTTTCAATATTCCGACTACCATCACTACCGTAGAAACAGAAGGCTTCTCAGGCCATACTTATCCTGAATTGCTTGCTGTTT
Organism: Neisseria zalophi; assembly: GCF_008807015.1. Taxonomy (NCBI): domain Bacteria; kingdom Pseudomonadati; phylum Pseudomonadota; class Betaproteobacteria; order Neisseriales; family Neisseriaceae; genus Neisseria; species Neisseria zalophi. The sequence goes on along the minus strand of NZ_CP031700.1, from coordinate 1,942,139 downwards.
TCCCTGAGCACAAAATTCTTGAGCGTACTTCAATGAATTCTTGGGATGATCAAAATGTACGCGATGCTTTAGCAAAAAATGGCCGCAAAAAAGTAGTTGTTGCCGGTTTATGGACTGAAGTATGTAATCTTTCTTTTGCGTTGTGCGCAATGTTGGAAGGTGACTATGAAATTTATATGGTTGCTGATGCATCAGGCGGCACTTCTGTAGAAGCACACAAATATGCAATGGACCGTATGGTTCAAGCGGGTGTTGTTCCAGTTACTTGGCAACAAGTATTGCTCGAATGGCAACGTGACTGGGCGCGTAAAGGCACTTATGATGCAGTCATGGATGTTGTAAGAGAACATTCAGGTGCATACGGTATGGGTGTGGACTATGCTTATACTATGGTACATAAAGCACCGGAACGTGTACAACATGGAGAACGAATTGGCCCGAATCCTGCCAATAAATAAGCTGTAAAAATTAGCATATAGTGATAAACCCAACTTGGCATGATTTAACTTACCTATATAAAGTTAAATAGGCGGTTGGGTTTATTTTTTAATAAAGTTTATATTTCGGATATTGCCAATCTGTAATTTTGAGGTTTGTAATTGAAACGATAATATTTTAATTTTATTAAAAAATAATTTAAATATTACACATTTCAATGAGTAGGAAAGATTATGAAACTCTATTTGGTTTCACTGGCTGTCGGCATATTGGCAGGCATACTTTACGGATTATTGAATGTACGTTCACCTGCACCACCGGTAGTAGCATTGATTGGGCTTTTGGGTATGTTGATTGGTGAACAGGCTGTTCCTTTTGCAAAACAATTGTTTTCTAAGCAAGAGACTACTGCTGTAGTTAGTGGAACTATGGTAGAGAGTGGTCAAGAACAAAATAAAGCTCAATCTACCGAAGAGCATTAAATATAAATGGGTTTGGATTTTGCCTATTATTTATAGGTAATAGACTGCTAGGGCTGTGGTGTCTAGATATTGATGTAAGTTATTTAACCATGGCCGCTACCATTGTTAAAGTCGTTCAGACTAGAAAGGAATATTTATGACAGCGCCCGATATTATTTTTCATAATGCTGATATCACAACATTAAACCGCGGTCAGCCTACGGCTACGGCAGTTGCTATTAAAGACGGCCGTTTTACTGCTGTTGGCACCGATCAGGATATTTTGCCTTTAGCCGGAGATGCGACGCGTATTGTAAACCTACAAGGTCGCAGTGTTTTACCTGGTTTGTTTGATAACCATACCCATGTTATTCGGGGTGGTCTTAACTATAATATGGAATTGCGTTGGGATGGCGTGCGCTCTTTGGCGGATGCAATGGCTATGCTCAAAGCGCAAGTGGATATGACACCTGCACCGCAATGGGTTCGTGTCGTCGGCGGTTTTACTGAGCATCAGTTTATTGAGAAACGATTGCCTACATTGGAAGAAATCAATGCGATTGCTCCGGATACACCGGTTTTTATCCTCCATTTGTATGATCGTGCCTTATTGAATGCTGCTGCTTTACGTGTGGTCGGCTACACGAAAGATACCCCCGAACCTCCGGGCGGTGAGATTAAACGGGATAGCAACGGCAACCCGATAGGTTTATTGTTGGCCAAACCAAATGCTTCTATTTTATATGCAACTTTGGCCAAAGGCCCGAAACTACCGTTTGACTATCAGGTGAATTCAACCCGTCATTTCATGCGGGAGTTAAACCGCTTGGGTGTGACGGGTATTATTGATGCGGGTGGTGGTTCTCAAAACTACCCGGATGATTATGAAGTGATTCAAAAATTGGCCGATGAAAATCAATTAACCGTGCGCATTGCTTATAACTTGTTTACACAAAAACCAAAAGAAGAGAAAGAGGATTTTCTAAATTGGACTTCTTCGGTTAAGTATAAACAAGGCGATGATTATTTCAGACATAACGGTGCCGGTGAAATGTTGGTGTATTCTGCTGCCGATTTTGAAGATTTCCGCCAACCGCGTCCTGAAATGCCGCCGCAAATGGAAGGTGAGTTGGAAGAGGTTGTCCGTATTCTGGCGGAAAATAAATGGCCTTGGCGTTTACATGCCACTTATGATGAAACCATTAGCCGCTCATTGGATGTGTTTGAAAAAGTTAACCGTGATATTCCGTTGGAAGGTATTAACTGGTTCTTTGACCATGCGGAAACCATTTCGCAAAAATCGATTGACCGTATTGCCGCTTTAGGTGGCGGCGTTGCGGTTCAGCACCGTATGGCTTATCAAGGTGAATATTTTGCTGAGCGTTATGGTACTGCCGCTGCAGCCAATACGCCGCCCGTGAAACGAATTTTAGAGAGTGGTGTAAAAGTTTCTGCCGGTACGGATGCGACACGTGTAGCTTCCTATAATCCGTGGGTATCCTTGGCATGGTTGATTAGCGGTAAAACCGTGGGCGGGATGAAGCTTTATCCGCAAGCCAATCTGCTTGACCGTGAAACTGCTTTACGTATGTGGACTGAGAATGTAACCTGGTTCTCAAATGAAGAAGGTAGCCGCGGCCGTATTGAGGTCGGACATTTGGCAGATATGATTGTGCCGAATAAAGACTTTTTCAGCGTTCCGGAAGATGAAATTCCTTTCATGACTTCGGATTTAACAGTGGTTGGCGGTCGTATTGTATACGGGGCCGGTATTTTTGCCGACTTTGATACGCCGTTGCCACCTGCTATGCCTGACTGGTCTCCGGTTAATAAATACCGTGGGTATGCTGCTTGGGGCGATCCTAAAGGTGCAGGTAAAAACTCACTTGCGCCGATGCGTCAGCAGGCGATTGCCTCTTGTGGCTGTGCCAGTGCATGCGGATTACACGGCCATGACCATGCTCGTGCTTGGGCTTCTAATGCACCGGTATCTGATTTACAAGGATTTTTTGGTGCTTTAGGCTGTTCTTGCTGGGCCGTGTAAAAGCTTATAGGATAATGTTCAGCGGCCGTCTGAATGTATGTTCAAGCGGCCTTTATAAACCCGATAACTCATTAATACTTTTAATTATTAATAATAAATAATAAGGAATTCAAATCATGAATATTGAAAAATTTGCTGCTCAGGTAAAAGATGTCGGTGGTATTCCGGTTACTCGTTTGCTACCACAAAGAAGTCGCCGTACTGTTGGCGCTTGGTGTTTTCTTGACCATATCGGCCCTGCCGAATTCGGTCCCGATGATGCAGGTATGCAAGTAGGCGCGCACCCACATATCAACCTGCAAACATTTACTTGGATGTTAGATGGTCATCAGTGGCATCAGGACAGTTTGGGTCACCGTCAGATGGTATCGCCAAAACAGGTTAGCCTGATGACTGCCGGAACCGGCGACAATCGGGGCATCAGCCATACCGAACAATCTGTTGAAGGTGAAAAATCAATGCATGCGGTGCAATTTTGGATTGCTTTGCCGCTGAATAAAGAAATTGAGCCGGGCTTCGATCATTATGAGGAATTGCCGCAGTGGAGCAAAGATGGTGTCGATTATATTGTGACAACCGGTACTTTTGACGGTCATACCGCACCTACGAAACAGCATAGCCCGTTGGTTGGGGTGGATATTAATTTTAATGATGCTCAAACCATCGAAGTGCCTGTTCACTCCGGTTGGGAATATGGCATTTTCGTGATTAAAGGGCAGGTTCAAGGTAATGATGAGCAAGTAGCCCCTGAAGAATTATTGGTATTTAGTGAAACCCAAGAGGGTGATGTGATTCGTATTCAGGCTGAAGCTGGTTCGCATATTATTTTAATTGGTGGCGAGCCATTGCCTCATAAAACGATATTCTGGTGGAATTTTATCGGTGACAACCCTGAGTCTTTAAGAAAAGGGGTTGCCGATTGGAATAATAAACATCCGCGCTTTGGCGATATCGACTTAACAGGTACTCCATTAACACGTTTGGTTTCACCCGAAGCACCTGATTCTTTACGATCATAATATTAGACTAATATGAACCGCTAAAATTTTTAGCGGTTCATTATATGAAAACTATATTTGCTTGATGAATAAGTAAATATTATTTTAAATATTTTATATACGCACACTATATTCAAACTTTTCAGACGGCTTGAAATTAATCAATGTATCAATAAGAAATGTATTTTTAGCATTTAACATATTGCAGCTTAAGCTTAATGATATAGGCGTCTTTCAATAAATTATTTTTAATCTCAAACTTATGACTGAAAATACATCTCAAAATAAAAATGTAGGTAGTTTTGCGCCGTTACGGCAAAAGCTGTTTCTTGTCTTGTGGATAGCTACCATTATGGGGAATACCGGTAGTTTTATCCGTGATGTGGCCAGCTCATGGTTAATGACAGACCTTTCTCCCTCACCTGCGGCAGTAGCCATGGTGCAGGCTGCCGCAACTTTACCGATATTTTTGCTCGCTATTCCCGCAGGCGTACTTTCGGATATTTTGGATCGCCGTAAATTTTTAATCGGTATCCAATTATTGTTGGCAGGCGTCAGCGTTAGTTTGATGTTGCTCTCAGCCAGTGGTATGCAGTCAGTCACCTCATTAATTTTATTTACTTTTTTAGGTGGTATCGGTGCAGCATTAATGGGCCCGACATGGCAGGCTATTGTTCCCGAATTGGTGGATAGAAAAGATTTAAAGGGAGCTGTTGCATTAAATTCACTCGGTATTAATATTGCGCGTGCTATCGGCCCTGCGCTTGGTGGTTTGATTTTGGCAGGAGCGGGCGCTGCTTTTGCTTATGGTGCTGATGTATTAAGTTATGTTTTTGTAATCAGTGCTTTGTTATGGTGGAAGCGGCCGAAAGTTGAACGGGATGAGTTGTCGGAGCAGTTTGGCGGTGCATTTAGAGCAGGGTTGCGGTATGTTCGTGCCAGCCGTGAACTTCATATTGTATTGTTTAGAACATTTATATTTTTTGCGATTGTCAGTTCGGGATGGTCGTTATTGCCTTTGATAGCAAAAGAGCTTTTGAATGGTGGTGCAGGTTTCTACGGTATTGTGTTGGGTGCCATTGGTGTTGGTGCCATTATCGGTGCCGTTATTATGCCTCATATTCGTCGTCGTTTGGATTCAGACGGCCTGATGGTTGCATCGGCGGTTATTGTTTCATTGACTATGGTTGTGTTTGCGGTATATCCACCACAATGGGTTGGCATTGTTGCATCATTGGCTTTAGGTGTGGCTTGGATTACAGCCCTAACAACTTTAAACAGCGTAGCACAAAGTATTCTGCCCAATTGGGTGCGGGGGCGATCGCTGGCTGTTTATTTAACCGTTTTTAATGGTGCGATGACTATAGGCAGCTTGGTGTGGGGCAGTGTGGCTTCTTTTATCGGTATTTCGATGACGTTGATTGTCGGTGCCGTATTATTAATTGTAGTGGCATTGATGGCACATCGTGTTAAATTGCCGAAAGGTGAAGATGACCTTTCTCCTTCCAATCATTGGGATATACCTTTGACTGTTACTCCGGTGGCTCATGACCGCGGCCCCGTGCTCGTTCAAATCGAATACCGTATTGATCCTGAAGAGCGGGAAGCATTTTTGGAAACGATTAAAATGCTTTCTGCGGAGCGTCGTCGTGATGGTGCATACCAATGGGGTGTGAGCGAGGATACTTCCGATACTTCCTTAATGTTGGAATGGTTTTTGGTTGAATCTTGGGCGGAGCATATGCGCCAGCATCATCGCGTTTCGAAAAGTGATGCGGATATTCAAGAAGCGGTTAAGCGTTTTCATCGTGGCGATACGCCGCCGAAAGTCCGCCACTTTGTTTCTTGCGGAAAACGCTAATATTTATATTAAAACAGCCGGGCGTTTATATAGCAGTCCGGCTGCTTTTTATAGGAAAAGCATTGATTTTGAAAATTTTAAGCAGGAAAGAAAAATCCCAAGATTTAATTTCTTGGGATTTTTTGATATCTGGCGGAAGCGGTGAGATTCGAACTCACGGAGGGCTATCAACCCTCGACGGTTTTCAAGACCGTTGCATTAAACCGCTCTGCCACGCTTCCATAACATAAAATAACAGCAATCAAGATTGGCGGAAGCGGTGAGATTCGAACTCACGGAGGGCTATCAACCCTCGACGGTTTTCAAGACCGTTGCATTAAACCGCTCTGCCACGCTTCCGTTTCTTGAAAGCGGGGATAGTAACGGAAAAATAGCCGATTGCCAAGCTTTTTAGCAGATTGGCAGATTAATTTTTTGTTTTTACTTGGATTGTTCTTGACGTAAAAATACCCATTCGTTTTCATTGGATGCTGCATCGTTAAAAACATAACCTTCATAATCAAAATCTTTGAGCTGTTCGGCTTCGCTAATATTGTGTTCGGCAGCATAACGCACCATCAGGCCGCGCGCTCTTTTGGCATAAAAGCTGATAATTTTATATTTGCCGTTTTTTTCATCTTTGAAAACAGGGGTAATCAAACGGGCATTGAGTTTATTGGGGCGGACGGCTTTAAAATATTCTTGGGAAGCCAGGTTGATTAATGTGTTGTCCCCTAAATCGGCTAAGGTTTTATTCAGCAGATCGGTGATGCGGTTATCCCAAAATTCATACAGGTTTTTACCGCGGGCATTGGCAAAAGCGGTGCCCATTTCCAAGCGGTAGGGCTGCATCAGATCTAGCGGGCGGAGTAGGCCGTAGAGGCCGGAAAGCAGGCGCACATGGGTTTGTAGATAGTTTACAGCCTGCTGGTTTAATGAGGGCGCATCCAAGCCTTCGTAAACATCGCCGTTAAACATATACACCGCCTGTTTGGCATTTTCCGGTGTGAAAGGCGTATGCCAGACGGCATTGCGTTCGGCATTGAGTAGGGCGATTTTATCGGAAACGTGCATAAGCTCGGCAAGCTGCTGCGGCGATAATAAACGCACTTCTTCCATCAGCTTTTCCGCTTGATCGAGTAAATCGGGCAGAGTGTATTCGGAAACAGGTGCGGGGTCTTTTTCGTTGAGGTTTTTGGCGGGGGATAGAATAAATAACATATCGGTTGATTGGTGGAATGTTGGGAATATGATTACTTTAGTTTGCCGTGCGTGGTTTGGCAAGGCCGAATAGATTGGGATATTTTATTGAAATCATTTTAAAGTGTTGAATAGTGAATATAATCTATGAGGCCGTCTGAAAGTTTTTCAGACGGCTTTGTGTGATTTACGATGTTGACGATTCATCATCAAGCTGTTTCAGCCATGCCAGTTTTTCACCGATTTTGATTTCTAAGCCGCGTGGAACGGGCCGGTAAAAATCGGGTTCGGGCAGACCGTCCGGCATATAGGTTTCGCCGGCGGCATAGGCGTTGGGCTCGTCATGGGCATAGCGATAGGCTTTGCCATAGCCCAATTCTTTCATGAGTTTGGTGGGGGCGTTGCGTAAATGTACGGGCACTTCGTCGCTGGCGTGTTCTTTAACAAATGCACGCATTTCATTGTAGGCACGGTATCCGGCATTGGATTTTGCTGCCGCAGCTAGATAAAGCACGGCTTGGGCGAGTGCCAGCTCGCCTTCGGGTGAACCGAGGCGTTCGTATGTGGTGGCGGCATCGTTGGCGATTTGCATGGCACGGGGGTCGGCCAAGCCGATGTCTTCCCAAGCCATGCGTACGATACGGCGGGAAAGATAATGCGGATCGGCGCCGCCGTCGAGCATGCGGCAGAGCCAGTATAAGGCGGCATTGGGATGGGAGCCGCGAACGGATTTGTGCAGCGCGGAAATCTGGTTGTAAAAACTTTCGCCACCCTTATCGAAACGGCGGATTTGGGTGCCTAGGCTTTCGGCTAAAAATTCGGGGGTAAGTGTTTTTGTGTTTTGGGTGTCGGCCGCACGCAATAATTGTTCAAGCAGGTTCAACAGGCGGCGGGCATCGCCATCGGCGGTATTGATGAGTAGTGTTTGCGCGTCGTCGGTCAGGCTGAAGCCGTTGTATTCGGGTAGGGCGAATACTTTGTTTATCAGCGTTTTTAGGTCTTCGTTGCTTAAGGGTTGTAAAACATAAACTTGGGCACGGCTGAGTAGGGCGGGATTGACTTCAAACGAAGGGTTTTCGGTGGTGGCGCCGATAAAGGTGAGCAGGCCGCTTTCAACATAGGGTAAGAACGCATCTTGTTGCGCTTTGTTGAAACGGTGGACTTCATCGACAAATAAAATCGTGGCGCGCCCCTGTTGTAAGGCGATTTGGGCTTTATCAACTGCTTCACGAATATCTTTCACGCCTGAAAAAACAGCGGAAACGGGCAGGAATTGGGCATTGAAACTTTGGGCAAGAATTCTTGCCAAGGTGGTTTTGCCAACGCCCGGCGGCCCCCACAACAGCATGGAATGGGGTTTGCCGCCGTCAACGGCAACACGCAGCGGCTTGCCTGCGCCGATTAAATGCTGTTGTCCGACCACTTCATCAAGCGTGTGGGGGCGCAGGCGTTCGGCCAGTGGTGCGTCGGGTTCGCGGGTAAACAAATCAGGCATGGCGGTGGCTTTCGTTTCAGACGGCCTATATTATATAGTGAATGAATCGTCGGTATATATCGTATTGCCGAATATGGTGTTTTTTGTTTAGATGATAAGGTTAAAGAAGTTTATTGATGATAATGTGTCAGTTGGGGGTTATGTTGTACAATGATACCCACTTGTTTCAGACGGCCTCTCGGGTAGATAGCAATGTCACGAAGATGCCGAATACACATTTTTTATTGTGTTTATTAAAGGATGAAATAGAATATGAAAAAAATGACAACAGCTGCTTTAACGTTATTATTGGCAGCATGTGCGGCCGATGGCGGCTTGAATACGGGTGCCGGCGGAATGGGGCAGTCGCTGATTAAAGCGGCGGTTGATAACCAATGCCGTACGGAGTTGAATAACCGCAACGAATGGCGTTTGGCCGCTTTGGCTATGTCGGCGGAGCAACAGCGCGATTGGGAAAATAAAATTTGCGGTTGTGCCAGCGAGGAAGTACCTAATCAGGTAACCGCCAACGAATTGTTGCAAGCATTGAACCCGGCCACACGCCCTCAGGCAGTCGCTTCTGTGACAACAAAAACCGTGAATGCTTGCGTGAAGCGTTTATTTAATTGATTTTCTTTCAGACGGCCTGTGTTGATAACAGGCCGTCTGAAAATATTATCCGAACAACTTATTAAGTATTAAGAAGAATAACCATGAAATATATCAGCACACGCGGCGCGACCGCACATAAAACATTTAGCGAAGTTTTGTTGATGGGCTTGGCACCCGACGGTGGTTTGATGCTGCCGGAAAGTTATCCGCAAATCAGCGGGGAAACGTTGGCACAATGGCGCGGCCTGAGTTATCCGGAGTTGGCCTTTGAAATTATGAGCTTGTTTATCAGCGATATTCCGGCCGATGATTTGCGCGATATTATTAATCGCACTTATACAGCAGAAGTATTCGGTAGTGCCGATATCACACCGGTGCGTACACTTTCAGACGGCCTCAAAATCCAAGCCTTGTCCAACGGCCCGACTTTGGCCTTTAAAGATATGGCGATGCAGTTTTTGGGCAATATGTTTGAATATGTGTTGGGTAAAGAAGGTAAACAGTTGAACATTCTCGGTGCCACCAGCGGCGATACCGGTTCGGCGGCTGAATATGCTTTACGCGGCAAAAAAGGTATTCAGGTGTTTATGCTGTCGCCCGAAGGCAAAATGAGTGCGTTTCAGCGTGCGCAGATGTATAGCCTGCAAGATGAAAATATTCACAATATTGCGGTAAAAGGCATGTTTGATGACTGTCAGGATATTGTGAAAGCCGTACAGAGTGATATGTCTTTTAAAGAGCAATATCATATCGGCACTGTGAATTCCATCAACTGGGGGCGCATTGTGGCACAAGTGGTGTATTACTTCGCCGGCTATTTCCGTGCGACGGAACACAATGAACAGAAAATCAGTTTCTGTGTACCCAGCGGTAATTTCGGTAATGTTTGTGCCGGCCATATTGCACGGATGATGGGGCTGCCTATTCACCGCCTGATTGTGGCAACCAATGAAAACGATGTATTAGATGAGTTTTTCAAAACAGGTATATACCGCCCGCGTACGGCCGAGCACACGATGGTTACGTCCAGCCCGTCGATGGATATTTCCAAAGCCTCCAATTTCGAGCGTTTTATTTTTGATGTTACCGATAGAGATACTGATCAGATTAGGGTTCTATGGGCGGAAGTGGCGGCCGGTAACGGTTTCGATTTAAGCTTGTTGTTAGAGAAAATACACGAGCAATATGGCTTTATATCCGGTAAAAGCCTGCATGCAGACCGTTTGCAAATGATTGCCGATGTGTATGCTGCCGATAATGAATTAATCGACCCGCATACTGCGGACAGTGTAAAAGTAGCCCGTGAGGTGCGCCAGCCGGGGGAATTGATTGTTTGTTTGGAAACGGCATTAGCCGCCAAGTTTGAAAATACTATCAAGGAAGCCGTTGGCGAGGTCAATATACCGCGTCCGGCCTCTTTGGAAAGTCTGGAAACATTGCCTCAGCGGGTTAATGTTGTGCCGAATAATGCAGATGTTGTCAAATTGCTTATTCGTGAAACTCTAGAGAAATAAAAGGTATATTAGGCCGTCTGAAAAATATTCAGACGGCCTTTTATGGTTTGTCGTTTTCTGTAAACATTGTGATGAGAAGTATTTTTGTTTACAATCGCACGTTTACGCTCATTTGCGGAATAATATGCAAAACCCATCACAAGATAAAACGAATTGGATGCTTTATAAGCGTTTGCTCGGCTATCTTAAAGATTATTTAAAAATTTTCGCAATTGCCGTTGTGTCCATGTTGATTGTGGCTGCAACGATGCCTGCGTTTGGTTATCTTCTCAAGCCTTTGATTAATGAAGGCTTTGTTGATAAAAACATGCAGAGGATGACCTGGCTGCCGCTGGCGATTGTCGGCCTGTTTTTGGTTCGCGGCATATTTAATTTTGTGAACGAGTATTGTACAACCTATCTTTCCGGGCATTTAGTACACCGCATCCGCAGTGAAATGTTTGAGAAGATGATGCATCTGCCGTCAAATTATTTCAGCAGTCACAGTAGCGGGCGGATTTTATCGCGTATTTTAAATGATGCGGGTTTGATTACTGAAGCCGGCTTTAATGTGATTACGGTAATTGCAAAAGACGGCGTCAGTGTGCTCGGCCTGCTTGGCCTGTTATTTTATTTGGATTGGAAGCTGACATTAATTACGTTTGCAATTCTACCGATATTGGCTGTTAGTATCCGCTTGGTCAGCCGCCGCTTGCGTCATCTTTCTCAAATAAATCAGACTTATTTGGGCAAAATGATGCAGGTGCTCAATGAAACCATCAATGGTGTGCGGGTGGTGAAGGTGTACGGCGGTAAACAGTATGAAACCATACGTTTTCAAAATACTTCTTCCAGTGTGCGCCGAAACAGTGTCAAACAGGCCGCAGCCAGCGCCATCGGCACAGGTTTTACCCAGTTGATGGCTTCGGTTGCACTGGCTCTGATTATCTATATAGCTGCAAAGCAGGCAGCATCTTCAAGTTTTAGTGCCGGTGATTTTATGGCATTTTTATCCAGCATGATTATGTTGTTTGATCCCATCAAACGGATGACCGGCGTTGTGCAGTCGCTTCAACGTGGTATGGCTGCAGCAGAAAGTGTATTTGCGTTTTTGGATGAACCTGAAGAAACCGATAGTGGTTTGCAGGTGTTAACAGAAAAGCCTGCAAATATAGAATTTGATAATGTTGTCTATCAATATGAAGGTGCCGAGCGCTATAGTCTCAACGGTATTAATTTGACTGTGCCGACAGGTAAAGTAGTGGCATTGGTCGGGGCATCCGGTAGCGGTAAAACCACTCTGGCCAATATGTTGCCGCGCTTTTTTGATCCTACCGAGGGGCAAATCCGTATCGGGGGCACCGATATACGGGAGTTTACTGTTGACAGCCTGCGCGAGCAGATGGCTTTGGTGAGTCAGGATGTTGTACTGTTTAACGGCACGGTTGCCAGCAATATTGCTTATGGCAGAATAAATAAGGCCAGCGAAGCCGATATTATCCGAGCGGCAAAAGCGGCCAATGCTTGGTCTTTTATCCAAGATATGCCTGAAGGCTTACAAACAGAAATTGGTGAAAACGGTTTGAAGCTTTCCGGCGGCCAACGTCAGCGCTTGGCGATTGCACGGGCGATTTTAAAAGATGCACCGGTATTGATTTTGGATGAAGCAACCAGTGCTTTGGACAATGAATCCGAACGTTTGGTGCAGGCTGCATTGGAAAATCTGATGCATAACCGCACCACTATTGTGATTGCACACCGCCTTTCTACTATAGAAAAAGCCGATAATATCGTGGTGATGCATGAAGGGCGTATTATCGAGCAGGGTACTCATGCCGAATTACTGGCTAAAGGCGGGCGCTATGCCGATTTGCACAATTTACAATTTGCTTTTGATCAGGAAGATCCCGACCGTGCGGCAACGGCAGCGGCCACCTGATTCATGTTTTCAGACGGCTTTCTGCTTGTTCAGACGGCCTTTCTATTTCCAATTATGTTAGGAACCGATAATGGCAGCATTCAATACTCAGAAAGTTTTATCCGTACACCACTGGACGGACGCTTACTTCACTTTTACTTGCACACGCGATGAGTCGCTACGCTTTGAAAACGGCCAGTTTGTCATGGTTGGTTTGATGGTGGACGGTAAACCGCTGATGCGTGCATACAGCGTCGCCAGTGCCAACTGGGAAGAACATTTGGAGTTTTTTAGTATTAAAGTACAAGACGGCCCTTTGACCAGCCGTTTGCAGCACTTGAAAGTAGGCGATGAAGTGTTGATCAGTAAAAAACCTACCGGTACGTTGATTTGCGGTGATTTGAATCCGGGTAAAAACCTGTATTTGCTGTCTACCGGTACCGGTATCGCCCCTTTCTTAAGTATTACCAAAGATCCAGAAGTTTATGAGCAGTTCGAGAAAGTAATTTTAGTACACGGCGTGCGCTACAAAAACGACTTGGCCTACTACGACCGCTTTACTAAAGAATTACCCGAACACGAATATTTGGGTGAAATCGTTAAAGAAAAATTGATTTATTATCCGGTAGTTTCGCGTGAAGAATTTATTCACCGTGGCCACATTACTGATTTGATGCGCAGTGGTAAATTATTTGAAGATATCGGGCTGCCGATGATGAATCCCGAACATGACCGCGCTATGTTGTGTGGCAGCCCTGTCATGTTGAAAGATACCAGCGAAGTATTGAATGAGTTTGGTTTAACCGTTTCTCCGAAAATGGGGCAGCGTGGTGATTATTTGATTGAACGTGCATTCGTTGATCAATAAGCTGCTGGCCTAGGAAAATCAATATACGGCCGTCTGAAAGTTTTCAGACGGCCGTATTATTTATGGCGGAGTGGAGGATGATTATTTATTTTGTTTAGGTTGTTCTAAAGCATATATTTGTGCAACTGCTTCGACTAACTCGCTGCTTTTAGCACCGGCTTTGTTGAGTGTTCGCGTTGGCGAGTGTAATAGTTTGTTGGTGAGTTGAACCGACAAACGTTCTAATACTTCTTCCGGCGGCGCACCTTTGGCCAGTTGTTTCATGGCATTTTCCAAAACATAACGGCGTGCCCGTTCACCCTCATCACGTAAAGCGCGGATAAGCGGAACACTTTGTCGGCTGCGTTGCCATTCGGCAAATTCGGAAACTTTCTGCTCGACCATGGTTTCAGCTTCAAGAGCTGCTTTTTTACGCGCTTGCTGGCCGCTTTGAACAATATTGGCAATATCATCTACACTATAAAGATAGGCATCGTTCAGCTGGCTAACTTCTGCTTCAATGTCGCGTGGAACAGCCAAATCAAGCATAAATACCGGCATATTTTGGCGTTGTTTGAGTGCACGTTCTACCATGCCTTTCCCCACAATAGGCAGTTGGCTGGCGGTTGAAGAAACGATAACATCATATTCGTAAAGAATATCGGGTAACTCGGATAAAAGATGTGGTTCCGCATTAACACCGAGTTTTTCGCATAATTCTTGCGCACGCGGTAAAGTTCGATTGGCCACGCCGATAAGGCGGGGGTTTTTGGCAGCAAAATAGGTCGCAACCAATTCAATCATTTCGCCGGCACCGATAAATAAAACATTCAAATCAGCAATAGAGGGAAAAATCTGTTCCGCCATTTTAACGGATGCAGCCGCCATAGAAACGGAGTTTTCACCAACGGCCGTGCCGGTACGCACTTCTTTGGCCACGGAAAAGGTTTTTTGAAATAAGGCATTTAACCAAGTATCTATCGTATGCTGCTCTTGCGCAACACGTACAGCATCTTTAATTTGGCCGAGAATTTGCGGTTCGCCCAAGACCATAGAGTCCAAACCACAGGCAACTCGGAAAGCATGGCGTACGGCATCATTGCTGTCGAGTGTATAAAGATAAGGGCGGATTTCTTCGATATTGAGTTTGTGATAATCAGCAAGCCATTTGATAATATTTTCCGCATCACCCACGCCATAAACTTCGGTGCGGTTGCAGGTGGAGAGAATAACTGCTTCTTGAACATTTTGACCGTCAACCAATGCGCTCACGGCATTCGGAAGGCCGTCGGCGGTAAACGCCAGCTTTTCGCGTATGCTGAGGGGAGCGGTTTGATGGTTGAGACCGACTGCGGTAAGTTGCATTTGATGTATAGGAAAACAGATATATAGCTTGCTATTATAGCTTAAATTTCAATTAATAAAAATGTTGGGGCGATAGTGATTATTGATGGATGGTATTTTTTGTGGCATGAAATTTAAATATTAACCATTTGAAATATATTAAAAATATTTTTATTCAAAGCAAAGGGGGAAGCTTTACGGTAAAATTACCCTATCTATTACAAAGTCTTTTTCTATTTACGTTGAAAAAATAAGCCTAAAGGCCGTCTGAAAGCTGAATATGACCGACATTACTTCTTTTGCCAACCGGTTGGGCAAAAATATCAAACATTATCTGAAATGGGCACGCCGTCAGAATATAGAGGCATGGCGTATGTATGACCGTGATATTCCGCAATTTCCTTTCGCTATCGATGTATATGGCAGCCATATCCACTTGCAGGAATATGATACCGGTTGGCAGATGCAGCCTGAAGAATATGAAGCATGGCTGGCAGAAGTTTTGGAGGCTATTTCGTTTGTGACCGGTTTCCCGCCGGATCATATCCATTTCAAACGCCGCGAGCGCCAAAAAGGCACGAAGCAATATTTGAAAACGGGCAAAGTGGGAGCGGATTTTACAATCACTGAAAATGGGCGGAAATTTTGGATTAATCTGGATAAATATCTGGATACCGGCCTTTTTCTCGATCACCGCAACACACGCCGTAAAGTGGGTGAGATAGCAGCCGGTAAGCGTTTCTTAAATCTATTTTCTTATACCGGCAGCTTCACCGTATATGCGGCAACCGGTGGTGCAGTAAGCAGTGAAACGGTGGATTTATCGAATACCTATTTGGATTGGGCGCGGCGTAATTTTGCATTGAATCATATTGATGAGGCCAAGCACGAAATTATTCGTGCCGATGTGTTCCAATATCTTCAGACGGCCTATTCGGAAGGTAAACAGTTTGATTTGATTGTGATGGATCCGCCGAGCTTTTCTAATAGTAAAAAAATGCCGGATATTTTAGATATTCAGCGCGATCACGGTAAATTAATAAATGGTGCGATGCGTTTGCTGGCTTCAGACGGCCTGATGTTTTTTTCCAATAATTTGCGCAGCTTCGAATTGGATGCTGAATTGATGGATAAGTTTGCGGTAAAAGATATTTCTAAACAATCGGTGCCTGAAGATTTCCGTAATAAAAAAATCCATCAATGCTGGGAAATAACATGGTATTAAGTTTAAAAAATAACATTATTATAAATATTTATATGGAATTTTATAATAAATAACTATTTGAATATAGATAATTATTATGTTGCCGTTTACTTCTGTTTTATGCCGCTCGAGAGAAATTATAATGAAAAATGCATTTTTTATGCTAAATATACTGTTGTTGGGTGGTTGTTTTTATGCGGAAACACCGGATGGGAGAATAGTTACTATCGACTTACCAGCTCAATCGCATACAACTACTAATAAAAACATTACCATTAATGCTCCTCCGGGAACAACGGTTATTTACCAGGAAGCACAGCCAGTAGTACCTATTTACCGATACCAATACAACCAATACTAATATCGTTAATTTAAACAGCTTATATCATGTGGCTTGGCATTGTGTCGTTGTCGCAAGTTATCTCGGGTGTTATATGATTTTTGATGGTTTGTTTGGATAAGGAGCTTATTTATGAACGTTATATTCTTTATAGATGAAAAGGAGTAATTATGAAACCGGCAGCTATTTTTCTGCTTATTCCCGCCTTTATTCTTGGTGGTTGCGCGTCAGATATGAATCAAACTCAGTCTTCTGCTAAAGGTTCTCAAGCAATATCTTATGATTACCATATCCGTACGGCAGCTGGAAAGTGTCTTGAGTTGAGAGATAATCGTCAACAAATCGTTACGGCAAATTGTGGTGATAAAAGTAGCCAACGGTTTGCCATATCGGGTAATGATATCCGCATTGAGGGTATGTGCCTTACAACCAGCGGAACCGGTAAAAACAAAGGGCGCCGATTATCGGTACAGCAGTGTAGACCTAGTGTGGCACAACAATGGTATCGTGAAGGCCAAACCATACGCAGCAGATTAAACGGCAGATGCTTGGAGGCGACGGGTAAAACTGGTACGCCGGTACGATTGGCCGCATCTTGTAGCAATAAACGTAGCAGGCATTTTTCGTTTACTCGTTAATAATAAGTATGTATTAATTTAAAATAATGAGCCGTCTGAATATTTCAGACGGCTCATTATTTTTCAAGCTGCTTCTTATTTAATATGCATTAAAAATTATTATTGTCTATTTAATCACAAAATTCATTATTCAATATAAAGACTATATTCATTCGGCGTAAAAGCAGGCATAATACCAGTTGAATTAAAAAAAAGACCGTTTATCTTGTTTTATTTGAACGGGCAGAATATTACCAAACACATTACTCCTTTATGTTATTAATACGCTTCTTATTGCTTGGCATCGCCCTGCTTTTTTCTATTGCCGTACAAGCCGGCCGGCCTGAGTACTTTGAAGGCAGGCTAGATAATGGCTTGGTCTATCATATCTTTAACGTACCTTCTGCCGGTCGGCAGTTGGTATTGCGTTTGCAGGTGAATGTCGGTGCGGCAGATGAAGAAGACAGCGAAGAGGGCATAGCGCATATCACCGAACATATGGTCTTTCAAAGTTCTGCCACCTTTCCTCAAGGCTTGAGCAGTCATTTAAGTGCGGACGGTTGGCAAATGGGGCGCCATTTTAATGCCCAAACAGGCTACCGCTACACGCGCTATTTACTGATTCCGCCCAGAGGGCGCAGGCAGTTGGATGAAGCATTGGCCGTTTATCGGCAAATACTTTCACCGCAAAACTTTTCAGAGCGTGATTGGGCGCAAGAGCGGCAGGTTATTTTTGCCGAATGGCGGCAGCAACAGACATTACAAGACCGCCTCAACAGGCAATACGATGCTTTGCTGCATCAAGGTGCACGCAGTGCCCGTTATGCGCCGATTGGCCGATTAGCCGCTATCGAACGGGCTAAGGCGGATACGGCCAACCGTTTCCATCATAAATGGTATGGCAGTAATAACGCCGTTTTAGTTGTTATCGGCGATCTTAATCTTAAAAAAACAGCAGCCACGATTGAAGAGGCTTTAGGCCGTCTGAATCCGGTGGTTTTGCCGCAACGGAATCTGGCAGAATATGAGCCTAAACTGTCTGCCGGCGAGCATACGGGTTATGTAAAGGATAAAGACAATGCCGACAGTAAGCTGGCATTGGTTTATCGTTTTGATAATGCTTTGTCTCAAAGCAATGGTGTGCAAGGGCATTATCACCGCTTATTGGATAACTTCGCAGCGTATATGCTGCATCAACGTATTCAAGCCAGCGGTGAGGCCGTATCGTTGAAAGCAGGGAATATCGGTAGTCGTACCGGGTCATTGAGTTTACATACCGATTTTGTACCTGGTGATGATGAAGCAGGCTTAAAGCGGCTAAAAAACTTAGTGGCAACATTAAAACAACAGCCGGTAACAGCTGAGGAAACGGCAGCTTACCGTAAAACGCTTTATAACCATTTGCTTGCTGTTAGTGATTTACCGGACGATTTGATTGCAACGGTTAAATTGGCGGAAGAGTCGGTTTTGGCAGACAAACCGGCACCGACTAAAGAAGTGCGTGCAGCCGAACGCAGTCAGCTTTACCGTATTGATGCGGCCGCGGTCAATAAACGTATTTCGGAGTGGCTGGCGGCTGCCGATAGCTTAGTGATTATCCAAGTACCCGAAGACTTACCTGAAAAATTACCTACTAACCATCTTACCGAACAATCCGTGATGCCTAAGGGACAAAACCCAAGCAAGAAAACCATGCCCGTATTGGTAGAACATGATGTTAAGAAACCCAAAACAGTACAATCTGCTATGCAGGCATTTGCTTTTCCTATCCATAATGGAACAGGGACAGTCGTTTCGGAAAACTATGATAACGAAAATAAAGTTGCTTATTTGAATTTAAATAACGGCGACCAAATTGTGTTATTACAAAAAGATGTGGCACGTGGGCAGGTTTATTTTAAAGCCGTATCGGATACGGGTTATTTACAGGCCGGTGATGCTGCATGGCAGGCGCAATTGGCAGGAAAGGTGGTTTCCGTTTCGGCGCCCGAAGGTGCGAGCGATGCAGATTTTCAGCGATGGCAGCGGCAGCATGGTATCGAATACCGCTATCATTTGACACACGATAGCCAGATAACCGATGCCCGTGTCGCACAAGCCGAACTGGCTTCATTGTTACAGCTATATCGACAACAACAAACGGCACCGACGGCCAAACACTGGCGCGACGCCGTGGAAAGAGCAGCGGTACGGTTGCCGATTTATTTACGTTCGGTACCCGGCAAACAAGAGTTGGAATTAGAACTTCTGCGTTATGGTAAGCCGGAGAGTAGGGCGCAGAGTAGTAACGACATCCGTGCGTTAACAGAACAAGATTTTATCAAACAATGGCGACAGTTGGTGTCTAAGCCGGTGCGCTATTATATTGTTAGCAATATGCCGTCTGAAAAAATCAAACCGTTACTGGTGCAATATCTTGCCGATATACCGCGTCAAAATATCGGCAATAGCTATAGAAATTTACTGGAGGGTACCACATTACGCCGTGCGGCGATTAACGATACCCATAGTACTGACATTAACGCATGGTCGTGGCAGCCTTTTTACGATTGGACGCCGGATACGTCGGAGCAAATTCCGCTTTTGGTGAATCTGGCCAATGCTCGTTTAAAAGAGGCTTTACGCCGTCGCAGTCAGAGCACATACAGCGTAAAATTTACTGCCATGCCCAAGCAGTCTTATAACCGGGTGGAAAGTAATTTATTTTTCAGTACCGCCCCTGAAAAAGCATCGGAAGCTTGGGAACAGGCACAGCAAATATTACAACACCTACCTGAAAATATTACTAAAGCCGAAGCCGATAACCTGCAAAGACTTTTTATCGAGCAGGAAGCCAAACGTCAGAAAGATCCTGAAGTATGGTTAGAACGGTTAGCGGCCAGCCATAAACATTATGGCGATGCACGTTATTTAAGCCGTTTGCCACAACTGCACCGTACCATTATCCAAACGCGTTTGCGTCAAACGGCAAAATTATTGTGGTCATCGCAAAATGCCAGGGTATTGCTGGTGGATCCGGCAAATCCATAAAATATCTATCGGTTGTTTTATTGATAAGGTATGAATAAGGCCGTCTGAAATGGTTTTCAGACGGCCTTTGATAAATTCGTATATTAGCAAGATGGTTTTTACGAAACGCTCATGGCCAAACGCGCTTGCGGGGGAAGTAAAAGCTGATAAGCCGGTATACCCAGTGCTGAAGCCATTTTCTCAATATTGGATAAAGCGATATTCCAACGTTTGCGCTCTACCGCGGAAACATAAGTCCGATCCAGACCGCATTGACGGGCGAGTTCTTCTTGCGACCATCCTTTGTTGACACGGAATAAGCGCATATTGTAGGCCAGTACGGCGCGTAAATCGGCTTCGTCGGGCAGTTCGGCAGGGGCGGTTAGTTTGCTCATACTCTTTTTATCCTTTAGGCTCGGTGTCGGCAATTTTACAGCAAATAGCGGGGAAAATAACAGATGATTAAGCTGGTTGATGAGCCGGATGGGTAAAATATAAAAAAACAGCACATTCTCAAAAAAGAAAGTGCTGTTTTGTGATATCAGGCCATGATGACCTGATTGTGTCATTAAGCTGCAAAACGTTTGGCAACTTCGTCCCAGTTAACGATTTCCCAGAAACCTTTCAGGTAGTTGGGGCGGCTGTTACGGTAGTCGATGTAATAAGCGTGTTCCCATACGTCGCAAGTTAACAAAGGTGTGTTCTCGGTGGTTAAAGGTGTTCCCGCATTAGAAGTGGATACCAGATCCAATTCGCCGGCAGGTGTTTTTACCAACCAAGCCCAACCTGAACCGAAAGTACCGGCAGCGCAAGCGTTAAAGGCTTCTTGGAACTTCTCAAAGCTGCCCCATTTGGCATCAATGGCAGCGGCCAGTTCGCCTGAAGGCTTGCCTTGGCCTTTGGGTGTGAAACCCATCCAATAAAAGGTATGGTTCCATGTTTGAGCTGCATTGTTAAAAAGGCCGCCTGAAGATTTTTTCACGATATCTTCTAAAGAAGCATTTTCAAATTCGGTATCTTTGATTTGGTTGTTTAAGTTGTTGATGTAGGTTTGATGGTGTTTGCCGTAGTGATATTCTAAAGTTTCTTTAGAAATATGTGGTTCCAGACCATTTAATTCATAAGGCAGTTGAGGTAGTTTGTGTTCCATTAAAGTGCTCCTGTTGTGTTTTTTGGTTAATGGTAATGGTTTAACCGTATTGCTGATTTTTCACTGTTTTTCTGCTATACGGGGCGGAAGCATCCTACAAATTCAAGACTAAAATTTTAAGATGCGTTATACAATTTTACCCTTTCCTCTTTTAAAAGACCAATAAAACTTATTCGGCTATAATGCCTGCTCTGTAAGAAAAAGCCTGCCAAGAAAGATATTCCATGAATGATTATACCGATATGATGCCGTCTGAAGACCGTGAAATCAGTGCATTGTCACTGCCGCCGCACTCTATGGAGGCGGAGCAGTCGGTATTGGGTGGGCTTTTACTTGAAAATGCCGCATGGGACAGAATCGCAGATGTGGTCGGCACGGAAGATTTCTACCGTCATGAGCACCGTGTGATTTTTCGCAGTATTTCGGCGCTGATTAATGAAAGCCGTCCTGCTGATGTGATTACCGTGCAAGAAGCTTTGGAGCGAAATGAAGAACTTGAAGCCGCAGGCGGATTCAATTATTTGATTACATTGGCGCAAAATACGCCTTCCGCAGCCAATATACGGCGATACGCGGAAATTGTACGTGAACGCTCGATTATGCGGCAATTGGCCGAGGTAGGTACGGACATTGCCCGCAGTGCTTATAACCCGCAAGGGCGTGATGCGGGGCAATTATTGGACGAAGCGGAAAACAAAGTATTCCAAATCGCAGAGAGTACGGCTAAATCAAAGCAGGGCTTTTTGGAAATGCCGGTTTTATTAAAAGAAGTGGTAGAGCGTATTGATATGCTTTATTCGCGCGATAACCCTGATGAGGTAACGGGCATCGCTACCGGTTTTATCGATTTGGATAAGAAAACTTCAGGCTTACAGCCTGGTGATCTGATTATCGTAGCAGGTCGGCCTTCGATGGGTAAAACTGCTTTTTCGATTAATATTGCCGAGCATGTAGCGATTGAGTCTAAGCTACCGGTTGCCGTTTTTTCTATGGAAATGGGTGGCGCACAACTGGTGATGCGTATGCTTGGGTCGGTGGGGCGTTTGGATCAGCATATTTTAAAAACGGGCCGTCTGGAAGATGAACATTGGGGCCGTCTGAACGAGGCAGTGGTCAAATTATCCGATGCGCCGATGTTTATCGATGAAACACCGGGGCTGACTGCACTCGAACTGCGCGCCCGCGCCCGCCGCCTTGCCCGTCAGTTTGGTGGTAAGTTGGGCTTGATTGTGATTGACTATTTGCAATTAATGTCCGGTTCGGGACGCAGCGACAACCGTGCCTCTGAATTGGGTGAAATTTCACGTTCGCTTAAAGCACTGGCTAAAGAGTTGCAGGTACCGGTGATTGCTTTATCACAATTGAGCCGTACCGTAGAGCAGCGTACGGACAAACGCCCAATGATGTCTGACTTGCGTGAGTCAGGGGCGATCGAGCAAGATGCTGATTTAATTATGTTTATGTATCGAGATGAATACTATAATGCCGAAACCCAGTTTAAAGGGTTGGCCGAATGTATTATCGGTAAACACCGTAACGGCCCGACTGGAAAAGTCTTCTTAACCTTTATCGGGCAATTTACCAAATTTGAAAATGCAGCCTATATTCCCGATGCTGCAATGATGGAAGATTGATACAGATTATTGTTGATTTATAAGCCTTCTTCATATTTTATTAGGTATGCCATCGCGTTATCGTTTACAATATAAAACCAAATTAAACAAAATTGCCAAATATCAGGCAGTAAAAATACCGTATTTCGGGCGAGTGTCCTTATAGGGCAGGCCGTCTGAAACGCTCGGAAGCACATTACCCGAATAACGTTATCAGGCAAACTCATGCGTTTAAAAAATCAAGGTTTTACATTAACTGAATTGTTGATTGTCATCGCTATTGTAGCGATTATGGCAACTATCGCCCTCCCTAATATGAGCGACTGGATAGCCTCCCGCCGTACAGCGAGTCAGGCCGAGCAGGTCGTTAATCTTTTACGCTTCGCGCGTAGTGAAGCAGTTCGTTTGAATGTTCCCGTTTATGTTTGTCCGGTTGCTATTAGAAAAGACGGCAATCCGGATAAATATTGTGATCATAGCTATGCAGGTGAAGGTCTTGCCGCATTTGCCGATAACAACAAAGATGGTAGCTATACACGTAATAATGATACTAATTTACGTACGGTGATCTTGAATATGCAGGATCAGAAACGGGTTAGCTATCAATTTGAAACTTATGATTTTAAATATACCAAAACAGGGAACAATAAAGTATGGGGATTCTTGCCCAACGGTATGTTTGGTCACGCCAAAAATGCAGGTGATAAGCTGAGTATTGCCAGCGGGTTCGTTAAGATTTCTTTAACGGACAGTGTAGCCAGAGATGAGCGTACTAAAAAATCGCGTTCCCGTATTGTTTGGTTAGACAGTAGTGGCAGGGTAAACGAGTGTTCGGGCGATTCAATCGTTAAAGATGATAATGAAAATAGTATGGCTGCTACTTTGTGTGAATATAAAACAGCTGAATAAAAGCTAATAAAATCAGATACTGTTAGCTTACTTGGTTAATTAATAAAAAAGATTGAAAAATGAAAGTATTTAAAACGATTCATAACCGTCGGGGCGGTTTGATAGCAAGGCAAAGCGGGATGACTTTGTTGGAAGTTTTGGTTGCGATGTTTGTGTTAGCGGTGGGCGTGTTGGCTTTATTAGCTACACAACTCAGAACGGTAGCGAGTGTTCGTGAAGCAGAGAGCCAAACCATTGTTGCCCAAGCTGTTCAAAATTTGACTGAAGGCATGATGATCAACCCGACTTTGTGCAGTAAAGATGATAAGGATAGAAAAGAGTGTGCAGATACGGTAAAAGACAATACTCCTGAAGGATGGGTGATTAAAAGCTATGATAATAACAATATTATTGTGGGCAAAGCGGTCAGTTATTTTTTAAGTAAGCCTGTAAAAGCAGGTGGGGGAATTAAAAATTGGTCTAAGTCTGACAGTGATGGAACAGTATTGAATAAACGGGAAATATTGGAAGACCAGTTGGGTAGGTTTGAAAATACCCTGTTGGCCGCACTGCCAAATACCGATATCTATTATATTATTTGTGTGGATAATACCGGGCGCGATATGACAACTGCCGATGGAAACTGTTCAGGCACAAGGGGAGATGATCCAATGGTAATCAAAGTAATTTGGGAAATGGATGTTGAAAAAGCAGAAAAGAATACTTCTTCTTTACAAACCAATCAGAAAAATAAACAGAAAATTACTTATACCTATCAAGCACAATTGACGGAATAATGATGAAAACAAATAACAATAATTTTTACATTACGGCGGCATCCAAGCCTAAAGGCTTTAGTCTGATAGAGTTTGCCGTAGCCAGTTTGCTTAGTATGATTGTATTGATGGCAGTGAGCAAGGGGTATTTTACTGCACGTCAATTGAATACGGCGGCTAATGAAAGACTTACTGTACAACAAGATTTGCGTAATGCTGCCAATATGATTGTCCGTGATGCCCGGATGGCCGGAAACTTCGGTTGCTTTAATATGACAGCAGAAACTGAGATTGTACAAAAAACAATTGGTGGGAAAACTATGGCCACCGTTCAAGCTAAAGTAGGGGGGCGGAAAATTAAAGATAATAATTCTGCTACCGCTGTCTCAGATGCATTTAAGTTGATCAATGACAGTGATAATTTGCTTGCTATCCGTTCTATTTCTCGTGGTAATTTTAAACCTTCAGACTTTAATACCGGATCGGATGCGCTGATTTTTATGTATGGCACAGGCAATGGGCGTATTGGAGGAGTGAGTAATGAAGTTGATAATGGCGCACCTTTAATTTTTAGTTCTTGTGATACTTTGGTTCGACCGGCTGATGACACAATGCCGACAAACGAAACAGTGAGAAATGCATTGGGAACCTCCTCTGACGATAATGAAATAACAGTAATGAATTATATAGTTAATGCTTATGTTGTTGGTAATATTGGTGGGCAGCAGGGCTTATATCGCTTTCAGTTAACCAGTGATAATAAGTGGGGCAATCCACAGCTTTTGGTAAAAGGTATCACTGATGCTAAATTGAAGTACCTCTATATTAATGACTGTCCTGAAGTTGTAGTACCTGAGAGTTCGGATGACTTTGAGAAATTTCAATATTCCGATAGTTTATCTAGAGTGCCGACATTGATACGAATGACTTTAAGTGGTGGTGTTCAGGATGCAAATCAAATTTATACTATTGATGCGGCTGTAAGGGGAGGCAATGCATGCGCAAACCGTACTCTTTAAATTTTATGCATAAATCATCACAACAAGGGTTTTCACTCTTTATTGTGTTGATGGTGATGATTGTGGTTGCATTTTTCGTGGTAAGCGTTACCCAGTCTTATAATACCGAACAGCGTATCAGTACCAATGATGCCGACCATAAGTTTGCTTCTGCGTTGGCAGAGGCAGCATTGCGTGCCGGAGAGCGTAGAATTGCCGGCTTTTATGGAAATATCATTACATTTAAGCAAAACTGTGAAGAAGGGCTTTGTTCTTCGGCAAATGCTACGCAAAAAAACGTTGGTGACGTTCGTATAGAAGCCGATTCTACCGGAGAAGTGGCTTGGCACCGATTGTGTGATAAGCAAACATGTTTGGAATTGAATGGTAAAGAGTTAAATAATTCGGGTGTTAGGAAAAAACCACGTTATATTATTGAATATATCAACACGCAGGAAGATAGTTCAATGATATATCGTGTAACAGCTAAGGCCTGGGGGAAAAATGCCAATACAACGGTAACACTTCAATCTTATGTTTCAGCAAACTAAGAAGGTACTTTAATGGAAATATCTTTAAAACAAAAAGGCTTCTCTTTGTTAGAAATGATGATTGTGGTAGCTATTATCGGGATTTTGGCAACTATCGCATATCCATCGTATATGCATTATATTGAGCGCGGTCATTTAATGAATGCACATATCGAGCTGGTTGATATTAATAATTTAATTAAACTCAAACGTATTAAAGAGCCTTCAAAATTAAGGAGTGAGGCAGAGCTGACAGAGTTTTTAAAAAATTTTAATATAGATCCTGATGTTTCATCAAAATATGTTATTTCTATAGCAATGCCTGATGCTAAAAATAGTATTGGTTACAACTTGACTGCAATACCCAAATCGTCATCAGGTTATAAAATGGCGGTATGGATGAATAGCACAGGTGATGCTTATAAGTGTGAAGATGCCGCTTCTGCTAAAAGATATACTACTCAGGGTAAGTGTAAAAAAATTGGTACATAGGTTTAGTGTTTAAACCATACTAAGTTGTTTCTTAAAATATAAAGGAAGGCCGTCTGAAATATTCAGACGGCCTGAGGCTTTTGCTGAATAGCACTTTCCCAAATAGCCGAAATCTTGTGCTTAAAGTTCGGCTTTCTGTTAAAAGACTATTTTGCCAAGGTCTCAAGCTGCAGTATTTCTATGAACGCCGAATTGTGCTGCTGTTCTGGTGGTTACGCCTGCAACAAACAGTTCGATTAGTTTGTATTGCTCATACTGGCCTAAACAGCTTTTCTTCATAAGAATTATTTTATATGCTTATGAACAACTCTAGTTATCTAGGATAGCCCCAAATATTTTAAGGTGAAAGCCGCTCTTTAATCCATTGGTTGCCATCCAGACGGTATTGGATGCGGTCATGCAGGCGGCTGGGTCTGCCCTGCCAAAACTCTATTCTGTCGGGTATCACTACATAGCCGCCCCAATGCGGTGGGCGGGGAACATGTAACGGGTGCTTGAGGCCGATTGCTGCAGCACGGGTAACCAATACCGCTTTGCTGCTGATCACTTCGCTTTGTTCGCTTGCCCATGCACCGATACGGCTGGTGTAAGGGCGGCTTTCAAAATATTCGTCGGAGGCAGTTTCATCAAGTTTTTCAACTCTGCCTTCTATTCGTACCTGCCGCTCCAATTCCGGCCAAAAGAAAGTAAGGGCAGCAAAAGGTACAGCCGCTAATGCGCGTCCTTTTCGGCTTTTATAATTGGTGAAAAACACAAAACCCTGCCGATTCACTTCTTTCAATAGCACTTGCCGGTTTTCAGGGCGGCCATCTGAATTGACTGTAGCCACGTTTACTGCAGTTGGCTCGTTTACTTCGGAGCGGATGGCTTCATTCAGCCAGCGCTCGAATTGAATAATGGGGTCGGCATCGCATTCGGCTTCTGATAATTCCTGTTTGCTGTAATCTTCGCGAATATCGTGTAAGTCCATAACCAATTCCTAGCTTGTGATAAGGTAGATAAATGAATATGTATATATTAAGCATAGCAAGATTTAAGGCCGTCTGAAAGTGTTCAGGCGGCCTTAATGGTTAATGAAATGAAGAAATATCTTTCAGTTACGGAAATCGCTGTATAAGCATTGGAAACCAATTAGAATTTATTGCGGTTGTACGCTAAAGGGAATATCGACTTTTTGCCACTGTTCGCTTTCATAACCGAGTGCGCCGTTAATCAGTGGGTGTTCGTTGAGCCAATTTTGGCTGATACGCAGAATAAAGCCGTTGCCATTGTCACTCCGCAGTTGGGTATAAGGTGGCAATTCTAGGGGCATACGGGCACGGCAGAATAAAGTGGCGAGGCGTAAGGATAAAATGGCAAACCACATCATTTGATCGTCTACCAAATCCACCATTTTTCGGATATCACCACGGTGGCCGAGTACCAATAGAGATAAAGTATGCTGTTCTTTGCGCGAGAATCCGGGCATATCGGCATGCTCGAGAATATAGGCGGAATGTTTGTGATAGCCGGTGTGGGCGATATCAATGCCGATTTCGTGCAACATGCCTGCCCAGTTAATATATTGCTGCCAATAGGATAATTCTTGTACCGGCGCATTCAGTGCATGGCAGATGCTTTCCATAAATTTTTGCGCTGCGGCAGCAACACGTTTACCCTGATTGGGGCTTGCGTGATAGCGCTGTTGAAATTCTTTGGTAGTCTGATCGCGCATATCTTCATTAATTTGACGGCCGATTAAATCATAAAATACGCCATCGCGCAGTGCTGCATCGGTGACGGTCATTTTTTCGATACCGAGCTCTTCAAAGGCTGCCATCATCACTGACAGTCCGCCGGCGAATACTTCAATACGGTCGGATTTCATGCCGGAAAAACGTGCTTTTTTTACGCTGCCTGCCTGAATAATTTTATCAGCAATCTTTTTCATACCCTCATAGGTAATATCGTGTGTTTGCGGATTTTCGGCAGCAAGTACGTCGCGGATGGCTTTCGCCGAGCCGGAAGTGCCGATGGCAATATCCCAGCCGCTGCGCTTCATCATTTTACCGATACGCTGGATTTCGTTGCGCGCGGCCGTGATGGCCGCCTGAAAATCTTTTTGGCTGATTTTATTTGAGAAAAAGCGCATGCTGTAGGTAACGCAACCTAGGGGTAGGCTTTCGGTGAGTGCGGGCTGTAGTTCTGAACCGATAACAAATTCGGTTGAACCACCGCCGATATCGATAACTAACATTTTGTCGCCTTTGGGCGGCAGGGTATGTACGACACCGGTATAGATCAAACGAGCTTCTTCGCGGCCGGCAATGATTTCGATAGGAAACCCCAAAGCGGCTTCGGCACGGGGAACAAAATCAGTAATATTCTTGGCTACACGGAAAGTATTGGTGGCAACCGCGCGTACTTGTTCGGGCTGAAAACCTTTCAACCGTTCGCCAAATCTGGCCAAACATTCCAATGCCCGTTTCTGTGAGGCTTCATCGAGATTTTTCTGCTCATCCAAGCCGCCGGCGAATCGAACCATTTCTTTGAATGAATCGATTACTTTAAGCTGGCTGTTTGGGTGAACTTCGCAAATTTGCAGGCGGAAACTGTTGGAGCCTAAGTCGACAGAGGCGAGTATGTTGGGGGTCGTCATAAAAGAAAAAATCACAAAGCAAATGAATGAAAGCGAAGATGTTACCGCGCATAAACGGGGCTGTCATCTGTCTGCCTGATAAGTATTTGTGGTATATAGATTAAATGTATAGAGGGATAAACATTTATAAAACCGTTTATCAGTGTCGAATAGTGGCTGGGTAAGGTTGTGTAGTGAACCGAAAATTATAAAAGGCAGCCTTAGGCTGCCTTTGTGCTAATACTTTTTAATCAAACAGTGATTATAGACCGCTCAGTTTGGCAGTGTCGTGTGCAATCATCAATTCTTCATTGGTCGGGATTACAACCGCTTGGGCAGAGCTGTCTGCAGTAGTAATCACACCTGAATTGCCGAAACGCGCATCTTCATTGGCTTTCGCATCTTCTTTCAGGCCCAAGAAATTCAGATAGCCCAATACCTTGCTACGGATAACATTGGAGTTTTCACCGATACCGCCGGTGAAGGCCAAAACATCCAAGCCGCCGGCGGCGACGGCCATAGAGCCGACATATTTGGCCAAGCGGTAAGCAAATACTTCCAGCGCCAGTTTGGCACCTTCATGGCCTTTGCCTGCTTCTTCTTCGATAACGCGGCAGTCGCTGGATAATTCGGAAATACCCAGCAGACCTGATTTTTTATTCAGCATGTCGGTCACTTGTTTGATATCCATGCCGGCATTTTCAGCCAAGAATGAGAATACGCTGGGGTCGACGTCACCGCTGCGGGTACCCATCACCAAGCCTTCAAGCGGGGTTAGGCCCATGCTGGTGTCTTGGCATTTGCCGTTGGCTACGGCGGCGATTGAGGCGCCGTTACCCAAGTGGGCAATCACCATACGCAATTGGTTTTTGTCTTTGCCTAAGAAGCGGGCGGCTTCATCGGCTACATAACGGTAGCTGGTGCCGTGGAAACCGTAGCGGCGCAAGCCGTATTTACGGTAAAGCTCGCGCGGCAGGGCATAAGTATAGGCATGTTGGGGCAGACTGTGGTGGAATGCGGTGTCGAATACGGCTACATTGGGCAGGCCTTTGAAAATATCTTGTGCGGCACGGATACCGAGCAGGTTGGCAGGGTTGTGCAACGGTGCCAAAGGAATACATTTTTCAATACCGGCAACCACTTCTTCGGTAATCACGATAGAGTCGCTATACAATTCGCCGCCGCTGACGACACGGTGTCCGATAGCGCCGATACGGCTGTCTAAGCCGTGTTTTTTCAACTCTTCCATCAAGGCGGCTACGGCACCTGTATGGTTAGGATTGTCGGCCAGTTCGACTTTATGTTTTTCGCCATTTACTTTAAAAGTAATATAAGCATCTGAAAGACTCAGTTTTTCTGCGAGGCAGCTCAACAATACATCGCCGCTGTCGTTATCTAAAACGGCGCCTTTTAAAGATGAACTGCCGCAGTTTAATACTAAAATCAATTTGTTTGACATGTAAACTCCTTAAGTTTTCAGACGGCCTGTCAAACAGCCGAACTGTCAGGTTTGGGAATAATAGTGTGAGGTGCAAAATCTCCGTTACCGATTATTCCATTCATTAAAGCGGTTATTTTATCAAAAAATAAGCGGCTTGATATTATTTAATTCTGCTGTTGCAGTAAGGTGTTTGTGCAAATGGCATAATATGGGATATAAGCCTTAATAAAAGGTTTTGCCGACTGCGTTTAATGTGTAGGCAATATCGTCGGCCAAGACAGCACAGTCTTCAAAGTCAAGGTTGCCGATAGTAATCCGTACAGCCGGTTGTTTGGTAAGGTTGAAAGAGGCGCCGCTTTGAACAGCCCAGCCGCGAGCGGCTAAAAACTGAACAGCTTGTGATTCGTTGCGAACAGGCAGCCAAATATGCTGGCCTTCGCCGTGTTTGCCAGGAATATGGATGCCGTGTTGTAGCAGGCAGTTGATTAGGTGGTCCCGTCGGGCTTGATAGCTTTCCGATATAGCATTGAGGCCGTCTGAACCGAGTTGCCGCCAGAGTTTTAGGGTGATGTGTTGCAATAGTTTGCTTATCCAGCGGGGGCCGAGTGAGAAGCGCTTTTTCATGGCTTTCAGAGTGTTGCCGTTTCCCGTAGCAATGGCGATACGGGCATCTGTGCCTAGAAATTTACTGGTGGAGGTGCTGTAAATCCATTCGTTTTGAAAGCCGTCCATTCCGTGAAACGGGTGACGGCTGAGCGGTCCCCAGTGATCATCGACAATCAATAGAGTGTTGTGGGGTGAAAGGGTTCGTTGCCATGCCTGCCAGCGGGTTTTGCTGTAGCAAATTCCGGTCGGGCTGTGTGCGCGTGCGGTGAGTACGGCGGCGGCAATGCGACTGAAATCAACTTGGCTTGCAATAATGGCGCCGTCTTCATCCATTTCCACGGGTACGGCTTCTAAACGCAGGTTTTCCAATAAAGCCAAAAGCGGCAGCCAACACGGGGTTTCTACCAGCACGCGGTCGCCTGGCATACAGCGTTGGTTGAGCGCCCGCTCGATAATATCTAGGCTACCGGAAAGCAGCATAACGTCTTTATCGCGAATACCGATATTCTCTGCCAACCAGTTTCGGATAAAAGCCATGAGTTCGGGATTGTCACCATGATTGCCGACATCGGCGGCAAGGTGGTATCCGTCTAGTAAATCAGGTAGTAGTTCGGGTAGCAGACGTTTGTCTACATTACCTGAAGCCAGATCGGTTAGCCCCTGAGGTATGGCGCTTTCGGTATGTAGAATTTCGGTTTTTTCAGGGACGAAACTGCCTCGTCTACCATCGGTGGCGATGATGCCGGCATCGCGTAGTTGTTTATATGCGGCAGATACCGTATTGGGATTGACGCCAAGTTCTGATGCCAGATGGCGTACAGTTGGCAGTCGGTGGCCTGCAGGCCACACTTCTTCGCGTATCAGGCTACTGATAGATTGGGCAATATTGACAGCTGTGCTGCCTTTAGGTTTTAATTCCACAATACAAAGTCCATTTTGTACTAATGCAAATAATTTAATGGATTTTATAATAATTGGCAAGCCTTGCCATATAGTATTTTGCTTTTGTGCTTCACAATAAAACAATGTTGAAGAAGGCTTCAAAACAAGTTGAGTTTTCTGAAGGCATTTAATTGTTATGTGTATTTTGAATAAATCTAATATTCTGATTCAAAAGCAGAATGGATAAAATAAATGATGTGGTAAATATTTCAGACGGCCTTGTTTTTAAATAGATAAGGCCGTCTGAAAACCGTGAAGCTGTTATAATTATTCGCTATCAAAAATTATAAATATTAAGTAAGGAACACTGTGATGTCTAACGATAAGAAGGACAAAACATCAAAGCAGCCTAAAGAGCAGGTTATCCAACTTTACCAAGGTGCCAAACGTATTCATCCGAAGATGGCAAAAGGCCGTTTTGCCAATCTTAGGATATTGGCTATTTTGGCGACACAGTTTGTTTTTTATGTGATTCCTTGGTTTAACTGGAGTGGGCGGCAGGCGGTTTTGTTTGATATTCCCGAGCGGCATTTTTATATTTTCGGATTGTCGCTTGGTGCGGGTGATTTGATTTATTTAACTATGCTGCTGATTATTTCGGCGTTCGGTTTGTTTTGGTGGACAACCATAGCGGGACGTTTGTGGTGCGGATATTCTTGTCCGCAAACAATTTATACCGAGATTATGTTGTGGATCGACCATTTTGTAGAAGGGGATCGCAATAAGCGCTTGAAGTTGGATAAAGAGCCTTGGAATTTCCGTAAAATCCGTATTAAGTTTACTAAATATCTGATTATTTTTGCAGTTTGCGCATGGACGGGGATTACTTTTGCCGGTTGGTTTACGCCGATTCGTGAGTTTGTGCCGGCATTGTTTACCTTCCAAGCCGGTGGCGGCTCATTATTCGCAGCGGCGTTTTATGGTTTTATGACCTGGTTGATGGCACACCAAATGCGCGAGCAAGTGTGTAAATATATGTGTCCTTATGCACGTTTCCAAAGTGCTATGTTTGATAAGGATACCTTGATTATTTCTTATGATGAAGAGCGTGGCGAGCCACGTGGTGCGCGTAAGAAAAATGCCAAAAAAGAAGACCTTCCGCTGGGTGACTGTATCAATTGCACGATGTGTGTACAGGTTTGCCCGGTCGGTATCGATATCCGCGATGGTTTGCAATATCAATGTATTGGTTGTGCCGCCTGTATTGATGCCTGTGATGAAATCATGGATAAAATGAACTATCCGCGCGGCCTTATCCGTTATACTACGGAAAGTGTGTTGGAGCACGAATATACCGATGCGGATATTAAAAAACGTTTATTGCGTCCGCGTGTGTTAGGTTATGGTGCGGTATTGCTGGTGGCTGTGATTGCGATGATTACCAGTATTGCATTTCGGCAGACATTGGAAGTCGATATTATTAAAGACCGTGGTGTGATGTTGCGCGAAAATAACCGCGGCTGGTTGGAAAATGCCTATAATCTGCGCATTATCAATGATAGCGAACGAGAACAGGTATTGACGGCCGAAGTGAGTGGTTTTGATGAAATCATGTTAACCGGCCTGCCCTCAGAAGGCTTGAAGGTTCCGGCTAGAGAAACAATAACCATTCCGGTTCAAGTATCGACGATTCCCGAATACGCAGATAAGGGCAGCCATCCGATTGAGTTTCGTTTTACTTATCGGGAAGCAGATAGTAATGAAACCAATACGATTGTTGAAAAAGCATCATTTATCGGAGAATAAAATTGACCCGTTCTAAAAAATCCAAAGCTTGGTATAAAGAACCATGGCCTTGGTTTCTAATGGCCGGCCCCGCAATTGTGGTGGTTGCGGCCATTTATACTTATTATCTTGCCCAAACCAATTCGGTAGATTTGGTAAGTGATGATTATTATAAGGATGGCAAGCATATCAACATTGAACTGCATCGTGATGAAGAAGCAGTAAAAAGAGATATCAATGCACAGGTTTTAATTAATCCTGATAAAAATGCCGCTAAAGTTTTTGTGAGCGGTGATTTTAACCGTGATGAAAGCTTAAATCTGGTTTTTATGCATCCGGCTAAACAGTCATACGATCAAACCGTCAAATTGATAGCGGATTCGGAGATGCCGAATTCGGGCGATAAAACCGAATACAAGGCGGTTTTTAAAACCCTGCCGCCGACCCAGCATTGGTATGTACGGGTAGAGGATGCCGATGGTAAATGGCGGGTTGAAGATAAATGGCTAGTTAATCAGGGTAATGCGGTGAGTTTAAAGGCCAAACAGCAGTGGGCTTCTGCATCACAACCGGAAAATAAATAGCAAAAAATATATTGGCATATTATGTCAAGCTGTAAAATAATGATGACTTTATATGCTCTGTTGAAAAGGAATATCTATGTTTGACGAATCTTCCCGTCAGCGACTATCGGCATTGTTGGATAACAAGGCCGAAACCACTGCCGCCATGCGTTGCGATGAAGTACAAGCCTATATGATGGCTTTGCTAACCGGCCCCGATGAATTAAAAACGGGGGAATGGTTGCCAGAAGTGATGGGGGATGAAAAACTATTTAAGCCAGCAGAACAAAAAGAAATTGAATCGTTGGTGCTGGCTTTGGTGATGGATATGCGGGAAAAATTTTCAGAACGCATGTTGCCCGATTTATGGCTTTATGAAGATGAGGCGGAGCATCCCGATTTCCATACATGGTGTAATGCCTATCTTTATGCTTTGGATGTGGTGCCGACCGATTGGTTTGAAGCGGTTAATGATGAAGAGTTTGAAGATTTGTTTTACCCGATTATGGCATTGGGCGGTATTTACGATGAAGAAGAAAACGGTGAAATATTGCTGCACCTGACCGATAAAGAGCTAACTCAGCTTGAATCCGAATTGCCGCATGTATTGCTGGATATTTATTATTATTGGCACAGCATTAAAAACAAACCGACTACGGTACGTAGAACAGAAGAAAAAGTCGGGCGCAATGATCCTTGTCCATGCGGCAGCGGTAAAAAATATAAAACCTGCTGCGGGAAGGCTTAATAATAGAAGCTTATTAATAGAAGCTTCTATCGATAAAATAAGTATCATTTAATAAGAGGCCGTCTGAAAGCATAAAGGAAGAATGAAAGATGAATCATTTGTTTGATTTGAATGCTGCTGCAGGGATTAAAAATCGGCAGGTGCCGTTCTTCCATGCCGAATGGCCGGCTCCGGCAAATGTGAAAACATTAATCACGACCCGCCAAGGTGGGGTGAGTGAAGGCAGCTATCGCAGTTTGAACCTTGGTGTGCATGTGGGTGATAACCCCGAACATGTGCGCCAAAACCGTATGATTATTCAGCAGCAAATCAACCTGCCTGTGGTATATCTTAATCAGGTACATGGTACGGTTGTGGTTGAGGCAGCGTCTCATATCGGAACCGTGCCGGATGCCGATGCATCTGTAGACAGAACCGCTACTGCAGCTTGTGCGGTGTTAACGGCAGACTGCTTACCAGTGTTATTTTGTGATCGTGGCGGCAGCGTGGTGGCGGCCGCTCATGCCGGTTGGCGCGGTTTGGCAGGCGGGGTGTTGAAAAATACCATTACCGCTATGGCAGTGCCGCCGGAAGACATTATGGTTTATCTTGGTCCGGCGATTGGCCCGGAAGCTTTTGAAGTGGGGCAGGATGTATATGATATTTTTTATGCACAAAACCCCTCGATGGCCAATGCGTTCGAACCGATAGGCGGTGGCAAATATCTGGCCGATATTTATGCTTTGGCGAGAATGAGTCTACAGCGTGAAGGTGTAACCATGATTTATGGCGGTGAGGACTGTACCGTATTGGGGCGTGATACCTTTTTTTCCTACCGCCGTGATAAAGCAACAGGACGTATGGCCAGTATTATTTGGTTGGATAATCATAACCGATAAAACGCTATATTACTTTTTCAGACGGCCTTCACATAATAAAACCGGATAATAGGACATTATCCGGTTTTATTGCTTTAGGTTGATTCGTATTTAGTCATCATCTTCAGAATTGTTGTCAATGCCGATAGACATATGAATTTGACCTGCGGTAACTTGATGTAGGGAAGCTTTATCAGCAGATAGTTTTTGCAGGTAGGCTTCATCAATATCACCGGTGAGATAAATGCCGCTGAAGCAAGAGGTATCAAAAGTAGTGATATTCGGATTCAGATCTTTAATTACTTGTTCTAATTCCGATAATTCTTGGAATACGCAGCCGTCGGCACCAATTTCTTGAGCAATTTCTTCGGTGGTGCGGTTATTGGCGATTAATTCTTCACGGGTCGGCATGTCGATACCGTAAACATTGGGAAAGCGAACTTCGGGAGCGGCGGAGGCAAAATAAACTTTGCGTGCGCCCGATGCGCGTACCATTTCGACAATTTCACGGCTCGTTGTGCCGCGTACAATGGAATCGTCAACCAATAACACGCTTTTTCCTTTGAATTCGGTTTCCATCGGACTAAGTTTCTGACGTACCGATTTTTTACGTGTGGCCTGGCCGGGCATAATAAAGGTGCGGCCGATATAACGGTTTTTGATTAAGCCTTCGCGGTAAGGTTTGCCCAGATGGTGTGCCAGTTCCATGGCGCTGGGGCGGCTGGTGTCGGGAATCGGCATTACCACATCGATATCGTCGATAGGCAGCTCGCGTTTCACTTTTTCCGCCAAAGTAATGCCCATATTGAGGCGAGACTGATATACAGATACGTTGTCGATAACGGAGTCTGGACGAGCAAAATAAACATATTCAAACAGGCAGGGGCTGGGCTGGTCGTTGCCGCCGCACTTGCGGGAGAAGAATTGGCCATCAAGACTGATAAATACCGCTTCACCCGGTGCAATATCGCGCTCAAGATCATAGGCAATACCATTGAACGCAACCGATTCGGAAGCAACAGCATAGGATTTATGGCCGTTTTCATCGGTTTGCGAACCTAAAACCAACGGGCGAATGCCGAAAGGATCACGGAATGCCAACAGGCCATATCCGGCAATCATGGCCACAACTCCATAGGCGCCACGTACCCGTTCGTGTAGTTGGGAAACCGCATTGAAAATATTGTCTACGCTAAGTAGGAACGAATCGTTATCGGTCACTTCACGGCGCAATTCATGAGCCAATACGTTTAGTAATACTTCCGAGTCGGAGCGGGTATTGATATGGCGCAAGTGTTTGTTGCATACGTTTTCGTATAATTCGGTTGTATTGGTTAGGTTGCCGTTGTGGGCTAAAACAATCCCGAAAGGTGAGCTGACATAAAAAGGCTGGGCTTCTGCTGTGCTGCCAGCATCGCCGGCAGTCGGATAGCGGACATGGGCGATTCCGGCGTGTCCGGGCAGGCTGCGCATATTGCGAGTGCGGAAAACATCACGCACCATGCCTTTGCCTTTGTGCATGTGGAACACGCTACCTTCTACGGTTACGATACCGGCGGCATCTTGGCCGCGGTGTTGCAGCATTTGTAAGCCGTCGTAGAGGCTTTGATTAACGGGTTGGGAGGCTACCATACCTAATACGCCACACATTATTTATTCTCCGGGATTTAAGGGGTTGGATAGTGTATTTGGTCCGTGAGTACAGACGATAAATAGGGAACGGCCACTCTGGCCAATGCTTCAAAATAAACTGCGCTAAAAGATTGTTGCCAACCTTCGCTTTGGGGAAGATCGGTAAATAAGCAAACAATAACGGCCAAGGTAACCAATATAATACCTTTCAGCGCCCCGACGACACCGCCGAGCAAACGGTTAATGCCGCCCAGTCCGACTGCTTTAACAGCCGAAGTGAGCAGCGAACGTAATAAATGTTGTACCAGCCATGCTGCAATAAAAAGAACGATAAAAGCGATGGCGACACCAAATGCCTGTGGTTCGACGGTTGAAAAGGCCATTTCCGAAAAAGGTGCGGCATAAAGTTTGGCAACAATAAATGCCACAATCCAAATCAGTAACGAGGTGATTTCGGCAATCATTCCGCGCATCATGGAAATGATGGCCGATATCAAAATGAGGCCGAAAGCCAAAATATCAAACATGGCCATTAGGGTTGTCCGATAATAATGCCGTCAAGGCCTTTTTTATGGATATTATCTAAGGCTTTATCTGCTGCTTCTCTGGAAGGGTAACTGCCGGTACGGACACGGAAAGTTTTACCTTTACCCGTATCGGCTTCACTGATATGGGTGCTGATACCTTCATCAGCCAGTTTTTGCTGCATTTGCTGGGCTTGCTGACGGCTACTGTACGCTCCTAGTTGAATACTGGCTTTGGTTGAAGGTTTGGCTTCTAAAATAGACTGTGGATCAACTTTATCGGCAATACCAGCCGATTTATTATTTAAGGCATCTTCAGCTGCTTTCCGGTTAGCTGCCTCTTGTTTTTTGCGTGCCGCTTCTGCTTCACGTTTTTGTGCGGCTGCTTTTTCTTTCGCCTGTTTTTCAGCTTTTAATCGCTGCGCTTTTTGTTCGGCCTGACGTTTTTCAGCCTGTTTTTTAGCTTCTGTCGCTTGCCGTTCTTTTTCGGCTTCGACTTTTTGTACTTGTTGCTTTTGCAATAATTGTTCGGCTTTTTGTTTTTCTGCTTGTTGGCGTTGTATGGCCTGTTGTTTCAAACGTTCGTTTTCTGCCTTTTCCTGTTGTGCTTTTTGTGCGGCGGCTTTGCGTTCGGCTTCAGATTCGGGTTCGACTTTATTGTTGATGACGACAACAGGCGGCGGGACGGTTTCTTCAGGTGGGGGAGTATCTGCTTTTTTTACTGCTGTTTTTGTTTCGGTTTGACGTGTTTCAGACGCAGTGGAATCGGTTCTCGGAATGGGTTTTGCTGCTTTTACAATACTGTCTTTTTCATGGGAAGCGCTGGTGTCGATTGCCGATGCGGGCTTGGTTTCTAAAGCAGATACGGTTTCGTTTTTTAATGGTTTAGGTGCCGGGGTCGGGTTAAGGAGCGGGTTATCCAATTCGATGCTTTGGGTATCTTCCGGTGCAGGTTCTAAAACAGCGGCGGGGGATAAATCGGATGCGTCGTCGGCAGATGCGGCACGGTTGGTAATAGCAATTTGTTGTGTTTCGGGTGATGAGGCCGTCTGAACGGAACCGTCCGCTTTATGGATACTGATGGTTTCTGCGGCGGTATTATCGCTGCTTTGGTTTAATACTTTGGCCAGCAGAAAGCCTGCACATATCACCAAGACGGAGGCACCAACGAGCCTGCGGCGGTTTTTACGTTTTAATTGTTCGTATTCGCTTAAACTTTGAAAGCGGTTGCGGTGGTTTGCCATATTAAATTGAAAGCCTTATTACAGCGTTGCCATCACTTCGGCAACGGTATGGAATGAACCGAAAACGGTAATTCTATCATTTTCAGAAGATGCCGCCAAAGCGGCTTGGTAAGCATTTTGAATATTGTCAAAAGTCGTCACATTTTCGATACCGTGTGCCGATAGTTTTTGTTCCAGTTGATTATTATTCATGCCGCGCGGCAGATTTAGGGGAGCAATATACCATTGGTCGAATTGGTCTTTAACAATGTCTAATACGCTATCGATATCTTTGTCGGCCAACATGCTGAAAACAGCTGTACGTTTTGCGGCGAAAGGCAGAGTAATTAAGCCTTGTTTTAATGCTTTGGCTGCATGAGGATTGTGGCCGACATCAAGAATGACTAAAGGTCGCCCGGGCAATACTTGAAAACGGCCGGGATTGCTGGTGAGCAGTAGCCCGCGTTTGATGGAACCGATATCGATGGGCAGTTTGTCGTTCAAGCATTCGATAGCGGCTAAGGCACAGGCGGCATTACCGAGTTGATAGGCACCGCGCAGGGCGGGAATCGGTAGGGCGTTGCGGTTGCGTGTGAGGCCGTCTGAAAATAGTTCATCAGTCGCTTGCGGATGAAAGCGGAACGACCATTGCTGTTGTTCTAATCGGGTGAAGCTGAAATCACGTTTGCCGACGAGTAAAACGGCGCCTGTTTCTTCGGCATGGCGGCGTAATGATTCGGGTGGCGGATTTTGACCGCAGATGGCAGGTTTGCCTGCACGGAAAATACCGGCTTTTTCATAGGCAACTTCTTCTATGGTATTGCCTAAAAAGGATTGGTGGTCCAAATCGATACTGGTAACGATGGCACAATCGGCATCAAAAATATTCACCGCATCCAAACGACCGCCCAAGCCAACTTCGAGAATCATCAGGTCGACTTGTTCGCGCATAAAAATATCAACGGCGGCAAGGGTGTTGAATTCGAAATAAGTCAGCGAAATATCGCCGCGTGCCGCTTCGATTCGTTCGAATGAGGCAGTGATGGCTTCATCGGAAACGGGTTCGGTATTGATGGCGATGCGTTCGTTGAATTTTAATAAATGCGGGCTGGTTAACGTGCCGACTTTAAAACCGGCCTGATGGTAAATCTGCGATAGAAACGCACAAACAGAGCCTTTGCCATTGGTGCCGGCTACGGCAATTACAGGGCATTGCGGCTGAAGGTTCATTTTGTTTTTAACTTCGCCGACACGGGATAAACCCATATCGATTAAGCCGTTGCTGTGTGCGGTTTCAAGATGTGAAAGCCAGTCGTTGAGTGTTTTCATAATGATGGTGTCTGTTGGAAGCGGTGGGCAGATAGGGGCGGTTGTAGTTTTTTTAAAGTGCTGATTGATAGTATTTTATTCAGACGGCCTAGTAGATAACGGTTGCCCCCAACGTGCCCACACCAGCAGGCGGCGGTAGCTTTCTTTATCGATCATGTCGGGCAGGATAAATTGCCAAAGTATACGGTCGCCTAAGTGCCATTTTAAAAATAAGGCATAACGGGAAATCAGACTGCTATCGCAAAGAACAGCATCAAAAGCAATTTGTTCTTCGCCGATAAATACGGCTGCTTGTCCGAGTCTGCTAACGGCAATTTGGTGTATGGCTTCAGGTTGTTTCAGGGTTTGTTTCCGCCATGCCCATATCAGACTGGCCGATAATAAAACCAAGCCGGCAATCTGCATCCAGCCGTAAAACGCAAAAATGCAGGTTAATAATGCCCAAAGATGCAATACGGCTGTGATGATAAGGGCAGTGCGCGATGGTTTAAAGGCCGTCTGAAAAGCCTGCATGGTTACATCATATTATCGAATACGGGGCTGATAACCATATCGGCTTCTTCCATATCCAATACCATATCGTGGATTTCGATTTCAAAATATTCCCAAAATGCTTTCAAGCTCATATCTTGCGGCCATTGTTTTTTGGGAATGTCCCAACCAGCGATTTCGGCCTCGAAAATTTCACGGTAGCGGTCGTCGAAATAGGTGACAACGGCTTCCGGTTCGTCAAATTGGGGAACCAGAAAAACCGAACAATTGGTACGCAACTGTTCGAGTGTTAAGTCGGGCATGTCGTCATCGGTACTTTTCAGCCAAGCTAAAAATTGGGCGGTCGGCTTTAGCACGACGGCAGTGCGGTCTACAAAATACATAAAAATTCCTTGTTTCAAGGGTAGGATTTATCCGGCATTGTACCCAAAATTAAGGCCGTCTGAAAATGGTTTTCAGACGGCCTGATGATTCAAATATTAACGTTTAGTGGTCGCTGGCATCGGATGCACCGATACCGGTCATAGAACGTACATATTGTGCTTCGAAACCTGCTTTGTCCAGTTCGGCTTGTTTGGATTTATCGGTTACCGAGAAGAACCAGGCAGCGATAAAGGCCAGCGGAATCGAGAACAGTGCGGGGTTTCTGTATGGGAAGATGGCTTCTTCATGATGCAATACAGACACCCAAACGGTCGGGCCAAGCACAATCAGTACGGCAGCCAGAATCAAACCTAAGAAACCGCCGAGAACCGCACCACGCGTGGTCAGACCTTTCCAGAACATTGACAGGGCAAGAATCGGGAAGTTGGCAGAAGCGGCCAGTGCAAATGCCAAGCCCACCATAAACGCTACGTTTTGTCTTTCAAAGGCAATACCCAAAATGATGGCCAGAACACCTAATGCTACGGTGGCCATACGGGATACACGCATTTCTTCTTCTTGAGTGGCTTTACCCTGACGGATAACGGAAGAATACAAGTCGTGGCTTACGGCTGATGCACCGGAAAGTGTCAAACCGGCAACCACCGCCAAAATGGTGGCGAAGGCAACGGCTGAAATAAAGCCTAAGAATAGGTTGCCGCCCAATGCACCGGATAAGTGAATGGCTGCCATATTGCTGCCGCCAATCATTTCAACAACGGATTTACCATCTCTAACCATATTAGTGAAGAATTGCGGATTGTCTTTGGTCACAAAAATAATCGCACCGAAACCGATAATGAAAGTTAATAGATAGAAATAACCGATAAAGCCGGTGGCTACAAAAACGGATTTACGTGCTTCTTTGGCATCGGGTACGGTAAAGAAACGCATCAGAATATGGGGTAAACCGGCGGTACCGAACATTAATGCCAAGCCTAGAGACAGTGCGTCAACTGGGTTGGAGACCAATCCCCCCGGCGCCATAATGGCACTTCCGTTATCGTGGATTTCAGTGGCTTTTTGGAACATATTTTCAAAACTGAAACCACTGGCTTTGATAATCATAAAGGCCATAAAAGTAGCACCGGAAAGCAGCAGAACCGCTTTAATAATTTGAACCCATGTAGTAGCCAGCATACCGCCGAATAATACATAAGCGACCATCAATACACCGACGATAATCACGGCTGAGGTGTAGTTCATGCCAAACAGCAGCTGAATCAGTTTACCTGCACCAACAACTTGGGCAATCAGATACAAAATCACCACCAAGAGCGAACCGCTGGCTGCAAATACGCGTACCGGGCCTTGTTTTAAGCGGTAGGCAACCACATCGGAAAAGGTAAATTTACCGAGGTTGCGCAGACGTTCTGCAATCAGGAACAATACAATCGGCCAGCCCACCAAGAAACCGGTAGAGTAGATCAAGCCGTCGTAACCGGTGGTGTATACCATAGCGGAAATACCCAAGAATGATGCGGCAGACATATAGTCACCGGCAATCGCCAATCCGTTTTGGAAACCGGAAATGCCACCGCCGGCGGTATAGAAGTCTTTGGTTGATTTATTTTGTTTGGCCGCCCATTTGGTAATGAATAATGTGCCGCCGACAAAAATCAAAAACATAATAATCGCAGCAATATTTAGTGGTTGTTTTTCCACTTCGCCGGTAAAAGCGTCGGCCCAAACGCTGCTTGAAGCCAGAAAGGTTAAAACGGTTATGAATAATTTTTGATTCATGCTTACTCTCCCTGAACTTCACGTACAACATCACGGGTCATCGATTCAAACTTACCGTTAGCAATGCTGACATAAATCCCGGTAGTGATGAATGAAAGCACGATAACAAATATGCCGGCATAAATACCCCAAGTAGTGATACTGCCTTCGGATACAGGTTGGCCGAATAGTTCGGGTTGTGTTCCGATCAGCCAAATGTAAATGACATACATGGTGAAAATAATGGCGGAAAAACTCCAGCCGATTATGGCTTTTAATTTGGCCATTTGTTTGAATTTTGGATGTTGAAGCACTTTTTGTGCTGTTTGCTTATCCATTTTTTTCTTCTCCTTTACAAAACCTTTAAGGTCTAATCGAAGACGATTTAAATTAAAAAAAGTTGCAATGGCTAATTTTATTTTTTGATGGATACCATCTGTTTTTCTTATGGTGAGATATAAAATTATTGATTTTTAAATAAATTTATTTTGAAAAATAAGCTTTCTAAAAAGCTGTAAATATGTTAAAAATTAAAGATAAAAAGATAATGGATACAGGTTGCTTCAGGCTTTTGGCTATGGCCTGTGGAAGTTATTTATATAGTAATAAAGCTACATGGTAATAAAAATTGAGTAGAGAAAATATCAATGGATTATACGCAACTGAAAACATTTACCGAAGTTGCCTATATGGGCAATCTTACTCAGGCGGCAGAACGTCTGCATTTGTCCCAACCGGCCGTATCGGCACAAAT
Organism: Neisseria zalophi; assembly: GCF_008807015.1. Taxonomy (NCBI): domain Bacteria; kingdom Pseudomonadati; phylum Pseudomonadota; class Betaproteobacteria; order Neisseriales; family Neisseriaceae; genus Neisseria; species Neisseria zalophi. The sequence goes on along the minus strand of NZ_CP031700.1, from coordinate 1,898,255 downwards.
CAAGGCTTTGGAAAAGCGCTTAGATGTTACTTTGTTTAAACGTACCACCAGCGGTATGGTATTGACCTCGGCAGGAGAGGTTTTCTTGCCTGAAGCTGAAATATTGCTCCAACATCACTATAAGCTGGAGTGTTTTGCTAAAACCTTGGGTGAGCATTATGTTACGCATGCCGACATTGGCCTGATTCATCCGGTTTCACCTGACAAAATTACCCGTTTAACCGCTCGTGTTCTTGAGCAGAATCCAGATATTTTATTGCATATTCAGTATGGTATGAGTGGTGAAATTGAGCAGCGGGTGTTAGATAGAAAACTGCATGGCGGTTTTTTTCTCGGTCCGGTGGTGCAGCGCAGTCTGATGAGTATTTTTCTGGGCGATATTCATTATTCGTTAATTTGCCATGCTGATGATGAACAGCCAATCCGTGCCAAATTGCCCGAAAGCTTAGCGCAATACGCTTGGATTGAAATGTCCGGTGTATCTGGTAGCCGTAAGCATATGCAGCAATTTTGGCGCAAATACAAGATTTCTCCTAAGCATCAGATTATTTGTGATTATCCGCAGACTATTATTGATTTGGTTTGTGAAAGAGTCGGTATTGCCATGGTGCCGGAGCAAAAAGCCCAGTCCGCGCGGGCTGATGGTAAACCGATTGTGATCTTAGACGAATATCGGCAAAAATTACCTTTACATTTTATTTATTTAAACGAGTCTGACTCTGATCCCGTATTGAATTTATTAACAGAGTGTGTTCAGGATGTTTGGCAGATGACAGTTGGTGAAGCAATAAAATAAATATAATATATTTTTAGGAAGTTAAACCGGAATAATAATTTCTTTCAACAAACCGAATAAGCCAAGGTTTTTACAAAACAACCCTTTAGCTGCCAGCTAAAGGGTTGTTTTGTAAAGATATCAACCTTTTTGATTGTTTTATAAAAAAATATATATAACTTTATGGATTATAAGGAAGTTTTGCTAAAAAATTATAATTAATGCATAATTAATTTTTCTTTGAAAAAATTAAACCAATTTAATAAAGGGTAAAAAATATGAAGAAAACTTTATTAGCAGTTACTGTAGCGATTTTGGGCTTGAGTGCGTGTAGTAATTTAAATAATAAAACACCGCAAGAAATGGTGAATATTTCGGTAGAACGAAGCCTCACTAAAGATTACAGCTATAATTTTGAAGGGCATGCACGCTTTTTCTTGAGCGATAAAGATAAAGGGCTGGCTCCCGAAGTTGCTGCTGCAGCAGAACAAAAATATCAAAACCAGCATAACAAACAGGTAATTGAAGCAAAGACTGCAGACGTTTTCAGTGATCTGGAAGCATCTGATGTGAAGATAGAAGGGGGACTTGGTAAAAAAGCGGCAGACTTTGCGCAGAAACATCCCGTATTGACGCAATATTTTCAAAATGTGCAGTTCAATATGAAAGGTGCTGTAGATTTGCGTACCGAAAAAATGGAGTTTATTTCTGAGATTGTGAACGATAATAAAAACGAGTACAGCAAAATGCAATTGCCAGTACTCTTCGATGGAAAAAATATGACGGTAACGGTTGATTTGCCGGCTACTATTCCGATGTTTTTAGATCTTTTTTTAGAGAATAAAGAATTAACTAAGAAGTTAGCAGGGAATGGTATCCAGTTTGCCTGGAAAGACATGGATAAAAAAGAGATACCTCTGCGATCAACTGTTAAAGCATTTATTAAATCAAGCCATACTGCATATAAAGCCATTCCGCCCAGTGCTTATAAATTAGTTGATGTGGATGAGTTTGGTAAACAGGCAGGTGCCAAATACCGCATTGATGTTATATGGAATAGTGAAAACTTAAATATATTCAATAACGCTCTTTATCGGGATTTCGATAGTGAGCTTACCCGTATGCAACAGGAAGATTTTGAAGAGGGGGCGACTGAAGAGGGATACCAAAAGGTACGTAAGTTTGTTGCGATGGCACTTGGGCAGAAAGTAGAAAAAGATACGGATAATGAAAGCAATGATTTTGAATTGTTTGAAAAAATGTTTGGCAGCCCTATGATTGAAAGTCTGTATTTAGATCGTAAAGGCCGTATGGTTGCCCGTCGTTCTTATTTGCAGACAAATGGTGAGGAAAAAGCGGTTAATATCGAAATATTGATGCAATTCAATCGCTTTGGTAAGCCTGTGTTTACATTTCATCCCGATCAAGAAAAAGTCGTTACCTTTTCTGAGTTGGTAAAAATATTCAAATCACGCATTGATATAGAAGAAGATCAAGCCGATGATATTGTATCTCCGGATACACCAAACGTGATTAAAGAAGAAATAATCAAATAATTACTCGTTCGAGTAAATAATATGCCTTTCTGAAATAATGATTTTTCAGAAAGGTATATAAGTAAAACCGCACCTTATGTTTTGAAATATAAGGTGCGGTTTTTAGGTTGTGCCAGATGAAATATTTATTTGTTATATTTCAGACGGCCTTTTTTATTTAATTTATATCATAGTAAGTATTCTGAAGTGTGATATCCGAAATTAAGCCGGGTTATACATAAAAGGCATAAGCCCACAAGGCAACTACGATAACGCACAAGATATTGAGCAATACACCTACCCGCATCATTTCTTTCTGCATAATGAGCCCGGTGCCGAATACTATGGCATTCGGCGGCGTGGCCACAGGCAGCATAAAGGCACAGGAAGCACCGATACCGATAACGAATACTAAAACTTCTTTCGGCAGCCCCATTTGGGTGGCAATGCTGGCAAAGATAGGCACCAATAGCGCGGCGGAAGCGGTATTACTGGTAAATTCGGTAAGGAAGATAATAAAGGCGGCTACGGCAAAGATAACCACCAGCGGGTGGGTTAATACAAAAGCGGTGGCAATTTGCTGGCCAAGTGCCAGAGATGCGCCGGACACCTTAAGCAGATTGCTCAGGGCGATACCGCCACCGAATAACATCAATACACCCCAGTCGGTATTGCGTGCGACTTCGCGCCAGCGGGCAACACCGAAAACCACTACGGCAACGGCAGCAGTGAGGGCGATAACAGTATCGGGGTTGGGGATATCGAATGCGGCTTTAATTTTTGAACTGAATATCCACGAAACTGCTGCTGCAATAAAAATCAGCATGGCAATCACACGGTGCAAAGTCCAGGGAATATGTTCGCTTTTAACTTCTACACGTTCGTTTAAATTGGGTTTCAGGATAACGTATAGAGCAAACAGCATCAGCGGCATAATCAATAGCATCATGGGTAATCCCATTTTCATCCAGCCCAAAAAGTCTAGCTCCAAAGCTTTGGCAGCGATGTTGTTAGGTGGTGAACCGACAATAGTACCCAAACCGCCAATGCTGGCGCAATAAGCGATACCGAGCAAAACAAACACAAAGGTTTTGCGCTCTTTTTCCCTGTCTAAGTGATCCATCATGCCCAAAGCTAACGGCATCATCATGGCGGCGGTGGCGGTATTACTGATCCACATGGATAAGAAGGCAGTCACGATAAACAGCATCAGTACAGCTGCTTTCATATTGCCACCGGAAAGGCTCAGTAACCATACGGCAATTTTACGGTCAAGCCGCTGCATGTGCAGTGCGGTAGCCAGTGCGAAACCGCCGAAGAAAATATAGATGGTCGGATCGGCAAAGTTGCTCATGGCTGTCTTAATATTCATATCGGGAAAGCCGAGTAGTGAAGCTAAAATGGGTACCATTAAAGCAGTAACGGTAATGTGAACGGCTTCGGTAAACCACATAATGGCTACAAACAGCAATACGGCAATACCTTTATTGGCATTTGGCTCATAGGGCAGGATATGATAAATGCCGAAACATATGATGGCGGCAATGATTGTGATAATCAGCCCGCGGAAATCGGTAATCGGCGCTTGTGCACTAAGCAGCTCGACGTTTTCTGGGCGGTTTTGGTTGTCAGTATTCATACTGTCGGTCCTGTCGGGTTGGTCAAAGTAAAGCATATTAGTTGCTTTACGGTAGATTGATACGCGATTATTGAATCGCGTCGGCAGTATAAGTGTAACCCGATGTAGCTGTAAAGAATATGTAAATAAACAGCATTTTTTGTATGTGTTGATTGCGGGTTATGAAGTTAAAAGAGAAGGCTGCTTGTAGGTTGTTTTTGCTATGTTGATGATTTAACATAGGCCGTCTGAAACATGCGAATAATTTCAAGGGAAATGAGATGAGCAACAAACATATTTCACCGGCTGAAAAAGCCGGTATTTTATCCGAGGCTTTACCGTATATCCGCCGGTTTTCGGGTAAAACCATTGTGATTAAATATGGCGGCAATGCCATGACCGATCCTTTTTTAAAAGAAGGGTTTGCCAAAGATGTCGTGTTGCTGAAGCTGGTCGGTATCAATCCGGTGATTGTGCACGGCGGCGGGCCGCAGATTAATGAAATGCTCAATAAGGTCGGCAAAGAGGGCACATTCGTGCAGGGAATGCGTGTGACCGACGAAGAAACCATGGATATTGTCGAGATGGTGTTGGGCGGCCATGTGAATAAAGAAATTGTGTCGTTGCTCAATCTGCACGGTGGTAAAGCGGTGGGGGTAACCGGTAAAGACGGTCATTTTATCAAAGCCAAAAAACTGTTTATCAACACGCCCGAGCGAAACGGTGTGGATATCGGCCAAGTGGGGGTGGTGGAAAGTATTGATTGCTCTCTGATTAAAGGCATTATCGGTTACGATTGTATTCCGGTGGTGGCGCCTATCGGTGTGGGCCGCAACGGTGAGGCATTCAATATTAATGCCGATGTGGTGGCGGGCAGGTTGGCGGAAGAGTTGAATGCCGAAAAATTGCTGATGATGACCAATATTACCGGTGTAATGGATAAAGAAGGCAATCTGTTGACCAACCTGACACCGAAACGTATTGACGAGTTGGTGGCCGACGGCACGCTATACGGCGGTATGTTGCCGAAAATCAGTTCGGCTGTGGAGGCTGCGGTGAATGGCGTTAGAGCGACACATATTATTGACGGCCGGGTACCGAATGCGTTGCTATTGGAAATCTTTACCGATTCGGGTATCGGCTCGATGATTCTTGGTAACGAGGGTTGATTGGTCAGACAAACATTAACATATCCTGTTTAAAAAATATGGCATGATTAAGGCCGTCTGAAAAAGATTTCAGACGGCCTTAATAAAAAGAAATAAGAGATTATTTGGAAGATGAGGTTATCAATGAAGAAGTGTGTGGTACTCAGTGGTGCCGGCATCAGTGCCGATAGCGGATTAAAAACATTTCGTGATGCAGGTGGTTTGTGGGAGGGTTATAAAGTCACCGATGTGTGTACCCCCGAAGCATTTGCCCGTAATCCTGATTTGGTACTGGATTTTTACAATATGCGGCGCCAGCAGGCCAATCAAGCTATGCCGAATGCCGCTCATGAGGCATTGGTTCGTTTGGAAAGCTATTATCACGTACAGATTATTACGCAAAATGTTGATGATTTGCATGAGCGTGCCGGCAGCAGTCATGTGCTGCATTTGCATGGCGAATTAAATAAGGTGCGCAGTTGTGTTGATGAAAATGAAATATTGGTATGGACGGGTGATTTGAAGCGTTCGGATACAGATGGCAAAGGCCATCCGCTCCGCCCTCATATTGTCTGGTTCGGCGAAGAGGTGCCGGCTTTCCCGCACGCAGTCGAGCAGGTGCGGGATGCGGATGTTGTGATGGTGGTTGGTACGTCGTTACAGGTTTATCCGGCAGCTTCGCTCTTGGAGTTTGCACCGCCGCAGGCGGAATGTTATTTGGTTGATCCCAATCCCCGCCAAGCCGGACGTATGGTGGAAGTGGTACCAAAAAAAGCGAAAGATGGCGTGCCGACTTTGGTGGAAGAATTGATTCGGCGTGCGTAGTAGTTTTGTTATAGGCTTGAATATTTTAGAAGGATAAATAATGCCTGTTGCCAGCCAATATTGATATGGCTGTTTGCTCGGTGTATGCAGGGAAACTTTTGATTTTTCTGCCTGTCTTTGTTTCAAATAGGCGTTTGCTTGAATTTATTCCGTTGATAGTCAAGCGTTGCAATTTTGTGAAAAAACTTGTTTTTTTATGCTATTTATGCGACTGTTGGGCGTGTTTTATCTTTGGCTTGTTTGTGAGGCCGTCTGAAAAAAGTGAAATTTATCAATCATTACCGATGGCGGGCTTACCCGCCCAGCTTAAATGCCGATTTACCTGCACATACGGTGGATTGCCCGGAATGCGGGCAGCGCATATCGTTACCGCGTTTAAAGCGCGGGCAGGAAGCGCATTGCCCCCGTTGCGGCCATGAAATTGTCGACGTCGGAAAAAATCCCTATATTGCCCCGTTGGCTTATGCAACGGCATCACTGATTTTGATGGTGTTTGTGTATAGCATGACCTTTGTAACTGTTACCTTAGCGGGCATTACATCTATATTGTCGTTGCCATCGATGATGAAACAGTTGATTGTGTCGGATTTCGGTTTTTTGGCCGAGGTGATGTTTGTATTGACCTTTGGTTCGCCGTTGGTTTTTCTATTGTTTTGCCTGTATGTTTATTTGGCTTTGTTGTTTGATAAAGTATTCCCGGGGTTGAGTTATGCAACGCGTACATTGGTGCGGTTGCGCCATTTTATTATGGTTGATGTTTTTTTTATTTCGACTTTGGTTGCTTATATCAAGCTGTCATCGGTGGCGGAAGTGTCGCTTGGCGCAGCTTTTTATCTGATGTTGGCGCTGGCGTTGATGTTGATTCGGACTTCGGTATCCATTTCGGAGCATTGGGTTTATTATAAAATTAATCAGATTTTAGGCCGCAATGCGATTGAAGCACCCTCGGAAGAGCGTGTTTGTTGTAGTCGTTGTTTATATTTTAGAGAAAAAACAGAAGCAACTTGCGGCGTGTGCGGTGCAGATTTATACCACCGTCGCCCCAAAAGCTTGAGTATGTCGACGGCGTTTTTAGTGGCTGCGGTGTTATTGTATATCCCGGCCAATCTGCTGCCGATTATGATTTCTTCCAATCCGACGGTTGTGCAGGCCAATACCATTTTTAACGGCATTGTTTATATGTGGGAAGAGGGCGATAAGCTGATTGCCGCTATTATTTTTAGTGCCAGTATTCTCGTGCCGGGAGCAAAAATTGTTTTATTGATTGTATTAAACCTCAGTGCACATTATGGTTTGCCTGCCAACAGTAAAACTATGTTGAAGATTTATCATTTTACCGATTCGGTCGGTAAATGGTCGATGATTGATATATTTGTCATCATTATTTTAATGAGTTCTTTCCATTCATATATGGCAAGGGTCGTGCCCGGACAAGCGGCGGTTTATTTTTGTTTGGTTGTGATACTGACTATGCTTTCCGCCTATTTCTTTGATCCGCGATTATTATGGGATAAGTCCCGCTATTCTAAAACAATAACCGACAGGCCGTCTGAAAACGTGTCTGATACACAATATACATATGACTAACGATAATAAACAACCTAATAAACAGTTGGAATACAAACCTGTTCCTGCTGTGGTAAAGAAAACCAATGCTTTTAACTCCATTATCTGGCTGGTGCCTTTGATTGCACTGATTGCCGGAGGTTGGCTGTTGATGAAAGAAATCCGCAATACCGGCCCGGAAGTTACCCTTTTGATGGACAGTGCTGATGGTATTGAAGTGAATAATACCGTAGTGAAAGTATTGAGTGTTGAAGTCGGACGGGTGAGGCGTATCCGTTTACGGGAAGATCGTGATGGAGTAGAGGTAACCGTTAGGCTCACGGCTGATGCCAAAGATATGATGCGTGAAGATACGCAGTTCTGGGTAGTCAAACCGCGTATTGATGAAAGCGGTATATCAGGTTTGAATACATTGGTTTCCGGCTCTTATATTGCTTTTACGCCGGGTAAAAGCGAAGAAACAAAATATGAGTTTAAGGTATTGGATATCCCACCGATGACGGCTATCGGCCAAAATGGTTTGCGTCTCAAGCTGATTGGTATGAATGACAAGATGCTGGGGGTGGGTAGTCCGGTTTTATATGAAGATTTTAGTGTCGGCGTAGTAGAAAGTGCTGAATTTACGCCAAAAGATGAAACAGTAAGCTATACCATTTTTATCGAAAGCCCTAATGATAAATTGGTCGGACAAAACAGCCAATTCTGGTTACAAAATGGTATCAATATCGAAACCACCGGCAGCGGTGTAAATATTAAATCGGCACCGATTCCGGCATTGCTTTCCGGTGCGATTGTGTTTTCATCGCCAATAAATGGTAATAAAGGTGATCCGGCTGTAAACGGTGATACATTCGAGCTATATAACAGCCGCACCGATATTGAAAATCTACCGACTGAACGTTCGTTGTATTACACGGCTTTCTTTAAGCAAAGTGTACGTGGTTTGGCACCAGGGGCGCCGGTGGAATATAAAGGCATCAATATCGGTGCAGTAGCAGACGTTCCTTATTTTGCCGATGGAGATAGCCTGAAATTATTTGAAAACGGTTGGATTCCGGTGCGTATCCGTATTGAGCCGGAGCGCATAGAGATAAATGCCGACGCGCAAAGCAAAGAATATTGGCAGAGCCATTTTCAGATGGCCTTAAATAAAGGGCTGACAGCAGCCATTGCAAGCAATAACTTGATTACGGGTAGTAAAATGATTGAGCTGGACGATACGCCTGCTTCAGGCAGTAAGCTCAAACCGTTTGCCCGATATAATGGTAATGTTGTGATTGCCACCCGTAATAGCGGCTTGGATCAATTGCAGGCACAATTAGGCAATTTGCTTGAGAAATTCAATAAATTACCGCTGGAAAAAACCGTTGGGGAGTTGAACAGTTCGTTGGGCGAGCTAAAAGCAACCTTAAAATCAGCAAATGCTTTAATCAATAAGCCGCAAACGCAAAATGTTCCTCAAGAATTAAGTCAAACATTGAGCGAACTGCGCCAAACCTTGAAAGGGGTTTCGCCGCAATCGCCTTTATATGGTGATGTACAAAACACGTTGAACAGCATTGATAAAACGCTGAAAGATGCACAACCTGTTTTAAACCAATTAAAAGAGAAACCCAATTCATTAATTTTCAACAGTAATGTTAAAGACCCGATACCGAAAGGAAGCCGTTGATGCGTAAATTGTTGTTAGTCGGTGCATTGGCCGCATTAAGTGCATGCAGCACAACCGCCCCCACGCAATATTTCACCTTGCCGGACAGCCAGTACCAACATCCGGGCAACGGCCGTAGTGAAATTGCTGTAAAAGTCTTTTTGGCCGAACCTTTAAATAATGGTGGTTTGGTGTATCAAACCGATACCTATCATGTGAATTTTGCCCGTAATCATTTATGGGCGGGTTCGTTGGATGATGCCTTGGCTTCGGGTTTGAGTAATAAACTCAACCGTTTGAACAGCCGTTATACTTTCATACCGGCAAGCCGCAGCAGCAGTATGCAGGTGATGAAAGTTTATATAGAGGCTTTTCAAGGGAGTTTTGCTGGTAAAACTTTAGTGAGCGGCTATGCTTTATGGCCGGACGGGCAGAGCCGCCCGTTCCATGTGGAAACGGTGCAAAACGGCGATGGTTATACCGCGATGGTGGAGTCATTAAACCAAGGTTTGGATAAAGCGGCAGATGCCATGCTTTATTAAGCCAAGTAATGAGTATTGAAAAGGCCGTCTGAAAGATAATGTTTCAGACGGCCATAAATATTCAGAAAATTATTTAAATATATTTAATTCACTTAAATTAATTCCTATTTTTTAGGCTCAAAAGATTCTGTTTTAATTTGGCCTTTGATAGATTCCCTTTGACTTCTGTCAAAATAATATAAACCTGAAAAATCTAACCTTTTATTATGGAAATCCCATTCTGATTTATGAATTAATTTTTCTCCCAAACAAGTCCAAAATACAGCTAAATCATTTTCTTTTAAAAATTTTATAAAAGGCGCTTTTTTTATCAAAAGCATGGCTTTAGGTTTATTAGAAATCAACGGGTTAAAGCAAACCAAATCATTTTGCTGGTCAACAAAATACCCTTGTTTATTACTTAAATTCATATTCATACTTTGATAAAGAAAATAACATGGTGCATAAATGGTGTATCCATTATTTTCATATGTAGATCTTTGGTAATGTTGATCCACTGTGGGTAAAACATTTATATCACGATTGTGATTAATTGTTTGCCAATTAATTTTATCTACTGATTGGGGAGGACTGATTTTGAAAAATTCTTGTAAGTTATTATTATCGTATTTTTTTCCTTCTGGCATCCAACGCCCCATAAAATTTTGTGTTTCTAACCATTTTTTGGCACGATTTAGATCTCGTTTTGGAATGAGATAACTTCTAATTTGAAACCATAGAGTTTTACGCTGAGTATCATATTCTGCAAATTTTTCCGGATGATTAAGATAATCATATTTTTCTAAAAACACCCAATCCTCATCATCAATTTGGGTTTCTATTATGGCCGGGATATTGGGTAAGGCTTCACTATTTATAACCCAATCTTGTGCTTCGCCATCCCACCAATCTGGTATTTCTTCTCCATAATATCCTTTTATATCCTGTAAAGGAACTTGCTGGGTTTGTTCATCAAATTGTTTTTGTAAAATAGGTATCGGTTGAATATTGGCTTTAGGTAGATAAAATTGGTTTAAATCTGTGACCCAGCGCAATTCATTACCTTTATCATCATATATTTGAAAGTTATCCATTACTCTTGCTAAAGTTTCATAAAGGGCTAGCCATTGGTATTTTTTACCAATTCTTTTTATTTTATTTTGCTCTCCGGTGATATTTCTGAGAGATTTGTCAAAATTAGCATGTTTAGTGCAATCATAACCAAAATCTTCAAAAATTAAGTGGCAGGCATAATTACTTAATAAATCAGTATGGATAGAGGGATTTCCCCTCCAGAGAGAAAAACTATGCTCAAATGTATAACGCCCAAAATCACCGTATCTATTTACCCCTCTTCCGTATTCAGTAGTCATTGAACGAATAATTCTTTGTTCTTCATCAGAAGAATATTTGTTATCAATTTCTTCTGTACTGGGAAGTGTTGTTGGGAAAGAACTATTGTAAGGAGGCGTAATATGTTCTTGAATAGAGTATTTTTCTTCTGAAGAGTAACTATTTTGGTTTTTGGATAGTGAATAATCAATAATATGTCGTGCATAATCCCTAATGAGTACATTCGGCAAAACTTCTTGGTTTTTTGAAATATTAAAAATCTGGGTATAAACCTCATCTGCTAATTTTTTCAGGCTATTTAAATTATCAGAATATAAAATAGCTCCATAGGTAGCAGACAAAATGCCTTCTAATACATAAGGATCGTTTACTGCCTCAAACTTTTGCAATAGTTGATAAGCAATATTTAATCTATTCCATAATAAATCTGCTAATGCTTGTATGGCCTGATTTCTTTGCTTGATGTTAGTGGAAGTTAGTAACCAACTTATCGCTATGGCAATTAATAATAAGCTCTCTTCAGTTAAATTGGGTTGATGGCTATAATTTTTGCACCAGTTTAATAATCTACTGATTGGAGAGTTATTATCAAACTCATGAGAAATGCATGTAGTCCATTGTGCATCTCTATCTGCCATTGATAAATTAAATAGATTCTCATGTAAATACATGCTATTTAATGGATGGTTAGGTTCTGCTGCTAATTGATAAAGCATTTCTATCCATGAATATGGCCATAGATATGGATCAAAATATTGATGATTATCGTTAAGAAATTTATTTATTTTTTGTAAATCAATATGTTTGGGAATTCTCCATAATAAATTATGAATTATTATATTTAATAATTCATAATTATTATTTTCAAATGAAATTACTTCAAATAATTCGATATTTAACCGTTCGGGTAATAAAACACTAAATGCTTCCCATAACCCTTTATATAAATTAAATTGGTTAAGAATTTCTTGCCCTTTTGTTGTTTGAAACCATTGTATTAAGTCATTTAGGCTATTAATTTTTTGTAGAAAATATAATGCTTTTTGATACTCCCCAATTCTTTCATAAGTAAAATAGATATATTCTTGTTCGTGCGAATATGGGATATTTTTATTCAATACGCCTTCTTGAATTAAGTAGTCTATAAATTTTTTAGCATCTGCCTCTGCAATATAATCTTGTAGCGTTTTTGCAATCTCTTTTTTTACCGATAGATAGTTTAGGTCAGCCCCTGATAAATCTAATTCGATAATGATATTAATGGCTCTTTTTACTAGCTGTAAGCTTTCATCTTCCTCAAGCCGATAAGCAATTTTTTTCTCTATTCCATTGATATAGCTATCAATGATTTGGGTAATTCCTTGATATCCTTTGGGTACAGAGGTGTAACCTTGTTTATTTAGGCTTTCACAAAATAATTTGAGATATAGTGGATTGCTAAACTCCGAATTTAGTAAAGGAATAGTGGGTTGGTTTAAACCGTAATATTCGAAAAATACCGGAATTGCATCAAACTCATGGCCAGCAAAGCCTTCATGATCAATAATGCATAGCACTTTTTGGATAGATTTGCTTAAATTTTTATTTATAATTTTTTCATAGGTACTACGAACGCTCAGCACCAATCCAATTCTAGGATACTCTTGGATTAATTGAATAAAACCGTTTAATTGATTTGGCCATAAATTTTTTCCTGCGCCTTCATTTAATGCATCAATAGCAAGAATGAAGCGCTCTTTTTGTGCCTGAGCAATACTGTCAAGAGCAGTTAGAAAATCTTTAGGGCTTAAATTTGGTAAATTCAATTGCTTGGATAGGATTTGATTCCATATATTCGAATTTTCGGTAAAGTCTTGTCCTAATAGTAAAATAGAATATTGACTATCTTGCATACGTTGGGAAATCATATCACCCATTAAATGAGATTTTCCAACTCCTGCTTCACCTCTTAACCATAAAACTTCCCCATTAAATAATTGAATTTCATCAGATTCTAATATATTTTTTAAGTAAAAGAAGTTAGTTCTAATATCTTTTAGAAATGAGTTTATATCCTCTTGGCTTTTATCATCGTTATCATATTTAATATTTAAATTGATTTGTTTAATAGCTGATTTAATTTTTGCTAATAATAAATCTATGGGAATAATTTCATCTGTATATTTGGTTAAGTTTAATGATTGTTTACAGCTTTCAATCACTTCTCCCAATATAGATAAAAGTTTATCTTCATCTTGTATTTCTTTAGCTAAAGCTTGAAATGAAGAAAAATGTTTTTGGATATCAATTAATAATTGGTGGAAGCGATGAGTATATTGTTTTTTAAAAGATTGGCTTCTTGCCAAAGCTTCAAATTTAAGGGCAATGGGTAAATCAATATTGATTTCAGGCGTATATCGGGCTCCTAAATTTGCAATGGCTTGATTGTTATATTGCTCAAACCATTGATCTGATAGTTCTTGCTCTTGGAACCAAAAATAACGTTTACCTGCGTTTTGCGGTTTAGAAAGAAGATCTGTTAATTCTGAGTTGCCCCAAAAAATAAACTCAATGCTTCTTCCCCTAGATTCAGCAATTTGTTGCCATTGTTGTATATGCTCATGCCACTTGGTTAAAAAAGATTTTCTTCCTTGAACAGAAGCATTATTTCTATCAATTGGCACACAGATATAGTATCTAATTAAATTAGGATAATTTTCTAATGCTTCTTCAAATGAGTCTTGGATTTGGCGCCATTGGCTACTGGTGAAAGAATTTATAAAGTATTTAGCTTGCCAACCATATAAATTACCATCTTCTAGCTCACATATTGCTTCTACACCACCGTCCGGAGCGGCAATTCGAGTGAAATGTCCTGATTGACCAAACTCCTCTCGAGCTAACTGGCATACTAATTCCTCAAAAGCATTATTTTGTGAATTTTGAAATGGTTTGATTTCTCCCCAATTAATTGGCATATAATCTCCAAGCTTACTTAACTAATATTGAATAGTTTCGATTTTGTTTATAATTTTATCAAATTATCCAATAAAATACTTATCGTAAACTTTTGTCGGATTGTTTATATTAGGTTTTTCAGACGGCCTTTTATATTGGCCTGCAATAAAGAAAACCCCTGCCCGAAGCAATATCAGGCAGGGGTTTTAAAAGTGGTGTTTACTTCACCGGAGTGTCCATCCAGTCCACTTTATTCATTTTACGCACAATCACCCATTCGTCGCGGTTGGAGCCGACGGTGCCGTAGTAGTTGAAGCCGTAGGCCAGTTGGGCGTAGCCGCCAATCATGTGGGTGGGCTTCAGAATGGCGCGGGTAACGGAATTGTGGATACCGCCGCGTTTTTTCGAAACTTCGCCCGCAGGGGTGTGGACGATTTTTTCCTGTGCGTGATACATCAGGATCATGGTTTCGGGTATGCGTTGGCTGACCACGGCGCGGCAGGCAATAGTGCCGTTGGCGTTGAATACTTCTACCCAGTCGTTATCGACAATGCCCGCCCGTTTGGCATCGGCTTCGGAAAGCCACACATGCGGGCCGCCGCGTGAGAGGGTGAGCATGCGCAGGTTTTCGGAATAGGTGCTGTGGATGCCCCATTTTTGGTGCGGTGTTAAGAAATTCAGGGTGATTTCTTTGTTGCCGTTGGGGTGTTTGCCCAAAAGTTTGCGGGTGGTTTTGAAATCGACGGCGGGCTTGTATACGCATAGGTGTTCGCCGAAATCGCGCATCCATTTATGGTCTTGGTAGAACTGTTGGCGACCGGTGAGGGTGCGCCACGGAATCAGTTCGTGCACGTTGGTATAGCCGGCGTTGTAACACACTTCTTCGCTTTCCACGCCTGACCAAATCGGTGAGGTAACGATTTTGCGCGGTTGGGCGACGATATCGCGGAAGCGGATTTGGGTGTGTTCGCTCGATTGAATCAGGTGCGAATGGTCGCGGCCGGTAACCTTGCTGAGTGATTGCCAAGCTTTAAGGGCAACGTGGCCGTTGGTTTCGGGTGCCAAAGTCAGAATCATTTCGGCGGCATCAATGGCGCTGTCGATTCTCGGCTGGCCTTTGCCTGCGCCTTCGCTGCGTACACCGTTGAGTTTGCGTAAAAATTCTACTTCGGGCTCGGTTTTCCATGCCAAGCCTTTGCCGTTGTTGTTGACTTTTTCAAGTAGGGGGCCGACTGAGGTGAATTTGTCGTAAACCGCGCCGTAATCGCGTTCGACTACGCTAACGGCAGGCATGGTTTTGCCGGGTACGGGGTCGCATTCGCCGTGTTTCCAGTCTTTGGGGTCGAACGGTTGGCCGAGCTCTTGCGGGCTGTCGTGCATTAATGGGGTTAACACGATATCTTTGCGTACGCCGAGGTAGCCTTTGGCGATTTCGCTGAATTTTTTGGCAAAGCCTTTATAGATTTCCCAGTCGCTTTTGCTTTGCCATAAGGGTTGCACGGCTTCGCTGAGGGGGTGGATAAACGGGTGCATATCCGATGTGTTTAAGTCGTCTTTTTCATACCATGTCGCGGTCGGTAAAACGATATCGCCATACAGGCAGGTGGTGGACATGCGGAAATCGAGCACGGTGAGTAAGTCGAGCTTGCCTTCGGCGGCAGGGCGCACATTGATTTCAGACGGCTTGATGCATTCGTCTTCATTTTCGTCGTTTAATACGGCGTTTTGCGTGCCCAACAGGTATTTCAGGAAATACTCGTGGCCTTTGGCAGACGAACCGAGCAGGTTGGAGCGCCATACAAACAGGTTGCGCGGGAAGTTTTGCGGGTTGTCGGGATCATTGCAGGCCATATCCAGCGAACCATCTTTCAGACGGCCTGCAATATAGGCACCGGCATCACTGCCGGCGGCGGCAGCCTGATCGGCAATATCCAACGGGTTGGCACTTAACTGCGGTGCGCTGGGCAGCCAGCCCATGCGTTCGGCTTTGGCGTTGTAGTCGATCATGGATAATCCGCCCATGCTGCCGTCGGCATTGGCGGCAAGGATTTCATCGGCATGTACTTTTTCATGCCGCCATTGGCTGGTGTGGGCATAGAAAAAGGATGTACCGTTCATTTGGCGGGGTGGGCGGTGCCAGTCGGTGGCGAAAGCCAGCGGAATCCAACCGGATTGCGGACGCAGTTTTTCTTGGCCGACATAATGGCACCAACCGCCGCCGGATTTGCCGATACAGCCGCACATCATCAACATATTAATAATGCCGCGGTAGGCCATATCCATATGATACCAGTGGTTTAAGCCGGCACCGACAATCACCATGCTGCGGCCTTCGGTGTCGTGGGCGTTTTGGGCAAACTCGCGGGCAACCCGAATCACTAATTCGGGTTTGACGCCGGTGTGTTTTTCCTGCCATGCGGGGGTATAGGGCTGGTCATCGAAATAGTCTTTGGCGATATTGTCGCCGCCCAAGCCGTTGTCGATGCCGTAGTTGGCAACCATCAGGTCGAATACGGTAGCGACCAAAGCGGTTTCGCCGTTAGATAGGGGAATGCGTTTGGCGGGCACTTTGCGGTAGAGGATATCGTCGTGCTCGCCGCCGAAGTAGGTAAAGCCGACATCGACAATTTCATCGGCACGCTCTTTTAAGGATAAAGCGGCTTGAATGTCTTTTTCTTGGGCATGGGTTTCCAAATTCCATTTTTGGCTACCGTCCCAGCGGAAACCGATAGAGCCGTTGGGCAGGCATAGGCCGTCTGAAAGTTCGTCCCAAACCAATGTTTTCCAATCGGCGTTTTGTTCTGCGTCGAATCCGCCAAGCTCGGATGCGCGTAGGAAGTATTGCGGTGCATAGCCGCTGCCTTCGGCATTCAGGCGCACCAGCATCGGCATATCGGTTAGGCGGCGCACATAGTCGGTAAAATAAGGGGAAGGGTTGTCGAGGTGGAACTCTTTCAGAATCACATGCCCCATCGCCATAGCCAAGGCGGCATCAGTGCCTTGTTTGGGTGCCAGCCAGATATCGCCGAATTTGGCCATTTCGCCGTAGTCGGAAGAAACGGCAACGGTTTTGGTGCCTTTGTAGCGCACTTCGGTGTAGAAGTGGGCGTCGGGCGTACGTGTCTGCGGTACGTTGGAACCCCACACCAGCAGATAGTTGGCGTTATACCAGTCGGCCGATTCGGCTACGTCGGTTTGTTCGCCCCAAACCTGCGGGCTGGCAGGCGGCAAGTCGCAATACCAGTCGTAAAACGACAGGCATACGCCGCCGAGCAGGGAAAGATAGCGCGTACCCGCCGCATAGCTGACCATAGACATGGCGGGAATCGGTGAAAAGCCGATAACGCGGTCGGGGCCGTAGTTTTTAATGGTGTAGGCATTGGCGGCGGCGATGATTTCATTGGCTTCGTCCCAATTCGAGCGCACAAATCCGCCTAAGCCGCGCTGGGTTTTGTAGGCTTGGGCGCGGTTTTTGTCTTCGACAATAGAAGCCCATGCCTCAATCGGAGACAGGGTTTTGCGTGCTTCGCGCCACATTTCGGCCAATACGCCGCGCATCATCGGGTATTTGACGCGTTGGGCGGAATAAACATACCAACTGTATGACGCACCGCGCGGGCAGCCGCGGGGTTCGTGGTTGGGCAGGTCGGGGCGGGTGCGCGGGTAGTCGGTTTGTTGGGTTTCCCAAGTAATCAGGCCGTTTTTGACATAAACTTTCCAACTGCACGAGCCGGTACAGTTCACTCCGTGGGTAGAACGCACAATTTTATCGTGCTGCCAACGGCTGCGGTAGGCGTTTTCCCATTTGCGGTCTTCTAGGGTAACCACGCCATGCCCGTTGGCAAAGGGTTCGTGGGTTTTGCTGAGAAACTTCAGGCGGTCTAAGAAATGGCTCATGACTGGTTCCTTATGCTTTATTATTGCTTATTTGCCCGACGGCTTGAGGCCGTCTGAAAATATTTTTTGACACTTTGAAATATAAAGCAGTTGTTGCGTAGAAAATATGCACCGAAAGGGCTTGAAGACAACAGCAAAAGGCGGATGGGAAAACCGCTTTTTAATTATCAGACTAGTTCTTTAGAAGTATGAGGTGGGGAGTCATAGTAGGATGAGTTTAAGCAGGCCGTCTGAATATTTTTTCAGACGGCCTGAAGTTGTTTGAGCCGAAACGTTTTAGTTAGTTTATTTAAAAGTTAATCAAGGCTTTTTCAATATAAGTGTGTAGGAATTGGCTGAATGTTTGTGCTGCCGGAGAAGCGGCACGGTGTTTTAGCCGATAGAGATAAAAGCTGCGTTTCACCTGCGGACGTCCTAACGGCCGCATCACCAGGCCGTGTTGCCGCACCCAATCGGCGGCATAAGGCAAACACATGGTAATGCCTAAACCTGCCTTAGTCATGCCCAATGCGGTAGAAAGAAAATTAACCCGATATCTGGGCTGATTAACATAGTTGGCGGCTTGTGGGGGCAGGTTGGCGGCCAGTCTGTCGGTAAAGGGGCTGCTGAGGGTAATCAGAGCTTCGTCGGTTAAGTCTTTCCAATTGATAATGTTTTTCTTAGCCAATCGGTGTTCAGGTCTGACCACCAGAAAAAAGGGTAGGCAGAATAGGAAGTCGGATTCGATATCGCTGCCGTGGGTGCGTTCGGGGCCTAAGCCGAAATCGACTTCACCGTCTTTAACGCGCTGTAATACCTGTTCGACGTTGCAGTCGATAAGGTTGGCTTGGATATCGGGATATTGCTCTTGAAATCCGGCCAGCACGGCGGGTAGGGCGGAGGCGGCCAGTTGTTGGGAAACAGCCAGATGAACCTGTCCTTTGTGAAAGTTTTTCAGGTTTTGCAATTCGATATCTAAGGCTTCTACTTCGTTGAGAATACGGCGAACTTGCGGCAGCAGTTTGTTGCCATAGCTGGAAAGATGCAGTTTGCGGGTGGTACGGTCGAAGAGGATAACTTCCCAATTTTTTTCCAATTCTTTAATCAGGCCGCTGAGTGCGGATTGACTGAGATATAAGGATTCTGCCGCACGGGTGAAGCTGCCGTATTCGGCAACGGCGATAAATGCTTTTAATTGACGCAAGGTTATATTCATAAAATTTTCTAATAAATAGATTGTAAAAAACTGATTGCCTAATAAATAATAGCCGCTTTATGATTAATTAGATATACTGGTTTCGTATAGAATAATTCGCTTAATGCTGGAAAGCATAATAAAAAATTTATCTTGTCGAATATATACTTGATATAACTAATTTTGCCATAAGGAGAAATATAATGGCCGATTTGTTTGAAAATCCCATGGGTTTGTGTGGGTTTGAATTTGTTGAATTCGCTTCGCCCAAAGCGGATGTTTTAGAGCCTTTGTTTGAAAAAATGGGCTTTACATTGGTGGCTAAACACCGTTCGAAAGATGTTTTGCTGTATCGTCAGGGCGGTATTAACTTTATTGTTAATCGCGAACCGAAAAGCCATGCGGCGTATTTTGCTGCCGAGCACGGCCCGTCGGCATGCGGTATGGCTTTCCGTGTGCGTGACGCACATCTTGCTTATAAGCGGGCTTTGGAATTGGGTGCGCAGCCGATTGAAATTCCGACTTCGGTGATGGAATTACGTTTGCCTGCCATCAAAGGCATCGGCGGTGCACCGCTTTATCTTATCGACCGTTTTGAAGAAGGTCGTTCTATTTATGATATCGATTTTGAATTTCTTCCCGATGTTGACCGCAACCCTGTCGGACACGGTTTGAAAATCGTCGATCACCTCACTCACAATGTTTATCGAGGCCGCATGGACTTTTGGGCGGGCTTCTACGAAAAATTATTTAATTTCAAAGAAATCCGTTATTTCGACATTAAAGGCGAATATACCGGCCTCACCAGCCGCGCCATGACCGCGCCGGACGGCTTAATCCGTATTCCGTTAAATGAAGAAGCCAAACAAGGCGGCGGTCAGATTGAAGAATATCTGATGCAGTTTGGCGGTGAAGGCATTCAGCACATTGCGTTGCTCAGTGATAATCTGCCGGATACCATCGACCGCTTGCGTGCGTCGGGTATTCCGTTGATGAGTGCACCGGTGGATGCTTATTATGAAATGCTGGACGAACGCCTACCCGGACACGGTGAGCCGGTGTCTGAATTGCAGGCGCGCGGTATTCTGCTAGACGGTACAACTGAAGGTGACGAGCCGCGGTTGTTGTTGCAGATTTTTTCAGAAACCTTGCTGGGTCCGGTATTTTTCGAGTTTATCCAGCGTAAAGGAGATTATCGCGAAGGCTTCGGCGAAGGTAACTTTAAAGCCTTGTTTGAGTCACTCGAACGCGATCAAATCCGTCGTGGTGCGTTAGCAGTTTGATTTTCTTAGTATGATAAAAGACAGTTTGTGGCTATGGTTTGAAAGACTTTTGGATAAAGCAGGATGTTGACGGTCGGTTATTTTCAATATCCCTGATTTTTAAACTTATAGCCACAATAAACTGTCAGATATTTTGATTACATAATAAATAAAACCAAAATCAAAATTAAATATTGAGATAAAAAGGAGAAATAATATGTCCGCTCTTCCTCATATATCTGATGTAATTAATAAGTATCCCCTTGGAAAACGCCAATATATTGTCTTGATTATATGCGGTATCTTGATGATATTAGATGGCTTTGATGTGCAATCTATCAGTTATGCTGCGCCTGCGATTTTACAAGAATGGCAAATTGAAAAAGCTCAATTGGGTACTGTATTCGGTGCCGGATTGTTTGGTTTGTTTATCGGTTCGCTGGTGTTCAGTTATCTATCGGATAAACTAGGGCGTCGCCCGGTGTTGTTGTGGTCGACTTTATTCTTTGCGATTTGTATGATTATCACGGCCTTTGTGCAAAACATTGAGCAATTGATTATCTTGCGTTTTATCACAGGTTTGGGGCTTGGTGCCATTATGCCGAATGCCATGGCATTATGCGGTGAGATTACACCGCAGAAACAACGGGTTTCGGTGATGATGTTTATCTCCTGCGGATTTACGGTCGGCGCTATGTTGGGTGGTTTTCTTGCTGCTTTCCTGATTCCCCATTTTGGTTGGCAATCAGTATTTTTGATAGGCGGTATTTTCCCGGCTATTTTGGTGATTTTTATGCTGAAATATATTCCGGAGTCACTCCAATATATGGTGTTGCATCGTCCGGAAAGCCCTAAAATTCATAGTTCATTGGCTGCTTTCTATCCCGGTGAGGAGTTGCCGCAGCGTTTCGAGGCAGTCAAACCTCAAGGCAGTATGCCGGTTAAGGCTTTGTTTGAGCATGGCCGCCACCGCTTCACATTCAGTATCTGGACTATTAGCCTATTAAACATGATTGCGTTGTATTTCTTATCAAGCTGGCTGCCGACTTTGGCCAAGTTGACCGGTATGTCTTTGGAGTCAGCCGTGTTGCTGGGTGCAACGCTGCAATTGGGTGGTACGGTCGGTACGATTTTAATGGGTCTCTGGATTGATAGAGTCGGCTTCCACAGAATTTTGGTGCCCTGTTATTTGGTTGCGGCCGCCGGTATTGCTTTACTGGGCGGTACGGTCAATATGATCTGGTTGTTTTTTATCGTTGTCTTTATTATCGGCTTTACTGTTATCGGCGGACAACCTGCAATTAATGCGATGGCGGCCGATTTTTATCCTACCGAATTCAGAACCACAGGTGTAGGTTGGAGTTTGGCCGCAGGACGTATCGGTTCGATTATCGGTCCGGTATTGGGCGGATGGTTGATGCAGAATGAGAATTTGGAACCTCACCAATTATTCTATATCGTTGCTGTTCCTTCCGTTTTTATTGTACTTGTTTTCTTATTACAGAAATATTTAGGTATCAAACATACCTCCTGATTTTCCTATAAACAATTACAATTTTTATTGTTATCACAAAAGGAGAAGTGTGATGAGTATTACCCAAGGCATACATCACGTGGCATATCGCTGTAAAGACGCCAAAGAAACCGTTGAATGGTATAAAAAACACTTGGATATGGATTTCGTGTTGGCGATTGCCGAAAATAAAGTTCCTTCTACCGGTGAACCTGATCCGTATATGCATATCTTTTTAGATGTGGGCGGCGGTAATATTTTGGCTTTTTTCGAATTGCCGACTCAGCCGGAAATGGGGCGTGATCCCAATACGCCGTTATGGACTCAGCATTTGGCTTTGAAAGTAGCTGATATGGATACCCTGCTGGCGACCAAAGAAAGATTGGAAGCCGGTGGTATAGATGTATTGGGCCCGGTGAACCATACGCTGTTCCAATCTATTTATTTCTTTGATCCCAGCGGCCACCGTATCGAATTGGCTTGCGATATCAGTACGCCCAAAATGAACCGTGCTTTGGATAAAGTGAAATGGGATATGATTAATGAGTGGGCGGAAACCAAACGTGCACCGCAACATGCCCGTTGGATTCATGATGGTACGGAACCGCCTGAAGTATGATGGATATTGGATATAAATAATGTTTCAAACGGTGTTATGCCGTTTGAAACCGATTTTGAATATAGCGGCTAAGCCGCAATCAATAATGAAATTAAAAATGGAATTGAAAGGAAAATAAATGAAACTAGCTACTTTAAAACAAGGCGGTCGCGACGGGCGTTTGGTTGTTGTCAGCCGCGATTTGAGCCGTTATACATTGCCGGAAATTACTACGCTTCAAGCGGCTTTGGATGATTGGGAAAAGGCCAAACCGCAATTGCAAAAAGTTTATGATGAATTAAATGCCGATACGTCAAAAGGCGAAGCTTTCAATCCGGAAGCCTGCCATTCACCGCTGCCGCGTGCTTATCAGTGGGCAGACGGTTCGGCTTATTTGAACCATGTGGAATTGGTGCGTAAAGCGCGTAATTCTGAAGTGCCCGAGTCTTTCTATGATGATCCGCTGATGTATCAGGGCGGCTCGGACAGCTTTATCGGCCCGCGTGACGAAGTGCTGGCCAAGCCTGAATGGGGTATTGATTTTGAAGCTGAAGTGGTTGTGATCAGCGGTGACTTGAAACAAGGAGCTACCCCTGAAGAAGCGGCAAAAGAAATTCGTTTGGTGATGTTGGTAAATGACGTTTCTCTACGTGGTTTGATTCCAGCCGAATTGGCTAAAGGCTTCGGTTTCTTCCAAAGTAAACCGGCCAGTGCGTTCAGTCCGGTAGCGGTAACACCGGATGAGTTGGGCGATGCTTGGAAAGACAATAAAGTCCATCTGCCGTTGCGCGTTACCTTGAATAATAAGCCGTTTGGTTTCCCAAATGCCGGCCAAGACATGACTTTCGATTTCGGCCGACTGCTTTCTCATGTGGTGAAAACCCGTAATGCCGTTGCCGGTACGATTGTCGGCTCGGGTACCGTTTCTAATAAACAAGACAACCTTTATGGTTCATCTGTTGACAATGGCGGTGTCGGCTATTGCTGTTTGGCTGAGTTGCGCATGTATGAAACCATTGAAAAAAGCCAACCGCAAACATCGTTTATGCAACATGGTGATGTTGTTGCCATTGAAATGCTGGATGATGCCGGCAATAATATTTTCGGTACCATTATCAATCGGGTAAACACCCAGTATTAATATCAGTGCATAGGCCGTCTGAAAACCGATTAGTGTATTCAGACGGCTTGTCGGTTTTTATATTTGTTTTGAGATAGCATTTTGTCATATTCTGCCCGTTTATTAGGAAATATGGATTGTGAAATAATATGAAATCGAATAAACAGCTAGAAAAATAATAGTAGGAGAAATATCATGCGCGAGCCTTTATTGACGATTCGTCCCCGTGAGGCCGTTATAGCGGCATTGCTGATTGTGGCCGTAATGGGCATAACCATGATTGGTTTTGAATGGATACCGCATTTGTCTGTGATTTTGGTGGTGTGCGGGCTGTTGGCTTTCGGCAAATTTAAAGGTATTAGCTTTCAAGATATGCAAGAGGGCATGGCTTCGGGGGTGATGTCGGGCATCGGTGCGATTTATCTATTTTTCTTTATCGGCTTGCTGGTGTCGGCGATGATGATGTCTGGTTCGATTCCGACTCTGATGTATTACGGTTTTGATTTGATTTCTCCAAAATTGTTTTATTTCTCGGCTTTTGTGCTGACTTCCATTGTCGGCGTGTCTATCGGCAGTAGTTTGACCACCTGTGCGACCTTGGGCGTTGCCTTTCTCGGTATGGGTGAAGCTTTTGATGCCAATCCGGCCATTGTTGCCGGTGCGGTGGTGTCGGGGGCGTTTTTCGGCGATAAAATGTCGCCGCTCTCGGATACTACCAGTATCGCTGCCTCTATTGTCGGCATTGATCTGTTTGAACACATCCGCAATATGATGTACACCACGCTGCCGGCATGGATTTTAACAGCAGTTTTTTTCTGGATGTTGTCTGGCAATACGGCACAGACTGATATTACGGGTATTCAGGAATACCGTGCCAACCTTGAGGCAACCAGCCTGATTCACGGCTATGCTTTATTGCCGTTTGCCGTTTTATTGCTGCTGGTGTTGAGAAAAATCAATGCCATTTATGCCATCATTATTACCATTATCGTTTCTCTCATCATTACCTATTTCCACAGTTCTATCAGTATTGATCAGTTGGGCGGCTATTTTTTCAGCGGCTATAAACCTGCCGAAGATCTTGAAATCGGCGAAGTGGCCAAACTGGTTTCGCGTGGTGGTGTAAACAGCATGTTCTTTACCCAAACCATTGTGATTCTAGCACTCAGCTTGGGCGGTTTATTGAATGCGCTGGGTATTTTACCGGCGCTGATGTCGGGTATTGCCCATTTGTTAACCAGTGCCGGACGGGCAACCTTTACCGTCGCCGCCACTTCTTTAAGCGTAAACGTTTTAATCGGCGAACAATATTTGAGCTTGTTATTGTCCGGTAATACCTTTAAACCGGTTTATGAGCGTTTGGGGCTGCACCCGCGCAATATCGCCCGCACCATTGAAGATGCGGGTACGGTCATGAATCCGTTGGTGCCGTGGAGTGTGTGCGGGGTGTTTATCAGCAGCGTATTGGATGTGCCGGTATTGTCTTACCTGCCTTATGCTTTTTTCTGTTATTTGTGTCTGATTCTCACCCTGATATTCGGGTTTACCGGTGTGACGCTCAGTCAGGCGGAGGATAAATAAAGAGCATAGGCAATAGTCGGTATGAAACTGCAACCGATAGCAGTTTCAGACGGCCTGATAAAAAAACCGTGCCGATTCCGATGGAAAATAAAATAGATAAGACTGTCTGAATAGTTTTCAGACGGCCTGTTATGTACGAATTATGTATGCTTTAAGCAAAGGAGAAAATATGGACAAACATTATCCCGATGCCGTCTCAGCCTTGAAAGGCATTGTTTCAGACGGCCAAACCATTGCGGTGGGCGGTTTCGGCCTCTGCGGTATCCCTGAAGCGCTGATTGCCGCATTGCGTGACAGTGGCGTGAAAGATCTGACTTGTATCAGCAATAATGCGGGTGTGGACGATTTCGGGCTAGGCCTGTTATTGGCTACCCGCCAAGTTAAAAAAATGATTGCTTCCTATGTGGGTGAAAACAAAGAATTCGAACGCCAATTTTTATCCGGCGAGTTGGAAGTGGAATTAACGCCGCAAGGCACATTGGCCGAGAAATTGCGCGCCGGCGGTGCCGGTATTCCCGCCTTTTTTACTAAAACAGGGGTGGGTACGCAAGTAGCCGAAGGCAAAGAAACCCGCATATTTGATGGCGAAGAATATCTGTTGGAAAAAGCATTGGTAGCCGATGTGTCGCTGGTGAAAGCATGGAAAGCCGACAAAGCGGGCAATCTCATCTTCCGCAAAACCGCGCGCAACTTTAACCCCGATGTGGCTACCGCCGGTAAAATCACGGTGGTGGAAGTAGAAGAATTGGTAGAAACCGGTGAGCTTGACCCCGACCATATCCACCTGCCCGGCATCTACGTTCACCGCATTATCGTGAACGCAAATCCTGAAAAACGCATCGAACAACGCACCGTGAGGGAGGCATAATTATGGCTTGGACGAGAGAACAAATGGCGCAACGTGCCGCCAAAGAATTGCAAGACGGTTTTTACGTCAATCTCGGCATCGGCCTGCCGACCTTGGTGGCCAACTATATTCCCGACGGTGTGAATGTGGTGTTGCAATCTGAAAACGGATTACTCGGTATCGGCGCGTTTCCCACTGAAGACGAAGTGGATGCCGACCTGATTAACGCAGGCAAACAAACCGTTACCGAACAAACCGGCGCCAGCTTTTTCAGTAGCTCGCAATCTTTTGCAATGATACGCGGCGGCAAAGTGAATCTGGCCATTTTGGGCGCAATGGAAGTATCTGGCCAAGGCGACTTAGCCAACTGGATGATTCCGGGCAAAATGGTGAAAGGCATGGGCGGCGCGATGGATTTGGTCGCCGGTGTGCAACGTGTGATTGTGTTGATGGACCACACCGCTAAAAACGGCGCATTCAAAATCAAACCCGAATGCGAACTGCCGCTAACCGGTAAAAAAGTCGTCCACCGTATTATCACCAATTTAGGCGTGCTGGACGTCACTCCAGACGGCCTTAAACTGGTGGAATTGGCCGACGGCGTCAGCTTCGATGAATTGCAGGCAGCCACCGGCGTAAAAGTATTGGCTTAAGCAGTGTGGCCGTCTGAAACCGTTTCAGACGGCCTTTATACAAAATCTTTCTGTTTTCAGGCCGTCTGAATATATAAGAAGCTTGGAAACATAATCGGAAAGGAATGTGAATGAACCGTAATATTGTGATTGTTGCCGCCAAGCGTACTCCGGTCGGCAGCTTCTTGGGCGGACTTTCCCCACTGCGCGCACCGGAATTGGGCGCGGCGGTGATTCGTGATGTATTGCAGCAAACCGGCCTGAAACCCGAACAGGTCGATGAAGTGATTATGGGCAATGTGTTAACCGCCGGTGTCGGCCAAAACCCGGCACGTCAGGCTGCTATATTGGCCGGACTGCCGGTACGGATTCCGGCGACAACCGTGAACGTTGTCTGCGGTTCGGGTTTGAAAGCCGTGCAAATGGCGGCTCAGGCGATTGCCTGCGGCGATGCCGAAATCGTGGTGGCGGGCGGTCAGGAATCTATGTCGCAAAGCCCGCATACCATTAATATGCGCCAAGGCGTAAAAATGGGCCCGGCCAGCTTGGCCGACAGCATGGTGGCCGACGGTTTAACCGATGTTTACAACCAATACCACATGGGCATCACGGCGGAAAATGTTGCCGAACGCCTGAATATCAGCCGCGAAGCGCAAGACAAATTTGCCTTATCGTCGCAACAAAAAGCCGCGGCCGCACAAGCGGCGGGCAAATTCGACGGTGAGATTACCCCCGTATCCGTGCCCCGCCGCAAAGGCGATCCGCTGGTGGTCGATAAAGACGAATACATCAAAGCCGACACCACCGCCGAAAAACTGGCTGCGCTGCGTCCGGCCTTTAAAAAAGACGGTACGGTAACCGCCGGTAATGCTTCGGGTATTAACGACGGAGCCGCCGCCGTGGTGATGATGACGGCGGAAAAAGCGGCCGAACTCGGCTTAACCCCGTTGGCGGTTATCCGCGCTTATTCCGCTACCGGTATCGAACCCGAAATCATGGGCTTGGGTCCGGTTGATGCGATCAAAACCGTATTGAAAAAAGCAGGCTGGCAAACCGAAGAGGTGGATTTATTTGAAGCCAACGAAGCCTTTGCCGCCCAAGCTTTGGGGGTGATGGCGGAAACCAACCTGCCGCCCGAAAAAACCAATGTCAACGGCGGAGCGATTGCGCTCGGCCATCCTATCGGCGCATCAGGCTGCCGTATTTTGGTAACGCTGTTGCATGAGATGCAGCGCAGCAATAAGAAAAAAGGCATTGCCACTTTATGCGTCGGCGGCGGTATGGGCTTGGCCGTAGCGGTAGAGCGGACGGCATAAACGTTTAATATTTTATCCGTTGATACGATAGGCCGTCTGAATCATAAAATTTCAGACGGCCTTTGTTGTTTCGCACGGGATACGGGTTATAATCCGAAGACATTTTTTCTAGCAAACCTTATGAGTTCACAAGCCCACCGCGTTAATCACGAACCTGCTTTTTTACTGACCGCCAAACCGTGGCGCGAAAGCAGTTTGTGGCTTGAAGTTTTCAGCCGCCGTTATGGCCGCGTTGCTCTGTTGGCGCGCAGCGCCCGCAAACGGCAAAGCGAATTGCGCGGCGTGTTGGTGCCGTTTGTGCCGATGAGTGCATCGTGGTATGGTTCGCAAGAGTTGAAAACCCTGCATAGGGCGGAGTGGACGGGCGGATGGCGCCAGCCGCAAGGCAAGGCATTGTTCAGCGGCCTGTATGTAAACGAATTGGTGTATAAACTGACTGCCCGCGAAGATCCGCACCCCGAATTGTATGATGCATTAAGCAGGGTGATGCAGACCATTGCCGAAGAAAGCCACCATGCCGCCGCATTGCGCAGTTTCGAATGGCGGCTGTTAACCGAACTCGGCTTTGCCCCCGATTTAACGCAAGACGAACACGGGCAGCCGGTTTTGGCCGAACGGCAATATTGGCTACGCCCCGAACACGCCCCGCTGCCTTTAGACGATGCCAACGGTTTGCCACCGCATGAAGTGCAGGGCTTGGCGATGCGCGGTGCCGATTTAATCCAATTGCATAGTGGCGTTTTTGAAAACACGGAAAGTTTGCAGCAGGCTTTGAAACTAACGCGGATGCTGTTGGATTTCCGCCTGCCGGAGGGGATTAAATCCCGCCAAGTGCTACAACAGATGCAGCAGTTTCAGACGGCCTGATTCAATCGGTTTAAGTGAAAGAGGCCGTCTGAAAACAAATCAAGAAAGGAAACAGAAATGTTATTGGGTGTGAATATCGACCATGTCGCCACCTTGCGCAATGCGCGCGGTACGGCTTATCCCAGCCCGCTTGAGGCGGCTTTAACAGCCGAAACACATGGTGCCGACCTGATTACCCTACATTTGCGCGAAGACCGCCGCCATATTCGCGACGAAGATGTTTTCGCGATTAGAAACGCCATCCGCACACGCATGAATCTGGAAATGGCGTTAACCGAAGAAATGCTGGAAAACGCCTTGCAGGTGATGCCCGAAGACGTTTGTATCGTGCCGGAAAAACGCGAAGAGGTAACGACTGAAGGTGGGCTGGATGTTTTGGCGCAACAGGATAAAGTCGCCGAGTTTACCCGTATCCTCACTGAAGCAGGTATCCGCGTTTCCCTGTTTATTGATGCCGACGAAGCCCAAATACAGGCCGCCCGCGATGTCGGCGCTCCCGTTATCGAGCTGCATACCGGCGCTTATGCCGATGCCGCAAGCCATGAAGAACATCAGGCACAATTACTGCGGATTGAAGAGGGGGCAAACTTCGGCAGCGATTTAGGGCTGGTCGTCAACGCCGGCCACGGCCTGACGATTCACAACGTTACCCCGATTGCCCGGATTTTATCCATCCAAGAATTGAATATCGGCCATTCGCTGATTGCTCAAGCCATTTTTATCGGTTTGCCCGAAGCCATAAGGCAAATGAAAGATATTATGTTTAAAGCTCGCTCGCTGCCTTTCTAAACAGGCAGGCCGTCTGAAAACCCAGCTATAAAGGAGCTGTTATGATTTACGGAATCGGTACCGACATCGTTGCCATCAGTCGCATTGCAAGACTACAGAAAAAATACGGTATGGCATTTGCAGAACGCCTGCTCAGCTCGATAGAGATGTTGGAATATCCTCAGGCTGGAAAATCGGTGAATTTTTTAGCAAAACGCTTTGCTGCCAAAGAAGCATTTGCCAAAGCCGTCGGCACCGGTATACGCGCCCCGGTTACTTTCCGTAATATCACTATCGGCCACGATGCTTTAGGCAAACCCGAGTTTCATTATGAGCCGGAATTGCAAAAATGGTTGGATAAACAGGGCATTAAGCAGGTGCATTTGAGCATGAGCGATGAAGAAGATACTGTTGTCGCTTTTGTGGTATCCGAAAAATAAACGGCTATAAAAAGATATTTTTTATTTTACCGGCCGGTTTGGCTGATTTGCGCTACCGACCGCTTTCAGACGGCCTTAATCATGCAGGCCGTCTGAAAACCTTTTATTAATTTATTAATCTGTTACGAAAGTTTGAATATATGAAACATTCAGTCATCACTGTTATCGGTAAAGACCGTGTCGGTATTGTGTACGACGTATCTAAAATTTTAGCTGAAAATCAATTGAATATCCTCAATATCAGCCAGCAGCTGATGGATGATTTCTTCACTATGATTATTTTGGTGGATACTGAAAAATGCCCGAAAACCCGGCAGGAAATGTTGGATCTTTTTGCTGATCGGGGCCAAAAGCTGGCACTGGATATCCGTATGCAGGATGAAGAAATTTTTAATGCCATGCACCGCATTTAAAGGTCTCATTAATATGAATATGCGAAAGTTAATGTGGTTAATTATATTGGTTTTACCTGGTTTATACTTTATATATTCTGAGATTGCATCGGGAAGTCCTGCACGTATTATTATGATAACAGTAGTTTTGGGAGCCTGTTTTGCTTCCGAATGGCAATCACTTAAAAAGAGTAAAAAGAAATAGCATACTATTTTTATTTAATATGAAATAACGAAATATCAACGAGTTGGCGTGGGCTTGTGGTAGCACAGACTTCGCTGATAAGGATTAAGCATTATGACAACCATTATTCAATCCGATGAAATTTTAGAAACCGTGCAGATGGTGGCCGACCAGCATTTCGACGTGCGTACCATCACCATCGGTATCGACCTACACGATTGTATCAGCAGCGATATCAACGAATTAAATCAGAATATTTATAATAAAATCACCCGTGTCGGTAAAGATTTGGTGAAAACCGCACGCCATCTTTCGGCAAAATACGGCGTACCGATTGTGAACCAGCGTATTTCTGTTACCCCGATTGCCCAAATTGCCGCTGCGACACACGCCGATTCTTATGTGAGCATTGCCGAAACCTTAGATAAAGCCGCCAAAGATATCGGCGTATCGTTTATCGGCGGCTTTTCAGCTTTGGTGCAAAAAGGCATGTCGCCGTCGGATGAAGTGCTGATTCGTTCGATACCCGAAGCCATGAAAAAAACCGATATTGTGTGCAGTTCGGTCAATATCGGCAGCACCCGTGCCGGCATCAATATGGATGCGGTTAAACTGGCAGGCGAAATGATTAAAGAAACCGCCGCCATCACACCGGAAGGTTTCGGTTGCGCCAAAATCGTTGTTTTTTGCAATGCGGTGGAAGACAATCCCTTTATGGCAGGTGCATTCCACGGTTCGGGCGAAGCCGATGCCGTGATTAATGTCGGCGTTTCCGGCCCGGGTGTGGTGAAAGCCGCTTTGGAAAATTCCAATGCGCAAACCTTAACCGAAGTGGCCGAAGTGGTGAAAAAAACCGCATTCAAGATTACCCGTGTCGGCGAATTAATCGGCCACGAAGCGGCCAAACTTTTGAATATTCCGTTCGGCATTCTCGATTTATCATTGGCACCGACCCCCGCCGTCGGCGATTCGGTTGCCCGTATTCTCGAAGGCATGGGTTTATCGGTGTGCGGCACGCACGGCACTACCGCTGCGCTGGCGTTATTGAACGATGCGGTGAAAAAAGGCGGCATGATGGCATCGGGCACCGTTGGCGGTTTGAGCGGGGCGTTTATTCCCGTTTCGGAAGACGAAGGCATGATTGCTGCTGCCGAATCCGGCATTTTAACTTTAGACAAACTTGAAGCGATGACGGCCGTATGTTCCGTAGGCTTGGATATGGTGGCCGTGCCGGGCACGACTTCGGCGGCAACCATTTCCGGTATTATTGCCGATGAAGCCGCTATCGGTATGATCAACAGCAAAACCACCGCCGTGCGTATTATTCCGGTGCCCGGCAAAGATGTCGGCGATAGTGTCGAATTCGGAGGATTGCTGGGCTATGCGCCGATTATGCCGGTGAAAGAAGGCTCGTGCGAAGTGTTTGTAAACCGTGGCGGCCGCATTCCCGCGCCGGTTCAATCTATGAAAAACTAATTTTAATCAAATAACCAAAGGCCGTCTGAAAAGTTTTCAGACGGCCTTTGGTTATGGCTGTATAAATGGCGTTCAAACCAACTTAGCGGGTGCCGAAAATCTTATCGCCGGCATCGCCCAAGCCGGGGATGATATAGCCTTGTTCGTTGAGATGGCTGTCGAGCGCGGCGGCGTAGATGGTGACATCGGGGTGCGCGTCGTTTACCACTTTCACCCCTTCCGGCGCGGCCACCAACACAAGGGCTTTAATATTTTGGCAGCCTTTTTGCTTCAACAGGTCGATAGTGGCGACCATCGAGCCGCCGGTGGCCAGCATCGGGTCGATAATCAGGGCAGGGCGCGATTCCATGCTGTCGACGAATTTTTCAAAATAAGAAACGGGTTTGAGTGTTTCTTCGTCGCGTTGCAAGCCGACTACGCTGATTTTGGCGGTGGGAATCAAATCCAATACGCCGTCTAACATGCCGAGACCGGCACGCAGAATCGGCACCACGGTTAAGGTTTTGCCCTTAATGCGTTGGCCTTCGATTTTGCCGCACCAGCCGTCGATAATATAGTTTTCGGTTTCAAAATCACGGCTGGCTTCATAGGCCATCAGGCGTGCCAACTCATTGGTGAGGGTGCGGAATTTATAGGTGCTGCATTCGGCCTCGCGCATTAGGGTGAGCTTGTGTTTAACGAGGGGGTGATCGATGATGGTAATGTTCATACTGTCTTTCCGGTAATGCTGTTTTACAGGGAGCGGTCTGCTGAAAATTCGGGCAGGCCGTATAAGGTTTTATTTCGGGGCGGTTTGTTCGAGTTCCAAAGAAGCGGCAAGTAGTGATAAGCGCGCCATAACGCCGTAAATATACAGGCGGTTGCATTCGCAATCGGGATTTTCGGCACTGGTTTGGGGCACGCCGAGCGCATCCCATTGGGCAAAAATACGTTTGCAGCGCTCTTCGTCAATGGAGTCTTCTTGTTCGGCCACTGGGATTGCCTGAGCCAACGGCACAAAAGACATGCCGGTTGCATTCAAGTTTTCATCAGCACCGCGGCCTTCATGAACACGGAAGAAGCCACCGATAACAAACCGATCCATCATATAAACAACGGGTTCGGAAACGGCGCCGTTGAGTGTTTCGTAAGTGTAGATGCCTTCTTGCACAATCACTTCGGTGACTTCCAAGCCTTCTTTAACCTTAGCCATTTTATTGCGGTTTTTACGGTTTAGCCCGCGGATTTCTTCGGCGGATTTCACACTCATCACGCCCATGCCGTAGGTGCCGGCATCGGCTTTCACAATCACAAACGGTTTGTCGGTAATGCCTTTTTCATCATATTTGGCTTGGATTTTGGCCAACATCCGCTCAACGGCGTCGGCCAATATGTCTTCACCTTCGCGCTCTTGGAAATTCAAGCCGCTGATTTGTTCGAAGTAGGGATTGATATTCCATACGTCGATATCAATCAGTTTGGCAAAGTCTTCGGCCACTTTGTCATAAGCGGCAAAATGGCTGGTTTTGCGGCGGGTTGTCCAGCCGCCGTGCAGAGGCGGTAAAACGGTTTGGGATATATCGCGCAAAATGTCGGGAATGCCGGCGGAAAGGTCGTTGTTTAATAAGACTAAACAGGGTGAAAAGCCGTCGGCCAAATGAACGCGCCCGCGTGTACGCAATAGCGGCTCAAGTAGGATTTTATTGCCCAAAGCGGTTTCAAATTCGGTCGGTTCGGTAATTTCCGGATTCAGGCTGCCTAAGCGCACTTCAAAACCGGCAGTGTGCAAAATATTGCTCAAGGCATACACGTTTTGCAGATAAAAAGTATTGCGGGTATGGTTTTCAGGCACAATCAACACCGATTTGGCCTGCGGGCATGAGCGTTCCACCGCATCTTGCGCAGCGTGTACGGAAAGCTGGATAAATTCGGGGTTTAGATTATTGAAACCACCGGGAAATAAATTCATATCGATAGAAGCCATTTTATAGCCGGCATTACGGATATCGACCGAGCCGTAAAACGGTGGTTGATGCTCCGACCATTTTTGGCGGAACCATGCTTCGATTTTAATTTGATTGCTTAGTATTTTACGTTCGAATTCTTGCAGTTGCGGCAGATAAGCCGGTGAGATAGCGGGCAGGTTCATAGCGGACTTTCGAAACTTTGACTCGATAAAGCAGCATAATAGATTTTTTAGCTGTTTGATACAAGTTTCAGACGGCCTATATTTACTATGAAAATAGGCCGTCTGCCTATCATTTGAGTAGGTCGGCAGGCTTAAACCGTTGTGATATTTTATGTTTCATCTAAAGAACCATATAGCGCACCGATATGATTTTTTGCTTAAAACAAAGCTTCCACGCGCACTAAGGTGCCGATATGGTGGCGGCGGTTTTCTTCGCGGTTGTTGAGGTAGTTTAATTCGGTTTGCACAAACAGCCAGTCGCGCCAAACAGGCTGCCGCCATCCGGCAAAGGGGCCGTAGCTGTTGAGTTTCATCTTTTTATTTTTGATTTTGCCGCCGGCATGGACACCGTAGTTTAAGCGTTTGTGTCCGGCGAGGTCGTGCTGGCGATATAGGCTGTTGCCCCACAGCCATTCTTCATCATCTTTTTTATGGTTGTATTCGATGTTTAGGTTATTGGCATTAAAGGTTTCCCCCGTTTCAGTTTGACGGATTTCCCAGTTAGTACGTACATGATGCCTGCTTTTGATACCGTAGCGGTAGGTTTGCTCGAGGCGGGTGCTGAAACCGTCGTTCAAATCCCAATCTTTAGTGCCCCGGAAGCGCAGGTATAAGTCATCGCCTGAGCGGACACCGATATCGACATCGGTATCGATGCCGGTGTATCGGGTAATGTCCGACCAGCGTAAAGCCAGTGATGAGTTGCTTTCGCGGTTGCGGGTGCGGTCGAATGTTCTTTGGTTGATCAGTTGAGTTTCATCATAAATATGGCCGGTATGATCTAATTCGCTGTCAAGTGAATCATCACCGAATACTACATTCAGGCGTTGTTGCAAAACCGGCAGTTTCAGACGGCCTCGAACACGTGGCTTGACGGAAAAACGATCGTATTTATTCCAAGTGGTATCCGTCATAATACGCAGATTGGCAGAAGCAGGATGATCGGGATCGGGTGTGCCAAACCAATCATCCATATTGTGTGCCCAGCGATTGATGGTGGTTTGGACATTTCTGTGCTGTCTGTCTGTCCAAGTATTGTGTACAGGCGGGGTAGGTTCTATGGCTTGTGATGCGGCAGTTGGCACTTCTGTTGCCACATCGTCTGCTTGTGCAGAAACAGACAACAAACAAAGAAAAAAACATAGCGGAAAAGAGGAAATTGGTTTCATTATTATCGTCTCCTAAAAAGCCCTAGTGTAAGCATACTAAATTTATTGCATATTTACCATAAGGCCGTCTGAAACAATGGGCTGTGTTAAAATCTAACTTCCTTTTTCTCATTATTTTACCCGCTCAACATGCTCAATCCACCCCGCCAGCTCACCGAACTTGTCCGCCTGCTGCAAGAACGCAACCATATTTTTTCCGCCGACCCGCAGCCGATTACCGAAGCCCTGCGCCATGCCGACGGCAATATCGAAACCAAACTCAACCGCCGCGCGGAAATGATAGACAGCGACCACAAACTGCAAGACAGCTTGGCGCGTATCCGCAGCCTGTTTGCTTGGCTGCTGCTGGCGGCAACCTTGTTTTGGCTGATTAGCGGCTTTGCAGGCACGGTTACCCTGATGCAGCAATCGGGCTTAAATTTCTTTTTTGTATTGGCCGGCGTATTGGGGCTGCATACCTTAATGTTGCTGGCGTGGATAATCACCGCCTGCCTGCCGCGCTATAAAGCCGGCGGATTTTTCTCTAACCCGGCCTTTTGGATACGCGGCAAAGATCCGGTTAACCAAGCCATTATGCGGCTGTATAGCGACGAATTGGCCAAACCTGCTACCCGTTGGGCGCTCGGCCTAACCGTTCACCGCTTATGGCTGGCAACCCTAATCGGCATGTTGGCCGCCGCCGTTTTGCTGCTGAGCGTGCGCCAATATACCTTTAATTGGGAAAGCACCTTATTGAGCGATGCCACATTTGTGCAGGCCGTGCATATTTTATCGTGGCTGCCGGCCAAACTCGGCTTTCCCGTGCCCGATGCCGATGCCGTATTAATCAGCCGTCTGAACAACGATATCGCCACATCCCGACAATGGGGCGGCCTGCTGATTGGCAGCCTTATCTGCTACGGCCTGCTGCCGCGCTTTGCCGCATGGCTGGTGTGCAAAATACTTTCCCGTCGCACCCGAAGCACCTTGCCGCTCGACAAACCTTATTACCGCCAAATTATCCAGCAATGGCAGCGGCGGGTAGTCGATGCCGACACCCAAAGCGAAACCGTTACCGCCGTTACCCCGAAAATCAAACTCGATGACACCCCGAAATGGGCGGTGATGCTCGATGCCGAATGGCCGGAAAAATCATGGTTCAAACACATTTTAGGGCAGGATTGGCTCGATAAAGGCACTGCCGACAGCCGCGATACCGTAGCCGCATTAAAAGCCGAATTGCAACAAGAGCCCGCGCAATTATTAATCGGCGTCCGCGCCCGCAGCGTGCCCGACCGCGGTATCCTGCGCCAAATCACCGCCCTTGCCGAAGCCGCGCAGGGCGGGGCGGTAGTGCAATTATTAGTAGAAAAAGATTTTTCAGACGGCCTCAACGATTATTTAAGCCAATGGCACACCGCCTTGGGCGAACGCGGCCTGCCGTGGTTGGATCCGGCACGCGTGAGCCAGCAGGCGCGCTTGGGGAAAGAGGCCGTCTGATTAATAAAGCAGCACATTGTTAAACGTTACTTACTCACAAGGAATAAAAAATGAAGATTTTTATGATACGCAGCCCTTGGCGTGCGGTTAAGGCAGGCTATGTAGGATATGGTTGGGCGAAAGTGGATTTTTCCCAATATCAAGATACCAAAGCGTTGTCTGATGCTTTTAAACAACATTATCCGACAGGTGTCGGCAGGAAAACAAAAAATATTGAGCGTTTTTTTAACTTGAAGGAGGGGGATATTGTGCTTGTACCGTCTAGTAAGTCGGTCAGTATCGGTAAGGTTAAAGGAAAGAAAAAATTTAATCGGGAATGGACAAAAGATAATGCCGGCAATTTGGTGTCGGTAGACTTTTGTAAAGTTGACGGGCGTGTTTTAAAAATAGCCCGTAGTGATTTTAGCGGACAATTAGGAAGCCGATTAAAGGTTCGTACCGCCATTGCAAATTTCAATCAATTTAAAGATGAAATCAACAGAATAATGGATTGGATTGAGAAAACAGGAGAAGTATACCGACATTCCAATTATTTTTCAGCGCAAGTCGAATTGGCAAAACAAAAGTTTAAAAAAGAACTACTTCAATCCATTCGCAAAGGAAGCATATGGTTGGAAGCCGGTGGCCGCGGCTTGGAAGAATTGATTCGGGAAATGCTTAAGATTGATGGCTATCAGGCAAAGATTAAATCGAAGAAACAATTATCTGGTATTGCAGATATAGATATTGAAGCCAAAAAACAAGCATCTGGCATTGCAGATATAGATACTGAGGTCGAAAAGAAAAATAGATTTTCTAAAACCCATTTATTAATACAGGCCAAACATCACAAAGGCGAAACCAACGGACACGGCTTAAAACAACTGATTGCCTATAAAGATAAAGATGATGATGTTGATTGCCAGAAATGGCTGATAACAACAGCGAAGGTTTCGGACAAGAACAAACAATTAGCCGAACAACATAATATTAACATTATGGAAGGGGAAGAGTTGGTTGATTGGATATATGAAAGCATTCCCCATTTATCAGAAAAAACCAAACAAGCATTAGGGATTATGGAAATTCCTTCATTATTGAAATAATAATGAGCTTGTAGAGATGGCGGGCGTGTGCCCGCTATTTGAGGCCGTCTGAAAAGATTTCAGACGGCCTGAACGATTATTGAAAACTATCCTAAGCAAATGTGGTTTACCGTAGTAGAATCGGCAAGGGTGAGTTAGTAGGCGCAGTTAGTGTAAGAGGCCGTCTGAAAAAGATTTTTAAACAAAAATAAGTGGTTATTTTTAGGAGTTAGAGGGAAAAATGGAGCAGCGAGAAAATAACAATTCGATGAAAAGTGCTGAAAACGCAGCTTTAAAGTTAAGTATTGATAATCCTATTAAAAGCGCTGAAAACGATGCTTTAAATCGCCATAAGAGTGCCAAACAGTTTGCATCCAGTATTTTCGATATTGATGCAAGCGAAGGCTTGGTGGTTGGTGTTTTAGGGGAGTGGGGAAGCGGGAAAACTTCCTATATCAATATGATGCGTGAAGAAATTTTGAAACACGCTGAAATTATTGAGTTTAACCCTTGGATGTTTTCAAGCGTTGATAATTTGGTTGAAAGCTTTTTTTCCGAATTAACGATTCAATTGAGAATACTAAACCATCATAAGATAAGCCGAAAATTCAAAAAGTATGGAGGTTTGTTTGATAAGCTTGATGCTATTCCATTTATTGGCAATTTGGGAAAAGGCATTTCTTTTTTCTTGAATAGTGTTGCTTTTATCTGGTCGGTTAAAGAGGGAGGTTTATCAGGTCTTCGCAATAAACTAACGCAGGAATTAAAGAAATTAGATAAGCCAATAGTTGTGATATTAGATGATGTGGATAGGCTGTCTTCTCAAGAAATCAAGGAAATTTTTAAGTTGGTGCGCTTAACGGCCAGTTTTCCCAATATGATTTATTTAATGGCATTCGATAAGCTTCGCGTTGAACAGGCTTTATCCGAGCAAGGGCAAATTGACGGTAAGGCATATTTAGAAAAGATTTTGCAGCTTAGTTTTGATATTCCTAAAGTTTCACGAAACCAGATACAAGAAAAGTTAATAAGTGCTTTAGATAATGTATTAAGTGCATTGCCTATCCAATTCGATGAAAAACGATGGGGAAATATTCTATATGAGATTATTTTGCCAAATATTAACAATATGCGTGATGTGAATCGTTATGCACTTGCCGTTAGTATAGCATTTAAAGAAATAAAAAATAAAATAGAAGCAGTAGATATTTTAGCTTTGGAAGCTATTCGTTTATTCAGACCAGATAAATTTCATCAAATCTATGAATTAAGGGATTTATTAACTACTGTTGATTTGCAAACTGATACAAATACTTTAAGGATCAAAGAATTCGTTGAAGACGATAAGCAATGTAATGCAATCATTAAAAATATATTTCCAATGTCTGAACAATATTTACAAGGAGGAGCGCGTTATTCACCCGAGTTTTATTCTAAATGTAAAAAAGAAAAGCGCTTAGTTGATAGCATATTTTTTGATTTCTATTTTGAGATGCAGGAAAGTATAAATCTATCTAATTACAATCAAGCTCAGCGTATTTTGTTGACAATGGCAGATGAGATTCGTTTTAAAAATAGTTTGGCAGAGGTACCTAAAGAAAACTTAGAAGATATTATCAATAATTTAATTAGTTTTGAAGATGAGTTTACTGAGCAACATGCCTTAGCAACAATACCTTATTTATATGAAATAATAAAAAAGATTCCCGATAGGCCAAGAACATTTATGGGTATTAGCTCTAAAGATATTGTAAGGCAATTGGTTTTTAGACTTATTCGTTCTATACCAGAACATAATAGATTAAACATAATTAAAGAGCTTATGAAAAAAACCAATCTGTCAGGAAGATTGGAAATTATTAATATAGTTAGTTATAGAGAAACATCAGCGTATAAACTTTTAGACGAAAATAAAGTTAACATACTAAAAGAAGAATTATATCGAGATATTCAAAGGGCAAGTGAGAATGAGCTTGTTAATGAGTTGGAATTATTACTTCTATTAAGTTGGTTAAGAAGTAAGATACCCGATATTGAGCTGCCAATTTTAAAATCTAAAAATATCTTTTTTAAGTTATTAAATTTTGCTAAGTCTGAAAGCTTGGGCCGTATTGCAGGAAGTTATTATACATATAGAAAAGAGTATTTATTTTGGGAGCAGCTTATTCAGCTATATAAATCTGAGAATAATTTGCATGAAATGATAGATTTATTAAATTCCGATGATACTTTTAAAAATGAACCTATTATGAAATTAGCCAATAAATATCGGAATGGTTGGCGTGATGATGATTATGCTTACCGGGCATCAAGGTACAAATAAGCCAATTTCATATTAAACAAATAGCCAATTAAAACTTTTAAAAAATAATATGCAAAAGAAACCTCTATCCCTAGCCGTAGTCGGCCACACCAATACCGGCAAAACCTCATTGCTGCGTACGCTGTTGCGTGACAGTCAGTTCGGCGAAGTCAAAAACGCGGCGGCGACAACGCGCCATGTCGAAGAAGCGGTGATTAGCGACGGCAGCCGTGCTTTGGTTTGTTTATACGATACGCCCGGTTTGGAAGATGCGGGCGGGGTGTTGGATTGGCTGGAAGACCATACTTCCAACCGTGCGGACGGTGTCGAGCGTTTGCAGCAGTTTCTCGACAGCCCCGAAGCGGCCGGTGATTTTAATCAGGAAGCGAAAGTTTTGCGCCAATTATTGCAAAGCGATATGGCTTTGTATGTGATTGATGCCCGCGAGCCGGTGTTGAATAAATATAAAGACGAATTAACCGTTTTATCGTGGTGTGCCAAGCCGGTGATGCCGGTGTTTAATTTTATCGGCGGGCAGGATTTAAACGAATGGGCAACCATGCTGGCACGGCGCGGTTTGCATGTGCATAGCGGTTTCGATACGGTGGCGTTTGATTTCGAGGGTGAAATCAGGCTTTGGGATAATCTGGCTACTATGCTGCCCGATCGCGGCATTTTAGACGATTTAATGGGCATGCGCCGCCGCGAATGGCAGAAACTCGACCGCGATGCGCGTTTGGATATCGCCCATTTTCTGATTGATGTGGCGGCATACCGTCAGGAAATCGACGAACACGACAACCCCGAACCGGTTTTGCAAACCATGCAGGCTTCGGTTCGCCAGCTTGAGCGCCAACTTCAGCGGCAGTTGTTTCAAACCTATCGTTTTTATCATAGCGAAATCGACACGGGCGATTGGGCGCTGAAAGCGTTTCATCAGGATCCGTTTGATGGGGAATTGCTGAAAGAATACGGTATCCGCATCGGCACGGGCGCGGCCACCGGCGCTTTAATCGGCATGGGGGTGGATATGATGACGCTGGGCGGTTCGCTCGGTTTGGGCACGGCCATCGGCAGCGTATTGGGCGGGGTGCTGCCGAATATGCAGACCATCAGCGATAAATTATCGGGCAGGCAAACCCTGCATATCGACCCCGAAACCGTTACCTTATTGGCCGCCCGCGCTTTGGATTTATTGCACGCCCTGCAAAAACGCGGCCATGCGGCGCAGGCGCAGATTGAAATGCTAAGCGGCAAAACGCCTTGGCAGCCGGCCAAATTGCCGCCCGAATTGAATAAGGCACGCAGTCAGGCCAAATGGTCGTCGCTGAATACCCATTCGCCGGAATCCAGCCGCCGCGAGCGTTCGGAAGCCGCGCGGTCTTTATCGGGTCGGCTTGGCGGGTAATCCTTAGCAAAGCGGCTGCCATAGGGTTTGGTTAAAGTTTAGGCCGTCTGAAAAGGTTTCAGACGGCCTAAAACGTTTATAAAAAATGCTGTCTGAACCAATAAAGAAACTGAATAAAACACAATAGAAAGCAGGTATATTGCGTTTGTGTTGTTTTTATCACTATAAATAAACAAAATAGTGTTTTAGGTTTGACGGCTTAGATGTTTCAGTGCATAATTGTTTTCTTCAAGTTGCTTAGTGCAGTTTGAAGTTTCTCCTCTATTTCTCCTTTGTAGACTTGGCGCATACCCTTATCGGGTGTGCGCATTTTTTTATCTGTTAAATAAATTTTTGAAAATAAA
Organism: Neisseria zalophi; assembly: GCF_008807015.1. Lineage (NCBI taxonomy): Bacteria > Pseudomonadati > Pseudomonadota > Betaproteobacteria > Neisseriales > Neisseriaceae > Neisseria > Neisseria zalophi. Next base: position 1,856,326 of record NZ_CP031700.1, on the reverse strand, counting down.
AAAGAATTTTATCAATAAAATTAAAGTGGCCTTGAATCATATGGCCGACTGGCCGGATGAAGTAGACATGATTTGATATTTTGGTCTGATGGAATTATTTTTCTAAATATTCGGTTTCGAATGCGAAATGAACATTCTATATTTTTCCATTTACCCTGAGAATTTTTAGCAAATAAATATCTGCTTGGTTAAATTATGTTGCATAAAAAATACTAATTGATGTTTTAGGAAAACATTATGAATAAAGGTATTGACTGATGTTTTAAGCTTGGGCATAATTCGCTCCGTTAGCTGGTTAAGTATTCAGTTAATAGTTTCTCCTCTATTTCTCCTTTGTAGACTTGGCACACAATTTTTTAAATTGTGTGCATTTTTTTTGGATTTTTTATGTTAAAAGTTCGTTTTGTATAAAATCGAATAATTTTTTATTCGTTTTATTTCTATTTAGAAAAATTCGCTTTGCATGAGGGTTGAAAAGGCCGTCTGAAAGGCCGTCTGAAAAAATAAATACTGAGGGCGGGGAATATAATGACAATAAATTTGTATAAATCATGCCAATCATAAATAAAACGAAGCAAGAAACCAAACAGGCTGTCTGAAAATTTTCAGACGGCCTGTTTGATTATGTTGTGAATGGTTGTCGGTTATTTGAATCGGCAGATAATGAGCGGCCTGTATGACAGGTGTGCTTTGCGATAGAATAAGCACTTTAAAACGATGGAATCGGTGGCTTATGTCTGCGATTTTAGAATTAATCCGTACCGAATCCCCGGGAACAGTGGCGGAAACTTTGGATTTCTTTTTATACGAATGCAGCTTGGACGAAGCGCCCGATGCGGCGGAAGTGGCCGAATGGCGGGCGGCTTTGGTAGCCAGAGGTGGAAAGTTTATCCGCTTGGCCGAAGTGTGCCAAACATGGCTGGATGAAGAGGGTTTATGAAAACCATACCGCTAAACCGTTTTGCATGGGCGGCCGTGATTTGGTTTCTCGGTGGCTGCTATGCTTTATTACTGCGCGAGGCCGACGGAAGTGTGCCGCCGTTTGCCCATTTCGATAAGGTGGTGCATTTTGCTTTGTTTTTTGCACAAATCTGGTTGTGTGCCAAAGCCTTTATGGTGGAAAACCGCCCGATTCCTTATCGTTCGCTGGTGGTGTTTGCCGTATTTTTTGCGGTATGCAGTGAGGTGGAGCAGGCTTTGCTCACAAAAACGCGTGAGGGTAGTGTGGGTGATGCGGTTGCTGATATGTTGGGAACGGCGGCAGCCTTATGGTTGGCCAATAAGGTGGCTAAGGCTAAGGGTTTGGTGAAGGTGCGTGCGGATGATGGTGCTTAATGCCATAAACTGTGCCGGATTTGATAATCAGAGTAACAGCCCTCATGATAGAAAGCATATATGAGGCCGTCTGAAAGATTTTGATTCTGCCCTGCATGCTTATCAATGGCTGTTAGTTTCAGACGGCCTGAAGTTTGTAAAACAATAAAATAAAGATTGAGAGAAGATTAAAAATGATGACTCCTTTTATAGAACGTCGCCGCAAACTACTTCAACAAATAGGCAACGACGGCATTGCCATATTGTTTGCCGCGCCTGAACAACGGCGCAGCAATGACACCACTTTCCCGTTTCGCCAAGACAGTTATTTTCATTATTTAACCGGCTTTCCGGAAACGGAATCGGTATTGGTGTTGGACGGTGCGGCGCAAACAGCCACGCTTTATTGCCGTGATAAAGATCCGCTGCGCGAAACATGGGACGGCTTTCGCTATGGCCCTGAAGCCGCACATGAGGCATTTGGTTTGGATGCGGCATACAGCATCAGCCGTTGGCATGAAGATTTAGAAAAACTGCTGCTGAATAAAAGCCGTTTATATGCCTTATGGGGCGTATATCCCGAACAAGACCGCTTATTGATGCAGGCATGGAGCAAGGTGCGGCAATATGCGGGGCAGCGTATTCAGTTGAATACTTATGCACCCGATAGTTTGGGTGATGTGTCAGAAATTCTGGATGCCATGCGTTTGGTGAAAGACGGGCATGAGTTGGCATTGTTGGAAGAAGCCGGTGAGATCAGCGCGAAAGCGCATATCCGAGCCATGCAGAAAACACGGCCGGGTGTGAGCGAATTGCAAATCGAAGCGGAATTATTGCATGAGTTTATGCGGCATGGTGCCCGTTTTCCTGCTTATAACAGCATTGTTGCCAGTGGTAAAAACGCCTGCTGTCTGCATTATGTTGAAAATAAAGATGTGTTGAACGACGGCGATTTATTGCTGATTGACGCGGGCGCGGAATATCAGGGTTATGCAGGCGATATCAGCCGCACGTTTCCGGTAAATGGCAAATTCAATCCCGCCCAAAAAGACCTTTACGAAGTGGTGTTGGCCGCCAATGAAGCTGCTATTGCCGCCGTGAAACCCGGTGCCGACTGGCGTGATTTGCATCAGATGACTTTGCGTATCTTGGTGCAGGGTATGGTGGATTTTAAATTATTACAGGGCACGGTAGACGGTAATATCGAGTCTTTAGCTTATCAGCGCTACTATATGCACGGCTTGGGGCATTGGGTCGGCTTAGATGTGCACGATGTGGGCGGCCGCTGGCAAAACGGCGAACCGATATTGCTGCAACCGGGGATGTGTACCACGATTGAGCCGGGTATTTATGTGAACGCCGCCGACGATATTCCCGAAGCTTTCCACAATATCGGTATCCGTATCGAAGACAATGTGTATGTAACCGAAACGGGAGGTAAGGTTTATACCGCTTCGGTGCCGAAAAGTGTTGCGGGGATTGAAGAGATTATGCGCGGCTGATTTTGAATGGAAAGCAGTTGGCAATGATTGTTGAAAGGTGCTTTTTAAAAGCACCTTTTTTATTATATTAATGACTTTTAATTATTTATTGAAATTTATTTTTATGATTAAATTTGAGCCATGCTATCAAGATTAATCACTTTAAAAAATTTATAGAAAAGATAGTATTGGTTGTTTGTTGGTAAATTGGTGTAAAATTTTTGTTGTAATATATGTCAAGGCTTGCCGCTTCTTTTGTATTGTGGCAATTTAATTTTTCCGGTGAATTATTAATAAAGTAATGTGCCGGTATTTGTATATATCATAATTTATAAAATAATCTACAAGAAAGGAATATGATCATGACTACGCAATTCTTTATGCCAGTACAAAATGTTTTAGGAGAAGGTGCACTGAATCAAGCTATAGAAATTATTGCAGCATTGGATTTGAAAAAGGCACTGATTGTTACCGATAGCGGGCTGGCTAAAATGGGTATGGCCGACCAGATCGGTGGATTGTTGAAAGAAAAAGGTATGGACTATGCCGTGTTTAGCGGTGTTCAACCGAATCCGACGGTAGGTAATGTAAATGACGGATTGGCTGCATTGAAAGAAGCAGGTGCCGATTTTGTGATTTCTTTGGGTGGCGGCTCTTCGCATGATGCGGCCAAAGGTATTGCCATTGTGGCGGCAAACGGCGGCAAAATCGAAGATTATGAAGGACTGGATAAATCTAAAAAACCACAGTTGCCGCTGGTGGCCATTAATACTACGGCCGGTACGGCTTCGGAAATGACCCGTTTCACCATTATTACCGATGAAACCCGCCATGTGAAAATGGCGATTGTCGATAAAAACGTGACCCCGCTTTTATCGGTGAATGATCCGGCATTAATGGAAAATATGCCGGCACCGCTGACGGCTGCTACAGGGATGGATGCGTTGACCCATGCAGTAGAGGCTTATGTTTCTACCGCTGCCAGCCCGATAACCGATACCTGTGCCGTTAAAGCCATTGAATTGATTGCCCGCTATCTGCCCACTGCGGTGAAAGAGCCGAAAAATAAAGAGGCTCGCGAGCAAATGGCCTATGCGCAATTTTTAGCCGGTATGGCATTTAATAATGCTTCTTTGGGCTATGTGCACGCCATGGCACACCAGTTGGGTGGGGTTTATGATTTACCGCATGGTGTATGTAATGCACTATTATTGCCGCATGTAGAACGTTTCAACCAAGATGCCGCACGGGAACGCTTGGATGAAGTCGGCAAAATCTTAAACCAAAACAATCCCGATTTAGCAGGCTTGGATGTGATTGCGGCTATTACCAAATTAGCCGGTATTGTCGGTATTCCGAAATCACTTAAAGAGTTAGGTGTAAAACAAGAAGACTTTGGTACGCTGGCAGATAATGCATTAAAAGATGTTTGCGGTTTTACCAATCCGGTTCAAGCCAGCAAAGAGCAGATTATCGGCATCTTTGAAGCTGCTTTTGATCCTGCTTAATGCTTGATAAAAAATAGCAATATTTTATTTTGCAATAAATAACAGGCCGTCTGAAACTTTGAACTGCACCCCAAAAGTTGGACACTCCTCCAACCCATTAAGGTGCAGTTTTCTTATGAGCAAATATACATTAGACTTTAAATACCAAGCCGTGCAATATTATCAGCGCGTACGCAGCCAACAGCGTACTGCCGATCACTTTAATATTTCCCGTACCCATTTACGCCGTTGGATAGCCGCATACAACCAAGGCGGCATCCGCGCACTTGAGCATCCGCAGGCCATTATGATCATCAAACGCAAAAACCCCTTTATCGTCGATAAACCCGACCACGAAAAAACACAGGCGGAACTAATCGAAGAGTTGCGCTATATGCGGGCGGAGAACGACTATCTAAAGGAATTAAAAGCCCTCAGGCAGAAAGAAGCGGTCGCCAAAAAAGCGAAGCCGTCCAAGCACTGAGGGCAAAACATCCGCTTAAATACCTGCTGCACAGTGCTGCACTGCCCAAAAGCAGCTTTTATTACCACCACGGCCGTCCCGACCCGGACGAACAGGACAAAGCCGCCGTTGCCGAAGTTTATGCCCGCCATCAAGGGCGTTACGGATACAGGCGGATTGCCGCCACTTTGTCATGGAATAAGAAAAAGGTTATCCGTTTGATGAAACTGTTGCAATTGAAAGCCAAAGTGCGTCCGAAAAAAGCCTACCGCCATCCGGCAATGGGCGAACCGTCGGATAATATTCTGAACCGCCGCTTTGAGGCGCAAAAGCCCAATGAGAAATGGCTGACGGATGCCACCGAATTCAAGTGCAGCAATGGCAAACTGTATCTGTCACCGATATTGGATGTATTTAACCGCGAAATCGTCGCTTATGCGATGAGCCGCCGCCCGAACAGCGAGATGGTGGAAAGAATGCTGAATGATGCGGTCTGCAAACTGACAAAGGCAGATAAAGTGCTGCTGCATTCCGATCAAGGTGTGCTGTACCGTACGGAAGCCTACCGCCGCACGTTGGCAGAACACGGCATAGTGAAAAGTATGTCGCGTAAAGGCAATTGTTGGGACAATGCACCGATGGAAAGCTTCTTTGCGATACTGAAGACGGAATGCTTTTATCAGGAAGGCAAAGTTTCGACAACAGAGCTGATGCAGACAATAGATGACTATATACGATACTACAATCATGACAGATGTAGTTTGAAATTGAAAAAGCTGAGTCCTGTGGCATACAGAACCCAGCTCGAAAAGGCAGCCTGAAAAGGCTTTTATGTTTGTCCAAGATTTGGGGGTCAGATCACTTTTTCAGACGGCCTCCTTATTTATGAGCAATATGCTTATTTTAAAAAGTATTTATTGCATTATAAAGATACAATTTTTTCCAAGCCTTCTTGACGCAAAGCCTCTTGAACACCTGCATCAGCTTCAACACGGCTGATAAACGGATTAAAGCTCTTATAAGCAGATAGATCCAATGCAAAGCTTTTAGACCAGCGCAAAATAATATACAGATACAAATCGGCAGTACTGATTTGGCCGGTGAGATAATCTTGTTTGCTCAATTGGTCATCAGCATGTTTCAACATTTTCACAATATTATTACGGGCATTTTCTGTTAATTCTGCGACCGCTTTTTCATCAGAAACCAACTTATCCGGTGCAAAGATCAAACCAAAAGCTTTATGTACATCGGAATTTAAAAAAGCTAGCCAGTGCATAATTTCACCGATATGTTTGGGTGAATTGTCGCCGCCGAAAATATTGGCTTTCGGATAAAGCGCATTAATATACATTTGCACGGCGATATTTTGAGAAACCACCGTATCACCATCCACAATAGCAGGCACCGAACCTTGAGGGTTAATACTTAAATAAGCTTCGGACTTTAACTCATCGCGAGGCATAATATTCAGTTCATAATCGGCTTTCGCCCATTCCAGCGCAGTATGGGGAACAAAAGAGCAGGCACCGGGAAGAATATAGAGTTTAATCATAATATTACCTTTATTTTTTGGTTAATCGGTATGCCGTTGGTCGGCGGGATTGAATTATTAAGATGTTTATGGGGATGTTTGGGGAGAAATACAAGGGTAGAGTTTTGTTAAAAATAATGCTTATTTTTGATTGCTAGTGATGGAATATAAGGCTGTTGTCTATGGTTAAATAGTTTTCAGACGGACATAATAAGAAAATAATAGATTATTTATTATTTAATTGTGCTTCAAATAAATTATTAATTAAGAAAAAGATAGTTTTAGGAGATTTTTCTAGTAAAGGAATGCGTATGTTTAATTCTTTTGAATAAGCTTGTATTTGAATAGGTGTTATTTCTAAATGAAAAGTTGCGTATTGATTAATATTATTCAAATATTTAGGCAATTCTTTATTAAATATTTTTTGGCCTCTTTAATTGTTCTTATATCATAGTCACTGCGCATGAATGCTTGAGTTGAGCCTCCTGATGCATTAATGCCACCACCAGGAGTAATATAAACATTTCCATTACTGGTTTGTGCAGGTGTATTTATATTGTTTTTTCTCAACTTACGTAAATCATTATCATTGGGTTTCCATGCTAAAGTAATATTTTCTCCTTTAATTTTATGTGCCTCAATAAGGAAAGGCCAATTATTTTCAATAATATCAAGAATAGATTGGTCGGTCCAATCCTCATGTTTAAATATTCCAATGCAGTAAATTTTTGAATTTGTAATAATAGCAAAAAGTAATTCTTTTGTACGCGCTATAAAATGAGTGTTTTTACTATCTTCTTTTTCTCCAAGATGAAAATGGTGGATTCCCCAATCATTTAACATTGCATCATTTGTATATAAATCTTGAATAGATTTACTCAAATATTTATTTAAATCTCTTCCTTGTGTGCAATCTTCACAAAATTGTAAATATCCTAGCTTAACTTTTTCAGGACATAAAAAATTCGCTGATTTAATAACTTCCCTTTTTTGTATAGAAACTAACCGCCGTTTAATACTATGATATAGATACAGAATATCTCTAACATCAGAAGGAAATTGATTCACTTGAAATCCCCAACTTTTAATTTGGGATTTCACATGTTGTATCCAGTCACCTTCAAAATCATATGTTATATTTTTCATAAAATTACCATATAAATTAAATGTATTTAATTGGCTAATTTACTAGATAAGCACAAATATAAATGGTTATATCATCGAGTAACTTTCAATTTTAAATAAATTTATAAATAATTATAAATTTATTTATTTTTTAACATCCTTCTGACAATCAAAACAATAAACCTTACCCTGAAACCGTGCCTTATTATTCCAACAAAAATGAGCCACTTTGGGGCTTACTGTTTTTTTACAGGCAGCACAAAATAACCGCTTAGGTGTGGTAGTAGTATTTGCGGTTGTATGAGGTTTGGATTGTGATGTTGTTTCGTCTGATATCTGTTCAGAAACAATTATTTTAGGTTCAGGAGTAGGTTGTGATTCGTTGTTTACTTGTATTGATTCCGAATCAGGTGTAGTAGCTTCGGGTTTATCTGTAATACCGAAGCGGGCTTTCCAATTCATAGTTAAAGGGCGGTGAAGTGCGGCCAATGATTGGGCAAATGTTTGTAAGGTTTCACTGGAAATTACTTTGGTTACAGAGGTAGCCATACTGACTATATTTTCTTGATCGAGATCACGGTTAATTTGTTGGTATAGCTGCTCATTTTTAATAATTCGCTCTAAACCTTGAATCTTTTTGGCATTTTTCGGGCGTGAAATGCGTGCCGAATTGGCTACCAGAATCAGGCTGATTAATTTGGGTTTTAGCTTAAAGCCCAAGCGAGTGGGTAGTTCGATATGGTCGCTATCCAGTATTTTTTCCAGTAAGCGGATATGTTGGTTGTTTTGCTCTATGGGTGAGGGGATGCCGTAAGGCCGTCCTTTATAATACGCTGAGAATTCGCCGTATTCGTTAATGGAAATACCTTCGTTAAAGCGCTTGCTTTCGCAAACATAAATTTCTAAAAAACGATTAATCAGCAGGTGGTCGATTTGAGCTACTTGGCCGTTATATTCCAATCTTAAATCGTGAATTACCATCCAGTTTTTGGTTTCGCCATAATGAAAAGCCATTTGATAGGCAGTTTCTTTTTCGCCGTTGACACCTGATTGAATATTTTTAATTTCACGGATAATTTGGTTTTGGGTTGTGGTGCTGATGTCGGGCAAGGCCAATAGGGAATTCAACACTTCAATATCGTGAGTACGATTTTCAGACTGTTTGATAATCATAATATATTTATAATCTAGTTTGTTTATTATTTATCAATCTATAATCATATCAAATATTTTTACAAAGTAAATAGGCCGTCTGAAAAGTTTTCAGACGGCCTATGTATTTTAAATAATTGATAATAGATGATTTATCCGTTTAAAACATTTTCCTGTAAGGCATGGGTGGCCTGTTCGTCGGCGTGGTAGCTGCTGCGTACCATGGCGCCGATGGCGGCGTTGGTAAAGCCCATGGCATATGCTTCTTGTTCGAATGCTTTGAACTGAGCCGGTGTAACATAACGCAATACGGGCAGGTGGCCGTCTGAAGGTTGCAGATATTGGCCGACGGTAATCATTTCGATATTATGCGCACGCATATCCCGCATGATTTCGCGTATTTCTTCGTCGGTTTCGCCTAAGCCGACCATAATGCCGGATTTGGTGGGGATATCGGGTTGCATTTCTTTATAACGGCGCAAGAGCTCGAGTGAGTGTTTGTAGTCGGAACCGGGGCGGGCCTGTTTGTATAGGCGCGGGTGGGTTTCGAGGTTGTGGTTCATCACATCGGGCGGTGTTTTGGCCAAAATATCTAAGGCGATATCAAGGCGGCCGCGAAAGTCGGGAACGAGGATTTCGATTTTGGTTTGCGGGCTGCGTTCGCGGATGGCGGTGATACAGTCGGCAAAGTGTTGGGCGCCGCCGTCGCGCAAGTCGTCGCGGTCAACGGAGGTAATCACGACATAACGCAAATTCATGGCGGCGACGGAGTCGGCCAGATTTTTGGGTTCGTCGGGATCAAGCGGGTTAGGGCGGCCGTGGCCTACGTCGCAAAACGGGCAGCGGCGGGTACAGATATCGCCCATAATCATAAAGGTGGCCGTGCCTTTGCTGAAGCATTCGCCGATATTGGGGCAGGAGGCTTCTTCGCATACGGTATGCATTTTTTGATCGCGAAGAATATTTTTGATTTCAAAAAATTTCTTGCCGCTGGGCAGTTTGGCGCGAATCCATTCGGGCTTTTTAAGCTTTTCTTCGAGTGGAACGACTTTGATGGGAATACGGGCGGTTTTGGCTGCGCCTTTGTGTTTTACGCCTTGTGCATTGTCTAGTTTGATTTCACTCATGATGCGCTGTCTTTCTGAGCAAGTTGTTTGGTAAGGTGTGCGGTTAGTTTTTCGGCTACTTCGGCCAGCGTGGGGCAGGGGTCGAGGAAGTCGGCCATCTGAACCATTTCCATGCCGGCATAGCCGCAGGGGTTAATATGGGTAAACGGGCTTAAATCCATATTGATATTGAGTGCGAGGCCGTGATAAACCGAGCCGTTTTTAATGCGTAAACCGAGCGAGGCGATTTTACGGCCTTCAACATAAACGCCGGGGCGGGCGGGATCGGCCGCCGCTTCGATGCCGTATTCGGCCAAAGTGGCGATAATGCTGTCTTCCAATGCGCTCACAATCCGGCGCACGCTGGTTTTGCGTCTTTTAAAGTCGATAAGGGTATAAACCACGAGCTGGCCGGGGCCGTGGTAGGTAATCTGCCCGCCGCGGTCGATTTGTACGACGGGGATATCGTCTTTAATCAGTAGGTGTTCGGGTTTGCCGGCCAGCCCTTGTGTGAATACGGGGTGATGCTCGACAATCCATAGTTCGTCTTCGGTGTTATCGGTTCGGGCGGCATTGAATGCTTTCATGGCTTCAAAAACCGGTTCGTATTCGGCCAGCCCTAGTTGTACGGTTTTCATGGTTAAAACACAACTTTAACTAATTCATGGTTAGTTAGGGCTTGATAAATATTATCAAGTTGTTTTTGGTCGTTTACATAAACTTTTACTGTGGCACCGATATAGTTGCCCTTGCTGCTGGGGCGGATGGTAATGTGGTGTTGCTGGGTATCGGGTGCGTGTGTTTGAACGGCCTTTAAAATGGCACTTTCAAATTCGGGGTGTTGCGCCCCCATCACTTTCAAAGGGAAGTGGCAAGGGAACACAATCAGTGTTTTTTTTTCTTCAGACATAAGAATTTCTTTCTTGAACGAGGCCGTCTGAAAGGTATTCAGACGGCCTTCGGCCTGTTAATATAGACGCTATTCTAACGCAAACACAGCCTTGTTGCACCTGGGCTTAAAGCTGTGTTCCGTAAAGCAGTTATCGAGGCTTGAAATAAAATGGTTCAGCCCAACTTAGCACGCAACGATGACTAAAACAGTAGAGATGAAATAATGGCAACAGATAAAAATTTAAAGGAATATTTCGCATTGGCAACCTTGCCGCTGCGTGATGTCGTGGTTTATCCGCACATGGTACTGCCCTTGTTTGTCGGCAGGCCGAAATCTATTGCCGCATTGGATATGGCGATGGAAAAAGACGAACGTGTGTTTTTGCTCGCCCAGCATGATCCGAATGATGAGGATCCGGCACCGGAAGACTTGCACACTATGGGCACGGTAGCACAGGTTTTACAAGTATTGAAACTGCCGGATGGCACGGTGAAGGTTTTGGTTGAAGGTATCAGCCGTGCGCAGGCATTGAAAGTTGAAGATACCGGCGAGTTTTTCCTTTCCCATGTTGAAATGGTCGAAGATATTGATTCGGACAGCAACGATATGGAGGCATTGCGCCGTACCCTGCTTTCGCAATTCGATCAGTTTGCCAAACTGAATAAAAAGATTCCTGCCGAAGTAGTCAGCACCATTCATGCGATTAATGATAATAGCCGCTTGGTGGATACCGTGGCTGCCCATTTGCAATTGAAATTGGAACAACGTCAGGAAATTCTGGATACCGTCAGCATTGCCGAGCGTATGGAATATCTGTTGGGTCAGCTTGAAGCCGAGTTGGATATTATGCAGGTGGAAAAACGTATCCGCGGCCGTGTGAAACGTCAGATGGAAAAATCGCAGCGCGAATACTATCTGAACGAGCAGGTTAAGGCCATTCAGAAAGAATTGGGCGAAGAAGACGAGCGCGGTGAGTTGGAAGCTTTGGAAAAGCAAATTCTCGATGCCGGTATGAGCAAAGAGGCGGAAGAGAAATGCCTTTCAGAATTGAAAAAACTGAAAATGATGCCGCCGATGTCGGCAGAATCAACCGTGGTTCGCAATTATATTGATACGCTGCTGGAATTGCCGTGGAAGAAAAAATCACGTGTCAGCAAAGATTTGGCTAAAGCAGATTTGGTGCTGAATGCTGATCACTATGGTTTGGAAAAAGTGAAAGAACGCATTTTGGAATATTTGGCCGTACAAAAACGTATGGACAAAATCAAAGGCCCGATTTTATGCTTGGTCGGCCCGCCGGGGGTGGGTAAAACCTCTTTGGGTGAATCGATTGCCAAAGCAACAGGCCGTAAATATGTGCGTATGGCTTTGGGCGGTGTGCGCGACGAGAGCGAAATCAGAGGCCACAGACGGACTTATATCGGCTCTATGCCGGGTAAAATCCTGCAAAACATGGCCAAAGCCGGTGTAAAAAATCCGCTGTTCCTATTGGATGAGATTGATAAATTGGGCAGCGATTTCCGTGGTGATCCTTCCAGTGCCTTATTGGAAGTGCTTGATCCGGAACAAAACAATACATTTGCCGACCATTATGCAGAAGTGGATTATGATTTGAGCGATGTGATGTTTATTGCAACTTCAAACAGCCTCAATATTCCGCCGGCACTGCTCGACCGTATGGAAATTATCCGCTTATCCGGCTATACGGAAGATGAAAAAATCAATATTGCCATGCAGTATCTCGTTCCGAAAGAAATGAAACGCAACGGCGTGAAAGAGGGCGAGTTGGATATTGATGAAACCGCCGTGCGTGATATTATCCGCTACTACACCCGTGAAGCCGGTGTTCGTGCGTTGGATCGGGAAATCGCTAAAATCTGCCGTAAAGTGGTGATGAACATTACTTTGGAAGCGGATAAGAAAACGAAGACTACCGCGGCTAAAGGCCGTCTGAAACCGAAAACGGTAAAAGTGGATGAGAAAAACCTCCATGATTATTTAGGCGTACGCCGTTTCGATTACGGTGTGGCGGAAGATGAAAACCGTATCGGTCAGGTTACCGGTTTGGCATGGACTGAAGTCGGTGGTGAATTGCTCACTATTGAAGCAGTGGCGCTGCCCGGTAAAGGCAATATTATCCGTACCGGACAACTGGGCGATGTGATGAAAGAATCGGTATCTGCCGCGTGGAGTGTGGTTCGTTCTCGTGCGGAAACCGTTGGTTTGTCACCTGATTTCTACGAGAAAAAAGACATTCACGTGCATGTGCCGGAAGGTGCAACACCGAAAGACGGACCGAGTGCCGGTATTGCCATGACTTTGGCTATGGTATCCGCTTTCACGCAAATTCCCGTCCGTGCCGATGTGGCGATGACCGGTGAAATCACGTTGCGCGGCGAAGTATTGCCGATCGGCGGATTGAAAGAGAAGCTGTTGGCCGCACTGCGCGGAGGTATTAAGCATGTTTTAATCCCTCACGACAACGTGAAAGATTTGGAAGAAATTCCGGATAATGTGAAAGAGGGCCTGACAATTCACCCTGTTAAATGGATTGAAGAAGTTTTGGCATTTGGCTTGGAAAGACAGCCAGAGCCTTGGAAAGATGAAACTGTAGCCACTGAGCCTGCTTTAGCAAAACCAGGGCGTAAGTCAAGCGTGAAAGCAACCAAGCATTAAATTTGTTTTAATGTGTTGTAAAAGATGCGGTTGTTGTAAAGAAAGCTCCTAAAAGGCTTAAATACCGCATCTTTTTTCTTGACACGCTGATTTTAGGCTTGTTATAAAGTCAACAGGTGTAAAAATTTAGTACTCCAAAGCCCGATATTCGGGGTTTTCATTATTTCAAACGATAGAAAGGGACTTTATTGTGAACAAGTCTGAATTGATTGAAGCTATTGCCCAAGAGGCCGAAATTTCTAAAGCTGCTGCTGCCAAAGCCTTAGACGGTATGACCAATGCAGTAACTAAAGCATTGAAAGCAGGCGATACCGTGACTTTGGTAGGTTTTGGTACTTTCTACGTTGGTGAACGTGCCGAACGCAAAGGTCGCAATCCTAAAACCGGTGAGCCGTTAACCATCGCTGCTGCGAAAACACCAAAATTCCGTGCCGGTAAAGCACTGAAAGACGCTTTATAAATTCAACTTTCTGATTGATTTTGTGAAAAGCAGCTTTATAAAAGCTGCTTTTTCTTTTTTTCGCTAGTTATTTTTAATATTTATTTTTTAGAATGCATTCAGACGGCCGCCATAATTTTCAGATTTCAACTGTTCGTTTTGAGCAGTAATGTTTAAATATATAGGAAACTGTATGCTGTAGTGTATGAAAAAGTAATCCAGTATGAGAATAAACAGCCATCATCTTTTTTAGTAGCCTTTGTATAGCAGAACTCTGCACAGCATAGCCAAACACTGATACAATTCATTCTTTATTTTCATTAATTCATTACAGCCTATTATGTTTGTTACAGTAGAAAAATATAAAACGCCCGCTAAAATTTTATTGGGGCTGATTGCCATTACTTTTGTGGGTTTCGGGGTGAGCACTGTGGCAGCACCCGGCTCGGATTATATTGTCGAAGTCGGCGATCAAAAAATCAGTAATTATGATGTTGATGTGGCTTTACAAAATGCACAGGCAGCTGAAGGGCAGGATGCACGTAATTCCGCTTTTCAGGCTTTGCTCCAACGCGCTTTATTGGTAGCTGGTGCTAAAAAAATGGGTTTTGCTGTTTCTCAAGAGCAATTAAAAAAAGTGATTGTTGATGATCCGACGTTCCATGGCCAAGACGGTAAGTTTAGTCAGGATTTATTTAATCAATATCTGAGTCAAAACAATCTTTCCGAAGATCAATTGATTGATAATATCAGCAGCGAGTTTGCCGTTCAAAACTTGGTTAATTTAATTGGTAGCGGAGCTTTAATCAGTGATGCACAGGCTAAACAATTGCTGGAAGCTACTCAGGCCGAGCGTACTATACGTACAGTTTCTTTTAGTCCCGAACAGTTCTTTTCCCAAGTAAAATCAGATGATGCCGCACTTCGGAAATATTATGATGCCAATAAGAAGAATTACATTATTCCACAAGCAGCAAAAATAGAATTTGTTGCTTTGAGTTTGCAGGATATGGCTGAAAAACAAACTGTGACTGAAGAGGATTTGAAAAAAGCTTATGAGCAAGCCAGTGCAGCAGTAAAACCGGCTCGTGAAATAGCCCATATTTTATTTAGTGTTCAACAGGGTGCGCCTGACAATGTACGTGCGTCTGTCAAAGCTGAAGCAGAAAAAGTATTGGCGCAATTGAAAGCGAATCCGAATAAATTTGCCGATTTAGCCAAACAATATTCCGATGATGAAGGCTCGGCCGGGAATGGTGGTAATTTAGGCTATCTGCCTCAAGACGGCGGTTTGTTGAAAGCATTTGAAGATCGTGCTTTTGCATTGCCTAAGGATGAAATCAGCGAATTGGTTGAAACCGAGGCAGGTTATCATATTATTAAAATATTGAATATCCGTGAGAAGCCTTCTCTTGAAGAAATGCGGGCACAGCTAGAAAGTGAATTAAAACAAAAAAATGCAACGGCCGCTTTTAAAGCAGCTAAAGAACAATTGGCTGATGAAGCATTTAATCATCCGGACAGCCTGAACGATGTTGCCAAAACGATGGGTTTGAAAATCGAAGCACCTGAAGATTGGCTCACCAAAGAAAACGGTAAAGCAGCCGGTATGCCGGATAATTTGATTGATGTGATATTCAGTGATGATGTTCTAAAACAAAAACATAACTCTGAGCCAGTAGATGTGGGCGAGAATGTGGTTTGGGTGGTTCGCGTGAAAGATGTGCGCGAGCAATCAACTCAATCTTTCGAACAAGCTAAAGATTTTGTGAAAACAGATTATGTAAATAGCGAGGCGGTCAAACTTGCTGAGAAAAAAGCACAAAACGCTTTAGCTGATGCACAAAAAGGTAAGTTGGAAGGTTTGAACTGGTCTGCTGTTACTCAAATGACAGCGGAAACAGCACGTCAGTCAATGCCGCCTGAAGACTATTCCCGTTTGGTTAAAGCACGCCCAGCTCAAAATAAACCGGCTTATGTATTGTTGTCGAATTTGCCCGCTCCGGTTTTGGTTGAAGTTCAATCGGTGAAAATGCCCGAAGATATTTCTCAACAACTGCCTGCTGTTAAACAAGCCATGAGGGAAGGGCAAGGAAATAGTAGTTATAGTGCTTTATTAGGTTATTTGGGCTCTATTATCAAGCAGAAGCAGGGTGCTCAGAATGTGAACCCCACCGGTATTTAAGGCTGAGTATTGATTAAGTATTACTTTATAAAAGATGCCGTCTGAAATTTTTCAGACGGCATCTTTATTTAAATATTAATCAATATGATAATGTTGTATTTTTTTGTATATTGCATTGATTTTTAATATAATTTAACAAAACATTTTTAAATATTTTAAAAATATTTAAATTAAGCATTTGATTTAAAATAAATTTTTTAAAATTTATTTTTTATTAAATATTTTATTTGTCAGTGCATAAAACATCTTAGTGATCATTCTTGACTTGTTAACTTAATTTAACTTAAAATTTTATGTTATGTTATAACAATATAATTATAGGTTAATTATGTTTTCCAGAAAAATCATTGTGCTGTCTTTAATGGTGGTTAACGGTAGTCTTTTTGCGAATCCTGTAGAAACACAACAGGAGTTAGAAGAAATTTTAGTAAAAGAGAAGCGTGATAATATCCAAGCCTCTCCTTTTCCAGCAGGTAGAAAGTCCAGCGATGTGGTGGTCAGTGGCGAAAAACTGAAAACCCGTTCTGCTACTTTAGGTAATGCGTTGGCTGATGAGCTTGGTGTGCACAGTAATCCATTTGGCGGTGGTGCAAGCGCACCTATTATCCGTGGCCAGGAGGGGTTGCGGGTTAAAATTCTGCAAAATGGTACGGATGTAATCGATATGTCCCATTTGTCGCCCGACCATGCTGTTGTTACCGATACTTTACTGGCGCAACAGGTAGAGCTTGTTCGTGGTTCGTCTACTTTGCTTTATGCCACAGCATCACCTGCCGGTGTGGTCAATGTGGTTGATGAGCGGATTCCGACGCGGATGCCGGAAAAGGGTTATAAAGGGGAGCTTGGTGTTAGATATAACACAAACGGTAATGAAAAAGTGGCCGCCGGTAATATTACTATCGGTTTGGGCGATCATGTTGCTATTCGTGCAGAAGGTTTAACCCGTAATGCACATAATTATAAAGTTCCTGGTATCAATTTGGGTGAAACAATTAATTATGTGCCTGATACTTATAATAAATCTCATGTGAATACATTTGGTCTCTCATTTATTGGAAGCAGAGGGTATTTGGGGGCTTCGTATAGTCTTCGCCGCGATAATTATGGATTACCCGGGCATAACCATAAATATGATGAGTGTTCGGCACATATTATCGATCCGGATAGACAATCATTTTCAACCCGCCCTTATTTGATTCCTTATCCTCACTTGATGGAAGATGGCGATATATTAAGCGCTCCCCATTTTCATTGCGATAGTAGTCATGCCAGTGATCCTGGGCACAGCCACGAACATCCTTATGGACATAAGCATGATCATTCTGAAAAAGGACCTTGGGTAGATTTGGTTTCCAAACGTACGGATGTAAGTGGTGAGCTGAAGCAACCTTTTCCTGGATTGGATAAAGTCCGTTTGAAAATGACTTATGCCGAGTATTATCATGATGAAAAAGATGCAGGTAAGTCTTTTGAAGATGAGCGAGATATCAGAAGCCATACACGCGCATTAAAGCGTCGCGGCCGTTTGGCTGGTACATTTGATAATATTGGATTTAATACACGGTTGGAATTTTTTCATACCCCCGTCGGTAATCTGAATGGGGTATGGGGTGCGCAGTATCAAAGCCAAAAAGCAGACGCGGCTATTCCTTTTTATAATGATACTTATACAGCTAAGGAAACACCGCCTTTGGTCTCGCACACTAATAAGCAGTTCAGTTTATTTGCACTTGAGCAATACCGCCATAAAAATTTAACTTTCGAAGTAGGTGCACGTGCGGAAAAACAAAAAACACCGGTTCACTATGATGATCAGATTTTGTATACCTATATGGATCGCTATCGTAATCCGCAAAACCATTGTGGTTTCTTCGGGTGCCCGCCGGAAGTGCCGTATGTAGAGCCTGATTTATCTACTTTTAAGAGTCGGGCTTATTCTTATGCAGGCTCGGTATTGTGGGATTTTCACCCTGACTACCGTTTATCGCTAAGCTTATCGCATAATGAGCGCACTCCTGCACCCATGGAACTTTATTTTCATGGCAAACATTTGGCGACAAATACTTTTCAGTTTGGTAATAAAAACTTGAAAAAAGAACGTTCTAATAATATCGAATTGGGCTTGACCCATAAAAACGACCGTTGGGATGCACAGATAACCACGTATTACAATCGGTTTAAGAATTATATTCATAATGAGACTATTTTTCGCCGCAATAATTTATTTATGCGCCGCTTCACTCAGTCTCAAGCTAAGTTTTACGGTATTGAGGGTCAGCTTGGCTACAAACTTACGCCGAATCATAAAATTACTTTATGGGGCGATTATGTTCGAGGTAAATTGTTTGATTTACCGAAAGAATATCAAAAAGTACCTAACGGGCGGACTAATGTCTATACAGGATTGCCTGATTATGATTATATTCGAGTGGAAACCGATAAAGAGCGTAATGCACCGCGTGTACCGCCTGCACGCTTGGGCTTACGGATAAATAGTGATTTTAGTGAGCGTTGGTCTAGCTCGCTGGCTTATACCCGTGCTTTTACTCAAAATAAAGTTAGCAAATTGGAAAGCCCGACTCATGGGTATCATCTGCTAGATTTTGGTTTAAGCTATCGCAATAAGTTAGGCAAATCTAACTATAAGGCAACATTTAATGCAAACAACTTACTAAATCAAAAAATTTATATTCATTCATCCTATCATTCTTATGTGCCGCAAATCGGGCGTAATTTTAGTGTGGGTTTAAATGTAGAATTTTAATGAGATAGTAATGATAAGAAGGCAGGCCGTCTGAAATCTTTCAGACGGCCTGCCTTCTTATTTGATTTATTATATTTTTAATAGGCTTGAGGTTGATTGATGGTATCGAAGTTTTTTTGTGCTTCTTCAACGGCTGCTTCTAATGCCTGTATACGTTGTTGGTAACGGACAAAATTGCGTTCATTGCCATAGCGGACTTTTTTTCCTTCTTCCAAAGCTTTTTTGGCTTCGTTTAATTTGCGTTGGGCTTCTCTACGTTTGGCTGTATCGGCAGGGGTATTTTGTGTGGAAGGTTCGGCTTGTGGCTCCGTTGTTTGTGTGGCTTGCTCGGGATGGTATTCCGCCGGTGTGGAAGAATAAATGCCGACCCTGCCGATATCGGCGGGTTGACAGCGGTTGGATGCCTGTTGCGTATAGATACGCCGCCCGCTGCTGTCTGTGCATTCGTAAACAGCGGCTTGGACGGGTAAGGATAAAAATAAGCTTAAAACGCTTGTGGTAATAAAAAATCGAATAGAGTTCATGGTTTTCCGTAATGATGGGTTATGCCGAAGGTGCTAGGGATGGCTTATCTATTTGCTTTATCAGGCACGGCTATTTAAAAATACTGCAGGCTTTTTGATATAAGGGCACTGCCGTTTGTTTACCAGAGTTCAATAGAACTGTTTATTACTGCACGGGCAGGGTCGGTTAGAATAGGTTTCGCCATCCGAACCACCATACGGCCAATAAAATCAATGCCGTTAGTATATTCGCTGCCATGATTTTACGCCAGTTGCGCGGCTGGTTTTTTAATTTATTCCGTTGCCCGCTACGTATATAGAAAAATGGGCTGAGTAAAACGGATACGGCTGCAACGAGCACAACTACCGTATAGTAAATTTTTTCACGTTCCATCATATTTCCCTAATTACGGTCGTCAATCATTTATCCTTGCTGCTCCAGCATTTTTCTAAAACGCAATAAAGCCAAGCCGAGGCATAAGGTACCGATTAGAGCCATTGATAAAAGTTGTGGCCAAACAATATTAAAATCCGCATCGCGGAATAATACGCTTTGGGCAAATTGGATAAATTGTGTGCTCGGCCAATATTCGCTGATCCATTGGGCGGCTATGGGCATATTGTTACGCGGAGAGGCTACGCCGGAAAACAACAGCATCACCATATAAAGCGGAATCATCAATAGCCCGAACTGCGCCATACTGGGGGCAATGGTGGCCAGCATAATGGCTAAGGCGGAAAGTGAAAAAAGATAGATACACACACCGAAAGCATACAGTGCCAGCGAGCCGTTAATCGGCACGCCTATGGCCTTGTGTACGACAAACCACATGGAAAGCATGGCGGCAATCAGTACGACTAAACTGTTGGCGGTAACTTTGGCCAGCATAATTTCTGTGGCACTGACCGGCATTACCAATAAATGTTCAATCGTGCCGTGTTCCCGCTCGCGTATTACCGCAGCACCAACCAGAATCAAAGACAACACCAATACCATATTGCCCAATTCCATCGGTGGGCCGTAAAAATACCCTTCGCCGTTGGGGTTGAAATAAGTACGCACAACGGGTTCGACCGGCAGCAGTTTTTCAGCGGCAGGTTGTTGTAAGAACAGGGCAGTTTCTTGGTGGAAAATCTGCATTAGATAGCCCGCGCCCAAACCTGCTTGCGACATGGCGGTTGCATCAACTGCTAATTGTATATCGGGTGAGCGGCCCATTAATACATCTTTTTCAAAATCGGCTGGAATATCCAAAGCAAAAATATATTCGCCTTTATCCATGTCACGGTTCACTTCCTCAAGGCCGACTTCGCGAGGTGGCTGGAAACGAGGTAGTCTTATCGCATCGCGTAAGCGGTAGGATAATGCGGAACGGTCACTGTCTACTACGGCAACAGGTGCATTGTGAACATCGGTATCGATTTCGGCACTGGAGAAAATCGTTACCGTAAACATAAACACAATCAGCACCATCAGCACCGGGTCGCTGAACAGACTGCGGAGTTCTTTTAATGCCAAATAAAAAATATTTTGAAGCGGTCTCATCAATAATCGCCTTCTCTTTTCAGACGGCCTATTTTTCCTGTTTTTTCAACCTGAAGCAGGATAAAGTAAAATAGACGGTGTAAAACACGACTAATATGCCCATATCGGGCAATAACGCATGCCATCCCAAACCTTTGGTAAACGTGCCGATACTCACCGACAAATACCAAGAAGCCGGCATCAGTTTACCCATCAGGTAGGCACCACCTTCCATGGCTGAGAGCGGATTCAGAAAGCCCGAATTGTTGAAGGTCGGAATCATAATCACAATGGCAGTCATACTGATAGCGGCCACTTGCGAGCGGGCAAATGTGGAAGCCAATAAACCTAAGGCGGTAGAAACAAACAGCAGAATGAGCGTGCCGACCGTCAGTGCAGTAAACGAGCCTTTCACCGGTACGCCGAACCAAAATATCATCATGCCCAGCAATACCACATAATTGGCCATGCCGATTGCGATATAAGGCAGTTGTTTGCCGAGTAGGAATTGTGGCACGGTGGCGGGCGAGGTATAGAAGTTGGAAATCGAGCCGATTTCGCGTTCGCGCACTACGCCCACAACCGACATCATGGCCGGAATCAGCATCAATACTAGCATCAACACCCCCGGAGCAATGGCAAAAATACTTTCAAAATCCTGATTGTACATAAAGCGTGTTTCGATATTTACTGCGGGCGGCGGCAGCGTGAGGCCGTAACGGCGCACCATATCTTGTCCGTAGTCCCCTAAAATACTGCCGATATAGCCTTGAATATTGCTGGCATTAAACGGCATGGCGCCATCAATATAAAATGCTGCTTCGGGGCGGTTGCCTGCTATCAGCTCACGACCGAAGCCTTCGGGTATATCCATTACCAGTCGCACATATGAAGATTTTAAGAGGGCTTCCGTGTCGGCGTCGGTCGGTAGCGGTTTTTCCGTGAAATAAGGCGAACCTGAAAAATATTCAGTTAAACGGCGGCTTTCTACGGTTTGGTCGTGGTCGATAACGGTATAAGTCAAATCTTGGACATTAAAAGAAATACTCCACGACAACGCAGTCATCAGAATCACGGGCCCCATAATGGCGAAAAACAGGCGGATTTTGTCGCGTAGTAATTCTTTGCTTTCACGCAGGGCAAAAGTCCATACGGTGGTGAACCAGTAGCGCAGGGTGTCGGTACGGTTGGGTTGGGAGTGGTGGGTTTGGGCTGAATCGCTTTCTGAATCAGGTAGGGTTTCAGACGGCCTGTCGGTTGTTGTGTCGGAGGCCATTCGGTCTGCTTCTTTTCGGGGCTGTTCAGGTAGCTCTATTACCGAATATGGGTTTTCAGACGGCCCCTCTGTCTGTTTGCTTTCATCATCCAATAAATATTGGATAAAAGCCTCTTCCAAATTCGCGGTCTGTTGTTGCCGAATCAGCTCTTGCGGTTGGCCGACCGTCAGCACACGCCCTTTGTGCATTAGGGAAATGCGGTCGCAGCGTTCGGCTTCGTTCATAAAATGGGTGGAAACGAAAATGGTGATTTTATCTTGCCGCGACAACTTGAGCAGATGTCGCCAAAACATATCGCGGGCAGCCGGATCGACGCCGGAAGTCGGTTCGTCAAGAATTAATACTTCGGGTTTGTGCAGGCAGGCTGCGGCCAATTGCAGCCGCTGGCGTATGCCGAGAGAAAGTGAGCCGGGCTTTTGGTCGGCGACGGTGGTCAGTTCGAATTTTGCCAGTGCATTTTCAACGGCATTCAGTCCGTCCGAGCCTTTGAGATGATACAGTTGTGCATGAAGCTTTAAATTCTGGCGGACACTTAGCTCTTCATACAGTGAAAACGCCTGCGACATATAACCCACGCGCATACGGGTACGGATATTGCCCGCTTCAATGGGGCGTCCGAGCAATTCGGCCGAACCTTCGCTGGCTTGCAATAGGCCGGTCAGCATTTTCATGGTGGTGGATTTGCCGCAACCATTGGAGCCGAGAAAACCGAATATTTCCCCTTTTTCAATCCGAAAGCTCACATGGTCGACGGCGGTAAAATTGCCGAAACGTTTGGTTAGCCCGTGCGCTTCGATGGCTGGCGGAGAATCGGGGTCGGAGGTGAATGGTGTGTTATCAGGTAGCCCCGAACTTTGCTGTTTTTCAGACGGCAACATACGGATATAAGCTGTTTCCAGTTTGTCGGTATCGTATTCCACCATCACTTCGCGGGTAGGTCGGTTGGCAAGCAGCTTGCCGTCGTCCATAGCAATCAGGTGTTCGAACTGTTCGGCTTCTTCAATATAGGCGGTAGCGACAATAATCGTCATGCCTTCATGTTCGGCACGCAAATCGCGTACCAAAGCCCAAAATTGGCGGCGGGATAAAGGGTCGACTCCGGTGGTTGGTTCATCGAGAATCAGCAGGTCGGGTTCGTGTACCAAGGCGCAACAAAGGCTGAGTTTTTGCTTCATGCCGCCGGAAAGTTTGCCGGCAGGGCGGTCGGGGAAAGGGTCTAATCTGGTGGCTTTGAGTAGGCGGGTGATGCGCGCTTTGCGGCGTTCGGCATCCAAGCCGAATAAACGGGCATGAAAATCAATATTTTCATAAACGCTTAAAGTGGGGTAAAGATTACGGCCTAGTCCTTGCGGCATAAAAGCGATGCGGTGCGATAAATCCTGACGCGATGATTTTTGCGCCATATCGTGTTCGAAAACGTTCACCGAACCGGTTTGAATGATTTTGACACCGGCAATGAGTGAGAGCAGTGTTGATTTACCGACGCCGTCGGGGCCGATTAAACCGACCGTCACCCCTTTGGGAATGGTAAGCGATATATTATCCAGCGCCGATATCTTCTTGCCGTAACGGTGCGAAACGGATTGTAGGGAAACGGCAGGGCTGTTCATGGTTTTCGCTATCCTGATGGGGGTTATTATTCAGACGGCCTTTCAACGGGTTTTGTTCTGGTTGTGTCGGCAGATTTTTCTAAAAAAGGGTTGTAGCAGATTTCCCATAAAAAACCGTCGGGGTCGGCAATATAGCCGCAATACCCGCCCCAAAAAACATCTTGCGGCGGTTGGGTGATGGTAACACCATGTTTGGCGAATTGTTTAAATAAAGTATCCACTTCTTCGCGGCTGCGGACATTATGCGCCAGTGCGACACGCGAAAAGCCTCCGCTGCTTTGATTTTCCACTCCGGCATCTTGTGCTAAGGACTCTTTCGGATATAGGGCAAACATCAGCGCACCGCCTGCCTGGAAAAAGGCAATATTGTTATGGCGGTTTTCTTGAGGCTGCCAGCCGAAAATATCCTGATAAAAACGGCGGGAAACGGCGATATCGGCTACGCCGAGCGTAATAAAATGAATATGTTGTTCCATAATGCCTGCTGATTATGTTTTCAGACGGCCTTATCCGATATATCCCATACCGTATAGGAGGCCGTCTGAAAGATAAAACGGTTTGTTCAGACGGCTTTAAATATCGACCGGTTTCCAGTCTTTGTTCCCTTTGAGTGGCGGCAGATAGGCCAAGCCTGCTAAACATTGCTGCCATAAAGCATCGGGGATGCGGTAATGGTCGGCTTTGTTCGGATCAAGTTCGCGGATCATTTCTGCTTCACGGCCATTCTCGATTAATTCGGCCAGATTCGGGTTCAGCAATATGCTTTTACCCACTGCGATAAATTCCGCCCAACCGGTTTGATAGGCTTCCAAAATCTGATCGGCGGTAAACAAAGCACCGATACCGATTAAAGGCAGCTTGCCGCCTATGCGTTCGTGTATCTGTTGTATTCTGGTTTGGGAGGTGTCGGCACCGCGGCGGGTTTTTTTATAGAATTCGTGTAGGGAAACATGTAGGTATTGCAGCGGTTTCTCAACCAAGGCATCAATCAACACGAATGTGTCTTGCATGGTCAGGCCGTCTTCACCCGGCTCTTCAGGCGAAAAGCGGTAGCCGATAATGAAATCGGGGCGTTGGTGTTTTTGGCGTACGGCATCTATTGCATCAATGACGGCAAGCGAAAAGCGCATACGGTTGGCCATGCTGCCGCCCCATTCGTCGGTGCGGCGGTTGGTTTGGGCGGAAACAAGTTGCTGAATCAGATAGCCGTTGGCACCATGGATTTCGACACCGTCGAATCCGGCCTGTAAAGCCAAGTCGGCGGCGCGGGCGAAAGCGTCAACCAATTGATGAAGCTCTTCGCTTGTGAGCGCACGCCAATCGCCTTCGGGGCTGTCTGACGGGGCGACTTTATCCAAGCCGTTTATCAATGCGGTTTGCGCTTTATCACCGCCGTGGTGAATCTGTAAAATGGCTTTCGCACCCTGCCGGCGGGAAATTTCAACCACTTCTTTTAAGCTCGGTAAGTCTTTTTCACCCACAGCTTCAGGTTGCCCTTCAAATGCTTTACCCTCCGATGATACCAGTGTGGCGGCGGAAATAAACATACCGAAACCTTTGAAACGGTCGTTTAAAAATAAGCGTTCTCCGGCGCTGATGCTGCCGTCGGGATTGGATGCCCGGTGAGTTAACGGGGCGACAACGAAGCGGTTTTTAATGGTGATACCGTTATTGAGTTTATAGGGGTCGAAAAGCGGGGCATATTTAGGATTCATTCAAATTCCTTAATTTATTCAGTATAACAATTATTATAATAAGGTTAGTTGGCCGATACGTTGTTCTGCACGAACATAAGCTGGCTCAGACTCAATCCGCTCTACATAGGCTGTTATTGCAGGCAAAGTCATATCTGTTCGGGAAAGGGCGGCCTGCAAAGGGAAACCCATCATAATATCCGCCCCGGTCAGTGTTTCGCCTAAGAGCCATGTTTTGTTGTGTAATGATTGTTCGATAAATGCAAGATGTAGTTTCAATTGCGGATTAATAAATGAGTTGCGTACACCGTCGGTAATTTTCCGGGCTATTGGTTTGGCATAAAAAGGCATTTTTTGTGCATCTATTTTTCGAAATACCAAAGACATAACCAAGAGTGGCATAAGAGATCCTTCGGCATAATGAAGCCAGAATAAATAGTCGGTATAGTTTGCAGCATCATGCCGAGGTTTTAGTGCGGTATGCTGCCCGTATTTGTTGATAAGATATTCGACAATCGCCCCGCTTTCTGCCAAGACTAAATTGCCGTCTTTTATCATGGGAGATTTGCCGAGAGGGTGAATTTTTTTCAAAGATTCGGGGGCGAAGTGGGTTTCAACATTCCGCTCGCTTATTTCAATATCGTAGTCTACGCCTAGGAGTTCCAACAGCCATGCGATACGGTAGGCACGTGATTGTTTGAGTGCATAGAGGGTAATCATTGATGTATGTATCCTTGTGTTCAGACGGCTTGAGGGAATACTATTGTGGCAGCCGAACAGCTAATTCAGACGGCCATTGCTGGCTATTGTCCATCCGAACATAACCATTACCTGTCATGCCGCCTTTAAGCAGGCCGCGGTATCGGAGGGCGGTTTCGGGCGGAATTTTAAGTTTCACTTTAAAAATCAACTTTTCCCTTTCGTTTTGGGTTTCTACCGATTTGGGGGTGAATTGTGCATCAGTTGCGATAAAGCTGATTTTGGCCGGGAAAACGGCAGATAGACCATCTAATATGATACGGGCGTCGTCCCCCACTTTCAGACGGCTGATTTGTGTATTGGGCAGAAATATATTCATATACACATCGGCAGGATCCAACAGGCTGACCACTTTGCTTCCAGCTGCAATCACGCTGCCTGTTTCGGCAATTTTATATTCGACACGGCCTGCTTTCGGTGTGCGGATGGTCATGTCGTCATTAGCTGAAGAGGCCTGATCAATTTGCGCTTGGGCAGCTGCTACGGCCGCTACGGCTTCCGCTCTGGCCGCTTGTGCGGCGCGGACGGAAGCGGTTGCGCCGTTGCGTGCCGCCAGCCGTTTATTGACCTCGGCCGTTGAAATCAAATTATCACGCTTTAGCATTTGCGCATTATCCAATTCCATTTGCGCAACTTTTTGCTGTTGTTGATATGCCTTGATTTCCGCATCCGCCCGCGCTACGGCTTCGTTGGCCCGTTGTTTCTGCGCGTTAGCGGCGGCTAACTGGCTGCTGCTGGTGGTCGAGGATAATTCGGCCAGTATGTCGCCTTCCTCGACATCACTGCCTTCTTCTACCAAAACCGCTTGCACCCGTCCGGGATATAGGCTGGCAATATCGAAACGGTTAAGCTCCAAACGACCGTTGGATTGGGCAAAACCTTCTGGCAATGTATTTGAATCCTGCTGCATATAGATATAGCTGCCGACAGCCGCTACCATTAGTAATATGAATAGAGGAAAGGTTTTTTTCATGTCGGTTCCCATGGGCGTGTTATTAAGCAGATAGGGTCGAAAAAGCCCAAGTGATACGTTGTTCGATGGCTTCGTCGGTTAATAAATCCGGTGTGAAAGTACGTACTTTCTCAGGCAATATGCCCATATTGTCGAAACGCACGGCTAAAAACATCGGCGTAATAACCGACGATAAAATATACGACATACGGCTGACCAAATCGGAAAATGCCATATTAGGAAAACATTTGCCCAATAAATCATAAAGCCTGTCGGAATATTGTGCCGCATGGTGGTGCAAAAATATATCCGCCGCTGCCACGCCGTCGCTACTATCGGCAAACAACCGGTTCACCCAATCCAAGTTATCGCGCAATGCATGGGCTAACAAACGTATGGTATGGCGCAATTGTTCTAAAGGTAGAGTGTGGCCGTCTGAAATAAAATCTATCGAGCCGAATGTTGTTTCATAGTGTTGTTGCCAAAGTTTGGCGATAAAAGCATCTTTGCCGGTAAAAAGATGGTGAAACATACCCGCACTCAATCCGCTTTCGGCTGCCAATAAACGAACTGAAAGTTTACGGTATCCATATTGCGGATAAAGCCGCAAGCCGGCTTCGATAAACTGAGTACGGGCCGAGGGTTTCATCGATCTTATTTTGTATTGGACAAGTGTCCAAATTTAAGTTAAACCTATAGGAAAAACAAGATGAAGTATGTAAAAATTATGGCTTTTTTGTTAATAACCGGTGTGGGAACATTTTGATAAAACTTAGTTGGAAATAATTTTATTTTTAACGGTAAATTAAATCGGAATAGATTCATGCGGTTTTTTGTGTAGAATGGTTCCGATATTTGAATGTGTAGGATAAACAGGCCGTCTGAAAAAGGTGCCGGATGTTTTTATCCGTGTTTATTAAATTTAAGTATTAAGGGAAACAAACTAATGAATATCCGTGTCGGACAGGGGTATGATGTTCACCAATTAATAGAAGGCCGTCCGTTGATTTTGGGTGGTGTCACCATTCCTTTTGAAAAAGGATTATTAGGCCATTCGGATGCCGATGCATTGCTACATGCCCTAACAGATGCATTGTTGGGTGCGGCCGGATTGGGTGATATAGGTTCACATTTTCCCGATACAGCGGCAGAGTTTAAAAATGCAGACAGCCGCGTATTGCTGCGCAAAGCCTATCAAAGCGTACAGGCAGAAGGCTGGCAAGTAGTAAATGTGGATACAACGATTATCGCTCAGAAACCTAAATTGGCACCCCATATTCCGGCGATGCGCCATCATATTGCCGAAGACTTGAAGCTACCTGAAAATGCCGTCAATATTAAAGGTAAAACCAACGAAAAATTAGGCTATTTGGGTCGGCAGGAGGGTATTGAAGCCCAAGCAGTCGTTTTATTACGGAAGGCCGTCTGAATACTGCGCATATAATGAAAAACTGTTACTATTAAATAGACCCCACCTGAGATAGTTTATTTTTCTATGGAGAAAGAGCATGGCATCACAAGATGAATTGAAACGTGTTGCAGCAGAGAAAGCAGTAGAATTTGTACCTGAAAACGAATATATCGGTATTGGTACGGGAACAACTGTTAATTTTTTTATTGAAGCATTGGCTAATAGCGGTAAAAAAATTAAAGGAGTGGTTTCTACATCTCACGAAACATCCAAACTGCTAGAAAAATATGAAATTCCCGAAGTGCAGATGAATGAGGTTTCCCATCTCGCGGTGTATGTGGATGGTGCGGATGAAGTCAATCATTCTCTACAAATGATTAAAGGTGGCGGCGGCGCACATTTAAATGAAAAAATTGTAGCCAATATTGCCGATAAATTCATCTGTATTGCCGATGAAAGTAAATACGTGTCGCGTTTGGGCAGATTTCCTTTGCCAGTAGAAGTAATTCCAATGGCGCGTTCTATGGTATCGCGCAAATTGATGGTTTTGGGCGGGCAGCCTGAGTTAAGAATGGATTTTGTTACTTTCAATGGCCATCAAATTGTAGATATACATGGTTTGAATATAACCCAGCCAATTAGTTTGGAAGATGAAATCAATAAAATTCCCGGCGTCGTAGAAAACGGCTTATTCGGACACAATGCCGCAGATGTGTTGGTGTTAGGTACGAAAGACGGTGCGAAAGTGATTACACCGAATTAATCGGGTTGGTAAATAAAATAAACTTAACAACAAAACGGCTTCATTGATTGATTGTTCAGTGAAGCCGTTTTGTTGTATTTTTTTGGCCTAAAAGCCAAAAAATTCTCAAGATAAACAATGTAGTGGTGGTGGGGTGTATATTTTTTCAGTTTATGGGTATTGACTGGGTAGTTTTGAGTCGGTATAGTTCGGTTTCTTCGCTGCTGACGCAGTGGCGGGAATGCTCTTTAACAACACAGAATACCGATAAGTGTGAGTGCCTGACGGCCTCACACTGCGACAAAAACAGACAGGAATAAAATCTTGTCGGTTTCTTTGAAGCAGACCAGAAGTTATAAGTTAGAGATTGAACATAAGAGTTTGATCCTGGCTCAGATTGAACGCTGGCGGCATGCTTTACACATGCAAGTCGAACGGCAGCACGGAAGAGCTTGCTCTTTTGGTGGCGAGTGGCGAACGGGTGAGTAATGCATCGGAACGTACCGAGTAGTGGGGGATAACTGTCCGAAAGGATGGCTAATACCGCATACGCTTTGAGAAGGAAAGCGGGGGCTCTTAGGACCTCGCGCTATTCGAGCGGCCGATGTCTGATTAGCTAGTTGGTGGGGTAAGAGCCTACCAAGGCGACGATCAGTAGCGGGTCTGAGAGGATGATCCGCCACACTGGGACTGAGACACGGCCCAGACTCCTACGGGAGGCAGCAGTGGGGAATTTTGGACAATGGGGGCAACCCTGATCCAGCCATGCCGCGTGTCTGAAGAAGGCCTTCGGGTTGTAAAGGACTTTTGTCAGGGAAGAAAGGGTTTGTGCTAATACCACGAACATATGACGGTACCTGAAGAATAAGCACCGGCTAACTACGTGCCAGCAGCCGCGGTAATACGTAGGGTGCGAGCGTTAATCGGAATTACTGGGCGTAAAGCGGGCGCAGACGGTTACTTAAGTCAGATGTGAAATCCCCGGGCTCAACCTGGGAACTGCGTTTGAAACTGGGTAGCTAGAGTATGTCAGAGGGGGGTAGAATTCCACGTGTAGCAGTGAAATGCGTAGAGATGTGGAGGAATACCGATGGCGAAGGCAGCCCCCTGGGATAATACTGACGTTCATGCCCGAAAGCGTGGGTAGCAAACAGGATTAGATACCCTGGTAGTCCACGCCCTAAACGATGTCAATTAGCTGTTGGGGCACTTGATGCCTTAGTAGCGTAGCTAACGCGTGAAATTGACCGCCTGGGGAGTACGGTCGCAAGATTAAAACTCAAAGGAATTGACGGGGACCCGCACAAGCGGTGGATGATGTGGATTAATTCGATGCAACGCGAAGAACCTTACCTGGTCTTGACATGTACGGAATCCTCCAGAGACGGAGGAGTGCCTTCGGGAGCCGTAACACAGGTGCTGCATGGCTGTCGTCAGCTCGTGTCGTGAGATGTTGGGTTAAGTCCCGCAACGAGCGCAACCCTTGTCATTAGTTGCCATCATTAAGTTGGGCACTCTAATGAGACTGCCGGTGACAAGCCGGAGGAAGGTGGGGATGACGTCAAGTCCTCATGGCCCTTATGACCAGGGCTTCACACGTCATACAATGGTCGGTACAGAGGGTAGCCAAGCCGCGAGGTGGAGCCAATCTCATAAAACCGATCGTAGTCCGGATTGCACTCTGCAACTCGAGTGCATGAAGTCGGAATCGCTAGTAATCGCAGGTCAGCATACTGCGGTGAATACGTTCCCGGGTCTTGTACACACCGCCCGTCACACCATGGGAGTGGGGGATACCAGAAGTAGGTAGGGTAACCGCAAGGAGCCCGCTTACCACGGTATGCTTCATGACTGGGGTGAAGTCGTAACAAGGTAGCCGTAGGGGAACCTGCGGCTGGATCACCTCCTTTCTAGAGAAAAGAAGAGGTTGTTGGGTACTCACACTTATCGGTAAGCTGTGTAAAAGATGCATGAGAAGTTTTAAGAATGCTTATGCGCAAGCTATAAGCTGTCTGTTGTTAAGACAATAGAGACCTTGGGTTTGTAGCTCAGCTGGTTAGAGCACACGCTTGATAAGCGTGGGGTCGGAGGTTCAAGTCCTCCCAGACCCACCAGAGATTCTTCGGGCAGGTTGTAGAAGCTGTCCGGACGGATAAGGGGGCATAGCTCAGTTGGTAGAGCACCTGCTTTGCAAGCAGGGGGTCATCGGTTCGATCCCGTTTGCCTCCACCAAAAGCCGCTAGGTTAAAACATATTGCTACTTTTTAAATTAAAGCCAGCTTTAAAAGCTGTTTTTAATTTGCAAAGTGACTAAGCAACAGTCGTTGTTTAGTAGGCATGCATCGCTCTTTAACAAATTGGAAAGCCGAAATCAACAAACAAAGACAATGTCGATTTACCGAAAGGTAAGTTGTACAGTATTTGGGTGATGATTGTATCGAGTAACTTATGAAAGACAAAAGGCATAAGTTACACACAACAAAAGCAGTAAGCTTTATCAAAGTATGAACATCTAATCTGATTACTCGTCAACGGTAATTTAGATGAAGTCAAAGAGGTTCTTGAAATGATAGAGTCAAGTGAATAAGTGCATCAGGTGGATGCCTTGGCGATGATAGGCGAAGAAGGACGTGTAAGCCTGCGAAAAGCATCGGGGAGCTGGCAATAAAGCTATGATCCGGTGATGTCCGAATGGGGAAACCCACTGCATTCTGTGCAGTATCCGCTCCTGAATACATAGGGAGTGAGAAGCGAACCCGGAGAACTGAACCATCTAAGTACCCGGAGGAAAAGAAATCAACCGAGATTCCGCAAGTAGTGGCGAGCGAACGCGGAGGAGCCTGTATACGATAGCCATTGAGATAGAAGAACAAGCTGGGAAGCTTGGCCATAGTGGGTGACAGCCCCGTATTCGAAATTTCATTGGTGGTACTAAATATACGACAAGTAGGGCGGGACACGTGAAATCCTGTCTGAATATGGGGGGACCATCCTCCAAGGCTAAATACTCATCATCGACCGATAGTGAACCAGTACCGTGAGGGAAAGGCGAAAAGAACCCCGGGAGGGGAGTGAAATAGAACCTGAAACCTGATGCATACAAACAGTGGGAGCACCTTTAGGTGTGACTGCGTACCTTTTGTATAATGGGTCAACGACTTACATTCAGTAGCGAGCTTAACCGGATAGGGGAGGCGTAGGGAAACCGAGTCTTAATAGGGCGTCTAGTTGCTGGGTGTAGACCCGAAACCGAGTGATCTATCCATGGCCAGGATGAAGGTGCGGTAACACGCACTGGAGGTCCGAACCCACGCATGTTGCAAAATGCGGGGATGAGCTGTGGATAGGGGTGAAAGGCTAAACAAACTCGGAGATAGCTGGTTCTCCCCGAAAACTATTTAGGTAGTGCCTCATGTATCACTTCCGGGGGTAAAGCACTGTTATGGCTAGGGGGTCATTGCGACTTACCAACCCATGGCAAACTAAGAATACCGGAAAGTGCAATCATGGGAGACAGACAGCGGGTGCTAACGTCCGTTGTCGAAAGGGAAACAACCCAGACCGCCAGCTAAGGTCCCAAATGACAGATTAAGTGGTAAACGAAGTGGGAAGGCCCAGACAGCCAGGATGTTGGCTTAGAAGCAGCCATCATTTAAAGAAAGCGTAATAGCTCACTGGTCGAGTCGTCCTGCGCGGAAGATGTAACGGGGCTCAAATCTGTAACCGAAGCTGCGGATGCATGCTTGCATGCATGGTAGGGGAGCGTTCTGTAGGCCGAAGAAGGTGACTTGAGAAGGTTGCTGGAGGTATCAGAAGTGCGAATGTTGACATGAGTAGCGATAAAGCGGGTGAAAAGCCCGCTCGCCGAAAGCCCAAGGTTTCCTACGCAACGTTCATCGGCGTAGGGTGAGTCGGCCCCTAAGGCGAGGCAGAAATGCGTAGTCGATGGGAAACGGGTTAATATTCCCGTACTTGATTCAAATGCGATGTGGGGACGGAGAAGGTTAGGTTAGCAAGCTGTTGGAATAGCTTGTTCAAGCCGGTAGGTGGAAAGTTTAGGCAAATCCGGACTTTCATAACACCGAGAAGCGATAACGATTGTCTACGGACAAGAAGTAACCGATACCACGCTTCCAGGAAAAGCCACTAAGCTTCAGTTTGAATTGAACCGTACCGCAAACCGACACAGGTGGGCAGGATGAGAATTCTAAGGCGCTTGAGAGAACTCGGGAGAAGGAACTCGGCAAATTGATACCGTAACTTC
Source organism: Neisseria zalophi (assembly GCF_008807015.1). Lineage (NCBI taxonomy): Bacteria > Pseudomonadati > Pseudomonadota > Betaproteobacteria > Neisseriales > Neisseriaceae > Neisseria > Neisseria zalophi. The sequence continues at coordinate 1,822,971 of NZ_CP031700.1, read as the reverse complement.
GGGAGAAGGTATGCCCTTCGATGTGAAAGACTTGCTCTGTAAGCATTGGAGGGTCGCAGAGAATCGGTGGCTGCGACTGTTTATTAAAAACACAGCACTCTGCTAACACGAAAGTGGACGTATAGGGTGTGACGCCTGCCCGGTGCTGGAAGGTTAATTGAAGATGTGAGAGCATCGGATCGAAGCCCCAGTAAACGGCGGCCGTAACTATAACGGTCCTAAGGTAGCGAAATTCCTTGTCGGGTAAGTTCCGACCCGCACGAATGGCGTAACGATGGCCACACTGTCTCCTCCCGAGACTCAGCGAAGTTGAAATGGTTGTGAAGATGCAATCTCCCCGCTGCTAGACGGAAAGACCCCGTGAACCTTTACTGTAGCTTTGCATTGGACTTTGAAGTCACTTGTGTAGGATAGGTGGGAGGCTTTGAAGCAGAGACGCTAGTTTCTGTGGAGCCGTCCTTGAAATACCACCCTGGTGTCTTTGAGGTTCTAACCCAGGCCCGTAATCCGGGTCGGGGACCGTGCATGGTAGGCAGTTTGACTGGGGCGGTCTCCTCCCAAAGAGTAACGGAGGAGTTCGAAGGTTACCTAGGTCCGGTCGGAAATCGGACTGATAGTGCAATGGCAAAAGGTAGCTTAACTGCGAGACCGACAAGTCGAGCAGGTGCGAAAGCAGGACATAGTGATCCGGTGGTTCTGTATGGAAGGGCCATCGCTCAACGGATAAAAGGTACTCCGGGGATAACAGGCTGATTCCGCCCAAGAGTTCATATCGACGGCGGAGTTTGGCACCTCGATGTCGGCTCATCACATCCTGGGGCTGTAGTCGGTCCCAAGGGTATGGCTGTTCGCCATTTAAAGTGGTACGTGAGCTGGGTTTAAAACGTCGTGAGACAGTTTGGTCCCTATCTGCAGTGGGCGTTGGAAGTTTGACGGGGGCTGCTCCTAGTACGAGAGGACCGGAGTGGACGAACCTCTGGTGTACCGGTTGTGACGCCAGTCGCATTGCCGGGTAGCTAAGTTCGGAAGAGATAAGCGCTGAAGGCATCTAAGCGCGAAACTCGCCTGAAGATGAGACTTCCCTTGCGGTTTAACCGCACTAAAGAGTCGTTCGAGACCAGGACGTTGATAGGCAGGGTGTGGAAGCGTGGTAACACGTGGAGCTAACCTGTACTAATTGCTCGTGAGGCTTGACTCTATCATTTGAAGAACTTCAGATGAAAGCTTACTGTATCCTTCAAAAGGATACGATACAAACATTACCGAAACAGTTGATTGAAATAAAAACGGCTTTACCGATTTGACAGTTTAGTCTGGCGGCCATAGCGAGTTGGTCCCACGCCTTCCCATCCCGAACAGGACCGTGAAACGACTCAGCGCCGATGATAGTGTGGATACCCATGTGAAAGTAGGTCACTGCCAGACACTTATACCGAACCCCTGATAGAATACTATCAGGGGTTTTTGCTTTTTACAGAGATATATTACAAATACTTATTGTGACGTCATGACAACAGATATGATAAATGCAGTGATAATAATTGTTAATACTTGTATGCTGCTTTATGATGGGGCTGCTGTCTGGGAAGAAGACGGTATCTTATACACAACGACAAAGGAGCAGTGATGAAGCGTTATTTGTTGGGCATCTGGGCGGCGCTATCGGTGACGATGGCTGCGGCAGCGGTGAATATCAATACGGCGGGGGCGGAGGAGTTGGCCGAGCTGCCGGGTATCGGGCCCTCGAAGGCGGCGGCGATTGTGGCCTACCGTGATGAGAATGGTGCCTTTAAGTCGGTGGCAGAGTTGAAGAATGTGAAGGGGATTGGCGACGGTATTTTAGCGAAGGTGCGCGAAGAGGCCGTTACCGCCGACAATGCCGCCAATGCCAATAAAAAAGCCAAACCCGCCCTGAAAAAGTAAATACAGCCGCCTTGGCAGACTCCGGTTGTCGGTGGATAAAGATAAGACAATAGCCCCATCAAGATAATGGGGCTTCGTTTTACCTTGAAGCGGGCAAAAAGGAAAAGTTGTTTATTAAGGAGTTATTTTTATACGATTTCTGCTTTGGTAATCACTACTGGATCAACCGGTACATCAGCATGATAACCATGATTTTTGGTTTTAACGTTTTCAATAGCATCTACAACGTCTTGGCCTTCCACTACTTTACCAAATACCGCATATCCCCAACCATGTAGGCTTGGTTCGGTATGGTTTAGGAAAGTATTGTCTTTTGTATTAATAAAAAATTGTGAAGAGGCTGAGTGGGGAGCCTGTGTACGTGCCATGGCAATAGTATATTTATCATTTTTCAAGCCGTTTTGGGCTTCATTTTGAATCGGCTCACGATTTTCTTTTTCATTCATGTTTTCATCCATACCGCCACCTTGGATCATAAAGCCTTTGATAACACGATGGAAAATCAAACCATCATAAAAACCGTCTTTGACATATTGTTCAAAGTTAGCTGAGGTGATTGGGGCTTTTTCGTGATCAAGCTCGATGCCGATGATGCCGAAATTTGTATGCAGTTTAATCATGAGGAAGTCCTTTACTTAGTTGTTGGAAAAAATGATTGCTATTCTATTTTAGAGGAAATCAAGAAAATAATTTAAATTTTTTCGTGTTGTTTTATTATATGTGTTGTTATTGTCTATTGTATTTATTGTAGATAAGGAGTGACTGTTAAAATTCAAGGCCGTCTGAAGAAGGTTTTCAGACGGCCTTGAATAATATTATAAAGCTGTTTTCCAGTGTAGGCCGCTTTGTGATGGCACTTGTGTAATCTCGTTTGTTTCAAGATTAATAGCAGTAAGCTTCCCGCCCCATAATGCGCCGGTGTCGAGTGAAATGACTTGATATTGGTTTAAATAACCCAATGCCGACCAATGGCCGAAAACAATGGTATGGCTTAAATGTTGGCGGTTGGGTGCTTCAAACCATGCGCAAAGGTCTTTGGGCATTTTATCTAAGCCTGCTTTGAAATCATAATCCAGTTTGTTTTTGTCGATAGTGATGGCGCGCATACGGGTGAAAACATTGGTAATCATGCGCAGCCTGTCGTAGCCGCTTAAATCGGATTTCCATGTGCGTGGTTTGTTGCCGTACATATGGGAAAAATAATTTTTAGCCTTTTTATCATTGCCTTGTAATACCGTTTCAACTTCCCGTGCCAGACTTTCGGCTTGAGAAATATCCCATTGCGGCAATAAGCCGGCGTGGACTAATACATGATTTTCCCCATGTATTAATAAGGGTTGGGATTGTAGCCAGTCCAGCATTTTTTTGCTTTTGGGATGTTCGAGAATCGGTAAAATAGTATCGCCACGTTTAATTTCGCCATAGCCATAAGAAACAGCTAAAAGATGAAGGTCATGGTTGCCGAGGATGGTACGGATACTGCTTTCGTGTTGCATAACAAATTGCAGCGTTTCCAGTGATTGAGGGCCGCGGTTGACAATATCACCTGTAAGCCAGAGTGTATCTTTGCCGTGGTTAAAGTCGATTTTATTTAACAGTGCGGTCAATTCTTGAAAGCAGCCTTGTACATCGCCGATCGCGTAGTGTGCCATTGTGTGTGAATCCGTAGGTATGGTCTGATGATTGATTGGTAAGGTTAAAGGCCGTCTGAAAATAATGACATTCGTTTTATCTATATAATACATAATGGCAAATAAGTTTCAGACGGCCATTACTTTAATTTAGTCTTTTACAATCAATACGGCTTCGGCTTCTACTTGTACCCCTTTGGGTAAAGCGGCAACGCCGACTGCGGCACGGGCAGGATAGGGTTGGGTGAAATATTCAGCCATCACTTCGTTAAAAATCGCGAAATTGCCTAAGTCGATCAGATAAGCATTTACTTTCACAATGTCGTCAAGTGAAGCACCGGCAGCTTGGGCAACTGCTCTCAGGTTTTTAAAAACCTGATGGGCTTCTGCGCGAAAATCTCCGTCGCCGACAACGGTCATGGTTGCAGGATCAAGTGGAATCTGGCCGCTCATATAGACAGTATTACCTGCACGAACGGCTTGGCTGTATGCGCCGATAGCGGCAGGGGCGTTGTCGGTATGAATAATGGTTTTACTCATTGAAATCTCCTTGTATAAAAGTATATATACGGACTGAAAGTCGGCTATTGCCGGAACCATGGGTTCACAATAAAAAGCATTTCAGACGGCGAATCATAATGACATTACTTACTTTAAATGTTTTCTATTTTATAGAACCATATAAAGTTTCGTAATATTTAGGATTCTACCCAATTTTTGGCAGCATCCATATCTGCCCAAATTTGTTTTTTCAAATCGTCTATATTGTCAAATTTGGCCTCATCGCGCAATTTGTGTAGAAAACGTACCCGCAGGCGTTGGCCATATAGATTGCCATTGAAATCAAAAAGGTGAACTTCTAATTTTTGACGGCGGTTTTGGGATACGGTGGGGTTAAAGCCAAAACTGGCTACACCGCGCCGTATACCGAATTCACCTTCGGCTTCAACCACAAAAACGCCGCTAAGCGGGTAGTGGTGTTGTGGCAATTGTATATTGGCTGTGGGGCAGCCAATGGTTCGCCCGAGTTTGGCACCGTGTTTTACACGCCCGCTGAGAGCGTAGTCATGGCCGAGCAGTTTACGGGCATAGGATAAAAGGCCGTCTGAAAGAGCTTGTCGGATAGCAGTGCTGCTGGCACGGATATTTTCAACCAAAACGGAGGGTGTGCTTTCGACAACCATACCGGGCTGGTTTTGCAACAGTTGGAAGTTGCCTTCTCTTCCTGCGCCAAAGCGAAAGTCATCGCCAATCAGCATATATTTGGTATGAAGTGTTTCACCAAGCAGTCGGTCGATAAAATCTTGTGCACTAATATTGGCAAAAGCCTGATTAAAACGTAATACCCATACGGCATCGACACAACCTGTATCACGCAAGAGCCGTAATTTTGTACGAAGCGGGCTTAGACGGTGGGGCTGTTTGCGGTTTGATTTGCGGGCAAAAAATTCTTGTGGTTGCGGTTCGAAAATAATAACTATAACCGGTAGGTTGCGACTGTCGGCTTCTTGCTTGAGTCGCTGCAGGATGTGACGGTGGCCAAGGTGCACGCCGTCAAAATTGCCGATGGTGACGGCAGCTCCCTGCGGAAAGTCGGGGCGGCTGCCCAAACCGAACCAGATTTTCATAAGATTATTGCCTGTGTGTAAAAGAAAAACAGATTATTGTAAACTTAATCGGTTTCAATGGGAAATCTGATTGAACGCTTAAAATAGAACAGGCTGTCTGCCGATAGGGTGCGGTGGACAGCCTTTATTCTGCTTTCCGTATGGTTAACGTTTTATGCTTGTGCTTCTTCAAATCCGGTTACTTCCAAGCCGAAGCCTGTTAAGCCGTTCATGGAAGAAGGTTGACCCATAACGCGCATTTTTTGTACGTTTAGACCGGCGAGAATTTGTGCGCCGATACCATAGGTTTTTCTATCCCACTTTTTGACTTGGAAACTGCTTTTCGGAAGTGTGCGGTCAAGCAGCGCGCTACCGTCTTCCGTTCTGTGAAGAAGAATTACTACGCCACTTTCCGCTTGATGGATATGGGTTAAAGCATCGGGTAGTGACCATGAATGATTGGGATCGACTTGTAGAAAATCCATGGCACTGAAAGGTTCGTGTACGCGAACGAGTGTTTCTTTATCGGGATTGATGGTGCCTTTTACCAAAGCCAGATGGGTTTCTCCGGAAAGTTTATCGACATAAACGTGTTGTTGGAATGTGCCCCAAGGTGTATTGATTGTGGTATCGCCCATTTCTTCCAACAAGCTTTCGGTACGGCTGCGGTATTCGATTAAGTCGGCAATCGTACCAATTTTGATTTGGTGCTCTTCGGCAAATTTCATCAATTCGGGCATGCGTGCCATAGTGCCGTCGTCATTGAGGATTTCACAAATTACACCGGCGGGAATCAATCCGCTCATTTGCGCCAAGTCGACGGCTGCTTCGGTGTGTCCGGCACGCACGAGGACGCCGCCTTTTTGTGAACGCAGTGGGAAAATATGGCCGGGTTGGACAATATCTTCAGGTTTCACGGCAGGCGATACGGCGGTTTGAATGGTTAAGGCGCGGTCGGCGGCGGAAATGCCGGTTGAAATACCGTGTGCGGCTTCGATTGATACGGTAAAGTTGGTGCCGTATTGGGCACCGTTTTTCTGAGTCATTTGCGGCAGGTTGAGGCGGTCGACCAATTCGTCATTCATCGGCAGGCATACCAAACCGCGGGCGTGTTTGATCATAAAGTTAATGGCCTGTGGAGTAACGAATTGGGCGGCCATAATCAAATCGCCTTCGTTTTCTCGGTCTTCCGCGTCGGTGATAATAACCATTTTGCCGGCTTTAATGTCGGCAAGGATTTCGGGGATGGGGGAAATTTTACTCATATTCCGGTTCGATTCTGTATTGATATGGGATGGGGATGTCTGATTGACAGGCTTGTCGCCATGGTCGGTATCGAGCCACATGGCCGGCATGCCTGCCGAATGTTCGATTTTGCGGGCTTTTTTTTCGCCGAAGGATTTGTTTTTCAGCAGGGCGGATAATTCACCGGCATTAATGGCCGCTGCTGCGGCAAATTGTGCCTGTTGCCCACCGTAATGCTTGGTAATCCATTGGCGCAGATTGTGCCGCCGTCGTGCTACAGTATCCATATTGCTGATTGGGTAAGGTTGTTGGAATGGCATTATAGGTTTGTGTTTACCAAAAAGCAAATAGGTTTTGTTGATATACTATTTACTATTTGGTAAATATAAAAATGGGTTGTTTAAGGCCATCTGAAAAGTTTTCAGACGGCCTTTGGACATTCTTAATCAAGCTTAGAATGACCGAATACATTCGGCCTGAATGGGTATTTTTTAGCTATTGGTATTGAAATTTTCATAAAAAACATTATATTGCTGCTACTTCAAACATAAAGTGTATTGCTGATATGAAAGTTTTATTCCGTATTCTAACCATTGTTTTGTTGGCCGTGCTGGCTGTTGCTGCTTGGTATGTTTGGCAAAATAAGCAACAGCCTGCTACGCAAGTGCTGACGCGGGAAGGTGTATTAACCCAAATTCAAAATATTAACCGGCTGGAAAGTACAGCCTTTTATATTGATACCATTATTAAAACCGAAAAGAAGGGTAACTGGTATGCGTTATGGCAGGATTCGCAAACCGGTTTGTTTATTGCCCAAGGGCGGGTATTGGCTGGGTTGGATCTGAATAAATTGACGGCTGAGAATGTGAATGTGGTTGGCAATAAGGTGATTATCAGCTTGCCGCCGGTTGAAATACTCAGTGTGAATCTCGACAATATTGATGTGTATGATATTAAAACGGGCTCGCTCGGATTGCATCCGATTGATAAGGGCGTGTTTCAAACCGTGCAGGAACAGGCCAAAAAACAAGTATTGGCAAGTGCTTGCAAAGCCGATATTCTCTCTCATGCACAAATTCAGGCTCAGCAACAGCTTGAAACCCTATTTGCGCTGACACAAACCAATGTGTCTGTTTATCCTGCCGCGTTGCCACCATGCAAGGCGGCTTGATGTTAACTTTGAAAAGGAAATGGTATGTCTCAAGTCACTTTACAGGGTAATCCTGTTGAAGTAAGCGGTACTTTTTTGGAAAAAGGCCAAACGGCACCGGAATTTAAATTAACCGCCGGTGATTTATCGGATAAAGGTTTGGCTGATTTTGCGGGCAAACGTAAAGTTCTGAATATTTTCCCGAGTGTGGATACCGGTGTTTGCGCACAATCCGTGCGTACATTTAATGAAAAAGCGGCTACCTTGAATAATGCCGTGGTATTGTGTATTTCAGCCGATCTGCCTTTTGCGCAAGCCCGCTTTTGTGGTGCGGAAGGTATTGAAAATGTGGTGATGTTATCGACTTTCCGCAGTGCATTTGCTCAAGATTACGGTGTTTTGCTGGCAGACAGCCCATTGAAAGGATTGACTGCCCGTTCAGTTGTGGTATTGGATGAAAACAACCAAGTGCTGCATAGCGAATTGGTGAGTGAAATTGCTCAAGAACCTAATTATGAAGCAGCATTAGCGGTATTGTAAGATTTGTTATTTATTGGGGCCGTCTGAAAAAACCGTGATTTTCAGACGGCCTTAATCTTGATAAGATGCCTGCTTTAAGCAATCAGCGCATAACATGAAAAGAGAGCTATGATGGGGCGGTATATCCTGCAACGTTTGTTATTGTTGATTCCCACTTTATTGGGAATTTTGGCAGTAACATTTGCCGTTATCCAGTTTGTGCCCGGTGGCCCTGTGGAGCAGATGGTTCAACAGCTGACACAAGGCGGGGGCGGGGGTGAAGTAGCTGCCAACGCCGGCGGCGGTATGTTAAAACGCAGCGGCGGCTTGGGGGCGGATGAAATGGCCGCGCTCAATGCACTCTATGGCTTTGATAAACCGCCGTTGACCCGTTTTGTCGAAATGGTCGGTCGGTTTGCCCGTTTTGATTTGGGTGAGAGTTTTTTTCATCATCAAACCGTATTTGAGTTGGTAAAAGAAAAAATGCCGGTATCGATGAGTTTGGGCTTATGGACGTTTCTGCTGACGTATCTTATCTGTATTCCGTTGGGGATTATGAAAGCGGTACGCGACGGTTCCCGATTTGATGCGGTGTCGGGTATGGTGATTTTGGTCGGCTATGCCATTCCGCCTTTTGTTTTGGGCTTGGTGCTGTTGGTATTGTTTGGCGGCGGCAGTTTCTTTGCTTGGTTTCCGCAGGGCGGATTGGTGAGTGATGATTGGGAAAGTTTGAGTTTCGGCGGAAAAATTGCTGATTATTTGTGGCATATCGCTTTGCCGGTAACCGCTTCGGTGGCGGGTAATTTGGCGGTGATGACGGTGTTGACTAAAAATGTATTTTTGGAAGAAATCCGTCGTCAATATGTTTATACCGCCCGTGCCAAAGGTCTACCCGAGCGTCAGATTTTAATGAAGCATGTGTTTCGCAATGCCATGATTCCGCTGATTACCGGGTTTCCGGCAGCATTTATCGGGGCGTTTTTTACCGGTAGTTTGCTGATTGAAACGTTGTTTTCTTTAGACGGATTGGGTTTATTGTCTTATGAGGCCGTGGTGAAACGTGATTATCCGTTGGTGATGGGTACTTTATATGTGTTTACGCTGATGGGTTTGTTGGCCAAGCTATTGTCGGATATTTCTTATTCCTGGGTTGATCCGCGTATTCATTTTGGTGGGCAGAGCGGTAAAGGCTGATGGGTGAATAGGCGGGTTATCATTTGAAGCCTTAAGGCCGTCTGAAAAAAGGAAATAAGAACGGGGCAGCGTTTGATTCTTGCCTTTATTGGTTTGATTTATAAAAGCATTAGTGTGATTTCGGCATGAAATTATTATGCGGGAATTACCACAAATAGGCGTAAAAAGCAGGTGTGGGCTTGCAGTTTGTCTGTTTTGCCCATATCCTGTGTTTAACGACGTATTGTTTACGTTATCCTTAAAGGAAATTTTTAAATGAAAAATAAATTCTTAGCTTTGGCTGCACTTGCAGCACTTGCAGTAGGCGTAAATGCTTATGCGGCTAAAGAGATTAAAGTAGCTTCCAATAACACACCTTACACAGAAGAAAACGTACAAAAGCTTGCTTCTACTGCGGTAAGCATGGGCGTAAAAGAGCCGGTGAGCTTGAGTTTGAGTGGTGGTAATTTGAGCGTTTCCGGTAGCAGCGATACCAAATGTACTTTTAAAGTCGGTAGTGGTGATACACCGAAAATCCAAGGTGTAAGCTGTAAATAATTTTTTGATAAAACAAAGCCCTTGAGCAGTTTATGCTCAAGGGCTTTGTTTTTGGGTCGTAGCATTTACCGACTGCCGGAATATGCCAGGTATTATTTTCTACCTGCTTCAACTTGAATAGTTAATAAGACTGTTTTGGTTATGCCGATATCAACCAAATAATCCATACCCCAAAGGGTACGGTCTATGTTGGTAGTAAAATCACCGCCGCATGTTAGGGTTTTTAAAATAGGATTATCATAACAGTTGAATTTCTGAGCAGTGAGTCTGACAGGGTGGGTTTGCCCTCTCATGGTCAGATTGCCGTCTACCGAAGCCAATTTATCTCCCTTAAAGTTGAATTTTCTGGAAACAAAACGGATCTGGGGATGTTGGGCTGTATTAAAGAAATCCGCCCCTTGTAAATGACGGGTCAGTTGGGGGCTTCCGGTATGAATAGAATTTGCGGGAATAGAAATATCGATGGAGCCGGTATGTTTGTTTTGATCAAATTCCAATTGGCCGGTTAATCCGTAAAAACCGCCAACATTTGTGCTGGTCTTGAAGTGATCAATACTGAATCGGGCGTTGGTATGATCAGGATCTATTTGATAAGTGGCCGCTAAAGCCGTTGAAGATAAAACGGAAACAATAAGCACAGATAAGATTTTTTTCATTTGTTTCTCCTCTTTTCTTTTTTTGTGATGAGCAAAAAAATATTTTAGTCAATCTTATGGTAAATCCAATAGCTATAATAATTATTTTTTGTATGATTTTGTTATGGTCTGTATTAAGACTTACTTTCTCCTTCATAACTGCGCTGGCTATAGGGCTGCATCAGTTTTTCACTAATAAAGTCAATAAAGCTGCGTACTTTGGCACTCAGGTATTGGCGATCGGCGTAGGCGGCATAAAGCGGGTGGGAAGGCATTTCATAAGCAGGCAGCAGCCTAACCAGTTTGCCGGTATCAATGTCGTTGTAAACCAAGCAATCGGGTACATATCCGATGCCAAGTCCGGCCATAATCATTTGGTGCACCATTGTGCTGTTATTACTGCTGAAAACCGGCTTAAGGTGTATATCCTCGCCTTTGCTTTTCTGAGTATCTTGGTTGGGATAAAGCGTTTTGATGCGCATATCGGCATAGCTAGGCAATACTGCAGGGCAGTTTTCCGCTTCGCTGATGTTTCGGGGCAGGCCGTGGCGGGCAATAAAATCGGCTGAAGCACACAATAGCATATGTATCGTACCGAGACGGCGGACAATCAATGAAGATGCGGGAAAATCAGATGCCCGCAAAGCCAAATCGAATCCCTCGCCGACGAGATCGCTGTGGCGGTTATCCAGCTCTACTTCTAAAGTAATATCGGGGTATAGTTCTGCGTATTCGGTGAGCCATTGGGAAAACATTGGCGAGGCAAACCATACCGGTGCAGTGATGCGCAATAAGCCTTGTGCATGGGCAACGCCGGAAGCGGCTTTTTGCGCCGCTTGTTCTAAAGTATCCAGTGCGTAGGCACATTGGCGGAAATATTCGTTTCCTGCTTCGGTGAGGCTTAGGCTGCGGGTATTGCGCAATAATAATTTGGCACCAATGCTTTCTTCCAAATGGCGTACATGTTTGCTGACCATCGCGGCAGATAAATCCATTCGGTCGGCGGCTTTGGTAAAACTACCGTTTTCTACCACTTGGCGGAAAACTTTCATGCTTAAAAAAGTATCCAAAACATGTTCCTTCTACTATGAAATGATTGCCGGCCGTTTCAGACGGCCTGCTCAGTGTATTGTATATTGCCTGATTTGAGCGTTTTTAAATTATTCGTTTTTATAAAATAAGTATTTTGCTGATTTTATATGAAATACCTTGCTGATTCATAGGGTGTAAGTATGATTATAATAGGCCGTCTGAAAAATTTCAGACGGCCTATTATATATAAAATCTAAAAGGCAAAACCATTTATAATCATTGCTATTATAACTTTGGTTAATTTATTTGAAATCTACTTGTGTATATATTTCCCCATTATTCTGGATATTCATGGTTTTATTGTATTAGCCGTTAGATAAAATTCAGATAATTTAAGCCTGCTTGCAATCTTATTAAGACGGCCTTATTATCAAAAACCTCTTTTTCTTTACGATTTGCCGGATTTCCTTATGCAGAATATTCAAGAATATGTACGCCAAACCGCCACCGCTGCCAAACAAGCATTCTATACGCTGGCCGGAGCATCTACCGCCCAAAAAAACGCCACATTGTTATTGTTGGCAGAATTAATCGAGCAACATCAAAACGAGATTTTAGAGGCAAACGCACTGGATTTGGAAAACGCGGAAGCCAAAGGCTTGGATGCCGCCTTGCTCGACCGCTTGAAACTCACCGAAAAAACCATTGCCGGCATGAGCGAAGGCTTGCGGCAGATTGTCGCCCTGCCTGATCCCGTGGGAGAAATGGATGAATTCCGTTTGCGTCCCAACGGCTTGCAAATCGGCAAAATGCGCGTGCCGCTCGGCGTAATCGGCATTATTTACGAATCGCGCCCGAATGTAACCGTTGATGCAGCCGCTTTGTGTTTGAAATCCGGCAATGCCTGCATTTTGCGCGGCGGTAGCGAAGCCTTTAACAGCAATATGGCGATTGCCAAACTGATTACTCAGGCATTGCTAGAAAACGGCCTGCCTGCGGGCGCAGTGAGCCTGATAGAAAATACCAGCCGCGAAAGCGTCGGCGCCATGCTGCAATCGCCCGATTTGATTGATGTGATTATCCCGCGCGGCGGAAAGTCATTGGTTGCCCGCATCAGCAGCGAAGCACGGGTGCCCGTGATTAAGCACCTCGACGGCATCTGTCATGTTTATATCGATAAAGCCGCCGACACCCAAAAAGCCGTTGATATCGCATTCAATGCCAAAACCTCGCGCTACGGCACCTGCAACACCATGGAAACCTTATTGGTACATCAGGATAGGGCGGCCGAGATATTGCCCTTATTGGCCGAAAAATACCGTGAAAAAGGGGTTGAGCTGCGCGGTTGCGATAGAACACTTACCATATTAAATAATATTAAAGCCGCTTCCCCCGAAGATTGGGACACCGAATATTTAGCCCCTGTTTTAGCGGTTAAAGTGGTCGACAGCCTAAACGACGCAATGGCACATATTAACCTGCACGGCAGCCATCATACCGACAGTATTGTGACCGAATCTTATACCGATGCCCAAATATTCCTACGCATGGTTGATAGTGCCAGCGTAATGGTGAACGCCAGTACCCGTTTTGCCGACGGCTTTGAATACGGATTAGGCGCGGAAATCGGCATTTCAACCGATAAAATCCATGTACGCGGTCCGGTGGGTTTGAATGGTTTGACTTCTCAGAAATGGGTTGTATTGGGGAACGGGCAGGTGAGAAGTTAGGGTTTTATTGATTGGTGGTGTTTATTGAATTAGGCCGTCTGAAAAAGTTTCAGACGGCCTGCTGCTAATTAGTATGGAAGATAGCGGTTTAAAACTGTTTGGTATGTATTAAAGTGGATAAATCATAACCCTGTTCTTGAGCCTGCTTTAAATAAGCCTGATAAACCGCCTCATCCATTTGCGGTTTGCGCGAGAGTATCCATAAATATTTTCTATCCGGCTGGCCTACCATTGCCGTTTCATAGTTTTCATCTAAAGCCATAACCCAATAAGGTGCTTTACCGATAGGCAGCCAACGCAATGCTTTAGGCATAAACGTTACGCTTAATTTACTATTGGCTTCATTTTGCGGCTTTGCTAATCCCTCTGCTTCCGACCAACTGCCGTTATCCGCCAAACAACGGTTAATCACGCGAATAGTACCGTTGGCATTGGGAATATAAGTTGCAGAAACATTAGCAGCACATTGTTTTTGATAGGGCATGGGCAGGCGGGCAATTTCATACCACTTTCCGGAATATTTTGCCAAATCAACTTCGGCAACCGTTTCCAAAGCAGGTAAATCATCCGCCAAAACCACTGCTGCCGATAAGGCGATAGTTGCTGAAAATAGCAATCGAATATTCATTTTACAACTCCTTAATAAATAATAATAATTCAATGGAGTGAAACATTTTTAGAATAGCATGATTGAAGTGAACTGTCTCAAAATAGTGATGTTTATATATGATATGGTTTTGTTTGATAAAAGGCCGTCTGAAAAAGTTTCAGACGGCTTGATGATTGAATATGTAGGGGCGGATTGCATATCCGCCCGCTGTTTATGAATAGGCAAGTGTTGGGATGTGTTGATAGGGTTTTAGCTCAAGCGGTTTGTTGTTTGTTTTATAGTGGGCACTGCCGACACGGGCGGATATATAATCCGCCCCTACAAAGGGCGGTGAATGGTTGCCGGATTGGTATTGCCAAAATATTTAATGCCGTCTGAAGATTGTTTTCAGACGGCCTTGATGATTGATAAAGGGTGGGTGTGATTGGATTATTTTGAATGGGTGCTTGCGGGATAAAACCTTTGTAGGGTGTGAGGCGCAAGCCACGCACGCGGCTTGTTGGGATTCAGGCAACGCGTGCGTGCCGATGGCACACACCCTACGCTTGCTGCGCTTTATCCCGCTGGAACAAATGGAAGCCGAAGGTTATGGCGATTTGATTAGTAAAGTACGCTAAATATTGAAGATTGGATTAATGGTTTAAACACCATATAAGGCCGTCTGAAAGATAATGTTGATCTGACCCCCAAATCTTGGACAAACATAAAAGCCTTTTCAGGCTGCCTTTTCGAGCTGGGTTCTGTATGCCACAGGACTCAGCTTTTTCAATTTCAAACTACATCTGTCATGATTGTAGTATCGTATATAGTCATCTATTGTCTGCATCAGCTCTGTTGTCGAAAGTTTGCCTTCTTGATAAAAGCATTCCGTCTTCAGTATCGCAAAGAAGCTTTCCATCGGTGCATTGTCCCAACAATTGCCTTTACGCGACATACTCTTCACTATGCCGTGTTCCGCCAACGTGCGGCGGTAAGCTTCCGTACGGTATAGCACACCTTGATCGGAATGCAGCAGCACTTTATCTGCCTTTGTCAGTTTGCAGACCGCATCATTCAGCATTCTTTCCACCATCTCGCTGTTCGGGCGACGGCTCATCGCATAAGCGACGATTTCGCGGTTAAATACATCCAATATCGGTGACAGATACAGTTTACCATTGCTGCACTTGAATTCGGTGGCATCTGTCAGCCATTTCTCATTGGGTTTTTGCGCCTCAAAGCGGCGGTTCAGAATATTATCCGACGGTTCTCCCATTGCCGGATGGCGGTAGGCTTTTTTCGGACGCACTTTGGCTTTCAATTGCAGCAGTTTCATCAAACGGGCAACCTTTTTCTTATTCCATGACAAAGTGGCGGCAATCCGCCTGTATCCGTAACGCCCTTGATGGCGGGCATAAACTTCGGCAACGGTAGCTTTGTCCTGTTCGTCCGGATCGGGTCGGCCGTGGTGGTAATAAAAGCTGCTTTTGGGCAGTGCAGCACTGTGCAGCAGGTATTTAAGCGGATGTTTTGCCCTCAGTGCTTGGACGGCTTCGCTTTTTTGGCGACCGCTTCTTTCTGCCTGAGGGCTTTTAATTCCTTTAGATAGTCGTTCTCCGCCCGCATATAGCGCAACTCTTCGATTAGTTCCGCCTGTGTTTTTTCGTGGTCGGGTTTATCGACGATAAAGGGGTTTTTGCGTTTGATGATCATAATGGCCTGCGGATGCTCAAGTGCGCGGATGCCGCCTTGGTTGTATGCGGCTATCCAACGGCGTAAATGGGTACGGGAAATATTAAAGTGATCGGCAGTACGCTGTTGGCTGCGTACGCGCTGATAATATTGTACGGCTTGGTATTTAAAGTCTAATGTATATTTGCTCATAAGAAAACTGCACCTTAATGGGTTGGAGGAGTGTCCAACTTTTGGGGTGCAGTTCATGTTTCAGACGGCCTTAAATAATTAAAACCATATAAAGTAATCGGCACGGGTAACACAGTTGCTACGCTTGCTTGTGGTATAAAATCTTTGTAGCAATTGTTATATTTACTTGTTTTTATTTTTTATAAAATTATAATAATAATTATAGTTTTTATTGCAATTACAAAGGAATAAAATGGCTTATATATCTCAATATAATTTTAGTAGATTAATTGCTGATCCAGAGACTGTCTTTGGTAATTTTGGTTTGAAAATAGAAGATATTCAGCATAAAGATGTTTATGAAGATAAAGTAATTGATTGGTTTACTAATTTAGAAAAAGCTAGGTTGTACTTGTGTAAAATATTATTAACTGATTCTGATCATCCATTGAATAAAGAGATAAAAACTCATAAATGGTTAAAAATCAAAACAGAAGATTTTTACAAAACAGCTTTAGAACCAAAAAAACCAAGATTTCATGAGAATAATCATTGTGAATGGCTTCAGAAAGATTATATAAATTATAACCTTCCTGTTGATTTTTTAGGTAAATATGGTAAGGAAGGAGTAAGAAAATTTCGAGATTGGTTTAAAACGAAGGTTAATGAGGAAAATTATTATCAGAGCCCGAAAGAGTGGCTTGAAAATGGAATGCAATCTAAATTTTTAGCTCAAGTAGAATTAAAATGGGGTAGGGTTGATTGGACTCGCTTTAGTAAAGAGATTTATACAAATAGTGGTCCAATAGCATTGGATAATCATAACTTATCTAAGTTGAAAAAGAAGATTGATGAATTATTGCGCAAATTTGATTCATGGTATAAAAGTTTAACTACAAATGAAAAAAATATAATTGATTCTATAAAAAATAATTATTGTGAAAGTAAAGGCTTAGCAGAGGAGTTTAAAGACTTAGCAGGGGAGTTTAAAGAAAAATTCAAATATCCTATGCAGGATTTATTACTCATTTATTACTATGAAACCGCTATGAATTCAAATTTATCAATCAAAGATAGTTCTATTCTTGAGGAGCTAGGATTTCTTCCTTGTAAGGTTTGTGCAGCTTCTAAACAAATTTCAAATACTCCTACAATAGAAAATGCCGATAATAGTGAGGTGGATATTATATCTAGTGAAAAATCTAATTTAAATATTGAAGATATTGCCACAGATATTTATGGCTGGAGTAAAGGGGGAGATATTTCGGCTGCAGATTGGATAGAAATGAATAGTTATGATAGATAATATAATTTAAATGTTTATTTTCATATAGATGGTGGAGAATGGTTGCCGTATTTGTATTGTTAATATTCAAGGCCGTCTGAAGATTGTTTTTCAGGGCCTTATTTTTGATAAAGGGGGGGATTATTTTGAATTGGTGCTTGCGGGATAAAACCTTTGTAGGGTGTGAGGCGCAAGCCACGCACGCGGATTATCGGGATTCGGGCAACGCGTGCGTGCCGATGGCACACATCCTACGCTTGCTAAGTGAGAGTGAGTTAGCTTTTTAAAATAAGTTTGCTTATTATTTTATAGTTTTTAATTGTTCTGCATAAAATCTAAAGGAAATTAAAATTAATTTTCTTTAGATTTTATAACTAAATATGTCAGGGTTAGAGTGCAAATAACTGTGAGTAAAACATGCTGCTTTAAATTTTTGTCATTTATATTGACAGATATTTCTGGATTTCCATCGTCATCATAAAAAAACATTCCTATATCGTTACCTTGCCATTGAGGATGGTTTTTGATTATTTTATTTTTAAAAATATCTTTTAAACTATCCAACAATGAGTTATCTATTCCATTAGATGATTCATTAATTAAATGATGTGCAATTTTATTTCTGATTCTATTTAATTTCTTTGCAATATCAAAAACTTCTTGTGGAAGTCCTAAATTACTTGCAATTTGTAATTTAGTCCAAAATCCTACTTGTGTATTTTCAAAAAAATCTTCTCTATTACAATTTGCGTAAATCCAAGATTCTAGTATCCGTTCAAAAAATAGATGCATACGTAATGTCGATCCTACTTCATCAGGTGTTTTTAATGCATCTTTAATGATATTGAAAGAAGTATAATCTGAAAAATTTGAATTTTTTATAAATAGATCAAAATTAAAATTTGGTGCGTTCATGTTATTTCCATTGATTTATAAAAATTAAAATTTAATCACTCACTCCCAAACAACAACCCTTCTTTAATCCCCCGAATCTTATCCCTTAAAACCGCCGCTTCTTCAAACTGTAAATCTCGTGCCGCTTGTTGCATGGCTTTTTCGAGTTTGGCGATTTCTTTTAAGGCGTCTTCTTCATTGTGGATTTCGCCGATTTTTACTTTGTCTTTTTTGCCCCTGCCTTTGCCTTTTCTGCCGGCTTCGTCGTGATATACGCCGTCGATAATGTCTTTTACCTGTTTGTTAATCTGTTTCGGTACGATGCCGTGTTCTTCGTTGAATTTAATTTGTTTTTCGCGGCGGCGTTCGGTTTCGTCTATGGCGGCTTTCATAGAATCGGTGATTTTGTCGGCATAGAGGATGGCGAGGCCGTTGACGTTGCGGGCGGCACGGCCGATGGTTTGAATCAGGCTGCGGTGGCTGCGTAGGAAGCCTTCTTTGTCGGCATCTAAAATGGCGACCAGGGAAACTTCGGGAATATCCAAGCCTTCGCGCAATAGGTTGATGCCGACTAAAACGTCGAACAGCCCTAAGCGTAAATCACGGATGATTTCTACGCGCTCTACGGTGTCGATATCGCTATGCAGATAGCGCACTTTGATGCCGAGTTCGCTGTAATAGTCGGTGAGCTGTTCGGCCATGCGTTTGGTGAGGGTGGTCACGAGTACGCGTTCGCCTTTTTCGATGCGCAGGTGGATTTCGCTGAGCAGGTCGTCCACTTGAGTGCCGACGGGGCGAATTTCGATTTGGGGGTCGACCAATCCGGTGGGGCGGACGACTTGTTCGACCACTTGGCCGGCGTGTTCGGCTTCGTATTTGGCGGGGGTGGCGGATACGAATATGGTTTGCGGCATGATTTTTTCAAATTCATGGAATTTGAGCGGGCGGTTGTCGCGGGCGGAGGGCAGGCGGAAGCCATAGTCGACCAGGTTTTGTTTGCGGCTGGCGTCGCCTTTATACATGCCGCCGATTTGGGTGACGGTAACGTGGCTTTCGTCGATAAACATAATGGCGTTATCGGGCAGATAGTCCATCAGGGTGGGGGGCGGTTCGCCTTCTTTTTTGCCGGAAAAGTGGCGGGAATAGTTTTCGATGCCTTTGCAAAAGCCCATTTCGTAGAGCATTTCGAGGTCGAAGCGGGTGCGTTGTTCGATGCGTTGGGTTTCGACGGGGCGGTTTTCTTTGGTGTAGAAGTCGATGCGCTCGCGCAATTCTTGTTTGATGCTTTCGCAGGCGCGTAATACGGTTTCGCGCGGGGTTACATAATGGCTGGAGGGGAAAACGGTGTAGCGGCCGACACGTTGCAGGCTGCCGCCGGTGAGCGGGTCGAAAAGGTCGAGGCGGTCGATTTCGTCGTCAAACAGGCTGATGCGCAGGGCGTTGTCGGAGCTTTCGGCGGGGTACACGTCGATAACGTCGCCGCGCACGCGGAACGAACCGCGCTTGAAATCTGTTTCGCCGCGTTCGTATTGCATGGAAACGAGGGTGGAAATAATGTCGCGCTGTTCGATGGTATCGCCTTCTTTAACGGATAAAACCATTTGTTGGTATTCGGTGGGGTCGCCGATACCGTAGATGGCGGAAACGGTGGCGACGATAATTACATCGTCGCGGGTCATGAGGTTTTTGGTGGCGGAAAGGCGCATCTGTTCGATGTGCTCATTAATGGCGGAGTCTTTTTCAATAAACAGATCGCGGCTGGGTACATAGGCTTCGGGCTGATAATAGTCGTAGTATGAAACGAAATATTCCACCGCGTTTTCGGGGAAAAATTCGCGCATTTCGGCGTAAAGCTGGGCGGCAAGGGTTTTGTTGTGCGCCATAATAATGGCGGGGCGGCCGCTTTGGGCAATTACATTGGCCATGGTGTAGGTTTTGCCCGAACCGGTTACGCCGAGCAGGGTTTGGTAGGCGAGGCCGTCTGAAAGCCCTTCGAGTAGGCCGGCAATGGCGGTGGGCTGGTCGCCGGCGGGCGGGAACGGCTGGTGTAGTTTAAACGGGGAGTTTTCGTATTGGATAACTTGCATAGCGCGCTTTGATGTGATGGCGGAAACTTTAGATTATATCGCCAAGCAAGCTGATGATTCTAGGGCGTTGGCGGATGGGGAGCGGGAAAGATGGCCGGCCGGTAAAGTATTGCAAATTATGGCAAGGATGGGATTGTGTGCGTATTCTCTGCGGACGGTGAAATAGTGGGATGGGTATTGACGGTTTTCAGACGGCCTGAGTATTGCGGGCAGGCTGTTTGGTAAGATTTAATGCATTTTTGCAACGGTTGGCTAAGATGGGAAATAAGTGGCGGCGGTTTAAGATAAATCAATATTTAAAAAACTTTTATATGCTTACTGAATACAAAGGTATTTATTTTAAATAAATATGTCAAAACATATTTGAACTTTAACCTTTTATGCTTATCTTAGAGTGAATGCTTTATCAGACCATGCTGCCAATGTTTGCATATTATTACTGAAAAAGGTTGGTAAAAAGATGCATTAAAAGCTAAAATCGGCACGTATTTTTCCCGAAAAATTTTAAAACCATAATAACGGAGTTGAAAAAATGACCGCTAAAGGACAAATGTTACAAGATCCTTTTTTAAATGCTTTAAGAAGAGAGCATGTGCCGGTTTCCATTTATTTGGTAAACGGCATTAAATTGCAGGGGCAAGTTGAATCGTTCGACCAATATGTTGTTTTGTTGCGTAACACATCCGTAACACAAATGGTCTACAAACATGCGATTTCCACCATTGTTCCTGCCCGCGCAGTGAGTTTGCAGCATGAAAACAAACAGCAGGGTGCTGCACCTGTACAGGTCGAAACAGGCCAACCTACCGCCTAACAGCGGGTACGGAAAATACCTTACCTTTTATCGGTAAGGTATTTTTTATCGTTTTTTTTCAGACGGCCTTGTTATGTATTTAACCAATATTCTGCCTTTTGCCCATTATTTGTTGTCGAATGCCGTGAAGCCGGGTGATACGGTTATCGACGGCACCGCAGGCAACGGCCATGATACGCTGGCCTTGGCGCAAATGGTGGGGGCTAACGGCAAGGTTTGGGCATTTGATATACAGGCGCAGGCTTTGGCGCAAACTGCCGCCCGTTTGGATCAGGCTGGGGCGCGGGCGCAGGTGGCCTACATTCAGGCAGGCCATGAACGGCTGGCAGATTATGTTGCCGAACCGATTACTGCTGCCATTTTCAATTTCGGCTGGTTGCCGGGCGGGGATAAAACATTAACGACACAGGCCGATACCAGTATCCGCGCACTGGAATCGGCTTTGCATTTATTGAAAAGCGGCGGATTGTTGGCGGCGGTATTGTATCCGGGGCATGAAGCAGGGAATAGGGAGGCCGCAGCAGTGGAGCAGTGGGCGGCTTTATTGCCACAACAGCAGTATAGCGTATTAAAATATGGTTTTATTAACCGCCGCAATCAGCCGCCTTATCTGCTGGCTGCTGAAAAGCTGAAATAAAACATAGTGATGAAATATATTTTATGCAGCTAGCTTTTTATTTGCTATGATTCCGCCTTTGCAGATAGCGCGCTTGGTGGGATACCACAACCAATATAAGAAATATTTTATGCAATATTTAATCGTTAAACACAGCCACATTACTTTTGTAGTGCTTACTATTTTCCTATTCAATTTGCGTTTCTGGTTACGTTTTATCCGTCCGGAAAAACCATTGCCGAAAATTTTAAAAGTAATTCCGCATATCAATGATACGCTGCTGTTGTTTACCGGCCTTTGGCTGATGAAAATCACCCACTTCACCCCGTTTGCAAATGCCAATTGGCTGGGTGTGAAGCTATTGATTTTGCTGGCTTATATCTTTTTAGGTGGAATGACTTTCCGCGCTATACCGCGCAGTACAAGATCATGGCTGGGTTATGTGTTGTCGATGGTGTGCGTGTTTTCCATTGTTTATTTAGCATTAAATAAACCGTTTTAAGGCCGTCTGAATTATGGCAAAACCTTTTCGCCATACTGCCGTGATTGCATTGGGCAGTAATCTGGAAGACCCTGCGGAGCAGGTACGTTCGGCATTGGCGGTTATCGGCGCCCATCCGCATATTGAAATCCAGCGGGTGTCTTCACTGTATATCACGGCGCCGGTGGGCTATACCGGGCAGCCTGATTTTGTAAATGCCGTTTGTATAATAGCAACCGATTTGGGCAGTCATGCATTGCTGGCGGTGTTAAACGGTATCGAACACGATTTCGGCAGGGTGCGTAGTTTTCGCAATGCCCCGCGCACGCTGGATTTGGATATGATTGATTACGACGGCGAAAGCAGCGATGATCCGAATCTGACTTTGCCGCACCCGCGCGCACACGAGCGCAGTTTTGTGATGCGCCCTTTGGCCGAGATTGCTCCGGATTTTATATTGGGCGCGCATGGCACGGCTGCCGAATTGTCGGCCGCATTGGGCGACGACGGCATCCGCATCATGGAACCAAACCCATAGGCAAAACGGTCGAAAAGCATGCCGCCAAATATGCGCTTAAACCGATGGCTTTGGCAGTTAAGATAAAATTTTTAATTTCAAGCGGCTAACAGGCCGTCTGAATATTGTTAAACAGGCAGTTATAGGAAAGAGCATTAAATATGCATCATCGTTATATTGTAGTGGAAGGGTCTATCGGCAGCGGTAAATCGGCACTCAGCCGCCGCTTGGCAGAATATTTTGACGCCTTACATCTCACCGAAAGCCCCGAACGCAATCCTTTTTTGGAACAGTTTTATCTGAATGCGGCCAACCACGGCTTGGCAACCGAGCTTTATTTTTTAATGCGCCGTGCCGAAGCCGTTGATTTGATTAATGCCGAAGAAGAAAAAAACGAGCGTATTATTGCCGATTTCCTATTGGAAAAAGATCAGATTTTTGTGCCGGTGGTGCTTAACGGCAGCGATCCGGCCAACGAGCAAACCCTGTTTTGGCAGATGAAGCGCAAAGTGATGCCCGAATATCCCGTGCCTGATTTGGTGATTTATTTGCAAACCTCCGATGAAAACGCCCAAAAGCGTTTGCAAAAAAACGGCAGCGGTATGCTCAATTTATTCCCGTCCGGCTATTTGGGGCAGATTCAAGATGAATACCGCCGCTTTTTCCATCTCTATCAAAATGCGCCCTTGCTGATTGCCAATGCCGACGAATTGGACTTTATCAACAACGATGATCATTTTGAAATGCTGTTGCGCGCCATGAGCGATATGCAGGGCAGCCGCCATTATTTGAATTTGAGCGAAAGCTAAACTGAGTCTTGTGTTTATTTTCCGGTATCAATAATACGGCGTATAGGATTGAATGATTCGGTTTGAAACCATATCATTTTGTTTACTTTTGTTTTTCAGACGGCCTCTTTTATGAATAAAGAATTACTCGGGATTATTTTTCTGCCTGCCGGCGTAATCAGTATGAGTATGGCCGGTTTGTGGCAAATGTATGTGATGATGACGGAAACCTATACCCTCAACCGTTTTAAAGACAGGCAGTTGATGTGGGTGGTAACGGCCTTGTTTTTCAGCTTTAGTTTAGCGGTTTATTGGTTTTGCCCGAATGCGCGGAAAAAAGGCATTATTTTTGCCATTCTTTCGGTTGGCGGGGCATTGATGTATTTCTTGGCTAAAGCTTGGCTGCCATTTAAATAAAGCCGAATGATATTGGTTCGATATTTACAGGCCGTCTGAAATCATGTGTCTTCAGACGGCTTTTTAGCAATATTATGCGGTGCTAAATGGTTTCTTATGTAATTTCAATCAATTCGAGCTGTATTACACGGCTTCCCGCTATCTACCTTCTTTACAGCATAAAACCTTTATTATATATTGCTTAAGAATCGGCTAAGCAATACTACACTGGAGCCGTTAACCCGAATATCAATCCAAACGGAAGCCGCACAAGCGGTTGCCGGATGTTTCAAGAGGAGACACTTATATGACTGCCAATGCAGCAGAACGCGTACAACACGAAGGCTTGCGTGCCAAAATTATGTCGGCCGAACAGGCGGCAAGCTTTATTAAAGACGGCATGAATGTCGGCATCAGTGGCTTTACCGGTGCCGGCTACCCGAAAGCCGTTCCGGCCGCTTTAGCCAAACAAATGGAAGAAGCCCACGAGCGTGGCGAACAATTTACCATCGGTATGTTAACCGGTGCCTCTACCGCAGCCGATT
This sequence comes from Neisseria zalophi, assembly GCF_008807015.1. Lineage (NCBI taxonomy): Bacteria > Pseudomonadati > Pseudomonadota > Betaproteobacteria > Neisseriales > Neisseriaceae > Neisseria > Neisseria zalophi. The sequence goes on along the minus strand of NZ_CP031700.1, from coordinate 1,798,893 downwards.
GCGACGGCGTTTTGGCACAAGCCAAAGGCGTTCATTTCCGTACCCCTTTCCAATCAGATCCCACCTTGCGCAACAGCATTAATGCCGGCGAAGTAAATTATGTCGATATGCATTTATCGCATGTAGAACAACAAGTTCGCTTTGGTTTTTACGGCAAAATGGATGTTGCCCTGATTGAAATCACCGGTATTCTGCCCGATGGCCGCATTATTCCTTCTATGGGTGTCGGCACCAACAACGAATGGATGAAAGCCGCCGATAAAATCATTCTCGAAGTAAACAGCCGCCAACACATTCTGCTGGAAGGCATGCACGATATCCACCCTGATATCGGCACCCCGCCAAACCGTAAGCCGATTCCGTTGGAAAAACCCGACGGCCGTATCGGTAGCCCTTATTTTGATATCGATTTAAGCAAAGTTGTGGCCGTTGTGGTTACCGATTTGCCCGATCGTAACAGCAAATTTGCCGATCCCGACGAAAACTCCAAACGCATTGCTTCGCAAATTATCGACTTCTTCTCGCACGAAGTAAAAGCAGGCCGCCTGCCTGCCAACCTGTTGCCGCTGCAATCAGGTGTCGGTAACGTCGCCAACGCCGTATTGGCCGGCCTGCAAGACAGCCCGTTTGAAAACCTTTACGGCTATACCGAAGTATTGCAAGACGGTATGCTTGATTTGATTTTGAACGGCAAAATGGTTTCCGCTTCGGCAACCGCATTGTCATTCAGCCCGGAAGCTCTGCAACGTTTTAATGACAATATCGAAAGCTTACGCAGCAAAATCATTCTGCGTCCGCAAGAAGTCACCAACCATCCCGAATTAATCCGCCGCTTGGGCGTGATCGGCATGAACGCCATGATCGAAGCCGATATTTTCGGTAACGTAAACTCTACCCATGTGATGGGTACGCGCATGATGAACGGTATCGGCGGCTCCGGCGACTTTACCCGTAATGCGTTCTGGTCGTTCTTCGTGAGTCCGTCTGTAGCCAAAGACGGTAAGATTTCATGTATCGTACCGATGGTTTCCCACCACGACCACACCGAACACGATGTTATGTTTATCGTAACCGAGCAGGGTATGGCCGACTTACGCGGTAAAGCACCGCGCCAACGTGCCAAACTGATTATTGAAAACTGTGCACATCCGGACTATCGCGATATGTTGAGAGACTATCTCGACCGCGCCGAAAAAGCCGGCGGCCTGCATACGCCGCATATGCTCAACGAAGCGCTTTCATGGCACCAACGCTTCGTAGAAACCGGTGATATGAGAGTTAAATAATGATTAAATAATATAAACTTATAAATAAACCCTTCGAAGCTATATTCGAAGGGTTTTAGCTTTGATAGATAAGAAACGAAACCTTTAACATAATTTATCTTATTTAAACAATTGAATCATATTGAGTATTATCATTTTGGACCTATAATAATAAAAGCAGTAGTGCTGCAATCCCACCTCCATACCATTCAGTTCACTTAGGAGTAACTATGAAACAAGATTTTGAAAGCCAAAAAGATGCATTGATGAAAGAAGTTCGTTCAGTATTAAATGATGTTGAAGAGCTTTATAAAAGTGGCGTAGATAACGGTACTGAAGAAGCCAAAGCATTGAAAGCCAAATTACAAGACAAATTAAGCTCTGCTAAATCAAAATTATCTGATTTTGAAGATCAAGCTGCAAGAAAAGTAAAACATACAGCCAAACAAGCTGATGAATTGATTCAAGACAAACCTTATTATGCAATGGGTTTTGCCGCATTAGCCGGCTTGGTTGTCGGTGTATTGTTGAACCGCCGTTAATCTTAGCAATAAAGGCCGTCTGAAAAAGCCTTTCAGACGGCCTTTAAATATTGTCTTGTACCCTACAAGCAATCAATACCTATTTAAGATAATTTGATATCTATGCCGGCATAAATGTCATGCTATATTTGGTCATGCCCATATCCGAATTGAAGTCACGCCGGTAAAAATAGATTATAATTTTTAGGCATATATAACTATGCCGTATAGCCGCCGTTATTTTCAGACGGCCTTTATACCTTAAACAAAGGATAATCATGAGCTTGAAACAAAAATTCAGCCACATGCAAATACTACTTAACCAAGGCGCCGATTTATTGGTTTTACGCTTGCGAATGCTGCAAATTGATTTAAGCGAACAGGCCGCCAGCATCGTTAAAATTTTTGCGGCAGTCGTGTTAATGGGTGCATTATTTGTTTTAAGCATGATCAGCCTATTGCTTGGCCTGAATTATGTATTAGACGATCAGGTTAAAATTTGGACGTTTTTCGGTATTGCCGCAGCATGTTTACTGATGATTATCTGTATGGTTTTTTGGGCTGTTTCATCATGGAAAAAGAGAAATGCCCAAGTTGTCGCCACATTACGCGATATTCAGGAAGATTTGGCTTATTTATCCGGCAAAACAAAAGAGCAAAAAATACAGCAACAAATAGGAGAAAAAGATGGCGAATAAATCCGAACAACGTCAATTGTTGGAATTAGAAGCCGACTTAATGCGTTTGAAAATTACCGCACAACATTTAAAAATGAAAAAAGCCAACGAACAGCACAGTAGCTTGGATACTATTTTAGGACTAACTGATATTATTCCGACCCATCACCTTTTAAGAAAAAGCCTGTTGTTGCCGCTGGGTTGGAAAAACCGTTTATTGGCCGGTGCAGCTTATTTACTTTGGAAAATGAAGAAATAAATAAGCACATTTATCCAATGATTGTTCTTTATAAAAAAGGCCGTCTGAAAAATGTTTTCAGACGGCCTTTTGTCTTACCTGCGAATAGTGTAATAAATATATCGGATTACAACGGCCAATGTAGGGCAGGATGGCTTTCAATCACGGTTTTGAATTGGTTTTGAATCCGTTTAATGGCTTCTTCGCTGTCTGCTTCGAAACGCAACACCAAAACCGGCGTGGTATTGGAAGCACGCATTAGCCCGAAGCCATCTGAAAACTCTACCCGCATGCCGTCGATAGTGATGATTTCGGAAACGCCTTCGAATTGTGCCGTTTGGGATAGCGATTCAATAATCTGATGACCATTGCTGCCTTCGGGCAGTTTGATATTGATTTCGGGAGTGGAAATGTTTTGTGGCAGTGCATTAAGTATGGCGGAAGGATTGTCGCTAGCGGATAAGATTTCCAATAGTCGGCAGCCGGCATAAAGGCCGTCGTCGAAACCTAACCAACGCTCTTTAAAGAATGTATGACCGCTCATTTCTCCGGCCAGCAAAGCCTGATTTTTTTTCATCGAAGATTTGATAAAGCTGTGGCCGGTTTTTTCCATAATCGGCTGGCCGCCGTGTTGCTTAATCCAAGGCGCCAGCAGGCGGGTAGATTTCACATCGAAAATTACTTTGGCACCGGCATTACGGCTGAGAACATCTTGAGCAAACAGCATTAATTGGCGGTCGGGGTAGATAATATTGCCTTCTTTGGTGACTACGCCCAAACGGTCGCCATCGCCATCGAAAGCAAGGCCGATTTCGGCATCGCTGTTTTTTAATTCACGAATGACATCTTGTAGATTTTCAGGCTTGGCCGGATCGGGGTGATGATTGGGGAAGTGACCGTCTACGTCGCAGAATAGTTCGGTTACGCTGCAACCGAGTGCGCGGTAGAGATTGCCGGCAAAAGCTCCGGCCACACCGTTGCCCGCATCAATAACGATATTCATCGGGCGTTTCAGTTTGATATGGCCGGTAATATAATTTTGATATTGTTCGGCAATATTTTGTTCGGTAACCGCGCCTTTCTGGCCGTCTGAAACAAACTGGTCTTGTTGGATAATGGCCAATAATTCCTGAATGGCTTCTCCTGCCAACGTGCTGCCGCCAAGCATCATTTTAAAGCCGTTATAGTCAGGCGGATTGTGGCTGCCGGTAATCATCACACCGCTACCGTCACATTCTTGTACCGCAGCAAAATAAAGCATCGGTGTGGCTACCATGCCGATATTCAATACATTGATACCGCTTTCGGTTAAACCACGGCAAAGCTCAGCCATTAATTCAGGCCCGCTTAAACGACCGTCTCTGCCGACTGCGATTTTAGTAATGCCTTGTTGAACAGCTTTGGCAGCAATGGCTTTACCAATAAGATAAGCCGCTTCATTAGTGAGGGTTTTGCCGACGATACCTCTAATGTCATAAGCTTTAAAAATATCCGGTGCAATATTTGCCATAAAGAATACCTTTGGTTGACTAGGATGTTAAGAATTACATTTTGTTCGGGAAATAACTGATTTTATGCAATTCTAATATAGAGAGGAGAGAAATTTTTTAAAATTGTAACATACCGCTATTGAATAAAAAGAGCGATTAACTTTTGAGTGTATGATAAAAGCAGATAAATATTGAGGCCGTCTGAAACGTTTTCAGACGGCCTCAATATTTATCTGCTAATTTGGTATGGATTATACCATTTCCAAGAGTTTTTCCGTGTCGATAATGGTCGCAAATTCTTTATTCAGGTTTGCCAATGTTACTTGGTGAACGGTTTCGGCATCAAAATGTTCGCCATTGATGCCGGTAATGTCGAAGGTTGCCGTCGCATCTGATATTAAATAAGTGTGATAGCCATAATTGCCGGCCATTCTTGTGGTGGTAGATACGCAATGGTTGGTGGTAAGCCCGACGATAACAAGATGAGTAATCCCTTGTTTATCTAATTGAGCTTTGAGGTCTGTGCCGATAAAAGCACTATTCACTTCTTTGGTAATAACCGGTTCGCCTGACAATGGTTTGACTAAATCTTTAATTTCAAAACCGGGATGTGATTTGTGTAGTAAAGAATCCGGGTTTTGTGAGCTGTGGGTAATATGAAAAACAGGCAATTTGAGCTCTCGCCATTTTGCCAATATACGGGCGCAATTTTCTTCTGCATGACGGTTGTTTCTGTTACCACCCCAAAATGCTTCGTTATCAAATCCTTTTTGGATATCAATGAGTATTAAAGCGGTGTTGTTATCTTTTAAGTTCATTTTTTCACCTTCATTTATATTGGCTTTTTGATAAATTATTTGATTATTTGAAATAAAACATTGTCATTTTACTATGGGGTATTTAAAAAATATTTAGACTTTTTTTAAATATAAATTATTCCAAATCTATTTAGTATAGCAGCTAATACAGTATTAATTTATTGTAATTAAAGTAACTTTATAATTTCCGATGTAAGGGTTTAAATTTTTTTGCAATAAAAATAATAATTGCCTGGTTTATGAAATTATATTTTTCTATTGCCGTTTTTTTAGCAAAATCAATCAATATAAGATAGATAATTAAATTTATTCAACAGCGTTGTATTTACAAACACCTTGCTTTTGATAAAATATAATAATTATTATTAACTATTAATATTGGGTATTAAATGTCTATTCTTAAAAAAAGCATTATGATGATTTTTATTCCTGCAACTTTGGCAGCATGTGCAACCAATAAGGGAGATTTTGGTTTTAATGATATTGAAAAGCGCCAACATGAAGCACCTAAGCCGGAATTGAAAGACGAAGCCACACCGCCTCGTTCGGCGGAGGAGCTTTCTGCTTTTATGCAGCCGGGCTTGGGTGCTGAAGTTGCGATTCCTCGGCGAAACAGACACCCTAAAAATTTGCAAGATGAAGTTTTGTTGGATGAAGGGAAAATCATTGCTATTGGTGGGGATTTAAGTATTCCTCATGAACAGGAACTTAAGAAACTTGCTGCTGATAATTACAGTTTTTTATCTGAATCTCATAATAACTTTGGTGAGTCGCATAAACGTGATCACCTAAAATATATCCGTACCGGATATGCGATGGTATTGAGTATTACGGATAGGAATTTTGATGCCAGCAAAGGCCCGCTGAAATTTATCACAGGCCCCTACGGATATGTTTTTTATAAAGGTATCCAGCCTTCGCAAGCTTTTCCGGTTAGCGGCAAAGCAACTTATAAAGGTACATGGGATTTTGTGACCAATGCGAAAAAAGGTCGGGAACGTGGTGATTTTACTGTAGATAATAACTCAGGTCCGGGCGATTATTTTGGTGCAACTTCTGCAGATGATCCGATTAATAATGACTTGGCTGAGGGGCAGCTTCATGCCGGCAAGCCCGTTAAAGTAGGCCACTCCAGTGAGTTTGAAGTGGACTTCGCTAATAAAACCCTTTCCGGTTCTTTATATAAAAACCACCGTTTAAAAAGAGACGAAGAGCAGGAGCAGACCAAGCGATATAGCATTAAAGCCAATCTTGCCGGCAATCGTTTCCGTGGTGAGGCATTGGCAGAAAATCACTCTGATTTGTATTTTGGTAAAGATGCTGATTTGGAAGGTGGTTTTTTCGGCCCAAATGCGGAAGAGCTCGCGGGTAAGTTTTTAGCCAAAGACAATTCTTTGTTCGGTGTGTTTGGTGCACAACGTGAAAAGAAAGATAAGGAGGAAACAGAAACCATCTTGGATGCTTTTGTAATGAATACTAAAGATTTGACATTATCAAAAGCAGATAATTTTGGTGATGCGCGCCAATTGGTTGTGAACGGGCAAGTTTTCTCATTACTGCCTGCCGCTACCGTGCCGTCGCAAGATAGGCCATTTACCGAGTCGTTAAAATACAATTTGGCTGACGGTAAAACATTATCAATCTTGGCATGTTGCAGTAATTTGGATTATCTCAAATTCGGTTCTTATCAAGTTGGCACGGATGATGCCAAAGATTCTCTGATGTTTTTCTTGCAAGGCGACAGAACGCCGTTAGCTCAGATGCCGGTTGACGGTAATGTCCGTTATCAAGGTACATGGCAGGCACGGATTATCAGTAAGACCGGTTATATTTGGAGCGAATCACCCAGTAATCAATCAGGTGGGAGTAGAGCCGTATTTGATGTTGATTTCGCTAAAAAAGCAATTAATGGCACATTAACAGCAGATAACCGTGTTTCGCCTACTTTTACTATCAACGGTCAAATTAATGGTAATGGGTTTGCCGGTATAGCAAAAACAGAACCGAATGGATTTATTTTCGACCCGCAAAGTTCAGCAAATGAGGTACGTGCCAATATTAGTAATGCAGAGGTAAGAGGTGGTTTTTATGGACCGAACGCTTCTGAACTCGGCGGTATTATTCATAGCAACAAGCCCGGGGAAGATGGTGTTGTCGGAAGTTTCGGTGCAAAAAAACAAGTTCCTAATATTTAAAAATAAATCTATTACCTAATTATTGGATGATCGTAAATGACAAATCAATGTAAAAATGTATTTCCTTTTAAGCCTAAAGCCGTTTGTGTGGCAGTGTTATCCGGTATGTTGTTATCTGCCCCTGTATTGGCGGCAGACCAAGCTGATGGGGCAAATGTCGATAATACTCAGGCGCAGCTGGAAGATGTTGTAGTTAAGGCCAAAAAAAGAGCAGGGCGTAGAGACAATGAAGTTACCGGGCTCGGTAAAGTTGTTAAAAACAGCGATACTTTAGATAAAGAGCAGGTATTAAATATCCGTGACCTGACCCGTTATGATCCGGGTATTGCCGTGGTAGAACAAGGACGTGGTGCGAGTAGCGGCTATTCTATCCGTGGTGTGGATAAAAACCGTGTCGGCTTAAATGTGGATGGTTTGCCTCAGATACAGTCTTATACCGTTGACCGTACCTCCGCAAGTAGTGGTGCGAGAAACGAAATCGAATATGAAAATATTCAGTCGATTGAAATTAATAAGGGTGCGAACTCTGCCGAGCAGGGTAACGGTTCTTTGGGTGGTTCGGTGAGCTTCAGAACTAAAGAGCCTAATGATGTGATTAAAGAAGGGCAAAACTGGGGGTTGGATACTAAAAATACATATAGTAGTAAAAACCGTCAGTGGCTTCATTCTATTGCAGCAGCAGGCCGTCTGAACGGTTGGGAGGGGCTAGCTATCTTTACCCACCGAGATGGCTCTGAAACCAAAGTACATCGGGATGCGATTAATCATAATACCGAAATAGAACGCCAAAGCGGCAATGTTACTCCCGGCAATCATTCATGGTTTGTATTGGAGGGAGAGTGTCCGGATCCGGCTAATTGTAGTGCTGTCCGCCCTTTGGCAAGCAGCAATTTAGCAGATACAGTGAAAGAAACGGTTTCGGCGGATGAATATACAGGTAACCAGCGGGTATTACATGATCCGATGGACTATAAGAGCCGTTCTTGGTTATTAAAAGGCGGATATAATTTATCTGACCGTCATTATATAGGCGGTGTGTTTGAAACCAGTAAGCAACGTTATGATATTCGTGATATGACGTTGGAAAAATACTGGCCTGCTTCTTATTTCAAGGAAAATAAAAATATTAGCCCGTCTCGGTTTACTAAAGGTGTTTATCTTCAAGGTGATAGTATATTTAGCGCTTTTGCCGTGCCGGAAGGTGAGTTTCTCGCATCCGGTATGCAATATTCGCGGTTACGTTATTTTGATGAGCGGCACCGTAGAACACGTAAAGGGTTAGAATATCGTTATCAGAATCCCGATAGAGACGGGGTAGTAGACAGACTTCGTTTAAGCTTTGACCGTCAGGATATTTCACTGGATAGCCATCGCCAACGTCGTCATTGTTCGGTTTATCCGACAGTTGATCCAAATTGCCGTGCCAGCCTTGATAAGCCTTGGTCGCTGTATGAGTCTGAACGCAGTGTTTATGACGAAAAACATAATGTGTTCCAATTAAGTGCGGCGAAGAAATTCGATTTCTCCAATACACAACATGATGTGCAATTGGGATTGGGTTTCGATAGGTTTAAATCGACTTTACAGCGTAAAGACTTTTTTATCGAGAATGCTCAGAGCATTCCTGAATTTATTGATGGTAATGGAACCAGGACGAATCCTTATCGTTATCGGCTTCCTCCTGTTAAAATTTATCGGAGTCAATTGTGTCGGTATGACGGTATAGCGGTAGGTGTGATCGGATGTGATCCCCGTGAGATTAAAGGTCACAACTACTATGTTTCATTGCGTGACAATATGTCTTTGGGTCAATACTTCGATTGGGGCTTAGGCGCACGCTATGACTATCATAAAATGACGACGGATGACTCTTGGACGGCACAAGGAACCTTTAAAAACTTTTCATGGAATAGTGGCCTGGTATTTAAGCCAACCCGTTCTTTAAGTTTTTCACACCGTATTTCAAACGGTTTCCGTGTACCGAGTTTTCAAGAGCTATTTGGTATCCGTGTAGATGGTTTTCAAAAAGGTAGAGATGATGATGCGCATTATGTCGGTAAATTTGAACCTGAAAAAGCATTGAATAACGAATGGGGTGTTCATTTAAGAGGCGACTGGGGCACTCTGGAAGCCAGCTACTTCAGAAACCGTTATAAAAATTTAATTGGTCAAAGCACCATCAGTATTCATGCCCCCGGATTTGCCCGCCGTGAACGCGGAATAGGATATCGTAATATTCATAATATTAGTTTGGATGGTATTAATATTATCGGTAAAATCGACTGGAATGGTGTGTATGACAAGGTTCCGGAGGGATTTTACAGTACAGTAGCTTATAATCGTATCAAACTGAAAAAAGCAGAATTGACCCATGACTATTTCAGAACGATTTACAGTCCATTGTTAGATGCAATTCAGCCGTCACGTTATATATTGGGTTTGGGATATGATCATCCGAGCGGAAAATGGGGGGTTAATTCAACCATGACCTACTCAAAAGCCAAAAATCCCAATGAGTTGAAAGGTTTTTATATTTTAGGCTACCGTACTTATGATGAAAGTGCGACCGATAAGGCAACCAAATCTTGGTACACTTTTGATCTGAGCGGCTATGTGACCTTGAAAGATAAGTTTACACTACGCGCCGGTATTTACAATTTAGCAAACCGCCGTTATAGCCAATGGGAGTCTGTGCGCCAATCTGCTATCGGTGCGGTTAACCGGCAAACAGATGTCGGCAGCTATGCGCGTTATGCTGCGCCGGGTAGAAACGTGGCCTTATCATTAGAAATGAAATTCTAATTTTTGAAATTTAACAATTGAATTGGATCATTCATTGATTATGTTGTTGAAAAGCCTTTTGCTTCAGAAATTTATTTTGAAGCAGAAGGTTTTTTATTTTTATTATTTATATTGTTCAAATAAATTTACACATGTTTAATGCTGGCGTAAGAGGCAAAAATCAAGCATAATCGATAGATACGATGTACGTCTTTATAGTGGGATGATAAACGTATCCGGCTGTATCGATGCATTTGTAAATAAATGAAGAATAGTTTGTTTAACCTATGTTGTACTTATCTTTTTTGAAGTTGCACATTGATACCTTGGCAATCTATTCTGAAGTTATCCGTCAAGAAAAAAGTTTATTAAACAGGAGACACCATGAGTCATATTAAAGTACCGGCAGAAGGTCAAAAAATTGTTCCGGGTCAGGCTATTCCCAATAATCCTATTATTCCTTTCATTGAAGGTGACGGTATCGGTGTAGATATCACACCCGTGATGAAAGCAGTGATTGATGCCGCTGTTGAAAAGGCTTACGGAGGAGAGAAAAAAATTCATTGGATGGAAGTTTATGCCGGTGAAAAAGCAACCCGTGTTTACGGTGACAATGTATGGCTGCCTGAAGACACTTTGGAAGCTTTAAAAGAATATTCTGTATCTATCAAAGGCCCGATGACTACTCCTGTGGGTGGTGGTATCCGTTCCTTGAACGTGGCATTGCGCCAAGAGCTTGATTTATACCAATGTGTACGTCCGGTTCGTTATTTTGAAGGTGTACCTTCGCCTTTGAAAGATCCGAGCAAAACCAATATGGTGATTTTCCGTGAAAATACCGAAGATATTTATGCCGGTATCGAGTGGGAAGCTGAAAGCGACAGCGCTAAAAAAATTATCGATTTCCTACAAAATGAAATGGGCGTGAAAAAAATCCGCTTCCCGGGCACTTCGGGCATCGGCATCAAACCCGTTTCTAAAGAAGGTACCACCCGCTTGGTACGCGCCGCTATCCAATATGCGATTGACAATGACCGCGACAGCGTAACCTTGGTACACAAAGGTAACATTATGAAGTTTACCGAAGGTGGTTTCCGCGATTGGGGTTATGAGTTGGCACAAAAAGAATTCGGCGCCGAATTGATTGACGGCGGCCCTTGGTGCAAATTTAAAAACCCGAAAACCGGCAAAGAAATCATTGTGAAAGATGCGATTGCCGATGCCTTCTTGCAGCAAATTGTATTGCGTCCGGCCGAATACGACGTTATCGCTACCTTGAACTTGAACGGTGACTATATTTCTGATGCATTGGCAGCTCAAGTGGGCGGTATCGGTATTGCTCCGGGTGCCAATATTTCTGATCAATATGCTATTTTCGAAGCTACCCACGGTACTGCGCCGAAATATGCCGGCCAAGATAAAGTGAACCCTGGCTCATTGATTTTGTCTGCCGAAATGATGTTGCGTCACTTAGGCTGGAAAGAAGCTGCTGATTTGGTGATTAAGTCTATGGAAAAAGCCATTGGTGACAAACAAGTCACTTATGACTTTGCCCGTCTGATGGAAGGCGCTAACGAAGTATCATGCTCTGCCTTCGGTAAAGCCATGATTGAGCGTATGTAATCATTATTATTCTATGATTTAAAAAACCGTGCGGAATGCACGGTTTTTTTGTAGGCAAATGGTATATAGAAAAACGTTTCAGGCCGTCTGAAAAATTAAATAGCAAGAGTATAAAAAATAAATACGATTAGATAGAAGGCGATGCTGATTCTATTTGTATTCAATTTTGACATTTGAAAATCTAAAAATGAATTTAAATGAAATTCAATGCCTTAATTTTTTAATCTGTTGCAAGGACTGAAATCGGCTTGACACTCATAATATACTTGATTATAGTTCGTTTCTCTTTACGGAGCAGTGGCTGAGAGGCTGAAGGCACACCCCTGCTAAGGGTGCATCTGGGCTAAAACCTGGATCGAGGGTTCGAATCCCTCCTGCTCCGCCAAATATAAAAAATCCCAAGCGATAATAGCTTGGGATTTTTTATTATTGATTTGAAATATCTGAATCTATTTTATGGATCGCTTTATAAACCCAACCAGCCTGAAATAATGTGCCAATAAAACAAGCAGGCCAATGCGCATATAGCAACGGCGATGCCTGCCGCATTCACATTGCTGATTTTCTCTTTAAAAAACCAAGCGCCGATTAAAGTGCCGGAAACAATCACCCCGATATTCATGCCGGCGAATACCAAAGTCGGATTATCGCTCATCACCTGATGGGCGCGTACATAAGTATAGATATTGGCAAAATTCAATACGCCTAATATTAAGCCGCCAAGTATACCTGCTGCCGTCCATTTAACCGATTTGGCAAACAAATAGCCGAACATCAAAATGCCTGCGAGGCAAAATACAATCAGTAAGTTTGCCGAAAAAGCCGCTCCGTTTTTAGCGAGCTGTTTGAATAAAATATCAATTACGCCATAGCCGCACCATACGCCGATTAACCATAGCACAACGGAACCGCCTGATTTCTTTTTACTGCCGGACGGGGCTTTCCATAATAGGCAGACCAAGGCAGTAAAGGCCAACGCCAAGCCGATAAGGCGGCCTTGTGAGAGTTGTTCGCCGAAGATAAGAAAAGAGGCTGCAATCGGCAAGAAAAGGGATAAACGTTGTGCCGCATCGGATTTAACAATACCGGCATGCTCCACCGCCCGCCCCATAATAATAAAAACCGATGGCAGCAAGACACCGAGCGCGGCAAACAGCCACCAAGTCGGCATATATGCTTGCCATGCCTGAAGATTGGGCTTTAAAAGCAGCATACACAATGCAACGGCAACAATATAGTTAGTGGCTACCGCCTGCTCGATATCGATACTTTTGGATCGGGCGATTTTGAGTAAGACGGATACGGCAACGCTGAAACAGATGCTGGCAATCAGATAAATCATGATTTCTTAGACAAAAAGCCGATTATATAGTGAAACCGTTAAAGTATTGGAAGAAAGTGGGGCATAAGGGCGCATTGGCTATTAATACATTAGGCTAGGCCGTCTGAAACCTAAAGCTCTTTCTATTCAGATAAGCATTAGTTTTCAGACGGCCTTTAGTGCGTGATATGCCTCAGTTTGATTAGCTTTGCCTTAAGGCCGAAGCCTCTTTGGCTAAGCGGGTGATGGTGTTCCAGTCTTTGTTTTTTACCGCTTCTTTGGGTGTTAACCATGAACCACCGACGCACAATACATTCGGCAGTTTTAAATAATCGGGTGCGGTTTCTAGTTTGATGCCGCCGGTAGGGCAGAATTTTACTTGCGGAAACGGGCCGTATAGCGCTTTCAACATTTTTTTACCGCCGACCACCTCTGCCGGAAAGAGTTTCATCGTATCAATGCCGTATTCCAATGCCAGCATCAATTCGCCCGGTGTGGCAATGCCGGGAATCACGGTAATATTGCTTTTTGCCGCAGCTTCGGCAAAACGGATATTGAAGCCGGGGCTAATGGCAAATACCGCCCCCGCATCTTCAACGGCTTTAAGCTGTTCGCCGTTGATCACCGTACCGGCGCCGACAATGGCGTTGGGGACTTCTTTTTTAATCCGTTTTATCGCTTCAAGCCCGTGTTCGGTGCGTAGGGTGATTTCAAGGGTCGGAATACCGCCTTCAACCAGTGCATGCGCCAGATCAACGGCGGTATCAATATCGTCAATCGCCATCACCGGTATTACCGCACCGGCACTTAAAATATCACGTGCGTTCATGTTTTACTCCATATTTCAGACGATAGGCCGTCTGAAAATAAATTGAATCTTTGTTTCATTATTTCAAGCCGGAATATATGTTTTCAGACGGCCTTAAGCATGCATAACAGGCTGGAGGCCGTCTGAAAAGCTTATCAGGCAAAGTCACCGCCAAAGCTCATGGCGCCGGTTTCGGCGCTGCTGGTGATGCTGCGGAAGCCGGCAAACAATTCTCTGCCGATGCCGTGGGTATTTTTGCTTAAATCCGGTTCGGGAATATCGCGGGCGTTCCATTCGGCTTCGTCGACCAGCGCGGTTAATTCCCCGCTCACCGAGTCAAAACGAATCATATCGCCCGTACGGATTTTACCGATACCGCCGCCGAGTAAGGCTTCGGGCGACATATGTATGGATGCGGGCACTTTGCCGGACGCGCCCGACATACGGCCATCCGTTACCAGTGCGACCTTAAAGCCGCGGTCTTGCAGAATACCGAGCGGCGGGGTGAGTTTGTGCAGTTCGGGCATGCCGTTGGCACGCGGGCCTTGAAAGCGGACGACACAAATAAAATCGCGTTCCAACTCGCCGCGTTCGAATGCGGCCAGCACTTCGCGTTGGTCGTTAAACACAATCGCCGGAGCTTCGATAATACGGCAATGTTCGCGTACGGCAGATACTTTAATCACGCCGCGGCCGATATTGCCTTTCATCAGGCGCAGGCCGCCATCGGGTGAGAACGGTCGTGAGAACGGTCGTAGAATATCTTCATCGCGGCTGGTTTCTACGGCATCCTGCCATTGCAATTTTCCGTCAACCAAAAACGGTTCTTGGGTATAGGCGGCCATGCCGTGCCCCATCACGGTTTCGACATCATCGTGCAGTAAACCGTTATTGCGCAATTCGCGGATAACGAACGGCAGCCCGCCGACGGCGGCAAAATGGTTGATGTCTGCCTGTCCGTTGGGGTAAACGCGGATAAGTAGCGGAATAATAGATGAAATTTCGTCAAAATCATCCCACGTTAAAATAATACCGGCGGCACGCGCCATAGCAACCAAGTGCATGGTGTGATTGGTCGAACCGCCGGTTGCCATTAAGCCGATAAGCGCGTTAACAAACGATTTTTCATCCAACATTTCGCCAATGGGTTTGGCGGTGCCGTTTTGAATACCTTCAACTAAATGGGCGGCGGCATATCGGGTTAAAGCTTCGCGCATAGGGGTGTAGGGATGGAAAAATGCAGCAGCCGGCAGATGTACGCCCATCATTTCCATCATCATTTGGTTGGAATTGGCGGTGCCGTAGAAAGTGCAGGTGCCGGGGCTGTGATAAGACTTCATTTCGCTTTCCAGCAAAGCATCGCGTCCTACCTTGCCTTCGGCAAACAATTGGCGGGTGCGGGCTTTTTCTTTATTGCCGATACCGCTTTGCATCGGGCCAGCCGGCACGAAAATACCGGGAAGGTGGCCGCAGCTTAAAGCACCGATCATCAGCCCGGGAACGATTTTGTCGCATACGCCGAAGTAGAGGGCGCCGTCAAACATTTGATGCGACAGGCCGATAGCCGTACTCATGGCAATCACATCACGCGAAAATAGAGAAAGCTCCATGCCTTCGTAGCCTTGGGTGATGCCGTCGCACATGGCGGGGGTGCCGCCGGCGACTTGGGCGGTGGCGCCGTGCTGCTGTGCTTCGTCTTTAATCCAATCGGGGAATTGTAAGAACGGTTGGTGGGCGGATACCATATCGTTATAGGCGGTAATCATGCCCAGATTCGGTGTGCTGTGTTTGAGCATTTCGATTTTGATGGTTTGCGGCATAGAGGCATAGCCGTGCGCAAGGTTGGAACAGCCCAATTGGTCGCGCTCAACACGGCCTTTTTGTTGCAAGGTACGGATGCGTGCCAAATAAGTTTCACGGCTTGGGCGGCTGCGATCAATAATCCGTTGCGTGACGGTGGCAAGGGTAGGGTGGATAGGGGTTGTAGTCATTGGTTTGTGCCTTTCTGTATGGCATTCGACGGCGATATTTTTGTTTTAGCCGGTTGGCGATATTTATTGAAAACCGCTTGATTTGTATTGCGCTGTTTTTTTGTTTTAGCTGGTTTTTTATATTTAATAATAGTTAGGCCGTCTGAATGGTTATTTCGTTCATTATAATCTATTTACTTTTATTTTGTAATTTAATTACAAAAAAGGAACTGGGAACGAAACAATATAAAGTGGAAAACAATTGAATTTGCGTTACAGATTTCTATATTACATTTACTTAAGTCAAATTTTTATTAAAAACGGCATAGACAAAAACTGTAGTGCTGTGTAGGATTACTACTGATTTGAAGTAGCCGCCTTATAAAAGTTTCGGTTTTCGGCAAACTTTTATATCGTCACCTACCCGATAAACAACCATGCAATGGGCGTTTGTTCCTATTGTGAAAAGTATATGCCGGAATGAAAGATAAAAATGGATAAGCAGATAAATTTTGATTTTGTGTTGTTCGGTGCCACCGGTGATTTGGCTATGCGTAAGCTTCTGCCTAATCTTTATCAGGCGCATGTGGCCGGATTATTGCATCCCGAAGGGCGTATTCTGGGGGTGAGCCGTAGTGATTTCGATACGGCGGGCTTTTTGGCCAAAGTGGAAACCGATTCGAAAATTCATATCAAAAAGAATTTTAGTGAGGCAGATTGGGCCTCGTTTATCAAGCGTATTACTTATGTTTCATTAAATGTAAACCGTCCCGAAGATTTTAAAGTGCTGGCCGATACGGTAAAAGCGCGTCGGGAAACCGACAATATTGTGATTTATCTTTCTACGGCGCCGAAGTTTTTTGAACCTACCTGCGAACAATTGGCGGCGGTGGGGCTGAATGCGGAAAATGTGCGTGTTGTGCTGGAAAAACCGCTGGGTACCGATTTGCAATCTTCGCAAGAAATCAATAACGGTGTTGCCCGCTTTTTTAAAGAAGATCAAATTTACCGAATCGACCATTATTTGGGCAAAGAATCGTTGCAGAATTTATTAGCCCTGCGTTTTGCCAATGTAATGTTCGAACCGTTGTGGAACAATAAATATATTAAAAGTGTACAACTGACCATTGCGGAAGAATTGGGTGTGGAAGAGCGTGGCGAGTTCTACGATATTACCGGTGCCCTACGCGATATGGTGCAAAATCATTTGATACAGATGCTGTGCATGACGGCGATGGAACCGCCGGCCAGCTTGGATGCCGATGCGGTGCGTGATGAAAAACTCAAATTGATTCAGTCGTTAAAACCGCTGACTACCGCCGATGTGGCCGAAAATGTAATACGTGCTCAGTACACGGAAGCAGAAAAAGACGGTCAAACGGTCAACGGATATTTGCAGGAACATAATATTCCGGCAGACAGCCGCACGGAAACTTATGTGGCGGTGAAAGCAGAGATTAACAATCAGCGTTGGGCAGGCGTACCGTTTTATTTGCGTACCGGTAAGCGTATGGCAGGTAAAGTGGCGGAAATCGTATTGAATTTCCGCGATGCCGCCAACCATATTTTTGACGGCAGCCAAAAAGCTCCCAACCGTTTGGTAATCGAATTGCAGCCGAATGAATCTATCCGTTTGTATACCCAACTGAAAATGCCCGGCAGCGGCAATCATGTCGGCCAAGCGGCGCTCAGTGTGAATATGGCCGAAGCTTTGGAAGGGCGGCGTGCCGAAGCGTATGAGCGCTTGCTGTTGGATGTGATTAACGGCAAGCTGGCGTTGTTTAACCGTCGCGACGAATTAGAAGCGGCATGGGCATGGGTAATGCCGATTATGGAAAGTTGGGCGGCAAATAAAACGACGCTGCACGGCTATCCCGCTTATTCGTGGGGGCCTGAAGCCGCCCGCGAATTGTTGGCGCGCAATGGCGATAAGTGGCACGAAGAGCAGTAAGAAAATGTTTTCAGACGGCCTTAGGGTATGTATAGGCCGTCTGAAATTGAAGAAATAGAAAGAAAAAGAAAAGGTTATTTATGGCTTATGAATGGCATCAACATAAAAATGCCGCCGTTGCTGCAGAAGCATTGGCCGATGCGGTTGCCGAAAAGCTGAACACCGTATTGGTACAACAAGAATATGCGGTTTTAGCGGTATCGGGCGGACGCTCGCCAATTGCGTTTTTTGAAGCACTGTCGCAAAAAGATTTGGATTGGCCGCGTGTTTATATTACGCTGGTGGATGAGCGCATAGTGCCGACGGATCACGCCGATAGCAATACGGCATTGGTTCATCAGTATCTTTTGCAAAATAAAGCGAAAGCGGCCGGTTGGCTTCCTTTGGTTGAGGCCGGCTTAAAAGCAGAAGCGCTACAGCCTGAAGCAGTGGTTCAGACGGCCTTAAAACATTACCGCCGTCGTGATGTGCTGGTATTGGGCATGGGAGGCGACGGGCATACCGCATCGTTGTTTCCGCAGGCGCCGCAATTGGATCAAGGCTTGGATGAGAAAAATGAAATTCCTTTGCTGCATACCACACCGGTTACCGCCGCACACGAGCGCATCAGCATGACACTGAACGCTATTGCCGAAACACCAGCGGTATTTTTAGCCATTCAGGGCGGCGACAAAAAAAATATATTTGAACAGGCTGCCGTTGCGCCGTCCAAACAATTTCCGATAAGTTATGTTCTCAATCACAAAAAGGTAAACTGCCATGTCCACTACTCAGATTAAAACAGCAGCCGTTCAAACAAAAACAGTAGAATGGCCGCGTTTGGTGGCCGATATCGGCGGCACCAATGCCCGCTTTGCTTTAGAAACGGCACCGCAAAAAATCGAACAGGTCGAGGTTTTGCCTTGTAATGATTATGATACGGTGGTGGATGCGGCGCGTGCTTATTTAAAACTTGCCGGTGATCCGAAAATCAGCCATGCCGCCATTGCCATTGCCAATCCGGTGCTGGGCGATTGGGTGCAGATGACCAATCACCATTGGGCGTTTTCGATTGAAACCACGCGTCAGGCTTTGGGCTTGGAAACCTTGATTCTATTGAATGATTTTACCGCGCAAGCTTTGGCGATTACCCGTTTGTCGGATGACGAGCTGGTTCAAGTCGGTGGTTCGCATCAGGTGGAAAATGCTCCGAAAGCCGTTATTGGCCCGGGAACGGG
Organism: Neisseria zalophi; assembly: GCF_008807015.1. Classification (NCBI taxonomy): domain Bacteria; kingdom Pseudomonadati; phylum Pseudomonadota; class Betaproteobacteria; order Neisseriales; family Neisseriaceae; genus Neisseria; species Neisseria zalophi. The sequence goes on along the minus strand of NZ_CP031700.1, from coordinate 1,780,018 downwards.
CTTGGGTGTGAGCGGATTGATACCTAGTAATTCAGGTTGGGTGCCTTTGGCCGGTGAGGGGGGACATGTGAGCTTTTCACCGTTTGACGATGCTGAAATTATGATCTGGCAATATGCCCGCAAAAAATACGGTCATGTGTCTGCCGAGCGTTTTTTAAGTGGTGCAGGCCTAACCCTGATTCACGAAGCACTTTCGGCCAAAGAAGGAATTAAACGGCAAAAATTACGGCCGTCTGAAATCAGTGCGCAGGCATTAAGCGGCTCTTCTCCACTTTGCCGTCTGACTTTGGATATTTTCTGTGCCATGTTGGGTACGGCGGCATCCAATCTCGCGTTGACTTTGGGCGCAGGTGGTGGTGTTTATTTGTGCGGCGGCATTGTTCCGCGTTTTATCGATTATTTCAAACATTCGCCGTTCCGCACCCGTTTTGAAAGCAAAGGCCGTTTTGATGCTTATTTAGCGGCTATTCCTGTGTATATTGTTTTGGGGAAATATCCCGGTATTGTTGGTGCTGCAGTGGCATTGTCAAACCATTTGCAAGGTATCTGTAATAATACCGCTGCTTTGGGCGGGGCACAGCAGCAGGAAAACTGTTGATAGCGGAGCAAAATTTGCTGAAAATATTCGATTGTGAATGAAATATTGCCGATACAATACCAATATTAGATAATAAACAACCGGATAAATAGGCAAATAATAAATATTAAATAATATCGGACAGATAGTTATCAGGATGATTTATGATATGTTATTTGAATAAATCGGGCAAACAGCCTGATAGCCGGTGATAAGCCGGATCGGCCGGCTTTTTAAAAGGATATAGAATCATGTTAAGCAAAATCAGTGAGTCGTTGTCTGAACTATCAGGTGCAGAGCGCAAAGTAGCGGAATCCGCATTAGCCGAACCAAAATGGTTTGTACATGCAGCGGTTGCGGAAATTGCCGAACGTGCTTCTGTGAGCCAGCCGACCGTTATCCGTTTTTGCCGTAGTTTGGGTTATAAAGGGCTGCCTGAATTTAAATTAGCATTGTCGGCCAGCATCGGCCATGACGGTATGCCTTATGTGCATGAAGAATTGAATGCCGATGACAATATGGGTGTGGTGGTGGAAAAAGTATTAGGCAATGCCGCCGCTTCGCTTTTAGGTGCGCGCCGCTTTTTAAAAGAAGCTGACTTAGAGCGTGCGGTAACGATGCTCAGCCGTGCACGGCGGATTGAGTTTTACGGTATGGGCAATTCGGGCATTGTGGCTCAAGATGCCCAACATAAATTTTTCCGGTTCGGGATTTCAACCGTAGCTTATGTTGATACCCATATTCAATTGATGGCTGCTGCGGTATTGAGTAAAGAAGATGTTTTGGTTGTGATTTCCAATTCCGGTTCTTCTATTGAATTATTAGATGCTGTGAGCGTAGCCAAAGAAAACGGGGCTTCGATAATTGCGATTACGCGCCCTGATTCACCATTGGCGCAACTGACTGATTGTGTACTAAGTATTTCTTCTTCCGAAAACAGCGAATTGTATACCCCGATGATTTCCCGCCTGTTGCAATTGGCCGTGATTGATATCTTAACCATCGGCTTGGCATTACATTTGGGCGAAACCGCCAGTTTGCAGCTACAAAAAGGCAAACGCAGTATTCACAACAAACATTTGGAATATAACAAGGAAGAGTCATGAAACATTTGCAGGATTTACCGAGCTGGCGGGAATTATGGAAGCATTTTGATGCAACCAAAAGCCTGCATATGCGTGAGTTATTCAAACAAGACCCGGAGCGTGCCCAACGCTATTGGCTGGAAGTCGGTGGGATAACGCTGGATTATTCCAAAAACCGTATCACCGATGAAACATTGGCCTTATTGATGAAACTGGCTAAAGAAGCCGGTGTGCCGGAACGTATCAAGCAAATGTTTCATGGTGAAAAAATCAATACCACCGAAAACCGTGCCGTTTTGCATGTTGCGCTGCGCAACCGCACCAATGCGCCGATTTATGTAGACGGCGAAGATGTGATGCCGGATGTAAACCGTGTGTTGCAGCGGATGGGCGAGTTTGCCCATGAGGTTCGTAGCGGCGAATGGTTGGGCTATACCAATCAGGTGATTACGGATGTGGTCAATATCGGTATCGGCGGCTCCGATTTGGGGCCGTTGATGATGTGTACTGCATTGAAACCTTATGGTCATCCGCGTTTGCATATGCATTTTGTGTCTAATGTGGATGGTTCACAATTGCGCGATGTATTGGAGCAGGTTCACCCTGAAACCACATTATTCATTATTGCCTCAAAAACATTTACCACACAGGAAACGCTGACCAACGCTTTAACCGCGCGCGAGTGGTTCCTACAACATGCCGACGAAGAATCGGCGGTTGCGAAGCATTTTGTCGCCGTTTCTACCAATCAGAAAGCCGTGGCCGATTTCGGTATTAATCCGGCCAATATGTTTGAGTTTTGGGATTGGGTAGGCGGGCGTTATAGCTTATGGTCGGCCATCGGTTTGCCGATTATGCTGTATTTGGGCGAAGAAAACTTTATTGAAATGCTCAATGGTGCACATCTGATGGATCAGCATTTCTATAATTCGCCATTGGAACAAAATATGCCGGTTTTATTGGCGCTTATCGGTATTTGGTATATCAATTATTATGGTGGCGGCAGCCATATTATTGCACCATACGACCAACATCTACACCGCCTGCCTAAATTTATCCAGCAATTGGATATGGAGAGTAACGGCAAGCAGGTCACGTTGGACGGCGAGCCGGTAAAACACGAAACCGCCCCGATTATTTGGGGCGAAACCGGTATTAACGGACAACACGCTTTCTTTCAATTATTGCATCAAGGCACGCACATTACCCCGATTGATTTGATTGCTTCATTGCAAAAACGCAGTAATCTGCCTGGTCATCATGAGATTTTGTTGGCCAATGTGTTTGCGCAGGCCGAAGCGTTTATGCGGGGGAAAACACCCGATGAAGCACGCGCAGAGTTAACAGAACAGGGCATGGACAGTGCGCAAATCGAAGCATTGGTGCCGCATAAAACGTTTTCGGGAAACCGCCCCAGCAATTTGATTTTGATGAATAAAATCAATCCGCGCAATATGGGCAGCCTGATAGCTTTATATGAACATAAAACCTTTGTGCAAGGCACGATTTGGGATATTAATAGCTTTGATCAATGGGGTGTCGAGTTGGGCAAGCAATTGGCAAAAACCATTTTACGCGAGCTGACAGGCGAAACCGCCGTACAAGATCACGACAGTTCAACAGAGCGATTAATTCGTTTATATCGTAATGCTAACTGTGACAAACCGGGGCAGTGTGATTAAACCTGTTTGGGTAAATTTTAGGTTATTCATTTATATTCTTAGCTTTATGTCATAAGTGCCCGTGTTGTTTGAATTCTCAAAATTTAATTTTAAGACATAGGCCGTCTGAAAAGCAGTTTTTAAAATGTTATCTGATTATTTGAATCATTAATGTGATTTGTTTTATTTATTTATATTTAAATGGAGGATAGAGGGAAACCTAAATAATTTACATATTAATATTTTGTAATAAAATAACAGTTGCAAAACTTAACAATATCAGTAAGATGCAACTTAGGAGTTATGTAAGTTAATTTCACGATGTAGTAAATTTGAATTTTATTACAATCAAGTAAACTAAGATGAAGGGCAAATATATATGTCTACGCAGTCACAGCAAAATAATAATAGCGCGCTATCGGTATTGACCGCGCTGTTTTTCATGATGGGGTTTATCACTGCATTAAATGATACCCTCATTCCTCACTTAAAAGCCATTTTCGATTTAACATATGTTCAGGCGATGTTGGTACAGTTCTGTTTCTTTACCCCTTATGCCGTATTGTCTATTTCAATGGGTAAATTGGTTGAAAAAATCGGTTATAAAGGTGGCGTTATCGGCGGTTTTTTACTGACTGCGGTCGGTTGTATCTTGTTTTATCCCGCGGCAAATATTGCTTCATATCCGATTTTTCTAGGGGCGCTATTTATTTTAGCTTCCGGTATTACTTTATTACAAGTAGCCGGTAATCCTTATGTAACTTTATTATCCAAACCTGGCAAAGAATCGGCCACGTTGACTTTAGTGCAGGCTTTTAACTCTTTGGGTACCACCATTGCACCTATCTTTGGTGCTATATTTATTTTGGCCGATATCGAAAAAGTTACCACGAAGGCTGAACAGGTTTCTTCGGTTCAGATTCCTTATTTGGGATTGGCCGGGGTGCTGATTTTATTGGCTGTGTTTGTCAAAATGATCAGATTGCCTGATGCGCGCAAAATTGCCGAAGAAGAAACCGAACACAAACACGACGGTAAAACCAGTGTTTGGCAGTATAAACATCTTGTATTGGGTGCATTCGGTATTTTCTGCTATGTAGGTGCGGAGGTATCTATTGGATCGCTGTTGATCAACGTGATGGAATTAACTGCTAATTTAAACCATTCTACCGGTGCTAATTATCTAGCCCTCTATTGGGGCGGCGCGATGGTCGGCCGTTTCTTAGGTTCGGTGATGATGAACAAATTTGCCCCGAATAAGTATTTGGCCTTTAATGCGACCGTTGCTGTAGTATTGATTGCGATTGCGATTCTATCCGGCGGCGGTGCTATCTCTATGTGGTCGCTATTGGCTATCGGTTTCTTCAACTCGATTATGTTTCCGACCATCTTCTCTTTGGCGACCAAAGGCTTGGGTAAATTTACCGGTGAAGCTTCAGGCATTCTGTGTACGGCTATTGTTGGTGGTGCGATTGTTCCGGTGGTTCAAGGCTTTTTTGCAGACCATATCGGCTTGCTGGTATCGTTCTTCGTATCTGCTTTGTGCTACGTCTACATCGTATTCTTTGCGACCAAAGGCTATAAAATAGATTAAGCTAAAATACCGTGCTGTTGCTTTAGTTATGTGGCAGCACGATATTTGTAGTAGCAATGTTTGGTTTATTGGATTATTAAGCCTTATATCATTTGAAATACGTTATTTAAGTTGTTTTGATAAGTTCAAGGCCGTCTGAAAAATTTTCAGACGGCCTTGAACTTATGATAATTAAAGATATGAGGTACTAATCTAAATGTACTTCTACATTGTCAATCAGGCGGGTTTTTCCTAAGCGGGCAGCGGCAAGCACGACCAAGTCTTTATCACCGGCATGGGCAACTTTTAGGCTTTCTGCGTGACGTACTTCCACATAGTCAACCGTCCAACCTGCTGCCGTTAGGTTCTGTATGGCAGCATTTTCCAATTCGGCGTAAGCCAGGTTGCCTTGGCGTAATGCTTCTGCAATGGCTGTTAGTTCGCGGTATAGGCGTGGTGCTTCGGTGCGCTCTGTTTCATTGAGGTATTGGTTGCGGCTGGAAAGGGCGAGGCCGTCTGAAGCGCGGCCGGTATCGACAGGCACAATCCGGATATTGAAATTTAAATCTTCCACCAAGCCTTTAATAATGGCCAATTGCTGATAGTCTTTTTTGCCAAAGCAGGCGGTATCGGGTTCGACGATATTAAAAAGTTTGCTGACTACCGTAGCCACGCCGCGGAAATGGCCGGGGCGAAATTTACCGCATAATTCATTTTGAAGATTAGGCGGTTCAACGTTATAACGCTGTTCGACATGAGGATAAAGTTCTTTTTCATCCGGTGCGAAAATAACCGCGACATTCTCTTTGCTTAATTTATCGGCATCTTGTTGCAAGGTGCGCGGATATTGGCTGAAATCTTCGCCTTGCCCGAATTGGAGGCGGTTCACAAAAATGCTTACCACGACTTGGTCGGCATGTTTTCCGGCTTCGCGTACCAAAGCCAGATGGCCTTCGTGCAGGTTGCCCATAGTGGGAACAAAAGCAACTCTGCCTGCGGTTTTACGCCATTCGCGTAGTGCTTGCACGGTATGGATAATTTGCATGGTCGGTGTGTCCTTGTTTACGGTATCAGGCCGTCTGAAAAGGTTTCAGACGGCCTTAGATAAAAGCATCATTAAAAAGTATGTTCCGGAGCAGGAAAGCTTTTGTCTTTAACGGCAGCCACATAAGCGGCAACGGCAGCTTGGATGCTGCTTTGGCCTTCCATAAAGTTTTTCACAAATTTGGCGGTTTTGCCGGGAAATACGCCCAACATATCATGCATAACCAAGACTTGTCCGTCGCAATCCACACCGGCGCCGATTCCGATAGTGGGGCTGTGTACGGTTTCGGTAACCTGTTTGCCAAGTTCGGCGGGTACGCATTCCATTAAAATAATCGAAGCACCGGCTTGATCATGCGCTTTGGCATCGTTTAAAAGCGCTTGGGCTTTATCGCCCTTGCCTTGTACTTTGTAGCCGCCGAAAGCGTGTACGGATTGCGGGGTCAGGCCGATATGGGCGCAAACGGGTATCCCGCGTAATTGTAAAAACTCTGTGGTTTCTGCCATCCATACGCCGCCTTCCAGTTTCACCATATGGGCGCCTGCGGCCATGAGTTCGGCAGCAGCGGCAAAAGCTTGTTCTTTGCTTTGCTGATAAGCACCGAAAGGCAGATCGCTCACAATCATGGTATTTTGTGTACCGCGGGCTACGGCAGCGGTGTGATAGCACATATCGCGTAGGGAAACGGGTAGGGTGGAGCTTTGGCCTTGTACGGTCATTCCTAGTGAGTCGCCGACTAGAATAGCATCTATGCCCGCCTTATCCATTAAAGCGGCAAAACTGGCTTCGTAGGCGGTCAGCATAGCGATTTTTTCGCCTTCCGCTTTCATTTTTTGTAGCGTATTGATGGTAACCATGGCATTTTCCGTTTCAGATGGCCTTAAGTTTAAGCGCGCTTAATAATGGGGACATCCGAATAAATTTCAATCTGCAAAGTAAAACAGCCCGACCGGGTCGGTCAGGCTGTTTTTTATCTGGTGCCGGCACCAAGAGTCGAACTCGGGACCTTCTGATTACAAGTCAGCTGCTCTACCAACTGAGCTATACCGGCGAAGAAGTGCGCATTATGATTGGTTTTATGTGTTTTGGCAAGTATTTTTGCTGATGTTATATAAAAAATAAATAAAGGTATTGTTTTGAAAATAAATTTATTTTCTAAAACTGCTTTTTAATATTACGCATTATGACACGGCGGGTGAAAACGCATCTGAGAAAAAGGCATCTTCAGGTAAATTATGATGCTGTATAAATTGTTGTTGCGACGATTGAATCATAGCCAACGAACCGCAGGCATAAACTTCGTATGCCGATAAATCGGGATGGTCGGCAACCACATAATCCTGAGTATAACCACGGGCACCCTGCCAGCCTGCATCAGGTTGGGAGAGTATGGGGGTAAAGCTTGATTGCGGAAGCAGGGAAACGATATTGGCGGCTTCCCGCAAGCGGTATAAATCGGCTTCTTGGCGACCGCCCCAATAAAGGTGTACGGAGCGTTTGCTATTGTTGTAGATTAAATGTTGCAGAATGCTGTGTATCGGGGCAAACCCTGTGCCGGTAGCCATGAGGATAATCGGTTTGCCGCTTTCTTCTTTTAAGGTGAACGTACCCAACGGGCCGCGTATACGCATAATGGCTTTTTCTTTAACAACGGCATTTTCACCGAACAGCATATTGGAAAATAAGCCGTTTTCACGTTTTCTGATGTGCAGTTCTATGGTGGCCGCGCTGTCAGGGCTATTGGCGATGGAATAGCTACGGCTTTCGCCGTTTTTCAATAAAATATCAATATATTGCCCTGCCCAAAAAACAAACGGCGGTGCTTTGGGAAGCGCCAGGGTTAGGATGGCGGCATCATGTATGTATTCAACAGATGAAACACGGGCGGGGAAGGTTTTAACAGGTGGGGCGGATGCGCCGTTATAACCGGGTACGGTCAAAGTAATATCGCTTTGGGGAATGGCGCAACACATCAAAATTTTGCCTTGTTCGGCCTCTTCCGAGCTTAAAGCCAATTCGGCATATTTGCCCCCCGAAACTTCGCCGCTCACCAGTTTGGCTTTACATTGTCCGCATATGCCGCTTTGACAGGAATGAGGCAGGTTTAATCCTTGTCGCTTGGCGGCATGGAGAATAGGTTCGTCTTCTGAAACGGTAAAGGTGGTTTGATCGGGTGTGAGGGTAACGGTATACGACATAATAAGCTTTGGTTATTTTGATAATGAAATAGGCCGTCTGAAAAATAAGTTAGGTAGTTTAATATTTTACTGCTTCGGCCTTATATATGGTTATATTATTGCCGTATTTGAACCTTGCTTATATGCAGGCTGTTGGTTTTACGGTGACGCTTTAATCGCTGTATTGATTTTTTTGCAATGAAAAAATAATGTGATGGCAGATAATATGAACTTGGACTAAAAGTAATAACGGTATTTTATATATGGCCGTCTGAAATATTCAGACGGCCTATTTTATAAAAGCCTGTGAAATAAGATTGGTTAATCTATGAAGCCAGTTTGGCTTTCAGCAACTCTTGCACCTGCTGAGGATTAGCCTTGCCTTTGCTGGCTTTCATGACTTGCCCCACTAAAGCATTAAAGGCTTTTTCTTTACCGGATTTATATTCTTCTACCGATTTGGTATTGGCTGCCAAAACTTCATCAATGATTTTCTCAATGGCACCGCTGTCGGTCATTTGTTTCAAACCGTCGCGTTCGATAATGGCTTCGGCATCCAAATCGCTGCCCCACATGGCTTCGAATACTTGTTTGGCCAGTTTGTTGCTCAAAGTACCGTCAGCGATTTTGGCAACCAATCCGGCTAAACGGTCGGCCTGAATCGGGCTTTCAGGCAGGCTTAAGCCTTCTTTGTTTAGCGTGGCCGCCAGCTCGCCGTTCATCCAGTTTGCCACCAGTTTGCCTTGCTTGCTTGCTTGGGCAGCCGTTTCAAAGAAAGCGGCTTGTCCGCGTGAAGCAGTGAGCAGACGTGCATCATATTCGCTGACGCCGTAATCCGACACGAAACGCTGTGCCATTTCAGACGGCAGCTCGGGCATATTGTCACGCGCTTTGGCCAATTGCTCATCGGAAATCATCACGGGCAATAGGTCGGGGTCGGGAAAATAGCGGTAGTCATGCGCATCTTCTTTTAAGCGCATCACACGGGTTTCACCTTTATCAGGATCGAAAAGCATGGTGGCTTGCTGTACCTTGCCGCCGTCTTCAATAATTTCAATCTGGCTTTCCACTTCATAATTAATCGCCTGCTCTAAAAAGCGGAATGAATTAAGGTTTTTAATTTCACGGCGGGTGCCGAATTCAGCTTGGCCTTTAGGGCGCACGGAAACATTGGCATCGATACGGAACGAACCCTCGGCCATATTGCCGTCGCAAATATCCAGCCAGGTTACCAAGTCATGTAAGGCTTTGGCATAGGCCACCGCTTCGGCTGCCGAACGCATTTCCGGCTCGGATACCACTTCCAACAAAGGTGTACCGGCACGGTTAAGGTCGATACCTGTCGCACCGTTCAAACCTTCGTGAACCGATTTACCGGCATCTTCTTCCATATGGGCACGGGTCACATTGATGGTTTTAACTTCGTCGCCCACCACAATTTCCAACTTACCGTGCTCTACAATCGGCAGATCTAATTGGCTGATTTGATAGCCTTTCGGTAAGTCGGGATAAAAATAGTTTTTGCGGTCGAACACGTTTTTCTGATTGATGGTCGCATCCATAGCCAGACCAAGTTTAATGGCCTTGTCAACCACTTCGCGATTCAATACCGGCAACACACCGGGCAGGGCGCATTCCACTACACTGGCGTGTGCGTTCGGTTCGGCACCGAAAGCGGTAGACGCACCGCTGAAAATTTTGGATTTAGTGTTTAATTGGACGTGGATTTCCAGTCCGATTACAGTTTCCCAGGTCATAAAGGGTCTTTCTTTTTAAATAAAATTTTAAGTAAAAATTTAACAATTACTTATAATAAAAAATACGGATATTTTTAATGCTTAAATAATTAAATCAAACATCTTTTAATATGAATAACATTTCTATTTACAATGCTTTTCATGTTGAAAAATCTTTAAGGTTGAAGTTTCCGATAATGCCCGCGTGCGGAAAATTCAACTATATTTTGGTCACGTAGAATTTGAAGCTGCTGGCGGATTTTATCTTTAATATGTTTGTTATTAGGGAATTGGGCGGCTAATTGTTCCTCAAACTTATATAGCTGCTTTAAATCAAATTTCTCAGGAAGTTGCTCAATGCACTTTATGATTGCCAATAGCCAGCCTTTACTGGCAGCTTTCTGATTACGTAAAAAAAGATTGGATTGCCATTGCTGATGTACTCGCTCAGGTTCAATGACTTTAGCCTGATCAATCAATAAAATTTTTCCACTTTCAGGCAATCTACTCATGTCTATTTGACAGCCGATCCAACCTTTACGGCTGGCTGTTTCCGATAAAGGCTTACGGCGAATAATCATATCGACAGTCATAAAATGTTTCGGTACCAATATCAATTGTTGAACAGAATAATCTGCTTTTTTATACATCAAGAAAAAGAAATTAGGATTATCATTTGATTGGATTCGCTCAATCATCGTGTGATATGCACCATCATCAATCTTTTTTCCTATGGATTTTGCATTTTTACTTTTTAATTCAAATTGCTCGTTGCATTGAGGGCATAGAAAATCCTGTACAGGGCGATTATTGGGTGCTTTTTTTATATGGTTGCAACCGCAATTTGGACAATACATATTTATTGCCATCCAATTTTCCGTTAAGACGCGTACAATTTGAGATGGACTTTTATAGCCTTTAGCCAAATTGATATCAAAGTGAAGGTTCATTTTGAGGCAGTTTCTTTTATGGTTTTGGATATTGGCATAATTCGCACCTGTATAGGATTTCCTAAAATGATCTTTAACGATCATTTTTTAGTTTTTTAAGCAGCTTATGATTTTTTATCTAGTAGGCTGCTTACTATGCCAATCACTATTCAACTGCATCTGATGCGCCACGCCCAAAATCTTCGCTTCGGCAAAGTAATTGCCAATCAATTGCACGCCGATCGGTAGGCCGTCTGAAGAGAAGCCCGCGGGTAGGGTCATGGCGGGTAAACCGGCTAGGTTAACGGCGATGGTGTAAATATCGGAAAGATACATGTGTACCGGGTCGTTGATATCGCTGCCTAGTTTCGGTGCGGCTGTCGGTGCGGTTGGCGCAAGGATAATGTCGCATTGTTGTAAGGCTGATTGAAAATCGTTGGCAACCAAACGGCGCAATTTTTGGGCTTTCAGGTAGTAGGCATCGTAGTAACCGTGGCTGAGTACATAGGTGCCGATCATAATACGGCGTTTGACTTCGCTGCCGAAACCTTCGGCACGGGTATTGCTGTACATTTCTTCCAAATCGCCGAATCGGGCGGCGCGGTGGCCGTAGCGTACGCCGTCGTAGCGGGAAAGGTTGGTACTGGCTTCGGCGGAGGCGAGTACATAATAGGCGGGAATGGATAATTCGGTTTGCGGCAGGCTGACTTCTACCATTTCCGCGCCTTGTGCTTTGAGTAGGTCGATGGCCGTCTGAACGGTTTTTTGTACGTCCGCGCTCATGCCTTCACCGAAATATTCTTTAGGCAGGCCGACTTTTAGGCCTTTTAAGGGTTGGTTTAAATCGCGAGTGTAGTCTTCTTTGCTGCGTTCCAAGCTGGTGGAGTCACGTTCGTCGAAGCTGGCCATGGCATTGAGTAAAATAGCGCAATCTTCGGCGGTTTGTGCCATCGGGCCGGCCTGGTCGAAGCTGGATGCGTAGGCAACCATGCCGAAACGGGATACGATGCCGTAGGTCGGTTTAATGCCGGTGATGCCGCAGTGCGAGGCGGGTTGGCGGATAGAGCCGCCGGTGTCGGAGCCTAAAGCAGCGGGGGCGAGACGGGCGGCGATAACGGCGGCGGAACCGCCGGAAGAACCGCCGGGTACGTTTTCGGTATTCCACGGGTTTTTGGTTGCGCCGTAGAATGAAGTTTCATTGGTGGAGCCCATGGCGAACTCGTCCATATTGGTGCGGCCTAGGGTCACCATGCCTTCGTTTAAAAGGTTTTGTACCACGGTGGCGGTGTAGGGTGAAACGAAGTTGTCGAGCATTTTGCTGGAGCAGGCGCTGCGCCAGCCTTGTTGGCAGAAAATATCTTTATAGGCAATGGGTACGCCGGTTAAAGCGGTAGCATTGCCGGAGGCGATACGCGCATCGGCTGCTTGGGCTTCAGCGAGGGTGAGATTTTTATCTAATGTAATGTAGCCGTTGATCGCGGGATTGCGCTCATCAATGGCTGTTAAGTATTCTTGTGCCAATTCGGTGGCGGAAATTTGTTTGGTTTGCAGCATTTCGCTGGCTTGTTTCAATGTATATTGGGTCATAGGTCTCTTTCAGACGGCGCAATGATTCAGACGGCCTAAGTGTATTTAAATATATCTATTTATATATATAAGGCCGTCTGAAATTTTATTCTTCGATAACTTGTGGGACGATATATAAACGGTTACGCACTTCGGGCGCTACGGCTTGGTATTCGGCTGCATGGTCGGTTTCGGTAACACGGTCTTCGCGCAAGCGTAAAGCGGCTTCATGTGGGTGCGCCATCGGTTCGATGCCGTCGGTATCGACGGTCTGCATTTTTTCAACCAGCGCAAAAATATCATTTAATTCTTGCAGGTTTTGTTGTTTTTCTTCCTCTGTCAAACTCAGGCGCGAGAGCTTGGCAATTTTTTCCACATCACTTAGGGTCAGAGCCATAAAAAATCCTTAAATTTAATTCAGTAAATACCCAAACTAAGGTATTATTACACGTTTATCCGATTATTATTCCGTTTGGTAGAGAATTATAACTGAAAACGCTGTTATTCTACATGCAGAATTCAGCGGATTTATACCGCTTTCCGGCGGGGAGGCCGTCTGAAAAAACAGGATACTGTTTTTTCTATCGTTTTAACAAGATTTTAAAGGTTCGGGAAATATTTTATGTTTCGCTTTTTAACACGCTATTTTTCAAATGATCTCGCGATTGACTTGGGTACTGCCAATACGTTGATTTACATCCGTAATAAAGGTATTGTTTTAGATGAACCTTCAGTAGTGGCGATGCAGACGGATGCCACACATGGCAAAAGTGCTATTTTGGCGGTGGGCACTGAAGCTAAAAAAATGTTGGGGCGTACTCCGGGCACGATTCAAGCTATCCGCCCGATGAAAGATGGTGTGATTGCTGATTTTAATGTCACTGAAAAAATGCTGAAACAGTTTATTAAGAAAGTAAATAACAGCCGTTTCGCTGCACCACCACGTATTGTGATTTGTGTGCCTTGCGGTTCGACTCAAGTCGAGCGTAAAGCGATTCGTGATTCGGCTTCGGCTGCGGGTGCTTCTTCTGTAAATTTGATTGAAGAGCCGATGGCTGCGGCAATCGGTGCGGGCTTGCCGATTGAGGAAGCTACCGGTTGTATGGTGGTCGATATCGGCGGCGGTACAACCGAAGTCGGTGTGATTTCTTTGAGCGGCGTGGTTTACTCACATTCTATTCGTGTCGGCGGGGATGCGTTTGATGACAGCATTATCAATTATGTTCGCCGCAATTACGGTATGTTGATCGGTGAAGCGACGGCTGAAGAAATTAAAACAAAAATCGGTTCGGCTTTCCCCGGCATGGAAGTTAATGAAATCGAAGTGAAAGGCCGCAATTTGGCAGAAGGTATTCCGCGAGCGTTTACCATCAGCTCAAATGAAGTTTTGGAAGCACTGACCGAGCCATTGAACCAGATTGTTCAATCGGTTAAAAATGCATTGGAGCAAACGCCGCCCGAATTGGGTGCGGATATTGCGGAGCGCGGGTTGGTGTTAACCGGTGGCGGTGCATTGCTTAAAGGTCTTGACCGCTTGCTGGCCGAAGAAACCGGATTGCCGGTGATGATAGCGGAAGATCCGCTGACTTGTGTGGCGCGGGGATCGGGTAAAGCGTTGGATATGATTGGCAAACTGAACTCGATTTTTGTGGCAAACCCTTAATTTATTATTTCGGAATGCCGTTTTAATATGTCTGAACAGCCTTTGAATTTTTCCCGTAAGGGCATGAAGTCTTCCAGCAAGCTGATTATTCTTTCAATAGTCAGCGTGGCTTTGATGATGCTGGATAGCCGCTATTCGGCGGTTCAGAAAGTCAAAAGCTATACGGCGACAGCACTGTATCCTTTGCAGTGGATTGCCAACCAGCCTGTTTATTTCTATCGTTATATTAGTGATTCAGTTCAATCACAAACAGATTTGGTTGCCGAAAGCAAACGGTTGAGCGAAGAAAACGGCCGTCTGAAATTATTATTGGCACAAGCAGGTGTTCAACAAAAGGAACTGATTGAGCTAAAAAAATTACAGGGTTTGCAGCAGAGTGGTATTCGTATTTCGGGTATGGCAACGATAATTTCGAATGGTCGCGACCCGCTGGCGGATAGATTGATTTTAAATAAAGGAGAAGTAAGCGGATTTAAAGTAGGCGATGCTGCGGTGGATCAAAATGGTTTAATTGGCCAGATTACACAAGTGCACCCATTAAGTGCTGAATTAACGTTGATTACCAATAGTAAAATGGTGATTCCGATTATGGTTGAGCGCACCGGTGTGCGCAGTTTACTTTATGGCAGCGGTAGCTCGATTAATTTACGTTATTTTCCTGCCGATGCCGATTTACGGCCGGACGATGTTTTGGTGACTTCCGGATTAGACAGTATTTACCCGGAAGGGATTCCTGTGGCTAAAGTACTTCAGGTATTCCGTGTTGCCGGAACCCCTTATTACCGCGTTACTCTAACACCTTTGTCAGGGTTTCGAAACAGCAAATATGTATTGGTATTGCCACAAAAAAAACTGCCGGAGCAATTATCGCCGGCATCTGATTCTGCCAAAGCAAAACGGCCTTAGTCTGAGTTATGACCGAACTTGAAGATTTTCATAAGCGTGTTCCCAAACACATCACTATTTCCGGCTTCATGCTTGCCATGTTGCTGGACTTTATCCCATTCTCTTTCAATACTTTTTTTTGGTTGCCTGAGTTTACGGCATTGATTTTGCTTTATTGGGCATTATACCGGCCGCAAATGGTGGGTGTGGGCGCTGCTTTTTTGACCGGATTGCTGGTTGATGTCGGAACGGCAGCACCACTTGGACAACATGCTTTGTCGTATATGGTGATGGTATTTTTTATCCAGCAGCGGCAGCAGCGTATTATGTTGTTCAGTTATGGGGTGCAGGCCATGGCTATTTGGGCGGCTTTATTGTGCAACCAAGTCGTTTTATCATTGGTTCGTTTGATGTATGACCACCGTTTTACCGAATGGCAGGTATTTATTGCGCCGTTTATTGGCGCGTTGTTGTGGCCGCTGTTGAGTAAGATTATGCTGGTTATCCTTAATTCACGTCTATTACGCCGATGAATAAAAATACCTATTTAAACAATGGATATGATCAGGTTGTTGCTGACCGCGAACGGGATTTTATCTTGCGGCTGGTGGTGGCGTTCGTATTCATTGTGATTTTCTTTTTGTTGTTATTTGGTCGTTTTGTTTATCTGCAAATTGTCAAACATGATGAATATGTGGTGCGGGCCAATACCAACCGTATTTCATTAGTGCCTACGGCACCGATACGTGGAGAAATTGTAGACGTAAACGGTGTGGTATTGGCGCACAATTATCCTGCCTATTCCCTTGAAATCGTACCCAGTAAAATTGAAGGAAAGCTGGATGATACGATAGAAGCATTACGCCGTTATGTCGATATTACCGAGGGCGACATGAGGCGTTTTAAAAAATTCCGTGTCGAATTTCGTTCTTATGAAAATATTCCCTTAAAGTTAAAACTTAATCCTGATGAAGCAGCAAACTTGGCTGCACAACTCTACCGTTTTAAAGGGGTGGAGATTAATGCACGTACTTTCCGTTCATACCGTTATCCCGAATTGATGGCACATGTTTTAGGCTATATCGGCCGTATCAGTGATAGCGACCAAAAAAGATTGGAAACGGAAAATGCTTCGGCACTTTATCGGGGCAGTACCCATATCGGTAAATCGGGATTAGAGCGGTTTTACGAGCGTCAACTTCATGGTGTGCCGGGTTATCAGGAAGTTGAAAAAGATGCTTACGGCAATATAGTCCATGTTTTGAGAAGCGTACCTGCCAAAACGGGTAAGACTTTGCGGTTGGCTATGGATATCCGCTTGCAACAAGAGGCAGATCGTCTGATGGGTGATAGGCGTGGTGCGATGGTGGCGCTGAACCCGCAAACCGGCGGGGTATTGGCATTTGTGTCCAAACCATCGTTTGATCCGAATTTATTTATTGACGGCATTGATACCGAATCATGGAAAGGGCTGAATGAAGATTGGCAGCGTCCGCTGATTAACCGTGTGACACAAGGTCTTTATCCGCCGGGCTCTACCTTTAAGCCGTTTATGGGCATGGCTTTATTGGAAAGCGGCAAAATTGATCAAAATACTATTGTGCCTGCACCGGGTGCTTGGAGTATTCCGGGTTCCCGCCATCTATTTCGTGACTCGGTACGTAGAGGTCATGGTTCGGCTAATTTAAGTAAGGCTATTCAAGTGTCGTCGGATACTTTCTTCTACCGTTTAGGTTATGAATTGGGTATTGATAAAACATCACCTTATTTGGCGGAGTTCGGGCTGGGGGAACAAACCGGTATTGATTTACCACATGAATACCGGGGCGTATTACCTTCTAGAGAGTGGAAAGCCAAGCGCTTTGCCAAAGCTAAAAATCCAAGGTCGCGGGAGTGGCAGGCGGCAGAAATGGTGTCTGTTAGTATCGGGCAGGGGTACAACGCCTACACACCTTTACAGATGGCGCAAGCTACGGCTTCATTGGCTAATGACGGCGTGGTTTACCGGCCGCATTTGGTTAAAGAATTATTGGATCATGACCGACGTGAAATCACCTTAATCGATCCTAAACCGGAGCGTACCATTCCCTTTAAATACGATAATTTTGAATACATCAAAGAAGCGATGTCGAAAGTGTTAAAACCGGGTGGAACCGCCCACCGTATAGGGCATGGGTTGCAATATACAATGGGCGGCAAAACCGGTACGGCGCAGGTGGTACAGATTAAACAAGGTGCCAGCTATAATGCGGCGGCATTAGCCGAGCAGCATCGTGACCATGCGTGGTTTATTTCGTTCGCGCCGCTGGAAAAGCCGCAGATTGCGATTGCGGTTTTATTGGAAAACGGCGGTTGGGGAGCCAGTGCGGCACCGTTGGCACGCGCGCTGACCGATTATTATCTGCTGACTTTAAAAGCAGGGCAGTTAACCGGCCCCGTACCTAAAGAGCCGTTGTTAACAAATCAAGAGCATGTTGAGGTGTCGCAAACTGCCGCCAGTGCGCCTGTTGTCCGTTCTGAAACTTCACCATTCAAACAGGCCTATGACAATATTGCAAATATTCAGGCGGCCTCCGGAGCAGTGCGATGAATATAAATGAAGAGAATTTTTTAGGCCGAATTAGGCGTATTGTTTGGGCGCCTATGGATCCGTGGCTGTTTTATGCCATGTTGGCAGTTTATATTATGAGCCTGTTTTTACTGTATTCGGCAGACGGGCAAGAAGTCGGCCAATTGCAAAACAAAACCGTGCATACGGTATTGGCATTTATATTGCTTTGGTTTGTGGCACGCGCTCGTCCGCAAACATTGTCTGCCCTTGCACCGCCAGTGTATGCGATTGGCGTTGTGTTGCTGTTGGGGGTGGAGTTTTTCGGAGTGACGGTAAATGGTTCGACGCGTTGGCTGAATATCGGTATCGGTCGGATACAGCCGTCTGAAATCATGAAAATCGCATTGCCGATGATGGTGGCTTGGTATTTTCAAAAATATGAAATGTCGTTGCGGTGGTATCACTATATCGGTGCTTTGGTTTTGGTGATGGTGCCGGGTGCGCTGATTTTGAAGCAGCCCGATTTGGGTACGGCAACTTTAATTATGGCTTCCGGTATTTTTGTGATTTTCTTCGCAGGGTTGCCGTGGAAAGTGATTTTTGCCTCATTGATTGGTTTTTTTGCCGCTTTGCCGTTGCTTTGGAATTATGGTATGCACGACTATCAAAAAACCCGTGTGCTGACCCTGCTTGATCCGACCAAAGACCCGTTGGGTGCGGGCTATCATATTTTGCAATCAATGATTGCCATCGGTTCCGGCGGGCTTTGGGGTAAAGGCTGGCTAAATGGTACGCAAACCCATTTGGATTATATTCCCGAATCGACGACCGACTTTATTTTTGCGGTTTATGGCGAAGAATTCGGCCTTATCGGTAACGGATTATTATTGGCCGTTTATCTGCTGATTCTCGGGCGCGGGCTTTATATTGCAGGCAAGGCGCAAACCTTATACAACAGAACCTTGGCCGGCGCATTAACTATGACATTTTTCTGTTATGCTTTTGTAAATATGGGTATGGTGAGCGGTATTCTTCCCGTCGTCGGTGTACCGTTGCCGTTGGTGAGCTATGGCGGTACAGCTACTTTGTCTATTATGATGATATTGGCATTGTTAATGGGTATCGGTAATCAGCGGGTTTAAGCTGTTGAATGGATAGTTTCAGACGGCCTTTATTCATATAAGGCCGTCTGAAACTATCTATAGCTCATATAATGGATTGCTTCGAGTTAAATAATAGATGATATAGGTAATCGCTTTGAAGTGTGGCAGTAATGTTTGCCGGACGAATCACAGAGAATGAAATAATATAAGGTGTAAACACATGATAGGTATGGAAATCGGCAAGATCATATTGGCATTTATGGTATTGATTAACCCTTTGGGTGGATTGGCAATTTATCTTGATTTGACACACAATTTAAGTACGCGGGAGCGCCGTAAAGTCGCGAAAAATGTTTCTATCGCCGTAATGATCGCTATTACCGCTTTTACGTTGACAGGCAGTACGATTCTCAAGTTGTTCGGTATCAGTGTCGGCGCGTTTCAGGTGGGCGGCGGTATTTTAGTATTGCTGATTGCGATTGCGTTGATGAATGGCGGCAATAATCCTGCCAAGCCTGAAACATTGCTGGATGGAAGTAAAGATACGGAAGTATCCAATCGCAATAATCATAATAATATCGGTGCTATTGCCGTGGTACCGCTGGCTATTCCGATAACGGTCGGTCCGGGCGGGATTTCTACGGTGATTATTTACGCTTCTGCAGCTAAAGATTATCGTGATACGATAGCAATTTTAATTGCCGGACTCTTCATCAGTCTGATTTGTTATATTATTTTGTTGGCAGCAGCTAGAGTTAGCCAAAAGTTAGGCGATACGGGGGTAATCATTCTGAATCGTGTGATGGGGATGTTGTTGGCGGCTGTTTCAGTTGAAATTATTGTAGCAGGATTGAAAGCTTTGTTTCCGCAATTGAATGTATAAAGATGATTCGGTTGAATGTTGAAAAGATTGTCGTTCGCAATAATTTGATTCAGGTTTTTAGTTGAAATTTATGTTTAATTGTTTGTATCGCATATAAGACGAATACAGTTGTTATTATTACTCAGGCAGCCTTGTGTGGCTGCCTGAGTAATTTCAAGCTTAAAGCTTAGAACGCTACGCGTAAAGATGCGGCGACATTACGACCGGGCTGAGTGTAAATATCGGCACCTTGTCTGGCTCTGCCGGCCATATCGGCATGTTGCCAATACTTTTTATTGCCGATATTGTAGATATTCAGCCCCAATTCGATATTTTTATTGGGTTTATACCATGCGGACGCATCCCATACACCGTATCCCGGCGTTTGGAAAACATTATCACTGCTGACACGTTTTTGTGCTTTAGCCCAACGGAGCTTACTGCTGATACCCCATTTGCTTTGAACATAATCCAAGCCAACCACGCCATTTAACGGATAGGCAGTGTCTAAGTTGCCGCCATTACCGTCTTTTCCGCGCATCCAGGCAATACCACCGTTCAGACGCCAGTTTTCCGTTAGTCTGAGTTGCCCGGATGCTTCGATACCATGTGTTTTCACTTTGTCTAAGTTATCGTATTGGAATATTTGAATCGGGCGTGGGCCGCTATTATCAACTCTTAATAACCGGTTGTTAATAAAGTCGCGGTAGCGGTTATGGAAAGCGGTTATTTGGGCGTTACCACGCTGATGGATATATTTCATACCTAATTCAATACTGTCGGAGCGCTCTGATTTTAGGTTGTGATTAGGAATAATGCGGTAACCGTATGCGTTGTTACTGAATGACATGGTGGCACTGTCAAACGGAGGGGTACGGAAACCGCGAGAATAAGAGGCAAATCCAGTCCAGTTTTGATTAAATGGCACGCTTAGGCGTAGACTGGGTGTGAATGCATGATCACTAAATTTTTGTGGTAATTCTTGTGGTTTTGCATTCAAATAAGCCTGATCGATTTGTGGATTTAAGGTTTCTTTTTCATAACGTAAAGCAGGGGTCAGGGTGATGCCGTTATTGAAAATCAAGCTATCTTGTGCGTAGATACTAAAAGTTTTACGACGGCTGTCGGGGAATGTTTTATTGGGATAAAGGCTACCTGCATAGATTTTGCTGGTAGTACCATCGGAGTTGATTGTTAAGCTGTCTCGTGGACGGGCTGTATCAGATTGTTTGTATTCTGCGCCTGCAACAATTCGATGCTCAATACCACCTGTTGTTAGTCCCCATATAGTTCGGGTGTTAACGCCTTTTGTGGTTTGGTTAAAGCCATAATCAGAATAGCGGGTTGACCTTGATATGATATTGTTGCCCATAGAAGTAGTTTCGCCAATGACTGCATCATCTTCAGCATTTAGTTTTTGATGGTACAGTTGAACGGCTGCTTCTTGTAACGTACCTTGACCTGTATAACGATAGCCTATCTCTGAGCGTTGGCGACGCGCACGGTCGCGGGCAAAATATTCTGATGTGTTGGTCACCCTTGGCCCTCGTGCAACGGAACCCATCGCATTAAGTACATTAGTATCATTTTTGCGTGAAAATCTTTCCCATAGCAGTTCAATACGATGTTGTTCGTTGCCGATACTGCCTTTAGCCAAGATATTGTTACTGTGCGTATCTTGAGGGTTGTTTTTAGTGCGACTACCACCAAGAGTATCTATACTGCCCCGGTTTTTGTATTCATGACCGTTGCGGTTGGTATACATTAACAATCCTTCAGCCATATCTGTATGGCCTGCAATGGTGGCGGTAGTGCCATGACTGCGGTCGCTACTGTGATAGCTTTGTTTTACACCGAAATATACTGGTTTGTCGGCATCGACAAAATCAGAAGGCGAATAAGTGCTCATATTGACCACACCGCCTAATGCATCGCTTCCGTATAAAGCAGAGTATGGCCCTTTAACAATATCAACTTGTTTGAGTGTGTCGGTTTCTACTAAATCACGGCCAGAAACGGTGTTGTTTGGGCCGCCGCCTGCATACGATTCCGGAATACGGACACCGTCGACCATCATCAGAATACGGTTGCCGTCAATGCCACGAATATTGATCGAACCATTGCCTCTACGGGTGTTATCGGTAGTCACACTGACTCCGGGTTCGTACAGCATAATGTCATCTAGATTATGTGTCGCAGCACTATCCATCGTCCGACGTGAAATAACGGCCACGTTAGGGGCCGCTTTATCTAGTGTTTGTTCATATCTGCTGGCGGTAACGACAACAGTATCGAGCTCAGTATTATTATTGGCATTTTCATCACCAGGGGCTGCCCATGCTGTTAAGGGAATAGTGGGGAATAGGGCTGTAATAGTACATGCCAATAGGGAGCGTTTAATCATGATTTTCCTCTGAGAAAAAATTATAATTTTATAATGCTAATCATTATCATAATTAATTTATATCGGCTGGGCAATGTGATAAAAGTGTTTTTGCAAAAAGATTGATTTTTATAAGATAAGTTAATTTATGGTTAATCTAATATAAAGATTGGGGAGGAGGCAGTTTTTTAACGGAATGGTCTTATATAAAAAAACATGCCGTCTGATTTTATAATTTCAGACGGCATGTTTATTGTGTTAATCATTAATTTTTTGATTCGTGAAAGAATAGAGAAGATTTATTTTCTTCATATTGTTTTTGTTTTTCCGGATCTTTAAATTTGGCTTCCAACAAATTTTCACGACTAAATGTTTGGCTGATACTTTGCTTTATTTCGGGATTCTCTTGAATATAATATAGACCACCGATTAATAACGCGGCAGTAACAATAACGGTTTTACTCATAGCACTATCCTTTTACACCTTGGTCGCTTGTTTTTAGGTTTATGGTTAAAAGGATAAGACAAATGTCATATTTGAGTTGTGGTTCTGTTCCCGACGGTATGTTTCAAGTGTTTGATGGAAAACATGTAACGTTTGAAATTATTATGATATTAAATATAAATAATATTTAAATTTTTAAAACTTTTAAAATGAGTAAAACCGGATTGGTTGCTATGATTGTTTATAGCAAGGCCGTCTGAAACCTTTTCAGACGGCCTGCTCTATGAGTTAATTTTGTTGACAATATCGGATTTTTTCATCCGCTATCGCGCTAAATTCAGTTACAATAGCCGGCATTTCCCGCTTATTTTTTCAACATTGCAAGGATTTCAGACCATGTTTTCAAAAAGCGTTACCATTGAGAAATACGATTCCGAATTGGCTTCGGCCATCGCTAAAGAAGTACAGCGCCAACAAGACCACGTTGAGCTGATTGCCTCCGAAAACTATGTTAGCTGCGCCGTTATGGAAGCTCAAGGCAGCCAATTGACCAATAAATATGCCGAAGGCTATCCGGCCAAACGTTATTATGGCGGCTGCGAATATGTGGATATTGCCGAGCAACTGGCGATTGACCGCGTGAAAAAATTATTTGGTGCGGAATATGCCAATGTGCAGCCGCATTCCGGTTCTCAAGCCAACCAAGCGGTTTATGCTTCGGTATTGAAACCAGGCGATACTATTTTGGGTATGAGCTTGGCACACGGCGGCCATTTAACGCATGGTGCATCGGTGAATATTTCCGGCAAACTGTATAACGCGATTACTTATGGTTTGGATGAAAACGAAGTATTGGATTATGCCGAAGTAGAGCGTTTGGCATTGGAACACAAACCTAAAATGATTGTGGCCGGTGCTTCTGCTTATGCTTTGGAGATTGATTGGGCGAAATTCCGTGAAATTGCCGATAAGGTAGGCGCTTATCTGTTTGTGGATATGGCGCACTATGCCGGTTTGGTTGCGGGCGGCGAATATCCGAATCCCGTGCCTTTTGCCGATTTTGTGACCACCACCACCCATAAAACCCTGCGCGGCCCGCGCGGCGGCGTGATTTTGTGCCGTGACAATACCCATGAAAAAGCTTTGAATTCGGCGATTTTCCCAAGCCTGCAAGGCGGCCCGCTGATGCATGTGATTGCGGCGAAAGCGGTGGCGTTTAAAGAAGCCTTGGAACCTGAGTTTAAAGAATACGCCAAACAGGTGAAAATCAATGCGGCGGCTATGGCTGAAGAGTTGGTAAAACGCGGTTTGCGTATTATTTCCGGCCGCACCGAAAGCCACGTTTTCTTGGTGGATCTGCGTGCTAAAAACATTACCGGTAAAGCTGCCGAAGAAGCATTGGGTAAAGCACACATTACCATCAATAAAAACGCAATTCCGAACGACCCTGAAAAACCATTTGTGACTTCAGGTATCCGTGTTGGCACGGCGGCGATTACTACGCGCGGCTTCAAAGAAAGCGATGCCCGTGAATTGGCTAACTTGTTGGCCGATGTGGTGGAAAACCCGAACGACGATGCAACCTTGCAACGCGTTGCCAAAGCCGCTACGGCGTTGTGCGCAAAATATCCGGTTTATGGTGCGTAAGACTTGATATCGGATGATTAACCTAAAGGCCGTCTGAAATATTTTCAGACGGCCTTATATATTGCACCCCCATGAAAGGGGGTATTTTTACATAAACACCCCTTGACAAGTTTATTAACCGACTTTTGAAAGGGGTCTCAAATGTCATTAACTTTTTATACTGTTACGCCTGAATCAAAACAGTTTCCCAAGTCGTACATACTTCAAGTATTCAACGAAACACAAGATGATGAAGTCGTTTGTGTTCAGACGGTTAACTTCCCTATTCGAAACCCAGCACTTCCCAACAAGGTATTGAACGAAGCCCATGCTTGCGGCCGAATGCTCGTTAACAAAATCATGAACGCGAATATAGCGCGCATGGGGGGGCTGTAATGGAAGCTGCCCGTAAATACCGCATCAAACCAAACCCCGACCGTTTCGGCGGCGGGTGGAATCTTCAGCTTATCCAAGCAGGCAGAATCATTAAAACGCATACAGAACCGCACAACAAATACCCGCAAGGTTTTGAATTTGATGGGAAGAAACACTATGACCTTTCATTCCTTGCGTGCAAATTGAATGGTGAAACGTGGGTTTCAGATGGGGGTATGCCAGTATGAAACGCCGTTGCCCCGAATGTTTGACTTACCGCCATCCGTCCGCCTTTTCAGGCGGTATCGGTTGCGTCTGTGATGTGTGCGCTGCTGCGGCGCAAAGCGCGAAGCGCGGCGCGCTTCCTTGTCTTAATAGTAATAACTGCATTGGGAATCATGCTGAAAGCATGATTAGTAACAAAAACAAGCAATTACCCGAATTTCATGAAAGGTTAAAAAAAGAAGCTGACAAAAAAAGCGCAAAACTGAATGAGTTCAGTACATCGCACAAAAAATCAGCAACGGCTTTAGAGCTGAACGTTCATCAATTCATCGAAACTTTTGGCATAAATCATGTTGGTTTCCTGACGCTTACTTTCGCTGATGATGTGCAAGACGTGAAAGAAGCAAGCCGCAGATTTCATAGTTTGAGAACAAACTTTTTAAGCAAGCATTTTAAACACTATATCTGCGTGTATGAACGCACCAAGAAAGGAAGAATTCATTTCCATCTGATCGTAAACACCCGTGAAGATATACGTCGCGGCCTGAATTTTGCAGCGATTGCCGCGAGAAACTACACAAGCGCAAACCCCGCATTGCGCCAGTTGTGGAAACTGATACGCGAAAACGTCGGTAAATACGGCTTCGGTCGTTCCGAACTATTGCCCGTAAAGACAAACAGCAAAGGCTTAGCGCGTTATGTGGCTAAGTACATTGCAAAACATATTGATAGCCGCAAGCCTGAAGACAAAGGATACCGCCTGATTAGAACAACGATAGACAAAAAAAGCCTTTGGAAGATTGCAACGTCTAATTTTTCCTTCCGCTCGGTAGGTTCTGCTGAATGGCGGCGTAAGTTGGAAAGCTGGGTTGTCGCTATCGAACCCTATTTAAAACAATATGCTGTTGAAATGAAAGGCTATGAAATACCCGATATAGACCAAGAAAATTACAACATTATTTTAAGCGAAGTAATCAGCCCGAAGTGGGCATTTCTAAACCGTGAAATTATTACCAATTTAGCCTAAGAAAGGATAGCCATGAGTAACGAAAACCAAGACAGACAAGCCCCCGTACAGGGATTATTTATCACTGGGGCATTTGACCGCATGATTGTCAAAGAACGCAAGAATGATGACGGCAGTTATACCAAAACCCATTACGTGGGCATGATTGTTAGAACCGAAACGACAACGAACCTTTATCAGGTTCGCACCAAGACACCCGAAAAATACGCATCTTTAAAACAGAATCAGATTGTAACCCTGTGGGTATTCCCCCGCGCATTTAAAGACAACGTGTATTACTCAGACGAAAGCTAAACAGTAAGTTTTCAAGGTTTAGGCGGTGTACCTTGAATTGACCCCTTAAACACCGTCATTTTTTAAAACCTAATTGAAAGGAATTATCATGAAAAATTTGAAGAAAAAACTGCAATACGGCGTTGCCGTTGTGACTACATCTGCGTTGCCTGCTTTAGCATTGGCGGATGAAAGCATAAATTTGTTGGATATTGTAAAAACTGAAGCTACTGGCCTTAAAGCAGGTGTTTTGGCTATTGGTACATTGGTTATCGGCGTATCCGTTGCCTTTGCCATGATTCGCATCGGTAAACGCGGCTCTAATGCAGTAGGTTAAGGCGCGGTTATGGGTTATCAGGTCGGCAGAATCTGCTATCAAACCTATGAAGAAGCCACAAACGTCTTGATGACCCAAGTTGTGCCGACGATAGACAAAGACGGGGTGCTACATCACCCCGTTTTTAACGGCAAGGACTGGGTTTATAAAGAACAGATAATCAAGCCGACGTATCCGCAATGCGAATATGGAGCGTATGCCAAAGCAGGGAAAGAAATAGGTGTAGGCATGGTATCTGCCATCGCGGTGTTATTGGTGGTCGTTGTGGCGTTAAGGTCTGTTGCATTGATTGAGAGTGAAAGTAATGAAAAATGATACCGGAAATAGAATTTTTACTAGGCTTGCTGCCCGCACTGTGCGTGTCGGTGTGCTTGTGTGTTTTAGCGGTAACGCTGCGCTAATCCCGCTTACGGCATGGGCGGATGTACCACCACCGCCCCCTGCATATCACAAACAGATAGACACAAGCTTTCCGAGTGGTCGGGCGCTGATTAATCAGGGATACGACCCGAAGACAGGCGTGTTAAAGGTACAGGTCGATAACAGCGGCAAGCCGAAAGTGAGCGGCAAAGGCGGCGTGATTACGGGCAGGCAAGACGTAAACGTAACGGTTACCGATACCTATGGCAATAAAGCAAAGGTGAAGACGACTGTTGGCCAATCAGTATCTTCAAAATTACTTACGGGTGCTGTTGTAGGAAATTTGGTAGGCAATGCTTCAGCTTCTGCTTATAAGCGATATGGATCCGAATTAGAAAGTAATCTTTCTAATGGTAATTACGGTGCTGCTTTCGTTAATTCGACACAAATTATTGGCGCTGTTGTTGATGGGTTTTTAACAGGTGGTGCTATAGGGGATGCCATTGAAGGGGCTGCTGCCTCTAGAAATAGTTCAATGGCGGATTCTGTGGTGAAAGGTGCTATTTCCTCTTTGAATAGGGGTGGTTCATTTTCTGAAATATCAAAAACGGCAGCCTCATCCCAAGCTAAAGCTGAAAGACAAGGCGACGTAAGCGGTGCGGTTGTATCGGCGACAGTAAAAAAAGCGGCAGAAGCTGCTGAAAAAGCGGCATCGGTCGCTGAAAAGATAGACAAAGGAAAAACAACAGAAACTTATTGGGTGGCATCTGCGCAAGGTCAGTATGCCAAATATGGCGATACTCCTGAAAATGCGTGTTCGGGTGAAGCACCGGGTAGCAATGGTTTGAAATTTTTCTATGTTGACGGTTCATGTTTGGGTGGGGTTGATAAGCCGACATGGTTGTGGGGTTTAGAAGCTAAGACGGTTAAGTTAAAGGTACCGGATTTAAAGCAATCTGATGTAAGCCTATCATCTGGTGAGATAGCGGCAATCTTAAAGAACATGGCTGAACAACAGCAAGCTAACCATGAAGAAATGATGCGGCAATTGACAGCGATTGCTGGCAATACAGCAGTACAAAACGCGACCACATCTAAAAGCGTAACCCCTGTTACCGTTTTAACCGATCCATATACACCCGCCGGTTCAAATACACCACAACAAACCGAATTTAGTTTAAAGAGTGACGGCAGTATTTCTGCAAGGTCGATTTCACGTCCAGATTTAGTAGCTGGCAGTTTTCAGGCTCCGCGACGTACTGAAATAGTTAAGAACACTACTTTAAGTCCTGAAAAGCAGCTAACGCCTGAAAGTAGTCAACAGGATACTAATCAGGGAACGACACAAGGCAGCGAACAGGGTACAAATCAGGGAACGACGCAAGGAACCCAACAGGGTACTAATCAGGGAACGACGCAAGGAAGCCAACAGGGAACCACTCAAGGCACTGCACAAGGCAGCAATCAGGGGCAGCAGAATGACAAACAGGATTTTTGCCGTCAAAACCCGAATTCCGCATCTTGTGCCGATTTGGGCGATACCAGTTATGAAGATTTAGATATACCCGAAAAAACCATAGATTTGCAATTTAAGCCGATAGATGTTTTTGCAACCGATGGAACCTGTCCCGCCCCGATTCGGTATGAGTTAGGCTCGCTTGGTAGCTTTGAAATGGGCTATGACTATATTTGCAGCTTTTTGAGAATGATAAGGCCGATTGTCATACTGGGCACAATCATAACCTGCAGCATGATTGCATATAGCGCGGTTAAGGAGTTGTGATATGTGGGGGAAACTCATAACGGGCGTATTAATGAGCGTGGCAGGCAGACTAATTGCCGCACTGGGTTTGTCTTTCGTGTCGTATGTCGGCCTTAATGAAATACAGGGCTACCTGCTGAATCAGGTACAGACGCAAATAGGGGGCATACCGAATGACGCCTTACAACTGGCCTATATAGCCGGAATGGGGGTGGTTTTGAATTGGATATTCGGCACCTTTGCATTTATAGCGTCCATGAAAACCATGTCCAAGCTGTCGGCAGGCATACAAAGAAAATAGAAAGGAATAAGCATGTTGTATTTGATTACGGGCGTTCCGGGTAGCGGCAAAACATTAAAAATGATATCGGATTTAATGAACCGTAAAGACCTGAAAGACAGACCCTTGTATTTGGACGGCATACCAGAAGTAAAAGGCGATATTATTCCGAATCTGCCGATACCAGAGGGCGAAAGTATGCAGACGTGGCACAAATGGGCACCGACTGGCGCAATACTGGTCATAGATGAATGCCAACGCGTATTCAGACCACGCCCAAGCGGTTCAAAAGTACCCGACTACGTGGCCGAATTGGAAACACACCGCCATAAAGGACTAGATATATTTTTGCTGACACAACACCCCCGACTAATTGATATCAACGTTAGAAGCCTGATAGGTCATCATTGCCATATCAGCAAGACTAATCTGGGCGTTAGGCGTATGTTGGAATGGGAAAGTTGTGGCGATCCGACAAGCAAGGCCAGCGTACAAAGTGCCGTAAAAAGCGTTTATACGTTGGATAAAAAAGCATTTGGCGTGTACAAGTCGGCCGAAGAGCATACGAAAATCAATACAAAACTTAGTCGCGTTGTTTATATTACGCCCGTTGTGTTATTGGTTATCATCGCCGCGGCATGGTATCTATATAGCAGTTGGCAAGGATACACAAGCGAAGAAAGCGCGGCACAAGTTGCCGCGGAAGCGGCAAGCCCCGTTGGGGGTGCGGCGGTGGCGGCTCCCGCCGCAAACGACGCAAGCACGACGGGGCAGTACCCGCCGACGGCAGCCAGTGAACCGGTTACTAAGCCGCATTTGACCGAAGACGATTACAAGCCTGTTATAGACGGCCAGCCGTGGACTGCACCAATATACAACAGTCTTAATAAAAACATACAGACCATGCCGTTTCCTGCGGCCTGCGTGAAGAATGGCGACAGATGCACCTGTTATACAGACCAAGCGACGCCGATTAAAGGCATGGATAAAGCCATTTGTATTGATTACGTTGATAACGGCATATACAATCCGTATAAACAAACGGTAGAAAACAGTGTTTCAGCGGATATTCAAGCGCCTGTTCAGTCATCTAATCAGATAGCAACATTAGGCGGAAAAAGCCCGTCTAGTTTGATGTATGACGGCTATATTGAAGCGGGGGAACAATTTAGATAAGGGGTAGTATGGTTCTTGATATTGTTGTGGGTGGGTTAATACTCTATTTCATTATTGATTTACATAAGAAAGGAAAGTTGTTTCCATTTTTAATGGATGCATTTATAGGGCTTTCTATCGGGGCATTAATTGCAATAATACTTTTTTATTCTTTTTATGCCTAACCAAGTCAAGGGGAGAATGTCTGTAAACGATTGTAATGACGAAGTCTTTATAATCGTTTATAGATACCCCTTGACGCCCCGCCCCTCAAATACGCTTCCTGCTGCACCCGCGGCATACTTGCTGCGGGGGCTGCCACACGGCGAGTGCGGGGTATGGGGTAGCACCCCATAAAAGCGAAGCATTAAGCCCTGATAAATTCAAAACGGATATATCAGGGCTTAGTGTTTGACGAAATGCTAAGTACTGCCCCCGACTTCGTAAGTACGGCCAATGTTAAAGCATGTAGCAAAGATTGAAGCGGGGGCGATTAACAAAAAGAAAGTTTGAACACTATCTAAGGCAAAAAGCCTGTATTCATAAGGTAAAGCAATATGTACTTAGGAATTGACGTAAGCAAAGCAACGATAGACTGCTGTCTGATATCAGGCGGCATTTTTTTTGATCGCCGTTTTACAAACAACACAAGCGGATACAGGAAGCTGAAAGAATGGTTAGACGGCCACAAAGCAACCGAAACGCTGCATTGCTGCTGCGAAGCAACAGGAACCTATTACGAAGCATTGGCGGAATATCTATGCTGTTATTACAAAATGAGTGTAGAGAACCCAAGAAAAATAAAAGGTTTCGGCTCGGCGGTTCTGCAAAGAAGCAAAACGGATAAACAAGACGCCAAACTGATTGCCCAATACTGCAAAGCCATGACTCCTGAAGCATGGCAGCAGCAGTCACCGGAACAAAAACAGTTGCAAGAGTTAACCCGCTATATTGCCCGTATAAAAAAACAACGTGCATCAGAAAGTACAAAACTACAGGCAGCCTCAAGTCATATCAGGCCGCATATTAAAGAAACGATCCAATATTTAGACAGTCTGATAACCAAGCTAAAAAAAGAACTGCAAAACTTTTACAGGCAGAATAAGGAATATCAGAAAAACCGCCAACGCCTGAAAACGATAACGGGTATAGGCGATAGCGCGGCTTCGGTATTGCTCGCGACCATAACGAACAGGTTTCAAAACGCTGGGCAATTGGTCGCCTATTTAGGACTTGACCCGCGCAAGCACCAATCAGGCACAAGCGTTAATGGTAGAAGCCGCATATCGAAAGTAGGGAAATCAGATATACGGGCTTCCCTGTATATGCCGGCTATGGTTGCGTATCGGATGAACGCCTTTCCTGACTTTATAGGCCGTCTGAAAGCAAAGGGGAAGCCGCCGAAGTTAATCATTGTTGCAATAATGCGGAAATTGGTAGTTATTGCGTTTCACCTGCTGAAAAACCAAACGGAATATGACAAAAGCCGTTACAAATAAATAACATAGCTTAACAATGATATATGCAAAAACACCCCGGAAAGGCAGGGTGTGTGGCGATTATTGCCATTTGAATACACAAACGGCATTGACAATACAATACACTATCTTTGCTTTATTAATAGGCTTAATCGAACCATAAACATAAAACAACCGCCATTATGAAAAACGGCGGTTGTTTTGCTTCAGCCAAACTTTTTAATCTTTGGAAAATTCGTTTTCCACTGCTTGGCGGACTTTCTCGGCGGAAGCTTCGATATCGGTTTGGCTAACCTCAACCTGAGCAGTGCTTTCTGTTGCCGCTGTATTGGGTTGGACTGTCGCCGCATTTGCTTCATTGGCTACCGGTGTTGTTGGGTTTTCTTCGGTTTGTTGTGCAGCAGAAGTATCCGTATTAGCATCAGTGTTTTCACTCGGTGCTGTGAGCGGTAAACGGGCGATAATGGTGCTGGTGCCGCTGACTTTATCGCCGATGGCTACTTCGGCACGGGCATCGGTTGGCAGATAAACATCTACGCGCGAACCGAAGCGGATAAAGCCGTAACGTTCGCCGCGGCGCAGGGAATCGCCGACTTGGGTATAGCATAAAATCCGACGTGCCACCAACCCGGCAACTTGAACGAAGGTTAATTCACGGCCGCTTACGGTGGTGGCCAATACGGCATTGCGTTCGTTTTCGGTGCTGGCTTTGTCTAAAGCGGCATTTACAAATTTGCCCTTGTTGTATTCAACGGCGGTTACCGTGCCGTCAATCGGCGAGCGTTGGGAGTGAACATTAAACACATTCATAAAAATACTGATTTTTAAAGCTTCGACTTGGCGGTAGGGGTCGGTTGCTTTTTCTACCACCACAATA
Organism: Neisseria zalophi; assembly: GCF_008807015.1. NCBI lineage: Bacteria > Pseudomonadati > Pseudomonadota > Betaproteobacteria > Neisseriales > Neisseriaceae > Neisseria > Neisseria zalophi. The sequence continues at coordinate 1,748,002 of NZ_CP031700.1, read as the reverse complement.
CGACCATCGACCGGGCTTAATACGGCATCTTTATCTTGCGGGGCATCGCGGCCGGGATCGCGGAAAAACTGTAAGGCGAAAATAGTAAAAATCCAAAACGGCAGCGACCACCAGCAGGCAAAAATCGTTAATAAAATACTGACAACCAATCCGCCTATAATAAAAGGCCAGCCTTCTCGGGCAATAATTGGATGTGGGTAAAAACCGGACATAAATATTTCCTTATTGTAGTTAGTAACAGACGGACGTTTCGATTATAGCCGATACTTGCGAGAAAAGGAAAAGGCCGTCTGAAAAGCGTTAACCGCCGCTTATGGGCTATAATGGCGGCCTTGTCCCATCAATCTTAAGGCTGTCTGAAAACATCATGTCTGATAAACCGCAAGAAACCGTCCGCTTATCCAAAAGAATGGCCGAACTCGGCTTGTGTTCCCGCCGCGAGGCCGACAGTTATATCGAACAAGGCTGGGTGAAAGTAAACGGCCAAACGGCTGTGCTCGGTCAAAAAGTGACCGCAGCAGACCGTATCGACCTTAATAAACAAGCCCATGAAAAGCAGGCGCAACGGGTAACGGTTTTATTGAATAAGCCGGTCGGTTATGTGAGCGCGCAGGCGGAAAAAGGCTATCAGTCTGCCGCCGAACTGATTACGCCGGAAAACCATTGGTCGGGCGATACCAGCCGGATTCGTTTTCACGAGTCGCACCGTTACGGATTGGCGCCGGCGGGGCGGCTCGATATCGATTCGGTCGGCCTGCTGGTGTTGACCCAAGACGGGCGTGTGGCCAAGCAGCTTATCGGTGAAGACAGTACCCGCGATAAAGAATATCTCGTTCGTGTACGCGGCAAGCTGAGCGACGAAGGCTTGCGTTTGCTGAACCACGGCTTGAGTTTGGACGGTGAAAAACTCAAACCGGCCAAAGTGGAATGGCAAAACGAAGATCAATTGCGCTTTGTGTTGCAACAGGGTAAAAAACGCCAAATCCGCCGCATGTGCGAGTTGGTCGGGCTGCGCGTGGTCGGTTTGAAACGTATCCGTATCGGTAAAGTCAAATTGGGCAAACTGCCGCCGGGAAAATGGCGTTATCTTGCCCCGAATGAAAAATTTTAAATTTCAGACGGCCTACTGGTGATATTGATTTCAGCAACGATTGTTATCTGCAAATATGGATAATGAGGTTTCAGACGGCCTATACGCTAGAAAAAGGCCGTCTGAAACTGTGTTGGTTGCCGTGTTATTCCATATATAATCTTGTTTTTTCCAAATATAGTTAATCCGCCATGTCCGAATTGTTTGCCCCTGCCGCCGTTTCCGTTTCCGAATTGAATGCTTTAGCCAGAAGTTTATTGGAAGAGAATTTATTCGGCTTATGGGTGGCGGGCGAAGTGTCGAACCTTACCCGCGCCGCCAGCGGCCATTATTATTTTTCCTTGAAAGACAACCGCGCCCAAGTGCGTTGTGCTTTATTTAAAGGAACGGCGGCAAAGTTGGCTGCACCTTTGAAAGAGGGCGACCATATCGAATTAACGGGCAGAATCGGCATTTATGAGGCGCGCGGTGAGTTTCAGATTACGGTAAGCGATGTGCGCTTGAAAGGCTTGGGGCAGCTATACGAGGCGTATGAAAAATTAAAAGCCAAGTTGCAGTCCGAGGGTGTATTTGCCGCCGAACGTAAAAAAGCCTTGCCCGAACATCCGCGCCGAATCGGTATTGTGACCAGTTTGGCGGCTGCGGCATTGCGCGATGTGGTATCCACCTTAAAACGCCGTGCGCCGGATATTCCGGTGATTGTGTATCCGACGCCGGTTCAGGGGGCAGGCAGCGAACATCAGATTGCGCAGGCGATTCAGACGGCCTCCAATCGTGCGGAAACGGATGTGCTGATTGTGTGTCGCGGCGGCGGCAGCATTGAAGATTTATGGGCGTTTAACGAAGAGCCGGTGGTGCGGGCGATTGAGGCTTGCAGCATTCCGGTGGTGAGCGGAGTGGGGCATGAAACGGATTTCACCTTGGCCGATTTTGTGGCCGATGTCCGCGCGCCGACGCCGACGGGGGCGGCGGAATTGGTCAGCCCCGACCGTATGGAATCCATCCGCAAACTGGAACACTCCCAAGGCCGTCTGAAAACGGTATTGGCACAACGTTATTATGATGCCAGCCAAAAACTGGATTGGTTGGCCCGCCAAATCAGGCATCCGCAGCAGAAATTGGCCGAGCAGCGCAATCAGGTGGCGGCGTTGAAACAGTTATTGCATACGGGCATGTCGAACCGCTACCGCTTTCATGTACAGCAATGGGTGCGCAGCCGTCAGGCACTGGCTTATCTGAAGCCTGATATTGCCGCCGCACGCCGTGACGTTCTGTTGTTTCAGACGGCCTTAAAGCAAAACCGGCAAACCTTGTTGGATAACCGCCGCCAACGTTTGGAAAAACAGGCGGTATTGCTTGATGCAGTGTCGCCGCAACATATTTTGGAACGCGGTTTCAGCGTGGTGAAAAACAGCCGCGGGCAAGTGATACGCAATGCCCATGTGTTGAAACAGGGGCAGAAACTGCACATTACCTTTGCCGACGGGGAAGCCGATGTTCGCGTAACCAGCGAACACAAGCAGCCTGATTTGTTTGATTATTCTTAATCTGGTTAATCAATAGATTGCATGGCTTCTTGAACGATATCCGGCGTGAGTTTGTTTAAGCAATCGGTGTGCCCCAACGGGCATTCGCGTTTGAAGCACGGCGAGCAATCGAGATTCAGGCTGACGATTTTGGCCGTATCGCTTAACGGCGGCGTATGGTCGGCACTAGACGAACCATATACCGCCACCAGTTTTCGCCCCAATGCGGCCGCAAGGTGCATCAGGCCGCTGTCGTTACACACCACCGTATCGGCGCAGGATAATAAATCAACCGCTTCCGATAAACTGGTTTTGCCGCATAAATTAATACATTGGCCGTCTGAAAGGGTATTGATTTCTTCGGCAATCGGAAAATCTTTTTGCGAACCGAACAACCAAATCTGCCAACCGCGATCAGCATATCGGCGCGCGAGTTCGGCAAAATGCACCGCCGGCCAGCGTTTCGCTGGGCCATATTCCGCGCCCGGGCAGAATGCCAATATCGGTTTGTCGGTGTGCAAGCCGTGTTGATTTAATGCCGCCTGTCGGCTGGCCGGGTCGATTTGGAAAAGAGGGTTATCGGAATGCCCGTTAAAATCGGCTTGAGTGGGATAGGCCAGCGCCGTGTAGCGGTCAACCATCAACGGCAAAGCCGCCTTATCGAGTTTGCGGATGTCGTTTAGCAATAGATAGCGGGATTCGCCCACATAGCCCGTCCGCCGTTTGATACCGGTTGCCGCAGCAATCAAGGCCGATTTCAGCGAACCGGGCAACACAATCACCCAATCATAGCCGCGTTTCCCCAAAGCCCTGCCGGTTTGAATCCGTTTGCGCAGCTCTAGCGCACCATGCCCGAACGGGTTTTCAAATACTTCATGAATCTCAGGCATGCGTTCAAAAACGGCCATCGACCATTTAGGGGCGAAAACATCAATGGTAGAGCCGGGATAAAGTTCGTGAAGACGACGGTATAGCGGCTGCGTCATTACGCAGTCGCCAATCCAGCTGGGGGAAATAATCAGAATTTTTTTAGGCATGGTGGTTTGTGAGGTATTATTTGGCGTATTCTACCGCCAAACGGGTTACAGGTAAAAAATCATCTGTTTTGAACAATAGGAGGGATATATGCGATTGTTTTTGTGTTCGCACTTTAAACAAGTAGGCACTTTATTGAAAGACGAAGTAGCGGGAAAGCATGTTCTTTTTATACCCACTGCTTCAATACATGAGCATTATAAAGAATATGTTGCTTCTGCACGAGAATTGTGGAAAGAAATGAATGCACAAGTATCGGAAATCGAAATTTCATCAATGCCAATCAATGAAGTTCAAAAAGCTTTTGAAAATGCCGATATTATTTATTTTACCGGAGGAAATACCTTCTTTTTGATTGATCAAATCAAGAAAACCGGCGTAGATAAATTCATTGAGAAGCATTTAAAAGCAGGAAAATGGTATGTAGGCGAATCAGCCGGTGCGATAGTTTGTGCCCAAGAACTTTCATATATAAAGTTAATGGATGAAGTGCCCGACGATTTTTCACAAAAAGACTATTCCGGGCTGGGCTTGATTGATTGTTATGTCGTACCTCATTACCTATGCCCGCCATTTAAAGAGAGTTCCCAACAAATTGTTGATAGCTATTTAAATTTGAATTTATGTCCTCTTGATAATTCACAAGCTATCTTAGTGGAAAATGGAACAACGAGAAAATTGAGCGTTTAACATTTTTTCAATATTAAAGGCCGTCTGAAAGATTTCAGACGGCCTCTTGATAAGCAGGGCTAATGGCTCGATTATGATAAAATACAGCCAAACAAACTCATCATTCCAATAGATTGTTGGGTTAGGCAATCGGCTTAAACGGCCATGCCTTATACGAATGAAAAAGATGATATTTATGAAAGGAACACACCATGAGAATGCTTCATACAATGTTGCGTGTCGGCAATCTGGATAAATCCTTGGCGTTTTACCAAGATGTTTTAGGCATGAAACTGCTCAGAAAAAAAGATTACCCCGATGGCAAGTTTACTTTGGCCTTTGTCGGCTACGGTGAAGAATCCGATACAACCGTACTTGAGCTAACCTATAACTGGGATACCGAAAGCTATGACTTAGGCAATGCTTTCGGCCATATCGCCATCGAAGTGGACGATGCTTATGCCGCTTGCGAAAAAGTGAAACAAAAAGGCGGTAAGGTTACCCGCGAAGCCGGGCCGATGAAACACGGCACCACCGTGATTGCTTTTGTTGAAGATCCGGACGGCTACAAAATCGAATTTATTCAAAAAGGCAGCGGCAGCGATTCGGTTCGTTATCAATCTTAATTAATATTTGTCGTGGTTTATATGAATAGGCCGTCTGAAAGGTTTTCAGACGGCCTATTAAGGCATAAGTAGGGGCGGATATTTAATCCGTAATTGCTGAAAAAGATATACTCATTTATTATACCTGTCTGAATAATATCGAATACCTGATATGTTTAGACAGGTATTTTTTATCTATAAAACCATTCCAACAAGAGCAATATTTTAAACAAACACAAGGAAAGCCCATGTCAATGAACCCTGTTTACCTATGGAAGCCGGAAAACTTCCCCAACCCCGAAGCCATGTTGCCGGAGAGTTTGGAAGCGGCTTGGGAATTAACCGACCAATGGTCGGAGCAGGCGCCGCCGGAGGGTTCGGATTTAAGCCCGTTCACCGAATTGGCCGGCTATATTGCCGAAGCCGCCCGTTCGGATAGCGCATCGGAAGCGTTTAAGCAGACTTATCAAGATGTCGAAAATTGGCTGCCCAAACGGGCCGCCCTTTATGCGATGCCGGAGCTTTCGGAAAACTATATCGAGATTATGCCGATATTAGACGACCACAGCCAATCGCTGGGTTTGGTGTTATACGACAGCAACGGCAAACTGATTCTGCCGGACGGGCGCGAGTTTCCGGATGAAAGCTTTTTTGCAGGCATTACCGACTGGTTGAAACAAGAAAAAGAAGCCGAACGGAAATGGCGGCAGGAAAACCGGGGGTTGCCGGAGAAGCTGAAAGACTTTTATGCCTATCTGCGCCCGAAGACGGATGAATTAATGGGCCGATACGGATTTGCCTATGCGCCGCAGTTTTATCGGCCGGAGGGTCTTCCGAAGAAAAGCAAAAAGCCGGAGCCGGATGTTATGATTTATGCCAAGCCGATGCAATACGGTTGGCAGATTATCTATATCGGAATGTATGATATTTATAATGATGGTGATTACAATATATTGGTTATTTGGTCTTTGTCGGATGAGCAAGTGCAACAAATCTATTGGTATGAGTTGGATAATATGCGTCCGTATGAGAAGCAAAACAATATCAAAAAATGGGCTGCTGTTGGTAGGGTAAATGTTGAATATTATTTAGATGATGCATGGATGGAGAATCAGCAGTTTAAAACGGAAACAGAAATAGAAGAATTATTAATTCATATTGAATCCCACTTAAAGGAAGTTTCTTTTATTTATAACTATAATGATGTGGATAAATTTTATGACATGAAAACGGTAACGGCAGAAGAACATAATGTAGGGAAAGGGCTGTTTCCCTATGATTATTTCCCTTTGCGGTTGGTTGTACTTTATTTAAACGGCAAACAGAATTTACGGCAGGTGGTGGAAGATTGGCTGTCTGCAGATGATGCCTATTATTATAATAAAGAGGTTGCCAAAAAGCGTTTAATGAAAACTTTGAACCATCTTGAAAATCGACCTTTGGAAGAACGCTGAAATATGGATGAAGTTTATTGATCTGTGATTGTTTAATAATTTGAAAGGTTTTCAGACGGCCTATTAAGGCCATAAGTAGGGGCGGATTAAATATCCGCCCGTTGTTTCGGCATCGGCAGGGGCGGATATGCAATCCGCCCTTATATCGTTAATAGTCAATAAGGTTTTTAGAAGGTATTCATGAAAAAGCGTGGTTTGATTATTTTATGTGTTTTAGCGGGAATGTCTTTTTTAGCCAAGGCGGAGGATTGGGCTGAGTGGTTGTCGAAAGGTCGGCAAATAGCCGAATCTGTCGGCATTTTTCAAGAAAAGTCACAAAATATTCAACAATATTCGGGCAAGGTGGTAAAGGTATCCGATGGCGATACGGTTTGGGTTGTCGATTCAGACGGCCTCAGGCACAAGATTCGGTTGGCCTATATTGATGCACCGGAGTTTCAGCAGGCGCACGGCAAGGCGGCGCGGGATGCATTAAATGATTTGGCTTATGGAAAAACCGTTGATGTTTGGGTGTTCGATCACGACCGCTATAAACGGGAAGTTGCGCAAATACGTTTAAACGACCGCGATTTGAATTTGGCTCAAATAGAGCAAGGGCATGCTTGGCATTATGTATCGATTGCCAAACGCCAACAGAGCGAAACGGGTTATGCACTTTATGCCGCCGCCGAAATGGATGCGCGCTATTATAAAAAAGGATTATGGCGGCAACGAAATCCGCAAGCACCGTGGGATTTTCGTCGTCGGGAACGGGAAAAGCAAGAAGCGGCAGGGAGTAAATCGGGGCGTGAAAATAATCAGAAAAATCGCTAGGAGTTTATCGCTTATTGCAAAAATATATTCATTGCACTCATAAAAGATGGTGCAATGAATATATTTTTAATCAGATGGTTATCTTATAAAAGCCATCTTACTATCCGGCACAACGAAAGCCGATATGACGATGCCCGCGATATGGCAGATTAGAAAAGCCTTTGCGGTGGGTAGCGGTTAATGTGTCGGCATTGGCATCATACATATAATCGCCGCCACGGGTAACGCGGTCGTCGGGGCTGTCGGCGGATTCGCGTCCGTCGTCGGCATTGTAGGGGTAGGGGCGTAATAATGAGGAGGTCCATTCTGCTTGGGAACCGCTCATATCCAACGCGCCGAACGGCGATGCACCTGCCGGACGGCTGCCGACTTCGCTGGTTACGCCTGTGCGTCCGGATACGAATACGCGGCTGCTGTTCGGCGTGCTATTGCCCCAAGGATATAAACGGGCATCTTGGCCGCGTGCGGCGGCTTCCCATTCCACTTCGCTCGGTAAGTGGCCGCCGCGCCATTCGCAATAGGCGCGCGCACCCGCCCATGTCGATTCGGTAACGGGATGGTTGGCATAGCCTTCGTTTACGACAAATTTGCCGTTTTGATAACCGATGCGGGCTTGCGGATCATCTAAGGCAATAATGGGATAAAGGCCGCCGCCGCGTTCTTCTTCCATTAACAGTCGGACGCTTTCCGGCGGTAAGTCGTCGCGGGTGGCGTATCCGCCTTCAAAGTTTTTGTTAACGGGAATCTTCATGGCATTTAGGTATTCGGCAAACGCGGCATTAGTCACTTCGGTGCGGTCGATTTTAAACGCCGGCAGGGTAACTTGATGCGCCGGTTTTTCGATGGCGGGGCCGTCGTCGCGGCCGATGGTATAAGTACCGGCAGGAATGTTCACCATATTTTGTACGGCTTGTGCCGATTGCGGGGCGGTTTGCGGGCTGAACGGTGTGGTATTGGGGTTGGCAAATGTGGGCGGATGGTCGCCGGAACGGGTTTGTCCGGCCGAGCTGGCATTGGCGTTTACGGGCGCCATAGTGGAATTGGTGGCTTCGGAGCAGGCGGATAAACTGATAATACCGAGGGCAAGCATGGTCAGCACGTTTTTATTGGGTATGAAAGAGTTGTGTTTCATATGGTCTCCTAAAGTCGTTTCTGAAAATGCGATAAGATGTTTATGGTTCCCGCTGTGTATGTTATCAACTGATTGCTGGGTTTAATCATATAAAAATGGTTTTGGACTGTCTATATGGTAAAAGTAAAGCATCAAATCGGCTGTATAACATAAATTAAACCAATGAAAAATTATGTTTAGATATCCATGGCAGATAAAGAATATGACAAACAGGCCGTCTGAAAATATGAACTGCACCCCAAAAGTTGGACACTCCTCCAACCCATTAAGGTGCAGTTTTCTTATGAGCAAATATACATTAGACTTTAAATACCAAGCCGTGCAATATTATCAGCGCGTACGCAGCCAACAGCGTACTGCCGATCACTTTAATATTTCCCGTACCCATTTACGCCGTTGGATAGCCGCATACAACCAAGGCGGCATCCGCGCACTTGAGCATCCGCAGGCCATTATGACCATCAAACGTAAAAACCCCTTTATCGTCGATAAACCCGACCACGAAAAAACACAGGCGGAACTGATTGAAGAGTTGCGCTATATGCGGGCGGAGAACGACTATCTAAAGGAATTAAAAGCCCTCAGGCAGAAAGAAGCGGTCGCCAAAAAAGCGAAGCCGTCCAAGCACTGAGGGCAAAACATCCGCTTAAATACCTGCTGCACAGTGCTGCACTGCCCAAAAGCAGCTTTTATTACCACCACGGCCGTCCCGACCCGGACGAACAGGACAAAGCCGCCGTTGCCGAAGTTTATGCCCGCCATCAAGGGCGTTACGGATACAGGCGGATTGCCGCCACTTTGTCATGGAATAAGAAAAAGGTTATCCGTTTGATGAAACTGTTGCAATTGAAAGCCAAAGTGCGTCCGAAAAAAGCCTACCGCCATCCGGCAATGGGCGAACCGTCGGATAATATTCTGAACCGCCGCTTTGAGGCGCAAAAGCCCAATGAGAAATGGCTGACGGATGCCACCGAATTCAAGTGCAGCAATGGCAAACTGTATCTGTCACCGATATTGGATGTATTTAACCGCGAAATCGTCGCTTATGCGATGAGCCGCCGCCCGAACAGCGAGATGGTGGAAAGAATGCTGAATGATGCGGTCTGCAAACTGACAAAGGCAGATAAAGTGCTGCTGCATTCCGATCAAGGTGTGCTGTACCGTACGGAAGCCTACCGCCGCACGTTGGCAGAACACGGCATAGTGAAAAGTATGTCGCGTAAAGGCAATTGTTGGGACAATGCACCGATGGAAAGCTTCTTTGCGATACTGAAGACGGAATGCTTTTATCAGGAAGGCAAAGTTTCGACAACAGAGCTGATGCAGACAATAGATGACTATATACGATACTACAATCATGACAGATGTAGTTTGAAATTGAAAAAGCTGAGTCCTGTGGCATACAGAACCCAGCTCGAAAAGGCAGCCTGAAAAGGCTTTTATGTTTGTCCAAGATTTGGGGGTCAGATCAAATATTCAGACGGCCTGTTTGCTTTTCACTACCGATTAAGATAATGGTTGATTAGCTATCACTATCTTTTTTCGGAGCCGGTTTTTTTGCTGCCAAACCGAGTGATTTTTGCCATTGGCTTGGTGATTTCACCAAATCTAAAGCTTTTTTCAACTGTTCGTCTTTCTCAGGGTTTGGAATGCGGCGTGAAGATAAATCTTCGGGCTTTTTCTCTTTTTTCGGTGTCTGTTCGGCCGCGCGGTTATTTTCTATGGAAACATAGTCTTTACTGTTTACCTCTTCCCCCCCGAGCGGATTGCCGATATGACCGATCAAATCTGCTTCACGGCTTTCAAATAAGCGGTCTTTGTCTTTTACTTCCACATCCGGAACAATACCTTGTGCCTGAATCGAGCGGTCTTTGGGTGTGTAATACAGAGCTGTGGTCAGTTTGACCGCGCTACCACCGGATAATGGCAAAACGGTTTGTACCGAGCCTTTACCAAAGCTTTGGGTGCCGACAATCACGGCACGGCGGTGGTCTTGTAATGCACCGGCAACGATTTCGGAAGCAGAAGCCGAACCTGAATTAATCAATACCGATAACGGGATGGTTTTAAATTCCGGGGGCAAACCGGCAAGCGGGTCTTTGCCTGATGATGAGAACATATAATCTTCAGGTGTGGCTTTCAGATTCATATTGTCTTTGCCGTCACGGCCTTTGGTGCTGACAACGGTTACATCGGGCGGTAGGAATGCTGCTGAAACGCCGACTGCGCCGTTGAGCAGACCACCGGGGTCGTCGCGTAAGTCAAGTACCAAACCTTTCAGAGCCGCTCCTTTGTTTTGTTTTACCAATGCTTTGGCTGCTTCGTTCAGGGCAGGAATCGTGCGCTCCTGAAATTGGCTGATACGGATATAACCATAATCGGGCTCAAGCAGGTAGTTGCGGACGCTTTGTACTTTAATAATGGCGCGGGTGATTTTAACGGTTATCGGGCTGCTGGCATCTTTTCTGGAAAGTGTCAGCACGATATCGGTGCCGGGTTTGCCGCGCATTTTTTTTACGGCTTCGTTAACGGTCATGCCGCGGGTAGAAACACCGTTGATTTTAACGATAAAGTCACCACTTTTCACACCCGCGCGCTCCGCAGGAGTGTCTTCAATCGGCGCAATTACTTTTACAAAGCCGTCTTCAGCGCCGACTTCCATACCCAAGCCACCGAATTCGCCACTGGTTGATTCTTTCAAGTCGGCATAATCTTTTTTAGTCATAAATTCGGAATGGGGATCCAAGCCGGCAACCATGCCTTTCATAGCGCCTTCAATGAGATCTTCATCTTTTTTATCTTGGTAATAATTGGCTTTAATTTGTCCGTATACTTCCGCCATGGTCCGGATGGATTGTACGGGCAATGCTTCATCTTTCTTTTCACTTGCGGCGTAGCTTTGTACGCTGAGGCTTAGTGCGATACCACTGATGGCACCAAGTGTATAGAGGGTAACTTTTTTTAAAGTGGCTTTAGACATCTTGTGTTTTCTCTTTCTGCTGTGTCGTCGGGTATTCGGACGTACTTATTAAATAATAGCGAAACTTTATGTGATTTATTGGTTTCGGGCAATATCGAAGGCGTAAAAAAATGCTAATCAGAGTATGTTTTACAACGGTTTATGGCAAAAAATAATTTTTTGTAAAGGATTATGCTTGCCGTTAAATTGTGGCAAATGCCAATATTTCAAACGATATGGTTTAACGTATCCATGATAAAGGGTTCATTGGCTGGCGGCGATAGCGTATTTCTAAATAGAGTCCCTTTTCTCCTGAAGGCAGGCTGCCGCTGGAACCGATGGTCTGCCCTGAGCCGATATGGCTGCCACTGCCGACGGAAAGGCTGTTTAAACCGGAATAAACGCTGACATAATCATCGCCATGATCAAGTACGACGGTATTCCCGTAGCCATCGAGAAAGCCTGCATAGGCTACGGTTCCGGCCGCTATGCTGTGAACGGCGGCACCTGATGTGGCAAAAAATACGCCTTTCCATGTACCGCCGTTGGGGCGGGATTGACCGAATCGTCCTGTGATACTGCCGCCAACCGGACGGCGCAAACGCCCCTGCATACGGCTGAAACCGCCTTGATCGGTATTAGCTGTCGCAGTGGGTTGTAAAGCACGGTCTTCCGCTGTGAGTGTGGAACGGGGTGTGCTAGGTGTCGGATTGCTTTTCGGCGTATTTTTCTTGGCGGTATTGGAACGATTTTTAGGGGCGGTTTGATTTTGTGCCCGCGTATTTTTTTGTGCAGGTTTTGAGGCGGATGATTGGCGCGCTTTTTCGGCTGCGGCCAAGCGCGCTTCTGCGGCTTTTTTCCGTGATGCCGCTTCTTGTTTGCGTTGTTCGGCACGGCGTTTGGCAATATCGGCTAAGAGTTTGTTTAAACGCTGTTCGTCGGCGCGAAGATTACTGATGCGTTTGGTTTGGCTGTTGATTTGTGCGGAAAGCCTGTTGCTTTCTTTTTGGGCAGCAGAACGGCTGCGGCCGAGTTTGGCCAATGCTGCTTGTTTTTGGGCTTTGATTTTTTTGAGGCGTGCCAGTTCGGCATCAATGGCTTTTTCTTGTTGCTGCAGTTCGTTTTCTTGTCGGATTAAATCATTGATGACTTGCTCGTTGGCAGTATTTATATAGCGGCTGTATTGCAGATAACGGGCTTTTTGGCCTGGCTCGGCATTTTTAAGGAAGAGAGCGACGGCATTGGGTTGTTGGTTGCGGTATTGTCCGGCTAAAAGGCGGGCAACTTGTGCTTTGGTTCCGGTTACTTCGGTTTTGAGATGGTTTAATTCATTTTGCAGTTTTTGCAGTTTTTGCCAAGTATTGCGCTGGCGGCGGTTGATATCGGCCAGTTCTTTTTGTGCTTTGGCTAATGCGGCACGGGTGCGCTCAAGGGTGGCGCGTGCATTTTTTTGCGCGGCTTGTTTTTGTTTTAATTCGGTTTGGGCTGCGCTAATGGCCTGTCTGATTTCGCGCAAATCACCGGCGGTTTCGGCCGTATTGTCGGAAGTGGCTGCCCAAGGTGCGGCAGATAGGCAGAGTAGGCAGGCGAGCAGCAACGGTTTGAACGGCATGGCGGGTTGGGCGATGGTTTATGAAAGCCGCAATTATAGCAAATAACTTCAACTATTCCAGCGCCTTAGCAAATATGATTTTTATCGTAGCCGAAAGGGTGTGAAGTCAGGCCGTCTGAAATTGTTTTCAGACGGCCTGGCTGTATGAAAGTTAAAATAATAAAAGATATGACTTGGTTATTAAAAACAATGGCATAAATTAAATTATTTTTTGTTTTGATATAAATATGCTTCCGGTTTTTATAAAATATCGATGCATACGATTTCGCCACACAAGGCTTTGCCTGCTTCGCTTTGGTGGGCAGGTTTATAAGCGGCAAAGGTGTAGGTGATATCGGCGCGAAATGCGTCTTTGTCTGCCTCGCCGGTGTCACCGTTCAAGCCTGTGGGGATGTCCAAAGCTATTTTCAGGCTGTCTGAATGATTGAGTAAACGGCAGGCGGATGCTACTTGGTCGGGTAGGGCGCCGGAAAAGCCGGTACCGAAAATGCCTTCTATTATGATGTCGTAATCCTTATTATCGAGTGTTTCAGCCAATATATCGGGGCTGAGAAAACGGATATTCGGTAAGCCTGCTAGGCGGCTGCGGTTTAGTTCGGCCAGCTCGGAAAGCTTTTCACCCAATACAAAAACAATATCCACTTGCCAATGATTTTTTTGCAGAACCCGTGCGATAACCAAGCCGTCGCCGCCGTTATTGCCTTTGCCGCAAACAATCAATGCCCGCCCGGCTTTCGGGCGGCGGGTGAGTAGCTCGGCGGCTGCCCGTTGCCCTGCGTTTTCCATGAGTTGTTCGAAACTGGTGCCGGCTTCAACGGCATCTTGTTCATAACGGCGCATTTCGGCGGCAGTATAGACTTTCACGGTGTTCTCCTTTTTATCTATTAAGGGCTTTAATGGATTAGAGGCCGTCTGAAAGTTTTCAGACGGCCTCTTGATTGTAATGGATTTTATAGTAGGTAATGCATAAATAAGGTAATTTCAGGCAATAAAAAATCCGGTATCAAACCGGAAATATCTGCTGGTGCCCAGGAGAAGACTCGAACTTCCACACCCGTGAGGATACCAGCACCTGAAGCTGGCGCGTCTACCAATTCCGCCACCTGGGCAATGCCATTTGAGAATGATGTTGAAAGAATAATAAAAACAGGTAAAATCAATGCGATTTGATTAATGGTGCCCAGGAGAAGACTCGAACTTCCACACCCGTGAGGATACCAGCACCTGAAGCTGGCGCGTCTACCAATTCCGCCACCTGGGCTTTGCTTTAATCAATGCTTTACGCTAAAGTATCAACTTCAAAAGAGACGTGAATTATATATTTAAATGAAAGATTGTCAATCATAGAGATGAATAAAAATACTAAGTTTCTCAATTTAAGAGAGAAAGATCCTTTTCTGGAAAGAGAGCGCCAGCGCTACGAAAACCCACTACCCAGCAGAGAGTGGGTCATTGATATTTTAGAGCAAGAAGGTGTACCGTTAAAAATTGCCGCATTGGCACAAAAACTCTCGATTACCGATGCGGAATATGAATTTTTCGAACGCCGCATTAAGGCAATGGCCAGAGACGGCCAAGTTTTGATTAACCGCCGTGGTGCGGTATGTGTGGCAGATAAATTGGCATTGGTGAAATGCCGTATCGAAGCCCATAAAGATGGTTTTGGTTTCGCCGTTCCCCTCACTCCTACCGGTGAGGGTGATTTTGTTTTATACGAACGACAGATGCGCGGTTTGATGCATGGTGATATCGTTACCGTGCGCCCCGGCGGGATTGACCGCAGAGGGCGGCGTGAAGGGCAGGTGCTGGATATTGTCGAGCGCGCGCAAAAACAGGTGGTCGGCCGATATTATATCGAGCGCGGTGTGGCGATATTGGATCCCGAAGACCAACGCTTAACGCAAAGTATCATTTTAGAGCCGGCCAGTTTAACCGAAATGAATCCGCAATCCGGTCAGGTTGTGGTGGCTGAAATTGTCAGCTATCCCGACGCACACCGTCCCGCAGTGGCCAAGTTGATTGAAGTATTGGGCGATTATGCCGATAGCGGTATGGAAATCGAAATTGCGGTACGCAAACACCAATTGCCGTATATTTTCAGCGAGGCCTGTATGCAGGCGGCTGAGAATATTCCCGACCATGTTCAGGCTAAAGATTGGGATGAAGACCGTGTCGATTTGCGTGATTTGCCGCTGGTGACGATAGACGGTGAAACCGCCCGCGATTTCGACGATGCGGTGTATGCCGAAAAAATCGGCCGTAATTTCCGTTTGGTGGTGGCGATTGCCGATGTCAGCCATTATGTCCGCCCGGATGATGCCATTGATAAAGATGCGCAAGAGCGGGCGACCAGCGTTTATTTTCCGCGCAGAGTGATTCCGATGCTGCCGGAACGTTTGTCCAACGGTATTTGCTCGTTAAATCCCGATGTCGAACGCTTATGTATGGTGTGCGATATGGTGGTAACTTATGCGGGCAATATTAAAGAATATAAATTCTATCCGGCTGTGATGCGTTCTAAAGCGCGGTTAACCTATACGCAAGTGTGGGAATGGTTGGAAAAAGGAGGCGATTATCCGCATAAACAGCCCATCGAAACTTTATATAAACTGTTTAAAATCTTGCAGAAAAAACGCCATCAGCGTGGTGCGGTCGAGTTTGAAAGCCTTGAAACGCAGATGATGTTTGATGATAACGGCAAAATCGAACGCATTGTACCGGTTGTCCGCAATGATGCGCATAAGCTGATTGAAGAGTGTATGTTGGCTGCGAATGTGTGTGCCGCTGAGTTTTTATTGAAAAACAAACATTCGGCTTTATTCCGCAATCACTTAGGCCCGACACCTGAAAAACTGGCTACTTTGCGCGAACAGCTAGGTTTGTTGGGTTTACACTTGGGTGGCGGTGATAATCCTGCGCCTAAAGATTATGCCAAACTGGCCGAGCAATTCAGCAGCCGCCCTGATTCCGAGCTGTTGCAGGTAATGATGTTGCGCTCGATGCAGCAGGCAGTTTACGAGCCGGATAATAAAGGCCATTTCGGCTTGGCTTATGAGGCTTACACACACTTTACTTCACCCATCCGACGTTACCCTGATTTAACGGTACACCGCGCGATTAAGGCAGTGTTAAAGCAGAAAAAATATACGCCGAAATCTTGGCAGGCTTTGGGCGTGCATACATCCTTCTGCGAGCGCCGTGCCGATGATGCCAGCCGCGATGTGGAAAATTGGCTGAAAACCTATTATATGCGCGATAAGGTCGGCGAAGTATTCGGCGGGCGTATTTCGGGTATGGCCAATTTCGGTATTTTCGTTACCCTTGACGATATTCATATCGAAGGCATGGTACATATCAGCGACTTAGGGGAAGATTATTTCAATTTCCGCCCTGAGATTATGGCCATAGAAGGTGAACGCAGCGGCGTACGCTTTGGTATGGGTGATCGGGTAGTGGTGAAAGTAGCCCGTGCCGATTTGGATACCAGCAAGATTGATTTAACATTAATCAGCGGTGGTGAAAAATCCAATAAGCGCGGTAAAAAACCGAGTGATAAGGCCGCTAAATCGGCTAAAGGCAATAATAGCCGTAGTCATGCAACGGTTAAAGCGAAAGCCAAAGGTAAAAGCAGTGATGCCAAGCATGGCGGTAAACCGTCGGCTGCCAAATCTAAACGCAGGGGCAAGAAAAAACATTGATGTTTGATTATTGGTGAAAATAAACCAATCAAAAAACCGAACCGTTGTTTAGTGGTTCGGTTTTTTTATAACAAAATCATTAAGCCATCAAATATGGTTATGTTTAAGTTGATGTCGCACGTTTACCATTAAAAAAGTTTTGTAATATATCTTGAGACTCATCTGCCAAAATGCCGCCTTTTATGGCTGTATGGCTATTCAGACGGCGGTCGGCAAATAGATTGATAATGCTGCCGGCAGCACCGGTTTTCGGCTCTTTGGCACCATAAATCACACGGCGGACGCGTGCTTGAATCAATGCGCTCGCGCACATAGTGCAAGGCTCGAGGGTCACATACACATCGCAACCATCCAGACGGTAGTTTTGCAGCTTATGGCCGGCTTGGGCTAGGGCTGAAATTTCGGCATGGCGGCTGATATCGCAGCCGCTTATGCAACTGTTATGAGCGGCGGCAATCGGCTGCCCGTTTTTCACCACAACCGCGCCCACCGGTATTTCGCCGATTCGGGCGGATTCTTGAGCTTGTTGTAAGGCCAGTTTCATAAAATATTCCATTTCCTGAACAGGAGGGAAAATAGCGACCGGCGGATGCTGGCGAACCCTTTCTAATAAAGCGGTTTTTTCAGACGGCTTTAAATCTTGCAAACGGATATTGTGCTGTAGGGCAACCAATTGCCATAAAGTGCTGCGGGTAATGGTTAGCCCGGCCGCTTTGAGCAACAAAAATGCTGTTACGGCGCTGTACTTTTGCAAATCAGCCTGCGAGTGAATGCCGATAGACTGTAAAGTTTTAAGCACTTTTTCTGTAAGAGGAGGGTGGGTAAGCTGCATAACGTGATACAGGCCGTCTGAAAGATAAGGGAAACTATTGTAATCTATGTGGCTGTGTTCAGCTATGTTATAAACAGTTTGAATGGCGGAATACTTTTCAGGCGGTGAGGGTTTTTATAATTATTATATGAATAAAATTTTAGGCATTTTATTCGAAGATTGACCACCCTTAATCACTTCTTAATATGATTATTGCGTGGTTATATTCTTTGTGTTTATCAATCAATATTGATAATAATTATCTTTTGCAATAGAATAATCCATGATAGTCAGTAATATTTCTTCTAGGATAAACAAAGCTGATTAATGCTGACTTTCGACACACTCTAATTTTTATTTCAAGAAATGGATTATTAAAATGAAAAAAATAAGTATATTGGTCGGTAGTCTGCGCAAAGGTTCTTTTGCTAGAAAAATTGCCAACAATATTATCCCCATGTTTCCAAAAGATTATGATGTCAAGATTGTTGAAATCCGTCACCTGCCTTTATACAACTTCGATTATGATGATCCGGAAGTAACGGATGTTGCACTGCCTCCGGAATATACGGAGTTTAGAGAAACCATAAAAGCATCGGATGGTATCTTCTTTGTGACTCCTGAAAATAACCGCAGCATTCCCGCCTGCTTAAAAAATGCGGTGGATATCGGATCGAAACCTAATAGTGATGTGGCTTGGAAAAATAAACCGAATGGCATTGTCAGTCATTCCGTCGGTAAAATGGGCGGATACAGCAGCCAAAAGAATTTACGGCTTGCTTTATCTTATTTCGATATGAAAACGGTTGGCCAGCCTGAAATCTTCTTGGGCAACTCACCGACTTATTTTGATGATGAAGGTAATCTGAATGTAGAAAAAACCCGCCAGTTTTTACAAGACTATGTGACACGTTTTGTTGAATTGGTAGAAAAAAACGCATAAACAGAAATTGATAAGCAGTAAAACCCGCTATATAGTGGGTTTTTTATTGCTTATCTTCATTGAATGGTTAGTCGTCGGATAAATAGATGTAAAGGATCGATTTCAAACAATCAAATGTTTTCAGACGGCCTTGGTAAAACCCTAACAAAAGTGAAGCTGCCTTGAAACAACGGTCGAATCAGGTGATAATTCAATCCGTTCCCATTCTAAAAGAAACAAAGGTATTCTCATGGCTTCTCAACTGGCAAATGCTATCCGTTTTCTTTCTGCCGATGCAGTCCAAAAAGCCAATTCCGGCCACCCGGGTGCGCCGATGGGCATGGCTGATATGGCCGAAGTGTTGTGGCACGAATTTTTAAACCACAATCCTGCCAATCCCAAATTCTATAACCGTGACCGTTTTGTTTTATCAAACGGGCACGCTTCAATGATTTTATACAGCCTGTTGCATCTGACGGGCTATAACGTTTCGATTGACGATTTAAAAAACTTCCGCCAATTGCACAGCAAAACCCCCGGCCATCCCGAATATGGTTATACCGATGGTGTGGAAACCACTACCGGCCCGTTGGGGCAGGGGGTGGCGAATGCGGTGGGTATGGCGTTGGCTGAAAAACTGTTGGCGGCCGAGTTTAATAAAGACGGCTTGAATATTGTCGATCACTATACTTATGTATTCTTAGGCGACGGCTGCCTGATGGAAGGGGTTTCTCACGAAGCCTGTTCACTGGCCGGCACGCTGGGATTGGGTAAACTGATTCTTTTGTATGACGATAATAATATTTCTATCGACGGCAAAGTAGACGGCTGGTTTACCGAAAATATCCCGCAGCGGTTTGAAAGCTACGGCTGGCATGTGGTGCCGGATGTCAACGGTCATGATACAGCCACTTTGAAAGCAGCGATTGAAGCGGCGCGTGCCGAAACAGGCAAGCCGTCTATTATTTGCTGTAAAACCTTAATCGGCAAAGGTTCCGCCAATAAAGAGGGTAGTCACAAAACACATGGTGCGCCTTTAGGTGCCGAAGAGTTGGAAGCGACCCGTAAGCACTTGGGTTGGAATTACGCCCCGTTTGAAGTGCCGCAGGAAGTATATGATGCTTGGAATGCCAAAGAAAAAGGTGCCAAGTTGGAAAACGAATGGAATAAGCTGTTTGCCGAATATAAAGCCAAATTCCCGCAAGAAGCCGCCGAATTCGTCCGCCGCATGAACAAAGCATTGCCGGAAGATTTCGATGAATATGTTCAGACGGCCTTGAAAGAGGTGAATGCCAAAGCAGAAAAGATTGCGACCCGTAAAGCCAGTCAAAACAGCATTGAGATTTTGGCGAAAGTATTGCCTGAGTTTGTCGGCGGTTCTGCCGATTTAACCCCGTCCAACCTAACCGATTGGTCTGACAGCGTATCGGTAAGCCGTGATAAAGGTGGCAATTATATCCATTACGGCGTGCGTGAATTCGGTATGGCCGCGATGATGAACGGCATGGCTTTGCATGGTGGTTTGAAACCGTTTGGCGCAACGTTCTTGATGTTTAGCGAATATGCCCGCAATGCCTTGCGTATGTCGGCACTGATGAAAATCAATCCGATTTTTGTGTTCACCCATGATTCCATTGGTTTGGGTGAAGACGGCCCGACCCACCAACCGGTAGAACAAACCGCTACCTTGCGCCTGATTCCGAATATGGCCGTATGGCGTCCTTGTGACACGGTTGAATCGTTGGTTGCTTGGGCTGAAGCGGTGAAAGCAGTTGATCATCCGAGCTGCCTGATTTTCAGCCGCCAAAGCCTGCCGTTTATCCAACGCGACGAGGCGCAGTTGGCCGATATCAAGCGCGGCGGTTATGTGGTGAGCAAAGCAACCGAAGGCGATGCTCAGGCGGTGATTATTGCCACCGGTTCGGAAGTGGAGTTGGCATTGAATGCACAAACAGTATTGGCGGAACAAGATGTTTTCGTAAACGTGGTTTCCATGCCGTCAACCAATGTGTTCGATAAACAAGATGCGGCTTACCGTGAAAGTGTTTTACCGAAAAATTTACCGCGTATTGCTGTTGAAGCTGGTGTTTCAGACGGCTGGTATAAATATACCGGCTTGAACGGTGCCGTTGTCGGTCTTGACCGTTTTGGTGAATCTGCACCCGCTGAGTTATTGTTTAAAGAATTTGGTTTTACGGTTGAAAACGTTGTAGATACTGTGAAAGTTGTATTGGAAAATAACGCCGAGTGATTATATAAATCTTGTATTGAGAAAAAAGCCGTCTGAAAAAGATTTCAGACGGCTTTTTATATATAGATAGGGTTATTTTTTTAAAATATATTTTCGCACGGCGGCATTGTGTTCTTCCAAAGTATGGCTGAATTGGCTCAATCCGGTACCATCCATTTTGGAAACAAAATATAAATATTTTTCAGCTGAAGGGTGGGCGGCAGCTTCTAAGGCGGCCTTGCCCGGTAGTGCAATCGGGGTAGGGGTTAGGCCGCTGCGGGTGTAGGTGTTGTAGGGTGTGTCGCGGCGTAAGTCTGAGCGGCGGATACGGCCTTTATATTTGTCTCCCATGCCGTAGATAATGGTCGGGTCTGTTTGCAGGCGCATACCGATGGCGAGGCGGTTGACAAAAACAGACGATACATGACGGCGGTCATCTTCATGAGCGGTTTCTTTTTCAATCAGGCTGGCCATAATCAGCAGTTCATACGGATTTTTATATGGTAGCCCGCTTTGTCTTTCATCCCATGCCGCTTGTAAATTTTTTTGCATGGTACGGTAGGCAGTGCGGTAGATTTGTAAATCGCTGCTGTCGGCATCGATATCATAACTGTCGGGGAAAAACAAACCCTCGGGATTGGTGCTTACGGCATCGGGGTCGATGGTTTGCAGCAGTTTTTCATCACTCCAGCCTTTGGTTTCGTGCTTGATATCATCGGTTTGGTTAATGATATTACGCATTTGGGCAAAACGCATACCTTCCACAATACGGACGGTTACCGAGTCGGGGCGGCCGCTGCGTAGTCGTTGCAGAATCTGCCATGAGGAAACCTTCTTCGGCAGGCGGTATGAGCCTGTATGCAGGCGGTTATGTACACCGAAAAGATACGCTGTAGCCATTAGGGCATGGCGGCTGTATATTACGTCGTTTTCATCCAAAGTACGGCTGACGGAAGACATACCTTGATTTTTTTCTACTCTAAGGCGGAAAGATTTATCGTTGTCTTTGGGGAGAAACAATAAAACCGCCAAAACGGCAATCAGTACGATAAAGAGACCGGCAAGCCATTTAAACAATTTTTTCAACATGGTAGGATTCGTTCTATTACAATTTTAATCGGCCGGTACAGCCGGGAAAACGGCTGCCGACGGTGGCAATACAGTTAAATTATTACCTGATAACCGCATTTACGGCTTATTTCCTGATAAAAGGTTTTTTGATGGAATAAGCAGTCATGATTGCCCGATACTATCAGGCAGACGGCGCATTATAAAGCATAATCTCATTATGAGGCCGTCTGAAACGTAATATAAAGAAAAGCTTATGGAAAAAAAATGGCAACAGGGCTGGTGGTCGCCTGCGCAACGGGTGGATTCGCCTAATTTCGAAGCCCGTCCGGAAAACGAACGGGTTTCATTGGTGGTGATACACAATATTTCTTTGCCGCCTTTTGAATATGGTAATGGTGCGGTAGAAAAATTGTTTACCAATCGCATTAATCCCGAAGCACACCCTTTTTTCGGCGTGATTCACGAATTGCGCGTATCCAGCCATTTTTTTATCGATAGAAACGGCAGAATAGTCCAATTCGTTTCATGTGACGATATGGCCTACCATGCTGGTGTTTCGTCGTTTCGCGGTCGCGAAAAATGCAATCTTTATTCGATTGGTATTGAAATGGAAGGCTGTGATTTCGAACCTTTTACCGATGCGCAATATCAAAGCTTAACAACTTTGCTGGAAGAAATTGCTCGTCATTATCCGATTGAGGCTGTTACCGGTCATCAAGATATTGCACCGGGTAGGAAAAGCGATCCGGGTCATTTTTTTGATTGGCAGCGTGTATATGCATATGGTATTAAAGTGGTGCGCTGTTAAAGATTAAAAAAATCATGGTTCAAATGGCAGCAAGTCTGCCATAACCGGCGAAATTTCGTTATAATCCAAAGAGAATACACCGTCCGACTAACTTAATACGGATTCATAAATTATTATGAGTGAAACAATACTGATTATTGTTGTTTTGGGTCTTGCCATTATTCTTGGCATTATCGTTTACAACATGTACCAAGAAAACAAATACCGCCAGCAAGTGCGTGCCCAATTCGGTCATGCCGATAAAGATGCGCTGTTAAACAGCAAAACCGATTTTGTACGTGACGGCCAAACATCAGATCAGAGTGGCAGCCCGATACGGCCGCTGCGTCAAAAAGATATTTCCGAGGATGTGGCATTTCAAGGCAAAAACGATTTGTTTGCCGCTAAGGTTTCCGAAGTTGCGGCGGCCAAGCCCGATGTCGAAATCGAAATGGAAGATGATTTTACCGAAACCGTTATCGAGCCTGAAATCAAAGAGATTGATACAGAATATAACTTCAAACGGATGGATGCGCCGGTATTTTCACAAACCAAGCTTTACGGCAAACGCAAACTGTTGCTGGATTTAAAAGATCTGACCAAACTCGAATTACCGTGGTTCGACCACCGTTTCGACTATATGGCTTATATCTCATTAAGCGAGCCGCAAGAATTGCATTCTATTCCACGCCTTTCCAGCCGCCACCGTTTTCAAATTGCCGGCTGCACGATGGACGACCGTTTTCAAATTGCGGAGCCGATTCCGAGTGTTTATTATCAAGGCTTTATTATCGGCCTTCAGGCCATTAGCAGAAGCGGCTTGGCTACGGTTCAGGAGCTTGAGCAATTCGGTGAACAAATCAACCGTTTTGCCGAAAAAATGGATGGCGGCCTGATGCTGACCGATATTGAAACCTTCCTGAATGTTGCCCGCCCGCTCGACGAGCTTTGTGCCCGTGTCGATCAAACCATTGCCATGCATTTGGTTTCACGCGGTACCGTCAGCGGATTGGAATTGCGTTCGGCCGTTGAAAACTTAGGTTTTGAATTGGGTGTCGACGGAGCATTCCATTTGTCGGATGAAAAAGGCGAAACCTTATTCAGCATCGTAACACTTGATAATTCCCCGTTTACATCCAGCCTGCTTTCCAGCCAAGCCTATCGTGGTTTTAGCATGTTGTTTGACATTACCCATGTGCCGGCAGGTGGGAAACAGTTTGACCGCTTTATGGATTTGGCCGTTAAACTTTCCAGCACCTTGGGCTTGGATTTGGTCAACGATAAATTGGAAGAACTTTCTACCCAATGGTTGAAAGACGTACGCAGCTATGTATTGGCGCGTCAGGAGGAAATGAAGAAAGTCGGTATCGAACCGGCAGGCGAGCTGGCCAAACGTTTATTTTCATAATGGATGAAAATATGATGATAGAGGCCGTCTGAAATCGGGTATACTCTAGCCAATAGATTACATTAGCAAATCATAAAAAGGTCGGATTCTAATAAAATTAGGATTCGACTTTTTATTATTTTTTTCAGAAGAATGTAATCAAACAATGAAAAATAATTGCATGGTATTTGATTGCTTTGATAATAAATATTTTTATTTAAATATAATTTTCTTATTTATTATTTTGATTGTTATTTGATAAAATATACTGTTTGGAAAGGTATTCAATGTATTTATTTAAGCAATAATTTTTGGATATCGAGTCATTGAACAGTATTACTTGTGTAATAAAATAAAATTAGGAACATAATATGAAACGTCTTTTCTCACGCCGTACCTTCCTTAAAGGTACGACAGCCGTTGCCGGTACATTAATGTTAAGCAGTTGTGATTCGGTTTATCGTCTTTTTTCGCCCAATAGTGCGGGTTCGGGCACAGCAGCAGTTAATGCCGATTATTATCCACCTGCTCTGCTCGGTTTACGTGGTGATACCGATGGCGTACAAACTGCTGCTCATAGTGTTGCCTTACAAGGAGAAAACTATCAATTACCCGGTAAGGCGGAGGAACAGTATGACTTAGTGGTAGTAGGTGCCGGTTTGAGCGGGCTGACAGCTGCTTATCTTTATCAAAAGCAACGCCCTGATGCCAAAATTTTATTGTTGGATAATCACGAAGATTTCGGCGGTCATGCACAGCGTAATGAATTTACGGTAGACGGTCGTTTATTGATTTCTTATGCAGGCAGCGAATCGATTGACTCGCCCAAATCCGAATATTCGGAAGAATCTTTGGCATTGCTGGAAGATTTGGGCATTGATTACACCAAATTCGAACAATATTTTCATCAAGATTTATATGAACAAACCCGTAAATTGAAAGAAGGGGTTTTCTTTAATCAGGCGGCATTCGGCAAGGATGCTGTGGTGAGTGGCATCCCCATGGTAGATGAAGAAGATTCGCTTGCTGTGATTGAAAAATTCCCGTTACCAGATGAAGATAAACAGGCATTAATGAAGCTTTATGCCGAACCGGCCGATTATCTTAAAGGCAAAACCAAAAGCGGGCGTAAGGAATTTGCCGAAAACACCAGTTATTATGATTTCTTAAAAAACTATGTCAAATTGCCTGAAGGTGCGTTGAAATATCTTAAAAATATCAGTTCGGAATATTGGGGTCATGCGATTAATGCCATTTCCGTACAAGAGGCTTTAGACGACGGTTATCCCGGTGTACAGAATTTGGGTTTGGAAACGGAAGAATACGAAGAAGAACCCTATATCTATCATTTCCCTGACGGTAATGCCTCTATTGCGCGTATGTTGGTGCGCAGAATGATTCCTGCCGTTGCAGCAGGCGATACGATGGAAGATATTGTGTTGGCCAAGTTCGATTACAGTAAATTGGATGTGCCGGAAAATAAGATACATATCCGTTTAAACAGCACGGCTTTATTACTTGAAAATAATAATGAGGGTGTGGCCGTTGCTTATCTGCCTCGCGATGGCGCTAATCTTAAACAGGTGCAGGCCAAACAGGCTATTTTTGCAGGGCATAGTGCCTTGGCGGCACGTGTGATTCCGCAAATGCCCGAAGCTCAGAAAAATGCTGCTAAAACCAATGTGAAAATACCGATGGTATATGGCAAAGCGGCAGTGAAAAACTCGCAGGCATTCCAAAAACTCGGCGTGCATTCGTTGTATGCGCCTAATGCAGCCTATTGCTTGGTTAAATTGGATGATCCTGTCAGCATGGGCGGATATCAGTTCCCACAAACTGCAGACGAACCGATGATTATCCACATGGTGCATATTGCCACTGATTTTTCCGGAAAAACCGCCCGTGAAATGTATAAAAAAGGCCGTCGGGCACTTTATCAGCAAAATTTTGATAATCTGAAACAACAAATGCTTGATCAGCTTCGCAGTATCTATCAGGTAGCCGGAGAAAACTTGGATGATGTATTGGTTTCAGTAACCTTAAACCGTTGGGCACATGGCTATAGCTATGAGCAAACCGGTTTGTGGGATTCGGAACAAAGCACGGAAAAGGCAACAGGAGCCATGCAAAAGCCTGTAGGTAATATTTTCATGGCCGGATCCGATTCCGGTTGGATGCCTTATGTTCACGGTGCTATTGACCAAGCACATCGTGCTGTTGGCGAAGCTTTGGCACAAGGTTAAAGATAATTTAAAATAAGTAATCCGCCTCTCTTTTTTATATTTTTGGTATAAAAAGAGAGGCGGATTTTTTAAGACTAATATATATTCATTTTTTATGAGAATGAGGCCGTCTGAAAAATATTGAAATACTTGGTGGATAAAATACAGTGAGTTTCATAAGTTTGAATATTTGCTTGTGAATTTCATAATCGGGCTGTTTTCATCTTCTGTTAATGAGCGTAAGATATAGAAATTGTAAATAACCTGTTATGTTTATTTAAAATGATTGAGAAAGGTATAAGCATGTTTTTCGATAAAATCGAAGCCGCACCCGCAGACCCCATTTTAGGCTTGGGCGAAGCATTTAAAGCCGACACCCGTTCCGGAAAAGTGAATTTAGGTATCGGTGTTTATAAAGATGCCCAAGGCAAAACTCCGATTGTAAAAGCTGTGAAAGAGGCGGAAAAGCGCCTATTGGCAACAGAAGATACCAAAAACTATTTAACCATCGACGGTGTGGCTGAATATAATGCGCAAACACAAAAATTGTTGTTTGGCGCCGATAGCGAAATCATTGCTAATAAACGTGCCAAAACCGCACAAAGTTTGGGCGGAACAGGTGCTTTGCGTGTAGCGGCAGAGTTTATCAAACGCCAAACCGAGGCTAAAAATATTTGGATTTCCGCGCCAACCTGGCCTAATCATAATGCGATTTTCAAAGCGGTGGGCGTGAATATCCGCGATTACCGCTATTACAATAAAAACACCCATGGCTTGGATTGGGACGGTTTGATTGAAGATTTAAGCCAAGCCGGTGAGGGTGATGTGGTTTTATTGCATGGCTGTTGCCATAACCCGACCGGTATTGATCCAACCTCCGAACAATGGGATACATTGGCGAAAATGTCTGCCGAAAAAGGTTGGCTGCCTTTATTTGACTTTGCTTATCAAGGCTTTGCCAACGGGTTGGAAGAAGATGCCTACGGCTTGCGTGCATTTGCCAAAGTGAAAAAAGAATTATTGGTGGCCAGCTCTTATTCTAAAAATTTCGGCATGTATAACGAACGTGTCGGTGCGTTTACCTTAGTCGCTGCCGATGAAGAAGCGGCCAACCGTGCCTTCAGTCAAGTAAAAGTTATTATCCGTACCCTTTATTCTAATCCCGCTTCACATGGCGGTAATACGGTTGCTTTGGTATTAAAAGATGAAGCATTGAAAGCGCAATGGATTGCCGAGTTGGATGAAATGCGCGGTCGCATTAAAGAAATGCGTCAAAAATTTGTGGATATGTTGAAAGAATACGGTGCTAAGCAGGATTTTGATTTTATTGTGAAACAAAACGGTATGTTCTCATTCTCAGGCTTAACCTCCGAGCAGGTTGACCGCTTGAAAGACGAATTTGCCATCTATGCCGTACGTTCCGGCCGTATCAATGTGGCAGGGATTACCGAAGACAATATCCGTTATCTGTGCGAAAGCATTGTGAAAGTATTGTAAAAAATAATATCTTGTATATAAATAAAAATCCTCTGATTCCTGCGTAGTTAATCTAAGCGGGAATCAGAGGATTTTTTGATGGTATCAAGCCGATATTTTTCAGACGGCCTCATTTAAAGTTAGATGAAGGTAGAGGAGGCCGTCTGAATTAATAACTATGTAAGGTTTATATTACCAATAACCGAGCACTTTCCACCAAATGCCGCCGATAAAGATAAATATCAATAAATCCACCACGCTCATTACAAATCCGGCTTTCCACCATTCGCCCAATGTGGTGTAGCCCGAACCGAAAATCACCGGTGATGTGCCTGTGGCGTAGTGGGTGAGTGTCATCATAAGGCTGGAGGCGGCTGCCATGATTAGGGCAAACAACATCGGTGGGGCACCCAGTGCGATACCGGCAGCGTAGAAAGCCCCCATCATGGCGGTAATATGGGCGGTGGTGCTGGCAAACATATAGTGCGCATACATATAGGCCAACAAGAGTAGGGTGGATGCGCCTACCCAGCCTAAACCGAGTTGCTGAATATTGCTTTCCAATACACTGGAAAACCATGTGATTAAACCGAGTTTGTTTAAAAATGTTGCCATCATCACCAAAGCGGCAAACCAAGTGATGGTATCCCATGCACTTTTTTCTTTCAAAATATCATCCCAAGATAGCACGCCCGATAATAATAATAGAGAAAGGCCGATAAATGCCGTGGTTGTGGCATCCACACGCCAACCGTCACCCAACAGCATGGCCGGAATGCCTGCCCACAAAATCAGCAATAAGGCAAAAATACCCAGCATAATTTTTTCACCACGGTTCATGTGGCCCAATTCGTTCAGTCGCTCTTTGGCAAATTGTGCGGCATTGGGTGTTTCTTTGATTTCGGGCGGATAAACGAAATACAAAACCAACGGCATTAACAACATAGCAGCCAAACCCGGCAGCAGCATAGCCAAAGCCCAAGTGCCCCAGCTCAGATGGATATTAGAATTGGTGGCTTTGGCAATAATATCTACAATCAGCGGGTTAGGAGCGGTTGCAGTAATAAACATAGCTGAAGTAATCGGATTGCTGTGGTAGTTGACCAAAGCAAGGTAGCGGCCGATACGGCCTTGCGTACCTTTTTCCGGATCGGAATCGTAACTGGAGGCAATGGCTTTCATCACCGGATGGATAATGCCGCCGCCGCGGGCGGTATTACTCGGTGTGACCGGTGCCAATATCAGTTCCGATAAAGCTAAGCTGTATCCGATACCGAGTGTTTTTTTACCGAAAAGCGAAATAAACAGGTAGCCGATTCGTGCACCCAAACCGGTTTTTAAAATACCGCGTGAAATCATGATGGAAATACCGATCAACCAAATCAGCGAACTGGAAAAACTACTCAGAGCATCTTGAATAGCACTACCCGGGTTGTCGGAAGTGACGCCGGTAACCGCAACCAGCATAATCGCGACAATAGATAATGCACCAATCGGCATAGCTTTACCGATAATAGCGGCAATCACGCCGACAAACATTGCCAAAAGATGCCATGCCTGCGGTGTGACACCTTCGGGCACGGGAATAGCAAACCAAATCAATAACGCCAATGCAATAGCAATTACTGCCGGTATCGGCTTGAAGCCAAGTTTATTTTCCATTCTGCTTATCCTTATTATCAATATATAAATGATTAGCCAATGGGCAGAAATCATTATCTGCCTGATGATCTTTTTGGATACTTGAAGTGTATGTTTGTTCCACACTTAAGTTTAATATTATTCATATATTTTATACTTAAATTAATTATTGTTGGTACTGTGTTTTATTTTTGTTGTGGATAGCAAAAAAGCTTTTGGCTTTTTATAAAATGAAAGTATATAAATTTAAATTATGATAAATATTAAAAAATTAATAAATTTTTTCTAAATCTAAAAACAAAGAAAGAGGCCGTCTGAAAAATATTCAGACGGCCTCCTAAATAATGGGAAATAGAATGTTAAATGCCATACTCAGCCCAAAGTTCATCTTGCAAGCTTTTTTCGCTGCCATCTTTATCTGATTCTGCGCGGACATAACTACCATCAGGGCGCATGAGCCAAGCCTGACGGTTGTCTTGCAAGGCTAAGGTTAAACCTTCATGAATGACACGGGCTTTTAAATCAGGCTGCTCGATAGGGGTACAGGTTTCGATTCGTCGGAAAAAATTACGACCCATCCAGTCGGCACTGGAAATATAGGTATCTTCTTCGCCGTCATTGTAGAAATAATATACACGGGCATGTTCTAACTGGCGGCCGATAATCGAACGCACCCGGATATTGTCTGATAAACCGGGCACTTCGGGACGTAGTGCGCACATACCCCGCACAATTAAATCAATTTGTACGCCTGCAGCACTGGCGGCATAGAGTGCTTCGATAACACTAGGTTCGATTAACGAATTCATTTTGGCAATAATCCATGCCGGCCGGCCGGATTCGGCATTGAGCCGTTCCCGTTCGATACTGTCCATAATCATCGGGTGTAGGGTAAACGGGCTTTGATACAGTTTGTTTAAACGTCCGGGTTGTCCTAAACCGGTGATTTCCATAAACAGGGTATTTACATCGGCGGTCATCTCTTCATCGGCGGTAATCAGTCCGAAATCAGTATAGATGCGGGAGGTGCCTTGGTGATAGTTGCCTGTACCCAAGTGGGCATAACGTTTGAGGACACCGTTTTCACGGCGGATAACCAGTGCCATTTTGGCATGGACTTTATAGCCGAATACGCCGTAAACCACGTGTGCGCCGGCATTTTCAAGCTGTTGCGCCCAGTTAAGGTTATTGGCTTCGTCGAAACGTGCCATTAGCTCCACGACTACAGTCACGATTTTCCCTGCCTGAGTAGCGTGCAGCAATGCTTTAACCAGTTCCGAATTGCTGCCGGTGCGGTAAATCGTCATTTTAATGGCAACCACATCGGGATCGATAGCAGCTTCTTGAATAAAGCGGACAACTGGCTCGAATGACTGATAAGGATGGTGTAGCAATAAAGGTGCCGATGCAATGGTTTCAATAATGGGTTTGCCTTTTCTAACGCTTCTCGGCAACCCCGCCGTGCGGGGCGGAAACTTTAAATCAGGGCGATCGACCATATCGGGTACGGACATTAAGCGCACCAGATTCACCGGCCCTTTTACTTGATACATTTCAGATCTATCCAACTTGAAATGGCTGAGTAGAAATTCATAAATATGCGGTGGGCAGGTTTCTGCCACTTCAAGGCGCACGCCGTCGCCGTATTCACGGTCTTTCAGCTCACTTTGAATAGCGGTGCGCAAATTTTTCAAGTCTTCTTCATCAACGGTTAAGTCGCTGTCGCGGGTTACGCGGAATTGATGGCAGCCTTTGACTTCCATACCCGGAAAAAGTTTGTCTACATATTCATGCAGAATAGAGGAAAGGAATACAAAACCACTTTCACCATTACAGATTTCAGGCGGCAGTTTAATCACTCGCGGCAAAATACGCGGTGCCTGCACAATCGCCATCCCCGAAGCCCTGCCAAAAGCATCATTACCAAGCAGCTCGACGGCAAAATTAAGGGATTTATTCAGCGGTCGGGGAAAAGGGTGGGAAGGATCCAAACCAATGGGGGTAAGGATTTGCAGCAATTCACGATCGAAATAATCCTCGATCCATTCCCGTTGTTGGGTCGTCCAGTTGTGACGGCGGTAGAAATGAATGCCTTCTTTACTTAAAGCCGGTTGTAAAACTTCATTGAATAAAGCATATTGTTCGCGTATTAACGCACGGGCTTCTTGTTGTGCATTAGCAATGGTCTCGGCCGGTGTTTTACCGTTATCGAGCAGGGTGTTGGGATTTTGCTTCATCTCGCGTTTGAGATAAGCCATGCGCACTTCAAAAAACTCGTCTAAATTGGATGACACAATACATAAAAAACGCAAACGTTCTAACAACGGTACGCGTGTATCTTGTGCTTGTGCCAAAACACGGCGGTTAAATGCCAGCAGGCTCAATTCTCGGCAAAGTAAACGGTTTTGTTCGGGCATCATGGCGGGTTCCTTGAAGAAAACAATGGCAAAATAGGGTAATGACTAAAGTATAACGTGTTTTGCCTGTGAACGGATAAATCGGCAGTATCAGGCCGTCTGAACATTTCAGACGGCCTGATTAGATATTTGTTCATTAATATAAGCTTGCGAACAACAAAAAACAATGTGGAAAAGATTGGTATCGGTTTGCTTGATTATCTGATGATTGTGAACAATCTGCACGCTTGAGGGGGATTTCCGTTAAAATAATATTTTCCGATCTAAAACCTCCGATAAAGAGAAAACCATGTCTTCAATCAGTTTGAAAAAAATTTATTCCGGCAAAGTCCGCGATCTTTATGAAATAGACGATAAGCGTATGTTGATGGTGGCTTCCGACCGGCTTTCCGCATTCGACGTTATTCTCGATGATCCTATTCCGGGAAAAGGCGAGATACTCACACAAATTTCTAATTTTTGGTTTGGCAAACTGGCGCATATTATGCCGAATCATTTTACCGGCGATACAGTTTACGATGTATTGCCCGAAGCGGAAGCCAAAACGCTTGAGAAACGCGCGGTAGTCGCCAAAAAACTCACACCGGTAAAAGTGGAGGCGATTGTGCGTGGCTATCTGGCAGGCAGCGGTTGGAAAGAATATCAAAAAACAGGTGCGGTGTGCGGTATCGCGCTGCCGGAGGGCATGCAGGAAGCACAACAGCTGCCGGAAGTGATCTTTACTCCGTCGACCAAGGCCGAAGTGGGCGATCATGATGAAAACATCAGCTTTGAAGCCTGCGAAAAAATTATCGGCAAAGAATTGGCGGCCCAAGTGCGTGATAAAGCCATTCAGTTGTACACTGAAGCGGCCGAATATGCCAAAACACGCGGCATCATTATTTGCGATACCAAATTTGAGTTCGGTATTGATGAAGACGGTACGCTGACGTTGATGGACGAAGTGTTAACGCCGGATTCAAGCCGTTTCTGGCCGGCAGACCAATACCGTGTCGGCACCAATCCGCCTTCTTTCGATAAACAGTTTGTGCGCGATTGGTTGGAACAAAGAGGCTGGAATAAACAAGCACCCGCACCGAAAGTGCCGGAAGAAGTGATTCGGAAAACCGTTGAGAAGTATCAGGAAGCATTAAGCCTGCTTACTCGTTAATCGATTGAATACCGATGAAGTGCCATGCAGGCATAATTGAATAATAAAGGCCGTCTGAAATGATTTCAGACGGCCTTTATTATTCAATAGTTTGTTTGAAACTATATGTTTAAAAACGGTTTAAAAAGCTTTGGGGGGCTTACTCGTAGAGGTTGTTTTTTCTTCGAGGAAATCGATAAAGCTACGCACTTTGGCACTTAAAAACGTTCTGTCCACATAAGCGGCATATAAGCGGATATTGCGTGCTTGGTAATCAGGAAACAGGCGCACGAGTTTGCCTGAGTTTAAATCGTCTTCCACACACCATAAAGGCTGATAGCCGATACCGACGCCGGAGCGTATCAGGCTGCCAGTCATCAAGGTACTGCTGCTTAACACTACCGGATCAAGGGAAAAATCATGTGTGTTGCCGTCTTTATCTTTGATTTGCACGTTGGAAACGTCTACATAGGAAGGCAATATGGCCGGATGATTTTTGATTTCTTCCGGTGTTTGCGGCACGCCGTGGTGACGCAGATAATCCGGAGAAGCAACCATAATGAATTCGATATCGGTTAAGGGTTTGACAATCAGCGAGGGGTTGGGGGTGTTGGAAACGCGCAAGGCCAAATCAAAACCTTCTGCAATCAAATCGATATGATGGTTGCTCAGGTCTAAATTCAGGGTAACTTGCGGGTAACGTTGGCGGTATTCTTCCAACCAGTTACTAAAGCGTTTGTTGGCAAACCATTGCGGCATGGTGATTTTAAGGGTGCCTTGCGGTTTGTTGTTGCCGCTGGCCGCTTTTCGGGCGGCCGCTTCCAGCATATCAAGTGCGTAGGCACTTTGTTGATAATATTCTTCGCCGGCTTCGGTAAGGTGCAAATTACGGCTGTTACGGTGCAACAGCTTTGCCTGCACGGTTTTTTCCAGATGGTTAACGTGTTTACTGGCCATCGCCGTGGAAATATTGAGTTGGTCGGCCGCGCGGGTAAAACTACCGCTTTGTATGACCTGACGGAATACTTTTAAGCTAAATAAGGTATCCATGATTTCTTTTCTGGAAAAGTTCTTTTGATTGGGAATCTATATATTAATAAAGAGGAAAGTTATATACTATATACCATATAAGCAGGAAATGGCTATTTTTAAATATAAAATAAAATATAGTCAAACAAATTATTATAACTTTAATTTTTAGTTGTTGTTTTCTTTATTGGTTATTTATTATGCTTGGGAATATTGAATTTTAATATTTTGCCATATTTTGAAATTTTGACTGTATGTTTTATGTAAAATTACAGCGAATATTTAAATATTATTGTATGTATAAATATAATAAAGAAAACCATTTGTGATAAAAAGTTTTCAATTATTAAAGTAATTTATTGTGAGGAAGAACATTATGCCCTGTCAAGAACTACAACATGCCGAAGCTATTCGTCGTTCGGTTTATACATTAGATAAAAAATTGCCGGTAGATCAAGAAAAAATCACTGCAATGATAGGGCATACTGTGCTTCATGCACCATCGGTATTTAATTGCCAATCAACCCGTGTGATTGTGTTGTTCGGTGAGGAACATGAAAAATTATGGGAGCTGGCGAAAGAGGCACTGACTTCTATTGTTGCTTGTGATCAGTTTGGGCAGAAAAGACAACAGGTGGATAAATTTAAAAAAGCTGCTGCTACGGTATTATTTTTTGAGGATAAGAGTGCTATTCGGGGTTTACAGACAAATTTTCCAGCTTATGCGGATTTATTCCCGACTTGGTCGGCACAAACCAACGCCATGGTTCAATATGCTATATGGGTGAAACTTGCTTCTGCAGGTATAGGCGCCAATTTACAGCATTATAATCCGATGATTGATGAATATGTGGCTGCCGAATGGTCGATTCCCGATTCATGGCAGTTATATGCGCAAATGGTTTTTGGCGGGATAGCGGGGCCTGCAGATGATAAGGAATTAGATCCTTTAGAGCACCGCTTTAAAGTTTTTGGTTCTAATCTTAAAGTAAGTGAAACTGTTTAATAAATATAGTTATTGCTGTATTTGAATATAATCCGAATAAACAGCAACTATAAATAATTAGGCCGTCTGAAAATTGATCTGCCCCCCAAATCTTGGACAAACATAAAAGCCTTTTCAGGCTGCCTTTTCGAGCTGGGTTCTGTATGCCACAGGACTCAGCTTTTTCAATTTCAAACTACATCTGTCATGATTGTAGTATCGTATATAGTCATCTATTGTCTGCATCAGCTCTGTTGTCGAAACTTTGCCTTCCTGATAAAAGCATTCCGTCTTCAGTATCGCAAAGAAGCTTTCCATCGGTGCATTGTCCCAACAATTGCCTTTACGCGACATACTTTTCACTATGCCGTGTTCTGCCAACGTGCGGCGGTAGGCTTCCGTACGGTACAGCACACCTTGATCGGAATGCAGCAGCACTTTATCTGCCTTTGTCAGCTTACAGACCGCATCATTCAGCATTCTTTCCACCATCTCGCTGTTCGGGCGGCGGCTCATCGCATAAGCGACGATTTCGCGGTTAAATACATCCAATATCGGTGACAGATACAGTTTACCATTGCTGCACTTGAATTCGGTGGCATCAGTCAGCCATTTCTCATTAGGTTTTTGCGCCTCAAAGCGGCGGTTCAGAATATTATCCGACGGTTCTCCCATTGCCGGATGGCGGTAGGCTTTTTTCGGACGCACTTTGGCTTTCAATTGCAACAGTTTCATCAAACGGGCAACCTTTTTCTTATTCCATGACAAAGTGGCGGCAATCCGCCTGTATCCGTAACGCCCTTGATGTCGGGCATAAACTTCGGCAACGGTAGCTTTGTCCTGTTCGTCTGGGTCGGGGCATCCGTGATGGTAATAAAAGCTGCTTTTGGGCAGTGCAGCACTGTGCAGCAGGTATTTAAGCGGATGTTTTGCCCTCAGTGCTTGGACGGCTTCGCTTTTTTGGCGACCGCTTCTTTCTGCCTGAGGGCTTTTAATTCCTTTAGATAGTCGTTCTCCGCCCGCATATAGCGCAACTCTTCGATTAGTTCCGCCTGTGTTTTTTCGTGGTCGGGTTTATCGACGATAAAGGGGTTTTTGCGTTTGATGATCATAATGGCCTGCGGATGCTCAAGTGCGCGGATGCCGCCTTGGTTGTATGCGGCTATCCAACGGCGTAAATGGGTACGGGAAATATTAAAGTGATCGGCAGTACGCTGTTGGCTGCGTACGCGCTGATAATATTGTACGGCTTGGTATTTAAAGTCTAATGTATATTTGCTCATAAGAAAACTGCACCTTAATGGATTGGAGAAGTGTCCAACTTTTGGGGTGCAGTTCAAATTTCAGACGGCCTA
The DNA here is from genome assembly GCF_008807015.1 of Neisseria zalophi. Classification (NCBI taxonomy): domain Bacteria; kingdom Pseudomonadati; phylum Pseudomonadota; class Betaproteobacteria; order Neisseriales; family Neisseriaceae; genus Neisseria; species Neisseria zalophi. Next base: position 1,711,947 of record NZ_CP031700.1, on the reverse strand, counting down.
ATTATTGATAATATGAATTATTTCATGGCATTACTTAATGCACGCACATTATGGCGATACATTTTAATGTATGTATCGGCCTGTGTATTTTTACTCAGTGCATCAGAATAAAGTTTGCCACTGGGTTTTACACCGGTTTCTTTGGCAATACGCTCCACCATACGGGTATCTTTAATGTTTTCGGTAAAGATAGCTTTAATACCGTCTTGTTTGATTTGGCGGATAATCGCTGCCACTTCTTTGGCCGATGGTTCATCAGAAGTGCTGACGCCTTGCGGTGCGATAAAGCGGATATTATAGCGTTTGCCCATATAGGCAAAAGCTTCGTGTCCGGTCAAGACTTTACGTTTGGCTTGCGGAATAGCATTAAATGATTTTTGTGCTTCTGCATGGAGTTGTTTCAATTGGTCTTGATAATTGTTTAAACGTTGCTGATAGTAAGTTTTACCTTGCGGGTCTGCTTTAATTAATGCATTGGCAACATTTCGGGCATAGGTTTGCATTAATACTGGATCCGACCAAACATGTGGGTCGAACTCGCCGTGGTGGTGATGACCGTGTGCATGGTCGTGATCGTGATCATGGTCGTGATCATGGTCGTGATCATGGTCATCATGATCGTGGTCATCATGGTCGTCATCCGCTTTTAATGCGGTAATACCAGCCGCGGCTTCGGCATAGGGGACACGGCTTTGTTGAACGGCACGTTGTACATCGGCACCTTCCAAGCCCAAACCATTCAATAGCACCAGTTTGGCATTGCGGATTTTTCTAATGTCGCCGCTGGTTAGGTGATAAGCATGGGTATCTTGATCGGGGCCGACCAGATTTTGAACGCTTACCCGTTCACCACCGATTTGATGGGTAACGTCACCCAAAATACTGAAACTGGTGACAACGGGCAGCGGGGCGGCATAAAGACTGCCGGACAATAAAGCAGCGATAACACCGATTTTCCAATGTTTCATAATAGTCTCCTTGTGATATAACATAACAATATTAAGTAAGCAAAACAACGTAATATGTATTGCTGTCTATCGGTTGGGGATAGGCCGTCTGAACGGCAGTAAAGCATCAATACACAATCATATCTTTATATGGCAAGGTGTTTTTTATGTCTCAGCCATTTGGAAATCACACCGCCTTCGAAGCCGAAGATAACTGAAAAAAGATAAAACACACCACACCATAAAATAATAGCAGGGCCGGAAGGGATTTCAACATAATAGGAAAACAATAATCCGCCGGTACCGCAGACAAGTGCGGTAATCACTGAAAACAACAGCAATGCGCTCATATTTTTCACCCATAGGCGAACGCTGATAGCAGGCAGCATCATCAAGCCGACCGACATTAATGTACCCAGCGCCTGAAAACCGGCAACCAGATTCATCACGACCAGAATCAAAAATAACACATGCCAGAAGCCGCCTTTACCGTTTACCGCCCTTAAAAACAAAGGGTCAATACTTTCCAATACTAATGGGCGATAAATAATAGCCAATATAATCAAGGTAATGCTGGCACAAACGGCAATCATTTGTAGAGCAGGTAGGTCAACTGCTAAAACAGAACCAAACAGCAGGTGCAGCAAGTCAATACTACTACCGTTTTTGCTGACCAAAACCACACCGATGGCCAAGCTGCTCAAATAAAAGGCAGCAAAGTTGGCATCTTCTTTCAGTGTGGTAAAACGGCTGACCAAGCCTGCCAGCAGTGCCATAATCATGCCGGCAACAAAACCGCCTGCGCCCATAGCGGGCATACTCAAGCCGGCAAACATATAACCTACTGCCGCACCAGGCAGTACCGAATGGCTGAGTGCGTCGCCTATCAGGCTCATGCGCCGCATCACCAAAAATACGCCAACGGGCGCTGCACTCAATGATAAGAAAATCACTGACGCGAGCGCATAGCGCATAAAATCAAATTCGGTAAACGGTTCGAAAAGTAATTCGTACATAAGGTAGGCGGTTTCAGTTAGGAGCTATCTAAATTATGATGTTTTTTCAGACGGCCTTTGATAAAGGTAGGTGATTTTAGTCTTTACACCATGCTTCTAATTCGTGTTGCTGCATCACGGCATTGGCTTGCTGCATATTTTCTTCGGTTAAAACGCTTTCGGTTGCCCCTTCGGCAATTTTTTTGCGGGCAATCAATAGTGTTTCGGGGAAGTAGGTGCGTACCTGATCATAGTCGTGCAAGACCGCGATAACTGACTGCCCCGTTTGATGACAGCCGTGTAAAACTTCGAGCAGTACATGAGTAGTGCCGGCATCAATAGCGTTAAATGGTTCGTCGAGTAATAAAAATTTGGCATCTTGTGCCAACATTCTGGCAAATAAAACCCGTTGAAACTGCCCGTTGGAAAGATGAGCAATCTGGTGGTTGGCAGTCTCTGCCATGCCGACGCGTTCTAAAGCCTGCATCACTCGTTCGCGCTGTTTGGCATTTACACGGCCGAAAAAGCCGATTTCATACCATAAACCCAAAGCGGCCAATTCAAAAACAGTAATCGGTTGGCTGCGGTCAACATCGGACTGCTGCGGCAGATAGGCAATATCACTGCGCTTCAGGCCGACATGGCGGACATTGCCGGTATCTGCTTTTAATAAACCCATCAGCGCTTTTAACAAGGTGGATTTACCGGCACCATTGGGGCCGAAAACGGCACACATGCAACCATCGGAAAATTCGGTATCCAGGTGATGTACGGCTGGTCGGCGGCGATAACTGACGGTGAGGTTGTCAACCACAATGCTCATGCTGCCGTCGCCCAAAAATAAACGCCCCATAAGAATATGAGTGCGACAAAGGCCAGTAAGAGGCGTTGGAGTAAACCGGTTAATAAGATGGAGTTCATCATCATATTTTATGTATAGGTTTCAGACGGCTTTAAAGCCGTTTGAATAGCGATAAAGTGCTGATGATACTGTATAACATTATGTTTGTAAAACCAATCGCCGCTAAGTGTTAAAAGGCCGTCTGAACGGTGCAGTACATAATATGCAAATTTCATTTTAATAAAAATATTTTTATTTTAGTTTTGATTCGGATTTATAAATAGATAAAAATATGAAACAGATAAAATATCGGGTTGCAGCAGAATAGGTACATTGCGGTACAATCCTGTTTTTAAATTACAATATAGGGTAAGCCCTGATGAGTGATGATGTGTTGGACGATAAGCTGAATTTGGAAACGGCGCGTATTTCATGGCAGGAACTCCAGCCGCATTTTGCGCGCGGTGCGGCGGTTTATGTGGATGCCGGTTTGGATTTGATTGCCACCGCACGCTTAATGTCTGAAGATAATGCGACGGAACTGAAAAAATGGATGGATGCGGGAAAATTCGGCTTGGTTAGCGAAGATCAGGCACGGCGGTTTTTGGCGGATAATCAGGAAATGTGGGCGGTGGTGGTTGCTCCTTGGGTATTGATACAGCCCTGCCGTGATTAATGTATCTTTGATTTTGTGATGGGATGTTTCAGACGGCCCCATCACAAAAATATCATATAAAAATAAAGGGGCAAAATATATGCCCCTTTATTACTTTATTATTGGATTTATTGCCCGCGTAGGAATAAAGCGTCTAAATCTTTTAATGTGAGTTTTACCCAAGTCGGCCGTCCGTGATTACATTGGTTGCTGCGCGGTGTGTTTTCCATATCGCGCAACAGGGCGTTCATTTCGGGCATGGTGAGCTGGCGTCCGGCGCGTATGGAACCGTGGCAGGCCATAGTAGCCAAAATCTGGTTTTCACGCGCTTCAACCGTTTGGGTGTTGCCGGTTTGAGCGATTTCTTTCAGCATGTCGCGGGCAAGTTCGGCCACATCGCTTTTACCCAACATCGCCGGCACGGTGCGGACGGCTAAGGTGTTGTTGCCCATATCTGATAATTCAAGGCCGAAGTCGCGTAATGCTTCGTTATGGTCGCTAAAAGCGGCCATTTCTTCATGCGACGCGTTAAAGGTAACCGGAATCAGCAGACGTTGGCTTTTCAGGCTGCCGAGCGCTTCGCGTTGCTTTTTCATTTTTTCATAGTTTACCCGTTCCGCTGCGGCATGCATATCAACCAACAGCAGGCTGTCTTGGGCTTGGGCAAGGATGTAAATGCCTAAAAGCTGGGCGATGGCAAAGCCTAGCGGCGGCAGTTCGGCGCTTGGCGGCACGGTATCGGTGTTATGGTTTTCAGACGGCCTGTTATCGCCCAATCTGGCCTGCTCGAATTGGGTTAGCTCGATGTCTTCTTTAGGGGTGTCCGTACTGCGGTATAACTCGGCATAAGTATTTAAAGCCGCTTGGCTTTCCCGCAGTGAAAGCGTGCGTTGTTGCGGCGGTCGGGCAGCGGAATAGGGCGCAGGGGCGGATTTGCCGTGGTCGTTCAAACGGTTGGCACCGAAGTCTGTTGCCGTATGGGTGGGGCTGGCAGAAGACGTTTGATGCGGCTCGGACGGTGTTTGTACCCCTAACATTTCATGCAATACGCTGCCGGCATTGCTCACGCTTTCGGTTTGGTCGGCACGGGTGTCGGCCAGTGCTTTATTTAAGGTATGGAAAACCAATTGGTGCACGGCCTGGCTGTCGCGGAAGCGGATTTCGGTTTTGGTCGGGTGTACGTTTACATCAACCGCTTCGGGCGGCAGGTCGAGAAACAGCACGAAAGCAGGCGTGAGCGCATTGTGCAATACATCGCGATAAGCTTGTTTGACAGCATGCAGAATCACTTTGTCGCGTACAAAACGATGGTTCACAAAACAATATTGTTTGTCGTTTTTGCCTTTGGTAAACGTCGGTTTGGCAATGGCACCGCTTAGCCGGATAATCCCTTCGCCGCTGTCTACCGGCAAAGAGGCCGTCTGAAAATCATTGCCTAAAATAGCAGCGATGCGTTCGTTTAAACTTTGAACGGGTAATTTGAAAACACTTTTCCCGTCGCGCGTGAGCGAAAAAGCGATATGCGGATGCGCCAAGGCAAGGCGTTCGAGCATGGTGGCGCAATGGGCGTATTCGGTATTTTCGGATTTTAAAAATTTGCGCCGTGCCGGTGTGTTGAAAAACAATTCGGCCACTTCAACCGTGGTGCCGACCGGATGGGCGGCTGCGCTGCTGGCACTGAGTTTGCCGTCTTCCGCTTTCACCTGATGGGCGTGCGCACTCTCTGCTGTGCGGCTGGTGAGGGTTAGGCGGCTGACCGATGCAATACTGGCTAAACCCTCCCCGCGAAAGCCCATACTGGCAACACGTTCCAAATCACTCAGCGATTGGATTTTGCTGGTGGCATGGCGGTGTAAGGCAAGATCCACATCATCGGCATGAATACCGCTGCCGTTGTCGCAAACCCTAATCAAGCGGATGCCGCCGCCGCCAAGCTCAACATCAATTATCGTTGCCCCCGCATCAATACTGTTTTCAACAATTTCCTTTAAGGCATTGGCCGGGCGTTCAACCACCTCTCCGGCAGCAATTTGATTGACAAGATGATCAGGCAGGGCAGCAATACGGTTCATTATGATATTTTCCGAAGTTTCAATGAAATAGAGTGGTGTTTAAAAACAGTGGCGCTTATTATAAACCACAGGCCGTCTGAAATGTCGGTTTGGTCGTGTGTGTTTGGTAAGGTTGTTTGAATATTTGTTTTGATAAATAAATAAGGTAAGCGAACTTATTTGATTGCTTTGCCGCCGCAAACCCGTTATAATTTCCCGTTTTCCAACCTTGCCTTTTACTTCGCATGGTAAAAGGCTGCTTAAAACCGCAAGGAGATAACATGCGTCATTATGAGATCGTGTTTATCGTTCACCCGGATCAAAGCGAGCAAGTGCCCGCTATGGTTGAACGTTATAAAACCATGATTGCCGAAGCAAAAGGCACTATCCACCGTTTAGAAGATTGGGGCCGTCGCCAATTGGCTTACCCGATCAACAAAATCCACAAAGCCCATTATGTTTTGATGAACATCGAAACCACGCCTGAAGTGGTTGAAGAGCTGGAAACCGCTTTCCGCTTTAACGATGCCGTATTGCGTCATCTGACCATCAAAACCAAACACGCTGTAACCGAAGCTTCTCCGATGATGAAAGACGAAAAGTCTAAAAATCTGCTCGAAAGCAATTCGGCAGCAAAAGCAGAATCAGAAACCAGCGAAGCGTAATTAAAGATTGAACAATCTTTTCTCTCTTACCGCCCGAATTATCGAGTGCAAAGCATTAAGATACACGCCCGCAGGGATTCCGGTTTTAGAAATCATGTTGCAACATGAATCTTGGCAGGAAGAAAACGGGCAGAAATGTTTGGTGAAGTTCGAACTACCCGCCAAACTGATCGGTAAGGAAGCGCTTAATTGGCAACATCGCGAAGGCGTTCAAATAGAAGCCAGCGGTTTCTTGGCACAAAGAAGCCAACGTTATCGGAATCCGATGTTGCGGATACAGAACATTAAAGAATATAAAGGTTAAACGACAATGGCTCGTCAATCATTCAAACGTAGAAAATTCTGCCGTTTTACGGCTGAAAAAATCCAAGAAGTCGATTACAAACAAGTAGACTTGTTGAAAGACTTCATTTCTGAAAACGGCAAAATCATTCCGGCACGCATCACCGGCACTAAAGCACATTACCAACGCCAATTGGCGGTTGCCGTAAAACGTGCCCGTTTCTTGGCTTTGCTGCCTTACACCGACCAACATAAATAATTAACGGAGATAAAACCATGCAAATTATTCTGTTAGAAAAAATCGGTGGCTTGGGCAATTTGGGCGATATCGTAACCGTTAAAAACGGCTATGCCCGCAACTTCCTGATTCCTTCAGGAAAAGCCAAACGCGCCACTGAAGCCAATATGAAAGAATTCGAAGCACGCCGTGCCGAATTGGAAGCCAAACAAGCCGAAATCTTGGCCGATGCGCAAGCACGCCAACAAAAATTGGACGGACAAACCATTACCGTGGCTCAAAAAGCTGGTGTGGACGGCCGTCTGTTCGGTTCCGTTACCAATGCCGACATTGCAGCAGCTATTGTTGAAAGCGGTATTGAAGCAGTTAAATCCAATGTACGCCTACCTAACGGCCCGCTGAAAGCAATCGGCGAGTACGAAGTAGAAGTTGCTTTGCATACTGATGCAATTGCTAAAATTAACGTTGCTGTGGTTCCTGCCGAATAATCAGGTTGTTTTCCAAAAGCATTAATAATTTTTCAAAGCCATCTGAAATATTCAGATGGCTTTTTTATTCGTTGCACATAGTTTTAAACATATAAAGTAAACGATAATATTTAATCTGATTTATTTGCACACATTACAAAATAATTGGCCGTCTGAAAATTTTCAGACGGCCTACTTAATTGATAAATAAACCTAGATTAAAAATAACAAAATAATTAATTTAAATATGGTGTAGGATTCACTGCTTTTCCGTTAATACGGACTTCAAAATGCAACTTCACCCGGTCGGTATCGCTGCTGCCCATAGTGGCAATAGCCTGGCCGGCTTTTACAGTTTGCCCTTTTCTTACTAAGAAGGTATCGTTATGGGCATAAGCTGTTAGTGTGTTGCTGTTGTGGCTGATTAAAATCAGTTTCCCATAGCCGCGTAAACCTTCGGCTGCATATAGTACTTTACCATCGGCCGCCGCCCTAATGGGGGTGCCGCGTACACCGCTGATATCGATGCCTTTATTTGAAGTGCCGTTGTATGCTTTAATAATATTGGCTTTTCCATCATCTACTGGCCATTGCATATGCAGGCGGTTGGTTGGGCTAACCGTGCTTGTCGAGTGGGAACGAGAAGACGACGTTGAAGAAGAGGTGGAACGAACACGCAAGACTTGCCCGACTTCTATTTTAGAAGGATCTCTTAAATTGTTCCATGCCGCTAATGTATTGGGGCTTTGACCGAAACGTAAGCCAATACGGTAAAGGTTGTCACCACGCTGTACGCGGTAATGTCCTTCAGGTACAGGGCCGTCCGTAGGTGTGCCCGCACAGGCGGCCAATACGGCTAAAGAGAGAAGCGCTGCATGTTTTTTTAGAGTGGTATAAAAAGGGATTTGTATATTCATGGGCGTAAGGATAGCAAATTTTCCCCCTGTTATGACACGTTCAGACAGCATTTGCTATTAAGCTTTACTTTTTTTTACGACTTGGATTTTACTCGTTTTGACAACTGTCATGCTTGAAAGGGACAGTGATTGGCTCTATTTTAGCGGTTTAGATAACAATCAATATTATCAAGGAAAACATTATGCGTTTTTTCGGTATCGGGTTTTTGGTACTGTTGTTTTTGGAAATCATGTCTATCGTATGGGTAGCGGATTTTATGGGAGGTGCTGCAACATTTGGCTTGATGATTCTTAGTTTTGTGGTAGGTATGATGATGTTGAGGCATACTGGTCTTTCCGGTGTGTTTTTGGCAGGTGCGGCAATTCGTTCGGGCGAACAAATTTCTATGTATGAAATGCTATGGCCGATACGTTATGCGGTTGCAGCACTTTTATTTATGAGTCCGGGTTTTGTTTCTTTGCTGATCGGATTGTTTTTGCTGTTGCCTTTTAAAGGTAAGCCTATTGCCACGATGCAGCAGCAGACATTCGGTAGTGGTCGCGGTGAAAATCCCTTTACCAAACCGCATACTCAGGATAATGATGACGTTATTGAAGGTGAATACACGGTGACTAGGCCGTCTGAAAAAGATAAACAAAATTATATCGAACACAAACCCGATTAAGCAGAAAATGTTTGTCATTCTTTTCAAGGCCGTCTGAAAAAAATTCAGACGGCCTTGAACATTGCCAAAGCATGGAAAAATAGTTCAGTCTATTATGTGTAAATTATCGTTCAGACCAAATACAAGAAATGTTATACTTAACAACTTAATGCAACACGGAGCACCTCGAATATCAATTCGGGACAACAGATATATAAATATGAGCAGAATTCAGCAAGTTTTTAACAAACAGAGCGGTAGCAAGGCTCTGATTCCCTATATTACTGTCGGCGATCCTGATATCCGGACTACATTGGCTTTAATGCACAGTATGGCGGCAAACGGTGCCGACATTATCGAGCTGGGCGTGCCTTTTTCCGATCCGATGGCAGATGGCCCCACTATACAACGGGCGGCGGAACGTGCTTTAGCCAAAGGCATTTCATTGAGTGATGTATTGGATTTGGTGAAAGCTTTCCGAGAAACCAACCAAACAACACCGGTTATTTTGATGGGCTATCTGAATCCTGTGCATAAAATGGGCTATGCTGAGTTTGCCCAACGTGCGGCAGAAGCAGGTGTCGACGGTGTATTAACCGTTGATTCGCCCGTGGAAACCATTTCACCGTTATACGATAGCTTAAAAGCCAACGGCTTGGATTGTATTTTCCTAATTGCTCCGACAACCGACGAAGAACGGATGGCGGCTATCGGTAAATTGGCAAGCGGTTTTGTTTATTATGTTTCTCTGAAGGGTGTTACTGGTTCGGCTTCGTTAAATACCGATGAAGTCGCTGCCAAGCTGGCGGTTTTACGCCGCCATATCCAAGTACCTATCGGTGTCGGTTTTGGCATTTCGGATGCAGACAGCGCGCGTAAAATCGCTGCGGTGGCTGATGCGGTGATTATCGGTAGCCGTATTGTAAAAGAAATAGAAAGCCACTCAGGCAGTGAAGCAGAAGCGGTTGGTGCATTGGTTGCCACGCTAAAAGCTGCTATTTAGAAATCGTGTCAGGCTATAAAGCAGATTGTTAAATAAAAATAGCGGTTGCCAATCCGACTCTTGCTGGCTTATATTGGCGGCCATATTTTCAAAAATACGTTACTTCTATTTATTTTGTGGTTATCCCTCATATACCATTCATAATAATGACTTAATATTTTCGGTTTCTAGCAGATGCCGTATCAATAATATTAAGACGCCAACCAAACCGCGGTATGTATAAATATATAGCCGCAGGCGGCAAAATAAGCCGTCCGAAAACAATAAAGGAGCTTTCAATGAGCTGGTTAGATAAAATCCTTCCTCCTAAAATCAAACGTGAAGACAAAAACGAATCTACTGTTCCGGAAGGATTATGGTATAAGTGCCCCAATTGTTCCGCTACGCTTTATACAACTGATTTGCAGCAAAACCAACAGGTTTGCCCGAAATGTGACTATCATAATCCTTTGTCTGCCCGTGAACGGATTAATTTGTTGCTTGATGAAGAAGGGCGTGAGGAGATAGGTGCCAATGTCAAACCGGTAGATATTCTGAAATTTAAAGATAGTAAAAAATATCCTGACCGGCTTTCTGCCGCACGTAAAGCAACCGGAGAAGATGATGCATTGGTGGTGATGAAAGGTACGATGAACGGCTTGCCTGTTGTGGTTGCTTCTTTCGAATTCCGCTTTATCGGCGGCTCTATGGGTTCGGTTGTAGGAGAGCGCTTTGTCGAGGGTGTGCGCCGTGCCGCCGCCGATAATTGCTCATTTATCTGTGTGGCTGCTTCCGGTGGTGCCCGTATGCAGGAAGGTTTGAGCTCCTTGATGCAGATGACGAAAACCAGTGCCTCTCTTCATTTGCTTTCTGAGAAAAATTTACCGTTTATTTCGGTTTTAACCGATCCGACTATGGGCGGCGTGTCGGCCAGTTTTGCTTTCTTGGGCGATATTGTGTTGGCCGAACCGAAAGCATTAATTGGTTTTGCCGGTCCGCGTGTGATTGAGCAAACCGTACGCGAAACCTTGCCTGAAGGTTTCCAACGTGCCGAGTTTTTATTGGAAAAAGGGGCGATTGATCAGATTGTCGACCGCCGTGAAATGAAAACCCGTATTAGCAATCTGATTACTTTGTTGCGCCGTCAGGAAGCGGTTACCTTGCCGGTATAATCGGATAAATATAAAAACAAGGCCGTCTGAAAAGTCAGACGGCCTTGTTTTTATAGAAAAAAGTGACGTTGATTATTCACTTTAACATAATATTTTTAGGGATGTGCGATATAGGCATAAGCAGAGTGATTGTGTATGGATTCGAAGTTTTCACTTTCGACAATAAATCCGCATATACGTTTATCGGCCAATAAACGGGTGGCAATATCACGTACCATATCTTCGACGAATTTGGGGTTTTCGTAGGCCTGTTCTGTCACGAATTTTTCATCAGGGCGTTTGAGTAAGCCGTAAAGCTGGCAGGATGCTTGCGATTCCACACAATCAATCACTTCTTCGATGCCGATTTCGCTGCTGCAAGTGAGGGTAACGGTTACATGTGAGCGTTGATTGTGGGCGCCGTATTGTGAGATTTCTTTAGAGCACGGACACAAGCTGGTAACGGGTACGAGCACTTTAAGCGTATGACTGTATTCGCCGTTTTTGATTTCGCCGGTGAGGGTGACATCATAATCAAGCATGGATTGGATGCCTGAAACCGGTGCAGCTTTTTTACGGAAAAACGGAAACGATATGCTGATTTTGCCGGAATGCGAGTCCAGCAATGTCGTCATTTCTTCCGTAAGTGTGTGTAGACGGTCGAAAGATAAGGCTTCGGTTTGTTTTTCCATGAGTGCGACGAAGCGCGACATGTGCGTGCCTTTTTGATCGGCAGGCAGATAGACGGTCATGGTTAGGCGGGCAACTGTATTTTGCCGACCTTCGGCAGTATCCAGTGTAATAGGAAAACGTAAGTCTTTAATACCGACCTGATTAATCGGTAGGTTGCGTAAATCGCGAGTGGATTGCACGTCTGCAATGGCGTTCATGCGGTAGATTTCCTTTGAATCGAAAAGGCTGAAAGCCTTTATGTGTGGGTGTTTGCCCGAAAATACAAGGCCGGTTGAAACGGTTTTTTCAGACGGCCTGTGCGGTATCTGTAATCGTTTGCTTTTCATTTTAGCGGTTAATTATATCACTTGGATTTCTGCATAACATTGATTGTGTCTATTTTTTAGATAGTGATAGAATTTATCTACCTCCACTCGAAAGGTTTTGTCATGAAATTTGCTACCGAAGCCATCCACAGCAGTTATGATTCCGATGAACACAATCGTGCGATTATGCCGCCGATTTATCAGAACAGTATGTTCCGGCTCAAAGCCATCGGTGAGAATGTGCCGTTTCGTTATGCACGCTTAAGCAATCCGACCCGAAAGGTTTTGGAAGATACGGTTGCAGCATTGGAACATGGCGCGGCCGGATTTGCTTTTAGTAGTGGTATGGCCGGTATTGATTGTGTATACCGTACTTTTCTGCGGCCGGGCGATACCATTATCGCGGTAAGTGATATTTACGGTGGCAGCTACGATTTACTCACCGAAGTTTATGCACAATGGGGGGTGAATGTGGTGTTTGCCGATTTAACCGATGCTGGTAATTTTGATAAGGTGTTGGCGGAAAATAGCAACGTAAAAATGTTGTGGCTGGAAACGCCGTCTAATCCTTTGTTGAGGTTGGTTGATATTCCTGCGTTGGCGAAGAAAGCCAAGGCGGCCGGCGTGTTGGTGGGTATGGACAATACGTTTGCTTCACCTTATTTGCAAAATCCGCTCGATATGGACTGTGATATTGTGTTTCATTCGGCAACCAAATATTTATGCGGGCATTCCGATGTATTGATGGGTGTAGTGGTGGTAAAAAGCGAAGCTTTGGCCAAACCTATGCGTTCGATGATGGTGAATACCGGTGGTGTAGCTGGGCCGATGGACTGCGCTTTGGTGTTGCGCGGCATTAAAACCTTGGCATTACGCATGCAGCGGCATTGTGAAAATGCTTTGGAATTGGCAAGGCGTTTGGAACAACATCCTGCCGTTGAAAAAGTGTTTTACCCGGGGCTGCCTTCGCATGAGCATCATGAATTGGCCAAACGGCAGATGCGCGGTTTCGGTGGTGTGGTAACGATTTGGTTAAAAAATGATACGAAAGAAGCGGCAAACAGCGTGATTCAAAATCTGAATATTATTCAGATGGCTTCCAGTCTGGGCGGCGTGGAAAGTTTGGTGAACCATTGCTATTCACAATCACACAGCGGCGTACCTCATGAAATTAAAACGGCTGCCGGTATTAAAGTGGGTTTATTGCGCTTTTCGGTAGGAGTGGAAGATATTGAAGATATTTGGGCAGATGTATCCGCTGCTTTAGATGTTTCTTTAAACACCTAATAGGCCGTCTGAAAGGTTTGAAGTAAGTTGTAAAATAAGATGTTGTTAATAGGGGGCGGATAGCGCCCCCTTATTGCATGGGTTAAATGATGGTTTGGATTATAATTAAAATTAACAGTTTGGAATGATAATCTTTACTGTTTATGGCGCTATGATGTATTTAAGTACGGTTAAGTTGTCTCGAGCCTGATAGTGTATTAGGCAATGCGGTGAAATTAAAGTCGGAGGGGTTGTTATGAATGCACCATTATCTTCTGAATCTATGAGCACTTTATCGGAAACCATGTTGATTACTTTATGGGCAAAAGCAGTCGAATATGACCGCCCTGATGCATTGATTCGCGATGCGGTTGCAGCTGATATGCTGAAACAGATAGATTATGATTTTAGCATTTTTGCCAAGTCCAAAATGTCTCAACCAGGATGCTGCGGTCGGGCAGCTTTATTTGATGAAGAAATCAAGCGGTTTTTGGCGGAATATCCCGATGCGGTCGTGGTGCAATTGGGGGCGGGCTTGGATGCACGTTTTGAGCGCTTGGGCAAACCTGCGGTTACGGCTTGGTATGATTTGGATTTGTCGGATGTGATTGAGGTGCGCCGTCATTTGTTGCCCGAGTCGGGTAATGTGTATTTGAGCGGTTCGATGTTTGACGAGGAGTGGGCAAAAACTGTTGCGGCTCATGGAAAACCAGTGTTGTTGGTGATTGAAGGGGTATTGATGTATTTCAAATTGGCCGAAGTTCAGGCATTTTTTGCCATGATCGGCCGTTTGCTGCCGAGGGTATCGGTTATTTTCGATATGGTTCCTACCATAGCCGTAGGGCGTGCCAAGCACCATGATGCACTGGGTAAAATGAGTAAAAACCGCCCTGAATTTGAATGGTCGTTAAAAGAGCCGAAAGAAATGGAACAGTGGCAATCTGGTCTGCGTGTCAGCCGTGTGCTTTTTCTAAGTGATTACTGTGGCCACCGCTACCCTTGGCTATTTCAAATGATTTACCGCACCAAATGGGGGCGGCGGGTTTTTGATCAACGTATTATCCGTGTTGATTTGGTGTAAAAAGATGAATAGTGAAATAAGTGATGATTAAAGATGATGAGGGGCCGTCTGAAACATTTCAGACGGCTTTATTTTTATTTGATGGCTAAAATGTATACAGAATTAAAATGATTCGATAAGCATCAATATTATTACGCCCAAAAATAGATTTATTGCTTGGTATACGGATAAAAAGCCGTTATAATAATCAATCTTTGGCGGGTCTCCCCGCATGGTAATTCGGAGCAACGGGTCAGGGGCGGAAGCCAGCAGCCCACTCTGATGCGCTAGTGCCGGGGGTTTGGCTCGCCGCCCTTATTCCTAAAGCACCGATTGCAATCACGCCGTCGGTGCTTTTGTTTTAATATTTGATATTGATGCGGTTGTTTGTTTAGCTATTGGAAAAAATATGTCGGTTAACCATTATGAAAATTTCCCTGTCGGCTCGCTGGTATTGCCGCGGCGTTTGCGTAAACCTATTCATGCCGTTTATGCGTTTGCCCGCACTGCCGATGATATTGCCGATGAAGGGGAAGCTTCCAATAGTGAACGCTTGCAACAATTGGATGCGCTGTCGGCGCAATTGGATGCCATTGCCCGTGGTGAAACGCCACAAACCGCGATGATGCAACATTTGCAAACCCGTGCTATCCAACCGTTCAATCTGCCGTTGCAGCCGTTTTATGATTTGCTCTCAGCATTTAAGCAGGATGTAGAAAAAAAACGTTATCAGAATTTTGGCGAATTGGTGGATTATTGCCGCCGCTCTGCCAATCCTGTCGGCAGGATTATGCTGCATCTTTATGGCGAACATGATCCGCTCAGTATTGCCCAAAGCGATGGTATTTGTACCGCTTTGCAATTGATTAATTTCTGGCAGGATGTGGCGGTGGATTGGGAAAAAAACCGAGTGTATCTGCCGCAAGACGATTTGGTTAAATTCGGTGTGACCGAAGCACAAATTGCGGCCGGAAAAGCCGATTTTGCCTTTCAGCGTTTGATGGCTTACCAATGCGAACGTGCCCATAAAATGCTGAAAGCCGGTTCGCCTTTGGGTAAAACGTTAAAAGGGCGCATCGGTTTCGAATTGCGCATGATTATGCTCGGCGGCCAACAAATTTTAAATAAACTGTCTAACAATCAATACAATGTATTTGAAAACAGGCCGAAGCTGGAAGCCAAAGACTGGTGGGTGATTGTGAAGCGTGCTGTTTTGAAAAAATAGCGGCCGATGTGATTTACCGCCGCTGTCGTGATTTGATTTCGTATCGTAAAATTTTTAGATCAATGTTCCGGGCGACCGTTAAAAAATTCGGTGGCGCCGCTTTCAAAAAAACTCTGCAAAATTGCCTGTGCGGCAACCTGATCCAATACCTGTTTTTGTTTTTTACCGAACACTTGCGCTTCGGCTAACAGGCTTTCGGCATAGAGGGACGACATGCGTTCGTCTACCCAATAAACCGGCAGCTTGAAACGGCCTTGTAGGCGTTGGCCGAATTTTCGGCTCAGGCGGGTCATTTCGTGTTCAGTGCCGTCGGTGTGGAAAGGCAGGCCGACAACCAGTTGCTTCGGCTGCCATTCTTGCAATAATTTACCGATGGTTTCAAATTTGGCTTCGTTGCTGTTTCCGGTAACCGTGGTAATGGGGTGGGCAGTACCGACTTCGGCATCCCCTTCGGCCACACCGATGCGGGCTTCGCCGAAATCAAAAGCCAAAGTGGTGCCGTTAGGGGCTTTAAGCATGCCCGGCACCATTCATAATCAAGCTGGGATTAACGCCGATTTTGGCAAAAGCGGCGCCATAGCGTTCACCATAGGGCAGATCAAATAAAATATGGGTATCGGCGGGCACGGTAACCCAAGCATTATCGGCTAATTCTTGTTCGAGCTGGCCGGGTTCCCAACTGGCATAACCAATGCTGACAACGGCTTTATCTACTGTGTCGGGTTGCGCCAGATTTTCAATAATATCGCGCGAGGTGGTGAGGGCGATATTGTCGTTCACAATCAGACTGTTCTGCCAATTGCCTACGGGAGTGTGGACAACATAACCGCGGTCGATTTGCACGGGGCCGCCCATCATGACCCATTCGTTTTGAAAACGTTCGGGGATAGTGGTATCGGCGGCGGCGAAGATTAAATCCATCGTTACCGGTGAGGGTTTGTTAATCACCACACCCATGGCGCCTTCGTCATTGTGTTGGCACAAATAAACCACGCTGCCTTCAAAGAAAGGATCATCCATAGATGGCATGGCTACCAGAAAATGGTCGGCTAAATTCATAGTAAGGATTTTTCTCTAGATAATTTATATTGATTTAAATGGGGGCTGGTGTGTGTTTTACAAGTATTTGGAAGGTAGGGAATAAAAGTTTCGGAAGTGTTATGTAAACAGGCCGTCTGAATGGTTTTCAGACGGCTTGTTTGTTAATATAAGTAATTGAATCAAATAATGAATATTTATTTTATATTTTGGATAAACAGCTTGAAACGGCGATGGCTGTTTCGCCCGAGCGTTTAGGCTTTGCGCTGCATAACGGCGGCAAAAAAGCCGTCGGTTTGGTGCTGTTCTGTGTTCAGCCGCAGATAGGTGCCGGTATCCAAATCCACTTTGGCGGCCTGCAATAATTCGGCGCAGTTTAATAATTCAAACTCGGGATGTTCGGTCAGAAACCGCTCAACTTGCTGCTCGTTTTCTTCCGGCAAAATACTGCATGTGGCATAGACCAAACGGCCTTTTTCTTTCACCAGTTTGGCGGCGGCTTCAAGAATATTGTGTTGTTGTTCGAGCAGCTTGGCCACGGTTTCGGGCGATTGGCGGTATTTTAAATCGGGATTGCGGCGCAGAGTACCCAAGCCGGAGCAGGGCGCATCGACCAATACACGGTCGGCTTTGCCGTTTAAGCGGCCGATACGGGCATCGTTTTCATGGCTGATGCGTTCGGGGTGGATATTGGTTAATCCTGCGCGCACCATACGCGGTTTCAGATTGGCTAGGCGTTTTTCGGCAATATCGAATGCATAGATGCGCCCTTTGTTGGCCATCATCGCACCGATAGCCAGTGTTTTCCCGCCGGCGCCGGCACAAAAATCAACCACGATTTCCCCACGTTTGGCGCCAAGCAATAAGGCCAGCAGTTGGCTGCCTTCGTCTTGCACTTCCAAGGTGCCGTCGAGAAACAGCGGGTGTTTATTGAGGGCGGATTTGTCGTTTAGGCGGATACCCCACGGCGAATAGGGGGTGATTTCGGCGGGCAGCCCTTCGTTTTGCAGGGCAGCGGCCACTTTATCGCGTTTGCCGTTGAGGGTATTTACGCGTAAATCGAGTGGGGCGGGGTGGTTGATACTGCGGCCGAATGCGAGCAGGGCTTGCTCATCCCAATAGGGTTTCATTTGGCTGATTAACCATTCGGGCAGTTCCGCTGCGGTATTGAGGCCGTCTGAAAATGTGGTTTTCAAGCTTTTCAGATGGCTTAAAAATTCATGCTCTTCTTCATCAATCAAATCGGCAAGCTGGCTGATATTCATGCCGCGCCCGACAACCAAAGCGGCTAAGGCTGCTTTTTTCGGCTGTGCATGGGGGCGGCGGATAACGGCGGCGATTTTCTGATAATGGCGCAAAGCGGCAAAAGCGGTTTCGGCAATTTCGTGACGGTCTTGGCGGCCGAGTTTTTTGTGTTGGCGGAAATAGGCAGAAAGCACGGCGTCGGCCGGTTGTTTGAAAGTCAGCATGTCGGATAAGACGGAGGCGGTGTGGTCGAGTTGGGCGGGAGTCATGATTCTGCTTTATTAAAATAGGGAAAACGGGCAATTATACGCGAATAAGGAAGCGTGCTAAACGGGCAAGATAATAGGCCGTCTGAAACGATATTATTAAAGGTGCGGCGTGATAGAGTGTTGCCTCAACTTACCATTCGCCACGTTTGATTTTTTCAATCTGGCGGCGGTCGCGTTTGGTCGGCCTGCCGTCGGGATAGGCGGCGCTGACACGGCTGGCTTGGTCGAGCAGTTTTTGCTCTTCGCGGCGGGTGGCGGTGGCGGCATCTTCTTCGTATAACAGTCGGGCTTCGGGAGCGGGGCGGCGTTGGTGGTTCAATGCCAAAACTTTGATTTTATACGGCAGGGAATTTAAGGTTAGATCGATGGTATCGCCGGTGCTGATGTTTTTGCTGTTTTTCACCTTTGAGCCGTTTACCTGCACACGCCCTAATTCGATGTGTTTTTGTGCGAGCGCACGGGTTTTAAAAAAGCGTGCCGCCCACAACCATTTGTCGAGCCGCATGGCTGTTTGCTCATTCTTCTTGTTCATAGTGCTGTGATTATGGATTGAAGTATCGCTGAGTTTAGCATAAGATTGGCAATCCGGCTTGATAAGAGTCTTTATACTAAATAGCCCGGAAAGCCAGTAAAAACAGCTATTTTACAGCTATTTTATGGAAACGGAGCAAATGTATCCGACCGGCTTTACAGGCAAAACCCTGCCCAATTTTTTGTTATTAGCGTATGATAACGACCGAATACTATTGATATAAGAGCATGAAACATGTCATTAAATATGAAACCCGTTTTTCTGGATTTTGAGCAACCGATTGCCGAACTAACCAAAAAAATCGACGAACTGCGCTTTGTGCAAGGCGAATCCGCCGTAGATATTTCCGATGAAATTACCCGCCTGCAAAAGAAAAGCAATGATTTGACCAAGTCGATTTTCAATAAACTCACCCCCGTTCAAATCTCACAAGTATCACGCCATCCGCAACGCCCGTATACCCTCGATTATATCGATGCGATTTTCACTGATTTTGAAGAATTACATGGCGACCGCCATTATGCTGACGATAAAGCGATTATCGGTGGTTTGGCGCGTTTCAATGGTCAAAGCGTGGTGGTTATCGGCCATCAGAAAGGCCGCGATACCAAAGAAAAAATCCGTAGAAATTTCGGTATGCCGCGCCCCGAAGGCTACCGCAAAGCCTTGCGCCTGATGCAGACGGCGGAAAAATTCCATTTGCCGGTAATGACTTTTGTCGACACCCCCGGCGCCTATCCCGGTATTGATGCCGAAGAGCGTAACCAATCTGAAGCCATCGGCCGCAATCTATACGAGCTGACTAAACTGCGCGTGCCGGTATTGTGTACCATTATCGGCGAGGGTGGTTCCGGTGGTGCGTTGGCGATTGCCGTAGGCGATTATATCAACATGCTGCAATATTCCACTTATTCGGTGATTTCACCGGAGGGCTGTGCGTCTATTTTATGGAAAACCGCCGAAAAAGCTCCTGAAGCTGCTCAGGCTTTGGGGATTACCGCAAAACGCCTGTCGGAGTTAGGTTTGATTGACCGCACGATTGAAGAACCTTTAGGTGGCGCACATCGCGACCATGCCGAAATCACCAAACGGGTGAAAGAGGTATTGGCCGAGCAGTTGCGTGAGGCGCAAGATATGCCGCTATCCGATTTGCTGACCCGCCGTTTCGACCGCATTATGGCTTATGGTAAATTTACCGAGAAATAAGCAGGTAGAAGATTGAAGATGTAAAAAACAGGCTGATTAGCCTGTTTTTTATTTGGGTTTTCAGACGGCCTTGAGTTTTTACAGGCCGTCTGAAAATAGGGATGCCGTGTAAACCGTTTTATTTTTTATAGTGTGGTATGAACAGGGTCGGTATGTACAATCACATCCGCCTCTTCGAATAAGGCTTTGATTTTATCCTCCACACTTTTAGCCGCCTGATGCGACGTTTCCAAACTCATGGCACCATCCATACTGATATGTAGCTGAACAAACACTGTATTGCCGGCTTGGCGGGTTTTTAAATTGTGCACACCTGCTACGGCGTTTACCGATAAAGCCGCCTGCCGGATAGCGTTAAGCGTTTCGGCGGAAAGTGTTTTATCCATCAGCGTGTTCACCGCGCCTTTACCGATATCGGCGGCATTTTTAAACATCCACACCGCTAAGCCCAACGCCAGCCAAGCATCGGCTGTATGCCAACCGTAGGCTGCCATCACCAAAGCAGCCAGCACCACCGCATTCGATAAAATATCGCTCAGATAATGCAGGCGGTCGGCTTCCACCGCTTGGGAAACGGTTTGCCGCAATACATAACGCTGAAAAGTCACCAACGCCAGCGTAACGGCAACGGATATCAGCATCACGCCGATACCCCAGCCGGTATACTGTACTTGTTCGGGGTTGATTAAACGATGAACGGCGTTGAGCAATAGAAAAACCGCCGAACCGCCGATAAAAGCCGATTGGGCCAGCGCCGATAAACCCTCCGCTTTACCATGCCCGAACGTGTGGTTAGCATCTGCCGGCTTTAAAGCCACCCGCACGGCGATTAAATTCAGTGCACTGGCGGCCAGATCAATCAAGGAATCTGCAAAACTGGCCAGAATACTCACCGAACCACTCAACAGCCATGCCGCCGCTTTTAAGAGCACTAAAAACACGGCTGTCAGCGTTGAGGCATAGGTTGCCATCGTTAACCATTTTTGTCGTGATAAAGCCACGCTGAAACTCCTTTACACCATTGTAATTTTTCGGGGATACCGAAAACCCCGATTATTCAGACGCCGGCTTTCAAACTTTGTTCGAAGTCTTCCAGCATATCCAATTCAAAGCGGCTGAACCCCGCCTGTTCGCGGGCTTCGATATTCACATAACCACGGAAAATAAAAAGATCATAGCGGGCGACAAGGTTGCGGAATAAGGCCGTCGGTTCCAAGCCGCGTTCCGCGCATAAATACTGATACCAGCGGTTGCCCGTTTTCACATGGCCGATTTCATCGCGGTAGATAATATCGAGCACATCGCAGGTTGCCAAATCGCCTTTTTGGGCAACTTTTGCGCGTATGGCGGGGGTAACGTCCAAACCGCGGGCTTCCAATACGCGCGGCACCAAAGCCATGCGCAACAGCGGATCGAAAGCGGTTTTATAGGCCATGTCCCATAAATGGTTATGCGCTTCGAAATCGCCGTAATCAAAGCCGTATGCCTGCAAACGGCCGCGCATCAGTTGGAAATGATAGGCTTCTTCTTTGGCGATGCGAATCCAATCGCCCGTGAAGGCAGTGGGCAGGTTGCGGAAGCGGTAGGCCGCATCCAAAGCCAGATTGATGGCGTTGAATTCAATATGGCAGATGGCATGCAGCATGGCGGCGTAGCCTTCCGGCGTATTCATTTTGCGGGCGCGTACGGCGCGGGAGGGTACGAGTTCGGGTTTGGCGGGGCGGCCGGCTTCGCGGAAATCGAGCGGTTTTTCAGACGGCCGGTTATCGAAAAGGCCGTCTGAAAAACCGGAAAAAATCAGGGCGGTTTGGCGGCATTTTTCTTCGGGGCTGCTTGCCTGTAAGGCCGATAAAAGTGCGGGGTAAACGGATTGTGTTGTATTCATGTGATACATTTTACGGGTAAACAAGGTTTAAATTCAGGTTAAGCAAGCCGTGATTTTACCCTTGTTCATAAGCGTTTAGGCATTCAGACGGCCTTTACACACAAGCCATAATAATTTCAAAAAAACTCAAAGTATTGTATTTTCAGCAAAAAGGCTTAATATAGCCCTTGCCGTTCTGCACACAGCAGACGAATTTATTTCCGAAAAAGGAACATTTTTATGACACAAAAGAAGATTTTATTCCCCGCTTTCGCCACCCTGTTTGCTTTGGGTATCGGCAGTGCCCAAGCAGGTGCGATTGATGCGCTGAAAAAATTCAACACCGATGCCGACGGCATTAGTGGTAGCTTTACCCAAACCGTAAAAAACAAAAAGAAAACCCAAACCACCAGCGGCTCTTTCCAAATTTTGCGCCCTGGCTTGTTTAAATGGCAATACACCAAACCCTACAAACAAACCATTGTCGGCGACGGCAAAACCATTTGGCTTTACGACGTTGATTTGGCACAGGTAACCAAATCTTCACAAGATCAAACCATCGGCGACAGCCCGGCCGCTATTTTGTCGAACAAATCGGCACTTGACAGCAGCTACACCCTAAAAGAAGACGGCTCGGCCGGCGGCATTGATTATGTACGCGCCACGCCCAAGAAAAACAATGCCGGATATCAATATATCCGCATCGGTTTCAAAGGCGAAGCCTTAGCCGCCATGCAGCTGAAAGACGGATTCGGCAATGAAACCACCATCCGCTTCAGCAATTTGAATATGCAGCCCAAACTTTCCCGCAGCGCCTTTAGCTTTACCCCGCCCAAAGGCGTGGATGTATTGAGTAATTAATTTTTAGGGTGTTTGCCCTATAACGGGATAACAGGCCGTCTGAATCAATATTTCAGACGGCCTGATTTATGAATGGGCGGATTGCATACATGTAGGGGCGGATTAAATATCCGCCCCTACATCGGTGTGTTTTTTATTTGTCATATATTTTATGGCTCCCCCAATGCCGGTTAGATTTGCCGGTGATACATGATAGAATCTACCGTTTTCAATTTATTCAGGCCGTCTGAAAATGTTTGAAAACCTTATTTTCAGACGGCCTGATTCCCTTGCTATTGCCATGACTTATTCCATTCCCGCCCCCGCTCAAAAATCCCATTGGAACGGCCTTTCCCGCGGCAGCCTGCCGTGGGCGTTGGCACAATATCTGCCGGAAAAAAAACTGAAGGTCATCCTTACCCAAGACGTAGAACAGGCATTGCGCCTGCATACCGCTTGGCAGTTTTTCCGCCCGCAAGATAACGCCGTATTCCTGCCCGATTGGGAAACGCTGCCTTACGAACGGTTTTCACCGCATCACGATTTGGTATCCGAGCGGCTTTCGGCTTTATGGCAGGTGAAAAACGGGCAGGCTGATGTTTTGATTGTGCCGGTATCCACCGCCATGCAGAAGCTGGCGCCGGTATCGTTTTTGCTCGGGCGCACATTTTGGCTGAAAACCGGGCAAACACTCGATATCGAAGCCTTGCGAGAAAATCTGGTTGAAGCCGGATACAGCAATGTTTCCAATGTGATTGCCGCCGGTGAATTTGCCATGCGCGGCGGTATTTTGGATATTTTTCCGATGGGCAGCGAACTGCCGTACCGCTTGGATTTATTCGGCGACGAAATCGACAGCATCAAAACATTCGACCCCGACAGCCAACGCACGCTGGCGCCGATTTCAGAAATCCGCCTGCTGCCCGCACATGAATTTCCTTCCGATGACGACGCGCAAAAAATATTCCGCGCCCGTTTCCGCGAAGAAATCGATGCCGACTACAATGCCGCCGCCGTTTATAAAGCCGTAAGCAGCGGCCATTACGGTGCCGGTGTCGAATATTATCTGCCGTTGTTTTTTGAAAACGAATTGGCCACCTTGTTCGACTATATCGGCGAAGACGCATTATTGGTTTTTGTCGGCGATGTGTATGCCGAAGCTTCGCGCTTTTGGGGCGATGTCAAAACCCGTTTTCAGATGGCGCAGGGCGACGAAACCTACCCGCCTTTGCATCCACGGCATTTGTATCTCAGTGAAGACCAGTTTGCAGGCCGTCTGAAACTTTATCCGCAGATATTGCCCGACTTTAGCGCACCCGAACATCAATTGCCCGATGTGGCCGTTAACCGCCAGTCGGAAACCCCGCTGGCCGCTTTAAAGCATTTTCAGACGGCCTTTAACGGGCAGGTTTTATTGTGTGCCGAAAGTGCCGGCCGCCGCGAAACCATGCTCGGCTTTTTCGCCCAGCACGGCCTCAAACCGCAAAGCGTAGACGGCTGGCAGGCATTTCTCGACAGCGGCGTAGCGTTGGCCATTACCGTAACCCCGCTGGCCTATGGCTTCCAACTGCCCGACCAACCCCCGCTGGCCGTGATTACCGAATCCGACCTCTATCAATACGTTGCCCGCAGCCGCAATGTGCGCCGCCGCAAACATGCCGCCGTTTCAGACGGCCTGTTGCGCGACTTGGCCGAAATCAATATCGGCGACCCCGTTGTTCACGAAGAACACGGTATCGGCCGCTATATGGGCTTGGTGAATATGGATTTGGGCGAGGGCGAAAACGAAATGATGCTGCTCGAATACGCCAACGAAGCCCAGCTTTATGTGCCGGTTTCGCAGCTACACCTCATCAGCCGCTATTCCGGCCATGCTCATGAAAACGTGCAGCTACACCGGCTGGGCACCGCCGCTTGGAACAAAGCCAAACGCAAAGCCGCCGAAAAAGCCCGCGATACCGCCGCCGAATTGCTGAATTTATACGCCCAACGCGCCGCCCAAGAAGGCTTTAAATTCCCACTCAACGAAATCGACTATCAAGCCTTTTCAGACGGCTTCGGCTATGAAGAAACCGAAGATCAGGCCGCTGCCATTGCCGCCGTTTTAAAAGACCTTACCCAAGGCAAACCGATGGACAGGCTGGTGTGCGGCGATGTCGGCTTCGGCAAAACCGAAGTGGCATTACGCGCCGCTTTCGTAGCCGTGATGGGCGGCAAACAAGTGGCCGTACTTGCCCCGACCACCTTATTGGTCGAGCAACACGATAAAAACTTCAGCGACCGCTTCGCCGATTTTCCGGTGAAAGTCGCCTCGCTTTCCCGTTTCAACAGCAGCAAACAAACCAAAGCTACTTTAGCGGGCATGGCCGACGGCACCGTCGATATCGTTATCGGTACGCACAAACTGGTTCAAGACGATATTGTTTTCAAAAACTTAGGCCTAGTAATTATCGACGAAGAACACCGCTTCGGCGTGCGCCAAAAAGAGCAGCTCAAACGCCTGCGCGCCAATGTCGATATTCTCACCCTCACCGCCACCCCGATTCCGCGCACCCTCAGCATGGCATTGGAAGGGCTGCGCGATTTCTCGCTGATTACCACCGCCCCCAGCCGCCGCTTGGCCGTAAAAACCTTTGTCAAACCCTTTAGCGAAGCCAGCGTACGCGAAGCCGTTTTGCGCGAACTCAAACGCGGCGGGCAGGTTTTCTTTCTGCATAACGAAGTCGACACTATCGAAAACATGCGCGAACGGCTGGAAACCCTGTTGCCCGAAGCCCGCATTGCCGTTGCCCACGGCCAATTGCGCGAGCGCGAACTCGAGCAGGTGATGCGCGACTTTTTGCAACAGCGTTTCAACGTATTATTGTGTTCCACCATTATCGAAACCGGTATCGACATCCCCAATGCCAACACCATCATTATCAACCGCGCCGATAAATTCGGCATTGCCCAACTGCACCAACTACGCGGCCGGGTAGGGCGCAGCCACCACCAAGCCTACGCCTACCTGCTCACTCCCGAATACATCAGCAAAGACGCCGAAAAACGGCTGGATGCCATTGCCGCCGCCGACGAATTGGGTGCAGGCTTCACCCTCGCCATGCAAGACCTTGAAATACGCGGCGCCGGCGAAATACTCGGCGAAGGCCAAAGCGGTGAAATGATGCAGGTCGGCTTCAGCCTCTACACCGAAATGCTCAAGCAAGCCGTGCGCGACCTCAAAAAAGGCCGCCAACCCGATTTAGACGCGCCCTTGGGTGTCACCACCGAAATCAAACTACATAGCCCCGCACTACTGCCCGAAGACTACTGCCCCGATATCCACGAACGCTTAGTGCTCTACAAACGCTTGGCTACCTGCGAAACCGAGCAGGATATCAACGCCGTACATGAAGAACTGGTCGACCGCTTCGGCCTGCCCGAACAGCCGGTTAAAACCCTGATCGAAAGCCACCGCATCCGCCTGATTGCCAAAGAAATGGGCATTGACGCCATAGACGCCACCGCCGAAGCCGCCACGTTTACCTTTGGCAAAAACAACCAAATCGACCCCGCCGATATTATTATGCTGATGCAAAGCAATAAAAATTACCGCTTGGCCGGCGCCGATAAGCTCAGAGTCAGCGCGGTGATGGACAATATAGAAACCCGCATTCAGACCGTGAAAACCGTTTTGCGGAAATTGCAGGGGAAGTGATTGGGTTGAGTGTTGGAAAGGCCGTCTGAAAGGGGTTCAGACGGCCTTTGGTATTATTCAGCCCTTTTAAAGATTCATATTTCTAATGATTCACTGTTTGTTATAATCGCCTCTTTTCTCCAATCAATATCCCCCAATGACTTCTCTTCCTAAAACTCTGGCAATTCTCGGCCCGACGGCCAGCGGTAAAACGGGTTTGGCTTTAAAAATAGCCGAACATCAGCCTGTTGAAATTATCAGTTTGGATTCTGCGCTGGTGTATCGCGATATGGATATCGGTACGGCCAAGCCGTCGGCGGCGGAGCGGGCGGCGGTGCCGCATCATTTGATTGATATTATTTCGCCTTTGCAAACGTATAGCGCTGCTGATTTTGTCCGTGATTGTGTCGGGTTGGTGCACGCTATCCGTGCGCGTGGTCGATTGCCTTTGATTGTCGGCGGGACGATGATGTATTTTCATGCGCTCACCGAAGGGCTGAACCAGTTGCCCGAAGCGGATGCGGATGTGCGCCTTGCTTTGCAGGCGGAAAAGGAAAAGCACGGCTTGGCGCATTTATATGGCCGTCTGAAAACCGTGGATCCGCTCACTGCCGCGCGTTTGGAGCCTGCCGACAGCCAGCGTATCGAACGGGCTTTGGAAGTGTTTATGCTGACGGGCAAGCCTTTGAGCAGCCATTTTGCCGAAGCCAAAAACCGTGAGCCGTTGTTGGATTTATATACTGTTGCCTTGATTCCGGAAGACCGCGCGTTATTGCATGCCCAAATAGGACGGCGTTTCCGCGATATGTTGGCGCAGGGCTTTTTAGAGGAAATGGGCCGTCTGAAACAAATATACCCGGGGTTGGGTTTGGATACGCCGTCTATGCGTTGTGTCGGCTACCGTCAGGCTTGGGAGTATTCAGACGGCCTTTATGATTATGAAACTTTTGTGGAAAAAGGCATTGCCGCCACGCGCCAGTTGGCCAAACGCCAGTTGACATGGTTGCGTAAACTTTCGGTAGATCGCTGTATTGATCCTTATCAGGGCGATATGTTGGCAACGGTTTTGGCGGATGTGCAGCGGCATTTTGCTGTATAGGGCGGGATATTTTTCAGACGGCCGATTCATTTTTTCAGTTTTATATAGTTAAATACTGTTAATAAACGTTTTCTGTGATAAAATACAAATAATTCTCAACAAGCTGTATCCGTATCGCGATGGTACGGATATTTTTAATGCTTATACCGATTAAAATCTAACGCTATCTGCTTATTTCTAATGAAACAAACATTACTTTTCCTCTCGCTGGCCGGCTGGCTGATTTCTGCCGTGGCCGCCGATGCCCCTGAAGCTGTGCAACCTAAGCCCGAATTGGAGTTAAACCTCAATACGGCCAAACCTCCGGTACTTCAAGAAAAAAACAAAGCGGCTGTTGCTGCACCGACTGCACAGGAAAAAGTGCTCGAAGTAGATGAAGCAACGCTGCTTGCCAATACGGATTTACTTAATAGAGCGATGTATTCCGCAGTGATGGTTCAAAACATACCCGGTATTAAGGTTTTGCTGCCGATTTATGAAAAATGGCCGCAACACGATAAAGAAATGGCTATGTTCGGCCGCGCACTGGTTTTGCAGGCTGAGGGCCAATCGGGCAAAGCGGTTGAGCTTTACCGCCAATTGATTGCCGAACAGCCGGATTCGTCTATTGTTCGTATGCAGATGGCTAAGGCGTTGTTTGAAGACCAGCAAAACGAGGCGGCGGCCGATCAGTTCGACCGTTTGAGAGCGGAGGCGCTGCCCGAAGAAGTTTTGCAGCTGATTGAAAGCTACCGTACCGCTCTGCGCCGCCGTGATGCGTGGCAATTTTATGGCAGCATCAATATTGCGCGTGAACAAAATATCAATCAGGCACCCGAGCAGCAACGTATCGGCAGGCAGCTGAAGGGCACCGAGTGTGAAAACTATCGGAAAATCTACCCCGGCAGCGATTGTTTCCAAGGTTGGACATTTGATAAGCCGATAGATGCAACCGGCATCAGCTATCAGGCGGGTGCAGAAAAGAAATGGTCGTTAAATAAAGGTTTTTATGCCAAAGCCGGGGCGGATCTATACGGTAAAATATACCGTTCTTATTCGCGCTATAATGATTCGACCGCACGCCTTTCAGCCGGTTTTGGCTATGCCGACCAACGCAACGATATCGGTATTACGCCGTTTCACGAGCGTCGTTTTTATGGCAATCATGCTTATAGTTATAGCAATGGTGCGCGGATTTATTGGAACCGCTGGATTAAGCCGAATCTGCAAAGCCTGACGGCGTTTGAAGCAGGCCGTCTGAAAAATAAACGGCGTGTACGTTCCGATATCAATAACCGTTTATACAGCGGGGCATTGGTTTATTATCCGAATGCGCGCCAAAACTGGTTAATCGGTACCGACTTTTATCAAGACCGCAATAAAGAAGACCGTTCCGATAATTTCAACCGCTACGGTTTGCGGGTAGGTTGGGGTCAGGAATGGAACGGCGGTTTGTCTAGCCGTGTGCAGGTTGGCGCAGCCAGACGCCTGTATCAGACGCCGAGCTTTTTCAGCCAAGGCGAACGACGTAGCGATAAAGAGTTGTATACTTCTGTATCGTTATGGCATCGGGCACTTCATTTCTACGGCATCACACCGCGTTTAACATTCAGCCACAGCCGTACTTCAAGTAATGATGTTTACTATAACCATAAGAAAAACCGTATGTTTATCGAAATGGGTAAGGTTTTTTAATTCAAGATCCAATCAAAGGCCGTCTGAAAATATTTTCAGACGGCCTTTAATCTTTTTAAGCTTTTGAGGGCGATAGCCGCCCGTTTTCCATGCGCCAAACTTCATCGGCTATTTCGGTGTCGGCCGGGTCGTGGGTAATCAGAATCATCGGTATGCCGTTTGCCTGTTGCAGTTGCAGCAGTTCTTGGCGGGTGTGGCGGCGCAGTTCGGTATCGAGGGCGGAAAAGGGTTCGTCGAGCAACAGCAGCTGCGGTTGGGTGGCAAGGGTGCGCGCCAAGGCGGTGCGCTGTTTTTGACCACCGGAAATCTGATGGGGATAGCAGTCGGCAAACGGGGTCAGTTGCATTAAATTTAACCAATAGCGCACGTTTTCAGACGGCCTTTTGGGCGGATTAAGCCAGCTATGATGCAGGCCGAATGCAATATTTTGGGCAACGGTTAAATGGGGGAACAGGGCGTAATCTTGAAACATCAGCCCGGCTTTGCGTTGTGCCGCAGGCAGGTGGTTCGGGTGGTCGAACCATGTTTGGCCGTTGATGCGGATATGGCCGCTGTCGGGTTTGAGCAGGCCGGCAATCAGCCGCAGGGTGAGGCTTTTGCCTGAACCGGATGCGCCGATTAACACCAATTTTTTCGCATCGGAATGCAGGCGGATGTCTAGTTTGAAAGCGGGCAGTTGTTTGCGGATATCGATATCGAACAGCATCAGCTTCTCCCGTCGCGTGCGCGTGCCAGATGGCTGATAGCGAGTAAGATAACGATGCAAACTGCCGAAATCAGCAATACCAAGCCGTTGGCCAGCCCGTCTTCTCCGGCTTGAACCGCTTCGTAAACGGCTATCGAGAGGGTTTGCGTTTGCCCGGGAATACTGCCGGCAATCATGAGCGTGGCGCCGAATTCGCCGAGCGCGCGGGCAAAGGCCAATAGGATGCCCGCCAGAATGCCGCGCCATGCCATCGGCAGGCTGACACGGAAAAATACCGCCCAAGGGCGTAAACCCAATACTTCGGCGGCTTGTTCAAGCTGCGGGTTCACGCTTTCGAAAGCCGCCCGTGCCGGTTTGAAAACCAAAGGGAAAGTCACCAAAGCGGCCGCGATGACGGCACCCTGCCAAGTAAACACCAATTGAATATCCAAAGTATCTTTCAGCCAGCCGCCGAATGTGCTGTTGCGCCCCAATAAAACCAACAGGTAATAGCCCAAAACCGTCGGCGGCATCACCATCGGCAGCGTTATTAGGGTGTCGAGCAGGTCGCGGCCGGGAAAGCGGCAGCGTGCCAGCATAAATCCTGTGGCAGTGCCGAGAATGATATTGAGCAGGGTGGCCGTTCCGGCTACTTTTAAAGAAAGCAGTAGGGTAACGGATAGGGCTTCGGTCATGTTTCCGTGCTTTCTGCGGCTGCCGTTTTCAGACGGCATCGGCATGGGCGGTTGGATAAGGGATATGGCATTAAGGTTGTTTGAAGCCGTAGCGTGCCAATATGGCGCGGCCTGCGGGCGACAATACATAGTTTACAAAACGCTGTGCTTCCGCCTGTTGCCTGCCCGAACGCGTAACGGCAATCGGATAGGAAACGGGTTTGTCGGTCGGCACCGTGCGTAAAATCCTGACTTTATTTTTCATTAAGGCGGCATCGGTCCGATACACAAAACCGACATCTACTTCGCCGCGGGCAATATAGTCTAAAGTTTGCCGCACATGCTGGGTGCGGATGATTTTGGGTTGTAATGCCTGCCACACACCGGCTTTTTGCAATGCCGCTCGGGCGTAGCTTCCTGCCGGTACGCTGTTTGGGTTGCTGACGGCAATACGTTCGAATTGCGGCTTGGTTAAGTCGGTTAGCTGCGCCAGTGTCAGCTTGCTTGTAGCAGGTGTGGCGGCGACTAAGGTGTTCCGCGCAAAGTTACGGCGGGTTTGCGGGTGGATCAGGCCCTTGGCAGCGGCTTTATCCATGGTTTCCTGATCGGCAAACGCTAATACGTCAACCGGAGCACCTTGTACGGCCTGTTGCAACAGCGTGCCGGAGCCGGCGGTATTCAGCCGCACCCTGCCGTCGGGATATTGTTGCTGATAACTTTGGGCAATATCTTTAAATGCATTGCTCAGGCTGGCGGCTGCGGATACGGTGATATCGGCGGCAGTGGCGGGCAATGCGGTTAGGGCAGTCAGTAATATCCAAACGGCTTTATGTGGTTTCATGGTTTCTCTTTGTCGGTAGCTTAAAGCATGCGGTATTATACTTGATATGTTGTTTTTGTTTTATCGGCATAAAGATGTATTCGGTAGGGGTTTGGCCGTCTGAAAGTATTGCCGGTAAGCTTATAGGGTTATTTTTCTAAATATCTATTAAAATAGTAACAATATCCGCTTATCCGTCGTTTGGATAAGAGACAATTTACGCAAACTGCTTTACTATATAGTAAATGCTATTTTTCTTTGTTATTTTAAGGGACAAGCCGTTTCAGACGGCCTGAATATTATGATTACCATTTTATATTTCGGTGTGCTCAAGCAGCAATTGAATACGGAGCGGGAAGAGATCAACTGGTCGGGCGGCACGGGCAGCGAATTGTTGGCTTTGCTGAACAGCCGCGGCGGCGAGTGGGCTCAATATCTTAATACTCAATATATTTTCCGTTTGGTGATTAATAAAAAAATCAGTAGCTGGAACGATATCATTCCCGATAATGCCGAAGTCGGTTTTCTGCCGCCGGTAACGGGGGGCTGATAATGCAGCCGCTTATCCGTATCCAAACCGCCGATTTCCATTTTCAACAGGAATACGACAACCTGCGCTTGCAGGGCGGTAATACCGGCGCGGTCGTCGGCTTTGTCGGATTGGTGCGCGACCGTGATAGCGATGTTCCGCTTTCGGCACTGTTTTTGGAACATTATCCTGAAGTTACCGAAAATGAAATTGCCCGCATTATTGAAGAAGCAGACAAGCGGTGGCCGCTCACCGCATGTACCGTTATCCATAGGGTGGGCCGTCTGAAAGCCGATGAGCAGATTGTATTGGTGCTCACGGCTTCCGCACACCGTAAGGCGGCTTTTGCGGCGGCGGAATTTATTATGGATTATTTGAAAACCGAAGCGCCGTTTTGGAAAAAAGAAATTTTTTCAGACGGCCTGGAAAAGTGGGTGGAGGCGAAACAGAGCGACAGAAATGCCGCATTAAAATGGGAGGAGAAATAATGACAATCAGTGCATTAATTATGGCAGGCGGCCAAGGGCTGCGTATGGGCGGGAAAGATAAAGGGCTGGTGCGGTGGAGAGGCAAAGCGTTTGTAGATTATGTGGTTGAAGCATTGTGCCCGCAGGTAGACAATATTGCTATCAGTGTGAACCGCAATTTTGAAGAATATGCCGAACGTACCCCCAATGTTTTCACCGATGCCCGCCAGTGGCAGGGCTTAGGGCCTTTGGCCGCATTGGCCACGGCCGCCTGCAATATCCAACTGAATATGTCGGAATGGCTGTTGATCGTGCCGTGCGATACTTTGCTACTGCCGGACGATTTGGTGGCAACATTTATTGCCGCTGCCGAGGAAGAGCCGTCCGTTCATGCATTTTATGCCGAAACCGCAACACAACCACATTACAGTGTTATGTTTATCCGCCCGCGTCTGCTGCAAAGCACACCTGCGTATCTTTCAACCGGTATGCGCACTTTGCAGGGTTGGTTGGAACAGCAACATGCACAGGCAGTGCAGTTTGATAACGAACAGAATTTTATGAATTTTAATTCCGAACAGGAAATAGAAAAACCGATATGCTAGATTTTGATACCGCATTGCAACAATTGCTCGACAGCCATACCTGCGGTTTGGCTACACTTGAATTGCCGTTGGCGGAAGCGGCAGGTTGTATTTTGGCCGAACCGCTGTATGCCGTTTACCCCAGCCCGATGTTTGATAACAGCGCTATGGACGGCTATGCCGTTTGCGATCCGGAAGGCCGTCTGAAAAGCTATACCGTTATCAGCCGCATTCAGGCAGGTGAACCTACGGCAGCGGCATTGCAGGCAGGGCAGGCCGTGCGTATCTTTACCGGTGCGCCGCTGCCCGAAGGCACAACGGCGGTGGTGCCGCAAGAGCAAACCGAAACAGACGGCGACAGCGTCCACATTACCGCTGATATCCGCCCCGGCCAACACATGCGCCTGAAAGCCGAAGAAATCGAAGTCGGGCAGGAATTGTTGGCAGCGGGCACCAGATTGAATGCCGCCGCATTGGGGTTGGCCGCTTCGCAAGGGTATGAACAATTGTCGGTATTTCAACCGCTTAACGTCACCGTATTTTCAAGCGGTAATGAAGTAACCGAACCCGGCAGGTCGCTGGGAGAAGGCAAAATATACGATGCCAACCGCTATCAGATGATGGCATGGTTGCAGGCGCGCGGCGTGGCCGTGACTGACGGTGGTATTCTCCCCGATGATTTGGCCGGTACCGAAAATGCGCTCAAGCAGGCGGCGGCAACGGCCGATGTGATTATTACCAGCGGCGGCGCATCTGTCGGGGAGGCCGATTATTTGAAACAGGCAGTCGAACGCGTAGGCACGCTAAGCTGCCACACTTTGGCGATTAAACCGGGCAAACCTTTTGCTTGGGGGCATATCGGCCGCACTGCCGTATTCGTGTTGCCGGGCAATCCGGTAGCCGCTTTTGTTACCGCCAATATGCTGCTGTTGCCCGTTTTGAATGTATTGGCCGGCCAACAAAAACGCTTGGGTTTGCCGGTGGTTACGGCACAAGCCGCATTCTCTACCCGTAAGGCCATTAAACGGCGCGAATTCTTGCGCGTGGCAACCGCCATAAATGAAAACGGCAGATTGTCGGCACAATTATTGCCGAATCAGGGCTCCGCCATGTTGGCGACTTGTGTGGCGGCAGATGCCTTATGCGAAGTGCCCGCCGGCACGGTGATTCAAGAGGGGGATACGGTGAAGCTGTATTTGTTGGTGTAGCCTTATTGATAAGTGTTAAAAACATTAAGGCTGTCTGAAAATGGCCTTAATTGATATCTGAAACGGCTATCTGCCGTATCAAATCGTTTTATAGTGAAACATATCGGCACCAGCCTGTATAATCTGCCGCTGATTCTTTTTAATTTCAGTTGATTTCCATTATGACTTTATCCGCATACCGGCAGCAGTTAAACGAAAAAGCCGAATATCTGCAAACGCTTTTTTCACCGTTAAATATACCCGAGTTGGAAATATTCGAATCCCCCGAAAAACATTACCGTATGCGTGCCGAGTTTCGTGTTTGGCATGAGGGCGAAGAGATGTTTTATGCCATGTTTGAGCGGGGTAAAAAAGCCGGTGGCGGGGCTTTGGTGCGCTGCGACCAATTCGAGCCGGCTTGTGCCGCTATTAATGATTTGATGCCGAAGCTGATGGCGGCTGCCGATGCGGTGCCGGTTTTGAAAAACCGTTGGTTTCAGGTGGAATTTCTTGCTACGCTTAGCAGTGAAATGTTGGTGACCATGATTTATCACAAGAAATTGGATGAAGCATGGCGGCAGGAAGCGGAAAAGTTGCAAAATGCTTTGGGCATTGCCATTATCGGCCGCAGTAAAGGGCAAAAAATCATTTTAAAGCAGGATTATGTAACCGAAACGCTGGAGGTGGGCGGGAAAAACTTCCGTTATCGCCAATATGAGGGCGGCTTCACCCAGCCTAATGCCGAAATCTGCCGAAAAATGTTGGCATGGGCCTGCTCGGTAGCTGCACCGTTAAACGGCGATATGCTCGAACTGTATTGCGGCAATGGCAATTTTACGCTGCCGTTGGCACGCTGTTTCGATAAAGTGCTGGCAACCGAAGTGTCGAAAACGTCTGTTCAGGCGGCATTGTGGAATATCGAAGCCAACGGCAGCGATAATGTAAACATCGCCAGATTGTCGGCCGAAGAGTTCACCGAAGCCTATGGCGGCGTGAGAACATTCCGCCGCTTGCAGGAACAGGGCATTGTGTTGGCTGACTACCGTTTTTCTACCATTTTTGTTGATCCGCCGCGCGCGGGGATTGATGATGAAACGCTAAAATTGGTGCGGCAGTTTGACAATGTGATTTATATTTCATGCAATCCGGAAACCTTGCGCAGTAATTTGGATGTTTTATCGGAAACCCACCACATACGCCGCATGGCATTGTTCGATCAATTTCCGTTTACCCATCACATTGAAAGCGGTGTGTGGTTGGAAAAGAAAGCCTAAATCCGGTTCATACTTTGATTGGAATAATGATTAAAAACAGGCCGTCTGAAAAGGTTTCAGACGGCCTGTTATGATTTTAAATCATTGTTACAGCAATACTTTTTCAATACCGCCGTTATTGGCTTTTTCCACAAACTCGTTTTGCCAGTTGTCGCCGAGAATATGTTTGGCCATTTCAACCACGATATAGTCGGCAGGCAGGCTGTTGTCGTCGGTATAACGGCTCAAGCCTTGTAAACAGGCGGGGCAGGAAGTCAGCATTTTCACCGGTTCGCCTTGCGGCAATTGCTGCAGGTTTTTTTCAATTTCTTCCTGTTTGCGGAATTTCACCTGCGTGGCAATATCCGGCCGTTTCACGGCAAACATACCGGATTCGCCGCAACAACGGTCGCTCAATACCACTTCTTTACCCATCAATTCGCCCGCCATTTTGGTGGGGTTCATGGTTTTGATAGGGCTGTGGCAAGGGTCGTGGTAAAGATATTGTTGCCCGGTAATGCCGTCGAGTTTAATGTCTTTTTCCAATAAAAACTCGTGAATGTCGATAATGCGGCAGCCGGGGAAAATATCTTCGAAACGGTATTTGGCCAATTGGTCGTAGCATGTGCCGCAGCTGACGACCACGGTTTTAATATCAAGGTAGTTTAAGGTGTTGGCCAAGCGGTGGAAGAGGACGCGGTTTTCCGTTGTCATCTGTTCGGCTTTGTCTTTATTACCGCCAGCATCTTGCGGATAGCCGCAGCAGAGATAGCCCGGCGGCAAAACGGTTTGTACACCGGCATGCCAGAGCATAGCTTGAGTGGCCAAGCCGACTTGGCTGAACAGCCTTTCCGAACCGCAACCGGGGAAATAGAAAACGGCTTCGCTGTCTTCGTTTAGTTGCGGATTGCGGATAATCGGTACGGTTTTGCTGTCTTCGATATTCAATAGGGCGCGGGCGGTACGGATGGGCACATCGCGCGGCAGCGGGCGGTTGATAAAGTGCACCACTTGTTCTTTGATGGGTGAACTGCCGGTAGTCGCTTTCGGTGCCTTTTTCTGACGGCCGGCGCCGATATGCGCTTTTTTACCCCAGCCATAAGCCAGATTTTGAAGTTTGAAGCCGGCTTGAACCACGCCTTTGCGCAATATATTGATGGTGCGCGGATCGGTGGCGTTAAGCAATGCCATACCGGCGGATACGGCGGGGTTGAATTTGCGCTTGCCGCTTTTGCGCAGATAATTACGGATAGCAACGGTAACATCACCGAAGTCGATGTTCACCGGGCAAGGCTTCACGCAGCGGTGGCAGACGGTGCAATGGTCGCCGACATCGTTGAGCTCGTCGAAATGGCGTAACGACACTCCGCGGCGGGTTTGTTCTTCGTATAAAAACGCTTCCGTTAACAGGCCGACGCCGAGAATTTTATTGCGCGGGCTATACAATAGATTGGCACGCGGAACATGGGTGCTGCACACGGGTTTACATTTGCCGCAGCGCAGGCAGTCTTTTACCGATTCGGCAATGGTTCCTAAGTCGGACTGTTCCATAATCAGCGATTCTACGCCGAGCAGTTCGAAAGACGGCGTATAGGCATAGCTGAGGTCGAAACCTTTCATGAGCTTATGGCGGTTGAAGCGGCCTTCGGGATCGACTTTGGCTTTGTATTCCCAGAAGGGTTGCATTTCTTCGTCGGTTAAAAATTCCAGTTTGGTAATGCCGATACCGTGTTCACCGGAAATCACGCCGTTGAGGCTGCGGGCGATTTTCATAATACGCGCCACTGCTTTATGGGCGGTTTGCAGCATGTCGTAATCATCGGAATTCACCGGGATATTGGTGTGGACGTTGCCGTCGCCCGCGTGCATGTGTAGGGCGACGAATACGCGGCCGCGAACGACTTTGGCATGGATTTTGGCCAAATCTTCCATGATTTTGATGTCGCTTTTACCGCTGAAAATTTCGGCGAGCGGTTTCATCACATCGGCTTTAATCGATACGCGTAAGCGGAAATCGCGGAAAGCAATAAAGCTGCTTTCATTGTCTTTCGCTTCCGGCGCGGTATGGATAGCCGAACCGTAGCGTTGTTTGTAAACACCCAATGGTTCGTCGAGGTTGGCCAACAGCCATTCCCAACGCTCTTTAACTGCTTGTACATGTGCCAAGCCATGATTGCCGCGTTCGCCCAAGATTTCTTGTCTGGGCAGGTCGGTGTCCATTCTATCCACAGGCAGCTTGCCTTGCAGGTATTGGATTAAGGCGTCACACAAGGCCAATTTATTTTTAATCGATAATTCGATATTGATGCGTTCGATGCCGTCTGAATATTCGCCTAAGCGTTCGAGCGGAATCACCACGTCTTCATTGATTTTAAAGGCGTTGGTGTGCTTGGCGATGGCGGCGGTACGGCTACGATCGAGCCAGAAAGTTTTACGTGCTTCGGGGGTTACGGCGATAAAGCCTTCGCCGTCGCGCGCCTGCGCCAGTTTCACGATATGTTCCGCCGCTTCGCTAACGGCTTGTTCGTCGTCGCTGACAATGTCGGAAATCAAGACCATTTTGGGGCGGCCTTTACCGGCGGCTTTGGTGGCATAGCCGACGGCACGCACATAGCGCCAGTCGAGGTGTTCCAAACCGGCCAGTCTCACGCTGTCGTGGCCGAGCAGATAATCGCGGATTTCGACAATAGACGGGGTGGCATTGGCAACGGTGCCGAAAAATTCCAAACATACGGTGCGGGTATATTTCGGCATGGTGTGTAAGACAAACGCCACGCTGGTAATGATGCCGTCGGTGCCTTCTTTTTGTACGCCGGGCAGGCCGCTGAGGAATTTGTCGGTAACGTCTTTACCCAAGCCGACTTTGCGGAATTTGTGGCCGGGAATTTCGAGGCGTTCGGTTTTAACGATATTGCGGCCGTCTGAATCGAGTGTGTGCACATCGAATATGGCGGTTTCTTCATCGTGGATTTTGCCGAAATTATGGCGTACCCGTTCGATTTTCAGCCATTCGCCTTGCGGATTCACCATTTTCCAGTAGGCCAGATTGTCTAAGGCAGTGCCCCACAATACGGCTTTTTTACCGCCGGCATTCATGGCGACATTGCCGCCCACGCATGAGGCATCGGCGGAAGTCGGATCGACCGCAAAAACCAGTTTGTTTGCAGTGGCGGTTTCTTCCACACGCCGTGTAACCACGCCGGCACCGCAATGGATAATCGGATGTTCACCTTCTAAACCGGGCAGGGTAACGTATTGAACGCCTTGGTGTTTGTCCAGTTTTTCGGTGTTGATAACCGCACTCATGGCATCGAGGGGAACGGCGCCGCCGGTATAGCCGGTACCGCCGCCACGCGGGATAATGGTGAGTTCGAGTTCGATTAATGCCTTAACCAGCGGTGCAATTTCATCTTCGGTGTCGGGATTGATGACCACAAAAGGATATTCGACCCGCCAGTCGGTGGCATCGGTAACATGCGACACTCGCGCCAAGCCGTCGAACATAATATTATGTTTTTTGGTGATTTTGCTGAGGCGGCTTAAAATCTGGCTGCGTTTGCTGCGGGTATGCTCAAAGTTTTGGTCGAAATCGGTTACTGCCTTTTCTGCGGCTTGCACGAGTAGGGCGACTTGTTCGTTATCGTCGCGGCGTTTTTGGATTTCGTTAAGGCGGTGACGCATTTCTTTAACCAGCGCGGCCTGACGGTGGGGGTGATCAAGCAGGTCGTCTATCAGATAGGGATTACGCATTACTACCCAAATATCACCCAGCACTTCAAACAACATGCGTGCCGAACGGCCTGTTTTGCGCTGTCCGCGTAAATCCTGCAATACATCCCACGTTTCCGAACCCAATAGGCGGATCACGATTTCACGGTCAGAATAAGAAGTATAGTTATAAGGTATTTCGCGTATGCGCTGCGGCGTAGCTGTGGTCATGGGTGGTTCCGTATTATTTTTTAATTTTGTTATTTATAAAAGCAATGGGTATTAATTACCAAAATTTGTTTTAATGTGCAAATATAAGGATAAATATTAAGCTAATTTAATGTAATTTCGATTGTTTTTCAATGGGAAATATCATTAAATCGTATATGGATATTTCAATACGACTGCTATTTTTGTCAACAATCTGTGTATTTTATTGTTAACAATCCGTATCATAATACAATGAATTGAGTGATAAGAAGTAGGATAGGGCTATGAAAAAATTTCAGAATGATTATGATAGATTTTTATACATTCCATGCTGCGCTGATTTTTTGTAAGATAAAGGCCGTCTGAAGGCGGTTGGTTTTAATGTCGCTCGGTGTGTGATTGAATAGGGGCGGTTGTTTCGGTATAACCGAAGCTTCATATTGTAAAAAGTAATGGTTTTATTAATCGTATAAAGAAAGGCCGTCTGAAATTGATGCCTGTTATCTTGATTATGCGTCCGCAAGCACGTATTGCTGCCGATGCAGCCGAATGTGAAGCGGCCGGCTGGCAGGCCGTTCCGTTTAGCTTAACGCGTATCGAATCGGAAGAGCAGGAATTGCGTTCACTAAATGAGCGTTTTCAGAAAGCGGATGCAGTTTTTTGGGTAAGTCCGAGTGCCATAGAAATTGCAGCACCCCATATTGAATTTTTTTCAGACGGCCCCGTTCAATTGACAGTCGGCGAAGCCAGTAAACAGGCATTGGCAGCTTTTTATCAGGGTGAGATTATTTGTCCGCCAACAGGAAACGATAGTGAAGCTTTATTGGCTTTAGATATTTGGCAACGGCTGCCGCCTGCTGCGAAAGTGTTGATTGTGCGCGGTCATGACGGGCGCGATTTTTTAAAAAATAATTTGATAAAACATGGGTTTTTAGTAGAAACAGCTGAAGTGTATTTCAGACGGCCTATAAGCCCCGATTGGGCATTATTTGAGGCAGTTAAGCCGCAGGCTGCTTATATTACATCGTCGGAAGCCGTCCGCATTTTATTTTGCGGTGTGCCTGAGGGAATAGCCGAATCGTTAAGAACCTTGTTATACTTCACACATCATCCGCGTATTGCAGAAGCTTTACACAATGGCGGTGCACAGAATATCAAGCTGGTGCAACGGTTGGATAAAGAAGTATTAATGCGCTATAAAAGAAAAATCGAAAATGAGACGGAGTGAAGCATGAGCGAAAACAAAGCGAATCCCCCCGAAGAAACACCGGATACCTCGCAAAGCAGTCAGGATTCATCAAAACAGATGCTGGTTGTTTCCCAAGACGGAACGGTTAGGCCGTCTGAAACCCCTGATAGCCAATCCGGTGAAAAAAACAGCTTGAAAAATAATAATGCTAACGCCGATAAGGGCAAAAAGACCCCGCCCGAAGAAAAAACAGGCTTTGCCGCCGCTGCCCCGAATAATCCGGAACCGACAGGAAATCTTATGTCAGAATCAAAAAATCCCCAATCTCTCGTTACCCCCGTTGCACCCGTTGTCATCAAACAATCTTCCGGCCGAGCTATTTCGGTTATAGCTTTGGTTTTATCTTTAGTGGCACTGGGTGCAGGCGGCTTTGTGTTTGTACAAGGACAAAATCTGTTGAAATCACAAGAGCTGGATTTCAATAATAAAATAGATAAAGCTGCATTGGGCGAATCGCAAAATGCTTCGTTGCTGCAAGAAAACCTCACCAAACAGGCACAAACGCAGGCGGTTTTAGAGCAGTTGGCGGCGGCACAAAAACAAAATGCCGAAGGGCTTGCAGCGGCTAACCGCGGGTATCAGGAATTGTTGAAAGGCCGTGCCGACTGGTTGGTAGACGAAGTTGAAACCATGTTGAATTTGGCGGAGCAACAATTGATTCTCACAGGAAACGTACCGGTTGCCATCAATGTGCTGGAAAATATCGAAACCCGTTTGAGCCGTTTCAATCAACCGGAACTGTTGCCGATTAAGCAGGCTGTCAGCAACGATTTGAGTGCCTTGAAAACCCGTGAGTATGTCGATGTTTCCGGTGTGGCCCTGCGTTTGGACCGTTTGGAAACTGCTTTATCCGGCTTACCGTTAATGGTGGACGGCACCTTGCAACCGAGTAATAACACCGTAGCTCCTGCCGCAGCCCCTGCAGCCAATCTGCCGTGGTGGCAGGATGCGTGGGAGAAAACGTTGGCAACATTAAAAGGCATGGTTGAAGTGCGCCGTTTGGAAAGCAACGATGCCATGCTGATTGCGCCCGATCAAGTGTATTTTATGCGTGAAAATCTGCGTCTGCGCTTACTTGATGCCCGTACAGCCTTATTGAAAAACAACGGTGAAATTTATCTTAATGATTTAAATATGATTGAGACGGCCGCTAAACAGTATTTTGATACCGCATCGCCCGCTACACAGTCTTGGCTTCAAGAGTTAGCCACATTGAAAGCATTGGATTTACAGGCCGTTTCCGATGATGTTTTGAAAAACAGCTTGAATGCCGTACGCCATTATCAGGAAAGTATTCGCCCGAATCATGCTGTCGCTTTGCCTGAAGCCGCTTCCGAGCCGGCTGCTACAGCTTCCGATGCAGCGGCATCTGCTCCGGCAGTACAAGCTTCTGCACCTGACGGTGCACCCGCTGCCGCATCCGAATCAACTCCTGTGGCACCGACTTCGCCTTCAACTTTGAAACCGAAAACCGAAGAAGAATCAAATACTGCCAAGCCGACAACCGTACCCCGTGAAAGCAAACCGGCTTCTTCTCCTGCCGCAGCAGTGAAAGGAGAGCGTGCATGAAAGCTTTGATTTGGATTATTGTTTTATTTGCCGCCGCAGTCGGGTTGGCCATTGCCGCCGGCTCTTATAGTGGTAATGTGTATGTGGTTGCCGAACAAATGATGTTGCGTATCAACCTGCATGCTTTTGTGGTCGGTTTGATTGTGTTGGTGGTGTTGCTGTATTTGTTGGTGCGTCTGATTGCCGGTATCTTAAATATTCCCGGTCGCATGCAACGCTTCGGTACCGCCCGCAAAGGCCGCAAAGCCACTCACGCTTTAAACAGTGCCGGATTGGCTTTCTTTGAAGGTAAATTTCAAAAAGCCGAACAAGAAGCAGCGAAAGTATTGGCCAATAAAGAAGCCGGCGATAACCGCACCTTGGCACTGATGCTGGGTGCCCATGCAGCCGACCAAATGGATGATATCGAACTGCGCGACCGTTATTTAAAAGATATCGAATCATTGCCGGCCAAGCAGCAGCTTTCTCGTCATTTGTTATTGGCCGAATCGGCACTCAGCCGCCGCGATTATCCGGTTGCGGAAAACCATCTCAATGCTGCCGCACAGATTAACGCCAGCCTCACCCGTTTGGTTCGTCTGCAATTGCGTTATGCTTTCGATAAAGGCAATGCCCTTGAAGTTTTGGATAAATCTAACAAATTGGTAAAAGCCGGTGCGATTAACGATTATGAAGCCGAACAATATCAAAACTGGGCTTACCGCCGCTTATTGGATTTGGCGACCGATCAAAACGGTTTGAAAACCTGTTTGAAAAAGATTCCCGATAATCTGAAAACAGGTGAATTGTGTGCTGCTATTGCCAAAAAATACGAACGTTTGGGTTTGTATAGTCAGGCAGTCAAATGGGTAGCCAATTATTATCCCAAAACCCATCAAGTCGAATTATTGCAACCGTTTGTTGAAAGTGTACGTTTCTTAGGCGACCGCGAACAACGTAAAGCCATTGATATGGCAGACGGCTGGTTGAAACTCAATCCGAAAGATGCAAGTTTGCTGATGCATTTAGGACAATTGGCCTACGACAAACAATTATGGGGTAAAGCCCAAGGTTATTTGGAAGCCAGCATTGCGTTACAGCCTGAAATATCGGCACGTTTGGCATTGGCTAAAGTGTTTGACGAATCCGGCCAGCAGGATAAAGCCGCCGAACAGCGTAAGCTGGTGTTGGAAAATGTGGTTGAAGATGATGAAGATTCATTGCCATTGTTGGAAAACAAATAATTTCAAAATCAGTAAATTTTAATCGGAAGGCCGTCTGAAACCGTTTCAGACGGCCTTATATTGATAAACGGATTAAAACCGAAAGCTTAAAATGAATTCACTACAAAACGATACTTTTTTGCGGGCATTATTGAAACAACCTGTCGAATACACGCCAATTTGGATGATGCGGCAGGCCGGCCGTTATCTGCCTGAATATAAAGCAACCCGAGCACAAGCCGGCAGCTTTTTGGAATTATGTAAAAATACGGATTTGGCAACCGAAGTGACCATACAGCCGCTGGATCGTTTTGATTTGGATGCGGCGATTTTATTTTCCGATATTCTGACCGTGCCCGATGCGATGGGTTTGGGTTTGTATTTTTCTGAAGGTGAAGGTCCTAAATTCGAGCGGGCGTTGCAACATGAGGCGGATATCGCCAAGCTGACCGTGCCCGATATGGCAAAATTGCAATATGTTTTCGATGCCGTTTCTTCTATCCGCCGCGCTTTAAACGGACGGGTACCGCTTATCGGCTTTTCCGGCAGCCCGTTTACCTTAGCCTGTTATATGGTGGAGGGCGGCAGCAGTAAAGAATTCCGCACTATTAAAAGTATGATGTATGCGCGCCCTGATCTGTTGTATAAAATTTTAGACACCAATGCGCAGGCGGTAACCGCTTATTTAAATGCCCAAATTGAAGCCGGTGCCCAAGCGGTTCAGATTTTTGATACTTGGGGCGGCGTGTTGAGTGATGCGGCTTTTGAAGAATTCAGCTTGCGTTATATGAAGCAGATTACAGACGGCCTCAAGCGCGAACACGAAGGCCGCCGTGTGCCGGTTATTCTGTTTACCAAGGGCGGCGGTTTATGGCTGGAAAAAATGGCGCAAACGGGTGCGGATGCATTGGGTTTGGATTGGTCGTGCAATATTGGCGAAGCGCGCCGCAGGGTCGGGGATAAAGTGGCATTGCAAGGCAATTTTGATCCTTTTGCCTTATTTGGCACACCCGAAAGTATACGCAATGAAGCGGCGCGCATCCTGGCAGCTTTTGGTGAGGGCAGCGGCCATGTGTTTAACTTGGGTCATGGTATCAACCAACACACTAATCCGGAGCATGCCAAATTGCTGGTTGATAGCGTACACGAATTATCCCGTCAATATCATTCTTCTAAATAACATTATTTAATCATCAAAATAAGTCTATTGAAAAAAGGCCGTCTGAATATTTTCAGACGGCTTTGGGCTTTTAATGGTTATATTATTTGGGTTGTTTTGCTATTAGTGTATAGAAAGACTTGCAAACTTTTCGGGCTGAGAGTATTTTGATATTTTTTATTCATCTTGGGATTGTCGTTATGGTAAGAAAAGTTCCCACTGTTTTTGGCAGTGTTTTTCATAAAGATATGCCGGTATTAGCTTTTGAAAATGGCGCATGGCAGGATATACGTTGGCAGAGTTCGGAAGCATTTCAGTTGAGCCCGGGTGCGCATTCTCTGCATTACGGCAGCGAGTGTTTTGAAGGATTGAAAGCATTCAGACAAAATGATGACAGTATTGTATTGTTCCGTCCGGATGCAAATATTACCCG
This sequence comes from Neisseria zalophi, assembly GCF_008807015.1. Classification (NCBI taxonomy): domain Bacteria; kingdom Pseudomonadati; phylum Pseudomonadota; class Betaproteobacteria; order Neisseriales; family Neisseriaceae; genus Neisseria; species Neisseria zalophi. Next base: position 1,667,391 of record NZ_CP031700.1, on the reverse strand, counting down.
TATGCAGCAAAGTGCCCGTTTGTTGAGTTTACCTGTTCCGGATACCGATGCTTTCCATCGTGCATTGTTCGAGTTGGTGGCGCGTGCGGCCGATGAAATTCCTGAAGCACCTGCTTCATTATATTTGCGTCCGACGCTTATCGGTACGGATCCGGTTATCGGTAAAGCAGGGGTAGGTTCAGATAATGCTATGTTGTATATTCTGGCCTCTCCGGTTGGTGATTATTTTAAACCGGGCGCTCCGATGAAATTATTAGTGGAAACCGAACATATGCGTTGTGCGCCGCATATGGGGCGTGTGAAATGCGGAGGAAATTATGCATCAGCTCTGCCCTGGACGGTTAAAGCCCGCAAAGATTATGGCGCGCATCAGGTGTTGTTCTGTCCGAATGGTGATGTTCAGGAAACTGGTGCTTCTAATTTTGCGTTGATTAATGGTAATGAGATTATCACCAAACCGCTAACAGACGAATTTTTACACGGTGTTACCCGTGATTCAATGTTGAAAATTGCTGCTGATATGGGTTATCAAATTAGCGAACGCAACTTCACGGTTGATGAACTGCGCGCTGCTATTGAAAACGGTGCCGAAGCGATTCTCACCGGTACGGCAGCGGTGATTTCTCCGGTAACGGCTTTTGTTATTGACGGTCAGGAAATTGAGGTTCAAAGTCAAGAAAAAGGTTATGCAATACGTAAAGCGATTACTGATATTCAATATGGTTTGGCAGAAGACCGCTATGGATGGTTGGTAAAAATTGATGTTTGATTGCCTTGTTTGAATCAAGTTTTTGGAAAGGCTGTTTGAAAGCATGTTTTCAGACGGCCTTTTATTTTGGAATATTGAATTTTTTAAAGTATATCATTTTGTTGTGACCGAAATTTTTTACTTTTTTATTATATTGATATTGATTTAAGGTACACTTAACTTTGAATTGTAAAAAGTTTTTTCAGACGGCCTATATTGTAACAATACAGGGTTTCATTTTATTGTGCTTACATCATATGGTTGGATTGTAGGTGTGTAAAAGTCGACAGCTGTTTTTGATATTTTTTAACAAGTATAAAAAATTATGAATATAGAAATTTCTTGGACTCAGATTTTGATTTATTTGTATACGGCTGTGGTATTGGCTTTTACAGTACGGGTACTGTATCAACAGCGTAATACAGGCTCTGCTTTTGCTTGGCTGGTTATTTTGTTTGCATTTCCATTATTGGGTGTTTTCGCTTACCTCTTATTGGGCGAACCGCGTTTAGGCAGTGCACGCGCCAAACGCTCGGATGAAATGAACCGCTTTTATAGTGATTTTGCAGACCAATATTTAAGTGATATGGGTTGGGATGGAACGGATAAAATTTCCCCTCATTATCTTGGTATCGCTAAAGTAGCGACCGACTCAGTGGGCTTGGATGTCACCCAAAATAATCATATGAAGCTGCTTTCCACTACCGACGAAATTGTATCGGCGATGTTGGCAGATATTGAAGCCGCCCGAAAATCGTGTTTACTGGCTTTTTATATTATTGACCCGCAAGGGAAAATTAAAGAGGTTTTAAATGCGGTTATCGAAGCGGCCAAGCGGGGAGTGGATTGTATTATTTTGGCCGATGCCGTCGGCAGCCATGCTTTTTTCAAAAGCGAATGGATTGCCCGGCTGCGTGCCGAAGGTGTGGAAGTACATGCCGCGTTGCCGGTAGGGCCGTTGAGAACGCTGTTTACCCGAAGTGATTTGAGGAATCACCGCAAATTGTTGATTGTTGATGAAAAAATAGGCTATACCGGCAGCTATAATTTGGTTGATCCAAAGTTTTTTAAACAAAATTCAGGTGTGGGGCAGTGGGTGGATGTGATGATGCGCTGTACCGGCCCTATGGTTTTGGAAATGGCGGCGGTATTTTATGCTGATGTGGCGGTAGAGAATGATCAAAACCTAACCGAGGTACAACATTATCTCAAACGTTATATCGAAGATATTCATGAAATTATACCGGAGCCATCGCAAGCGCAGGATATTGTGGCGCAGGTGATTCCGTCTGCACCCAGCCAGACCGAACGTATTATTTATGAAACCATTATCAGCGCTATTTATGCGGCTACTGAAAAACTGGTGATTACTTCGCCTTATTTTGTACCCGACGAACCGTTATTAATGGCTTTAACAACGGCCGCCAAACGTGGGGTGGATGTGACATTGATAGTGCCGGCAAAAGTTGATTCGCTAATGGTACGTTATGCTTCTCAGGCCTATTATCCGGTTTTATTGCGCGCCGGCGTAAAAATTGCCTTATTTGAAGGGGGGTTACTGCATGCTAAAACCATGACAGTAGATGACGGCTATACATTGTTCGGTACGGTAAACATGGATATGCGCAGCTTTTTCTTAAACTTGGAAATCAGTTTGGCTATTTATGATCAGAATATGACTGCCGAAGTGAGTACGCTGCAACAACAATACCTTGCCCAATCTCGATATATCAGCATTAAAAAATGGCAAAAGCGGGCAAAATGGTGGGGATTGGTAGAAAACACAGTCCGCCTGATGAGCCCGTTGTTATAAATATCGTTTAGAGAAACTTAATGAATCAATCCATTTGAGGCCGTCTGAAATATTTCAGACGGCCTCAAATTAAATAGATAAAACTGTATCAAATACACCTTTCTTTAACGTTAATTTACATTAAAAGTGAAAGATAATTTTTGATAGTAGGGGATGCTTTATGCTGCTTTCGATATAGGCTGTTTGATACTGCTATTTTTGATGGTGTGCGGCTTTGATATTTATGCAAAGTCTTGTTTTATGTTTGCAAACTTTTTTCCAGATGAGAAAAAGCAGATAAAGATAAACGTATGAGTTCTCAGTTTGGGCGGTTATCGGGTGGAAAAGATTACTTTTTAGCGGTTTTGTCAAGACTGGAAGCGCGATAAAAAATACAGTATATTGTGTTCCGTTGGTCGGGGTACTACCGTATCTTGTGTTTTATGAAACTTTTGGGAAGAAATAGATGAACGCTTCAAGCAACTTGCAAGTCACCAAGCGCGATGGCCGTTTGGAACCGATAAATCTTGATAAAATCCACCGAGTCATCACTTGGGCAGCCGAAGGTTTGAATAATGTTTCCGTTTCTCAAGTCGAATTGAAATCACATATTCAATTCTATAACGGCATCCGTACCGAAGATATTCATGAAACTATTATTAAAGCGGCCGCCGATTTAATTTCCCAAGAAACACCCGACTATCAATATCTGGCTGCCCGTTTGGCTATTTTCCATTTGCGCAAAATCGCCTACGGCGAATTCGAACCGCCGCACCTGTTTGACCATGTTTCTAAATTAACCGAATCAGGCAAATACGACCGCCATATTTTGGCTGATTACAGCCGTGAAGAATTCGACGAATTAAACGATTATATCGACCATAGTCGTGATATGACGTTTTCTTATGGTGCAGTGAAACAGTTGGAAGGTAAATATCTGGTTCAAAACCGTGTTACCCGCCAAATTTATGAAACCCCACAGTTTCTGTATATTTTGGTGGCCATGTGTCTGTTTGCCAAATATCCCAAAGAGACTCGCTTGGATTATGTAAAACGCTTTTACGATGCCGTTTCTACTTTCAAAATTTCATTACCGACCCCGATTATGAGCGGTGTGCGTACCCCGACCCGCCAATTTTCAAGCTGTGTATTGATAGAGTGCGACGATAGTTTGGATTCTATTAATGCCACCACCAGCGCCATCGTGAAATACGTTTCACAACGTGCAGGTATCGGCATTAATGCTGGCCGTATCCGTGGGCTGGGTAGTGAAATCCGTGGCGGCGAAGCCCAACATACCGGCTGTATTCCCTTTTTCAAAATGTTTCAGGCGGCTGTTAAGTCTTGTTCGCAAGGTGGTGTACGCGGGGGAGCGGCCACGCTGTTTTATCCGCTTTGGCATATCGAAGTGGAAAGCCTGTTGGTATTGAAAAACAACCGCGGTGTAGAAGACAACCGTGTCCGCCATTTGGATTATGGCGTACAAATCAACCGCCTTCTGTATACCCGTTTGATTAAAGGCGGCAATATTTCCTTATTCTCACCGCATGAAGTGCCAGGCCTTTATGATGCATTTTTTGCCGACCAAGACGAATTCGAGCGTTTGTATACCCAATACGAACAAGACCCGAATATCCGCAAACGCAGCGTACCGGCCACAGAATTATTTTCTCTGCTGATGCAAGAGCGCGCCGGTACCGGACGTATTTATATTCAGAATGTCGACCATTCCAATACGCACAGCCCGTTCGACCCCAAAGTCGCCCCTGTCCGCCAATCCAACCTATGCTTGGAAATTGCACTGCCGACCAAGCCGTTAACCCATATTCATGACGAAAACGGTGAAATTGCATTATGTACCTTATCGGCCTTTAACTTAGGCGCCTTGGAAAGTTTAGACGAACTAGAAGGTTTGGCCGATTTGGCCGTTCGCGCACTGGATGCCTTATTGGATTATCAGGATTATCCGGTGAAAGCCGCCAAAGTTGCCACCATGAACCGCCGTACCCTCGGCATCGGGGTGATTAACTATGCCTACTATCTGGCCAAAAACGGTGTGAAGTATAGCGATGATTCCGCTATTCCTTTAACTCATCGCACGTTTGAGGCCATTCAATATTACTTGCTGAAAGCATCGGTAGAATTAGCCAAAGAATTTGGTGCCTGTCCATTGTTTAACGAAACCACTTATTCACAAGGCAAACTGCCGATTGATACCTATAAAAAAGATTTGGATGCTATTTGTAAAGAACCATTGCATCTGGATTGGGAAAGCCTGCGTGCCGACATTGTGAAATACGGCTTGCGCAATTCCACTTTAACCGCCCTGATGCCGTCTGAAACCAGCTCACAGATTGCTAATGCCACCAACGGCATTGAACCACCGCGCGGCTTGGTATCGGTTAAAGCGTCTAAAGATGGTATTTTGAGACAGGTGGTGCCCGAATTCGAACGCTTGAAAGACCAATACGAATTATTGTGGCAGATGCCTTCTAACGACGGCTATTTAAAATTGGTCGGCATTATGCAGAAATTTGTCGATCAGGCCATTTCCGCCAATACCAGCTACGACCCGCAACGTTTCGAGGGCGGCAAAGTGCCGATGAAACAGCTTTTAAAAGATTTGCTCACCGCTTATAAATTCGGCCTGAAAACCTTGTATTACCACAATACCCGTGATGGTGCGGATGACACCCAAACAGATTTTCAAGATGATAGCTGCGCCGGTGGGGCTTGTAAGATTTAAAGTTTGTTAGGAGGTTGTGTGGGAAAAAATCAACATGTGGTACCTTATAAAGACGGTTGGGCTGTAAGGGGTGCAGGGAATGAGAAAGTAACAAAAGTTTTTAGTACCCAAAAAGAAGCTATTACATTTGCCGAAGATATTGCACGTAATCAACGATCAGATACAAAAATTCATGGTATTGATGGTCGTATTCGAGCAGGAAATAGCTATGGTAATGACCCTTACCCGCCCAAAGATACAAAATAATTTTAGAATTTATTGGATTAAAATATGTCCTGCGAACACTTAGTCATGTCTTACAGCACATTCAGCAAAGAAAAAAACAATGCGCTGACCGAACCGATGTTTTTCGGTCAGCCTGTGAATGTGGCGCGTTATGATCAGCAAAAATATGAGATTTTTGAAAAACTGATTGAAAAACAACTGTCATTCTTCTGGCGTCCGGAAGAAATTGATGTTTCGCGCGATCGTATCGACTACCAAAACCTGCCCGAGCATGAAAAGCATATTTTCATCAGTAATTTGAAATACCAAACCTTACTGGATTCTATCCAAGGGCGTAGCCCGAATGTGGCTTTGCTGCCATTGGTGTCGATTCCCGAGTTGGAAACTTGGATTGAGACATGGTCTTTTTCCGAAACCATCCATTCGCGCAGTTATACCCATATTATCCGCAATATTGTGAATGATCCCTCGGTCGTGTTCGATGATATTGTCGATAATGCTTATATTACTGCGCGTGCTGAAGATATTGCCTGTTATTACGATGATTTAATCGAATATACCCAATACTATAATTTATTGGGCGAGGGTAAACATCAGGTCGGCGATAAAACCGTGGTGGTCAGCAAACGCGAGTTGAAAAAGAAACTCTATTTATGCCTGATGTGCGTGAATGTATTGGAAGCGATTCGTTTCTATGTTTCTTTTGCCTGTTCGTTTGCTTTTGCCGAGCGTGAATTAATGGAAGGTAATGCCAAAATTATCAAACTGATTGCCCGCGACGAAGCCTTGCATCTCACCGGTACCCAACACATGTTGAACCTGATGCGTAGTGGCGTGGATGATCCGGAAATGGCGGAAATCGCTACCGAATTGGAGCAGGAATGTTTCGATTTGTTTAAAAAAGCGGCTATGCAGGAAAAAGAATGGGCGGCTTATTTATTTAAAGATGGTTCAATGATTGGTCTGAATAAAGAAATACTTAGTCAATACGTTGAATATATTACCAATCTTCGTATGATCGCTGTTGGCTTGAAGCCTGCTTTTGAAGGCGCGGGGCAGAATCCGATTCCATGGATTAATGCTTGGCTGTCCTCCGATAATGTTCAAGTTGCACCGCAGGAAGTGGAAATCAGTTCTTATCTTATCGGCCAGATTGATGCAGAAGTCAGCGCTGATGATTTGGGTGACTTCGAACTGTAAACATACGGGATTGAGTGTATAACAGGCCGTCTGAAATCATTGATACCCGTTTCAGACGGCCTGTTTATTTCTGATTTTTTTAACCATGATGATTTTGACTGAATAGGCCGTCTGAAAGTTATTGGGCTAATAATTAGCAAAAGCAAAATAGTTGAAAGATTTGCCGTGTGAAGCGGTATGGGAAACCGGTTATGCCTTTGATTACAACCCGTCATAAAACCTTCGAACTCCAAGAAAATGAAACCCTTTTGGAGGGGTTGGAGCGCACCGGGCACGAGGTGGAATATCAATGCCGCAGCGGTTATTGCGGTTCGTGCCGGGTCAAGCTTTTATCGGGCAAGGTTTCGTATCAAGAGTTTCCTTTGGCGTTTATCGGCCCAAATGAAATTCTGCCTTGTTGCTGCACGGTAACCGAACCAATTGAAGTCGACAGCATTGTCCGCATGGCAGAACCTGATCTGTTTGATGTGGATTTATTTGACGAGCCGGCAGACAACGGATAAATCTAAACGATTCCGATTGTTCTATTGTTGATTCGAATCTTATTCAATACCTGCCCATTTGTGTGTTTGTATGCTTAATTGCCAATGTACCGGCGCATGGGGGCGGCTGTTCAAAATACCGAGCTGACGGATGGTTTCATGAATATTCATGATGCCGTTTTCTTCGCATGGTGAAAGAAAATAATGTTTGGCGGCAATTTTCTTTTCCATTTGTTCGCAAAACGCCAAGATATCGCCATCAACGACAATACGCACTTCATCGGCCTTTTCAATACATTGTTTCTGATATTTGTCGGCATAGCGGGCTTTAGGGCTGGTGGCGACAAAATCGATTTGCGCCGGAGCGGGGTTTAAGCCGTTGGTTTCCATCCAGAGTGTGTAGCCTTCGGCTTTTAGTGCATTCAGCAAAGTATCGAGATGAGGCTGTATGGTCGGTTCGCCGCCGGTAATAATAATATTGCGGGCGGTATATGATTTCAGACGGCCTAAAATATCGCTTAGGCTCATCATGGTAAAAGTCAGATAATCGGTATCGCACCAAGGGCAGGCAAGGTTGCATTTGCCCAAGCGGATAAAAATAGCGGGCATGCCGGTGTTATAGCCTTCGCCTTGTAGGCTCTCGAAAATTTCAACGATACGGTATTGGGGATTGTGGGGGAAGATTTCGGTCATGGTGTGTGGTGTGAAATAGTAATAGGGCAGCCGCATTTGGCGGCAAATAGGGTGGCGGTTAAGATAACCACTTTTTTTGTAATATTATAATTGATTTAAATTTTAATTATAAAAATAAATTTAAATAAGATTTTAAAAACCAGTTTTTATAAAAAAACTAAAATTTTATACTGATATTAAGCGGGCAAGGCAGCGCAATCTTTTAGTCAGAACAATGATTTTTTAAACAAATTAAAATAATATTGCACAATTGCTATATTTTAACATGCTCATTTTTTAAGAAGGAAGTATTCATGAAATACCCCAACACTGCCAAATATGTTTTAGGAACCATTGCAGCATTGCTTCTGGCTGCCTGTTCTCCGTCAGAAAACCAATCGGAAAGCACTGCTGCGGCAGAGGGTAGCAAACGGGTAGCAATTACTACAATCGTGGAACATCCTGCTTTGGATTCGGTACGTGAAGGCGTGATTGAAGAATTAAAAGAGAAAGGTTTCGAAGAAGGTAAAAACCTGACTATTGATTTTCAAAGTGCACAAGGTAGTACCGCCAATGCCGCTCAAATTGCCAAAAAGTTTGCCGGCGATAATCCTGATGTGATTGTAGCTATTGCTACGCCAAGTGCCCAATCTGTGGTGGCGACTACTAAAACTATTCCTGTGGTGTATGCGGCGGTAACCGATCCGGTAGAAGCCAAACTGGTGCCGAATATGGATGCATCGAATACTAACGTTACCGGCGTTTCCGATGAACTGCCATTAGCACCGCAGATTGAACTCATGAAAAAAATTGTGCCGACGTTGAAAAACGTGGGTTATGTTTACAGCCCCGGTGAAGTGAATTCTACGATTGTATTGGAGCAGCTGAAATCGCAACTGGAGCCGCAAGGCATTAATCTGGTGGCTGCGCCCGCGCAACGTTCTTCTGATGTGTTAACAGCCGCCCGCAGTTTAAATGGTAAAGTAGATTTGATTTATACTTCCTTGGATAACAATGTCGTGTCTTCATACGAATCTATGGCGAAAGCCGCCAGTGAAATGAAAATTCCTCTGATTGCATCTGATACGGATTCGGTAAAACGTGGTGCCGTTGCCGCCTTAGGGGTGAATTATCATGATTTGGGTAAGAAAACCGGCGAGCTGGCTGTACAAATTTTAAATGGTGCGAAAGCCGGTGAGATTCCGTCTGCCCATATGGAAAATCTCGATTTATTGCTTAGTAAGAAAAATGCGGCCGCACAAGGCATCGTGCTTCCAGATGCATTGGTGGCAGAAGCCAAAGAAGTTTTTGAATAAACGAATTTTTCTGAATAAACAGCATTGGCCGGCCTTCGGGTTGGCTGATTGCTTTTCAATTGCTTGGCCTTGATTTTTCAGACGGCCTTTGCTTGTTTACAATCACTATTTCAATAAAATCAATAAATAGAAAGCTAGTATGAGCTTAATCGCTTTTTTTGGCGGCATTGAAGCCGGCATGATTTATGCATTGGTAGCGCTGGGCGTGTTGATTTCTTTCCGCATTCTCGATTTTCCCGATTTAACGGCCGATGGCAGCTTTCCTTTAGGTGCTGTGGTATTTGCCGTGTGTGTGGGGTTGGGTATGAATCCTTGGTTGGCCTGCTTGGCTGGGGCGGCTGCCGGTGCGTGTGCGGGTGTGGTAACGGCATGGCTGAATGTTTCGCTTAAAATTCTGCCGCTATTGGCCAGTATTCTGGTGATGGTGGCCTTGTATTCGGTGAATTTGCGTATTACCGGCGGAACGCCCAATCTGCCTTTAATCAATGCGCCGAGTGTGTTTTCTTCTTTTGTAGCGGATGATTACAGTAATCAGTTTTGGGTGCAGCCTCTGATTATTGCAGGCTTTGTGGTTGTGGCTAAATTATTGTTAGATTGGTTTTTTAATACCAAAACCGGTTTGGCAATGCGTGCCACCGGTGTCAATGCGCGTATGGCCAAATCACAGGGCGTGGCAACCTCTAAAATGATTGTTTTGGGCATGGCGATTTCAAACGGTCTGATTGCTTTGGGCGGCGCATTATTTGCGCAAACGACAGGCAGCGCCGATTTGGCCAGCGGTATCGGTACTATTGTGATTGGTTTGGCGGCGGTGATTATCGGTGAAAACCTTTTAAGTAGTAAACGCATTGTCTTGATTACTTTATCGGCTATTATTGGTGCAATCGTCTACCGCTTGCTGATTTCATTTGCATTGGGCAATAGCTTTTTACAAAGTATCGGCGTGCGGCCGACGGATCTAAACCTGATTACCGCCATATTGGTGGTGATTGCTTTACGCTTGCCGATGATAAAACGTGCTTTAAAAAGGAAACAAACATCATGATGCGCGCAGATAATTTAAAGGTAACATTCAATGCGGGCACGCCGATTGAAAATCCCGCTATGCGTGGCATGAGTCTGCATATTCAAGATGGTGAGTTCGTGACTGTTATCGGTAGTAACGGGGCGGGAAAATCTACATTTCTTAATGCCATCAGCGGCGATTTGATGGTGGATAGCGGCAGCGTTCATATCGATGGTAAAGATGTCACCAAATTGCCCGCGCACAAGCGTGCCCATTTGGTTGCCCGTGTATTTCAAGATCCGCTGGCCGGAACTTGCGAAGCACTCAGTATTGAAGAAAATATGGCATTGGCTTATTCTCGCGGCCATAAGCGGGGTTTGGGCTTTGCATTAAATAAAGATAATCGGGAGTTATTCCGTGAAAAGCTTTCGGTTTTAAAACTCGGCTTGGAAAACCGCTTATCCGACCGTATCGGTTTGCTTTCGGGCGGGCAACGGCAGGCGGTCAGCTTATTGATGGCCAGTTTGCAACCCAGTAAAATTCTACTGCTTGACGAACATACGGCGGCACTCGACCCGAAAACTGCAGCTTTTGTTTTGGAGCTTACCGATAAAATTATTCAAGAAAATAAGTTAACGGCTATGATGGTGACACATTCCATGCGCCAAGCGCTTGATCATGGCAGCCGTACCGTTATGCTGCATCAGGGCAAAGTGGTGTTGGATGTTTCCGGTGAACAACGTGCCGGTATGGATGTGCCGGACTTACTTGATTTGTTTGAGCAAACACGCGGTGAAAAGGTTACCGATGATGCTTTGTTGTTGGATTGATAGGTTTTTGCTGTTGAAATAAAAGCATTGTTTAATAGCCTTATCGGTGTATCCGGCCAATATAATAAACAAGCCGTCTGAAAGTTTCAGACGGCTTGTTTTTAAACCCTAGCAATCAAGTGATTATAAAATACCTTGTGTTTGGGTTTGTTGCTGAATTTGGTCTTGTGCTGTCGCAGCATAAGCAGTGCTGTCCACACCGTAGCTACCGATAGCTTTATCGATAGCAGCGCTGTCCCAAGTGGTATTGCTTTCGGTGAATACAAACTCTTCGATGCGGTAAGCATTATCTTTAAACCAATTGGTTACAGTAATGCTGTCCTCATCATTGGCATGGATTTGCAAATCGGTGCCCACACGGGAGAAAGTCAGATCACTGGCTTTAATACCTTCGCCGAATTGCAACACATCGGTATTACCGGTATCTTGATCATAGTCGCAAATCGTATCGTGACCATAGCAAAGATCAAAGACATAAGTATCGCAACCGGTGCCGCCGTCCAGATAATCATCACCTTCACCGCCGTCAAGGATATCATTACCGCCTTTGCCGTACAGCGTATCATCACCATCTAATCCTTTTAGATGGTTATCGCCTGCATTGCCAGTAATAATATTGTCAAGGCTGTTGCCTGTACCGTTAAGATTGTTCAAACCCATCAGAATCAGGTTTTCAACATTATCTGTCAGGGTGTAGTCGATTTCACTACGTACGGTATCAATGCCTTCACCGGCTTTTTCAATGACCTTGTCACCGGCTTGTTGAACATAATAAACATCATTACCAGCGTTGCCGACCATAATGTCATCACCGGCGCCGCCGTTCAGATAGTCATTGCCATTGCCGCCGTATAATTTATCGTTACCATTTTGCCCGTATAAAGTATCGCCACGGTTATCGCCATAGATAATGTCGTCACCATCACCACCGTAGATTACATCAGGGCCATCTTTGGCATGGATAACATCATCTTTTTCAGTGCCGCGGATAGTGTCTTTTTTATCCGTTCCGTGAATCGTGTTGTCTTCGTCGGGCTGTCCTTTAATTATATTGCCCGGATTATGATCTTTTCCACCGAAATGATTGTCGGGATTTTTATCTGAATCTTTGCAATCATGGCAGTCTTCATCTTTATCATCGGGCTTAGGATCAGGTTTTGGGTCTGGTTTCGGATCAGGTTTGGGATCGGGCTTAGGATCGGGTTTTGGGTCTGGTTTTGGATCAGGAATAGGATCAGGTTTGGGATCCGGTCTAGGATCGGGTTTAGGATCAGGCTTCGGATAAGGTTTTGCCGGTGGGCAGTAAGGAATAAAAACCTTCACTCCGCAATAGATAACCCATGTTCCCTTTCCGCTATGGCCGCTATTGTGTGAGTGACCTCCCCAACCATAATGGTTAGAGTGATGGCCATTATGGCTGCCATAGCCATAATGATTGTGGCCGCCATAGCCTCCTTTTCCTGAATGGCTATGATGAGTATAGCCATGTGATTTTCCATGAGAATAATAACCGTAAGTCATAATTTGACACTCCCAAAAGTAAGATTTATTGTAAATTACCATGCCATCGTAATTAACCATTATTCATAAAATGAAAATAGCATAAGTATCTGATGGAATTGGTGTTTTTATTCTAATCCATATAAATTCAAGAGCGATTGTTTTTATTTAAGTGGGATTATTTTAAGCCGAATGGTAATGTGATAATATATGTGAATATTACATATAAATTATAATCATTTTGAAAAAATAACAATAAATAGGATAAAAAATATGACTGCTAACACCTCAAAAGAGCTTGAGACAAACATTTGTTTTGTAGAAAAGCTATTTGATGGTAGCCAAGTTTTAAGTATTCCATCATATCAACGCCCATATAAATGGACTGAAAAAAACATTCACCAATTGTTTTCGGATATCAGCACGCATAAAGATAAATCGGAATATCGATTGGGTACGATTGTTTTCCATCAAAATGAAGGCCGGAAAGATATTGTAGACGGCCAGCAGAGGATTATTACCTTATTACTAATCATTAAAGCACTAGCTGAAAATGAAAAGTTTAAAGATTGTGAAAAGCTTAAAAAGCGGGCCGAGGTAGCAAAGAATTTTAAATTTAAAAGCGATATTTCTAAAAAACACATTATTAATAATTATCTTGAAATCAAACGTTTGATTTCACGCCCGGATTTTACCCAAGATCATGTTAATTTTTTACTTGATAAATGCAAAGTGGTTACATTTACGCTAACCAATATTTCCGAAGCATTTCAATTTTTTGACTCTCAAAATGCGCGCGGGCTTGATCTTCAACCACATGATTTATTAAAAGCCTATCATCTGCGGGCATTCGGTTCTAATGATGAAGAACAGAAAAAGCTCGCAGTGCAAAAATGGGAAAAGTGTAGTTCGAAGGATTTAGCAAAGTTATTTTCTAACTATTTATATCCTATTCGCCGTTGGTTAAATGGCTATACTGCTTATTCTTTTAAAAAAGAAAATATTGATTTATTTAAAGGTGTCAATCTTGCTCAAGATAAAAGGCGCTATCCTTATATCAGGCAATTAGAGATTGTGTATGATTTTTTTGAATCGGATCAGAAACAAAATGAGAATATAAATTTCCCCTTTCAATTGGATCAGCCAGTGATTAATGGCAGGTATTTTTTTAAGATGATTGGGCATTATTTTGATGTAGAAAAAAAATATAAAGTAGAAACTCTTAAATCCAATATGATCAATAAGCTTGATAATTCGGCAACGATAATTTTGAATACACTCAAAAATTATGAAGGGCGTGGTCGGACTGGAGACCAATATGTGCGTAATTTATTTGAGTGTTTGATGGTTTATTATATAGATAAATTCGGCCTTGCCGATATTTCTCGTGCCATTGAGAAAGCTTTTATTTGGGCATACAGCTTGCGTTTGAAACGATATGCCGTTTCTTGGGATAGTATTAATAAATATGTTTTGGAAAATAATATGTTTAAACGACTGAAAGAGGCCGTAGAGCCGGCTGATTTTCTGGGCTATCCGTTGCCAATTATAAAAAAAGTTGAAGCAACAAAAATGGGGGATATCGAAAGTTTATTTAAAGATAGGAAATATCTTTTAAAAACAGATAGTAATTAAACGCATGTGATTTAAAAAATTTTTTTAAAGCAAAACAAAATGAGTGAAGAACAGATACAGCAATTTTCCATTGAGGAACTATTGAGTGATAACAGCCATTATCTTATTCCGATTTATCAACGCAATTATGCTTGGGGTGAAAAAGAAATAAAACAATTAATTCAAGATATTATTGACTATATCCTCAAACAAGAACAAGAACAAGAACAACAGCCTTATTATATTGGCACTCTGGTGGTGTTTAAACGGAAATTAGAAAATGAAACTAATGAAACTTTTGAAATCATTGATGGACAACAACGCCTAACAACATTGTTTTTATTGGCGGCGTATTTAAAAAATGAGCATAAGGAGAATAAGAAGAATAAGCTGGAGGATTTGAAACTTGAACAAGACAAATTGCGTTTTGAAAGTCGCACAAATTCTGAAAAAACACTTGAGGTGATTTTAAAGAGTGCTAATTTGAAGGGTGTTAATTGGAGTGAGCTTACAGATGAACAGCTCAATATTGAAATGAAACACGGCTATGAATTGATTCGCAGCATTTTGCCCAATCAATTAAAAGATAAGGAAATGAAATGGAGTAAATTCGTTTCATTTTTATTGGAAAAAGTTAAAATCATGCGGGTTGAAGTTCCAGAAGATACTGATTTGAATCATTACTTTGAAATAATGAATAGCCGTGGCGAACAGCTGGAAAAACATGAAATTCTAAAAGCTCGTATGTTGGAAAAATTAGAAAACGATATACAAGGTCAAGAATGTTTGAATATCATTTGGGAAGCCTGTGCCAATATGGGCAAATATGTACAAATGGGATTTACCGTTGAGCAACGAGACCAGATATTTGGTGAAGATTGGAATACTTTTCAAAAAGATTTTGTTTCCATTAAAGCAAAAATTATTAAACAATCAGAAGAAAGTGCAGATGCGACAAAAGAAAGTATAGAGTCATTAGGCGAATCATTAGATGAACTGATTAAAAATACAGCGCCTATAGCTGATGATAAAAATAATTCTAGTCAGGAGCAAAATGAACAATTTCAATCGGTGATTGATTTCCCCAATTTTTTATTACAGGTTTTGTGTATTCAGATCGGCCATGAATCTGATATGGATAAGGTTGAAGGCATTTCACTTGATGATAAAAAACTCTTAGATGTTTTTGAAGAGCAGATTTTAAAACCTGCCGATGCCAAGCAGAAAGTAAAAAAATTTATGGTGAATTTGCTGCGTTGTCGGTGGCTTTATGACCAATATATTATTAAGCGTTATGCACAAGATACAAAAAGCAAATGGGCTTTGAAACGTTTTATAAAAGAAGGTGGTAAGTCTAAAGGGAATGTATATAAAAATACTTTCGATAAAAGAGACGATGAAGATAATGATGGCAAACAAATTATTATGTTGCAAACGGCCTTTCATGTTTCTATGCCGGGCATGCCTTATAAATATTGGTTAAATGCCGCTCTTTATTATCTTTTTAATCAGGATGCCGTAACGAATAAGGCATATAAAGAACATCTCGAATCAGTAGCCCGTTCATTTATGTTGGATAGGTTTTTGGTTAAACAAGATTCTGATGTTAAAAAACAAGATTATTTTGACATTATTTATAAATACCAAAGCAAGCCTCAGAACATTGGGCTTTTATCGAATAATATGGAAGAGGGTATAGAAGAACCACTATCGTATGGGCATATTGAAAATAATTTTGTATTCAATTATTTAGACTATTTGCTTTGGAAAGATGAAAAATATCAAATTGATAAAAAGATAAGGGATTATGAATTTACTTTCCGTAGTTCGGTCGAGCATTATTATCCCCAACATCCGATAAATAATGATTCTAGCGGGGAAAATAGGCTGACTGAGGAAGATATCCATTCTTTTGGAAATCTTTGCTTAATTAGTCATAGTCAAAATTCAAAACTTAGTAATTATTCACCGAATGCCAAAAAAGAACATTATCAGGGTAAAGAACATATAGACAGCATTAAGCAATATTTGATGATGAAAGAGGAAGATAAGTGGGAGGCAGAGCAAATTCAGAAACATTATAAAGAAATGATAGAGATATTAAAAAAAGGATTAGCCACTTCATCATCATAAATATTTAAGGCCATCTGAAATATTCAAACCGTCTTATTTACGCCAATTGTTATAGCTTATGATTAAAGCAAATCAATGCGATAATAGTTATAGAGGTCTATATAAAAATGCCGGATGTTTCCATCCGGCATAAGCCTGTAAAGTATCAGTTTAGCTTACCATTCGAAGTTGACACCGACATTATAGGCTGCGTTACCGCCTTTGGTATTCCACGAAACGCCTGCTTTTGTTGCAAAGTGTTCGTTAAAGCGGTAGCCGGTGCCGACGGCAACGGCGGTTTCTGAGCGGTAGCCACCTACAGCTGCAGACACATTAAGTTTGCCTACGTTGTAAGGTTGGAACAGGCCGCCCAGTGCTGCTTGTGAGGCCAAACCACGACTTACTTCTTTATCTAAGTCTTTGACTTTATTTTTAAGCTGGTTGATGTCAGCTGTATTGCGCGCGGTTTTGGCTTCGACGCTCTCCAATCGTTGTGGGTTGATAGCAGTTTGATTTAAACGGTTGATTGCTGCAAGGTTTGCTGCAATACCTGCTTTATTCGTTGCGATATCTGTTTTATTGGTTTCAGTAGCCGTTTTGTTGGCAGCAATACCGGCTTTATTGGTTTCGGTAGCTGCTTTGTTGGCTGCGATACCGGCTTTATTGGTTTCGGTAGCTGCTTTGTTGGCTGCGATACCGGCTTTGTTAGTTTCGGTAGCTGCTTTGTTGGCTGCGATACCGGCTTTGTTAGTTTCGGTAGCTGCTTTGTTGGCTGCGATACCGGCTTTATTAGTTTCGGTAGCTGCTTTGTTGGCTGCGATATCAGCTTTATTGGTTTCGGTAGCTGTTTTCACAGTATTTTGTAGATTAGTAATCGCGTTGGTGTTGGTGTCAATTTGAGCAACTTTCTTAGGATCTACACCTTTCCCTAAAGAAATACGCTCAATAGCTTCTTTATTTTGGGTAATTAAATCGGCATTCTTTTTAGTAAGCGTATTGTTTTCAGCAATTTTTTTAGCGTGTTCTTCTCTTACCTGACCAAAAGCTTGGCTTACTTGGCTAAAAGTTTTTAAAGCAGCATCATGATCATTGAGTTGCTTTTCATGTTTTGCAATATCGGCTGATTGTTTGGTAAGGGTTGATTCGTGTTTATTTAATTGCGCAGTGTTGGCTTGGGCGTCTTTTTCTATTTTGCTAATGTTATTGGCATTTTCAGCAATTTTTTTAGCATGCTCTTCTTTTACCTGACCGAATGCTTTGCTTACTTGGCCAAAGGTATTTAATACAGTTTCATGACGGGTTAATGTTTCTTCGTTTTTTTTGATATTTTTGGTATTTTGATCTTGTTGATCAACCAAGCTTCCTTTTAATGCATTTAACGAATTGCGATAACCTTCTATTTGATCTTTATTTTGTTGAATGTCAAACTTATTATCTTGAATCGCAGCAAGATTGTTTGCAATAGAACCAGTATGAGTACTAAGTTGTTTATTAATATTTTCAATAGATTTCCTGTTGTTTCCAACTTGGGTTGCCAAATCATTATTATCAGCTGCATAAACCTGCCCGGTGAAAATGCTGAGTACGGCAGCAGCAGTTAAAGAAAGTATGGAATTAAAAGATTTGGTTTGCATAATACACTCCTTAAGATTAATTCAAGTAAAAACATACTTCGGACAATAGATCCGGTTGCATGAGGGGCAATCAGCAGGCTACAAAACACTGCATTGAATGCGCTTGCATGACATTTACGTATAAAGGAGCGGAAAACTTACAGTATTTTTATCTGTTTTTTGAGCATTTATTCTAAGTTATTGATTCATCATTTTTTTATGTTTAAAAATGATTTGAATCAATGAAGAATAAACAATAAAAATAATTTTCCCATGTAAAAAATAGCAAGGCCGTCTGAAGTTTCAGACGGCCTTTTTTGGCGCTTTTGATTTCAACTAAGATTAGAATTTTTAAAAACTAAGCATAAGTAGCTAGAATATAAGGAAAAATTGAAAAAGCTAATATCCCTTATGATTTTAAAAAATAGGTAAGGCTTGTTTTCATATTAAAATAACACCAAGTAAGCAGCTAAAATTGCTACGTACTTGGTGTTATTTAAACTTATCTTCCTAATTACAGCTTTTTAATAAGGTAAGAGGCTGCTATAAAAAATAGATATTTGGTCATTACTTCCAATAACGCCACCACGGAATACTACTATTTTCCTGCCAGCTTTTTTGTAGATAGGGGCTATTGGGGAAGTTTTGTGCCAAAATTCGGCGGGTATCATCGGCTAACTGTGGTTTGTTCAGCTTGCGGTAAGAAGCTTCCATAATGGCAAGTGATTCTTCTACAAAGCGGGTATTTTGATAACGCTCAACTATTTTTTGTGCGCGATTGGCAGCAGCGAGATAAGCACCGCGTTTCATATAGTAACGAGCAACAGCCATTTCATTGCCACCCAAAGCGTCCACCAGTTTTGTCATTCTTTCGGCAGCATCCGGGGCATATCGGCTGTTTGGATAGAGTTCGATCAGCTGTGAAAATGCCTGATAGGCATCACGGTTGGCTTTAGGATCGCGGTCTGACCAGTCTTGAGAGGCTAATCTATTTAAAAAAGATTGATCTTCGTTAAATAAAATCAAACCTTTAAGATATAGGGCATAATCCATATTCGGATGGCGCGGATGGATACGTTGGAAACGCTCAACAGCTGCAAGTGCTTTTTCCGGCTCGTCGTCTTTATAATAGGCGTAAGCTGTATCAAGCTGTGCTTGTTGGGCATAGCGACCGTTGGGGAAGCGGGATTCCAAAATTTCGTATAACTTGATGGCTCGCGTATAATTACTGCTATTGAGCTCGTCGTGCGCCTCGGCATACAGTCTTTCGACTGTCCATTCCTGAGTGATTTGCGCGTCTTTATCAATCGTGCCAGTGGTTCCGGCGCAGCCGGCCAAAGCCAAACCTAATGAGATTACTAAAAGAATTTTTTTCATGCAGAACATTTCCTTTGACAACGAAACCGATTATAACGATGATTTGCCATTTGCGGCAGCCCCAAATGCAGAAACTTGCATTAATTTAACTGTTCCCCTTGATTTGGCGGGTATGCGTTTGGATGCGGCGCTGGCCAAATTGCTGCCCGATTATTCGCGCAGCCGTTTAACCGCTTGGATAAAAGAAGGCGCGGTTACGGTAAATGAAAAAACCGCTCAACCGAAAGATAAACTGATAGGCGGTGAATATCTTGCGGTAACGGTGCGTCCAAGTGAAGAAAACTTAGCTTTCACGCCGGAAGCTATGGATTTGGATATCGTTTATGAAGACGATACCGTTATTGTTTTAAACAAACCTGCCGGCTTGGTGGTTCATCCGGCTGCCGGCAATTGGACCGGAACCTTACTCAACGGCTTATTGGCTCATGCGCCGGAATTAAGCCAGATTCCGCGAGCCGGTATTGTGCACCGTTTGGATAAAGATACCAGCGGCTTAATGGTGGTGGCTAAAACATTACCCGCACAAAACTCTTTAGTACAACAACTTCAAGAACGTACGGTTAAGCGTATTTATCGTGCGGTCGCCGACGGGATTGTACCTTTCGACGGTAAAATCGAAACCCTTATCGGCCGTGATCCGCATAACCGCTTGAAAATGGCGGTGGTTAAATTCGGCGGCAAACCGGCAGTTACGCATGTGAAAGTGCTAGAGCGTTATGCGGCACACAGCTATATCGAATGCGCTTTGGAAACAGGCCGTACCCATCAAATCCGTGTTCACATGCGTGAAGCCAATCATCCTTTGGCCGGCGATCCGGTTTATGGCAATCCACGCCATCCTTGTGCGGATAATATCAAAGAAGCCGTTCGCCATTTAAACCGGCAAGCACTTCATGCTTATCGTTTGAGCTTTATCCATCCGGCTACTCAAGAAACCGTATCATTCGAAGCACCTATCCCGGCCGATATGTATCACCTTTTATCGTTATTGCGTCTTGAAGCCGGTTTGGATTCTTCTCTAAGCCATGAAGATGAATGGCATGAAAAAAATCAACATGATGACGACGACTGGGACGATGATGATTACGATGTAGAAGTGATTTATGTACGCAATTAGTAGGGCGTTGTGTTTAACCTTTTTTAACGAAAAAGTTGAACGGTTTCTATGCCGAGAACCGTTAAAAACAATGAACCAAATAGGTGCAATGAGGCGGTGGTAACTGCTGCTGCCCAACGTTGTTCCTGCAACATACCGATAATTTCTAAAGAAAAACCGGAAAAGGTGGTCAGGCTGCCGAGAAAACCGGTAATCAACAGCAGGCGCCAATTCGGACTGAAATGCGGAAAATATTCCAGCACTGATGCTATCAGCCCGATAAGGTAAGCACCTGTCCAGTTTGCTATTAAAGTGCCGAATGCCAACCATGCCGATGTACCGGCAAACCATACGCTGAAAGCATGCCGGAACAAGGCGCCGAATGCGGCGCCGACAATAATAGCGAAAAAGTTGGCTGGCATGAATCTATCCTTAAATTGAGGCCGTCTGAAAATAGCAGGCATTCGGCAGGTATAGGTTATTCAATTTCAGGCAGATCCATAGCTAAAACAACTTGTTCCTGCTTCAGTCGGAATTCTACTAATTTTCTTGCCAGTTCATTATTTTCAACAGCCAGCATAGAAATGGCAAATAAAGCGGCATTGGCGGCACCGGCTTCACCGATGGCAAAAGTGGCCACAGGTACGCCTTTGGGCATTTGAACTATGGATAGCAGGGAGTCTTCACCGCTCAGATATTTACTGGGAACAGGTACACCTAATACCGGAACGGTGGTTTTAGCCGCAACCATACCGGGCAGATGGGCGGCACCGCCGGCACCGGCAATAATGGCTTTCAAACCGCGCTCGTGGGCAGTTTCGGCATATTCAAACATCAGGTTCGGCGTGCGGTGGGCGGAAACAACGCGGGTTTCAAACGAAACGCCGAATTCTTTTAAAAATTGTGCGGCATGGCGCATCACCGGCCAATCGCTGTTGCTGCCCATAATAATGCCTACTTGTATCATGTGTTTTCTTTCTTTGCAGGGTCAATAAACGGTTTGCTAAGTGGGGTAATGAAATGGGCGGAAATGATACCGTGTACTTTTCAATATCCCGAAATTAGCCTTAAATTTTTCTAACCATAATGGTTTAAAATGGATTTTGCCATATTTTAAGCAGTATGGTTATCTTTATATTTTCAGACGGCCTGTTTTCAATATGAAGGCCGTCTGAAAATAACTTACTTGACCGAAGCCGTTAACGCCGTTTTTGTAATTGGGTATATGCACGTTTGGCTGCAGGGCTGTCGGGATAGCTGTGAATCAGTTTGCGCCAAGTGTCGCGGGCAATATCTTGTTGTTGCATTTGGTATTGGCAGGAGCCGACGCTGAATAGTGCTTCGGCGGCTTGGTTGGTGCTGCGGAAACGGACGGCAAAGCGCCTGCCGATATTAATCACCGATTCGCAATTTCCCAAGCGTCGATGACTTTGTATTAATAAATACATACTTTTACGGTCGATAGCACTACCGCTACCACCGCTATCGGCACCTTTGAGGAGCTCGGCGGCTGCGGCGTAATTACCGCTACGGTATTTTTTTAAAGCCTCATTATATGCATTATTGTTTGATGTTGATTCTTCCTGTATGGCAGGCCTGTCGACAGTCATATCAGAAGCAGTGGCAAGTGTTTGCTGCGAGCGCGTGTTGCGGCTTGATACAGGACGTCGCTCAAGTTGGCGGATACGGGTTTCCAGTGTTTCAATGTGTTTTTCCAGGCGGGTGACTTCAACACTTAATTGATGGATTTGCGATTGCATATCCGGTTCAGGGTAGGGTATGGCATTATTGGCAGGTGCATCTTCAATAGGACGAGACGCGGTATTGGGTGTGATATTGGCACAGGCATTTAAGATCAATATACCGGTAAGCAGAGCGGGAATACGGATATTCATGATTGTCCTCGCAGTTATTTTTTTAACAGGAGTGTCAGTCCGTCGCCTAAAGGCAGGGTGATCGGAATGATTCGGTCATCATTCGGCAGGCTGCGGTTAAATGTTTGTAATACAGCATGGGCGGGCGGGCTGTCTGAGCCCGGGGGCTGCATCACACGGCCGCCGAGTAAAATATTATCAATGGCGATAATGCCGCCGCTGCGCACCAATTGTAGGCAGCGTTCATAATATTGCGGTGTAGGCGGTTTATCGGCATCTATAAGTGCGATGTCGTATGTTTCCGCTTGTCCGTTATGAATCAAGTCGTCTAGTGTGAGTAGGGCGGGCTGTAAATGCAGGGTGATTTTATCTGCGACCCCCGCGGCCTGCCATGTTTCCCGTGCAATGTCGGTAAAGGTTACATTGATGTCGCAGGCAGTTACGCTGCCTTGCGGTGGTAAAGCCAAGGCCATGGCGGTGCTGCTATATCCGGTGAATACGCCGACTTCAAGATAGCGCTCGGCTCGGATAAGGCGTGCCAGCCATGTCAACATTGCCGCTTGTGCCGGTGCGATGGCCATCTTGCCCAAACGATGGTTTGCCGTACGGTTGCGCAGTGCGTGTAGTACCGGATGTTCGGGCTCGCCGATGCTGTTGAGATAATCGGCTAACTGTGGCGGAATATTGTGTTTATGTGTTGCCATGGCTTAAGTTTAGGCCGTCTGAATCGATCAGTCGGGCTGATAGGCATAAGGTTTTTTCGGCAGTTTGGCCGCCTGATATCCTGCTTCTTCTTCGGGGTTGAGTTCGACATCCCATAAAATACCTCGGTTTTTTAAGCGTTGTTTGGCTTCTTCGGGATGTTTTTCTAAATAATCTTCGAGAAATTGAGTGGCGTCGGATTTGTAGTTGTACATGATTGTGTCCTTATTTTTCTTTAGGATGTGGAATACTTTATATTATATAGCAAAAAAACCGAATGCTTCTATGAAATGATGTGGTTTTGCTGCTGTTGATAAATGATATGGTACGTTGTTTTAAAATGGTTGTAAGGCGGCAATTTCGGTTTGCAGTTGTTCGGTTGTCCAATGATTGCTAACAGCCAGTATCAAGAGGGCGGTGGCAGTTTCCAAGTTCATTCTGCCGCCATTAAGTGCACCTGCCTGTAATAATGCGTTACTTTGGGCATAAACTCGGGCGGCATTGCCTTTACTGACTTGGCTGATATTCAATACCGGCCTGCCTGATGCGGTAAATTGCTCAACGGCTTGTATTAATTCAGGGGATGATGGTGTGTTGCCGTGACCATAGCTTTGTAAGATAGCGGCATCGGTGAGATTAGGGTTTAGGCCGTCTGAAAATATTTGTTTGGAAAGCCCGGGGATAAAGGTACAGCACGTAATGCGGACGTTCGGATTTAGCCTGTATGTCGGCAAACTGTGCCGCTGTTTTTCAGACGGCCTGTGGCGGAGATGTCGCCAACCATTTTCCGGCGACCAACTACCCGATATCCCGAAGTGGGGGTTGTCAAACCCTTCAGAATCTTCGGTGCTGATTTTGGTGCTGCCAACAGCAGGAAACAATTTGCCGTTAAAGGCAATGGAAACTTGCGGTAGAGCGAGGTCTAAGGCTGCAACGGCGGTGGCGAGATTGAAAGGTGCATCACTATCGGGTGCATCATAAGGCAGTTGTGCGCCGGTTAGTATGATGGGTTTTGCTAAATCACGCAGCGTCAAGGCTAAAATATTGGCGGTGTAAGCGAGGGTGTCGGTACCGTGCAAAATCAATATGCCATCGTAGTTGGGTATATTTTTTTGCAACAATGTCAACCAATTCTGCCAATTTTCTGGAGTAACGGCAGAAGAATCAATCAGCGGGTCGCAGACGTGCCAGTCGAAAGAGAGGCTGTCTGAATGGTTTACTAAAATTTTACGGGTAATGGCCGTATCGGGAATTAAGCCTTGGCCGCCATCGATCATGCCGATGGTTCCGCCTGTATAGAGGACAAAAATTTTTTTTGCTTTATTCATGAAATATTCTGTGAATGGGTTAAATCAATGATTTCTGATCGTGGTTATGAAAAACTGGATAATCAACGATTGTATGCTAATGTATCTTACTTTGCTTGAGTCAAGGTTTATGGATGTTTCAGACGGCCATTTAGACAGTTCAGTAATTATATCTGTTACATGATAAAGTGAAGTATGGGTTGCTACTATATTTATATTTTCCTTATTTGGAATATAAAAAGCCGACTGAAGAATCAGCCGGTTTTTTATACATTCAACTATGTTAGCGCTTACGGATAATATCCAAATGGGAATGGTTGTTATTTTATAACTAATTTTGCATTTATTTTAACATAAAATTAAATTTATTTTGATTTTGTGTTTTTTTGTTTCAGGAACTTTAATAAATTAGTTTTTTATAATTTATTGGTGTGAATTATAAAAATTATTTTTGTAAATTCATATATATATCAATATTTCAAAATTTGATAACATTTATTAATTAAAATCTATTTTAATATTAATTGAGTAATTAATATTACTACTAAGCATGATAATTTTTTATTTATTTTAAATAAATTTTAATAAAAATAATTAAAATAAGTTAAATTTTGTATTTATTGTATTTTGTGAAATAATTGTTTAGAGTTTTGTCATAATTAAAATGCGTATATAATTAAATATATAGTTATATAACATACTTGATTTGAATATATTTTTTTATATTTTTATAGTTTATTTATATGTAAATATAAATTTACATATAAATAAGTTTCATTTGAAATATTTACATAGTTAATGGATTATTTTGTTGTGGCAGCTATAATCAATTCGGGTTTACAAAAAAGCATTATAGTTTAAATGAGTATTTATTATTCATTTATTTTAATAATTCTTTAATGTAGATTCATGAATTAATTGTAGATTTTTATTTTTTTGGGATTATGTCTTATTGTCAGTTTTGTAAATGAATCTGTTATTTAATGGCATATTTCAATTTTCTTTTTAAGGAATGTATTATGAAAAAAATTACTACTGCTGCATTGGTATTGGCTGGTTTAGGTTTGACTACTTCTGTTTTTGCTGCCGGTTCATTCAGACAAGGTGTTTCTGTTAACAGCGATACTAAATTGAGCGTTGTTGATGGTACTCGAAACACTCAAGGCTTGAACGTTGTTAACGGCTCAAGCGTTAAAATCGAAGATGCATTGCAAGAAGTTGTAAGCAACAGAAACTTAGAATTGAAACTGTCTGGTGCTTCTTACAACACTCAAGGTGCCAACGTAGTGATTGGTAACGAACGTACTAACACTGTTCGTCAAACAGCTTTCTTCAACAAAGTTGATTTGTCTGTTGATAAAGGTCACTACAACACTCAAGGCGTAAACATCGTTAACTTGAGCAAATAATCATTATTGATTAAGTTTATCGGAGCCGGCAGCTTTTATATTTCGGCTGCTGCTCCGATTTTTAATATTGTATATGACATATAATATGAGAAACAGGGGCTTGTGATGAAAAATATTTCCAGATTGAGCACTTTGTTGTCTGTATTGGCTGTTGCATTTCCATTAGTTGCACAAGCCGAGCACCCGGGTGTTCCCGAAATACCTTATACCCGTTCTAAAACTACGCCGACGACTATGATTTATTCTGCACGTGCCAAGATGCAGGAACCCAGAACAAATGGTTATCATGTAACCGATCAGTATGGTGAATCTTTTTATGTTGATAATATTGTAAAACCAAAATGTGTGTTTTATGGCAATTATATCAATCTAGATAATAATGGTGGTAATCTTATAGGAAGCGGAAAAATAAATATTACTACCAAAGCCTATATAGACCAAGTAAATATTAAAGGTTGTTTTTAGTTTCGAATTTGCTAAAGAACAGCTTTCTTAGGAAAAATAATGATGAAACCTTTTGTTTTAAAGATGTTGGGCTTAACTTTACTGCTTGGCGGTTGTTCTTCTAGTACCGTAGATTATATATCTACACGAGCTACGCCCGGCTATACCCAATCTTCTTTAGATCAATCTTTGGACTGTGTTGGGCAAGCACTTGAGCAATTTTCACCCGATTCTCCGAGAGTTTCTTTATTTATTGTTTCAAATGTTACCGATGGAACGGTTCGACAACAGGCTTTGCATAGCCCTTTATCCGATTCAGGTGTATTCCATCTCCGCACGCGTATTCATGCGCTTTTCCCTTCTACACTAGCTAGGGTTATTAAAGAAGAACCGCTGATTTTACAAGCTGTAAACGGACCTGTAGGTATTAATGCATTTGGTTTGGTTAATACCGACTATCTTCAAGCATATCAACAGGGTAACTTGTCATCTATTAATTTTGGCCGTAAGCAAGCAGGGCTCCCCTCGGCTGCTTATTTACAACTGGTACCCATTGAAGCAGCATTTACACGCAACGACCAAGATGATTTTTTCAGCGGCGGCCAAGGGTATAATGCTTCTCAAAGCAAAGCAAGAATTAGGGGTAACTTGGATTATGGAACCAGTAGCTCTTCTAAAGTGATTAGCCTGGCAGTGAATGTGTCTGATCCATCTACCAATACTATCGCCTACGCAACTTCTTTCGATTTAAAATATTCTGCCAGTCGTAAGCAATTCAGCTTGCAGTTGACGGGTACGGAACCCGGCGCCGGTTATTCATTTTCCTCTGGCGAGATAGAAAGCGTTCAAAGTGCACAGCAAGTATTACTTGATGCGGCTAGCTTATGGATTGCTGATTTGGCTTATCCTGAGTTGCAATTGAATAAAAAATGTTACCGTAGTCAAATTTCTTAAAGTGCCGGTAAGTTATCGTTATATATATAAAGGGCAGATAAGTATCTGCCCTTCGCTGTTTTAAAGATTGTAAATAATGCACGGGTATTTAAAATAATTTAGATGGTATATTTAAATGTTTTTGTATTATCAAAATGATAATATTAAAGAAGCTGGTTTGTTGGATACTATTATTTATGGAGGTTTGATTTGTTATCAGTATTAGAGGAAGTATGCAATAATGCGTTTAATTCATCAATAATTTCAACCCAAACAGCATCACGCTCCCATTCTTCTTGTAAAAATGCACGTTGTTTATCTGTCCAAAAATCTGCATCAATTAATCTTTGAGAGTGGTCGAGTTGGTGCTCTTTGATAAACTTCTCAATTGAAGCTTCATCATTATCCAAGCCTAATTGGGCAAATAAATCTGCCATTACATAATCTGTTTGACCTAGCATATTAAAATTCCTTTCTAAAATTGTGTATTACACTGTTAAGACGGGGAAAGCAATATAAATTTGTTAATTAATACATATTTTTATAAGTTAATGATGTAATTGTCCGGATGGTCAATTTTTATAAATATTTTTAATAAATATGAATTATGGAGCAACGAGAAAATTATTTTTTCTGTTAACTGCATTCTAAATAATATAGCTAATCCCAGCTATATATGTAAAGCTTTTTATCTTTTGTATATTTTTTTAGTACGGCTCCGTAATATCTGCACAGTTTTATTATTATCAAATAAATTTATCAAGTTACATTATGATTAAAACAGTTTGTTTTTAGTAGTATTTATCTTTTCTTTTGTAATAATTTAAC
Organism: Neisseria zalophi; assembly: GCF_008807015.1. NCBI lineage: Bacteria > Pseudomonadati > Pseudomonadota > Betaproteobacteria > Neisseriales > Neisseriaceae > Neisseria > Neisseria zalophi. The sequence goes on along the minus strand of NZ_CP031700.1, from coordinate 1,639,565 downwards.
TTAAAATGATTAAATAAAATGTAGCATCTAGTTAATTTGTAAATAATTATTTAGATATTTTCTATTTAGGCATCTGATATTTATTTTTATATTTAAAAGCTGTTGTTCAAGATCTTTGAATACTGCTTTTTATGTGTTGATATTTTAAATAGATATTATAGTGGTTTATTTAATATTAAAAGTTAATAGACTGAATATTGGGATAAAAGGAGGCCTTATGACTTTAATAATAAAAGGGTTAAAAATGGGTAGTCATTTTGGTATTTGTTTATTTTTAACTGCATTTATAGCGTATGCCCATGCAGATGGGCGAGGGTTGCAAAACAATGAATTAATAGAGAATGCAGCTTCACAAGTGAATAATCAATTTGAAAAAAAACCGGATGATCCTAATCGTCTTGTGCCACCCTCAAAGCAACCCGCATCTGTGAATAAAATATCAAGATATAATAAAAACGCTTCAAAGCAAGTAAAATCGAAACCAGCAGCGCCAAATCCGGCGACGGCTAAAGATAAGGCAAAAGCTTCCGAGCGTGCTTATAGAAACAAGGTGCAGGAAAATCCACCTTTTAAAGATTTGGATAAATTGAGTTCTACCGAACGCGAAAAAGTATTAAAAAAATCACTACCGATGATTGGACAATATGGCAATATTGATTCCACCGGATTGGGTAGCTATCCGCGCTTGGAAGGAGAGATTTATCGTTCGGATAAGCCTATAATTTATTATATTGAGCAATAAAGCAGGTTTTTTGAAACCTTATCGGAAAAGGCCGTCTGAAACCGAATAGACAAAGGAAAATCATGCAAAACCACATCACGCCTAATTTTGTGTTTTCCCCAATGATTCCCGATCATGGCAAGGGTAGCCGTGTTTGGGATAGAGAAGGGCGGGAGTATATCGACTTAGCCGGTGGCATTGCCGTGAATGCGTTGGGGCATTGCCATCCCGCATTGATCGAAGCGCTAACCGAACAAGCCGGTAAGCTTTGGCATGTTTCCAATATCTACACTACCGAGCCCGCTCAAACATTGGCGGCCAAACTGACCGAACATACTTTTGCCGATAAGGTTTTCTTTTGTAATTCAGGGGCGGAGGCCAATGAAGCGGCTTTAAAATTGGCGCGAAAATATGCCCGTGATCATTTCGGTGAAGAGAAAAACGAAATCATTGCTTGTGTGAATGCTTTTCACGGGCGTACCTTATTTACCGTATCGGTAGGCGGGCAAGCTAAATACAGCCGCGATTTTGCACCGCTGCCGCCCGCGATTACCCATGTTCCGTTTAATGATGCCGAGGCATTGGCAGCGGCTATCTCTGAAAAAACCTGTGCGGTGATTATCGAGCCGATACAAGGTGAGAGCGGTGTGTTACCGGCGGATAGTGCGTTTTTAGAAGCGGCACGCCGTTTGTGCGACCAACATCAGACCCTATTGATTTTTGATGAAGTACAAACCGGTATGGGGCGGACGGCCAAACTGTTTGCACACGAACATTACGGCGTAACCCCCGATATTATGACCAGTGCGAAAGCTTTAGGTGGCGGGTTCCCTATCGGCGCCATGCTGACAACCGATAAAATAGCCTCCAGCTTAGGCCCGGGAACACATGGCACCACTTTCGGCGGCAACCCATTGGCTTGTGCGGTTGCTAACCGTGCATTCGATATTATTAATAGCCCGGAAACCTTGCAACATGCCGAGCAACAGGGACGTAAATTGCAGGCTGCGCTAACGGCATTGGGCGAGGAAACCGGTGTTTTCCAAGAAGTGCGCGGTATGGGCTTGCTTATCGGCTGCGTATTGGCCGAGCCATATCGGGATCGTGCCGGCGAATTGATTCAGACGGCCTTAAATCATGGTTTGATGATTTTAGTGGCCGGAAGCAATGTGATTCGGTTTGCCCCCAGTTTGCTGATTGATGATGAAGACTTGGAAGAAGGTATGAAGCGGTTACGTGAAGCCTTATTAAGTTGGCGCACACAAGCATAAACTCAAGGCCGTCTGAAATCTTTCAGACGGCCTTCTGGTTTGATATATGTTTATGATTAAAATAGCTTATCCGATACGGTAAAAAGCCAAGCTGCCTAAGATATTCGGTAGTAGGTTAACCTGTTTGCCTGCCGTCATCACGGTGCGTTCCAAAACGCGGATTTGGTTGTTTTCACACAAACGGTCGAAATCTTGCAGGGTACACCAGTGGATATTGGGCGTGTTATACCACTGATAGGGCATACGTTCGGATACGGGCATATGGCCGAGTAGGGCGATTTGCAAACGGTTGCGCCAATAGCCGAAATTCGGAAACGAAACAATGGCTTGTTTGGCAACGCGGGTGAGGTCGCGCAGAATAGTTTCGGTATTTTGCATGGCCTGTATGGTTTGGCTTAATACCAAAATATCGAAACTGTTGTCGTCAAAATCCTGCAAGCCCTGTTCTAAATCGGATTGAATCACGTTAACACCGCGTTCGATTGCGGCAATGACACTATCGGTATCGATTTCGATACCGTAGCCGCTGCAATTTTTGCGCTTGATTAATGCGGAAAGCAATTCGCCATCGCCGCAGCCTAAGTCTAAAACACGGCTGCCGGATGGAATCCAATCGTAAATCAGTTGCAAGTCGTCGCGTAATTGAGTCATTGGCTGCATTCCTTCGCTACATTATTCATATAGGCGCGCACGGCACGGATATAAGGCTCGTCGGTCATGAGGAAAGCATCGTGGCCGTGGGTGGATTCCACTTCGATATATTGAACGTGTTTTCCGGCTCGAACCAAATGTTTTACTAGGGCGCGCGAGCGGGCGGGGGCAAAGCGCCAGTCGGTGCTGAAGCTGGCAATAAAGAATTTCGCCTGTACGGTTTTTAAGGCGGCGTTCAAATCATTGTTAAACTCGGCGGCGGGGGCGAAATAGTCTAAAGCTTTGGTCATACGCAGATAAGTGTTGGCATCAAAGCGGTTGGCAAATTTATCGCCCTGATAACGTAGGTAGGATTCTACTTCGAATTCAACGTCATAGCCGTATTGATACCCTTCACTCTGCATGCTTCTGCCGAATTTTCTGCTTAAACCCTGTTCGGCCAGATAAGTGATGTGGCCCATCATGCGGGCAATGCGTAGCCCGCGGCGGGGAATGGTTTGATAACGGCGGTAGTGCCCGTCGTGGAAATCGGGGTCGGTAATAATGGCTTGGCGGGCGACATCGTTGAATGCGATGTTTTGTGCCGATAAACGGGTGGCCGATGCGATAACCAGCGCATGCCGTACGCGATCGGGAAAATCAATGGTCCATTGCAAAGCCTGCATACCGCCCAAGCTGCCGCCGACAACAGCCGCCCATTGGCGGATGCCGAAATAGTCGGCCAATAGTGTTTGGCTTTTTACCCAGTCTTTCACGGTAACAATCGGAAAATCGGCGCCGTATTCTTCGCCGGTTTCGGGGTTGTGGCTCAACGGCCCGGTGCTGCCGTGGCACCCGCCGAGATTATTGAGGCCGACCACGAAAAAACGTTTGGTATCAATCGGTTTGCCGGGGCCGACCATATTGTCCCACCAGCCGGGGTATTTGTCGTCTGGCGAATGTTTGCCGGCAACATGATGATTGCCGGATAGCGCATGGCAGATTAAAACGGCATTGGATTTTTCCGGATTGAGCGTGCCATAGGTTTCAATCATTAAATCAAAACGCGGCAGTGTTTGCCCGTTTTGCAACGCGAACGGTTGCTCAAACGGGATTTTTTGCGGGGTTACAATCCATGTGTCGGTAGTGTGTGTTGTCATTTCTATGGGCGGAAATGTCGGAAAAAAGTTATTATAGCGGCTTGGCCGAAGCTTGTGCTAACCGTTTTTAAGCGGCTGCGGCTATTTTTTAATAAAATATATTGGCGCGTGAAGTTCGGTATCGGCTTGATGTGGATGATAGGTTTCAGACGGCCGGAGGGCTGATATTATGGGCCGTATTATACGGATTGTTTTTTTTCTGGCTTTAATCGGCTTGATTGTTCACCATTTGTTCAGCCGTTCTCAAAAACGGGCTTTGCACGAGGTGATTCAAATCAGCGCGTGGGTGTGTGTGGCCGCAGCGGTGTTGGCGATATTGTGGCATTGGTTTATCGGTTTTTGAGTTTTAAAATATTTCAATAATAAAGCCGTCTGAAATGTTTCAGACGGCTTTATTTATTTATGTTCGAATTCCGATTGAGTGTTTGCCTGTCGGTGTTGAATACATTCGGCAGCATATTCTTCCCCCCATTTGTATATGGTTCGGATTACGGGCATCAGGGTGAGGCCGAGTTCGGTAAGCGAATATTCTACTTTCGGCGGCACTTGCGGATAGACTTCACGATGCACAATGCCGTCTTTTTCGAGTTCGCGCAGTTGCAAGGTCAGCATCCGTTGGGTAACGGGCGGCATCAGGCGTTGCAGTTCGTTAAAACGGCGGGTTTCAACGCTGAGGTGGTAGAGAATCAATACTTTCCATTTGCCGCCGATAATATCTAGTGTGGAAACAACAGGGCAGCAGGGGTCGTTCGGAGGGATTGTGGTTTTCATTGTGATGTTTCTTTCTGTTTAATTAATAGTATAAAAAATGTATGTACTTGTTAAAAAGTTTGTATGTAGTATAATACATAAAACCAAAAAAAGCATAGTAATTGAAATAAAAAACCATTAAATCTTAAATAAGGCCGTCTGAAATGGTTTGGCGGACATACACACGAAAGGAGTGCGCTATGCGTATTGCAGAATTAGACCGTATTAACGAATTGGCTCGAAAAGCCAAAACTTCAGGTTTGAGCGAGGCCGAGTTATCGGAGCGTGCGGCTTTGCGCCAAGCTTATATCGGAAAAGTGTGCGGACAACTGACCAATATTTTATCGGTGGTAACCGTTGTCGATGTGGAAGGCAATGATGTCACACCTGATAAATTGCGTCAGGCACAGGCTGCCGGTATGCAGGTGCATTAAAGATAACTGAATTTTATTTTTAGGCAGTAAGTTTGTAAGTTTGGCGGTATTCATTAATCCGAGTAGAATGGAAAAACATGTAGGCCGGTTTGCTTTGGTTACAAACCGGCCTGCTCTTTTGTTCTTGTATAGGAGTTTTGCAGATGAATACAGTAAGTAATTATCAGGAGTTATTGACCGCTGTAATGCGCGGTGATAAAGAGATTGTCATTAGCCGTAATATTCGGGCGTTGGGTTCGATTATGTTGGCTCCTGATATGGTATTGCGCGGAAAAGCACAAGAAAACGGCGAATTGCCGACGCTCACTTTCTCCAATAGCGACGGCATTGCCATTACTAAAAACAACCGCATTGCCGACTTAAATATTCAAACCGATGTGAAACATCGTGCTGTTTATAATGTCTTGCAAGAAAAAGATTTAGGTAAGTTTGATTTCAATAATCTGACTTTGGTCGGCCAGTTTTCTTTTATTACCCGTGCGGGCACCCAATCTGCAAAACTGAATATTAATAACTTGGATATTGTTGCCTGCGATGCGCGCCATCATCCCGAACAGCCGCAAAAATACGGTGTCAACGTATATCAGGGCGCATTAACGGTATATAACTTCAACAGCCAAAAAGACAGCCGAATCGATTTAACCATCGACAATATCCGTATCGGTCGCGAGCATGCGCCGGTATTGGGTTCGGGTTTGTTTGTTTCCGGTTTCGGCGACGAGGGCGGTCAAGTGGTGGCAGACCGCATTACCACGCAAGCGGTTTATTCAGACGGCCGTCTGCCTTTCGGCGTGCCGGATATTATTACCGCTGCGGTCTTTATCGTTTATGGTGCCAAAGTGAAAGAGCTGGTTCACCATGAAAATATCGTAACATACGGCGTAAACGATATGGTCTTGGATACTTGGGGTCATGTTGATAATTGGCTGTCTGAAAAAAATGTTTTGTCATACGGCCCCAGCGGTATCGGCTTTGTCAACTTCGGCACGGTCGGTAATTTTGTGGTGAAAGGCGAAGTGGCGACCTATGGCATGGGCGCACGCGGTTATAACCAATATGACGGCACGGTCGATAATATTGAATTCGGCAGCATTTCCACTTACGGCGACGGTTCTATCGGTATTCAATTGAGCCGTAAAATCGGTAAATTAACCGTACACGGTGATGTAAAAACCTATGGTAGCGAAGGCGATTCATTGGTGAAAGGCGTGGTTCTACGTTTGAAACCGTTGGCCTTGTCGATTCAAAGCGGCGGTGAAGCCGAACAAATCCATATCGGCGGTAATTTAGAAACCTTGGGCGACGGCGTGAGCGCGTTGGACGTGAAAAAAGGCGGTAAAATTCAAGCCATGCAGGTTGGCGGCGAGATTGTTGCTAAAGGCAAGGGTAGCCAACGGTTAGTGATTGAAGAAGGTGCCGAAGTGCCGGCAAATGTTCAATAAGGTTTAACGGATACGGTTTTATTATCGAAAAAGAAAGGCGGATGATTATCCGCCTTTTTTATTTTGTTTTTACCGAGCCAATAAAACGGATAAACGTTCAACAATCGCCGTTGCCGCCTGATTTTTATCGGTTTCGGGGAATTCGGTTTCACCCTGTTCGTCAATAATGGTAATCCGGTTAACGGGTTTGCCCATGGCTAATGCCACATCGTTGGCCACCAACATCGGAATGCCTTTTTTCAGCCGCTTGGCGCGGGCATGTTCCAATACTTTTTCACTTTCGGCAGCAAAACCGACGCAAAAAGGCGCGTGTTCAAGTTTGGCGACCGAAGCGAGTATATCGGGGTTTTCCGTAAGCTCGATAACGGGCGGCGTGCCGGAGCCGTCTTTTTTCAATTTTTGGCTGCTACTGTTTTTCACTTTATAGTCTGCGACGGCGGCAACCGAAATAAATACGTCTTTCCCCGTAATCTCGGCCATAACGGCGCGATACATTTCCTCGGCGCTTACGGCTTGGGTGGTTGAAGTCAAACCTGTCGACAGTGTGGTTTGAATCTGTCCGTAAATCAATGAAACTTCGGCACCGGCGGCACGGCAGGCACGGGCAAGCGCCATGCCCATTTGGCCGCTGGAAATATTGGTAATGCCGCGCACCGGATCAATCGCTTCGAATGTCGCACCGGCGGTTATCAATATTTTTTTGCCCTGCAAGCGTTTCGGCGCCCATAAGTCGGGCAGCAGTTCGGCCAGCTCCGCCGCTTCGGGCATACGGCCGATGCCGATTTCGCCGCAAGCCTGTTCGCCCGATGCGGGCGTGAAAACGGTGATGCCGTCGTCGCGAAGCCGGGCAATATTGCGCAGATTGGCCGGGTTGTGCCACATTTCCACATTCATGGCAGGGGCAACTGCCAAGGGGCAGGTGCGGGCGGCGGCTAGGTTGGTGAGTAGGTTGTCGGCAATACCATTGGCGATTTTGGCTAAGGTGTTGGCACTGGCGGGGGCAATAAGAAAAATATTGGCTTGGCGGGTCAGATTGATATGGGCCATACCGTTGCCGTCTGCGCCGTGATGCGTTTCCGATAAAACAGGATTGCCACTGAGGGCTTGGAAAGTCAGCGGCGATACGAATTCGGTGGCGGCGCGGCTCATGGCAACGCTCACCTGATGGCCCTGTTTTTTCAATAGGCGCACCAGTTCGCATGATTTATAGGCGGCAATACCGCCGCTGATGCCGAGAAGAATATGTTTGCTCATGGTGTGTAATATTCGAAATGTTTTATATACAGGCCGTCTGAAAATTTTCAGACGGCCTGTCAGTATCTAATCAATATAGAACGATTGGTTTATATAGCAGGGATATGATCAGGCCGTCTGAACGGTAGTTTGCGCCAGTGCTTTTTGTTGATGTTCCATCAATTCGCTTATCCCTTTGCTGCCCAACTCAATCAGCTTGTTAAGTTCTTCAATGCTGAAAGGCGCACCTTCGGCCGTGCCTTGAATTTCAATGATTTTACCGGAAGCCGTCATCACAATATTAATATCACTGTCGCAGCCGGAATCTTCGGGATAATCCAAATCCAATAACGGCACACCGCCGACAACACCCACGGATACGGCGGCAACGGCTTCGCGAATAGGGTTGTGCACCAACATACCGGCCTCAACCAGTTTGTTAATCGCCATTTGCAAGGCCACAAAAGCACCGGTAATCGATGCGGTACGGGTACCGCCGTCGGCCTGAATCACATCGCAATCTATCAGAATCTGACGTTCGCCCAATTTATCAAGCTCAACCACTGCGCGTAACGAGCGGCCGATTAAACGTTGGATTTCCTGCGTGCGGCCGCTTTGTTTGCCTGCCGATGCTTCCCGCCGCATACGCGAAGCAGTGGAAGCCGGCAACATGCCGTATTCCGCTGTGACCCAACCCTGATCTTTGCCGCGCAAAAACGGCGGCAGGCTTTCGTCGATGGAGGCCGTGCAGATAACCTTGGTATTGCCCGCTTCAATCAGGCAGGAGCCGTCGGTATGAGGCAGGAAGTTGGGGGTGATTTTAATTTCGCGCAGTGCATCGGCAGGGCGTGAGGTACGGGTATAAACGGTCATAATGATTCCTTAATCTCTGATGCGGCGGATTATAACACGCAAAATTGTGGTATATTTTCCGAGCTTTCACTCGATAAATTTTAAAACGGAGTAAAACCCCATGACTATTCGAAGCATGACAGGCTTCGCCAATGCTGCCGGAGAATGCGGCGGCAAGCGTATTAATTTGGAAATTCGCGCTGTAAACCACCGTTATCTTGATGTACAGTTCCGTATGCCTGATGACTTGCGCCATCTTGAAAGCGTATTGCGGGAAAATATTGCCATGCATGCCACACGCGGTAAACTCGAATGCCGTATCCAAATTCAGGATATTGCCGGCAGCGCACAAGGTTTGGATGTCAATCAGGATTTGGTATCGCAATTAGCTGCACTTAATGGGCAATGGCGTAAGGAATACAAAGAATTAGGCAAGTTAACTGTGGCCGATATTTTGAAATTCCCCGGTGTATTAGTCAGCCAGAATGAAGATGCGGAAGTATTTGCCGAAGCGGTGAAAAAATTATTGGAACAGGCTTTAGTTGACTTTACCGCCGCACGTGCCCGCGAAGGGGAAAAGCTTTCGCAGCATTTATTTTGGCGTTTGCAGGAAATGGAAAGAATTATCAATAATTTAAGTGGCATTTTTCCAAGCTTATTGGAAGCACATATGGAAAAAGTCCGTACCCGTTTAAAAGAAGCGGTATCCAATATTGATAATGACCGTTTGCAGCAGGAGTTCGCTTTATTTATCCAAAAATCGGATGTGGATGAAGAGTTCAGCCGTTTGCGTACTCATATTGAAGAAGTGCGCCGCACAATCATGACATCAAAAGGCCGTAGTGTCGGCAAGCGTTTGGATTTTTTGATGCAGGAGCTGAATCGTGAGGCTAACACATTAGGCAGCAAGGCGATTGCGGCGGAATGTACTCAGGCTTCGGTGGATTTGAAAGTATTAATCGAGCAAATGCGTGAACAGGTGCAGAATATCGAATAATGTTTTCAGACGGCTTAATTAAGGTATAAAGGCGGATAGAATATCCGCCTTTATTTTGAGATTGGCTTATAGAGAGAACATTTAATTTATTCTAAATTTATTAATAGAATTGAATGAAAATAAAATAATAAAATAGTGAAGCCGTCTGAAAACTTTTTTCAGACGGCTTGATTTCAATATTGCAATGGTTATACCCTAATCACGCTTTGAACATTTGTAATTGCATTTAGGGCTTTGATAATATTATTGAGTTGGTCGGTATTCTTAACTGTAATGAAGAACTTAAATTGAATAAATCCTTCCGTACCCGATTTTTTCTGAGGTGTTTCCACCGATTCGATATCGGCACCTGCCGAAGAAATCGCCTGTGCCATTAGCGCCAATAAACCATGCGCATCAAGTGAGCTGACAATTAAAGTGCTTCTGAATGTTTGATCGGGGATGCTTTCCCAATCGGCATCCAGTTGTTGTTCAGGATCAGCTTTCAACAGGTTCGGGCAGTTATCACGGTGGATAACCAATCCCTGATCTTTAATCAGCACCGCGCGTACTGCATCTCCCGGTAAAGGTTGGCAGCATGGGGCAAGATGTACTCGTCCCATCGTTTGGCCGTTAATTTTAATCGGGCTCAGGCGGACTTCATCACCGAAGTGTTCACCGGCTAACTCGGCAATGTGCATGGCAACGGTAATCGGCAGGGTGTGCCCCATGCCGACGCTGTATAGCACATCTTCAAATGTTTTTTGCTGATTGTTCAAATCATTGAGGTATTTCTCTTTCAATGTTTCAGACAGCAAAATATTTTTCGGCAATAAGCTGGAGAGGGCTTTTTGCAGTAGATTTTCACCCAATGTAACCGCATCTTTGCGGTTCATATTTTTAATATAGTTTCGGATGGCGCTTCTGGCTCGACTGGATACGACAAAATCCAACCATGCCGGGTTTGGCTTGGCGTGTTCGGAAGTAATTACTTCAACAGTATCGCCTGTTTTTAATTTAGTCCTCAGCGGCATCATAGTATTGTTGATGCGTGCGGAAATAGTATGGTGGCCGATATCGGTATGGATGGCGTAAGCGAAGTCAATCGGGGTAGAGCCTTTGGGCAATGTTAAAATTTTGCCTTTTGGCGTTAGGATATAGACTTCATTGGGGAATAAATCAACTTTAACAGCTTCGAAAAACTCCATGGCATTGGCACTGCCGGCTTGTAGATCAAGGATATTTTTCAACCAGCGGTTGGTGTGCAGTGTTGCCTGATCCACTGTGCTTTCGCCGGATTTGTAAATCCAATGCCCGGCAACGCCACCCTCGGCAACGGCATCCATTTCGTGAGTGCGTATTTGAACTTCAATCGGCAGTCCGTAGGGGCCTACCAAGGTGGTGTGCAGGCTTTGATAGCCATTGCTTTTAGGAATGGCGATATAGTCTTTAAAGCGGCCCGGCTTGGGTTGGTATAAGCCGTGAAGTGCGCCAAGTGCTGCATAACAGGCAGGAATACTGTTCACAATCACGCGAAAACCGTAAATATCCATCACATCGGCAAAACGCAGGTTTTTGGTGTGCATTTTTTGATGAATGCTGTATAGGTTTTTCTCACGGCCTTTGATTTTAGCCTCTATATTGGCTTCGACCAAACGTAGACCAAATGCCCGCAATACTTTCCCCACCACATCACGACGATTGCGGCGGCTGGCTTTCATGGCTTTTTGCAGGGTTTCGTAGCGGCGTGGGTGAAGATTTTTGAATGATAAGTCTTGTAATTCCTGATAGGCGTTGTTCAGACCGATACGGTTGGCAATTTGGGCGTAGATTTCCAGTGTTTCTTGTGCAATTCGGCGGCGTTTGTCCGGGCGCATGGCACCCAATGTACGCATATTGTGTAGGCGGTCGGCCAGCTTGACGACAATAACACGCACGTCTTTGGTCATCGCCAAAATCAGTTTGCGAAAGCTCTCGGCCTGATGTTCGGCTTGATTGTTGTATTCGAGTTTTTCCAATTTGGAAAGGCCGTCTACCATTTCGGCAATGGTTTCTCCGAATTCTTCGGCCATTTCGGCTTTGGTCACACCCGTATCTTCCAGTACATCGTGCATAATGCCTGCGCACAAGCCTTGTATATCCATATGCCAGATGGCCAGTTGGGCGGCAACGGCTAAAGGATGGGTGATATAAGGTTCGCCGCTTTTGCGTGTTTGTCCGTCGTGCGCATGAAAAGCATAGGCACAGGCCTTTTCGAGCAGCTCCTGATCCTGCGGGGTAAGGTAAGAAGCAGTACGGAACAGTAAATCGCGGGCTTGCGCCGTAAGAGGGTCATACGGCGCGGTGGGGGCTGGCGTATGCATTCAGACGGCCTTAAAAATTATTTGCCGCGTTTGAGGAATTCGGCACCGATTTCACCGGCGGCGATTTCACGAAGGGCGGTAACGGTAGGTTTGTTGTTGCGGATATCGTCAACCAGCGGTGTAGTGCCGTTTTCAAGTTGGCGTGCGCGGCGGGCGGCGGTCAGAGTTAAATCGAAGTGGTTCGGGATTTTGCTTACACAATCTTCAACGGTAATTCGTGCCATGTTGATGGTTCCTTAAATAAAAAAATAATCAGTATTTTGATGAATTATAAAGTCAGGCTATATTGTCGCTGTTTTTACAAGAATTTTCCAATAGTTTTCTAAGGTTGTGCCAATAGATTTTCAATAAAGGCATGTTGTGCCGATTGTTTCAGGCGTTGGGCTTTAATAATCGCCAATAAATCGGCTTCGGCTTCAAGTAAATCATTGTTGACAACAATATAGTCAAATGAAAAAGCCTGTTCGATTTCGCTACGCGCTTTGCTCAGGCGCTTATTAATCACTTCCGGGCTATCGGTACCGCGTCCGGTCAGCCTGTCGGCCAGCACTTGGAAAGAGGGGGGCAGTATAAAAATACTGCATGCGTCGGGCAATACGCGGCGTACTTGTTCTGCACCCTGTATGTCGATTTCGAGAATCACATCATAACCTTGATCGCGGAGGCTGTTGATACTTTCGAAACTGGTGCCGTAATAGTTGTCGAAAACTTTGGCATGTTCGAGAAAGGCCTGTTCTCGGATAAGCGCTTCGAATCTGGCGGCATCGACAAAATAGTAATGACGGCCGTGTTCTTCACCGGTGCGCGGTGCGCGGGTGGTATGGGATACGGAAACGCGTATGTCGCTGCGGGATTGGAGTAAGCGCGAAACCAAAGTGGTTTTGCCCGTACCCGATGCGGCTGAAATAATAAAAATATTACCTTTGGTAGGGGACGACATAAAAATGATTCCAAATAAAAGAAATTTTATGGTTTATTATGCCATATAGCCTGATGGGGCGACAACGTGCGCCAACTTTTGCTACAATTTAATATTTGTATTTGAAAAAATAATTCCAAGGTATCGCTTATGTTTATCCATCCTGATGTTATGGGTGTGGCCGCGCTGGCTGAAAAAATCCGTAAAATACCGGATTGGCCTAAAAAAGGTATTTTGTTTCATGATATTACCCCTGTTTTACAAAGCCCCGAATATTTCAGATTATTAGTCGATTTGCTGGTTTACCGCTATATGGGGCAGAAAATCGATGTAGTGGCGGGTTTGGACGCACGCGGTTTTATTATCGGAGCTGCTTTGGCTTACCAGCTGAATGTCGGGTTTGTGCCCATCCGCAAAAAAGGCAAACTGCCTTTTAATACCTTATCGCAAAGCTATGAATTGGAATATGGCGAGGCGACGGTAGAAATCCATACCGATGCGATTACAAAAGGTGCGCGCGTTTTACTGGTTGACGACTTGGTGGCGACGGGCGGTACGATGAAAGCCGGTATCGAATTGGTGCGAAAATTGGGCGGTGAAATTATCGAAGCGGCTGCCATTTTGGAATTTACCGATTTATCCGGCGGGGAAAGTATCCGCGCGCAGGGTGTGCCATTGTTTACGCTGTATCAAAATGATGGCTCTATGCCTGAAACCGATAAATAGTTTATTGTTTTTATATAAGCTTTTAAGGCCGTCTGAAAATGGTTTTGTGATAGGCAAACCTATTTTCAGACGGCCTCTATGTTTTCGTTGATTAGCGGAAAATATGGTATAATTTTGCGCTTTAAATATTTATTCCGTAAAGGGTTTATTGAAATGATTTCTACCAACGGCATTACCATGCAGTTCGGCGCCAAGCCGCTGTTTGAAAATGTATCTGTCAAATTCGGCGAAGGTAACCGCTACGGCCTGATTGGTGCCAATGGTTCGGGCAAGTCTACATTTATGAAAATTTTGGGCGGCGATTTAGAGCCGACCAGCGGCGAAGTGGCGATTGAAAACGGTGTCCGCCTCGGTAAATTGCGCCAAGACCAGTTTGCCTATGAAGATATGCGCGTGTTGGATGTGGTGATGATGGGGCATACTGAAATGTGGGCGGCCATGACCGAACGCGATGCCATCTATGCCAATTTGGAAGCCACGGAAGATGACTATATGCACGCGGCCGAGTTGGAAGCCAAGTTTGCCGAATACGACGGCTATACCGCAGAAGCCCGTGCCGGTGAGTTATTGAGCGGTGTCGGCATTGACGAATCGTTGCACAACGCACAAATGAGCGAAGTGGCGCCCGGTTTTAAATTGCGCGTATTGTTGGCGCAGGCTTTGTTTTCCAAACCCGATGTATTGTTGCTTGACGAACCGACCAATAACTTGGATATCAATACCATCCGCTGGTTGGAAGGTGTATTGAACCAATATGATTCGACCATGATTATTATTTCGCACGACCGCCACTTTTTAAATGAGGTCTGCACCCACATGGCCGATGTGGATTACAACAGCATCACCATCTATCCCGGCAACTACGATGATTATATGCTGGCTTCGGCGCAATCGCGCGAACGCGCATTGAAAGACAATGCCAAAGCCAAAGAGAAATTGCAGGAGCTGCAAGAATTTGTCGCCCGCTTCTCGGCCAATAAATCCAAAGCCCGTCAGGCAACCAGCCGTCTGAAACAAGCCGATAAGATTAAATCGGAAATGGTGGAAGTGAAACCTTCTACCCGTCAAAACCCTTATATCCGTTTTGAAACCGATGAAAAAGCCAAGCTGCACCGCCAGGCGGTGGAAGTAGCAGGCTTGAGCAAGCGTTTTGAAAAACAATTGTTCAAAAATATGAATTTTATGTTGGAAGCGGGCGAGCGTTTGGCTATTATCGGCCCGAACGGGGCGGGTAAATCCACTTTATTAAAATTATTGGCAGGTGCGTTCAATCCGGAATACAGCGACGGTATCGAGCCGGACAGCGGCACCATCAAATGGGCGGAAAAAGCCAATGTCGGCTATTATCCGCAAGATCATGAAAACGATTTTGATGTTCATGCGAATCTGACCGAATGGATGCGCCAATGGGGACAGGAAGGTGACGACGAGCAAACTATCCGCGGCACGCTCGGTCGTTTGTTGTTCGGCAGTAATGATGTGGTGAAACAAGTTCAGGTGCTGAGCGGAGGTGAAAAAGGCCGTATGCTTTATGGCAAATTGATTTTGTTGAAGCCTAATGTATTGGTGATGGACGAACCGACCAACCATATGGATATGGAAAGTATCGAATCACTGAATATGGCTCTGGAAAAATACAAAGGCACTTTGATTTTCGTATCGCACGACCGCCAATTTGTATCCTCTCTGGCTACTCAGATTATCGAGTTAGACGGCAATGGCGGTTATGAACATTATCTTGGCGATTATGAAAGCTATTTGGAGAAAAAAGGTTTGGTGTAAAGCATCATCCCGATTAAAAACCGACATGTTTGAGCATGTCGGTTTTTTGTATATTGTGACAGTATTTTATACCGTCGCAATCTTTTATTATTTCACTTCCGAAGAGATTTCCACATCAATATTGCCGCGGGTGGCTTTTGAATAAGGGCAGATTTGGTGTGCGGCATCTACTGCTTTTTTCACTTCTTCGGCGCTTAAACTGGTGTTGCTGGCGATAACGTGTAATTTGGCAGCGATATTGTAGCCGTGATTATCATCTTGCAATAAGTCCACTTCGATTTCAATAGTAGAATCAAATTGCAGGTTTTGCATTTGTTTGACTACGCCTAATGCACCGTCAAAACATGCGCCGTAGCCCATGGCGAAAAGCTGTTCGGGGTTGTTGCCTTCTTTGCCGGAGCCGGGCATGGCCATATTAATCACCAAGTCGCTATCGCTTAGTTTGGCTGTTCCGGCGCGGCCGCCAACCACGGTTGCTTTTGTAGAATATAATTTTTTCATCAAAGTATCCTTAAATAAACCTAATCGATGATAATCAATCGGATTGAATCATCAGGTTTCAGTGTTATTTCAAATGTTAAATTGTAGATTGTAGATTTTTATCTTATTAAAGGAATGTAGCGAAAAATAAGATTTTTTCATTCTAGCAAATCGGTTTGTTAATAAAGAAGTATTTGATATTCAAATGTTGTAATTATTTGCTAATGAATTTTAAAAGGTGGGCGGTCAACCGATTCGTTTGGGATTGGCATTAAATATGCTTCTGTTGTGAGTATGTATATAAAATAAATAGTTATCTTTTCAGACGGCCTGATGAATACAGGCCGTCTGATTTTGATCTTGTCAGATAATTTTATAAAGCCGGATAGCCCGCTTAAAGCCCCATAGCATGCCGGATGAGGCGGTTTTTCATCCACGGCGCAGCATTGACTAGGTTTAGGCCAGTATTGCGGATGAGCGGTAGCGCAGGCAGTTTTTTTTCGTTGAACAAACGGAATAAACCGTCGCAACCGGTTTGCATGGTGCGTACGGGCGCCAAACGGCTGAGGGTATATTGGCGCAATAATTGGTAGGCGCCGATATCGGCGGCATCGCGGCTGAGGTCGGCAAAGGCGGCAACATCGCCGAAACCGAGATTGACACCCTGTCCGGCTAGCGGGTGAATCGTGTGGGCGGCATCCCCCATCAGAATAATGCGTTGTGCCGATGTGGATTCGGGGCGGCGCAGAATCAGATTAAAGGCAAAAGCGGGCGATAGCGGTTGCAGGTTACCCAATACGTTTTTGCTTTTTCGGGTGACTTCCGCTGCCAGCGCTTCAGGCGATAACGAAGTGAGTTTTTCCGGCGTAAACGTGCTCCAAACCATAGAAATTTTATGATCGGGCAGCGGCAGGCAGGCCAATATTTCACCGTCTTCAAACCATTGGAAGGCGGTGCCGTTGTGGTCTTTTTCAGTATGAAAGTTGGCAACTACGCCGTGTTGGCCGTAGGGCGTTTCGTTGACTTGAATGCCGCTTTGTTTGCGTACCCAAGAGTTGGCACCGTCGGCGCCGATAATCAAACGGGCGTTTAGGGTTTCGCCGTTTTGTAGCGTTAGGGAGGCCGTCTGAATATCGGTTTGCAGGGCAACGGCGGCTTCCTGAATCACGGGGATATCAAGGGCGCGGATTTGTTGCCATAAGGCGGCAAGCAGCCAACGGTTTTCGGCGATATAGGTGAGAAACGGCGTATTGGTTTCGGCGGCGCTAAATTCAATTTGTCCACCGTTGTCGCCGCGAACGTCCATACGCGATACGCCCTGTATGCGGCTTTCAGACGGCCATGCGTCTAGCGATTGCAATAAGGCGCGGTTGGCCGGGCTGATGGCGTAAATACGGGCATCCCAATCTTGATTGAGAAAGTCGGGGTCGGTTTGTGGCGGGCGTATTTCTATCAGAGCCACATCGCGGCCTTGTTTTTTCAGGGCAACAGCGGCAGCCACGCCGACCAATCCGCCGCCGATAATCAGGATTTCATGTGTCATATAAGGTATTCCCGTGGGTTCGCTTCGGATTATAACGCAAACGGTTGCCTGCGATGGCAAAAGCCTAGGTATAAACCGTATTCAGACGGCCTTAACCGCTTTGTTTTATTCGCGATAATCCAAAACAAAATGTGCCTGATCGTCTTGGGCGAGCAGTTTGGTTAATGCGGGTAGGGTGTCTTGCAATTGTTGCGCCAGTATATAAGGCGGATTCAATATAAACATGCCGCTGCCGTACATGCCGAAGCCGTCTGAACGGGGGGCGTATACATGTAGTTCGGTGTGCAGATAATGTTCGGGCGACAGTTTTTTCAGTTGTTCGGGCAGTTTCCGGCTTTCTTCGCGGCTTAGGCACGGGTACCACAACAGATAACAGCCTGAAGCAAAGCGTTTTTGGGCGGCTTTTAGGGTGTTGATGACTCTGGCGTAGTCTTGTTTTTCTTCATAAGGCGGGTCGATTAACACCACGGCGCGGCGGGTCGGCGGCGGCAGTAGCGCGATTAAACCCTGATAGCCGTCGGATTGGCTAATCAGCCCGCGCTTCCCTAAACGGGCTTCCTGCATATTGTGTTGTAAATGTTGGTAGTCGGTCGGGTGTAGTTCGAATAGGCGCAGTTTGTCGCTAGGGCGGGTCATGGCTTGCGCCAACCACGGTGAACCGCAATAAAGATGCGGTTGCGGCAATATGTTTTTCAGACGGCCTTTGAAACTATTGAGCGGTTCGGGCAGAGATTCGGCCTGCATCAATAGTGAAAACCCGTGTTTGTATTCGCCGACTTTTTGCGCTTCGCCGCCGCTTAAATCATATAAACCGGCGCCGCTGTGGGTATCGATATACCAATAGGGTTTGTCTTTGCGGTTGAAATAATCGAGAGTGAGGTAAAGCACAAAGTGTTTGAGCATATCGGCATGGTTGCCGGCATGAAAGGCGTGGCGGTAGCTGAGCATAAATAAAGGCCGTCTGAAACGATAAAAACTGTTTATTTTAAGCCAAGAGCGGTTGCGGCGGTAGGGCATGGCGGCAATAAGCTTTCAGACGGCCTATATGGTGTGAAAACCATACCGTGTTCCGTATAATGTTTCGGTTTCAGATAGAAGATAAAACCGATGAGTCATTTGATTGTATTGAATAAGCCGGACGGTGTGATATGCCAGTTTTCACCGCATGAGAAATACGAAAGTTTAAAAGATTATATTGATGTTGCGGATTTTTATCCGGCCGGCCGCTTGGATACCGATAGCGAAGGTTTGCTGCTGCTGACCGACGACGGCCGTTTACAGGCGAGGATTGCGCATCCGAAGCATGGTAAGAAAAAAACCTATTGGGCGCAGGTGGAGGGTGTGGCGGACGAAGCGAAACTTAATTTGCTGCGTTCCCGTATGGACTTGGGGGATTTTGTGACCCAAGCGGCTAAGGTGAGGGTTTTAGATGCTGCCGAAACGGATCGCTTATGGCCGCGGCGCACGCCTATCCGAGTGCGTAAAACCGTGCCTGATTTTTGGGTGGAAATCATTATTAGCGAGGGGAAAAACCGCCAAGTACGCAAAATGACGGCGAAAGCCGGCTATCCCTGTTTGCGTTTGGTGCGGGTAGCGGTAGGCCGTCTGAATATTTTTGATTTGGAGCTGGCGTCGGGCGAATGGCGGTTTTCAGATGATTTGCCTTAATAAAATAAGCGCGGTTTCGACCATAAAAACAGTTTAGCCGAATAGGGTCAATACCTGTTTGAATAAGCCGAATGCCAGATAAAACATCATCACCGCAATGGCGGTATCGAGTATCTGCCAAACGCGTTCGCGTTGAAACAATGGCAATAATAGGCGCGCACCGTAGCCGAGGCTGAAAAACCATACGCCGGAAGCCAGCAATGCGCCGATAAGAAATAGAAATTTATCGTGTTGATTTAAATGATTCGCATAACCGCCGATAAGCACGACGGTATCGATATAAACATGAGGGTTGAGCAGGGTGATGGCCAATGTAGCGGCTATGCTTTTTATGATGGATGAGGGTTGGCTTTGCCCCGCCTGAATCGACATATGCCCGCCGCCCTGCCATGCCCGTTTTAGGTTCATGAGGCCGTAAACCAACAGAAAAATGCCGCCGGCCAAGGCCAATAAAGCGGATATTTTGGGGCTGTCGGAAAGTAGGGCGGAAACGCCGAATACGCCGCAACTGATTAGAAAAACATCACACAACCAGCAAGTTAAGACAATGGCGCCGATATGTTGTTTTAACAAGCCTTTTTTCAAGACAAACGCATTCTGCGCGCCGATGGCAATAATCAGGCCGCTGGAAATCATCAGTCCGTTGAAAAAAGGGTTCATATCAATATGCTTTGTCTGTAAATAAAATCGATTGCAGTCGAATGCGGGTATGCAGCCTGCTTTGATAGCTGGTGCATACCCGTTTTAAACGTTTCAGACGGCCTTTAATAAGGTTTAGTGACTTTGCCCGGCTTGTTCGGCCAGCCAGTTGCGTGGTTTTAAAAAGTCGTTTAAACGCGCTTCTGGCGAATCGGGTTCGGGCTGATAACTGTATTCAAACCGTACCAACGGCGGCATCGACATCAAAATACTTTCCGTGCGCCCACCGCTTTGCAGGCCGAATAAAGTGCCCCTGTCCCAAACCAAGTTGAATTCGACATAACGCCCACGGCGGTAGAGCTGGAATTGGCGCTGGCGTTCGCCGAAAATAATGTTTTTGCGCTTGGCAACAATGGGGATATAAGCCTGTATATAGCCCTCGCCGACGGCCTTGATAAAGTTCAGGCAGGTATCGAAATTCCAACGGTTTAAATCATCAAAAAACAAGCCGCCGACGCCGCGGGTTTCGCCACGGTGCTTCAAATAGAAATAGTCGTCGCACCATTGTTTGTATTGCGGATAAACATCATCGCCGAAAGGTTGGCATAAGTTGGCAGCGGTTTGATGCCAATGCAGAATATCTTCTTCAAAAGGATAAAATGGGGTGAGGTCGAAACCACCGCCAAACCACCACACCGCTTCACCGCCTTCGGGATAGGCAATGAAAAAACGTACATTGGCATGGCTGGTGGGAATATAGGGGTTTTTCGGATGGATAACCAATGAAACACCCATCGCTTCAAAGGGTGCGCCGGCCAATTCGGGGCGGTGTGCCGTTGCCGAAGCGGGCATGGTATCGCCTTTAACATGCGAAAAATTCACACCGGCCTGTTCGAAAACGGCACCATTTTTTAAAACGCGGCTTTCGCCAATGCCCAATTTGCTTTGCCATTGGTCGGCGATAAATTTTGCACCGCCGTCTTGGTTTTCCAAAGCGCTGCAAATTTGGTCTTGCAATGTTTTCAATACGCTTAAAACGGACTCTGTATGCATATTATTTCCTTCAAAAGAAAGTTTTCAGACGGCCTTTGAGATAAACCATTCTGAATACTTATTTTATAAAAGGCCGTCTGAAACCTATTTTCAGACGGCCTTTGTCAATACAGCCTATCGCTTATTCGCTATCGGTTTTCGGCACTTGGCGCGGTTCGCGTTCAGGCGCTTCCAACAAGGCTTTCATGGATAAACGCACACGACCGCGGTCGTCTACTTCAAGCGCTTTCACTTGTACGTTTTGGCCTACTTGTAAGTAATCGCTAACGTTTTTCACGCGTTCGTGGGCGATTTGGCTGATGTGTACCAAACCGTCTTTACCCGGAATCACGGAAACGATGGCGCCGACATTGTTGTCGAGAATTTTCAAAACCGTACCGTCATACACTTTGCCCACTTCCACTTCGGCAGTGATTTCTTCAATGCGTTTTTTCGCAGCTTCACCGGCTTCTTGAGTAGTGGCGGCAATGGTTACCGTACCGTCTTCGGCAATATTGATTTCGGTGCCGGTTTCGGCAGTCAGGCCGCGGATGGTTTCGCCGCCTTTACCGATAACGTCGCGGATTTTATCTTGCGGGATTTTCACGGTGAACAGGCGCGGCGCGTGGGCGGATAACTCTTGCGGGCCTTCAACGGCTTCTTTCATTTGCGCCAAGATGTGCATACGCGCTTCTTTGGCTTGTGCCAACGCGATTTGCATAATTTCTTTGGTGATGCCTTGGATTTTAATATCCATTTGCAAAGCGGTGACACCGTCGGCGGTACCGGCTACTTTAAAGTCCATATCGCCTAAGTGGTCTTCGTCACCCAGAATATCGGTTAATACCGCGAATTTGTTGTTTTCCAAAATCAAACCCATGGCGATACCGGCAACGTGTGCTTTTAACGGCACACCGGCAGAGAGCAGGCTCAAACAGCCGCCGCATACGGAAGCCATAGAAGAAGAGCCGTTAGACTCGGTGATTTCGGAAACCACGCGCATGGTGTAGCTGAATTCTTCGGGAGACGGCAAAACGGCAACCAAAGCACGTTTAGCCAAACGACCATGACCGATTTCACGGCGTTTCGGCGGGCCCATACGGCCGACTTCACCGGTAGAGTACGGCGGGAAATTATAGTGCAGCATAAAGCGGTCGGTATATTCGCCGCTTAAAGCATCGATAATTTGTTCGTCGCGGGCGGTGCCCAAAGTGGCAACGGCCAGAGCTTGGGTTTCGCCACGGGTAAACAGGGCGGAGCCGTGGGTGCGCGGTAAAACGCCGGTTTGGATATTAATCGGGCGTACGGTGCGGGTGTCGCGGCCGTCGATACGGGGATGGCCGTCCAAAATCTGACCGCGAACCACGTCGGCTTCCAATTGTTTGAACATGCCTTTGATTTGGTTGGCAGCCAACGTATCGGTTTCTTCGGTAATCAAAGCGTCTTTAACTGCATTCCATGCTTCGTCGAGCTTAGCCGAACGGGCTTGTTTTTCACGGATTTTAAAGGCTTCGCTGATAGAATTACCGGCAAGTTCACGGATTTTTTCCAACAGGGCGGCATCTTTTTCGGCCGGTTGCCATTCCCATACCGCAGGATTCACTTCATCGGCAAATTCGTTGATGGCGTTAATCACGGTTTGCATTTGTTCGTGGCCGTAAACTACCGCGCCTAACATTACGTCTTCAGGCAGTTCGCTGGCTTCGGATTCCACCATCAATACTGCTTTTTGGGTACCGGCAACCACTAAATCCATTTTCGATTTAGTCAATTGCGCTTTGGTCGGATTCAATACATAAGCATCGTTAATAAAACCGACACGGGCGGCACCGATAGGGCCGTTGAACGGCACGCCGGTTAATACCAATGCGGCGGAAGCGCCGATCATCGCAGGAATATCGGAATCAATTTCAGGGTCGATAGAAACCACCATCGCCACGATTTGAATGTCGTGGTAGAAACCTTCGGGGAATAAGGGGCGGATAGGGCGGTCGATTAAGCGGCTGGTGAGAATTTCTTTTTCACTTTGTTTGCCTTCGCGCTTGAAAAAGCCGCCGGGGATTTTACCGGCAGCATAAGTACGCTCAAGATAATCAACAGTTAGCGGGAAGAAGTCTTGGCCTTCTTTCACATCTTTATTGGCGGTGATGGCAACCAGAACCACGGTGTCGCCCATAGAAACTTTAACGGCAGCATCGGCCTGACGGGCAATTTCACCGGTTTCCAAGGTAACGGTGTGTTCGCCGTATTGGAAAGATTTAACGTGCTTGTTGAACATTTTGTTCCTTTCGGTTGGTGCCGTTGCCGCTAAAACACTAATGATGCACACAAATAATCAAACTATGTGCATGGTTAGAGCTTCAGGCAGACATCGGCGGGATTTGGGTTTTCAGACGGCCTATCTTTATTGCAGACCGCAACTATAGATTATAGCGTTAAAACGGGTTGGAATCCAAATAAGAAAACGCTTTGAAATGTTTTTGGCATACAGTATCGGATTTTAAAACGGCCAAGCGGTTTATAACGGCAGGTGAGTTTGGAGATTAGACTCATTGAAATACATTGTTTCACAAAGGCCGTCTGAAAGGTTTTCAGACGGCCTAAAAATATATCGTATATTAAAGGGCGGTATTTGACCGTCTCATGAGAAAAAACGTACACTTAAACTTATTCAGGTCACCATTAATTCCAGGAAAAAGAAATGACTACCACGCAATTGCTCCAAAAACTTACCGATATTGTCGGTGCACCTTATGTGATAACCGATCCGAGTAAAACCGAACCCTATCGGCAGGGCTACCGTTTCGGCGAGGGCAAAGCGTTGGCCGTTGTTCGGCCGGGAACGATACTGGAGCAATGGAAAATTTTACAGGCCTGTGTAGAAGCCGATGTGATTGTGATTACACAAGCGGCCAATACCGGGCTGACCGGCGGTTCGACCCCCGATGGCAACGATTACGACCGCGATATTGTGATTGTGAACACCATGCGCATGAATATCGTGCAGCCGATTAACAATAACGAACAAGTTGTCTGCCTGCCTGGTTCGACTTTAAACCAGCTCGAAGTTTTATTAAAACCGTTGGGCAGAGAGCCACATTCCGTATTGGGATCGTCTTGTATCGGCGCATCGGTGTTGGGCGGTGTGTGTAATAATTCCGGTGGTGCATTGGTGCAGCGCGGGCCTGCTTATACGGAAATGGCATTGTTTGCCCAAATCAACGAGCAGGGCGAGCTGGAGTTGGTGAATCATTTGGGGATTGATTTGGGTGACACCCCCGAAGAAATACTAACCAACCTACAAGGTCATCATTATCAGAAAAAAGATATTACCGTTGATGCCGGGAAAGGGCACGACCATACCTATTGCCAACATGTCCGCCAAGTAGACGAACCCAGCGCCGCGCGTTTTAATGCCGATCCTTCCCGTCATTATGAAGCATCGGGTTGCGCCGGTAAGCTGATGGTTTTTGCCGTGCGCGTGGATACTTTCCCGCTGGAAGAAAAGACCGCCGTTTTTTATATCGGTACCAACGATACGGCGGAATTAAACGGCATCCGCCGCCATATTTTAACCAATTTTCAAAACCTGCCGATTTTAGGCGAATACCTACACCGCGGCGCGTTTGATGTGGCGGCCAAATACGGTAAAGATACGTTTTGGATTATTAAAAAATTCGGTACACACCGTCTGCCCGCTTTATTTGACTTTAAAGCCAAAGTGGAACGCTTCAGTAAAAAAGTAACTTTCCTGCCCAAGCATTTTACCGATAAAGCTTTGCAATTTATTGCCGGCTGTCTGCCCGAGCATTTGCCTGCTTCTTTATATGATTTCCGCGACCGCTACGAACACCATTTGATTTTGAAAATGGGTGGTGCGGGCGTAGAAGAAGCGCGTGCTTTCTTAAAAGATTATTTTGTCGATAAAACAGGTAGTTATTTTGAATGTAATCCCGAAGAGGCGCAGGCGGCTTTATTGCATCGTTTTGCCGTCGGCGGCGCATCGGTGCGCTATCGTGCCGTGCATACTGAAGATGTGGAAGATATTGTTGCCCTTGATGTGGCGCTGCGTCGCAATGATCATGATTGGTTTGAAAAGCTGCCGTCTGAAATCGACGATCAAATCGGCATGAAAGTGTATTGCGGCCATTTCTTATGCTATGTTTTCCATCACGATTATCTGGTGAAAAAAGGCCGCGATTGTGTGGCTTTGGAACATGAAATGCTAGAATTATTAGAAAAACGCGGCGCGCAATATCCTGCCGAGCATAATGTCGGCCATTTGTATGAAGCCAAGCCTGCGCTGAAATCGTTTTACAGGAAATTGGATCCGACCAACAGCTTTAATCCGGGCATCGGTAAAACTTCTAAGAAAAAATATTGGGCTTGAATCAATCCGCCCATAATATAAGGCCGTCTGAATAATTGAACTGCACCCCAAAAGTTGGACACTCCTCCAACCCATTAAGGTGCAGTTTTCTTATGAGCAAATATACATTAGACTTTAAATACCAAGCCGTGCAATATTATCAGCGCGTACGCAGCCAACAGCGTACTGCCGATCACTTTAATATTTCCCGTACCCATTTACGCCGTTGGATAGCCGCATACAACCAAGGCGGCATCCGCGCACTTGAGCATCCGCAGGCCATTATGATCATCAAACGCAAAAACCCCTTTATCGTCGATAAACCCGACCACGAAAAAACACAGGCGGAACTAATCGAAGAGTTGCGCTATATGCGGGCGGAGAACGACTATCTAAAGGAATTAAAAGCCCTCAGGCAGAAAGAAGCGGTCGCCAAAAAAGCGAAGCCGTCCAAGCACTGAGGGCAAAACATCCGCTTAAATACCTGCTGCACAGTGCTGCACTGCCCAAAAGCAGCTTTTATTACCACCACGGCCGTCCCGACCCGGACGAACAGGACAAAGCCGCCGTTGCCGAAGTTTATGCCCGCCATCAAGGGCGTTACGGATACAGGCGGATTGCCGCCACTTTGTCATGGAATAAGAAAAAGGTTATCCGTTTGATGAAACTGTTGCAATTGAAAGCCAAAGTGCGTCCGAAAAAAGCCTACCGCCATCCGGCAATGGGCGAACCGTCGGATAATATTCTGAACCGCCGCTTTGAGGCGCAAAAGCCCAATGAGAAATGGCTGACGGATGCCACCGAATTCAAGTGCAGCAATGGCAAACTGTATCTGTCACCGATATTGGATGTATTTAACCGCGAAATCGTCGCTTATGCGATGAGCCGCCGCCCGAACAGCGAGATGGTGGAAAGAATGCTGAATGATGCGGTCTGCAAACTGACAAAGGCAGATAAAGTGCTGCTGCATTCCGATCAAGGTGTGCTGTACCGTACGGAAGCCTACCGCCGCACGTTGGCAGAACACGGCATAGTGAAAAGTATGTCGCGTAAAGGCAATTGTTGGGACAATGCACCGATGGAAAGCTTCTTTGCGATACTGAAGACGGAATGCTTTTATCAGGAAGGCAAAGTTTCGACAACAGAGCTGATGCAGACAATAGATGACTATATACGATACTACAATCATGACAGATGTAGTTTGAAATTGAAAAAGCTGAGTCCTGTGGCATACAGAACCCAGCTCGAAAAGGCAGCCTGAAAAGGCTTTTATGTTTGTCCAAGATTTGGGGGTCAGATCATAATATTTCAGACGGCCTTTTGTTACTGAATGATAGAACTATACAACCGTATCTAATGCTTTGCCGGAAGTATTTTTCTTAAACTTCAAAACAGCTTTGTCGTTGGCTTCATCCCAATCTATCCGCACAAAACCGCCGTCGGCCAGTTTGCCGAAGAGCAGCTCATCTGCCAATGCCTTGCGGATTTTGTCTTGAATCAGGCGCGACATCGGGCGGGCGCCCATTTGCGGGTCGAAGCCTTTTTTCGCCAGATATTTCCGTAAAGCCGGTGAGAATTCGACTTCCACTTTTTTCTCAAGCAGTTGTTGTTCCAATTGCAATAGGAATTTATCCACCACTTTGGCAATCACGGCTTCGCTGAGCGGTGAGAAGGCAATCACGGCATCCAAACGGTTGCGGAATTCGGGTGAGAATTGTTTGTTGATGGCTTCCATTTCATCACCGCGCTCGCGTTTGCCGGCAAAGCCGATGGTCGGCTTGCTTAAGCTTTCCGCACCGGCATTGGTGGTCATAATAATAATCACATTGCGGAAATCGGCGCTTTTGCCGTT
Source organism: Neisseria zalophi (assembly GCF_008807015.1). Taxonomy (NCBI): domain Bacteria; kingdom Pseudomonadati; phylum Pseudomonadota; class Betaproteobacteria; order Neisseriales; family Neisseriaceae; genus Neisseria; species Neisseria zalophi. Next base: position 1,612,723 of record NZ_CP031700.1, on the reverse strand, counting down.
GTTGTCGGTTAATTTGCCGTAGTCCATCACTTGCAGCAATACATTGAAAATATCGGGATGGGCTTTTTCGATTTCGTCGAGTAATAAAACGCAGAAAGGCTGTTTGTTTACCGCTTCGGTTAACAAGCCGCCCTGCTCGAAACCGACATAACCCGGCGGCGCACCAATCAGCCGCGATACGGCATGGCGTTCCATATATTCCGACATATCAAAACGTTGCAGCGGAATGCCTAATGAAAATGCTAATTGTTTGGCTACTTCGGTTTTCCCTACGCCGGTCGGGCCGGAAAACAGGAAGCTGCCGATAGGTTTATTGGGTTGCCCCAAACCGGAACGTGCCATTTTAACTGCGGCCACCAAAGCATCAATGGCATCATCCTGACCGAATACCATATTTTTCAAATCGCGCCCTAAATATTGCAGCACTTGTTTGTCGTCGTGGGAAACGGTTTTTTCGGGAATGCGCGCCACTTTGGCAATCACGGCTTCAATTTGGGCTTTACCGATAACTTTTTTCTGTTTTGATTTTGGCAAAATGCGTTGTGCCGCACCGGCTTCGTCCATCACGTCAATGGCTTTATCGGGCAGGAAACGCTCGTTAATATAGCGTGCGGAAAGCTCGACCGCAGCCTCTAAAGCGCCGGCGGTATAGCGCACGTTATGAAAGCTTTCAAACATCGGTTTTAGGCCGCGCAAAATCTGTACGGTTTCGCTGATGCTGGGTTCGACGATATCGATTTTTTGAAAGCGACGGCTTAATGCGTGGTCTTTATCGAAAATCGTACGGTATTCGTCGTAAGTGGTCGCACCGATGCAGCGCAGTTGGCCTTTTGCCAATGCGGGCTTGAGCAGGTTGGATGCATCCATCGTGCCGCCGGAAGTGCTGCCCGCGCCGATAATGGTATGGATTTCGTCCACAAACAAAATGGCATGGGGAATTTTGGCCAATTGTTTGAGCACGGCTTTAACACGTGCTTCAAAATCGCCACGGTATTTGGTTCCGGCCAATAGCGCGCCCATATCCAGTGAAAAAACAACGGCATTTTTTAAGTGGTCGGGCACATTACCTTTTACGATAGAGTGCGCCAAACCTTCAGCTAACGCGGTTTTTCCGACACCGGCCTCGCCGACCAGTATCGGGTTGTTTTTACGGCGGCGGCATAAAACCTGAACCAAGCGTTCCATTTCATGCTTACGGCCGATTAGCGGATCGATACGGCCTGCTGCCGCTTCGGCATTCAGATTGATGGTGTAAGACGAGAGCGCATCTTTTTTATTGGGCCCTTTTTCTTCTTTTTCCTCTTCCTGCTCTTGTCCGTCAGAGTCTTCAGATGAGTCATCGGAAGCGCCTTTGCCGTGCGCCAGCGTGCGGAGAATGTCATAACGCGTTACCGATTGCAGTTGCAGAAAATAAACGGCAGGGCTATCGGTTTCGCTCATTAGCGCCACCAGAACATCAATCGGCTTCACTTCGCGCTTGTCGGCAGATTGGGCATGCACCATGGCACGCTGCAATACGCGTTGAAAGCCCAAAGTAGGTTGTGTTTCGGTTTTATCGAGTAAATGTGCGGGTAGAATCGGGGTATTATCAACAATACTGCTGATAAGCTGTTCGGAAAGCACTTTGCAGTCTACATTGCATTCTTGCAAGGTTTCCCGTACATCGTCACTTTGTTCGATTAACACCAGCAATAAGTGCTCCAAGCTGATTAACTCATGCCGTTGCTTGCGTGCATCGGCGTAGAGAATTTGTAAAATTTGCTCAAGCTCTTCTGAAATCATTTATACCTCCTCAACAACACATTGTAGCGGTTGTTCTTCCTGTCGGGCGAGCCGCATAACCTGTTGCTGTTTTGTTTCGGCTATATCGCGGCTGTAAACACCGCAAAGCCCTTTACCTTCGTGATGCACCAGCAGCATCACGGCGATTGCCCGCTCTTCGGGCAGCATGAAGATTTCCGTTAATACCTTAACAACAAAATCCATGGTTGTGTAATCGTCGTTCAAAAGAAAGACGCCATATTTTTTAGGTGGGGCTGTTTTGTTCCGGTTTAAAGTATCGGTATCAGTATCATATTGGGTGTTATTTTTGGTCATATTAAGTCTTCAGTGAAATTTCGGATATGGCTTAATGTTGTTTTTTGCATTATTTTAATAAATTTCGTTTTTTTTCCCCAAACACTACTTGACTATACACCTTAACATAGGTAAAAAGTGAGTTAGCAGAGCTTGGCATCCACAATATAAATCTTAGTTTAGGAGAAATCGGAACTTTTGGTTTTTTGAGTTGCCTTATATTTGCTGTTTTTTGTTAATTTTTTTTAGTATAGGAAGTTCAATGGCAACCGGTATTGTTAAATGGTTTAACGACGCTAAAGGTTTTGGTTTCATTACCCCCGATGAAGGCGGCGAAGATTTGTTCGCTCATTTCTCTGCAATCAATATGGATGGTTTCAAAACATTAAAAGAAGGTCAACGCGTTTCTTTTGATGTAACCACCGGCCCGAAAGGCAAACAAGCTGCCAATATTCAGGCTGCTTAATTTAAAGTTGTGCCGGTTTTGCCGGTTTCAATGATTAGTGTATGGCAGGTTTTTTTAAACCTGCCATTTATTTTTATGCAGATTCTTTATTTTCAAGATGACAGTTTGTAAATAAAATCTCACAATTTTTTAAATATCAATCCAATCATGCCCGATCTCGATTATCAGAATGCGTGCCGGCAAATAGAAGAATTAATTCATTATCTTCGCCAAAACCAATCCCAGTCATGCACGTTGGCAGATGAAGAAGATCTGATTCTAACAAGGCTTGCCGATTGGCAAACTGATTTAAAACCGCATCATAAGCAGGCCATTGCCGCTATTGACGAATACTACCGCCGTTTTCTAGAAAATTAAACGTAAGTAACTATTTAATAAAATAAACTTTGATATGAATATTGTAAAACCCGGTGTTTACCGCCATTATAAAGGCCAGTTATACGAAGTTATCGGTACGGCGCACCATTCGGAAACCGAAGAAGAAATGGTGGTATATCGTGCCTTATATGGCGAATATGATTTGTGGGTGCGCCCCTTATCCATGTTTGTGGAAAGTGTGGTTTATCATGATAAAAGCGTACCCCGCTTTTTGTGCTTGAAAGCATTTTAAATAGGGTTTCAGACGGCCTTCTGATAAAATAGGCCGTCTGAAAAGATTAATACGATTGAACGATTATGAGTATAGCCAATAACCGCAAAGCATTTCACGACTATTTTATCGAAGACCAAATCGAAGCCGGTTTGGTTTTAAGCGGCTGGGAAGTAAAAGCCATCCGTGCCGGTAGGGTGCAGCTTAAAGAAAGCTATATCCACTGGAAAAAAGACGCGTTTTATCTGGTGGGCTGCCATATTACTGCATTGGCCGATGCTTCCACCCACGTGAAGACCGATCCCGTACGCCCGCGTAAATTATTATTGAAGCAGTCTGAGATTAATAAACTAATCGGCAAAACAGAGCGCTCGGGCTACACCATCGTGCCCTTAAATCTGCATTATCACCGTGGCTATGTGAAAATGGATATCGGGCTGGCGAAAGGTAAAAAACAACACGATAAACGCCAAAGCCTGAAAGAAGCCGATTGGAAACGTGAGAAACAACGCTTGATGAAAAACGCGGGTTAATCCAATTCGGTTTTATGCCCATTTCTTGAGATGCTATATTTTCAGACGGCCTCTATATAAAATAGCCTTATAGGCCGTCTGAATATGACTATATTTAAGCTGTCGGAGTTTTATACCATGCCACAATCTTCACTTGCATTGCCGCTGTTTTTAATTGCCGCCGGAGCGGTTTGGTTTTTAAAAAGTACGGGTGTGCTTCCGGCAACGGCTACGCTGATTGCCATCGGCTTGGCTGTCGTCGGCATTGTGGTATTGTTGGTAGACGGCATCAATAAACAATCCATCGTATCCGGCCCGTTTTTGGTTTATATCGGCGCGGCGGTTTATTTAAGAAACGAATACATTTTCGGCTATTCGCCACTGATTGCATTGGGTATGATTATTCTCGGCGCATTGCTGTTGTTGTCGCGCAGTAGCATCGTGCCCTACAAACATCAAAAACAGCTTAAAGAATAATCAGCCGTTAATGGCAAACTGATTCAGGCCGTCTGAAAAATGGTACAATGCTGCCTTTTCAGACGGCCTTATTGATTAACCCGTCTGTACCCATATAAATCTTTCGATACAACCTGTTCTCATCCCAAAGAAACCGCTATGACCCAAGACAAAATACTCATTCTCGATTTTGGTTCGCAAGTAACCCAACTGATTGCCCGCCGTGTACGCGAAGCGCATGTTTATTGCGAGCTGCATTCATTCGATATGCCTTTGGAAGACATTAAAGCCTTTAACCCCAAAGGGATTATTCTTTCAGGCGGCCCCAATTCCGTTTATAACTCCGATTATCAGGCCGATACCGGTATTTTTGACTTGGGTATTCCCGTGCTCGGCATCTGCTACGGCATGCAGTTTATGGCCTACCATCTCGGCGGCGAAGTTTCCCCGGGCGACCAGCGCGAATTCGGCTATGCCCAAGTGAAAACCATTGATTGCGAATTAACGCGCGATATTTTCGACCATCAGCCGAATATCTTGGATGTGTGGATGAGCCATGGCGATAAAGTATCCAAACTGCCGGAAGGCTTTGTGGTGGTAGGCGATACCCCGAGCTGCCCGATTGCCATGATGGAGCATGCCGAAAAACAATTCTACGGCATTCAATTTCACCCCGAAGTTACCCATACCAAACAAGGCCGTGCGCTGTTGAACCGTTTTGTATTGGATATCTGCCAAGCGCAACCGAGTTGGACCATGCCCAACTATATCGACGAAGCCGTTGCCAAAATCCGCGAACAGGTCGGCACCGATGAAGTGATTCTCGGCCTTTCCGGCGGCGTGGATTCTTCGGTGGCCGCCGCATTAATTCACCGCGCCATCGGCGACCAGCTAACCTGCGTATTTGTCGATCACGGTTTATTGCGCCTGAATGAAGGCGAAATGGTGATGGATATGTTTGCCCGCAACCTTGGCGTGAACGTGATTCATGTAGATGCAACCGATGACTTTATGGGCAAATTGGCCGGCGAAACCGACCCCGAGAAAAAACGCAAAATTATCGGCGCCGAGTTTGTCGAAGTTTTCCAAAAAGAAGCCGGCAAACGCCAAAATGCCAAATGGCTGGCACAAGGCACGATTTATCCCGATGTGATTGAAAGCGCCGGCGCCAAAACTAAAAAAGCCCACGCTATTAAAAGCCATCACAATGTCGGCGGCCTGCCCGAAACATTAAACCTGCAATTGCTCGAACCCTTGCGCGATTTGTTTAAAGACGAAGTGCGCGAATTGGGCGTTGCACTCGGTCTGCCGCGCGAAATGGTGTACCGCCATCCGTTCCCCGGCCCCGGCTTGGGCGTGCGTATTTTAGGCGAAGTGAAGAAAAACTATGCCGACTTACTGCGCCGTGCCGATGATATTTTTATTCAGGAATTGCGCAACCATACCGATGAAAACGGCACTTCTTGGTATGACCTCACCAGCCAAGCCTTTGCCGTATTCCTGCCGGTGAAATCCGTCGGCGTAATGGGGGACGGCCGCACCTATGAATACGTTGTCGCCTTACGCGCCGTTGTAACCAGCGATTTTATGACCGCACACTGGGCGGAACTGCCTTATTCGCTGCTGGGCAAAGTGTCTAACCGCATTATTAACGAAGTACGCGGCATTAACCGTGTTGTGTATGACGTGAGCGGTAAGCCGCCTGCTACGATTGAGTGGGAGTAGAGTAATCAAAAAAGAGCAACTATTTAGTTGCTCTTTTTTGATTATAATAATTTTTAGTAATACTCTTTATTTTTAATAATTGATTGATTTTGGTTTGAGAGTTTTTTTCATCATTAATGTTGTTTAGTCTTGAATCAATATTATCAATTTCATTTTTAAGTTTATTTAAGATTTTACTAAAATTTTTATTTTCTTTATCTTTATATATAACTATAGTTTCAATTATCTTTGATATTTTTTCTAGTTTACTTCTTAATAATTTAAGATGTGAATAGGATTGATATTTATCAAGAAATTTAAGTGAATTATTAATATTTGTTTGTTTATGATTTAGTTGAATGTTCCATTGCCCATGTGCTAGTTTATTTCTAATTTGAATTAAATTTTCTATTTCAATAAAATAATCTGACTGAAATATATTAGAGAGATCCTGAATATTTATATTATCAAAATTATTTAACCCTTTCTGCATAATTTTTTCTATTGAAATTTTATATGTAGCTTGCCACTTTTCTGAAATAGATCTACATTCTTGTATTTGTTCTACCTCATTTGGCTTAAAAGCAGCACTAGAGTTTTCATTAATTATTTTAAATAATTTAACTTCAAACCAATTGGCTAGTAATAAAGCATATAGTCTTGTACTAGAAATATAATCATTAGCAGCATGTTTTTCACATTTAGAGATATAATATTGCGCTCTCTTTTGTTTGCAAATCTCTTCAATAATAGATAACTGATTTTCTGCGCCAAGAAGATTATTTTGATATATCTGATATAAATTTTCTTTATTTAGAGTCATAATAAATCTTTTGCGTGAATCCTATACTCGAAAATAATCAAACTAATTTAATTACTTTCGAGTGCAGGATTCGAACCTGCTAATATTCTTTGTTTCCAAAGCGTGTTTTACCCATTTACACCATACTCGCTACTACAAACAATATTACATGCTATATTGTTTGTAAAGTAATATATTAATATCCATGTATATTAATATTATTTAATATGTTGTGTCCATAATTCTTTTAAAGTTTAAGTGTCTAGTCAACTTCTCCGATAAAGCAAAACAATCGTTTCAGCCGCTTTCACACACGTTTCAATATCGGCAACCAATGCAATGCGTACATAGCCTTTGCCGGGGTTGCCTTGCGGGGTGTCGCGGGCGAAGAAGCGGCCGGGTAAAACTTGGATGGCGGCTTTTTGCCAGAGGTTGCGGGCGAATGCCAAGTCGTCGCCGTCGGGTACGGGCAGCCAGATATAGAAAGAGGCTTCGGGTAGGTGCACATCGAAGGCTTGCTGCAATATCGGCAGCACTTTATCGAATTTTTCCTGATAAAGGCGGCGGTTTTCGATAACGTGTTCTTCGTCGTTCCATGCGGCAATGCTGGCATATTGGATGGGCAGCCCCATAGCGCTGCCGTGGTAGGTGCGGTATAGCGAAAAGGCTCGAAGCAAGGCGGCATCGCCGGCAACAAAGCCGGAGCGCAGGCCGGGTACGTTGGAGCGTTTGGAAAGGCTGGTAAACATCACAATGCCTTTATTGCTGCGGCCGAGTTGTGCGGCGGCTTGCAGGCAGCCGATGGGTTTTCGGCCTTGAAAATAGATTTCGGAATAGCATTCGTCGGAGGCGATAACGAAGCCGTAGCGGTCTTGCATCGCGAAGAGTTCGACCCATTCGTCGAGCTGCATCACGCTGCCGCTGGGATTATCGGGCGAGCAGATAAAAACCATTTTGGTACGCTGCCAGATGTCTTCGGGTATGTTTTTCCAATCGGGGGTAAAGCGGGGCGGGTGGTTGTTGGTGAAATAGATTTCGCCGCCGCCGAGCAGGGTGGCGCCTTCGTAAACCTGATAAAAAGGATTAGGACTGATAACGATGGGCTTGGGGCCGTCTGAAGTGGGGTCCAGCACCACTTGGGTAAATGAAAACAGTGCTTCGCGCGAGCCGAGTACGGGCAGGATTTCGGTTTCGGGGTCGAGCTGCAAACCGTCATAGCGGCGTTTGGCCCAATTGGCGCAGGCTTGGCGCAGTTCGGGCAGGCCGTTGGTCATGGAATATTTTTCCAAACCGGATAATGCGGCGGTTAGTGCGTCGGTGATGATTTTGGGCGCGGAGTGTTTGGGTTCGCCGATATGCAGGGGAACGGGGGTTATGCCGGCGGGGGCGGGAATATCTTTCAGGGCGGCACGCAAACGGGCGAAGGGATAGGGTTTGAGTGTGTCGAGTAATGGATTCATAATGTTATGGATTGATGATTAATTAAATAAGTCATATCTTAGCATTAAAAACCTGAATGGGCAGGCCGTCTGAAATGATTTTTCAGACGGCCTGTTTCATGAGGGGAAAAGGTGTATAACTCAAAACGGGTTATCGGGCAGGTTTGTTTTTCTGCTATTATTCGGCGGTTAGGAAAAAGGCCGTCTGAAAGGATAAAGAGAAGATGAAAGTGGCTATTGTAGATTACGGTATGGGCAATCTGCATTCGGTTTTAAAATCGGCGCAGGCGGCGCAAAAGTTGGCGGATATTCCGTCGGAAATTATATTGACCGACCGCCCTGAAGAAGTGTTTGCCGCCGATAAAGTTATTTTTCCGGGGCAGGGCGCGATGCCGGATTGTATGGCGGCTTTGCAAAAAAGCGGCTTAGGCGAAGCAGTTTCAGACGGCCTGAAGAATAAACCTTTTTTCGGCATTTGCGTGGGCGCGCAATTGTTGTTCGACCATAGCGAAGAGGGCGACACGGCGGGCTTGGGTTGGTTTGGCGGCGATGTGAAGCGTTTTCGCAACGATTTGCATGATGCGAACGGCGACCGGTTGAAAGTGCCGCATATGGGCTGGAACACGGTTCACCAAACGCAGGTGCATCCGCTGTTTGCCGATATTGCCCAAGATACGCGCTTTTATTTTGTGCATAGTTATTACTTTGCGCCCGAGCAGTCGGATATTGTGTTGGGCACCAGCGAATATCCGGAACAGTTTGCCTGTATTGTCGGCAAAGACAATGTTTTTGCCACGCAGTTTCATACTGAAAAAAGCCATGACGCCGGTTTATTGCTGATGCGTAATTTTTTACGCTGGAATGGTTGAGTTGTGTAGTAAAATAAGCAGGTTTTTCCAACCGTTTCAGACGGCCTTGTTTGCGATGAAATAAGAGGCCGTCTGAATAATGATGCAGATAACGGACAGATTATGTTATTGATTCCCGCGATAGATTTAAAAGAAGGGCGTTGTGTGCGCCTGAAACAAGGCTTGATGGATCAGGCAACGGTATTTTCCGACAATCCGGCAGAAACCGCGCTGCACTGGCTGAAACAGGGCGCGCGCCGCCTTCATTTGGTCGACTTGGACGGCGCTTTTGCCGGCAAGCCGAAAAACCTTGAAGCGGTCAGCAATATTTTGCAAGAAGTGGCGAAAGATATTCCGGTGCAATTGGGCGGCGGTATCCGCGATTTGGCAATCATTGAAAAATATTTAGATTTGGGGCTGAACGATGTGATTATCGGCACGGCTGCCGTGAAAAATCCCGAATTTGTGCGCGAAGCGTGCAAAGCATTTGCGGGTCGGATTATTGTGGGCTTGGATGCGAAAGACGGCATGGTGGCCATTGATGGCTGGGCAACGGTAACCGATTATCATGTTGCCGAGTTGGCCAAGCGTTTTGAAGACGACGGCGTGAACAGCATTATTTATACCGATATCGGCCGCGACGGTATGATGAGCGGTGTGAATATCGAGGCTACGGTAAAACTGGCCGAAGCCGTGCGTATTCCCGTTATCGCTTCGGGCGGTTTAACCAATCTGGACGATATCCGCGCTTTGTGCGCCGTAGAAAAAAGCGGTGTGGCCGGCGCGATTACGGGCAGGGCGATTTATGAGGGCAGTATTGATTTTGCCGAAGCCCAACAATTGGCTGATTCGTTAACTGCTCAAAATATTTAATATCAGGCCGTCTGAAATCAGGTATGCCGGTTTTCAGACGGCCTATTAATAAAAATAATGAAACGGCATATAATAAAATCTTTTGTTATTTTTTAAGTATTTATTTTAAGGGGTAATCCATGTTTCAAGCATTTGTATTGGGTTTTTGGGCGGTGTGGTCATCTGATCGTGATATTCATGCCGTTAGCGAAGGATTGGCTTTTACCATTCTGGCTGTTTTAATCGGCATGGGTATGGCATTTGAAATACCCTTTATCGACGGGCAATGGGTTGCGGTGAACTGCCTGCTGTGGGCTTATGTGTCTTTATTGCTGGGTGTTGTAAACCGTTATGCGCAAAATTTTATGGGTTCGTTGGTGATGGCATCAATCGGTGCGCTGGGTTATTATTATTTCTATATGCATCTGCCTGAATGGGTGGCGGATTGGATGGCTTAAACACGGGCTGCTTCGGCAGCCTTGATTTTTCCCCACACTCTCGATCATAGGGTTGGTATCGCCTAATGGGTGAAATAGTTGTTTGAAAAATAAAAAAAGGAAACAAGAATATGGCATTGGCTAAGCGTATTATCCCTTGTTTGGATGTGGATAACGGCCGCGTGGTGAAAGGCGTGAATTTTGTCGGCCTGCGTGATGCGGGCAATCCTGTCGACGTGGCCAAACGTTATAACGATGAAGGCGCCGACGAATTAACTTTTCTCGATATTACCGCGTCTTCCGATAATCGCGATACCATTTTGCATGTGATTGAAGAAGTGGCTTCGCAAGTGTTTATTCCGCTCACGGTCGGCGGCGGGGTGCGTTCGGTGGCCGATGTGCGCCGTTTGCTGAATGCGGGCGCCGATAAGGCCAGTATTAATACGGCGGCGGTTACCCGTCCTGATTTAGTGAATGAAGCCAGCGGTTTTTTCGGTTCGCAAGCGATTGTTGTGGCGATTGATGCGAAAGCGGTGAATGCGGAAAATACCCGTTGGGAAGTGTTTACACACGGCGGCCGTACGCCTACCGGCATTGATGCGGTGGAATGGGCGGTAAATATGCAGAAGCGCGGTGCCGGTGAGATTCTGCTCACCAGTATGGATAGAGACGGCACCAAGGCGGGCTTTAATCTGCCGCTCACCCGCGCGGTTTGCGAAGCGGTGGATATTCCGGTGATCGCTTCGGGCGGCGTCGGCAATATTGCACACTTGATAGAGGGCGTGAAAGAGGGCAAGGCCGATGCGGTCTTGGCGGCCAGTATTTTCCACTTCGGCGAAGTGGGTATTCATGAGGCTAAAGAGGCTATGCGCGCAGCGGGAATCGAAGTGCGCTTATAAACTTGTCTGAATCAGGCCGTCTGAAAAGGCGGAATAAAGAAAGCAATAAATGAAAAAACCGTTGTTTATATTGTTGATGTCGTCTGTGTTGGCTGCTTGTGGCGGTGGTTCGACCGATAAAATCGGTGAGGCCGATACCGTTTTTAATCTGCTCGGTAAAAATGACCGTATTGAAATCCATGCTTTTGATGATCCGCAAGTTCGAGGCGTAACTTGTTATATTTCTTATGCGAAAAAAGGCGGTTTGAAAGAGACGGTGAATTTAGAAGAAGATGCTTCCGATGCTTCGGTATCGTGTGTTCAGACGGCAGCACAAGTCAGCTATAACGAAGCGGAAGTGCTCAAGCCGCAGCAAGTCTTCAAAAAAGGCTCGAGTTTGATTTTTAAAACCTTACAGGTGATGCGCTACTACGACCCGACCCGAAAAGTGTTTTCCTATATGATTTATAGTGATAGGGTGATTGAAGGTTCGCCGAAAAATGCAATGGATGCTTTTTCATGCTATACCGGGGCACCGCTTAATCAGGCACAATCGAATACATCGACGGGTACGCAGGTTTATGGTTCGTGTTTGGTGACGACGGCACAAAAATAATCCGGCCGTCTGAAAACAGCAGAGGCAACGCATATGGATTTGACTTATTGGCATTATCTGGCTATTGCGGCTTTGGGCATTTGTGCCAGTATTATCAATATATTGGCCGGCGGCGGCTCTAATTTTATTTTGCCGCTGTTGATGTTGTTCGGCGTGCCGCCCGATGTGGCTAATGCAAGCAACCGCGTTGGGATTTTTTTCCAATCGTTAACCGGTATTCGTGGTTTTTATAAAGCAGGCGTTTTGCCTACTTATGATTTACGCGGCATTTTGTTGCCGGTAGCGGCAGGTGGTTTTGTCGGATCTTGGCTGGCATCGGTCTTGCCCAATACCATTTTAAAGCCGGCATTATTATTGTGCATTCTCGGTGTGGCCATACTCACTTTTGTGAAACCTCAGCTTTTAATGCCGTCTGAAAACACGAGCGAGCGGAAAGTTTCTGAAACGCGTGCCGCATCGCTGCTTTTGTTTGGTGTGGGGATATATGGCGGTTTTGTACAGGCGAGTGTGGCCTTTTTATTGCTGCCTGTATTGGCAGGTGTTTTGAATTACAGCCTGTTGCGTGCCAATTCTTTGAAATTGGTGTGTACTTTGGCATTTACCGTCGTCTCTTTGGTGGTATTTATCACACAGGGAAAGATTTGGTGGGATGTCGGTCTGATTCTGGCGGCAGGCAATACCATTGGTTCGCTGATTGGTGTGAAAATTGCCTTGAAACTGCCGCCGGAAAAATTAAGATTGATTTTAATGGTGATGACTGTGGTAGCAGTGATTGCGGCATTCTTGAAATAAATAAAACGGCGAACGTATGAAAAGTGCTTCGGTGCCGCTTTTTTGTTATGATGCCGCACCGTCAGGGATAAGGGTGTTGTTACCGTGATAAAAAATAATAAACCCCTGTTTAATCAGCCTAGCACATGATCAATCGGTTTGGAGGAGTATTTGAGATGTCCGAAGCGTTATTGGATGCGGTTAAATTTGATGAAAAGGGCTTGGTTTGTGCCATTGCCCAAGATGCGGCAACTTTACGGGTGCTGATGGTGGCATGGATGAATGCCGAAGCCCTGCAAAAAACTGCTGAAACCGGCTATGCCCATTATTACAGTCGTTCACGCCGCAAACAGTGGATGAAGGGTGAAGAATCGGGGCATACCCAAAAAGTTTTCGAGCTGCGTTTGGATTGCGACGGTGACGCGGTTATTATGTTGATTGAACAAGCCGGCGGCATTGCCTGCCATACCGGTCGGGAAAGCTGTTTCTACCGCGTTTGGCGTGGCGGCGAATGGCAGATTGTCGATGCAGTATTGAAAGACGAAAAAGAAATTTACGGACATACGCATACACACGGCTAAACATGGTTACAATAACAAGGCCGTCTGAAAAAATGATGGTCTGTATTTGCCGTATGGTGAAACAAGCGTTTGCATGATTAGCCATTGAGGTAAAAATATGAACGAACAGGTTTTAACCGAAATTCAGAATGTTATCGACGGGCGCAAAAACAGCAGCCCTGAAACGTCTTATGTTGCAGGGCTTTTGCATAAAGGCGAAGACAAAATTCTGAAAAAAGTGATTGAAGAAGCCGGCGAAGTATTGATGGCATCAAAAGATGGCGGTGGCGAGCATTTGGTTTATGAGGTAGCCGATTTATGGTTTCACACCCAAGTGTTGCTGGCACACCACGGACTGCGGGTCGAAGATGTGATTAGCGAATTGGCACGCAGACAAGGTTTGTCGGGGCTGGTGGAAAAAGCTTCTCGGCAGGAAAGTTGAAATTGTATTAAAATCGGTCGGATAACAGATGTCGGAAGCCGTCTGAAAACTTATTTTCAGACGGCCTCTGTTGAAATATAAGTATATTAAGCCATCTGCCGATACACAAACCGCTATTTTGGAGCTTCTGATGACCGATTGTATTTTCTGTAAAATTGCAGATAAGCAAATTCCCGCCGATATTGTTTATGAAGACAACGATATGTTGTGCTTCAAAGATATTAACCCGGCCGCACCTGTTCATTTGCTCTTGATTCCGAAGCAGCATTTGGTTTCTTTGGCAGAAGTCGGGCCGGAGCATGAAGCCCTGTTGGGCAAAATGATGGTTAAAGTACCTGAAATCGCCGAAGCCAACGGTTTGGGATACGGATTCAAAACCCATATCAATACCGGCAAAGGCGGCGGGCAGGAAGTGTTTCACCTACATATTCATATTATGGGTCGGCCGGTTTAAGGCGGCTTTTAATTTTTTAAATATTTTAAATAATCAAATCAAAAGGATTTTACGTTATGGGTAGCTTTTCTATTTGGCACTGGGTGATCGTTTTAGTGATTGTCGTATTGGTATTCGGTACCAAAAAATTGCGTAATGTCGGTAAAGACTTAGGCGGTGCCGTGCATGATTTCAAAAAAGGTTTGAATGAAGGCGAAGAAGGCAAGAAAGAAGATATCGTAGAGCATCAAAAAGACAACGATAAATCGGCTTAAAACAATGTTTGATTTTGGTTTTAGCGAACTACTGCTTATCGGTGTGATTGCCTTAGTAGTGCTCGGCCCGGAACGGCTGCCTAAAGCCGCGCGGGCGGCCGGTAATCTGCTTGGGCGTGTACAACGTATGATCAGCAGCGTTAAAGAAGAGCTAAGCGCACATGCCGATATGGAAGAATGGCGTAAAGCCAAAAGCGAATTTGAATCGACCGCCGAGCAGATACGGGGCGAAATTACCAGTATCGGCTCAACGGCGCGCCAAGACCTTCATGAGATTTCAGACGGCTTAAGTGTTCCCGCATGGGAACGTGTGCCCGAGCAACGTACGCCGGCCGATTTCGGCTTGGATGAAAACGGTATGCCTTTGCAAGATGCTGCAGAAGAAACGCAATGGGATGACTATGAGATGCCGTCTGAAACAGCAAACAGTGTGGGCGGCAACTATTCTTATGGAAACAGCTTCCATACCGCTTCAATACGCAAACAAGCCATCAGGCGCAAGCGCAGTGCGCGGCCGCGCCAACGTCCCCAACCTCAGCTGCGCGTGCGCAAGAAATGAGCAACCGTGTCTGAATCCGAACAACAATATTCCCAGCCTTTAGTGGAGCACTTAATCGAATTACGCCGCCGTCTGATGTGGTTGATTCTCGGTGTTTTAATCTGTTTTCTAGGGCTGATGCCGTTTTCCCAACAGCTTTATAGCTTTGTCGCCAATCCGCTGATGGCCACTTTACCGGCCAATACCAGTATGATTGCCACCGATGTGGTGGCGCCGTTTTTTGTGCCGGTGAAAGTAACCTTGATGGTGGCTTTCTTATTATCACTGCCGCATACGCTGTATCAGGTATGGGCATTTGTGGCGCCGGCACTGTATCAAAATGAAAAACGCCTGATTACGCCTTTGGTGCTTTCCAGCGTGATTTTGTTTTTTACCGGTATGGCTTTTGCTTATTTTTTGGTATTCCCGATTATCTTTAAATTTCTAGCCGGTGTAACACCTGTCGGCGTGAATATGGCAACCGATATTGATAAGTACCTGTCGTTTGTTTTAGGGATGTTTGTCGCATTCGGGACCACTTTCGAGGTGCCGGTAGTGGTGGTATTGCTCAACCGTATGGGCATCGTTTCTCCGGCGCAATTAAAAGTGGCGCGGCCTTACGTGATTGTCGGTGCTTTTGTGATTGCTGCGGTGATTACGCCTCCGGATATCATTTCGCAAATTATGCTGGCGGTACCGTTGATTTTACTTTATGAAGCCGGATTATTGCTTTGTCGGTTTATGAAACCTGCTGATAGAGATGATGAAGATTAAGCGGTTTTTTTAACTAAAACACAAATAAAAAGCCGTCTGAAGTTTGACCTGCCCCCAAAAAAATCTTGGACAAACATAAAAGCCTTTCAGATGGCCTTTTTTGTATATTTATCTCGGTAACCCTTTTAGCAAAGCTTTGTCTGCCCGTTTCACGGCAAGGCGTTCTTTCCATGCCATATAACGTTGCCGGTAACGTGCTTTCATTAGATTATCGAATTGGCGTTGTACGGTAAGGTTCCAGACGCTTTGCGCTTTTACCGCCCAGCTTTCGTCCCATGCGCGTAATGAAAGGGAAAAAGAGCCGTCGAGGTATTTCATCCAATGCCACCAGCCGGTCGGCATAAATAAGGTATCGCCGTATTCTAAAAAACATTCGATGCCTTCGACGCCGTCTAAAGCGGGGAAGCGTTGTGTGTCGGGGTTTTCGACACTGTAATCTTCAAGTGCGTAGGTGGCATAGGGAATACGGTAGAGGCGTTCTTTCCATTTATAATCAAACAAAATAATGTGTTTTTGTCCGAAATGGGTATGGAAAATATGCGCCATATCGATATCGTAGTGCAAAAAGGTTTCAGAGCCGATACCGCCGAAAAACATGGTCGGATATTTGTCTAAAAAGCCGCCCATTAAATCTTGCGGGAAAATATAATCTTGCAACAACGATGGCGCGTGTTTGATCGGGTCGAAAAGGAAGATGCGTAGGTCGGTCGGTTCTCTTTGGATTAAATCGATATAGTCGCCAAACCTCATTTCGGCACTGGCCGCATTAATCGGGGCGGCAGGGTCGGCTTTGTTGCTGTCGTATAAGGGCACGACAATATCGCCGACGGCTTCTTTCATATAGTCTAACGACCATTTTTCATAAGCCGGCCATTTTTTAGCCATGTTGCGAATCACCACGGGCTTGCGCGGCTTGAGATAATAGCGGTGAAAGTCTTCACGGCTAATGTCGTCGACGATGTCGATAGGGGTGAGTTTGAAGCCCATGGTTAATAAATGAATAAAGTAAGATATGAAATGAGAATTTTAGTAAAATTTAGCGTGTACGGAAACCATTTTTATCAAAATTATCAGAAGTCGTTTAAATGAATACAGGCCGTCTGAAATTGTTAAGACGGTTTGTTGGATTATTGCTATTAATGAAGCGGTTGGCTAGAGAAATAAATTCGTTTATCTGCAATTTACCGTCCGTTATTCCGAAAAAGCTGCCGATTGCCCTGAAAACTGTTCTTTAAAACGGCGAAACAGGCTAAAATAGACACTTTGCAAAAATCAACTCGGGCTGCTTTTATTCATGTTTTGGATATTTTTACTGATTGTATTGCTATGTGCGATTGTCGGTGTCTTATGGATGCGTCACCGTCAGGAGAAGGAATGGCTGCGCGAACTGACTTACCTGAGCCGTCACGAAGCCGACGAAGAGGAGGCGCAACCGCCCCATG
Source organism: Neisseria zalophi (assembly GCF_008807015.1). NCBI lineage: Bacteria > Pseudomonadati > Pseudomonadota > Betaproteobacteria > Neisseriales > Neisseriaceae > Neisseria > Neisseria zalophi. The sequence goes on along the minus strand of NZ_CP031700.1, from coordinate 1,595,813 downwards.
ATGCCGCACAGCCGAAAATGCTGCGCGGCGTGGATCCGAACCTGAAAAACACCCGCCAACATTATCGTGCGGCCGAAGAGGCCAAAGCGGTTTATGATAAAACCGTGGAAAAATTCCGCGCCCTGTCGCCCAAACACAGCCGTAAACTGGAAGCAACATTGGGCGGCAAACGTAAAGAACAGCAAGAAGACGATTTTAACGAGCTGCCTATTTTTGCAGCCGCACCTAAAGAAGAAGCCGCAGCGCTTGAAGAGGCGGCGGATCAAACCTTTTCCGAAGTCGGGATAAACGAAGAGACTACCGAAAACGTTGCCACCGATACGGACAACAGCCCCCGGCCCGTGTTGCCGGTTCCGGAAACCACACAACCAGATGCGGAATCTGTCGCCAGCGATAATCATCAGGAGCAGGAAGCGGATACTTCTTTTGCCGAAGAAAAAGGCGAAGTGCCGCTATTCGGTGCCGTTTTAACGGCAGAATCAGAAGCAGAAGCGCATACGGCAGAGCCTGTTTCCAAGCGTACGGTTACTGGCAAGGCTATTGCCCCTGCGCCTTATGTGGCGTTTGATGAAGAAGAATACCGCACAGCCAAGCCCGTTGATGCTTCTTTGCCGGTGATTACTTTAGAAGAGGCAACGCGCACCTTGCACGAAACCCAGTTATCGGAATGGCAAGAGAAAGAAACCAATCCTCAGGCAGTACGCGCTTTTTCCCATCCTTCGCCGGATATGGAAGTGGTCGAGTTGAATTGGCAATTCAAACCCGCCTTGCAGGAGGTTGAACCGCCCGCCCCGGTGCGACAATTGAAAACCATTGAATTGGACGACCCTGCAGTGATTCGTACCCGTGAGCGGGTATTGTCGGAGGTGCGTCAGCTTACCTATGGTTCGCCCCGCACCGAAATGGTCGAATCGGTCGAGCAGGCGTTGGATAATCCCGAAATCATCGGTGAAGAGGATATCCGTTCCAATTTGTTACGCCAACGTTTGGCGCGTCGCCGCCAAGTATCGGCACAAGAGCCGGTTCAAAGCGTGCAGCCGAAGATTATTCCGGAGGGTGAAGTTTTTGCCAATCTGGCCAAAACCGATTCGCCTGTAAACCGCCAGCGTATCCGCCGGATTAATACGGCCATGCGCGAAAGTGTGATTCCCGAAGCGGCGAGAGTGGGGCAAAGCCATTCCGCCCAACTTCAGCCGGTAAAACCCGTTGCCGCAGCCGCTGCAACGGCAGCCGCGCCTATTTATTCAAGATTTACGCCTTATTCGGCAGTTCCCGAAGCTGCGCCTATTATCAGCGAACCGCCGCCCGTGCCGGAAGTAGAACGGCAAGTTATCGATATACCGCCGCCGCCTTCTTTTCACGATGTACAAACGGGCGCCATCAGACCCTCACGGGTGTTAAACCGCCGTACAGAACAGCAGGCCAATGCCCACATCAGTTCGCAACCGCGTTGGAGCATTACCGACCGCTTGTTGCAAGAGTCGGATTCTGAACAGGAGGGCGAGCATTTTCAGACGGCCTCAAACCATACCGATGAAGTAACCGCCGCCGTATTCGAACATCCTAATCATTCTGTTGTTCAAACAGCTATGCAGGCAGCACCGATGCCGTCTGAAATAGCAACAGTGCCAACGCATCATAATATTACTAAGCCGTCGGGTGAAAACACCTTGCCAACGGTGGCTTTACTTCAGCCGCCACAGTTCGACCCTACTGCCACTCAAACGGAAGAAGCACTGCTTGAAAACAGCATTACCATTGAAGAAAAACTGGCCGAGTTTAAAGTTAAGGTCAAAGTAATGGATGCTTATGCCGGCCCTGTGATTACCCGTTATGAAATCGAGCCGGATGTGGGCGTGCGCGGTAATGCCGTAATCAATCTCGAAAAAGATTTGGCGCGTTCTTTAGGTGTGGCTTCTATCCGCGTGGTCGAAACCATTCCGGGTAAAACCTATATGGGCTTGGAGTTGCCCAATCCGAAACGGCAGATGATACGCCTGAGTGAAATTTTTAATTCGCCGGCGTTTCAAGAATCGAAATCCAAACTCACGCTTGCACTCGGGCAGGATATCAGCGGCGAACCGGTGGTTACCGATTTAGGAAAAGCACCGCATTTATTGGTGGCGGGTACCACCGGATCGGGTAAGTCGGTGGGCGTGAATGCGATGATTTTATCGATGCTGTTTAAAGCAACGCCCGAAGAAGTGCGCATGATTATGATTGATCCGAAGATGTTGGAATTGTCTATTTACGAAGGCATTCCACACTTGCTTGCGCCCGTGGTTACCGATATGAAACTGGCCGCCAATGCGCTGACTTGGTGTGTGAACGAAATGGAAAAACGCTACCGTCTCATGAGCCATTTGGGTGTGCGTAATCTAGCCGGATTCAATCAAAAAATAGCCGAAGCCGCCGCGCAAGGTAAAAAATTAACCAACCCGTTCAGCCTTAACCCCGAAGAACCCGAACCTTTGGAAAAACTGCCCTTTATTGTGGTGGTGGTGGATGAGTTTGCCGATTTGATGATGACGGCCGGTAAGAAAATCGAAGAGCTTATCGCAAGATTGGCGCAAAAAGCCCGTGCTGCCGGTATTCATTTGATTTTGGCTACCCAGCGTCCGAGTGTGGATGTGATTACCGGATTGATTAAAGCCAATATTCCGACCCGTATTGCTTTCCAAGTGTCGAGCAAGGTCGATAGCCGCACGATTTTAGATCAGATGGGGGCGGAAAACCTGCTTGGACAGGGTGATATGCTGTTCCTGCCGCCGGGTACCGGCTATCCGAAACGCGTTCACGGTGCTTTTGTGGCAGACGACGAAGTGCACTATGTAGTCGAATACCTCAAACAGTTTGGCGAGCCGAATTATATTGACGATATTTTGACTGCGGGCGTGAGCGGTGATGATTTATTCAGCAATGCCAACGGCCAACGCAACGGCGATGAAGAGCAAGACCCGATGTATGATGATGCGGTTGCTTGTGTGATTAAAAACCGTAAAGCAACCATTTCTTCCGTACAGCGTTATCTGCGTGTCGGCTATAACCGTGCCGCCCGTTTGATTGATCAAATGGAAGCAGACGGCATTGTTTCCGCACCCGAAGCCAACGGCAACCGAACCGTATTAGCACAAAGTAGTGAACATTTAGATTAATACCGTTAAAAGAAGTGATAATATAAAATAATAAAACCGATACCGTTTTCAGACGGCCATAATCTATATGGGTATAGGCCGTCTGAAAAAATAACTAATTCAATATAAAAACAATTTTTATACATTATGGAACGTCAGACACCGAAAAATCTACCGGCATCTTTTTTTCGCCGCCGTTTATTATTGGCCGGAAGTGCGGCATTGCTCAGCCCGAAGTTACTTTATGCAGGCGCCCAGCGAGAAGAAACTTTATCCGATGATGTGGCTTCTGTTATGCGCGGTGCTGTGAATAGTGTTAACCCACCGCGTTTGGTTTTTGATAACCCCGCTGAAGGCGAACGTTGGCTGCGCGATATGTCGGCACGGTTGGCGCGTTATGTGCCGGATGCAGGGCAACGAGAGCGGCTGTTAATCAATATCCAATATGAAGCCAGCCGCGCCGGATTGAATGCTCAAGTGATATTGGGGCTGATAGAAGTGGAAAGCGCATTCCGCCAATATGCCATTAGTAAAGTCGGTGCGCGCGGTTTGATGCAGGTGATGCCGTTTTGGAAAAATTATATTGGAAAATCAGACCATAATTTATTTGATATCCGCACCAACCTGCGTTACGGTTGCACTATTCTGAGACATTACAATAATGTCGAAAACGGTAATTTAGTACGCGCTTTGGCACGTTTCAACGGCAGCTTGGGCAGCAATAAATATCCGAATGCCGTGCTCGGTGCATGGCGCAACCATTGGCGGTGGGGCTAGTTTAATCAAATATTTGTTTTAAAACAGATATTTTATAATCTGCTTTCTTTTAATCCAACCGTTTCAGACGGCCTTAAGCTGTTTATATTATAAAGGCCGTCTGAAAAGACACGACAGGCGAATTATGGCAAGAGAAAACCGTACACAAATGTTTCCGCTCGAATGGCGTGCCAGCAGTTCGCTAGCGGGCGTTTATGCCTTGCGTATGCTGGGCATGTTTCTGGTACTGCCTGTTTTGGCGCTGTATGCCGCCACATTACCCGGCGCCGACAATAATAAAGCTTTAGTTGGTTTGGCTATGGGTATGTATGGTTTAACACAAGCCTGTTTGCAATTACCCTTGGGCATGGCTTCCGATAGGTTCGGGCGCAAAAAAGTGATTTATGTCGGGCTGATTGTTTTTGCTGCCGGTAGCTTTATCGCAGCTGCCGCCGATTCGCTTGAGATGTTGGTAGTAGGCCGTGCCATACAGGGAGCAGGCGCGATCAGTGCTGCAGTTACCGCATTATTGGCCGACTTAACGCGCGATGAAGTGCGTACCCGTGCCATGGCCATGATTGGCTTGAGTATCGGCTTAACCTTTTCCGTGAGCTTGGTATTGGCACCGGTATTGGCCGGCTTAATCGGTGTGCCGGGTTTGTTTGTGTTAACCGGTATTCTCACCCTTATCAGTATCGGGGTAGTGGCATGGATGACACCGAATCCCGAAACCTCAAAACTGCATGAAGATGCGGAAGCGCAACCTTCCAGAATCAGCGAAGTTTTAAAAAACAAACAATTATTGAGTTTAGATTTTGGTATTTTTGCTTTACATGCCGCCCAAATGGCTTTGTTTACCACCCTGCCTTTCGCCTTGGTAGAGTTGGGTTTATTCAAAGAGCAGCATTGGAAAATCTATCTACCCACCACTATTATCGGCCTTGTGGTAATGGTGCCGCTGATTATTATTGGTGAAACACGCAATAAACTGAAACAAATATTTATCGGCGGGATTGCCTGTATTGCCGTTGCCCCCATCGGCCTGTTTTTCAGCCTGCATTCCGTATGGCTGATTACCCTTTTATTGGTGGTTTATTTTATCGGTTTCAACGTATTGGAAGCCAGCTTGCCCTCAATGGTGTCGAAAATTTCACCACCCGATTTAAAAGGCACCGCCATGGGTGTATACAATACCTTGCAATCGGTCGGCTTGTTTACCGGCGGCGCCGTCGGCGGCTTATTGTTCCAACAATACGGCTTTAACGGTGTCTTTACTTTCTGCACGGTATTAATGCTATTATGGATAATCATTGCATTTTATATGCCGGCACCGAAACCGGTTAAAAATATTGCTTTTACCATTCCCGAAAGCCAACGAAACCATACCGAGGCTTTGCGCAACGAATTGTCTGCTTTGAGCGGCGTAGAATCCGTGTCGTTCAGCATAGACAAACAAACCGTTTTTATTAAAGCATTGCAAAAAGGCTTTGATGCCGCAGCGGCCGAACAAATTATCTCAGGAGTAAACCATGTCATCATTAAATAAAGTTCTTTTAATCGGCAACCTTGGCCGCGACCCGGAAGTCCGCTATATGCCCAACGGCGATCCGGTATGTAATTTCAGCATTGCCACCAGCGAAGTCTGGACCGACCGCAACAGCGGCCAACGCCAAGAGCGCACCGAGTGGCACAATATCACCTTATACCGCCGCTTGGCAGAAGTTGCCGGACAGTATCTGAAAAAAGGCAGTTCCGTTTATATCGAAGGCCGTATCCAAAGCCGTAAATATACCGGCAAAGACGGCGTAGAGCGCACCGCATACGAAATTATCGGCAATGAAATGAAAATGCTCGGCTCACGCAGCGGCGGCAGTTCCGCCGAATACGACGGCGGGCAGGGCGGCTATCAGGCGCCTGCGCAGCAAAACTATCAAAGCGCACCCGCACCGCAAACCCCGCCACCGGCTGCACCCCGCCGCCAAGCACCAGCAGCTCCTGCCGCGCCGGTGGATGATATTGATGATGATATTCCGTTTTGAGTTTTATTAAAAATAAGAAATATTTAAATTTTAAAATAAGGCTATCTGAATTTTGAGACAGCCTTATTTTTATTGGGAATTAAAATTGATGTTGAAAGTATATAGAATTTATTTCATAGTTATTTCAAATGGTAATCCATTTCCAACAATTTTATTATCTAAATTAATTCGCCATTCATTGGTTACAGTTAATGGTCTTGTCTCAATTTCAACATTATAACGATCTGTCAAATAATGGAATTGTTGATTAGTAGAACCTACCCAATTTCTAATGGTTTCAGTTTTTGTTTGGTCGAACTCTCCTGTAATTAACAAATCAGTAGCAGCTAATAATCTTTGAGAACCTATGAATTGTTCTTCAATTAACTCATATTTTTGATAGCCTGAAAAACAAATAACTGATAATCCTAGATTCTGAGCTGCTTCAGCTATATCTGCCAAACCATCAGCTTGTAGCATTGGCTCTCCACCTAAGAAAGTTAATCCTTCTAAAGGATATTGTTTTTTAGATTCTATTAATTTCATTATAATTTCATTTGAACGACATATATGTACAGGTTTTATTTTTAACAAATCTCCATTACAACAACCGATACAGCGTTTTAAACACCCTTGCACCCAAATTACAAATCGTAATCCTGGCCCTTCTGCTTCGGTTGCTGCTAATATTTTAGCAATGTTTAACCAGTGCATTTGTTTACCTTATTTAATTTCAAAATCAAAAGTTTTCCCTGCTTGTACTACATAGAGTGTTTTTCCATATAATGGTTGAGGATTTTCACTTTCCTCAAATAGAAACTCTGCTAGTGGATCAAATAATGACTTAGTTAATACATTTAATACTCCTCGTCCACCATGTTGTTGGTTCACCTGACTTACCAAAGATTCTAATGCCCGGTCTTCATCTTCAAATTCAAGGCTATCAATATTCCATTTTTCTTTTAAGCGCTCATTTAATGGTTGTAGTTTGGCTCTGGCAATAGATTTAAGTACATTAGTATCTTGTATGAAATTAAATGGAATAATATTTGCTTCTCCAATTCTACCTAGTAGTTCGGGGCGGTTAAGTTTATTTCTAAAGTGTTCTTGTACCAATTGTTTAAATTGTTCTGCAACACTTTGAGGCTCTCCTGGTTGAACTTCTGATGCACCAATATTAGAAGTAAATACAATGAAAGTATCGGCAAAAGAAATAGTTTCTCCTTTACCATCAGTTAGCCGACCATCTTCTAAAATTTGTAAAAATTTATCGAGAATACGCGGGTGTGCTTTTTCAATTTCATCAAATAATAATAAAGAAAAGGGGCGGGCTTTAACCGCATTAGTTAATTGTCCTCCTTCTTCAAATCCAACATACCCAGGAGGAGCACCAATTAATCTTTGATCTGCATGTTCATGATTAAATTCTGACATATCAAAACGGATACAAGCATCTTCGTCTCCGAATAAAAATTGTGCTAATGATTTTGCCAATTCTGTTTTACCAACGCCGGTTGGGCCAACAAAAAATAATGTGCCTTTGGGTGTACGGGCTTTGGTAGAGTGTTGTAAACCTGATAAACCAGTATATGCACGAATTAATATTTTATTTACTGCGTCAATTGCGTGTTCTTGTCCTTTTACACGGTGCTCCAGTATATTTTTTGCTTCTTTCAAGCGTTTATAATTAAGCTTTTCCCAAGGAGATTGACGTTTACCATAACGATAAAGAGAAATCAGGTTTTGTAAAATCAAAGGAGACCGTTGTTGACGAGATAAACGAACAAGATTATCAATATCTCGTAATGTAAGTGTATCCGTTAAGGTTACAAAATCCGCTAGCGCTTTACTTCCACGATCTAACGTTTCTTGTAAATTAAAATGATATTGTTTAGCTAAAATTGCTTCCTCACGTTCTTGCATAGTTGGCAGAGGGATACTAATTTCAGCAAATAATGGATTATTTAAATAAATAGATGGAGGTAAAGATATATTTCCTGAGCAAAGAAATATTAATATACTTTGTGGGTTATCCATTGCTTCTGGAGAATTAGGTTGCTCTGCATCGCGTAAACTTGTAGAGATTTGTTGTAACCAAGCTCTTTCTGCGTCACTTAATGCATTTACTTGCCCAAATAAATAATTAGACCAATCAACAACAAAAGCAACTTTCTTTGAATCATTAGTCATCACTTGTTGTACAGTAGCAAAAAAATCTTCTGTACTTATTGGGGCATTATTAGATAAAGTAGGGCTGTCTATATTTTCTATATCATAGTCTTCCCCTTCTTCAGCTTGTATTATGGCTTGTGTAAGATTATTCCACTCATCAGTGGAAACTCCTGATACGCCAGATAAACGAGAATAAAAGACCACATGTGAAAATCCTTGTGCTTTTAAACTATCTGTTATTGCTTGATTAATAGGAACCAAACGGTTATAACGATTAAATGAAAAATCGATGATATTACCACTAATAATCAATGCACGACGTATCATTACTTGACGTTCAAAGTTTTCTAGCCAACTACTAATATATTCATTCATCTTTTGTCTCTAATTATTAGTTTTTTATATTTTTGTTAGTCTGTATTGGGTTAATTGGTTTTGCATCCATCTTTGTATCATCTGGGTTTTCCCAAATAACTCGCTCTTTGGATAAATTTACACCATAAATTTCAGATAACTTAGGTAAAACTTTTTGCATATCTTCCTTACAATGCTGACCTTTATAGTTATCAAACTCATATCGTACTGAACCATTTAAATTAATTCTAAATTTTGCTTGATTTCCGGTAGGGCGTGCAGCTTGAACTAAAACAATTTCCTCACCATTTTCATTTTTTTGTTTTATGGGGTTGAGGACATTAAATCCTGCTTGTTTTAATGCTTGGTAAACAGCTTTTACCATTTCTTTTCTGATGTCTTCATTCTCTATAATTTCATCATGTACCAAATCAATTTCTTGGGCAATTTTAGTTAAATTTTCACCAGATGCTTGCTCGATTTTCTGCTGCAATTGAGTAGATTGCGCTTTTGGTAAATTTGTTGTTTTAATTATTTTTAGTAATTCACCTTTTTGTTTTTGTTCATTTTCTCCTCTTACTGCATTTATGAAATTTTTTTCATTTTCAATGGCTTGTTGTTCAGATTCTTGTTTTATTTTATCAACTGCTTCCGTTATTTGTTGTCCATCCCAATTTTCAGAAAAGGCTTGTTGTTTTAGCTCATAAAGTTTTTTAAACGCCAAATTTCGAGCCAATTTGTTTTGCCAATTGGATGTAACTTGTTGCCAGATTATTTCACGTTCTTTTTGTATTTTTTTTACTTGCCGCTCAGCTTCTAATTTTGCTTCCTCTTGTATTAATCGTTGATATTCCTCAGCGATACGATGTTGTTCTCTTGCTTGATGTGGTAGAGTTCTAACAAAATTGCCTAAAATACGACTGACTTCCCGCCCTTCTAAAGCATCCATATTATTACGTATTCGATTAATTTCATTACGTACATGATCACATTCTTTTGGAATATATTGTTCTAGTCCATCCTCTGCTAATTCATTTAATATGCTTTCATATTTTTTTAAAAAAAATTCAGTTTGATTCTTAATTTCTTTTAATCTTTGTTTATGTGCTTCCTCTCGAATTTCACGTTCACGAACTAATGCCCATTGTCTCTCATGAATTGCGCTCATTTTTTATTCCTATTGGTTATTTATTAACTAGTTTTAACACCAACACTAGTTGCCTTATTTTTTAAATTTTTATCATTTGTATAAAAAATCAGATCGTTTAATTTATAACGTACTGCTACAGCTAAGGTTTTGTCATCGTTTTCACCATTTGGAGTTTTCATAGTATTTGATTGTTGTAGTATTGTTAGTAACTCAGAATTTGAGTTTTCTGTGTGTGTTGCCAACTTTAATTCATCAATTTTTCGAATGGCCTCTCTGATTTCAGCAGCTTTCTTATTTAAGGAATCAATATGTTGTTGTTGTTGATTCTTGTCTTTGAGTAGTTTTTTTTGTTTGTTTTCTGCATCTTGCTTTTTTTTATTGAAATTGTTTTTTTCAATTTTCAGCATAGCTATTTTATTTTGCAAACTAGAAATTTCATGCTCTAACTTTGAAATTTCCATTTCCATTTCTGGTATCTTGTGTTTTATAGCTATATTTTCATTTACGTTTAATGGAGTTGAGTTATTTTGATTTAATTTATTTCTATTTCTTTTTTTCTTAGACATTTTCTTTCTCGCTATGATTTTTTAATGATGCTAAAATTGATCGCTTGTTTTGAATCTGTGATTCAAACTCTTTAATCTTATTATTAATATTTTCAATATCCTCTATAGTATCCTTTATTTCTTGATCTAAACTATCAGTTTGAATGCTATTAAGAATTTTATTAGCTTCATAGATATCTTTTTGACTTTTTTCTTTTTGATAATCTAATTCATCTAGCGTTGTTTTTGATAGAATAACTATTCTATCCTTTTGAATATTAAATAATTTTTCTGGATATTTTCGAATAAAGTCTGTATCTAATACAGCAAATTTCTTATTGGGAGATATTGGTTCAAACAACTCATTAATTTTTGTATAAAAATTAGTTATATTTTGTGTTCTTTTATCTAATTCAATAGAATTAATTTTAGGATATTTACGTTTAAACTCTAATTTTATACTTTCCCATTCTATAAATTTTTTCATTGTATCTTGGTTAATTAAATTTAATTGTATCCTAGTTATATCATTAAACTTAGATAACTCATTGGTTAGTTTAAATAGATGGCTTAATTCAGCTGTCTTAGCTATTTGTGATTTTGGATTTTTAAATGCTTCATCTATTAGTGTGCTGTGTAAATTATCATTTATTTTTGATAAACTTAAAGGTATATTCGGAAACAATTTTGTAAATTTTTCAATTTCGTCATTATTATTTAGTAAGTTGATTTTTTCAGCCCAAATATCTGGAGAGCCTGTAATAAACTTTTTATTGTTCCAATTTTTTTCAAATTGTTCTTTAAATGATATAGCTTCTAAAATATCCATTTTAGGAAATTTTTCTATAATTTCCTTATAAGGTAAATAATTGGCCATAAAAGCCAAAGTATCGAAATTGGGATTATTTAATGCAGATAGCTCAGCTATCTGATTATTTTCATTTTTTGATAAAATACGTACAGGCAATTTTATTTCTTGATGATGAAAATATGCAGGAATATAACCAATTTCCTCATAAAATAGATTGAAACTACATGGATCCCAGAATATTTTTGTAATAGTTTCTTCATATTCTTGATTACAAGAAATACTAAGTATTTGATCCTTTAATTTTGCTTCATCATGATTATTATTGAGTATGATATAAGGGGCTTGATTATTAAATTCTTGTGCATTAGAAAAATTAATTGGTACAGTTTGTTTTAATTGCTTTAAATCAGTATTTTGATCCGCTAGCACTAAAGAAAGTAGGTTATTTAAATTATCTATTTTTATTTTATTTAAAATAGGTTCGATAATATTATCGGCTTTATCTAAAATTGGTTTGATTATTTTATTATGTATTACATCCAATGAGCGATTATCTAACCAGCTTTTAAATAATTTATCATCACATCTTAATGTGACATTATAGTTATTATCTAATACCAAACTAACTTTAGCTGTTTTCCATTTAATTTGTTCTATGTCTATGTTATTGTCAATGCCATTAGATTCGAGATCAATATCAGATTTAACCCAACTTAACTCAGCCATTTTATTTATACTAAGTTTTGTAAGAGTCTCTTGATTCGGAGTAAAAAGCTCATGATCTAATTTAATATCAATCTGATTATCTTTTATATTATGAAATTGTTCATAAGCATTTATAAGAGGATTAAAAAAGAAATTTTCATTTGCTGATTTTCTCCTGCTAATCATTTTTTTTTCTTTAAAAAATTTTTCACCATGATTAGTTAATATTAATTCTTCAATTTGAATATTGTTTAGATCATTATCTAAATCGATATCTTCAATCAATCCGGCTTCTAACATATCTTCCAGAGTCTTGCGAATAAACACCTCATCTAACTGCATTGATTGAATAATTTCCCCTAATGATTTTTGCTTTAACTGTGGAAAGTCCATAACTAAACTCATTATAAGCTTATCAAATACAGTAGGTTTTCTAACTTTACGATAACGATAAGTTACTCGGATATTAAAAACTGGATATGCAACAAAATGTTGACTTAGTGTGTATTCATTCATGAGTTATTCCCTTTTGTAGCATTTAATTTTTTCATTGTATTTTGTAAAGCATTAAAGAAAGGTTGAGTTTCAGTTAAGTTTCCAGTATCTGCCTGATATTCTAAATAGTTAAACATTTTTTTATAGATCATTGTTTTCTCAATCTTATGTTCATCCATTTTAGGTAGTTTTACTTCTCTGTTTTCTAGCATATTTCTTGCTCCAAATATTATTAATAGATTTTGAGCTCTACTCATTGCTACATTAATAAATTCAAAACGGGCGATATTAGCTCTACCACGCGTAAATTTTTGATGGAGATCACGGCCATTATTTTTAACTAAGCTAAGTAAAATAATTGGCTTTTCTTTACCTTGATAACGGATAACTGTATTAATTTCTACATCAATAGCAGTAAACCATGTTTTTTTATTTGGCACATTTTTTCGTATTTCGTCACGAATTAAACGGCATTGCGGTTGATAAAAAGATACCACACCTATTTTGAGCCTATTATCTTTATTATATTTACCCTCTATTTGTATTTGACGATCAATTTCTATTAAAGTCTTGGCTATTAGACGGGCCTCAAGGCGATTAATATTAACTCCATCCTCAATTTTATATTTTTTACCATGTTCATCATTTGTAGTATCAACCCATAAAAGATGATCTTCTTTTTTGAGAAGGCGATCATTATTTTCAGTAATGAAAGTTAAATTATGTGGGCGCGGTAAATCAGGATTTCCACAAGTTAATTTATTTTCATAAAAGTAATTAATCATCCTCATAATATCCGGATGCATGCGAAATTGAATATCTAATCGTTCTCGTAGGCTTTCAGGTGCTTGCTCAAATAGTTCTTTAAACAAACTAGCGGTAACCATCTTTTCAAATTTACGTAAATTCTCTTTGGTGACATCTGTATTAACATTTGTTATTTCTTCTTCTTTATCCGCTTGATTCCTCTCAACTTCATCTTCAAAAGTCAAGCCGTCAGCTTCGTTGAAAATAGGTGGTAATTGACGATGATCGCCTACTAAAATTGCTTTTGGAGCGCGCATTAATGGTAATAGTAATTCTAGAGGCGTTGCTTTGGAGACCTCATCAATAATAACCACATCAAAGCTATCAAAATTATTATTTGTTAATGTTCGTTCATCTTCATTACAAGAAATAGCCACTACATTACAACTTTCAAAATAAGTTTGTTCTAATTCAATCCAATCATCTTTTGCTCGTTGTAATGGATCTGTTAGAATATCCTGCCACTGTTTAAATAAAGGTAGGAAATCTTTATTTTGCCGTTGAATATTGTTTAGTTCATTTTGTAAGTTATTTAAATTAAGATTTTGCTCTTCAACTAAACTTGTAAATTCAATAGAGCTGTCAAATTCTGCTTTTATAGTCCATTCTGAGGCTTCACTATTTTTTTTATTAATTTGTTGTTTAATTTTCTCTAGTTCATTTTTTATATTTTTTACGATGGTTTCTTGTCGTTTTATTTCTTCATCATTAGGCTTTTCTATATTTTCTATTTTTATAAGTTGATTTAATTGAACAATAGTATTATTTATAATAGAATCAATATCCTGTTTTATTTTTATAATGTTATCTAATCGTTGTTGCAATAAAATTTTTATATTATCACTATTGCCATTTAAGAAGTTATCTTTATCACTAAATAAATTATAATAATCACCAATTAGATTATTAATTTTATTGTTTGAGTTTATACTTTTTTCTAATTCTCTACACTCTTTACGTTTACTTTTCCATAATGTTATAAGATTACCATCATCGTCATCATCATCTATTTTCTTTGCAAGTTCATCAATTTCTTGTTTTAATTCTTCAAGTTTTAATACTGTTTTTATATCTGTTTTGCCCTGTCCAAGACTAATTCGATCTAAATCTGCTTGCATTTGGGGTATGGCGTTGTCGATTGACAGCCAGCGTTTATATAGATTTTGTAAAATAGCCATTTGATTTTCATGGCTATCCATAAAAATATTGAAAGTGATATATTGCTGTTCAATTTTTATTGTTTCTAAGTTACATAGTTTTTTTACTAAAGAAAAAATTTCTTGTGGTACTTCTAAAGTTAACTGAGCAATACTATCATTACCATTTTTCAAAAAATTAATTAATTTTTCTAAATTACTATTATTTTGTTGTTGGCGATTGAAAATTTTATTTTTTTGCTCAAATTCTTCTTTAAGTTCGGCTAATTGTTTTTCTGTTTGAGCTAATTGCCTCTGCTGTTCTTTATCTCGAATATGTAGTTTCTCTCTATCATCAACTATAAAGTGAGCAGGCTCCAACCACTCTTTAAGCTTGTGGATTTTTTCTTGGAGTTGTTGTTGGGGAAGTAGATACTTTTCAGATACATAGTTTTTTAAAGCCGTATATTGTTTTGCTAATACATTTTCACCTGTAAACTCCTTACCTTCATCTGAAATCCGATTGTTATTTTTAGATAAACGGATAGCTTTTAGATTTGGATGATTTTTTAAACGAGATAAGGCATTATCTAAAGCATCATGTGCTTGGCTGGCTAATAATACTTTTTCACCTCGCTTGGCAAATTGTAAACAAGCCTCAGCAATTACGGTGGTTTTTCCCGTTCCGGGCGGCCCTTGGATTAAGCAAATATCAGGGGCGGCAAGTATTTTTTGCACGGCGGATTTCTGCTTATCGTTTAGAGTGTTATTTTCCCATTCAGTAATTTCAGGAATATGATCAGGTTGATTGGCATTTTTAATATCAAATAGATAATTTGATAAATAAGGAGCATAGCAGTTTTCATTTTGTATTAAATTTTCTACTGCTTTTCGATGACGTTCAATTAGAGCTAAATCACCAATGAGGGAAATAGATAAAAACCCTGTTTCAGGTAGTGCTTTAAAAAGATTGTTGATTTTTTCAAGTTTCTTATCATTTTCTTTGTCATCAATAAACTCTTCATTAATTTGACTGAGCTTGTAGCTCAACTCTTCTGATATATCAACAAGAAGTTCCGCCCAAACTGCTGTATCCAAATCAAAACTTACTTCTTCTTTGTGATGGGATTGATGTTTATTATTTTTAATAATTTTTATTCCATTATTGGCAAGCTGGCCAAAGTTGCCAAAACTATTATCTAATTTATTAGAATTATTTTTAGGTAAAATAAATCGATAAGGATCGCTAGATGTTTTTAACTCAAAAGTATGTAGATTTTGTCGACTAAAAGCTTTTTTTATAGAATTTAAGGCTTGCTGATTTTCAAATATTACATCAAATTTTAATTGCTCAGAATTTTCAAGAAACTTCCATTTTAAATAACGAACACCTTGTGTTTTATGTTTGATAAGATTTTCTTTAAAAATAAGAAACTCTTTCCATGCTTCTAAGCGTTCTTTCGCACTTATTGCAAATTTTGGTAAGGATTTTAAGAAAGTAGAAGATAAAGCATTATTAGCTTTACGTGGAGGGAATTTTCCTTCATCAAGCTTTTGAAAAAGTACTTCACTTTCTTTTTCATAATTAGTAGGACCTTGCTTTCCATAGGTTAAAGCAATGCTTTGAGGCGTAAAAATTGGATTGGGTTTATCAGTAAGACAGAGTCCTAATACTGTAATAGCAATATTCTTAGATAGGTTTTCATTAAAAATCGGATGATTAGGAATACGAATCGCCAAAGTTATCTTTTTTTCAGATTGATCTTTTAAAGACAGATTTGAAAAATATGCAAAGACATTGACATCAAAGTCATTAAGAAAGAATTGTTCACAAAATTCTGTAGCAATTTCTTCATAATCTTTATGATCAAACTCGGGAAATTGTTGTTTGTATTTCTTGAGTACGCTCGAAATATTTTTACCTAAACGTTCCAAATTATAGAAATTACTTTCAGCTCTAGGTAATTTCCAATAAATTCTATTATCTTGAGAATATATATTTTGAGAATCAGGATTGTTAGAGTAGGGAGTATGAGAATCTACTATTATATTTTCAATTGACATAATTTTTCCAATGATATTTTTATTTGGATAAATTATACACTATGAATTTTTTTTGTTAAATTATATTATGCTAATATATTTATATTATGAAAGGCTATCTAAAAATACTTAATCGATAGAATTTTTAGCCTATTTTTAAGTACATTTAATTTTATCTTTCCCAACCCCTCAAATCCCCAACCCCTTATCTTCCAAAACAATCACCCGTGCGTCGGCCTGCTGTTCATTCAACTCAAATAAAACTTCCTCCTGCGTATCATCGGCCAATTGCCTGTAATGCAGCCGATATTGTCCGGCGGCTAATTTAAAGGCGGTAAAGTCGGCTTGGGGCGGTATGTAAATGGTGCGGATGGCGGTTTTGCTATTGTTTGGGAAAATTTGTGCCAATACGGCGGAGTGTTTGTTTTGATTGTCGATTTTAACCATATTGTGCCCTTGTTCTGCTAAAACGGGGTAGCCGGGCATGTATTGAGCGAATTCGGGATAGGTGGCGGGGGTATGGTTGTCGAGGCGGGTGGTTGGGTAGGCGGGGACGGCTTCGCGCTGTTGTTTGGCAAACCAGAATAGGAGGCTGAGGATAATGGCAAAAAATACTAGACCGAGCCAGAAGCGGGTAAAGGTTGCTTGGGCTTGGGGACGGTTTTCAGACGGCCTGAATGTTTCGCTCGGCTGATGTTTGAGGGTGTTTGAGGGGGTAGAGGGGTGATGGTGGGATTGGGCGGCAATCCAATCATCGTGGGCACGGCGTTGTTCGGGGTCGGATAGAACGGCATAGGAGCGGTTAATCAGGCTCATAATGCGTTCGGCATCGGGATTGTTCGGGTTTTGATCGGGGTGGTATTTTTTGCAAAGGGAACGGTAAGCCGCGCGGATGACTTCAATCGGTGCGTCTTGTGCGACTTTGAGGTTGTCATAATGGGTGCGTATGCGTTGCGACATATTCCCTACCTTGCAGGCCGTTGATTAAAGGATGGTTTTAATATAACGGTGAATATCGGTTTGAAACGGATGAAGCCGTCTGAAACGGATAATAGTAGCCGAAATCAGCTGGGTTTGATTTCGGCTTATGGGTTTCGATTAGGTTTTGGGCAGGGTAACGCCGGTTTGCCCCATGTATTTTCCGCTGCGGTCTTTATAGGAAACTTCGCATACTTCGTCGCTTTCAAAAAACAGCACTTGTGCCACGCCTTCGCCGGCATAGATTTTGGCGGGCAGCGGGGTGGTATTGGAAAACTCTAGGGTTACATAGCCTTCCCATTCGGGCTCGAACGGGGTCACGTTCACAATAATGCCGCAACGTGCATAGGTGGATTTGCCCAAGCATACGGTTAATACGTTGCGGGGAATGCGGAAATATTCGACCGTGCGGGCAAGGGCGAATGAGTTGGGGGGGATAATGCAGCAGTCGTCTTCTACGGTAACAAAGTTTTTCGGGTCGAAATTTTTCGGGTCGACAATGGTGCTGTTGATATTGGTAAAAATTTTGAATTCGTTGGCGCAGCGGATATCGTAGCCGTAGCTGGAAGTGCCGTATGAAATGATTTTTTGGCCGTTGACTTCTTTAACCTGATTGGGTTCGAACGGTTCGATCATGCCGTGCTCTTCACTCATACGGCGGATCCATTTGTCTGATTTAATGCTCATGGTTTTTCCTTTAAGTTGGGGCACGGGGTTGCCGTGAATGTTTCAGGCCGTCTGAAACCCGTATGGTGTTTTGCCCGTGGGTGTTTGGTTTATCGGTAGGCGGATTATTCTGCGCTTTCCTGCCAGCCGCCTAAATAGCCGGCCAATTCTTCCAGCATGGTGCTTAATGCTTCGACCATTAAAATCTGGGAGGCAAATGTTAAAGCGGCGGCATCGTCGCCGTGGTTTTCGGCTTCTTCCTGCAAAACGTCTAAATATTGGATACGTTTTAGGGTGAAATCCTGCGTTAAAACGAATGCAATCTGTTCGCGCCATACCAAGCCGAGCTGGGTAACGGTTTTGCCGTTTTTCACATGCTGAACCACTTCGTTTGCGGTTAAATCCTGTTTCGATATTTTGATTACGGGGGCAACGTCGCCGGTGCCTTTTAATTCGCAATCGCTATCGAGTTCGAAGCCGCCTTCGGCTGCGCCCTGTAAAAGCCAGTCGGTCATTTTGGAAGAGGGCGATTGTTTGGTGTTCGGCAAGCGGGCCTCAAGGCCGCCTAATGCTTCGCGCACTTTGGTCAGCATGGCTTCTGCTTTGGTAGCCGAAGCATTGTTTACAAAAAGATAGCCGTGTTTGATATCGAAAATGGCTTGGGTGCGGCTGCTGCGGGTAAAGGCGCGCGGTAATAAATCGTCGGTAATCTGTTCTTTTAATTCTTGTTTTTCTTTACGGCCGACATTGCGGGCTTCGGCATTTTGAATTTCGGCCACTTTTTCGTCGAGAATATCGCGAATCACGCCGGCGGGCAGCACTTTTTCTTCTTTTTTGAGGGCGATGCGCCAAGTATAGTCGGCGGGAAACACGGTTTCGGGTGAAAATGAAACCGGAGCGGAAAAGCCTTCGCTAAACCAATCCAAACCCATGCAGGGGGTGAATTCGGCTTCGGTGAATTTGGCGGCTAAGGTTTCCAATTCGGGCAGTTTGTTTTTATTCAGGGGATAAAAACTGACTTGTTTGAACCACATGATATTTCTTTCGGATTAAACCGCCGCATTATAGCAAATAAAGTGCCTGATTATAGGGCGGTGTGATGTAAAATCTATATTATGATTATATTCTATCGGAATATAAAGATTAGGCCGTCTGAAAAGCGGTATGCCGTCGTTTTATTGACAGGGGGCTTATATATCGTTATAGTGCGCGTTCCGGATATATGCGCCCATCGTCTAGAGGCCTAGGACACTGCCCTTTCACGGCGGCAACCGGGGTTCGAATCCCCGTGGGCGTGCCAGATTATAAAAATCCGCTTGATTATTCAAGCGGATTTTTTGTTTTTTATTTTTGAATGATAGGGTTGTTTTTATCAGGCCGTCTGAAAAGCTTTTCATTGTATTAGCGGAACCAACCGCGAACGGCTTGCAAATCGCCGAAACGGATACAGGCGTCGGCCTGTGCCTGTGTTTTCGGTTTGGCATGATAGGCAATGCCGATACCGGCTTCGGTAATCATAGGAATATCGTTGGCACCGTCGCCGACGGCGACAACCTGATGCTTGGCCAGGCCGAGTTTTTGGCGGTGTTCGACCAATAAATCGGCTTTGGCTTTTGCATCAATCACTCTGCCGGATACTTGACCGGTGAGCTTGCCGTTTTCTATCTCCAAAATATTGGCGTATTGATAGTCGAACCCAAACCGTTTTTGCAGTTTTTCGGTGAAGAATGTAAACCCGCCGGAAACCAACATAAACGTTACGCCGTTTTGACGGCATTCTTCGAGCAATGCTTCCGCGCCGAGCGACAGTTGTAAAACATTATCGTATACATCTTGCAAAAAATGTTCGTCCAAGCCTTTCAGCAGGGCGGTACGGCGGCGTAGCGACTGCTCGAAATCCAATTCGCCGCGCATGGCCTGCTCGGTAATCTCGGCCACTTGCGCTTTCAAACCGGCACCGGCGGCGATTTCATCAATACATTCGATGGTAATCAGGGTTGAATCCATATCGCTCACGATTAAACCCAAATCGGAAAATGCCATATCGGGCAAAACGGCAAAGTCTATGGATTGGCTGCTTAATTTTTCGGCGGCCGAATCGGGCAGGGCGAAGGTTTCGGAAACGGGAATCCGCAGCGTATGGCGGTGTGTTTTGCCTTCGGGCAGGTCTAAGGTGTTCAAAACACTGAGATCGCATTGGGCAAGGGCGGGGTGTTGCAGAATCAGGGTGTATGGCATTGTATTGGCTTGGAATAAAGAATAAAGCGGGTATTATAGCCAACATCATTCATAAACTGAATGACGAATTTATTGAAATGGCTAGGCGGCGGTATATTTTGGCCGCTGTTTTATTCAAGCCCGATACAGACGGCGTATGGTTATTTTGCTATGATTTTCAAAAACGTTGATAACTATGGAATAAACACTGTGAAGCTAACCGAACTGATCCGTTATCCTGTTAAGTCTATGGGCGGTAATACCCTTGCAGAAGCCGATATTTTGCCGACCGGCTTGCCGCATGACCGCGAATGGCTGGTGGCCACGCCGCAGGGTGGCTTTGTGACCGCGCGCAAGTTTCCGAAGATGTTGCTTTGGCAAGCCGATGCTCGATTGGACGGATTGGTATTAACGGCACCTGACGGCAGCCGTCGTGAGGTTTCGGTGTCTGAAATGACCGATAGCGCCGATGTTACCGTGTGGAAAGATTCTTTTGCCGCCCGTTGCGGCAGTATTGAAATAGATAAATGGCTCTCTGAGCAACTCGGTATGGCGGTGCGTTTGTATTGGTTGGGTGAACAAAGCCACCGTATGCTGTCATATTCGCAAACACCGCTTTCTTTTGCCGACGGGGCACCGTTTTTACTCACCAATACCGCTTCTTTGGCCGACTTGAATCATATGTTAGACAAACCGGTGGAAATGGCGCGTTTTCGTGCTAATTTGGTGTTTTCGGGCAAGCAGGCTTATGAAGAAGAACAATGGCACCGTATCCGCATCGGTGAGGTGGAATTTGAAAATTTCAAACCGTGTACCCGCTGTGTGATGACGACGGTGGATCTGCAGAGCGGGCAGAAAGACCGTTTTCAAGAGCCGCTCAGTACATTGGCGGTGGTGAGAAATGCCGTATTTGGGGTAAATCTGGTGGCACTGAATCAGGGGCGTGTTCGGGTGGATGATGAAGTTGAAGTATTAAGCTATCGGTAAGGTATTTTTCAGACGGCCTGATTAAAAGACAGGGCGGATATAGCTGCTTTTATATTTTGTTTATCAAAAAATTGCGCTTATTGATTTAGAAAACAATATGAAAACACCAACAAACCACATGCCTGCCTCGCTCGCGTTCAAACAAGTTTTGGTTGCCCTTTTTTGGGGCGGTACTTTTATCGGCGGCAGGGTGCTGGCTCAGGCGATGCCGTTGACTGTGGCGGCATTCGGCCGCTATCTGATTGCTTCGTTACTCTTGGTTTGGGTGGCCTTTAGAATGGAAGGCGGATTGCCGCGCCTGAATCGGCAGCAGGTTTTCTCAACAGCGCTTTTGGGGCTGACCGGCGTGTTTCTCTATAACCTGTTTTTCTTCGGTGCACTGGCGCATATTCCGGCCGGCCGTACGGCTTTGTTTGTAACCCTCAGCCCGGTTACTGTTGCGGTGTGTTCCGCTGTTTTCTTTGGCGAACGCTTGGGGCGTTTGCGTTGGTTGGGCATTGTGTTGGCGCTGGTGGGGGCGGCGGTGATTATTACGCGGGGTGATTTGGCTGGAACCGTTCAGGATATCGGCCGTTCGTTTGGCAGGGGCGAGCTATCGATGTTGTGTGCGGTTTTGGCTTGGGTGGCTTATACCTTGCTATCGCGCAGGGCGTTGGTCTCTTTAAGCCCGATTGCGGCAACAACTTATTCGGCTTTGTGGGGGTGTTTGTTTCTCGGGCTGAGTGCGGCAGGCCATATTGCTTCGGTCGACTGGACGGCGTTGGGCTGGCCGGTATGGGCGGCACTTTTTTATATGGGGGCGTTCGGTACGGTGGTGGCTTTTGTTTGGTATTACCAAGGCATCAGGGCGGCGGGGCCTTCTAAAACGGTGATTTTTACCAATTTGGTGCCTTTGTTCGGGGTGTTGCTGTCGGCTTTATTGCTTGGCGAATCGGTTCTACTGTCGATGGTGGTCGGTGGGGCGCTTTCTATTGCGGGGGTGATGATGGTGAACCATCGGGCAGGCCGTTAAAGTTTGGCGGTTTGGTAATGGTTAGCCCTACCGCTTTTCAGACGGCCTCTTGGTCTAAAAAAGCCTTTAGCTTGTTTTCATCTAAAAACCAATGGCAGATTTCCGTATCGCCTGCCAATAATACCGGCACAAGTTCGTTGTATTTTTCTTCCAATACGGGGTCGTCGTCCACATCGATAATATCGAGATCAAAACCATATTCGGCCTGATACGGTTGCAGGGCATCGCGCATTTTGTGGCATAGGCTGCAATATTCGCGAAACATTAACGTCAGCTTGGGCGCTTGCTTTTCAGACGGCATCTTGCGGGTTTTCTTTCTTTTTACGGGGTTTGCGGCGGCGCTTGCGTTTAGCTTCGCCGTTGTTGTGGTTGTTTTGTGCTGCGGCGGTCATTTGTAGGCGGGTTTCATCATCAGCACTTTGGAAAGTGGTCCACCATCTGGCCAATACTTTATCGGCATTGCCCGTTTCGGCACGCAACAACATGAAATCATAGGCTGCACGAAAGCGTTGTTGGGCGATAAGGCGGTGCGGACGGGCGCCTTTGATGTTTTCAAATTGCGGTTGCAACTGCCAAATTTCGCGCATGGTGGCGGAAAAACGTTGCGGTACGCCCCAGCCTTTTTCCGCATCGAGTAATTCGTTAATCGCCTGGGTCAAGGCCGGAACGGGTCTTATGCCTTGCGCAGTGTTATGCTGCCAAATTTCATTTAAGCGCGGCCACATGGCTGCGGCCAAAACAAAGCCGACCGATACCGATTTATCGGCGCGCAGACGCTCGTCGGTATTGCGTAGGGCTAGGGAAACGATATTATCGCTATCGGCAACGGCGTGTTGCAGGGCGGTTAGAATCGGGTGGATATTATCGGGAATACCTAATTTATCGAGCTGTGCCAAACACTGTACGGCATGACCGGAAAACAGCAGTTTCATGATTTCATCGAATAGCCGCGCAACCGGTTCGAGTTTCAGACGGCCTGCATATGCGGTAATCGGTGCGGCGGTTTCATATTCCACTTCAAAGCCGAGTTTGCCCGATAAACGTACGGCGCGCAAAATGCGTACCGGGTCTTCCTGATAGCGTTCGGCAGTGTTGCCGATCATCACCAGTTGGCGGGCTTGAATATCGGCCAAACCATGATGAAAATCAATAATGTGTTGGGTAATGGGGTCGTAATACAGTGCGTTGCAGGTGAAATCGCGGCGCATGGCATCTTCTGCCATTGAGCCGTATACATTGTCTTTCATAATGCGGCCGTGTTCGTTTTGCTGAACCTTACCACCGCCGCGGAATGTGGTTACTTCAATGGTTTCCGGCCCGACCATCACATGCACGATTTGAAAACGGCGGCCGATAATACGGCTGCGGCGGAATATTTTACGCACCTGTTCGGGGGTGGCATTGGTGGCTATATCGAAATCTTTCGGTTCGATGCCTAGTAATAAATCGCGCACGGCACCGCCGACCACATAGGCTTCAAAGCCTTGATTGTGCAGCCTACGAACCACTTTTTCTGCGGCAAAACTCAACATATCGGCGCCGATGCGGTGTTCGCTGAACGGGATAACTTGTTTTTGTGCACGACGCGGTTTGGCCGATTTGCCGGGCAAAACTTTGTGTAACCATTTTTTTAACATAAGGACTCGTCTTTATACTACGAGCCGTCTGAAATGCTTAAGTGAAACTTTTGCAGAAAAATCTATAGGTAAATTCTTCTGCAAAAGTTTCAGACGGCCGGGTAAATATTTAAGAAAACGGCACATTATACCTTATCGTAAGCTGGCTGAATCATTGAGTAGGGCGCAATCATACAAAAGCGGCAATCGTGGATACCGATTGCCGCTTGGGTGATACCGATTCTATTCACCAATACTTATTGATTCCGGATTTTTAACATCAGTTTTTTGTTTAGCCATTTGATATCTATCCCACCAAGCGAATAAATTTGCCAAAACCGAACCGGAAACCGAATGCCAAATAGTAGAAACGGCTGCCACAATGGCCGATTCGGCATTAGTCGGGAAAAATTTAGTGCTCAATCCTGTCGCAAGGCCGGCATTTTGCACCCCGACTTCAATAGCAAGCGTACGTTTTTTAGCCGTATTTGCCCCGATTAAATTGCCGGAAAAATACCCTAAAACATAACCGCAAAAATTATGAATAGCGATGGCAACAATGGCAATTAATGCCGATTCGAATAATTGGTTGCCAAACACAGCCGCAACCCCGCCGATAATACAAGCGAAAGCCAACACCGCTACACCCGGCATAATGGCACGAATGGTTTCAAACCATTTTTGATGATGAAATAAAATATTACAGATTGATCCGATTGCAATTGGCATTAAGGTAACCAACACCATAAAGCGGAACATGCCCCAACCATCCATTTCAACCGTTTGCCCGACCAAGTAGGTCAGCCATAAAGGTGTAACCACGGGCGCAATAATGGTGGATAAGGTTGTCATGCCGACAGAAAATGCTACATCGCCTTTGGCTAGGTAACTCATAATATTGGATGAAACACCGCCCGGGCAACTGCCGACCAGCACAAGCCCCAGCGTTAACCCTACCGACAGATTCAATGATTTAGCAACCAAAATCGCCAACAACGGCATAATGGTGAATTGTGCCAATGTGCCGATACAGATATCAAAAGGACGCCGAAGCAATATTTGATAGTCCTGCTTACCCAGCGTCATACCCATGGCAAGCATGATAATGCCCAAAACCACAACTTGGGCATCGCCTTTCACCCAGCTGAAAGTTGCCGGCTCAATAAAAGTAACACCGGCAGCCAATAAAATGACTATGGCAGTAAAACGAGTTAACTGATGACTCAATATAGCCAAAAAACGCATCGCCAATCACTCCTTTGGTAGTATTTGATTTTAATATTATTGTTGACTACCCAGCCGAACCCTTCTTAAAAAAGCCTTGTTATGCTTGGTTGTCAGAAATAAATAGAATTTAGCGGTATTTTACTTATTCTAGTTAAAATTGACTATACTGTTTTTAAAGGTTGTTAATTCGTTAATAATAGATTGGCGTTTTAAAATCATCTGCTTTCTAATAATGGTAAAAATGGATTTTACCCGTTTCAAAATGCTCCGGATAAAGATGGGTTGATTAAACTGTTAATTGTTCAAATAAGGCTTGTTTTAAGGCAAGCTGTTTTTTAGGGTTGGCTAAGGCGGTGCTGAAAATCACAAACCCGTCTTCTGCCCGTTCGCCCAAAGTGGAAATTTTGGCATAACGCAGGCTGATATCTTGTGCGGAAAAGATTTCGGCAATATCGGCCAGTAGGTAAGGGCGGTCGACGGCGACAATTTCCAATGTGTACCAGTCGGGGTTGTCCTGATCGGAAGTTAGTCGGATAACCGGTGCTATCGGTAAATGACGGCTGCGGCGGCTGTTTGGTACGGGACGTAAGGTGGCGTGATTTTCGGTGGTGTCGTAGCCGTGAACAAAATTATTGATTTCGGCTTCAAGTGCGCTCTGTATGTCAAGATAATCACCCGGAGTGTGTTGTGGCGGCATTTGTACCGTGAAAGTGTCGAGAATATAGTCGTGATCGGTCACAAACGCGCGGGCGGCCAAAATATCCATATTGTGATGATTGAAAATACGGCATAGTCGGGCAAACAGGCGTGGTGCGTTCGGCATAAAAACCATCACTTGCAAAGCATCCCCATCCGAGTCTAGTAAACGGCAGCGTACTTGCGGCTGATCCGTATGATGAATCAGGTTAGCCGTATGCCAAAGAATGTCGCGCAATTCGTGGCGAACTATATAGGCGGAACCAAGCATACGCCAAAGCTGTTTTTGCTGTTTTTCCGGTGTGCCGGCATGATTGAGTTGATCGGTTGCAGCTTGTTGGCGGCGGCTGATCATTGCGTGGCGGTTGTCTTTCCCGCCTGCCAAACGGTGGCTGGCGGCATGAAACAGGGTTTCAAATAGGCCGGCTTTCCAGCTGTTCCATAATTTGGGGTTGGTGCCGCGGATATCGGCTACGGTCAGCAGATAAAGAGCGGTTAGTCGCTCTTGCGTTTTCACACGTTCACAAAAATGGCTGATGACATCAGGGTTTTGTATGTCTTCTTTTTGAGCAACGGAAGACATCAATAAATGGTCTTCCACCAACCAGCACAGCATTTCACTTTCTTCTTTATCAAGAAAATGGTCGGCGGCAAAACGGCGGGCGTCGCCAATGCCTTCGATGGCATGATTGCCGCCCCGTCCTTTGGCAATATCGTGAAACACGGTAGCCAGATAGATAATGTATTGTCGTTCGAAACCATGCATCAATGCGGAAGCAAAAGGCAGCTCGTGGCTGTGGGCATCCATCGCCAAGCGGCGGGCATTGCGCAATACGGTCAGGATATGGTCGTCCACCGGATAGATATGGAATAAATCGTGTTGCAGCAGGCCGACAATGTTTTTCCATGCGGGCAAATAACGCTCTAATACGCCATAAAGGTTTAAAAAGCGCATAAGGTGGGTTAGCCCTTCGCCATGTTTGAAAAAGCCGATAAAACGTTGGCGGTTGGTGGGGTTGTTGTAAAAATCTTGATCAATTTTGAAGGTCGCCGCCCACCATGCCCTTAGGGTTTGTGGGGCGATGGTGTCGATATCGTTATGGGTTTGGATGACTTCGAGAATTTTAAATAAATGTTCGGGTTCCCGTGTAAAAAGTTGTTTGTCGTATACCGCGATTTGATTGTCGATTTGATAATAATGGTCGTCAATCAAGCCGACAAATTGGCGCAAAAGCGAATAAACGCGACCACGCAGCATCGGTAACAGAATACCGTTCAGTTGCGTAACGGTTTTGCTGGCGCGGTAAAATACCCGCATTAGTTTTTCGCTTTTAATCCGCTGTTCGCCTTCCTGCCATCCCATGTTTTCGGCTACTTGGGATTGTAAATCGAAAATCAGGCGGTCTTCCTGACGGCCTGCGGCTAGATGCAGATTGATGCGTATGGCGGCAAGTTGTTTATAGCTGTCTAGCAGCATAGTGACTTCGGTATGGGTGAGGATGTCGTCGGAAGAAGACAGGCTTAAGAATGTATCCAAACCTTGTGCTTTGGCAATCCAAAACATAGTATGAATATCACGCAAGCCGCCCGGGCTGGTTTTGATATTCGGTTCTAATACAGCAGCCGAACCTTGCGATTTGGCATGACGCTGTTCCATTTCCACCCACTTGGCTTCGATAAAAGAAGCGGTATCGCGTTGCAGGTTTATTTTGTGTAGGAAGCGTTCTGCCAGAGCCTCATTACCTGCCAAAAAACGGGCTTCTAAAAAAGCAGTGTCGCCGGTAATGTCTTCGGCTGCGCTTTCACACAATTCATCAATACTGCCGGCTTTGAGCGCGGGAACAAGGTGTATATCCCACAGGGTCTGTATAAAATGGCTGATAGCATCTTGTTCGTCTTCGGTAAGGGTTTGTTCGGAAACAATGGCTAAATCCAAGTCGGAATAGGGGTATATTTCACCACGCCCAAAACCGCCTGTTGCCAGCAAACACAAAGAGCTGTCGGCAAACTGATGCTGCCACAATAGGCTTAATGTCTGCCTCAGTGCCCGCCCGTATCGGGCAAAAAAAACTGCAGGGCGTTGTTTGGCATGATAGTCGTTAATCGCCTGCTGCTTTTGGGTGATCAGGTTGTCTAGCGCGGTTTGAATAATGGCTTGCATCATGGTTTCCGTTATGGCCGTCTGAATTATTTCAGACGGCCTTTAGATTATTTATCAATAAGTTAAAACTAGGGTAATAAGGTCTTTATTATCTAATTGATTTATTGTACTTACAATCGAATATGCCGATTATCTGCCATATTTATCTGATAAATAGGGTAATAAATACACAGACGGTAAAGATAAACAGACAGGCGGTATAAATTTATTCATAAATTTTGCATACCTTTTCTATATAATATCTTTGCGGGAAGCGTGTTTTTTGCGACAATCTGTGCGTTCTATTAAAAATACAACATATATAAACTACCACTTCCAAAGGAAAACTCTGTGAAACGTATTTTTTTATTTTTAATGACCAATATTGCGGTTTTGGTTGTTATCGGTATTGTACTGAGCATACTCGGGGTGAGTGCAAACCCCAATGATATGGTCAGCCTGCTGATTTATTCGGCAGTAATCGGCTTTACCGGTTCCATTATTTCTTTATTGATGTCCAAAACCATGGCAAAACGCTCGGTTGGTGCGGAAGTGATTACTCAACCGCACAATGAAACCGAAGCGTGGTTATTAAAAACAGTTGAAAACCAAGCCCGCCAATGGAATTTGAAAACACCCGAAGTGGCTATTTATCATTCACCCGAACCAAATGCCTTTGCGACCGGTGCCAGCAAAAATAATTCATTGGTTGCCGTCAGCACCGGATTACTCGACCATATGACAAGGGATGAAGTTGAAGCGGTATTGGCACATGAAATGGCACACGTCGGCAATGGTGATATGGTGACATTGACCTTGATTCAAGGCGTCGTCAATACTTTTGTGGTGTTCTTGGCGCGTGTGGTTTCAGGCATGGTAGCACGTACAGAGGGCGGCGGTACCTCACAAGGTACTTATTTTATGGTCAGTATGGTATTGCAAGTAGTATTCGGCTTTTTAGCCAGTTTTATTGTGATGTGGTTCAGCCGCCAACGTGAATATCGCGCCGATGCAGGTGCGGCCTGTTTGGTAGGGGCGCCGAAAATGATTGCCGCTTTACAACGTTTGAAAGGCAATGCCAGTGATCTACCTAAAGAAATGGCCGCTATGGGTATTGCCAGTGAAGCAAAGGATTCATTGCTCAGTACACATCCCACATTAGACAACCGTATCGCCCGCTTAAAACAGCTTTAAAAGTTTGAATATGTTTGTTTAATATATCAATATTTAAGCAGGCCGTTTGAACATTGAACTGCACCCCAAAAGTTGGACACTCCTCCAACCCATTAAGGTGCAGTTTTCTCATGAGCAAATATACATTAGACTTTAAATACCAAGCCGTACAGCCGCACGTTGGCGGAACACGGTATAGTGAAAAGTATGTCGCGTAAAGGCAATTGCTGGGACAATGCACCGATGGAAAGCTTCTTTGCAATACTGAAGACGGAATGCTTTTATCAGGAAGGCAAACTTTCGACAACAGAGCTGATGCAGACAATGGATACACTATATACGGTACGACAATCATGACAGATGTAGTTTGAAATTGAAAAAGCTGAGTCCTGTGGCATACAGAACCCAGCTCGAAAAGGCCGCCTGAAAAGGCTTTTATGTTTGTCCAAGATTTGGGGGACAGTTCACTTTTTTCAGACGGCCTGATATACCGAATCAATATATTTAAGCTTTGGTAAACAATTTTTCTTTCGGTAAACGTGATTTTGGCAAGCGGGCATTAAAGTCTTCTGCTTCGTCGCGGTAGCCCAACGCGATTACAGCCAGAGCAGAATAGCCTTTTTGATGAAGTCCGAATTCTTCATCTACTTTCGCCATATCCACACCTTCAATCGGGGTGGCGTCCAAGCCTAATTGGGCAGCACCGAGCAATACGGCGCCAAAAGTCAGATAAGTTTGTCTGGCATGCCAGTGAGGCTCATCTTTGTAGTTGTAACGGTGGATATTTAAAAACATCCGGCGGGTATTGTGCATTTGGGTTTTGTTAGCCTCTTCGGCGAAGCGGCCGTCTTTGTCTTCCTGTTCGAGAACGGCTTCTAAATGTTCGTCATCAGCGAAAACTTTGCTGCAGAATACAATAATGTGGGAAGCATTTTTGATTTTTGGAGCATTGTAGGCATAAGGGCCTTCTGCTGCTTTGGCAATGCGTGCTTTACCGGCATCATCGTCGGCAATAATGAAATGAGAGGGTTGTAAATTGGTGCTGCTCGGGCTGAATTGGAGGATGTGCTCGATTTGGGCAAAGTCTTCCGCCGATATTTTTTTGCCGGCATCATATACTTTGGTGGTGTAACGCCAGTCGAGTGCTTCTTTTAAAGTTTTCATAATGGCCTTTCTTGGGTTAAATAGTGCAACGTTAAAAAATATTGTGCCGGATATGGCCGTTTGTCTGAATATTAAGGTTTCAGACGGCTTTTGGCTACATGGGTATGGCTATACAGCTTTCAAGGTGATTTATATATTATTTACCTTTTATTATGGGGTCGCGATAGTCGATAGCCAATCGGTACAGTTTTATTCTTCTTCAAACCAGTCGTTTTTCATAGCAGCACGGATAGTGTCGGTATCAAAACCCCGATAAGCGAGAAAACGCATTTGTTTTTGCATCTCTTTCATATCTTGGGCGGGTTGTTTGAATTTTTTATGCAGCACTTCAATGGCTGTTTGCAATTCTTGCTCACGGCTGGGTAAAAAGGATGCGGCTGTTTCATTATCGATGCCTTTTTGCTGTAAAGTTTGTTTCAGGCGTAGCGTGCCGTGTCGTTTGCTTTTGCTGTGTATATAGGCTTCGGCAAAGCGTTCGTCTGATTGCCAGTTTCGTTCGGCCAGTTCGTCTAAAAGTTGATCTAGTTCGTTTTCATTGTCGGCATAAGGTGCCAGTTTGCGTTTAAGGTCGGCGCGGCTGATTTCTTGGCGGGCGAGTATATTTAAGGCACGGGCACGGAGGGATAGGGGTTGCTTCATATCGGAATAAGGTATCTTTTGGATAATAGGCCGTCTGAAAGAGTTTCAGACGGCCTATATTATGGATGGCTTTTATCGGTTTTCTACTTCTTTCTGCGGTTGCAGGTTTTCATAAATTTCCGGAATAGAGCCGATTAACCAATCCGGCTTGGTGGCTTCGTTTTGTGACAACATAGTCATATCGCCATAACCGAACGTAACGCCGACGCTCAAACAGCCGGCTGCTTTGGCCGCCAGAATATCGTTTTTAGAGTCGCCGACCATGATCATATCGGCCGGTTGGATATTCAATACTTCTGCGGCATGCGTAATAGGCAGGGGGGACGGTTTTTTCTCGGATAAACTGTCGCCGCCGAGTATCAGGCTGAAATAGTCGGCCAAACCGAGTTGTTTTAATAGCTCGACTGCCAGAACTTCATTTTTATTGGTAATCACAATTAAGGGAATACCTAAAGATTTAAGCAGTTTTAATCCGGCTTCGGTTTCGGGATAGGGGCGGGTATAAACGCTTAAGTGATCATGATAATAGCGGATAAAAAATGTGAATCCCTGTTCCCACTGAGCGGGCTCGGCTTCTTCTTCGTAGGTTTCGGTTAGCACTCGATGTATCAGCTTAGCAACGCCGTCGCCCACATAGCTTTTGACGGTTTCGATAGGAAGTGCCGACAAGCCTAAGTGTTCGCGTGCGGCATTGGCTGCGGCAGCTAAATCGGGCACGGAATCGCAAAGCGTGCCGTCCAAATCAAAGGCAACGGCCTGAACATGTTCGATGGTTTTCATAAATCGCAGTCAATCAGTGTTTGAGGCTGGTTATTGTAGCATTTTATTGAGCGGTATTCAGGCAGCTTGAATTATTCAAGGTTTTATTTGAACGGATGAATTGAAAGAAACGCATCAGGCCGTCTGAAAATGTTTCAGACGGCCTGATAAATATTAAGCAAATAAAAAAGCATCAATCCGAAAATTGATGCTTTTTTAATAAGGTTGGCGGAGTGGACGGGGCTCGAACCCGCGACCCCCGGCGTGACAGGCCGGTATTCTGACCAACTGAACTACCACTCCGCACAAAAAACTTGGTGGGTGATGACGGAGTCGAACCGCCGACATTCTGCTTGTAAGGCAGACGCTCTACCAACTGAGCTAATCACCCGTGTCGCTGTGAAGCCGTGATTAAATCAAAACTTGGTTGTCGCTGCAAGTATTTTTTGCATCATTTTAAGCGTTTCCTTGTAGAGACCAGTTTTCAAAGGATATTATTTTTTCCTTGTTTCCGGCAACAACCAGAATGTCGCCGTCATTCAGTCGGAAGTCTTTATCAAATTCTTGAATACGATGGGTATGGCGGCGGACAAACAGCAGCTTGATATTTAAATGCTTGAGTGGCAGTTCGTCTATGTGTTTACCAATAGCATGTGCTTCTTGTGACAATGCAAATGCATAACGGCTGACATTGTTTTCTTCATCATAAAATGCGGATTCGTCGTCACTACCGACAAACAAGTCTTTTAAAATATCGTAGCGGTTGCGGCGGATATCCATAATGGTTTGATGAACGTGGTGATACGACAATCCTGCTCCCAACATGGCATAAGAAGCTAAAGCGAGGCTGGTTTCTTTGGTATCGGATACTGCTTCTTCGGCACCCATTTGGGTAAAGGTTTGCAGGTAATCGTCGCTAACGGCACGCACATGTACGGGCATAGTGGGGTGGATGCTCATAATATTATCCAACACGTGTTGGGTTTCGTGCATATTGCTAAGGGTAATCACCACCATTTTGGCACGGTTTAAGCCGGCGGCTTCTAAAACTTCACGCCGCTTGGCATCACCAAATGATACCGGTTCACCGGCACTGCGGGCTACTTGAACGCGTTCGACATCTAAGTCCAAAGCATAATAGGGAATATTTTCTTGAGTCAGAATCCTGCCGATGGTTTGTCCGCCGCGACCGTAGCCGATAATCAGCACATGGTCGGATTTGCTCATGGTAGCAATGAGCATGTTTTGTAGATCGACGGCCTTCATATCCCAATCTGACTTCACAAATTTGTTAATCAATTTATCGCTGCTATTGAGTAGGAACGGGGCGATAATCATAGAAAGTAAAATTGCAGCAGTCGCAGCCTGTTCGAGTTGGGGCGAAACCATATTGATTTTGCTGGAAACGGCCAACATTACAAAGCCAAACTCACCGCCCTGAGCCAAATAAAGCGCGGTTTTCAAACTGTCGGCCGCACTGTGTTTCATGCGGTGGGCAATAATAAAAATCACTGTGGCTTTTAATAAAATCAGAATGCCCAACAGCATCAATACCGATTGCCAGTCGTCGATTAATGCCTGAATATCCAATTTCATGCCGACGGTAATAAAGAAAAAACCAAGCAGGATATCGCGGAAAGGGCGGATATCGTCTTCTACCTGAAAACGGTATTCGGTTTCGGAGAGCAACATGCCGGCCACAAACGCACCCAAAGCAAGTGACAAGCCTTCTAGTTCGGTCAGATAAGCAACACCGAGTGTGACCAGCAAAACGTTAATCATAAATAGTTCGGACGATTTGCGTTTAGCCACCAACCGGAACCATGGCGACATAATACGGCTGCCGATGACAAATAGAACACCAAGTGTCAGTACCATTTTCAAAACAGCCAAGCCCAATTCAATCCATAGGTTGCCACTACTACCGCCGGCAAGTGCCGGTAGCAAAATCATTAACGGCACAACCGCAATATCCTGCATCAGTAACACGCCCATTGTCATTTGGCCGTGGGTTTGCCCCAATTCGGTTTTTTCGGAAAGAATACGGCTCACAATGGCGGTAGACGACATGGTTAAGGCGCCGGCAACGGCAAACGCCCAGTTAAATTGGGCGCTGCTAATCATCAAAATACCGACAATCGCAATAATGGTAATGACCACCTGCATACCACCCAAACCAAATACCAAGCGCCGCATGGCTTTGAGTTTGGGCAGGGAGAATTCCAAACCGATACTAAACATCAAAAACACAATACCGATTTCCCCCAGATAATCGGTGGCTTCGCTTTTCGGTATCAGGTGCAACACACTCGGGCCGGCAAGAAAACCGGAAAGCAGATAACCGAGCATGGAAGGAATATTGAACTTCCGGCAAAAAATAACGGAAATAACCGCAACAGATAAAACAATAACAATAGGTGCTAGAGAGAAGTGTTCCATAGTGTGAATATCGTGAATTAAATAATGATGTTTGCCGGAAATAGGGTTTGGATTATATAGCAAATCGGGACTACCCATGATAAAAGACTTTAAAAACATGTTTTTTGCATGGCTTGAAGTGGCATAAAACCACTTGTTATGTCACAAAAATTTATACAATAAATCTGTGCCATTGCTTTGTTTTATAGATGTAGATAAACAAAAGGCCGTCTGAAAAATAGATTCAGACGGCCTTTGAAGTTCGAGTAGTCTATTCACTTAGGGCATCAACATACCACCGTTGACGTGTAGGGTTTGGCCGGTAATGTATTTTGCCTGATCACTGGCTAAGAATAATACGGCATCGGCAATATCTTGCGCTTCGCCGAATTTGCCCAATGAAGTTTCTGCTTCAAAAGCCTTACGGGTTTCTTCAGGTAGGGCGCGGGTCATGTCGGTATCGATAAAGCCGGGGGCAACGCAATTCACGGTAATCCCACGGCTACCGACTTCACGTGCGATGGATTTGGAAAAACCGATTAAGCCGGCTTTGGCTGCCGCATAGTTGGCCTGACCGGCATTGCCCATCGCGCCGACCACGGAAGTAATGCTGATAATACGACCGTAGCGCCGTTTCATCATACCGCGTAAAACGGCTTTACTGGTACGATAAACCGATTTCAGGTTCACCTGCATAATGTCATCCCATTCTTCTTCTTTCATACGCATCAGCAGATTATCCCGGGTGATACCGGCGTTATTCACTAAAATATCTAATTGACCGTGTGTTTTTTCAATATCGGCAATCAATGCTTCAATACTGTTTTCTTCGGCAGTGTTCAAAACACGGCCTTCGCCTTTCCATTGTGCCATACGCTCGCCAATGGCGGTTGCACCGCTTTCAGACGTAGCCGTACCGATAACTGTGGCACCGGCAGCAGCCAGTGTGTCGGCAATAGCAGCACCAATACCGCGTGAAGCGCCGGTAACCAGCGCGATTTTTCCGGTTAAATCTTGTGAACTCATTATATTTCCTTCTATTTTGTTTATCGGGTTTCAGACGGCCTTGGCTGTTGAAACTAGCGGATAATTGTTTGGAAACGGCCTTATATCATAAATGGGCGGCTTTGCCAAAATATTGGCAATCCAAATATTTGCTGCCTACGATATGGTTAACCATGGATATCAAAAGTATTTTCAGACGGCTTGAATATCATGTTTATAAAAGCCGTTATCGGTTTAAGGCCGTCTGAATATTTATCTATTCAGACGGCCTGCTTTTATTGCTTACTATCTTCTGGTTCGGGTATTTCAAATACCTGCCGTAAATAAGCAAGGAAGGTATTGTTATCCGTCATAGTTTTGCCGGGACTGTCAGACAGTTTAGCCACAGATTGGCCGTTACATTCTACCAATTTCAATACGATATTGAGTGTGGTATGCCCTAAATCATTGGTAAGGTTGGTGCCGATACCAAAACTGGTTTTAAAACGGTTTTTGAAATAGAGGTGTAACGCCCATGATTTTTCAATATCAAGGCTGTCTGAGAAAGTCAGCATTTTGGTGCGGCTGTCAATTTTGAGTTTTTGATAATGGCGGTAGGCTTTATCACCCCAAACATACGGATCACCGCTGTCGTGACGGAGACCATCAAACAGTTTGGCAAAATAGAGGTCGAAATCACGCAGGAACGCATCCATACCAACTACATCGGTAAGTGCAATACCCAAGTCGCCACGGTATTCGCTTACCCATGCTTCAAGCGCGGCTTTTTGGAAGTCGCGCAGGCGAACATCAAGGGCTTGAAAGGCTTGTAAAAACTCGTGCGCCATGGTGCCGATTGGGGTGAGACCGAGTTTTTTGGCTAAATAAACATTACTGGTGCCGCGTACGATTTCAGGGGCTGCCGCATAAAGTGTTTTGATAACATGTTCCTGCCAGTCCAGGGTATAGCGGCGGCGGGTACCGAAATCAGAAATCAGAAATGGCGGATCGTTTGGATCTTGGATTTTTGCCAATTCTTTTAATCGTTCGGCCTTCGCTTGAAGCCTACGCTCGCCTTCAGCCAATACTTCCGGCGTTTCAAGACGGCGGAAATAAAGTTCGTTCACAATTGAAAGAATATAAATCTCGAAGAACATCGCCTGTATCATCGGCCCTTCGATTTTGATATGTAGTCGGCCTTCTTCATCGGTGCTGACGTTAACAAAACGGCGCTTGAGCTGGAAAAGCTCCATATAGTCGACAAAATCGCTTTTGATAAAGCGGAAGCTTCGCAAATAATCCAATTCGTCTTGGCTTAATTGCAAACGGCACAATTCATCAAGTTCGCGTTCCAAATCTTCACGGATTTCGGCCAGCGGATAAACGGTTTCATCGTTGTTGCGACAGCGGAATTCATAAACGCCGTGCGCTTGGGGAAATTTATGCAGGACAACCTGCAACATGGTGAATTTATATAAATCGGTATCGAGCAGTGATTGAATAATCGGAGCATGAGGTTTCATGATAACGGTTTTCTTGTTTGCTGAAATGGCATTAAACCATGTTTAAAAGCTTTTGTGGGGTTTTCGTTTAAAAGGGTGGTGTATGATTTATTTTTTCAGACGGCTTTGAGGGGGTGATAACACGTGCGTGCCTGAAGGCACACACGCTACCTGTGGAGCATACAGGCTACGGCTTGCATAGCCTCACAACAAATGAGACATATACATTTTTATTATTAAATGACTGCAAGTAACCCCTTGCTTTTATAATACTTTCAGCAGATGAATTGCCCTCATAATACCAGTTGTCATAAGTATGATTAAAATTTTTATCATCTACTTTTTCATATATATCTCCGCCTAATATTATTATTCCTAGTTCAAGGTAATAATTTATAGCGATAAGTGCAATGTTTTTTGGCAGAATAATTACACTTTCTCCTTTGTCATACAAACTTATACCATAATTTACATATATATTTAATAAATTATTCACTTTTAACCTTTTCCTATATATGAATCAGTTTTTCCAGTTTCCCCAGTGGTTTCTTTATTATTATTTTTATAGGCTATATAAAATATGAGATCATCTGAAAGGGTAGAATTGAGAGCGAATAACATATACGTACTTGAAATGCCCGATTACCTGTAGGGTTATATACAAATTAAGGCTTACTTAAGTTTTGCTTATATTGTCAGGCTTAGAAAAATTATTCATTAATTCATATGTAGTATATTCAATAAATTACAAATTAAACTTTTTGCATCTTTTTGATAATATTTTTTCCACTTCTTATGCCAGTCAGTAGGCTTTCCATCATCCTCCCAATCTGACAAAGCTAATGCGTTTAAAATTTCTAACTCATCCCAGCAATTTTTATATTTATCTGTGTCAATATTTTTTAAATATTTACGCTCAATATAATTCATTAAAAATTCTGTATTATTTACAAAAGATGCAAATAAAAAAAGATTTTCACTAGCTTTATTTGCTTCAGTTAAAAATTTATCTATAACAAATACCATATTATTTACTTTTATGTATAACAATTATAACCTTATCTTTTATTTATTGGTAACTACCATAATTTTGTTGATTTTATCATAATGAATGGTTGAATCATCTCTAATAGGGTTTTTGGTAGCTGTTTTAATTGTGTTTTCTATAAAATAAGGGATAACTCCTCTATCTTGCATTTTATATTAAAGCATGGCTTGAATACTCTCTGTTGTTGAGGCAGATGAATGGAAGGTTTAGCTGAAACGGTCTGCCGGTACTGTTGTAAATGCTGTAAAGGAGGCCGTCTGAAAGGGTTGGTTTGTTTCAGACTGCCTTGAGAGAGATAACTCGTACGTGCTTGTGGTTCTGTATACTACCTTAGGATTTTATGCTTAGGTTTTTTATTAACTACTATAAAGATTTTTGAATAATAGATAATTTTATTTTGTTGTTATTTAAATAATTTAATACCTCTTTATTGTTGATATCAAACTTAAAATAAATTTTTTGTTGTTTTAATGAGGGTGGTATAAAAAAACTTTCAGATTCAAAACCAATAACAAATGGCTGACGGGAGTCATCTTGATAAATAACTGTCCCGGCACTCCATGAGGTATTTTGACTTTGATACAGATGAAAACTTTTATATATTTGATTAGAATTTTTTGTATACATATATATTTTTGTATTTTTTATATGTTTCATCATATTTTCAAATTCTATAATATCTTTCTTATTTGATTTATATGGATAAAGTTCAAATTTTAATTGATATATAATATTTCGATTGAATTCAATGGCTATTAAATTTTTATTTTTGAATTTAAAGTTACTAGATACTTTTTGTTTATAAGTTGTACCATCTATTAATAGCCAAGTTAATCCATTTATATCTCTATAATTTGATGTGTAAAAAATACCAAAAACAATAGCCAATAAAAATATAATAATTAAAAAATATATTTTATTAAGTAAATATATTATTAATAGAATAGTTATTAATAATACAAATATAAGTATAAGCATTGCTTCTCTCCACTTTGTATGCTTCCATTACTTTATTTACTCATTGTTGGCAATTACTTATAAATAAACTATATTTATCATTTTTCTAATTTTCATTAATGATTTCTCTTAATAAATTATCATCTTTTACTTCATATATCAAACCAACCATAATTTTCAGTTTTTGAAAGGTCTGATGTGGCTGTATGATTACCAAAAAATATTTGTTGATGAGCAATAATAGTTCCCAATACTGGTTCTGAAGCCTAAACAGTTGATGTACGAGTGGATAAACCCGTTCGTCTTTATTAAGTTTACCCCAGGCGGTGTATTGCCATACCATAACAGATTACCGAACTGACCTGTCATTTCTCTAGGAATACCGATTTTGTCGTTATGGAAATAGGCTAGGTATTGCTGCTCATCTTGATTGTTAAAGAATAACTGTGCTAAAGGTTCGTAGGAATTTTGGTCGGTGTAAATGTAGGTATAGTTGCCTTTATAGATGTATTCCTGTAACAGGCAGCTGCTATCCCAAACAAAATGAGTGCGCTTCGGATGGGTGGATTGTAACGCGTCTTTGTCGGTTCTTTCTTTGCTTAAGCGTCTGCCGATTTTGTCGTACACATTGTTTAGTTTGCTGTTGTTTTGCAGAGTGGGGTTGGCGGTGGCAGTCGTAGTCGAGGCGGTAACGATCGATATGTAACACTTAAAGGGCTGACGCCTTTTGAAGTATTAGAGGCTTATTTTATCAACCCAATGTGTAAACTACACAGCAATTTTCTACATATAATGATTGATTTAACTCTTTTATTTATGCTTACAACTATATTTGATTGTTCATTTCTGACTTTATTTCATCAATAAATTCATCCGGATCAATAAATTCGTCTAAATTTGAAATGCCGTTTTTTTTAGCTTCCTGGGCCCAAAATAAAGCTTCTTTATATAACTTCTTATTAAAAAAACTCTGAGAAACTCTGTATTGTGCACGTACATCTCCATTTCTGGCGCCAATAAGTAAATATTTAAGTGCTTCATCATTATTTTTATTAATTAAAGTGAAGTATTGAGATAGTTGGAAGGCAGCATTGATATCTCCTTTTTCTGCTAGTTTTTTCAATTTTACTTGTGTTTTTTTATCTAAAAAATAGATACTTCCAGTTGATATAGGGGTAGACATTTTAATAGTATCCTTGTCATTTGAGAATTGGTGTTCGTTTTGAGCAGATACGCTATTAAAAGTAATATTTATCAGCAGTAAAAATAGTAAATATTTCATTTTACAATCCTTTTACTTGTATCTATTTATTTTTTGTGGGTTAAAACTTCTCATAATTCCAGGTTGATTGGTATCTTGACTCCCATCTGTTTTCATACCTATTGGGACCAATTTCCCATTGCTGTAATACCATAAATATTGATTAGGGGCTCTAACCGTGGTATTCAATTCGTTAGCAAGTTGCTGAATAATAGAATTTTGGGCTAACGTAGATTAGTAAACAAGTTAGACTCAAAAGATGAAGATAACTCGTTGCAAATTAAGAAAATCTACTCAGAAAAACTGCTGAAATTTTTTGCGCTGGAAGAGACCTTTACAAAAATATACTATTAACGAAATTTGACGCATAAAAATGTGTTGAGAGATGTACAACTAACTAAAAACTTTCTAAATTTGAATGTATATTTGCTCATAAGAAAACTGCACCTTAATGGGTTGGAGAAGTCCAACTTTTGGGGTGCAGTTCAATTTTCAGACGGCCTTGTTTTTTAATATTAAACTTGGCTTTAAGCTAAATCAAATGCTTTATGCAGCACACGGGTAGCCAATTCCATATATTTTTCATCAATCAATACGGAAACTTTGATTTCGGATGTGGAAATCATTTGAATATTGATACCTTCTTCAGCCAGTGTGCGGAACATTTTGGATGCAACACCAACATGAGAGCGCATACCCAAGCCAACAATGGAAACTTTACATACGGTATCGTCACCATCTATTTCAGCGGCACCAATGCTGTCTCTTAGACCATTAAGAAGGTCTAATACCGGTTTATATTCACCTCTTGGTACGGTAAACGAGAAGTCGGTCGTTCCTTCCGCACCAACATTTTGAATAATCATGTCCACTTCAATATTCGCTTCTGCAACCGCACCTAAAATTTGATAAGCAACGCCTGGTTTGTCGGGAACTCCGCGTACGTTAACACGTGCTTGGTTTTTATCAAATGCAATACCGGAGATGGCAGCTCTTTCCATATTATTATCCTCTTCAAAGGTGATTAGTGTACCTTCGCCGCCTTCCTGAAGGCTGCTTAAAACGCGCAGGCGTACTTTGTATTTACCGGCAAATTCTACCGAACGGATCTGTAAAACTTTTGAGCCCAAACTCGCCAATTCCAACATTTCTTCAAAAGTAACCGTGTCAAGGCGGCGGGCTTCGGGAACAACACGTGGGTCGGTGGTATAAACACCGTCAACGTCGGTGTAAATTTGGCATTCATCCGCTTTCAATGCGGCAGCTAGAGCTACGGCCGAAGTATCGGAACCACCTCGTCCTAATGTGGTGATATCACCTTGACTATTTACACCTTGGAAACCGGCAACGATAACTACTTTACCTTCTTTCAAATCACTTCGCATTGCTTCGTCATCGATTTCTTCAATACGGGATTTCGTGTGGGCATTGTCGGTTTTAACGGCAACTTGCCAGCCTGTATAGCTTTTGGCCGGTACGCCGATATTTTTTAAAGCCATGGCCAATAAGCCGATAGTCACTTGTTCGCCAGTAGAAAGAACCACGTCTAATTCACGTGGATCGGGGAAATCTTGCATTTCATGTGCCAATGCTACCAGACGGTTGGTTTCACCACTCATGGCTGAGACCACCACAACTACGTCATGCCCTTCGGCATGGGCTTTGGCAACACGGTTGGCTACATTTTTAATTCGTTCGGCAGAACCTACTGAAGTACCACCGTATTTTTGTACGATTAACGCCATTGTTTCGTGCTTTCTTTTTTAAATTTTTGAGTTATAACAGTTTGATATAGTAGAGCTAGAATTAAACTTCAGTCGATTATTTTTAAAGCGTAATATTATCACCAGTTTTTTGGCATAAAACAAGATTTTAAAATGGTGATATTTTAATAAAGAGGCCATTTAATTACGGTATGCAAACTATCCATTAGGGAAGATATCGAATAGATTCGGCTAATTCAGCAAACATTTTATCTGCATCAACTTGTGTTACCCAATAGGCATTGGCAGATTTTCCGGTGCTGTTCCACCAATCAACAACACATGCTCCCATTGTTAGCTCACTTTGTGTTTCAACAGCAACATGACAATTTTTACCACTAAACATTTCAGGAAAGACCGCACAAGTAATGGCACACGGGTCATGCAAAGGCCCGCCGTCAAGGCCGAATTTTTGTATATCAAAGCGTTCATAACTTTGCAATATGTCGGCCAAACGGGAACCGTTAATATTATCCTGTTGGCGTAAAACATCCATACGCTTTGTCGTAATACAGGCTTTATGAGTAACATCTAAGGGTAAAATAGTAATAGGCACGCCACTTTGTAATACGATTTGGGCGGCATGGGGATCGACATAAAAATTAAATTCGGCTGCGGGGGTAATATTGCCGGCTTCAAAATAATTACCACCCATTAAAACGATATTTTTAACAGCACGAACGATATCGGGAGCAAGCGTTAAGGCTTGAGCGATATTGGTTAACGGGCCGATAGGGCAGATAGTAATACTGGCATCATCTGCTTTGCGTAAGGTATCTATGAGAAAAGGAACAGCATGGACGGGTTGCAACGGACATTCGGGATCATGTAATTCAACACCATCCAGTCCCGTTTTTCCGTGTACTTCTTCGGCGGTTACTAAGGGACGCAATAGCGGTTTGATAGCACCTGCATAAACAGGAAAATTTTTTTCACCCGCCCAATCACAGATAATTCTGGCATTGGTTGCCGTATGGTGTAAGTCAACATTCCCTGCCACTACTGTTAGTGCAATAAAGTCTATCAGACCACGCTTTGCCAGTCCGTGTGCCATAAGAATAGCAGCAGCATCATCTTGACCGGGATCGGTATCGATAATTAGCCTTGGCTTTGTGCTCATGATAACTCCTTGCTGTTTTAAAACACTATTAATATTTTATGTCGGGTATCGGCAAAGTTTATTGTATCAATCCGCTTTGTTGCTCATCTTCTGTAAAACCATCATTATCCAATTTTTTTAATTTATTTAAAGCGGCTTCATACTCATTTCGTTTTAGTTTTGTTAAGCTAATACGCCAAGAGCTCCGACCATTTTCGTTAATGAGCTTAGCTGTCCATAAACCGTCTTCATAAAATCTTTTTAATATGATTTGCGACAGTGTTTTTATATCAGCATCTGGATTAGATATTCCAATGAATCTGCCAATACGATTATTCCGTAAATCCACGGCTTGATCCGCGGCGAAACGGCTAAAGTATTTGACTTTAACTTCTCGTACGGAAGGATCCGTTTCATAGGCATTACCAATTTCTTCTGCAATTTCTGGACCGAATTGAGAAGAAATTGCTGCCTGCCAAAGTGTATGGCGAAAGGCGTTTACCTGTGTACCCCGTCCTCCACCGTTTGCTTGATCGTCTAAGCCGATTCGGGTCGAGATACGAGTAGAAATGCTGGTAATATTAGAGGATTTTTCATTTTTCAAACCAATGGCTTGTGCTGCAATTGGGTGTGCTGCTGCAAAACGAAGAATGCGGCTTTGCCGACTTTCATCTTGATATATATTGCAGGCCGACAAAGCGAGTGCGGCAGTAATCAGTAAAGTAATCCGTTTCATTTTTTCCACTGTATTAAAATTAAATGTATCAGGTTAATCAAAATAACTGCAAAATTATTGAATTTTATAATTAATTTAAAATTGGTGAAATTCCAGTATTGGATTTGTAATAATATGGTTAGTATAAGTTTACCTGATTTATAATATATTTATAATACTTTTTACAACTTGTTTGATTAAGATAAGGCAATTTGTATTTCATTATACAATTTATCTAAAAATCGACTTTGTCTGACATATTTGGCTGCATCGTCATATTGCTCTTCAATAAAAGCAGTTTTAAGTAAGTTATATAACTTTTGTTGTGCTGTTGCGATTTCTGTTTGAAGGTCATTTAGACGGGTTTGATTTTTTTCTGCCCGTGCTTCTTCTAGTGTTTCCCGCCATTCCATCTGTTGCATCAGGAATTCAGGTGCATAAGAGGTATGTTCCGGTGCATCAGCATCTATCCCTTTTTGTTGGAGCAAATAGGCGGCTCTGTCAGTTGGATTTCTTAAAATACGGTAGGCTTCATTAATTGTTGATGCCATCATCATGGCTTGTTTTTGATCGAAAGTGGATGCCGCTGCAAATTTATCCGGATGGAAGCGGGCTGCAAGCGCGTGATAGGTTTGTTCAAGCGTTGAAACGTCAATATCGAAACGCTCTTCAAGTTGAAATAAAGTAAAATATTGGCTCATAGCTCTTAAAAATGGTTCAAAATACCGTAGGGGTTTACATTTTTTAAAATTATCCTATAAAACGAATATTAAAACAAATGCTTATGCAAATTTAAAATAGCCATTTTATTAGAAGGTGAAAATACTTTATCTGCGGCTTCTTTGACGGGCATCCAATCATAAGCTGTATGCTCTTTAGGGTTAAGCTTAATCGGGCTATTACGACTTATTTTTGCAGAAAACACATGTTCCGTATTGTGCGTCACCCCTTCAGGATAACGGTGCCGCCAATGCTGGTAAATCTCATATTGGCTGCTTTCGTTCCAGTCTATTATTTGAGTATCTGGCAATAGAATGCCTGTTTCTTCATAGACTTCTCGAATAGCCGTTTCAATAAGCTGCTCATCAGGTTCTATACTACCGGTAACGGATTGCCAAAAGTTTTGGTAATCCGCCCGTTTAATAAGTAGTATATTGCCATTACCGTCATGCAAAACAACCAATACCGAGATAGGTTGTTTTAATGGTTTTTGAGACATGATATTTAACCAATATTTCTCAGGTTGGGTTAGGCATCTGGATGGTTAG
Source organism: Neisseria zalophi (assembly GCF_008807015.1). Lineage (NCBI taxonomy): Bacteria > Pseudomonadati > Pseudomonadota > Betaproteobacteria > Neisseriales > Neisseriaceae > Neisseria > Neisseria zalophi. Next base: position 1,551,398 of record NZ_CP031700.1, on the reverse strand, counting down.
CAGATTGTATTGGTTGAGATGCTTGAGTATTAACCGAACCATCCAATGCTTGATATTCATTAAGAATACGTACTTCCCTTTGTGGGAACGGAAACTCAATACCTTCTTCGTTAAATCGCTGCCAAATAGAAAATAAGATATTGGAAAACAGTAAAGAGAATCCGTTTTCAGGATCTTTGACCCAAAAACCAATGCGTAAATCAATGCCGTTGTCGCCAAACCCCAATACCAGTGCTCTAGGAACGGGTGAGGTGTCTACACGATCTTGTGCCGCGGCACACTCTTCTAAAATCTGCATTGCCTGAGTAAGATCGGTTGAATAAGCCACTTGGACATCTAAATTCTGCCATAAAGAATTGCTACTGTAAGACTCGTTAATAACAGTAGATGTTACGAAAGTTTCATTCGGAATCAATGCTTCTGATCCGGTAAGGCTTTTAAGTACGACAAAGCGGGAAGTGATTTTGGTGACATAACCAGTAAAACCATCAACGGTTAAACGGTCTCCGGGGCGGATTGAGCGGTCTCCTAAAATAATAAAACCGGAAATATAATTACTGGCTACTTTTTGCAAACCGAAACCGATACCGACACCGACGGCACCACCGAATACGGATAACACGGTTAAATCAATACCAACTAACGGCAGAGCAATCAAAACCGATAAGATAACCATTGCAGTTTTGATTATTTTGGATAATACGATACGTAGGTTAATGTCAAGGCGGGTACTGGCCATTAATCTGGCATCAATAAAACGTGCTGCCCATAATGCAAGCACTAGAATAACAATAACCCATATTAGCCCTGTAAGTATTGTGTAGAGGTTCAAAGTAGACGAACCAATAGGGAATTCAATTGATTTTAATCCGTTAATAATAATTTTATCGATACTGGATACCCAAAGTACAAAAGCTAACCAAAGCGCACCGGATAAAAATCTTTCTAACCAATCTGTCATTTTATTATTGGGTAGTGCGGCATGAAATATGGCTAAAGCAACCCGAATCAAAATCATCCATCTGGAAGCCATTGCCAGCAACTGTAACCATAGAGCACTTTTTCCTGAAAGGCTCCATGCGGATAGTACAATAATTGAAGTTACCAGCATCATGAATGGCCAAAGGATGCGTAGTACAACATGATGTAAAAAGCCCCATTTGCCTGATTCGGAAAGCGGGTATTTTTTTGCCAGATAGCCAGATAGCCAAAAAGTCAAAATCATAATTCCGGCAACAATGGCGAGTTCAATCCAGCCCTCTGTACTACTAAAGCTACGTTCCAATAGTTGTGAAGTAAATTTTTGTCGGGCAAATAAACTTAAAATACCCGAGTGCTCAAGAATTTGATGTGCAGTTGAAGATACGTTTGACATAGTGTGTAATGAAAATTTTAAAATAAATAAAGAGGGGGATTATAGCTTAAATTAAGCCATTCGTTTATTGAGGCCGTCTGAATGGATAAAGAAAAAAGTAGTTTTTACATTATCACTATTTGTGAAGTCATTGGTATATCAAGATAAATATAATTAAATAAGCAGTAACATGGCTTTGTATATTATTTATCCTGCTATGTTTCAGACGGCCTTAGTTGGAGATGCAGATATTTATAAAATTTCGGTTGTGCGGCTATTGGCATTTTTCACTTCCTGCCAAGCTTCTAAAATCAGACTACCGTCATTGTTTTTTAACAAGTTAGCATCCGAAAGCATGCGCCGCCATATACGGGCTTTATTCAAGCCGTGCATCAAGCCAAGGGCATGGCGGACAATGTGGGGTAGGATAACGCCGTTACCGGCCTTGATTTTCAGACGGCTATATTGAAAAAGCCTTTCTACCAACTCTTCGTATTCGATTGGCCGCCCGCTATCGCCATAAAACAGTCTGTCCCAATCGCGCATAACCATCGGATTATGATATGCCTCACGGCCAATCATCACGCCGTCTACATATTGCAGATGTTCGGCAATTTGCTCATTGGTGGTAATGCCGCCGTTAATAATGATTTCCAATGTTGGGAAATCACGTTTTAGTTGGTAAATATATTCGTATTTTAAAGGCGGGATTTCCCGATTTTCTTTCGGAGACAAGCCGTCCAGCCAAGCATTGCGTGCGTGTACGATAAAAGTACGGCATGCGGTTTTTTCTGAGAGGGTACCGACAAAATCCCGTACGCTTTCGTATTCGGTTTGACGGTCAACACCAATGCGGTGTTTAACCGTAACCGGAATATCCTGCGCGGCATCCTGCATGGCATTCACACAATCGGCAACCAAGCTGACTTCATTCATTAAGCAGGCGCCGAAGGCTCCTTTTTGAACCCGTGGGCTGGGGCAGCCGCAATTCAGATTAATTTCATTGTAACCATACCCGCTTGCGATGGCAGAAGCTTTAGCCAAATCATGAGGATCGCTACCCCCTAACTGCAGAGCAAGCGGTTGTTCACCGTCATTAAATGCCAAAAAACGATCCGCATCACCATAAATAATGGCGCCGGCATTAATCATTTCGCTGTAAAGCCATGTGTGTCGGGTAATTTGGCGGGCCATATAACGATAGTGAGTGTCCGTCCAATCGAGCATTGGGGCAACTGAGAGACGGCGGGGAGGAAGTGCTTCAGGCATAAAAGTAATAGGCAAAATAAAATGTGAACGGGCGCATTATAAGTTTTTTTATTCGGCAGATACAGTGTAAAGCCCGATTGTTATTCAGATAAAGTGGAATATTTTGGTTTATATGGCTGCTTAATGCTGTTTGAATTAGCAGAAATCACTTTTTTCAGCTAAAATATGCCGCTATTTCTTTCCGATTTATCAAGCCGTCTGAAAAGGGCTTTTAACTTTTTCAGACGGCCTCACACAGAATAAAAAGCAGCATGTCTAATTCAATGAAAAATATTAGAAATTTCTCTATTATCGCCCACATCGACCATGGTAAATCCACTCTGGCCGACCGCTTTATCCAATATTGCGGCGGTTTGGATTTGCGCGAAATGAGCACGCAGGTGCTGGATTCAATGGAAATTGAAAAAGAGCGCGGTATTACCATTAAAGCACAGACTGCCGCTCTGAATTACACTGCCAAAGATGGCCAAACCTACCGGCTTAACTTAATCGATACCCCCGGACACGTCGATTTCTCATACGAAGTATCCCGCTCGCTTTCAGCCTGCGAAGGTGCTTTATTGGTGGTCGATGCTTCGCAAGGTGTTGAAGCGCAAACCGTCGCCAACTGCTATACCGCGATTGATTTAGGCGTCGAAGTCGTGCCCGTATTGAATAAAATTGATCTGCCTGCTGCCGACCCCGATCGGGTATCGCAAGAAATTGAAGACATTATCGGTATTGACGCGACAGAGGCAGTTAAATGCTCGGCTAAAAGCGGCTTGGGCGTCGAAGATGTGTTGGAAGAAATTGTTGCCAAAATTCCGGCGCCCGAAGGCGATGAAAATGCACCATTACAAGCGATGATTATTGATTCGTGGTTTGATAACTATGTCGGCGTTGTGATGCTTATCCGAGTGAAAGAAGGCCGTCTGAAATTAAAAGACAAGCTGCTGTTTATGAGCACTAAAGCGGAAACTCAAGTCGAGCAATTGGGGATTTTCACGCCTAAATCGGTTCAAAAACAAGAATTATCCGCCGGTGAGGTGGGTTTCTTGATTACCGGCCTGAAAGAGCTGCATACCGCCAAAGTCGGCGATACCATCACCTTAGCGGCCAATCCGGCGGAAAAACCGTTACCGGGTTTCCAAGAAGTGCAATCTCAAGTTTTTGCCGGACTTTATCCGGTAGAAAGCCACGACTACGAAGCCTTGCGCGATGCGCTGGAAAAATTACAGCTTAACGATGCCTCATTAAAATTCGAACCGGAAGTTTCCCAAGCTCTAGGCTTCGGTTTCCGTTGTGGTTTCTTAGGTTTGCTGCACCTTGAAATCGTTCAAGAACGGTTGGAACGTGAATTCGATATGGATCTGATTACCACGGCGCCGACTGTGGTTTATGAGGTGTTATTGAAAAACGGCGAAAAAATAGAAGTGGAAAACCCCTCCAAATTGCCTGATATCGGCACTATCGAAACCATCTTCGAGCCGATTATTACGGCAACCATTTTGGTGCCGCAGGAATATGTCGGTGCCGTGATGACTTTATGTAATCAAAAGCGCGGTGTTCAGCAAAATATGCAATACATGGGGCGGCAGGTTATGCTGACTTATGATTTGCCGATGAACGAAGTCGTTATGGATTTCTTCGACAAATTAAAATCCACTTCGCGCGGCTATGCTTCATTAGATTACGAATTTAAAGAATTTCAGGCGGCCGATCTGATTAAACTCGATATTATGGTGAATGGTGAAAAAGTGGATGCGTTAAGCTTGATTGTCCACCGTTCCAATGCCGTATATCGGGGGCGTGAATTGGCGGCGAAAATGCGTGAGCTGATTCCGCGCCAAATGTTTGATATTGCCGTTCAGGCGGCCATAGGCAGTCAGATTATCGCCCGTGAAACCGTTAAAGCCCTGCGTAAAAACGTATTGGCGAAATGTTATGGCGGCGATATTACCCGTAAGAAAAAGCTGCTTGAAAAGCAAAAAGCCGGTAAACGCCGTATGAAGCAGGTGGGCAATGTGGAAATTCCGCAAAGTGCATTTTTGGCTATTTTGCAAGTGGGGGATAAATAATGACGAACAGCCTGTTATATGGTGCGATTGCTGCTTTTATTATCGGCTTATTGATGTTTGCGAAGAGTAATAAAGAGCGTGAAGAAACCGGCGAGTGGAGCAATAGCCTGCAATGGGGTTATTTGCTGATGATGGTCGGCGTTTTCGGGATGCTTTCTGCCTTTATGAGCTTTACCGCCGTTTTATTGATCTTTGTTTTGTTTACCGGGGTGGTTTGGTTTATTCACAAAAGCCGTCTGAAAAAACAGGCCGGGCAGGCACGCGCAAATCACTTTTTCGATTATATGAGCGGTTTTTTCCCGATTATCTTATTGGTATTCGTATTGAGAACCTTTGTGGCAGAACCCTTCCAAATTCCATCTAGCTCTATGCGGCCTGGTTTGGTTGTAGGTGATTTTATTTTGGTGAATAAATTTGCCTACGGTATCCGCACACCGATTATCAATAATGTTTTGATTCCTACCGGCAAAGTAGAACGCGGCGATGTAATTGTGTTTAATTATCCGGAAGACACAAAAATCAATTATATTAAACGGGTTGTCGGACTTCCCGGTGATACAGTTGAATATAAAGATAAGGTCTTAACGGTGAACGGGGTTGAGGAAAAAGATATTCCCGATGGAATGTACCGTTATCCGGAAGATCAGAATCCCGAAATAACACGCGAAGCACAATATTATCAATCCAATTTGGATAACCGTGAGTTTGCCGTATTAAAAATGGAAGGTTTTCCGTCTGTAGATATCGGTTCGCTGAATTTTGTACAACGCCGCATGGAAGATGCTGGCATTGATAGCGGCTTGGCTGAAAACTGCCGTTATGCCGAAGATGGCAGCGGTTTTGTATGCAAAGTGCCGGAAGGAAGCTATTTCGCTTTGGGCGACAACCGCGACGGCAGCTCCGATTCGCGCTATTGGGGCTTTATCGATGACAGATTGGTTGTCGGCAAAGCTTTCCTGATTTGGATGAATTTCAACGATATGAGCCGTGTTGGTCAAACTATTCATTAAATCACTCTTTAAAATAAAAAAGCCGAAGGTTATCTGATTTTTTCAGACGGCCTTCGGCTTTTTATTGGATATTTTGTTTTGAATGGCTAAATAAAAATCCCAAGCTTTGGTGCTTGGGATAAGGTATCTGGCAGAGAGGAAGGGATTCGAACCCTCGATACGCTATGAACGTATACACGCTTTCCAGGCGTGCGACTTAAACCACTCATCCACCTCTCTATGGAAGGTCGGATTATACGGTGTTTATTTTATACTGGCAACATGCGTTTTTGTCTAAAACGCCCCGAAATAATGAAACAAATAAACAATAAATACCAATAAGGGCAAAAATAGAACGGTGGTTTGTTTGGCCAAGGCATTTTCGTTTTTCAAACGATGCTTGATTACCTCAAATAAAACAAACTTAAATAGAAAAACGATTTCACAGGCAATGGCAATACCGAAAATTAAATAATCTGCCTGATCATGCGGTTCGGTTAAAACCGATACTGCAATGGTGGCCGCAGGAATGAGACAGATAACCAGCCAACGAATCAGCATATTTTTTGACGTTTTTATTGCGTTATTTGCCATATCTAAATCACTTTTTCATCAATTGAGAAAAAATGGCCGCTGGTGGGTTAACTCTCTATGCGATGCCATTTTGCTTGTTTTCCAATAGCTCCCAACGTTCCAGCTTTTCCAATAGTTCCATTTCGATTTCTTCGGCACGGTTTTGTAGTGTGCCGGCTTTTTCGTAATCTTTGAAAATTTCAGGATCGGAAAGTTGGCTGTTGATTTGTGCCTGCTCGTTTTCTAAGGCCGCAATTTCTTCAGGCAGGGCATCTAATTCACGTTGTTCTTTATAGGAAAGTTTAACCGTTCGATTGGCTTTGGATTTGTTTTTAGCAGGTTGGTTATCAGCGGTTGGCGTGCTTGCAGCCGTCTGGATACTTTGTTCCCGCTGTTTGGCATCCATATAATCCTGATAGCCGCCGATATATTCTTTCAGACGGCCTTCACCTTCAAAAACAATGCTTTGTGTGATTACATTATCCAAGAACATCCTATCATGGCTCACTAGGAAAACGGTGCCCGAATAATCGCGCAACAGCTCTTCCAATAATTCTTGGGTGTCAATATCCAAATCGTTGGTCGGTTCGTCAAGCACCAGTATATTGGCTGGGCGGGTGAATAGTTTGGCCAACAACAGGCGGTTGCGCTCGCCGCCGGAAAGCGAAGAAACAGGGCTTTGGGCGCGGGCAGGGTGAAATAAAAAGTCTTCCAGATAGCTCATTACATGTTTTTTCTTACCGCCGACTTCCACATAATCATTACCTTGGCCGAGGGTATAAAACACAGTATCGTTTTCATTGAGTGCGCTTCTGAACTGGTCGAAATAAGCGACTTCCTGCTTGCTGCCCAAACGGATTTTACCGCTATCAGGTTGCAATTCGCCGAGTATCAGTTTTAAGAAAGTGGTTTTGCCGATACCGTTCGGGCCGATTAAACCGATTTTGTCGCCACGTTGGATAATGGCGGAAAAGTCTTTCATAATCACTTTATCGCCATACCCGAATGAAGCATGTTCCAATTCGGCAATAATTTTGCCGCTTTTCTCGCCGCTATTGAGTTTGAAATTAACCTGTCCCTGCCGTTCACGGCGTGCGGCACGTTGTTTGCGCAATTCTTCCAAACGTTTAACACGCCCTTCATTTCTTGTACGGCGGGCTTCTATGCCTTTGCGTATCCATGCTTCTTCTTGTGCATGGAATTTATCAAACAAACGATTGTGCTCGGCTTCTACCGCCAATTCTTCGGCTTTTTTCTCGGTGTATTTGGAAAAACTGCCGGGGTAAGAGCGTAAAGTGCCGCGATCGAGTTCGACAATACGGCTGGCGGTATTATCGAGAAAACGGCGGTCGTGGGTAATCACAATCAAGCTGCCGCTGAATTGTTGTAATAAATTTTCCAGCCAGATAATGGCTTCAATATCAAGGTGGTTGGTCGGCTCGTCGAGCAATAATATATCCGGTTTTTGCACCCATGCCTGTGCCAGTGCGACACGTTTTTTCTGGCCGCCGGAAAGATTGCCGATACGCTCGTTTTCAGGCAGTCCTAATTCGCTAATGGCTTGCTTGATGGCGGCATCAAATTGCCAACCGTCGTGCGCTTCGATTTCGGTTTGTAATGTATGAAGTTCTTCTAATAATTTTTCATCATTGCCGTTTGCCAGTTGTCGGCTGACTTGGTGGTAACGGCTGAGGAGGTTATGCAGTTTACCCAATCCTTCCGCGACCACATCAAACACATAAGCTTCGGCATCAAAGAAAGTTTCTTGGGGCACATAAACGGTTTTTAAGCCGTTTTGTAAGATTAATTGGCCGTCATCCGGTTTTTGAACGCCTGCTAAAATTTTTAAAAATGATGATTTTCCTGCCCCGTTTCGTCCGATAAGACCGACTTTTTCACCGCTATCGAGTTGAAATGAGGCTTTGTCGAGTAGGGCGACATGGCCGACGGCAAAGGAAAGGTTTTCTGCTTGCAGGATATTCATAATTTTTTCGGATAATAAAAGTACTATATTTTAACTGATTTTAAAACAACAGGCCGTCTGAATATTCAGACGGCCTTAAATCTAATGATTTTGGTTTATATCAAGTATCATTATTTCATAAAGCTACCGGCGGCCGGCTTTCTTTTACCGCTGAAACTTTGGCTTTTAGGTTTACCGGAAGCAGGCTTTCTGCTTGAGAATTTCTTGTCGCCGAATTTTTTCTCGCCGAAGCGTTTATCGCTGCTGGATTTGCGTCCGCCCCAATTGCCTTTTCCTTTACCGGCAGGTTTGGAACGTTTTCTGGTCGGCTCCATACCTTCGATGGTTACTTCAGGCAGTTTTCTATTGAGGTATCTTTCAATTTTATGAACCTTAATGTATTCATTCACTTCGGCAAAAGTCGCAGCCAAACCGGTACGGCCTGCACGGCCGGTACGGCCGATACGGTGAACATAATCTTCTGCCTGTTTGGGCAAGTCGTAGTTGATAACGTGGGTAATGGTCGGCACATCGATACCGCGTGCGGCAACGTCCGTCGCCACCAAAATTTTACAGCGGCCTTTGCGCAAGTCCATCAGCGTGCGGTTACGCCAGCCTTGCGGCATATCACCGTGCAGGCAGTTGGCGGCAAAGCCTTTTTCATATAATTCGTCGGCCAAAACTTCGGTCATGGCTTTTGTCGAGGTAAAGATAACGCACTGGTCGATATTGGCATCACGCAGAATATGGTCGAGCAGGCGGTTTTTATGGCGCATATCGTCGCAATAGATAAGCTGCTCTTCGATTTTACCTTGATCGTCTACCCGTTCTACTTCGATAACTTCCGGATTTTTAGTCAGCTTGCGTGCCAACTTGCCTACCGCACCATCCCATGTTGCAGAGAACAATAAGGTTTGGCGGTCTTCCGGAGTGGCGGCAACAATGGTTTCGATATCTTCAATAAAGCCCATATCCAACATACGGTCGGCTTCATCGAGAATCAGCACTTCAAGACGGTCGAAGTCGACTTTTCCGCTTCTCATTAAATCCATCAAACGGCCCGGAGTGGCCACGACCAAGTCAATCGGTTTGCTTAAGGCGCGCAATTGATAGCCGAAAGAAGAGCCGCCGACAATGCTGACCGTGCGGAACCATTTCATATTTTGGGAATAAGTTAGGGCATTTTTTTCAACTTGTGCGGCTAATTCGCGGGTAGGGGTAAGTACTAATGCGCGCGGACCTTTACCGGATTTTTCGCTGCGTTTCATCAAACGCTGTAAAGTCGGCAATAAAAAAGCGGCGGTTTTACCCGAACCGGTTTGTGCCGAAGCCATAATATCGCGGCCTTCTAAGGCATAGGGAACGGCTTGGGCTTGAACGGGAGTAGGGGATGTGTAACCGGCAGAGGTTAGAGCAGATAAGAGGTTTTTATCGAGGTTTAAATCGGCAAATTTTAAAGACATGTTTTTCCTGGGCGGACACAACAACACTTTTCCCGTTTGAATGAAATATTCGAAACGGTCTTGAAGCTAAAGATAACGTATGTACATAGGAAACGATATACGCAAGGTTGTCGCAGACACTGTTTGGTCTGTAGTTAACATCGGCGACAACCTGCAAGGTATTGCTTTAGATACACAATGATAAAAGCAAATCAGAAAGCCTTTAATCAGGCTCGAAGGAAGTTGGCTGAAGACGATGGCTTCAAAGCAAAGGTTGCTATGATAAATTTTTATAAATGGTTAGTCAAGCAAAACAAGAGGGGTGTTTAAAATTTTAAAGTAATAAGCTGGTAATTTTTGAAATATTTCAATAAGGGCCGTCTGAAACCATCCAATTAAACGGCTTTTCAGACGGCCTTTATTCATAAAATAGGATTTATTCGTGATGAACAAATACCAAATCCCAAACGCCATGTCCTAATCGTTTGCCACGGGCTTCAAACTTGGTTTCCGGGCGGTATGCCGGTGTGGGGGCATATTCTTCGGCGGTATTTTTCAAATTTTCAAAACTGTTTAACACCTCAAGCATTTGCACGGCGTATTCTTCCCAATCAGTTGCCAAGTGGATATAACCGCCCGGTTTTAATTTGGGCAATAGTTTGGCAACAAAAGGGACTTGAATCAGACGACGCTTGTTATGGCGCTTTTTATGCCATGGGTCGGGGAAGAAAATATGAATACCATCCAGGACGTTATCTGCCAGCATATTATCGACTACTTCGACAGCATCATGACGCATCACGCGGATATTGTTGACTTTTTCTTCTTCAATTAGCTTTAATAAATTACCGACACCGGGGCCGTGCACATCAATAGCCAGAAAATCTTTTTCGGGCAGCCTTTTGGCGATTTCTAAAGTGGCCGTGCCCATACCGAAACCGATTTCCAATACTTTGGGATTAGGGCGGTTGAATAAGGTGTTTAAATCCAGTGTTTGTGTTTGATAGTCAACACCGAATTGCGGCCACATGGCATCAATGGCACGTTGTTGGGCGGCGGTCATGTGGCCTTGGCGTAATACGAAACTACGAATGCCGCGTTTAGGACTTTCGGCATCTGAATGTTGGGGCTGGTTTTCGTTGTTTTCAGTCATCATTTTATATATTGTCTTTATTAATCTTAAAGGCCGTCTGAAAGTTTGGGAATGCTTTCAGACGGCCTCTGCAAACATTATTGTTTGTTATTCTTCGGATTCGTTGGTTTCATCATCAGAATCGGAAGAGGCGGCTTCACCGTTTTGATTTTCTTCATGGCTGTTTTCGGCAGCCACATCGGTTTCGCTTTCTTCGTCTTCTTCAGGTTCGGCAACACGTTCCAAGCTGACTAAGGTTTCGCCTTCATCCAAGTTAATCAGCTTCACACCGGCTGCGGCACGACCTGTTTCGCGGATTTGATCCACTTTGGTACGAATCAGTACGCCGCCGCTGGTAATCAGCATTAAATCATCGGCTTCGGCAACCAACGTGGCTGCAACCAAATCGCCGTTGCGCTCGCCCGTATTAATGGCGATATTGCCTTGTCCACCTTTACCTTTACGGCTGTAATCGCTAATCGGTGTGCGTTTACCATAACCGTTGGCGGTAGCAGTTAATACTTGCAGTGCTTCATTTTCAGACTCAGGCGGGAAAGTGATCAGGCTGACGATACGGCCATCTTTAGGCAGGCGCATACCGCGTAGGCCGCCGCTACCGCGACCGGATGGGCGAACGCCGTTGCCTTTGAGTACCAGTGTATCGTTGCCGTCATCGGTTTCGTTTTCATCGCTGCCGTTATCGTTCAGGCCGTCTGAATCTTCGTTATCCAATTCGTCTTCGGCCTCATTGCTGCGCTCGTAGTATTCATTGAAGCGTATGGCTTTGCCTAAATTCGAGAACAGCATAATGTCGCAGGTTCCCGATGTTTTGGCCACGCCGACCAACGAATCGCCTTCTTTTAAGGCAATCGCTTTAATGCCTTGGCTGCGAACGTTTTTAAATGCGCTTAACTGGATTTTTTTCACCATACCTTGGGCGGTAGCGAAGAATACATATTCGTCTTCAGGGAAATCGCGCACGGCCAAAATGGTGCTGACTTTTTCGTCTTCATCCAGTTGGATAACATTATTAATCGGCCGGCCCCTGCTGTTGCGACCGCCTTCTGGCAGTTTGTAGACTTTAATCCAGTGGCATTTGCCGAAGTTGGTAAAGCACATCAGATAGTCATGCGTATTGGCAACGAATAAACTTTCAATAAAGTCTTCGTCTTTGGTGGCGGCGGCTTGTTTACCGCGACCACCACGGCGTTGCGCCTGATAATCGGTGGTCGGTTGGGTTTTGATATAGCCGTCATGAGTGAGGGTAACCACCATTTCACGCGGCGGTATCAAATCTTCATCGGCAATATCGCCGCCGAACGGATTGATTTCGCTGCGGCGCTCATCGCCGAAACCGCTTCTGATTTCTTCCAATTCTTCGTGAATGATTTGGGTAACACGTTCGGGTTTTGCCAAAATATCCAGAAAATCAATGATGTGTTCCATGATATTTTTATAGTCGGCAATAATCGTATCTTGATCCAATCCGGTTAGGTTGCGCAGACTCATCCGCAAAATGGCATCGGCCTGTATTTCACTTAAAAAATAACCGCCGTTTTGCAAGCCTAAGCCTTTGGGTAAATCTTCGGGGCGCGCCATTTGCAAATCCAAATCGGTACGCGAAAGCATGTCACTCACCAAGCCGGACTGCCAAGGGCGTGCCAATAGTTTTTCTTTGGCTTCGGGGGCGTCGGCCGACTCTTTAATCAGTTGGATCATTTCATCGATATTCGATAAAGCAACGGCTTTACCTTCGGCGATATGGCCTTCATGACGGGCTTTTTTCAGGCGGAATAAGGTGCGGCGGGTTACCACTTCGCGGCGGTGGCGCAAAAATTCCGACAAAATCTGTTTCAGGTTGAGCAGGCGCGGCTGGCCGTCGACCAAAGCCACCATATTGATACCGAAACTGTCTTGCAGCTGGGTTTGTTTGTAGAGCTGGTTTAGGATGACTTCGGCGTTTTCGTTGCGTTTTAATTCGATAACAACACGCATACCCGATTTATCGGATTCGTCGCGCAGGTCTGAAATGCCTTCTAATGTTTTTTCGCGTACCAGGTCACCAATTTTTTCAACCAGCTTGGCTTTGTTCACCTGATAAGGGATTTCATCAATAATAATGGCTTCACGCTCACCGTTTTTGCCGATAGGCTCGATATGGGTTTTACCACGCATCACGACGCGGCCGCGACCGGTTTTGTAGCCTTCGTGTACACCGCTTAAGCCGTAGATAGTCGCGCCGGTGGGAAAATCGGGCGCTTTGATGGTGCTAATCAGCGCTTCGATATCGGTTTCCGGATCTTCTAATAGCTGTAGGCAGGCATTGATGGTATCGGTTAGGTTATGCGGGGGGATATTGGTGGCCATGCCGACGGCAATGCCGGAAGAACCGTTGACGAGCAGGGCGGGGAAACGGGTGGGTAAAACCAGCGGTTCGTGTTCGCTGCCGTCGTAGTTGGGGCCGAAATTAACGGTTTCTTCTTCGATATCGGCCAACATTTCATGGGCGATTTTCGCCATACGGATTTCGGTATAACGCATGGCTGCGGCGCCGTCGCCGTCGACCGAGCCGAAGTTACCCTGTCCGTCAACCAACATATAGCGCAAAGAGAAAGGCTGCGCCATACGCACGATGGTTTCATAAACGGGGCTGTCACCATGAGGGTGGTATTTACCGATGACGTCGCCGACAATACGGGCAGACTTTTTATAAGCACTGTTCCAGTTGTTTTTCAGCTCGTGCATGGCGTATAAAACACGGCGGTGCACAGGTTTCAAACCGTCTCGAACATCAGGCAGTGCGCGGCCGACGATAACGCTCATAGCGTAATCGAGATAGCTGCGGCGCATTTCGTCTTCAAGGCTGATGGGGATGGTTTCTTTTGCGAAGTGATGGTCGTTGCGGATGGTTGCGTCGGTCATAATCAGTTGAGTTTTTTTATTCAGAATAATTTGGCGTAATTTTAACATGAAACCGGCTTGGATTGGTGGATAGCAAAGAATCTTTATGATGAAGATGTTAGACCGCCATAATCGGACGGTTATTTATCGTAAACATCTGTTTCAGGCGGCCTATTCGGTTGCACCTTTCAGCCTAACCCCTTTACAATGCCTACCATATCAACTTTAGGAGAACACGCGATGCGCCGTATTCTTTTATGTGTTGCAGCCTTAATGGCTGCTCAGGCTTTTGCCGCACCGCATCATGATAAAGATACTCTGGTTAATAGCCGCTATCAGGAAAGCGAGGCAGAAAAACAAGCTCGTGAATTTAAAGAAGCCAATCTGGCTTTACCCGATTTTCCCGATGTCGGCAGCAATGGCTGGTTTGATATTTATGTGGGCAATACTTTTAATAAACAGCCGAAAATTTTATTAGAAAGTATTATCCCTGCTGAAGACGGTAGTATCCGTTATGTATTGAATGTTCGTTCAAACCGTGGCTATGACAATTTGAGTAGCGAAGGTCTTTTCTGTGCGAACACAACATCATTTTCAAAAGATGCAAGTAAGCGTTCGTCATTCAAAGTGTATGCATACGGCGATACGGTAAATAAACGTTGGATTCCCCTGAGAAAAAGCGAATGGAAACCGATAGGGGCCATTTTAAATGATGCTGATCCGGTACGTGGCGTGTTGTATAGCGCATTCTGTGAGGATGGTAAGCCGGAAACGGCTGAAGCATTACGTGAACGGGTGATACAACGTGCCGGAGACCGAAATCTCTCTTTGCGTAATTTGACTAAATAAAAACCTCCTGTTTTTTAGTTTTTATGGGTTAAATAATTAATTTTAAAAGGCCATCTGAAAATTTTCAGATGGCCTTTTAAATGAATACAATAAATTAAAGCTGAAAAACTTCCTGCCGTCGTAAGTTTTCGGGTAGGCCGAACGTTGCCATGGCGGTAGGGTGCTGTATCGGGCTGCTTATCAGGTAGCCTTTGGCACCGGCATGAAAAATCGGAGGGTTTGATTTATTTGGAAAAAGTTTCTTGATATGATGCAGCCTGAAAACCGACTTGATTGTGACCACTATGGTTTAACACCGGTCGTTTAATCAAACTAGGATTTTCAACCATTAGTTTGATGGCACCTTCTTGTGTGGCTGCGGAAGCCTGTTGTTCGCTGCTGAGTTTACGCCAAGTGGTACCGCGTTTGTTGAGCAAGACGGCAAGGTCGATATCTTTCAACCAGCTCTTAATCAAGGCTTCGTCAGGCGGGCTTTTTTTGAAATCGACAAATTCATAGTCAATATGATTTTCACTCAGCCATGTACGGGCTTTTTTAACTGCATCGCAATTGGTGATGCCGTATAGGGTAGTCATAATTTATCCGTTTATATTTTTCAGACGGCTCCATTGTAAGGGCAATCATAGGGTTTGTCATGAACAGGAAAAACAGCTATGCTGTGCCCATTTATGTAGATGCTTGAGGAGTATGAAATGTTTAAGCCCGTTTTTACTGTTTCTGCTGTTTCCGCTGTTTTATTATTGTCTGCTTGTTCTGATAATAACGGTGCAAGTACACGTGCTTTTGAAAAAGCCATTAACCGCTATGCCGAACAACAACGCATCTGTGTGCCGTTAATGTTTAATGTACAAAATAGCGGTATTACCAATAATCGTGTGGTGGTTGGTGCGCCGCAAATCAGAATTGTTCAGCGCGATGCAGACGGTAAAAAAGTCAATAAGCAAGTGCTTGATCAGATAGGCGTGTTGGATGACGAAGGTTTTTATCAAAAAGCAACAACAGAAACTGTTGCCGCACCGAATGGCAGTGGCGATGTGAAAGTAGTTGTTTATGAGTTGACTGAAAAAGGTAAAAAACAGATAAGACGCGGCCGTATGAGACCGTTGGTTTGTGTCGGTAAACAAAAAGTCGTGAAAGTGAATTGGTTTACCGAACCGACAGTCTCTAACGGTTTAACTATTTCCAAAGTATCTTATGAAGTTAAAGTCGATGCCGAAAAATGGGCGGAAAAAATGCTCGAAAAAGGCGGCAGACCTTGGGATCATCCCGATATGTCGCGCACTATGACTGCAACAATGGTAAAAACCAACGACGGTTGGCACAATATTCGCGAGTTGCGTTAAGTGTACAGATTTTCAGATGGCTGTTTTTGTGGGGAAACATAAAAACGTGTCTGATAATCAAACCAAGCGGTTATTTCAATCTTCTAAACTGTTTTTATAATATAAAGGCCGTCTGAAAATTTTTCAGACGGCCTTTATATGTTCCGGAGTCGGTGCTCCGGTTTGCTACCTGATAAGAAAGAGGTAGATATTGTATCGGTAGTTTTGCAGATTAATGGCAAGAGCCACTTTTACCACCGCAGCGATCACAACCACCGCAAGCTGAGGAACCTGCATTTTTCGGTTTGAATACGTATCTACGCAATATGTACCATGCGCATGCGGCAACAATAATGCCGACGATAATATATTGTCCCATTAGAATATCCTCGATGTTACTTGATACACGATAAATGCAAACAGATAAGCCAACGCAAACAGATACATGGTAATCATCACCGTTTGTGCAGTAGACTTGGTTTCACGTTTAATCACGGCTAACGTGGCCATACACATCGGTGCATAGATATACCAAGCTAGGAAGGCGAATGCTGTCGGCAACCCCCAGTTACTATGAACAATCGGAATTAACGCATTTTGTACGGCATCTTCAGAGCTGGCACCTACGGCATAAACCGTACCCAATGCGGCCACCACCACCTCACGGGCAGCAATACCCGGAATCATGGCGATACACATCTGCCAAGTAAAGCCGATAGGTGCGAAGATGGGTTCGAGATAATGACCGATAATACCGGCAAAACTGTAATCAATAGCGGCTCCGGTAGCACCCTCAGGGGCGGCAGGGAAGCTGACTAATGCCCACAATACGACGGTTAACGCGAAAATAATAGTACCGGCGCGTTTTAAGAATGCTTTCACTCGATCCCACAAACTGATCATAATGTGTTTGAAGTTAGGCATACGGTAAGTCGGTAATTCCATTAGCAATGGGAACTGTTGTATTCTGCCTTTGCCACGGGCAATCAGCTTCATCGCATAAGCGGTCAGTGCAGCAGATGCAATACCAGCCACATATAAACCAAATAAGGTTAAACCTTGCAGGTTGAATACACCCCATACTGTTCTTTCCGGAATCACCGCCGCAATAATCAAAGCATAAATCGGCAGACGGGCAGAACAGGTCAACATTGGCGCAATCATAATGGTGACCAAACGTTCGCGCGGGTCTTGAATGGTTCGTGCCGACATTACAGCCGGAACGGCACAGGCAAAGCTGGAAAGCAGTGGAATAAATGATCTACCGGATAAGCCGCTTTTTGACATCATATTATCCAGAAGAAACGCTGCACGGGGCAGATAGCCGGAATCCTCCAATAATAGAATAAATGCAAACAGAATCGCAATTTGAGGCAGAAACACCAACACACTACCCAAACCGGCAATCACACCCTCAACAATCATATCTTGCAAAATACCCTCAGGCATGACTGTTGTGACCCATTCACCCAACGAGCCGAACCCGCCTTCAATCATATCCATCAGCGGTGCCGACCAAGAATAAACTGCTTGGAAAACGAGCAATAAAATCACAAATAAAATGGCAAACCCCCATACCGGATGCAACACCACTGCATCTAAGCGACGGTGCCAGTTGGGCATATGCATTTCTGTGCGCACCACCTGATGCAGAATATCTTCCACTTGCTGATATAGTTGGTTACTGTCCAAACCGTTTAATACGCGCTCAACTTCTTCGGGATCAATCGGTTTTTCCAAGCGGCGCGGTAATTTGGCAACTGCTTCACGGACGGCATGAATACCGTCTTTACTAACGGCAACAGTTTCCAAAACAGGCACACCTAAAAGCTCGCTTAATTTTTGGGCATCAATTTTCAAACCGCGGGCGCGCGCCACATCACTCATATTCAATGAAATCGCCATCGGCAAACCGAGCGTTTTCAATTCCAACATCATCCGCAGGGTCATCCGCAGGTTAGTCGCATCGGCTACGGCAATAATGGCGTCGGGCTGTTGACCGAGCCTGCCTAAAACCACATTGCGCACCACGGCTTCATCAGGGCTGGTGGTACGCAGGCTGTATGTGCCGGGTAAATCAATAATATGGATAGATTTATCGTCGACAAACACCCCCTCACGGCGGTCTACGGTTACACCGGGATAGTTGGCGACTTTGGCGTGTGCGCCGGTTAAGCCGTTAAACAATACGGTTTTACCGCAGTTCGGCGCGCCAATCAGGGCAAAATAACTTAAAGACACTGCTTCGGCACTCATTTGGATTCTCTCCTGAAACTAAATTCGTTTATGCTTGATATTCATTGCAACAATAGGCTTGAAAACGGACATTAGGCCGTCTGAAAACAATGCTTATTGTTGTTGGGTTTCTTTTGCGATCCGACACATAATTTTGGAAGCTTCCGGCTCGCGTAGGGCAAATTGGGATTGATTACCCAAGCGTACGGCAAACGGCCCTTTACCCAAGCCGCCGATAGCCATTACTTTTAAAGACATCCCGTTAGAGAAGCCCAAATCAGTCAGGCGGCGGGTAACCAAGAAGTCAAGCTCACCAAACTCAGGATTTTCCTGAATGAATTCAATATAGGCAGAAGTGCCTTTTTGAAGATTTGATAGAGGAATGGCAGACATAGAATCTTACTTTCTTTATGTTAATCATATTAATCAAAACAAGGTTGCAACAGTAATTCTGATTGTTACAAAAGTAATTAATATTGATGATATTGATATTGATATTTTTTCTTATTTGTTTTTTATATTAATGCCTTTGAAATTTATATTCAATCCAAGCTGGAAACATTACTACGTATGACTATTATTGATGTAATTTGATTTTTTGAGAATGAAATATTAGTAATTTAAAATCAATTGATTAGTGATTTAATTTAGACAGTAAATGCAATTAGAGTATCCATACCTATAAAAGAAAATGAAAATTATTTGATATTAGTCAAATAATGAATATTGATAATATTGTTTTTACTTCTTTTGTTGCCATGATAAATATCTTGCGTATGAAAAAGGTGAGCCTAGTCATCCAAGTCGGTTTGATTTTATTTACTTAAATTAAAGATTTTAATGTATCTTTCAATACCACAGTTTGAAGTCATAATTATCAGAAAGCATGCACAGAAAAGCACCGGATATATACCGGTGCTTTATTTACAGCATGGAGAATTTTTAGAAATAATCTTCCCGATGATTACTTTTCCCAAATACTGCTTCACGTGCTTCACGGACGCAGAGCCGGTTGTAGGTTATCCGTTGCTGTTGATTGTTGTCGAATACGGTCACATCCATTTCTGCCCGTTTGCTGACTTGTTCGGCAAAATGATTTTTAATGGCCGACCAATAACGGTTTTTAATATGAACAATGGCAAACATATCGGCGGAAATACTGAGGCCGACGCTGGACATTTCTTTAGACGATTGTACACAAAAGCCGGTATCGGCAAAAAAACAGCAATCCGATTCTTCGCCATAACGAAATAATTCGATTTTCACGCTGTCGGAATCGGCAAATACGGCGGCAAACAAGCGTTCGAATACCGAAGGCTGCATCACCCCGTCGCTGAGCATGCCGTAAAGATTGGCCAGCCAGCGGGTGTAGCCGTCGGGTGAAAAAGCAAACGTTTGCAGTATCCGAGATAAGCGCGGTTGAGGACGTGCGGCAATCAGCGATATAAATTCGGTGCTGATGTGCGGTAGCTGCCGCCATATCGCCTTATGTAGATGGTTGGCAAACAGGCTGTTGTGATTATAGGGATTGCGAAAAATACCGAGCATTTTAAGCTGCAAAACCCGCCATAAGGCTTGTGGGACTTTTTGTTTGCCGCTGCGGATGGTTTTCAGCATATTACAAGCATCTTCATAGCCGCTTTCATAACGGCTGAACCAGTTTTCCAGATTATATTGGCTGCCGCCGCTGCCTTCGACAAAGGAAAGCGTATAGAGATTGTTGACTTCTAAATTGTTTTCAATATTTACACTATTGGCCTGACCACGATAAGGCTTTCTGAACATTTCCAAACCGAAGCGGTAAACGTTTTGATTTTGCGGATTAACATTGGTGTTGAAGGCGTGCTGGCGTTGTTCGGTTTGGGCGATAAAGTGGTGGCCTTTGGTAACATTGGCCGTGAGTAGGGCGTAAGGCTTTTCTTCGCAGACGGGTGGTTCGCAATCGCTGAGGATAAACGCTTGTTTCATTTTTCAGACGGCCTGTATTTAAAAACACGTTGCCATCATAACCGTGTGCAATAACTCTTTACAAGCCGTATGGAAAAGATGCGGGTAAACCTAACGGCTGATGATGTATGCAAAACCTGTGGCCGTCTGAAAAAAACCAGATAATTGGCGTATTTAAACCGCTGCGTTATCGGTATGACTTTTTGATGTATTTGCTTCACCGTTGTTTGCTTCTTCTTTTTCGGTGGTTGGCGGATTGGGTCTGAAAGTCGGTTTGAGGCGGATATAAAGCGTCCGTTTGGCAATGGCAACGGTTTCACCTTGTTTGTCGAAAATGCGGACAGGCATTTCGGGTAGGTATTTCTCGCCGTTTTTCGTGTGCTCGTAAATATCATGCAACATTTCGTCGGTAATATGGCATTCGATAAACACTGCACCGCGGCCGGGTTTGATAAAGTCGATATGGGCGGATTTATCCCAAACATAATAACGTTTGCCTATCATGCCGTTGAGCATGGCGGAATAAGAGGCATCGGTTAGTGCAAACAGGCTGCCACCGAATTGGGCACCGTGTACATTGCGTGTGCTGGCCCAGTCTTTGAGGGTGACTTTCATGTGTCGGAAATCATCGGAAAGCTCGGTAATATGGATACCGCTGAAAAATAACGGCGGCCAGATATTCAATAAAAATTTGGTAAATTTAGCACTATCGGTGCGGATTCTCATATTAAACATAATGGTTTGTGTAAATATCCGGTTGATGTGGTTAATAGTAAAAAGGTGAATGCTGTTCAAATATTATGGGATAATTTTTTGATTGTTTTTCTAATGATAAAGACATTCTGTTTCAGACGGCCGTCTGAAACAGAATGTTTATTTTTTTATGATGATGCTTTGGCTTCCGGCTGGAAAAACAGCTGTTCTTGTTTCAAGATATGGCCGTCTGAATCGGTGAGATCGATATCGGCAGCTGAGAACTTGATAACCACCAAGCTGATACTGCCGGTTTCGGTGAGGGCACTATTAATAAATAAACCGACATCTTCATCATTGTGCATCACAGCTGCGCCGGCCGCTTCCAATGCCGTGCCCGACAATACCGCCAAACCACGTTTTACCTGCCCGCGGTATTGCGCCCGTGCAATAATTTCTTGGCCGGGATAACAGCCTTTTTTGAAATGTACGCCGCCGATAGTGTGTTGATTGAGCATTTGGGCGACGCAAGTTTCCGTGGTCGCCGCGCTAATCCACGGATAGCCGCTGGTGATTTCGTGTACATTCCAAAGATTTTCCACGCCTTTATCGTATGCGGGCAGATCTTCTTCAGCACCAATATTCAGACGGCCTTGATGGGGTAGGGTAATCTGCCAAACACCATTTTCTTCGGTAGCGGGAAAAGCCAGTGAAGGTGCTTCGGCAGCAAGGGGGGCGGTGTCGTCTGATAAGTTGCCTGCCGCGGCATAGCTCGGCAGCGGTTCAAAAACCGCTTTCGCCCGCAATACAAACATGCGCAAACGTTTTACAACGGTTTCTACCAAATCGGCAGCCATTATCAATAATAAATCTTCGCCACGGTTGAGCACCAGCATATTGGCGATTACGCGGCCTTTAGGCGTGTTATAAGTAGCATAGCAGGCTTGGTTGGGCGGCAGATTGTTAATATCGTTGGAAAGCTGTCCGTGTAGAAATGTAGCGCGGTCGTCTCCGGTTACGCGCACGATACCGAAAAAAGGTAAACGGGTTTGCATGAAACTGTCCTTCGTGTGTGGGGTTATATATTGGTATTCTATCGCCAAATGACTCGAATAACCAAGAGTGGCATTATTTGCGCCACAATGATATTGTCAAATAAAATCCGCCTATGTTTATGAGTATGATAAAGAAAAAATCATATCGATATGTTTTCAGATATACCGTTTCGAATAGTAATAAACTGCGCTATGATCCGGCATAAATTCAAGCCGTCTGAAAATCATATTGTGGTTTCGTTATGATAAATACTTGGCTTGCCAAGGTTATTGTTTCAAACGGCTTTGTCAAGCGGTCAAATATTTATCCACACTATCGCCAAAGATATCTGTGTAAACAGTTATGAAGATGCTTGACAAGACAAAATACTGTATATCTATTTGATAAATATATAAATTATTAAATGGCTTAAATTTTGGGCAATTTTATACAATGCCTGATTTATCGGGGCAAATGCGATAATTTCACAGACTATCCACAGATTTATCCACAGCTTTTGTGAGTAATGCGGGAAACCCTTGAAAAATCAAGATACCGCCATTTTTTTGAAATGAAAAGGCCGTCTGAAAAAATATTTAAAAAGATTTCAGACGGCCTATTTTAATGAAATGTCATTAATAAGATTCTTTCAAATCATATTTTTTGGAAACCACTTTGCCATAAAGTACCCAACCGGCAAACACGGCCAAGCTGCCCCAATACATTGCTTCCATACCTGAGCTGTATAGTGCATAAAAACTGTATAAATTACCAATAAACGCAATAATATTGGTCACTATCATTTCTCTGGGTGGTACATTGGCCGATTTTTGCAAAACGATAATGGCAGACATCGATAAAATATAAGGTATCACATTGGTCACCACTGCCAAATTCACCAAAATATCAAATTGTCTGCCTAAACTAGGGCTGATGGTCATCATCGCCAATGCAGTTTGGACTGACGCAATAATCAGCATTCCGACAATCGGTACATTGTGTTTGGTCGCAACGCCGAAAGGTCTGATGAAATAACCTTCGTCGGCACCGGCTTTAAACACTTGCGCAATAGTAAATTGCCAGCCGAGCAGGGAACCGGTGCAAGACATAATCATCAATGCAATCACAATCTGGCCGACGGTATGGTTAAACATAGTGGCAAAAACCAAGCCGAACGGTGCGTCTGAGGCGGCCAATTGCGCATTGGGAATAATACCTGCTACCACATTGGTGGAAACAATATAGATAACAGCCGTAATCAAAGTACCGCCTAATACGGCAATCGGAACGTTTTTTTCAGGATTATCCACCGCTTCGGAGTTGGCACAAGCCGATTCCAATCCGAGAAACGCCCATAAAGTAATGGCAATAGAAGCCGGCACAGCTTGAGTTAGCGGCATATTATGCGGATTCCATGCACTGGCATACATATCGGCGCTAAACCAAAACCAGCCGATACAGGAAATACCGACAACCGGAATCACCACGCCCCAAACGGTAATACTGCTGATTTTACCGGTAATGGAAGCACCACCGAAGTTTGCCGCCATTGTTGCCCAAACAAACGCAATCGTCATCAGGGCAACTTGCAACGGCGACAGATTCCAACCCATAAACACACTGAGATAGCCCACTGCCGTAATCGCGATGGCCACATTAGCAATCAGCAGCGATACCGCATAAGTATAGTTGGCCATAAAGTTGCCTGATTTACCGAACGAATACTCGGCATAGCCGCCCATACCGCCGGTGTTTTTACTAAACCGGCCGCATTTGGCAAATGCATAAGCCAAAGCCATAGAACCGACGGCAGTCACCAGCCAAGATAAAATCGAAATAGTGCCGACCTGCGCCAATTTGCTCGGCAACATAATAATGCCGGAACCCATCATATTGACCACGGTGAGGATAGTGAGCTGTAAAACACTCATTTTGCTTCTGGAATTTGCCATGATGCTATCCTTTTCTTTTAATTGTTAAAAGGAATTGTTTGAGAAAAGAAAGACAGAATAGGCCGTCTGAAAACAGTGTTTGTCAAAACAAATATTCAGACGGCCTGTTTGTGTATCAGTCTGCTTCTTTGTCGATTACATAGCCGAAGGCACGGCGGCTGCCGTCTTCCTGAGCTTGCAGATAAACCC
This sequence comes from Neisseria zalophi, assembly GCF_008807015.1. Taxonomy (NCBI): domain Bacteria; kingdom Pseudomonadati; phylum Pseudomonadota; class Betaproteobacteria; order Neisseriales; family Neisseriaceae; genus Neisseria; species Neisseria zalophi. The sequence continues at coordinate 1,527,496 of NZ_CP031700.1, read as the reverse complement.
CTTGAATTTCAGGTTCGAAACCGGGCAGGCTGTTGATACCTTCTTCCAAGGCAAGGAAATATTTCTGCACCGCACCACCCCAAACTTCACCCGGAATGGTACACAACACACCGGGCGGATAGGGCAGCGCCCCCTCTGCAGCAATTTGCCCCTCAATTTCGCTCAACTTAACCAGTTTCACCTGATTACGGATTAAGGCCTGTTGGGCATCATAAGCACTCATGGCCTGTTTCGGCCAACTGTCCGAGCGGAACATCTGGCGTTGAAGCTCTTTCATATTGTTGCGGGCATAGAAATCATGCATTTCCTGACACAGGCGGCGGATGGTATAGCCTTTGTAATAAGACTCATGGCGACCGTAAACCCCCGGCAACACTTCACTCATCGGACTGTCGTTTTTAATATGCTGCTCGAAGCGGGTAATCATGGCGACCAAATGCTGGATTTTGGCCATGTTTTCAGACGGCGTCAGCAAAAACAGAATCGAATTCAAGTCGCATTTTTCAGGAATAATGCCGTTATCGCGCAAGAAGTTGGCCAAGATGGTGGCGGGGATACCGAAAGATTCATATTCGCCGGTTTCCACATTAATGCCTGGGGTGGTCAACATAAATTTGCACGGATCAACAAAATATTGGTCTTTCACATACCCCGGGAAAGCATGCCATTTGGCGCCCGGCTCAAATTTGAAAAAGCGCAGGTCGTCAATCATCTGCTCGGTGGGATGATCTTCCCAACGCACGCCGTCCACATAGTCGGGCACGAAGGGTTTAATCATCGAGCAGTTTCTCAATACCAATTTACGGCCTTCCACACCGACGGCAACGCAATCACGCCATAATTTCCGTCCGGCTGTGCCGTCATGTATTTTGGCATTGACATCCAAAGCGGCAAACATCGGATAAAACGGGCTGGTGGAAGCATGCATCATAAAGGCATTATTGAAGCGTTTATGGTTGCAATACCGTTTTTGCCCTTTGATATGTTTGTCTTTTTTGTGAATTTGGGAAGTTTGCGAAAAGCCCGATTGCTGTTTGTGTACCGATTGGGTCACGATGATGCCCGGATCATTTTCATTCAATTCAAGCAACAGGGGCGAGCATTCGCTCATCATCGGAATAAATTGTTCATAACCGACCCAAGCGGAATCAAACAAAATATAGTCGCAAAGATGACCGATACGGTCGACAACCTGACGTGCGTTGTAGATGGTGCCGTCGTAAGTGCCTAACTGAATAATCGCCAGTCGGAACGGCCGCTCTTCGTCGGCACGTTTGGGGTCAATCTTGCGGATTTGTTCGCGGATATATTGTTCTTCAAAGCAATTAGAATCAATCCCGCCGATAAAGCCATAAGGATTACGGGCGGTTTGCAGATAAACCGGAATAGCACCTGAAATCATCAAAGCACCGAGATGGATGGATTTATGGTTATTACGGTCGAATAAAACCAAGTCGTCTTTCGCCAATAAGGCGCTGGTAACCACTTTATTGGAAGTTGATGTGCCGTTTAAAACGAAATAGGTTTTATCGGCATTGTAAACTTTGGCGGCATGCTGCTGCGCTTCGCATGCAGGGCCTTCATGAATCAAAAGGTCGCCCAATCGGACATCGGCGTTACATAAGTCGGCACGAAATAGGTTTTCGCCAAAGAAATGAAAGAATTCACGACCGGTAGGGTGTCTGGAAAAAAATTGTCCGCCCTGATGGCCGGGGCAGTCGAAAGCCGAATAGCCGCGTTCGGTATAACCTTTTAAGGCATTGAAAAACGGAGGGGCAAGTTTGGATTCGTATTGTTCGGCGGCAGCGGTAATCTGTTTGCCGTAAAAATGACGGTTGCCGAAGCCGAGTTGGAATACACCGTTTAAGGCGGGCAAAATACCTTCGGGGATTTCTTCATCCAGTTGCAAAGCGATGAATATCGGAATACCGAAACCGGTTTCCTTCACTTTTCTTACCACTTCTTTGGCATGCTCCGCCGAAACGACAACCGCACCGATATTGGTAAAATCCGTATGGTGGGTATCGACAATCTCATAATCGGTAATAAAACCGTCTCGAACGGACGGACAGGCTGCGATTTTCAAATATTTCATTTTGCCACTCCTGTTGGTTAGAAACTTCTTATGTTGTACACATTCAAGAAATACAGGTGTACCGGGTTGCACTACAAAAAATATGACGATAAATTTGGTATCGAGGTTATTTTTAAGGTGTGTATCCGATCAAAACAAAAATATTCTTATATATTATTAATTTGGATTAAATAAACAATTAAAACAGGGGTTTATTTAAAAAAGAAAATAAAATGCAAAAAGTATAATTTTTTAGGGCATTTACTTAAATAAGACGAAACCATATCAAAAAAAGTTCATCATTTTACTTAAATTATTAATTATTGAATAATTCAATAGCCCTTTATCATATGCATTCAAAACGAGTTTCAATATTCGATATCTTAGCATTTATATTGAATAGAATCCGTTTGCAAATAGTAGGTAAACATTTAAAAATAATGAATTTAATTGAAATAACAATAAAATGGCCGTCTGAAAATAACCATTTTATTTTCAGACGGCCTGATGTGTAAGGGAAATAAATATTGCTGCTTGTTTTGATATGTCAATTATATATTTATATTGGTATTGTTAAGATAAGATAAAAGCTATCTTGCTTGTATTTATCCGTCACCATTCCGACATATTTCAACAGCCTCTTGCAGACTGCTCACCCCGTCTATCTGCAAGCCCGGAAAATCTTTGCGGTTGCGCGGCAGGTTGGCGTGCGGCACGATGGCACGTTTGAAGCCGAGTTTTTCCGCTTCTTTTAAGCGTTCCTGACCGCGGGCGACAGGGCGGACTTCGCCACTAAGGCCGATTTCGCCGAAAGCGACCATTTTTTCAGGCAACGGGCGGTTTCGGAAGCTGGAAAGCATGGCGAGGATAATGGCTAAGTCGGCAGCCGGTTCGTTGATTTTAACGCCGCCGACCGCGTTTAAAAATACATCTTGGTCAAAGCAGGCAATGCCGGCATGGCGGTTTAAGACGGCCAAGAGCATGGCCAAGCGGTTTTGTTCCAGCCCGACCGTCAGCCTTTTGGGGGTGAAGCCGTGCGCATCATCCACTAAGGCTTGAATCTCGACCAATAACGGCCTGCTGCCTTCTTGTGTCACCAATACGCAGGAACCGGGCACGTCGTCGCGATAGCTGGCCAAAAAAATTGCCGAAGGGTTGGATACGCCTTTCAAGCCATGTTCGGTCATGGCGAATACGCCCAACTCGTTGGCAGCACCAAAACGGTTTTTTATGGCGCGTATCATGCGGTAGTTGGAATGCTGGTCACCCTCGAAATATAAAACCGTATCGACCATATGCTCCAATACGCGCGGGCCGGCAATCGCACCATCTTTGGTTACATGGCCGACCAAAATCATGGCAATCCCCATTTGTTTGGCCATGCGGGTTAATTGGGCGGCACATTCGCGTACTTGTGAAACCGAACCGGGTGCCGATGTGATTTGGTCGGAATACATGGTCTGAATCGAATCAATCACCACCACGGCAGGCTCATGCTGTTTTAAGGCCGTCTGAATGGCTTCTATGCGGATCTCCGCCAATAAATCGACGCCGTCACTTTGCAAGCCCAGCCGTTGTGCACGCAAGGCGACTTGTTGCGCCGATTCTTCACCGGAGACATACAACACTTTGCGATCTGCCGCCATCATAGCGATGGTTTGCAGCAGCAATGTCGATTTGCCGATACCCGGATCGCCACCCAGCAAAATCACCGCTCCATTGACCAAGCCGCCACCGAGCACACGGTCAAGCTCGTTAATACCGGTCGGTTGGCGTGGTACTTCAATAGCCGTTACCTCAGAGAGCGCCTGAACACGGGCGCTGTCGGCCGCCCAAGATTGGAAGCGGGTATTTTTTGGTTCGGGTGCGGCAAGGCTTTCCTGAAGCGTGTTCCATTCGCCGCAATGCGGGCATTTCCCCTGCCATTTTGGTGTGGTGCCGCCGCATTCGCTGCATTGATAAACGGTTTTTGATGCCTTTGCCATAAAAATCCTATTGATTGGGTAAATCGGCTTTTGAGTGAATATGAGATTATAGCGGAAGCCCTGCTGATGCGTTATGGTTTGAGAAATACTTTCAGGCCGAGACCTTTGCAAAAACCCTAAAAATCCCTTAAATTTTTCACCAAAGATATTTAAGGGATTTCTCATGAGTACGTTCTTTCAGCAAACCGCCCAAGCCATGATTGCCAAACACATTGACCGCTTTCCTTTATTAAAGCTCGAACAGGTGATTGATTGGCAGCCGGTAGAACAGTATCTGAACCGTCAGAAAACCCGTTATATCAGAGACCACCGCGGCCGTCCCGCCTATCCCTTATTGGCTATGTTTAAAGCCGTTTTACTCGGCCAATGGCACAGCCTTTCCGACCCCGAACTCGAGCACAGTCTTATTACCCGTATTGATTTCAACCTGTTTTGTCATTTTGACGAGATGAATATTCCCGATCACAGTACCCTTTGCCGTTACCGAAACTGGCTGGCACAAGATAATACATTGGCCGAGCTGTTGGATTTGATTAATCGCCAACTGACTGAGAAAGGCTTAAAGGTAGAGAAAGCACAGGCTGCCGTTATTGATGCGACGATTATTCAGACGGCCGGCAGTAAGCAACGTCAGTCTATAGAGGTTGATAGCGAAGGAGAGGTAACCGGTCAAACCACACCGAGCAAAGACAAAGATGCCCGTTGGGTGAAGAAGAACGGTCACCATCAATTAGGCTATAAGCAGCACACCCGTACCGATGCGGAAGGTTATATTGAGAAGCTGCATATTACAGCGGCCAATGCCCACGAGTGCAAACACCTGTTGCCTTTGTTAGCAGGCATTGCCAAAGAGACCACCGTCTATGCGGATAAAGGTTACGACAGTGCGGAAAACAGAAAGCATCTGGAAGAATATAAACTGAAAGACGGCATTATGAGTAAATCCCATCGCAACCGTCCGCTGACGGAAGCGCAAACCCGCCGCAACAAACATTTATCGAAAACCCGTTATGTAGTGGAACAGAGTTTCGGTACGCTGCACCGTAAATTCCGCTATGCCCGGGCAGCCTACTTCGGGCTGGATAAAGTAGCGGCGCAAAGTCATCTGAAAGCGATATGTTTGAACCTGTTGAAGGCGGCCAACAGGCTACGTGCGCCTATTGCTGCCTAAAAGGCAGCCGGATGCCTATTAATTAGGCATCTGAGGAGTAATAAAGGGGATATTGCGGTCAAAAACAGCCGAAATCCTGTGTTTGGAGTTCGGCTGTCGGGTGAAGGACTATTTCGCAAAGGTCTCAGGCCGTCTGAAAAATATCGGCTTGATAACGAAGCAAACAAATGGTTTCGGATGGTTAGGATTTTGGGCTTATATATTCGAAAATCAATTGCAAAATACATTATGCATAACCTTAGAGCGTGGAAAATGCCCGTATGTCATGATTATGATTAGGCGTTATATCAAGTTTGTTATTATTTATTCCGCGTATATTGTAACGGGAATAAAGAAATGAATGTCATTAAAACTCGCTTAACAGTAGGAATGATTTTATGCGGTTTGGCTTTTTCTGCCTTTGCCGCCACAACAGAAGAAATTGCATTACGCCAAAAACTGGCAGCCACAGGCGATAAGCAGGCGCAATATGAACTGGCGCTGGCTTATGAAACCGGAGAGGGCACTGAGAAAGATGATAAGGCTGCTGCGAAGATGTATTTGCGTGCAGCAAAGCAGGGGCATGCCGATGCCCAAGCCAATTTGGGTATGATGTATCAGGAAGGGCGCGGTGTTAAAGCCGATTTGAAAAGGGCGCTTTCTTGGTATAGCAAAGCTGCCGAGCAGGGCAGTAAATATGCTCAAAACAATCTGGGTCGCCTGTATTTCTACGGATATGGGGTAAAGCAGGATTATCAGCAGGCTTTATCATGGTTCCAGAAGGCCGCTGAGAACGGTGAAAGTACGGCTCAGAAAAATCTGGCCTATATGTATGCACAAGGCGCAGGCGTTGAAAAAAATATGCCGATGGCGGCGCAATGGTATGAAAAGGCAGCACGCCAAGGTTTGGTTGAAGCGCAGGCGGAAATTGGCTTTATGTATGATGCAGGCGAAGGAGTCGCCGCCGATCCGGAAAAAGCGGCATTGTGGTATACACAAGCTGCCGATCAGGGTAATACTATTGCCCAATATAATTTAGGCAATATGTATCTTGTAGGTCGTGGTGTTGTGAAAAATATTGAAAAAGCCCAAGCATTATTTGAGTCGGCCTGTAAAGGTGGCGATGCCGATGCTTGTCGTCTGATTAATGCCGAAGCCGAAGTGGTGGAGCAGCCGCAACAAAACTTTATAGAACAATCCGAGCCGGAGTTCCAACCTCGAAAATAAAACCGTAGTTTATACAGGGCGGTTTATTTTCTGATTCATTTAAGGCTTTGATAAAATTAATTTATTGTTGCTATAAACCGTTTCAGACGGCCTTCGGTAATATTAAAAAATGATAACTTTCTGATTGGGAAGTTATCATTTTTTTTATGGTTTTTCCGCATTGGTTTATTCGACTGTCCAACCGCCGCCCAATGCCTTATAAAGTGAAACCAATATTTGGGCGCGAGCAAGTTGCGATTGTATTAAATCTTCCTGCCGTTGTTGTTCCTCCAAACGCGCCGTTAAGGTTTTATCGAGCGTTTGATTACCGTATTTAAATAATTTTTCTGCATCGTCAGCCTGTTTGGCTGCTTGTTGGTGCGCAGTTGTGAGTAGGGTGCTTTGGCGGTTCAAAGCATAATAGGTTTGATAACTGCTGTCGACTTCTCCCAAAGCTTTAAGGATATTTTGATCGTATTCCAATAAGGCCGTCTGAAGCCGTGCGTCTGCGGCGGCAATATTGGCACGAATGCGGCCGTTGGTAAAAATGGGGACACTGATGCCGGCTTTCAGCAGACTGCCCCAGCCCCTGACCCCGCTGTCGCTATCGACACTGATGGAGCCTTGCCCTAAAAAATCAATTGAAAACCGAGGTAGTAGATCGGCTTTGGCACTGGCCAACTTAGCAGCATAGGCATTCACTTGTGCCGCCCGTGCACGGATATCGGGGCGGCGCTCCAGTAGCCCTTGCGGGGTTTGACCGGCTGGTGCTGCGGGTACGCTTGCCAGAATATCGGCAGAGCTGTCGGGCAGACGGAATGTTTGCGGCGCCTGCCCGGTTAATACGGCAATATTGCGGACATAGACATCGCGTTGTGCCTGCAAGGTACTGTATTTGGCTTGCAATGCGCTTAAACGGCTTTCGGCTTCGCCGACTTCATAAGCTGTCAGATGACCGGCCTGAAAACGGCCTTTCACATAACGCACTAACCGCGCCAAGGTGTCGGTGCTGCGTTTGGCCGTACGCATTTGTTGTTCGGCGGCACGGGCTTTGAAATAATTGTCGGCAATATCGCCGGCAACCAATAATTGTGCACCGTAAACCTGCTCCTGCGCCCCCATCGCCGCGGCAAGAGCAGCATCGGCATCACTGCTTTTGCGTCCGAAAATATCCGGTTCCCATGAAACAGACCAACCACCGCTTAAACTGTTACCATCAAGTCTAAAATGATCGGCAGTGAGTGGAGCCGCTTGTGGAAATGCGCGTAAGTTATTGCGTACAGTGTCATTTAAGGGATTACCAATTCGGCCTTCCAAATGTCTCGCATCAGTGCTTAAAATGGCAGTAGGCCCCTTATCGGCACCGGCAAGGCGGGCATTGGCACGGGCTTCATTCAAGCGACTGCGGGCGGTTTGAATATCAAAGTTTTTTTGCAAGCCCTGTTCGATTAGCTTATTCAAAACCGGGTCGTGCCAATATTGCCACCAATGGCGGATATCTTCGCTGCCTTGTGCGGCTTGGGCTTGATTAAAAGCGGTGGGGAGGTCGACCTTGCTGTCAAGCGGAATGGTATGGCTTTGACAGGCCGCAGTGATGAGTGAAACAAGCAATGCAACTGGAAAAGATGGGAAACGGATGTTCATAATTCTTCCTTACAAGTGCATACCGTTAGAAAAGGCCGTCTGAATAGTATTTAAATTTTTATTTAAATGGATAAATTTTCTTTTGCCTATATTGTTTTCATAACCGCTTTATTTGTTGTTATTCAGTTATTTCAAATTATCTGACCTTAAATCAATCAAACGCGTTCCGGCCAGATAGTCATATAAAAACTGACGATCAGGATTCAATAGCGCAAATCCCCACGGCAAAATCCACCAAATCAATGCGGCGCCAAATGCCGGCTTGGGTGGAATGCCGCTCAGATGCCGTAAAGCAGCATAAGCCAGCATGGGCACAAATACGATAAAAATACAGCCCCAAACAAAACGCAGGCGCAATTGGTTAAGGGCAGGGCGGTGGCCTGCGGTATTCACCAAACCGATTTTCCATACCCGCATCGGCAAGCTCTGCCCCTGTTTGTACCAGTTGGCTTTGCAATAAAACCACCAGGTTGCAATCAGAATTACAGTGGCAACAAAGCTAGAAAGCACTAAAGAAACGGGGTTTAACAACATGGCAATAATACCGGCTAATAATGCGGCAACCATGCTGACGGCACCAATCAATAAAAATTCATATAAAAGTGCGGCAAAACGCCGCTTAAGGGAAACGGTATGGAAAGAGGCCATAAATAATGATTTAAAATTCGGAAATATTTGAAAATATCTTAACAGAAAGCCTTATTTTTTGGCAGTCCTGTAGAGAAAACGGTTATTGTTACATCTCAAAAATAAAAACGGGCGGATAAATACCCCACCCGTTTTGGTCAAGCAAAGTTTTGACTGATACTTATGATTTCATCACTGCTGCAAAAGCATCCGCCACATAAGTAATATTTGATTCGTTTAAGCCGGCCACACACATTCTGCCCGACTCCAACAAATAAACAGCAAATTCTTGTTGCAAGCGCTGCACCTGTTCAACCGTCAACCCTGTATAGCAGAACATACCTTTTTGACTGATAAAATATTCGAAATTTTTGCCCGGCACTTTTTCCGTCAAAATTTCATACAGTTTTCGGCGCATAGTGCGGATACGGTCGCGCATAGCATAAACTTCTTGTTGCCATTGTTCGAATAATTCAGGCGTATTTAACACTTCGGCAGCCACAAAAGCACCGTGTGCCGGCGGGCTGGAATAAATACGGCGTACAGTAAATTTCAATTGGCCAAACACCAATTCGGCTTCTTCTGCATTCGGGCACACCACTGACAAGCCGCCGATACGTTCGCCATAAAGTGACATATTTTTAGAAAAAGAATTGCTCACAAACAAAGTTAAGCCCATATCCACGGCTTTACGGACGGCATAGGCATCATTATCGAAGTCTTCGCCAAAACCTTGATAGGCAATATCCATAAACGGAATCAGTTTGCGGGTTTGCACGATTTCCAGCAGTGCATCCCATTGGGCATGGGTTAAATCCACACCGGTAGGGTTGTGGCAGCAGGGGTGGAGCAGTACAACGCTGTTTTCCGGCAAATGCATAAAAAATGCCAACATTTCTTCAAATTTGACACCATTTGTAGCCGGGTCGTAATACGGATACGTGCTTACTTTAAAGCCTGCACCTCCGAAAATGCCTTTATGGTTATCCCAAGTCGGATCGCTGACATAAACTTCAGATTTCGGAAACCAACTGTGTAGAAAGTCGGCACCGACTTTTAATGCACCCGAACCACCAATAGTTTGAATGGTGGCCACACGTTTTTCTTGAAGGGCTGGATGATTTTCACCGAATAACAATGTTTGAACGGCTTTGCGGTAGCTTTCCAAACCCTCCATCGGCAGATAAGCGCGGGGATGAGGGGATTGTGCCCGTTTCACTTCAACACTGCGTACCGAATCCAATACCGGCAATTTGCCGTTTTCATCAAAATAAATGCCGATGCTGAGATTCACTTTAGTCGGGCGTTGGTCTTGATTGAAAGCTTCAACCAAACCCATAATCGGGTCGCCGGGATAGTATGCTACATGCTGAAACATATCGGATTCCTATCTGGAGGTAAGGGGTCTGTAAACGTATATTCAGGGATTTTGGCATAAAGGCTTAAACAAAACAATCTAAGGCCGTCTGAAAATATCATCCTGTTTTGTTTATCCAATGCTTTCAGACGGCCTGATTGATGTTATACCGACAAATAAAGCCTTATAATCGGTACTTATCGATTATTTACCCACATGATTATTTTTCACAGTCAGGAATCGGAACCATGCAGCCAGCTCCCGTTGCAGATTTAAATCAGGCCGCCGCCGAAGCCGCGGTTGAGGTATTACAACGCCATGCACCGCAAGAGGCGGAAGCTGTTGCGGCTTATGTTTACCGCCTGTTTGCCGCCTTGCAGGAAGGGCATGCTTTTTTATGGCTGGATGACGACGAAGCCGACACCCTGCGCAAACTGGAAACCATTGTCAGCGATAAAGGCAATACGCCGCTTATCCTGATGGGCAAAAAACTTTTTCTCGGCCGTATTTGGCAATTGGAGCATGATGTCGCTACTGAAATCGTACGCTTGACCGGTGCGCCTGTAAGTGGAATAGACGGGCAGGCGGCAGCCGAATATTTGCAAACTTGGTTTGCCGGCAAAGGCAGCGAAGGGCAGCGGGATGCGGCGGCATTGGCATTATTGGAACCGTTTATGCTGATTAGCGGCGGGCCGGGTACGGGCAAAACCACAACCGTAGCCAAATTGCTCGGCTTATTGTGCAGCGGCCGCCAAGCCTTGCCCCGTATTGCTTTGGCCGCGCCCACAGGGAAAGCTGCCGCCCATATGGCGCGTGCACTTCATCGCGCCGTCGGCACCTTTACCTTACCGGAACCCATACGCAACCATTTATTGCAGCTCGACGGGCAGACCGTTCACCGTTTGCTGAAATTGCGTCCGCCGGAAATGATGCCCTCGTTTCATGCCGAATATCCGCTGCCGTTGGATATTTTGGTGGTGGACGAAGCCTCTATGTTGGATATTTCGTTGTTATTACAATTATTGCGCGCCATTCCCACAGGCTGCCGCTTGGTTTTGTTGGGTGATGAAAACCAACTGCCTTCGGTCGGTGCCGGTGCGGTTTTGGCGCAGTTGGCGCAAACAACGGTTTTAGATAACGATACGGCGGCAAAACTGGCTGCTTTATTGCCGCAACACGGATTGGCTACCGCCGACCAACCGCCGCCGTTGGCTCAAAATATCGCCCGTTTGCAAGTCAGCCATCGTTTCGGTGACGACAGCGGTATCGGCGCTTTGGCGCGTGCGGTTATTAAGGGCGAGTCAGGCGAAGCTTGGGCACAATTTGATCATTTTCCAAACGAACTGCATTTGAATGCAGGCAGCTTAAAGCAGCAGGCGGAAAGGTTTTATGGCAGGCAGGCAGACTACTGGCGGGCGGTAGATGCGGGCGATATTGCGGCGGCATTCGAGCACCAAACCGATATTATGGTGTTGGCCGCGCGCCGGTATGATGCGGAAGCCTTTAACGAAGCCTACCGCTATTGCTTACAACGACACGGACGCGCCCGCGCCGATATGCCGTGGTTTGCCGGGCAGGTGGTTATGGTGTCGCGCAATGACTATACCTTGGATGTGTTTAACGGCGATATCGGCCTGATTATGCCGGATACGGATAAAGCGGAAGAAACCGCGCTGGCGGCATATTTCCCATCGCCGGAAGGCTATCGGAAAATCGCACTCAGCCGCCTGCCCGAACATGAAACCGCTTTTGCGATTACCGTACACAAAAGCCAAGGTTCGGAATACCGTGAAGTATGGCTGTTGCCGCCGACCGAAGAAGAAAACGAACCGACACATGGCTTAAACAAGGCTTTACTCTATACCGCGATAACCCGCGCCCGCGAGCAATTTGTTTTCTGGGGCAGCAAAACGGCTTTTCAGACGGCCTGTTCCTTAGATGAAAAGCGTCGCAGTGCATTGCGTGAAATGATAGGGCAGGTAATGGGGCAAACCAAGCTATAGTACGCTTTTCAGTTGTTTGATTCGCTAATCTAGGCCGAACGTTCGGCCATTGCCAATAGTTCGGCGGCGTGTTCGCGAGTGGTTTCGGTAATGGTTTCGCCACCGAGCATACGGGCAATTTCACCCACTCTGCCTGTTTCGTCCAATACATTGATTTCGCTAAAGGTTTGATCGTTTTGGCTGTATTTATACACCTGCCAGTGGTTTTCACCGCAAGCGGCGACTTGGGGTAGGTGGGTGATGGCCAATACCTGATGTTCTTTGCCCAAAGCGCGTAAGGCACGGCCGACGGTTTCGGCCACCCCGCCGCCGATACCGGTATCGACTTCGTCAAAAATCAGGGTGGGGACTTGAGTGTATTGACTGGTGACCACTTGCAAGGAAAGGCTGATACGCGCCAATTCGCCGCCCGAAGCCACTTTATTTAAAGGCCGCAGCGGGCTGCCGGCATTGACGGCAATTTGATATTGAATATGTTCCAAGCCGTTGGCAGCCGGTTCGGACGGCATCAATGCTACATGAAATGCCGCGCCTTTCATCGATAAATGCTGCATGTGTTCGGTGGTTTCCCGTTCCAGCCGGCCGGCCGCTTCGCGGCGCATGTCCGACAACACTTCGGCGGCTTGTCTGTATTCTTTTTCGGTGCGCGCCACTTCTTCCGCCAAAGCTTCCAAATCGGTGGCGGCTTCCAAGGCTTGTAAAGCGGTATCCAACTCGATAAGTTTGATAGGCAAATCTTGCGGCTCGATGCGGTATTTCCGTGCGGTGGCCATGAGTTCGCCCATCCGCCGTTCCTGCTCGGCCAACTCATTGGGGTTGATTTCAACCCGCCCGGCTACGTCGCGCATATTGGCGCTGATTTCACTGAGCTCGGCTTCTATGCTGGCCAACATATTCAGGCTTTCGGCAAAACGCGGTTCGATATTTTGTAGGCTTTCCAATAGTTTCTGGCATTGATAAAGCTGCCGCTGCATGCCGTTGTCGCCGTCGATATATTCGCCTGTTTGCTCGGCCGCCTGAAGCAGATCGGCGGCATGGGAAAGCGTGCTGTGGCTTTGGTTCAAGGTTTCCCATTCGCCTTGCTGCGGATTGATGCGGCTTAATTCGTTAAACTGCCATTCCAGCCGTTCGCGTTCGATAGCGGTGTTTTCCGCCTGATTTTGGGCGTCGGCCAACGCTTGGCGGGCATGGTGCCAAGCCTGATAGTATTGCCTAACTTGCTCGGCTTGCGACAGGCTGCCGGCAAAGGCATCGAGTAGGCGGCGCTGCTCGGCTTCTTGGTTGAGGGATTGGTGGGCGTTTTGCCCGTGAATATCAATCAGGCGGCTGCCGATGCTTTTTAATTGGGCAAGGGTGGCGGCATGGTTGTTGATAAAACTGCGGCTTTTGCCTTTGATATCGATAATACGGCGGATACTAAGCTCGGAAGCATCTTCTTCAGATAAGCCTTGCTCGTATAATTCCTGCTGCAATTCGGGTAGGGCGCTGATGTCGAATAAAGCGGAAAGACCGGCTTCGGATGCACCGCTTCTGATTTGGCTGTAATCGGCTTTATCGCCAAGCAGTAGGCCGATGGCGTCCAGCGTAATCGACTTGCCCGCGCCGGTTTCGCCGGTTAGCACGGTAAAGCCGTTTTGAAAATTCAGATTGAGCTTTTCTACAATCACGAAATCGCGTAATGAAAGCGCCAACAACATGCGGTTATCCTTAAAAAATAAGCGGCCGTCTGAAACGGTTTTACGATAAAGTTAATTATAACTAAGATTTTTCGTAGTTAAAATCAGTTTAATTAAACTATTTCAATATTTTTAATTTATAAATTTGATTTGTATAAATAAAAAATCTTAATGCTTAGTATTTGTTTCAATATCAGGCCGTCTGAAATATTTTCAGACGGCCTGATATATATAAATTACGTTTTTTGAATCTGCACGGCGGAAACTTTAATTTCTACCGCAATATCCGGATCTGCCAATTTGGCTTCCACGCAGGCACGGGCAGGCGAATGTCCGGGGGCGACCCATTTGTCCCACACCTCGTTCATAGCCGTATAGTATGCCATATTGCTTAGAAATATCGTGGCTTCCAAAATGTGTTTTTTATCGGAACCGCACTCGGCCAGCCAATGATCGATTTGTGCCAATACGTCGCGGGTTTGTTCGGCGATACCGACATCGGTACGTTCGGGCACCATGCCGGAAAGGAATATGAAACCATTGGCTATAACCGCTTCCGATAAACGCGGCATTTGTCCTAAATATTTGATGCTCATTGTGATTTCCTTTATTGTTTTTGGGATAGGGCGTTTATGTTAGCATATCGGCGAAAAAACCGAATCATGATGCCAATCGGTTTTGATAATTTTATTTTGATAGAAATGTTCAGACGGCCTTATGAGTAAATCCGATTATCCTATCACCGCGGCTATCCGCTTTTTACGCCAACATCACATCCCATTCCAACCCCATCTTTATCCTTATGTCGAACACGGCGGCACGGCACATTCCGCTTCTTGCTTAGGCGTGCCGGAACATCAGGTGATTAAAACCATTGTGCTGCAAAACGAACAAAAAAAGGGCATGATTGTATTAATGCACGGCGATAAACATATTTCGACCCGCAACTTGGCAAGAACGTTGAGTATGAAACATATTGAGCCGGCCGAACCGAAGCAGGCCAATAAATGGACCGGCTTTTTGGTTGGCGGCACCAGCCCTTTCGGTACCAAAACGGCTTTACCGGTGTATGTTGAGAAAACGATTTGGGATTTGGATAAGATTTATATTAACGGTGGCAAGCGCGGTTTTTTAGTGTCTATCCATCCGCAAGATTTGCGAGTATTAAAGCCGCAAGATGTTGAAGTGGCAACGGATATTTAAGGTAATATTTATTATGAAATAATATATTAGTTAATTATTTATAATAATATTATATATTTGTATATATTAAATAATATCAATTACTTAAGCATTTTTTATTGAGTATTAATTTTAATATAGTAAAATATTTGCTAATGTCATAAACATCAAAATAATTTATTATTTTTAGACATAGATACATATCACCATAATAAATAAAAAAGATGCCTTATAAAAATTCAAATGGTCTTAAATAAAGAAATTTGCATATTTTTTGAACCTTATTGATTTATAGGTGTCTAAGCAGGCATTTCTGTACTATGTAAATACAGAAATAATATCAATATGTAACCAACTTTATCTCAAATAATGAGGGTTTAAAGATATATTAAAATGTGCTGGATCAAAATTGATAAAATATCAGTTTTTTGACAGTAACATTGATAGTTTTAAAAATATTATTTTTTTATGATGTATGTGCAGCAGAAACCGTGTAAATTGTTAACCCTCTAATATTAAAAAGGAATATTTATGAGTAATGAAATTATTGATAATAACCAACCGGCGGCGGATAAAGATAAATTACGTACTCAGGCAATTATTGTCTATGCTTTATATGCCGCTTCTGTGTTGTTGGGTGTTACTGTTATCGCAGGCGTTATTATGGCTTATATGAAACGTGATGAAATGCAGGGCACGCTCTATTATGATCACATGCAATATTTGATTAAAACCTTTTGGTGGAGCTTGATTGGTTGTATTATCGGTTACATCACACTATTTATTGTAGTAGGCAGCATTATTTTAGTAGTATCCGGTATTTGGTTTATCTACCGTGTGGTAGCCGGCTTTATTAAACTGAATAATAACAAACCGGTATCAGCTGACGGTTGGTTATAATTTCTGTTATTTTGTTATATAAGAAAAGGCTGTCTGAATGTTTCAGACAGCCTTTTCTTTATCAAGCTAGTTAATTTTTACTTAAATAAAATATAACATAATAAATATTTATTATTTATAATATTATATACATAACTTACAATAGCTTTGAAATTAGCAAGCTCTCTTAAATAATTATAAACTTCAATAAAAAGGAATATTTATGAGTAATGAAATTATTGATAATAACCAACCGGCCACGGATAAACTGCGCACGCAGGCAATTATTGTCTATGCTTTATATGCCGCTTCCATGTTGGCGGGTGTTACTGTTATTGCCGGTGTTATTATGGCTTATATAAAACGTGATGAAATGCAGGGCACGCTCTATTATGATCACATGCAATATTTGATTAAAACTTTTTGGTGGAGCTTGATTGGTTTTATTGTTGGTTCCATCACATTATTTATTGTAGTAGGCAGCATTATTTTAATAATATCCGCTATTTGGTTTATCTACCGTGTGGTAGCCGGCTTTATTAAACTGTATGACAATAAACCGGTATCAGCCGATGGTTGGTTATAATTCGTTATAAAAAAGCCGTCTGAAAAGTTTCAGACGGCCTTTGTGGCAACGGATATTTAAATATTCTGAATATCGGCTTGACTTTCGATTCCGATAAAATCAGCCACCATACGTAACAATATAGAAAAAAATTAGGCAGCATTATGCGTAGCGAACGCCCGACCTATACCTTATAAACAAAACAAAAAATACACAAAGCGGGCAAACGTTCCTGCTTTGTGTATTTTTCAAACAGGCATAGGCCATGACTGAATATATAGGACAAATATTATGGCCAAAAAATTTCCTATCCACCCAAAAAATCCCGAGCGCATCTGCTGGGGTTGCGACAAATATTGCAAAGATACCGATTTACAATGCGGTAACGGCAGCGAAAGAATCCAACACCCGATTGAGCTGGACGGAGCCGACTGGTATAAAAAAGGTGACTGGAGTAATTTATTAAGCGAACAGCAGCAAATCGAGCTCGGCCTAAAACCGGCACCTAAAGAAACCAAACATGCCAAGCCGCATATCAAGCTGCCTCTTAAAAAGCCTGTCTGAAAAAGACATCCTTATGGTAAAATCTTTCCTACCACATTCAGGTTCTTTTATCATGCAATTAATTGATTTACATTGCTATATTAACTTCGAAGGCCTGGTTGGTGGTCTATCCGAAGTGTTGGCCATAACCAAGCAAAAGGAATATTTATGAGCAATGAAGTTATTGATAATAACCAACCGGCCACGGATAAACTGCGCACGCAAGCAATTATTGTCTATGCTTTATATGCCGCTTCCATGTTGGCGGGTGTTACTGTTATTGCCGGTGTTATTATGGCTTATATAAAACGTGATGAGATGCAGGGCACGCTTTATTATGACCATATGCAATATTTGATTAAAACTTTTTGGTGGAGTTTGATTGGTTTTATTATCAGTTACATCACATTTATTATTTTTATAGGGATCCTTATTTTCTTTATGGTCGGTATTTGGTTTATCTACCGTGTGGTAGCCGGCTTTATTAAACTGTATGACAATAAACCGGTATCGCCTGATGGTTGGTTATAATCCATTATATAAAAAGGCCGCCTGAAAACCCAATATTAGGTTTTCAGACGGCCTTTTATCAATAGGTTTTATAAACCCAACTCTCTCAAGAAGCGGATATCGTCTGCCCAGCCGGATTTCACTTTCACCCACACTTTTAGAAATACTTTGCAATCAAATAGTTTTTCCATATCCAAGCGTGCTTCGGTTGAGATTTT
This sequence comes from Neisseria zalophi, assembly GCF_008807015.1. Taxonomy (NCBI): domain Bacteria; kingdom Pseudomonadati; phylum Pseudomonadota; class Betaproteobacteria; order Neisseriales; family Neisseriaceae; genus Neisseria; species Neisseria zalophi. The sequence continues at coordinate 1,509,877 of NZ_CP031700.1, read as the reverse complement.
TTTCAACTTCTCACCACCTTTGCCGATGACAATCGGTTTCTGATTTTCTTTATCGACCAGCACGGCGATATAAATGCGGTATAGCCCGTCTTCCTCTTGGAATTGTTCCACTTCCACATTCATGGCATAAGGCAATTCTTCACCCAAATAACGGAAAAGTTTTTCGCGCACGATTTCCATTGCCAAAAAACGACCGGATTTATCCGTAATCATATCGTCGGGATACATCGGCACGCTTTCGGGTAGGAACGGTTTTAATTTTTCCAGCAGGTTGGCAATCCGCAAGCCATGCTTGGCGCTGACGACTTCTTCGCCGGCAAAATCAAATTCGCTGCGTACCGATTCGATAAAATTGCTTAACATCAATTTATCTTTGGCTTTTTCTTTATCGATTTTGTTGACCACCAGTAATACGGGGATATGCTTGGGCAGTTGTTTCATAACGGTACGGTCGGCTTCGGTAAACCTTAGTGCTTCGACCACGAAGATCACTACATCCACGCCGCTCATTGCTTCGGTTACATTGAGGTTTAAGCGGTCGTTGAGGGCGTTACGGTGGTCGGTTTGGAAGCCGGGCGTGTCGACAAAAACGAATTGCGCGGTGTCGTCGGTATAAATACCGGTAACCTTGTGGCGGGTGGTCTGCGCTTTTTTACTGGTGATGCTGATTTTTTGACCGATAAGATGGTTCATCAGCGTGGATTTGCCCACATTCGGCCGGCCGACAATAGCGGCAAAACCGCAACGGTAGCCGTTGGGTGAGTCGGTGGAATCTAAGAAGTTTTCGATATTCATATTGTGCATTCTGTCGGATAGATTCAGACGGCCGTCTGAAAAAGGATGGTTAGTTTTTTGGCTTGTCGGCAGCCAGTTTGGCCTGCAACCATGTTAAGGCTTCTTTGGCCGCGGCTTGTTCGGCGGCGCGGCGGCTGTTGGCTTTGGCATGGGTAATGTGGCCGAGCTCGCCCAAATCGCAGGCCATTAAGAATTCGGCTTCGCTGCCTTCGCCGCGTTGCTCTTCGATGCGGTATTTCGGCAAGGCCAAGCGGTGTGCTTGTAGCGTTTCTTGCAATAGGGTTTTGGCATCTTTGTTTAATTCGGTGGTGTCGGCCGAGGCAACCCGGTCGGCAAACAGTTTTCGAATGGTTTTTTCGGCGGCGGCAAAATCGGCATCGAAACTAATGGCGGCAAAAATGGCTTCCATTGCGTCGGCAAGAATGGAGGGACGACGGAATCCGCCGCTTTTTAATTCGCCTTGGCCGAGAAAAAGCGCATTGCCCAAATCCAGTTTGGTGGCAATATCGGCCAGTGTGTTTTGGTTGACCAAATTGGCGCGCATCCGTGATAAGCGGCCTTCGGGCAGCTTGGGGTAGTGGTCGAACAGCATTCGGGCGATGGTATAGTTGAGAATGGAATCGCCGATAAATTCCAAGCGTTCGTTATTGTAGGCGGAATAGCTGCGGTGGGTGAGGGCACGTTCGAGTAGGGTGGAATCGCTAAAGGTGTAGCCGATTGCTTTTTGGATGTGTCGGAAGGCTTGTTGTTTCTGCGGGTTGGGTTTCATGAAAATTTTCTGGCATGGTTAAGCCCGAATCTTCTTCGATACTTGGCACTCAAATGCCGAAAAAGATTAAGACTGGTTGTTATCATAATATTATAGGCCGTCTGAAAAAAGTTCAGACGGCCTATATTGTACCTTATTTCAGGTGTTTAACGGTTTATTTGCCTAAAGCGGCCAATACTTCGTTTTTCACGGTATCTACGGCTTGCGTACCGTCTACTTTAATGTATTTCGGGGCATTTTCGCCGGTGAGTTTGCTGTAAAAACCGATCAATACGGCGGTTTGGTCGTGATAAACCTGCAAGCGTTTTTTGACGGTTTCTTCTTTGTCGTCGTCTCGTTGTACCAAATTTTCGCCGGTTTGGTCGTCTTTACCTTCCGTTTTGGGCGGATTGTAGGTGATGTGATAGGTTCTGCCGGAAGCAAGGTGGACGCGGCGGCCGCTCATGCGGTCGACAATCACTTCATCGGGTACATCGATTTCAACTACGGCATCCAAATTCACGCCGGCTTCAACCATGGCTTCGGCTTGCGCCAGTGTGCGCGGGAAACCGTCAAACAGGAAACCGTTGCGGCAATCGTCTTGGGCGATGCGCTCTTTGACCATGCCGATAATGATGTCGTCGCGTACCAAGCCGCCTTCATCAATGATTTTTTTGGCTTCCAAACCCAAAGGAGTGCCGGCTTTGATGGCTGCGCGCAGCATATCGCCGGTAGAGATTTGGGGAATGCCGAAAGCCGCTGTAATAAATTGAGCCTGTGTGCCTTTGCCTGCACCCGGTGCGCCGAGCAGTAAAACTTTCATGCTGTGTTCCTTAACGATAGTTTATGGATAGGGAATGGGATTCTGTAAAGGCCTATTATCTTAATATGGTTGGCCGCTGATGAAAAGGTTTCGGGCGGTTTTAAACGGATTTTCTACTTTATTTTTTGTTTGCAGCTTGCAATGATCATTAAAGGCCGTCTGAAAGATTCAGACGGCTACGATATCGATAATTTATTTGCTGTGTAAAAAACGGGCGGCTTCTTCGCGATTGCCTTCCATAATAAGAGGCAGACCTTGTAAGGATTTGGCGATGGCATCATCAATGGCTTGCCTGTCTTCCATGCTGGGTTTGTTTAATACATAGCCCACCACCAGATTACGGTCGCCGGGGTGGTCGATGCCCAAGCGCAGGCGGTAGAAGTCGGGGGTGCCGAGTCGGGCTTGGATGTCTTTCAAACCGTTGTGGCCGCCGTTGCCGCCGCCGAGTTTGAAGCGGATACGGCCGCAAGGGATATCCAATTCATCATGAACCACTAGGATTTCTTCGGGTTTGATTTTATAAAACAATGCCAACGCGGCAACCGACTGGCCGGAGCGGTTCATAAAGGTATTGGGCTTGAGCAGCCAAACATCGCCTTCGGGGCGGGACACCCGTGCCGCTTCCCCGAAAAACTTTTTCTCTTCTTTGAGCGTGGCTTTCCACGCCCATGCCAGTTCGTCGATAAACCAAAAGCCGGCATTGTGGCGCGTATCTTTATATTCCGGCCCGGGATTACCGAGGCCGACGATTAATTTAATGGCCATAGTTTTATTGTGCTTTCAATATAGGGTATGGAGGCCGTCTGAATATCAGGCAGTGTTTGCCGGTTGGATATGGATTATTTCAGACGGCCTTTGTTTTGCTTTTCCTGCACCCGGCGGCGGCGGGCTTCTTTGGGGTCGATAAGTAGCGGGCGGTAAACTTCGATACGGTCTTTATCGCGCAAAACGGTATCGTCTTTCACTTGTTTGCCGAATATCCCTAAAGGCGCATGATGAACATCGGCATCGGGAAATTCTTCGGCAATGCGGCTGCGGATAACGGCTTCGCGGGCGGTGGTGCCTTCTTCAACCTGCATTTGTTGCAATAATTGCTTGTCCGCCGTGCCGTAGGCGATTTCGATATTAACCATAACGGCGGTCGGCTTCCTTAACAAACGCATCGACCAGCGTGCTGGAAAGATGCCCGAATACCGGTGAAATCAAAGTTGCCAGCAGGCCGCTGGAAAAATCATATTGCAGTTTGAATTCGATTTTGCAGGCGTCGTCGCCCAAGGGGATAAACTTCCATGTACCTTGCAGGGTTTTGAACGGGCCGTCGAGCAGCTCCATACGGATTTCGCGGCCGGGAATATTGTGATTGTGGGTGGCAAACGATTGCTGCACCCGCATATAGTCCATAAACAAACGTGCTTTCAGTTCGTTGCCGTTGCGCTCAATCACTTCGGTTTTGCTGTACCACGGCAGAAATTGCGGATAGTCTTCCACTTTATCGACCAATTCGAACATTTGTTCGGCGCTGTGTAGCACTAAGACGTTTTTTTCAACAGTTTTCATAGGATTTTCTTGCCCGCGGTAATATGCAGTAAAAAGGGGATATTATAAACAAAACGGATATTTTTGTCGGCACAGCGGCGCGTTCGTGGCTAATGGGCCGTCTGAAAAAAACGGAACAGCTGCCATAACGCCCACGCGGCAACCATCAGGCCGGCGGCTAACCTGACCGGCCTGCGTTGCAGCAGGCTTTTTAATTGTGCGGCAAAAAAGCCCATGGCCAACAGATTGGGCAGGGTGCCTAAGGCAAACGCCAGCATATACAAACTGCCGCGCCATGCGCTGCCGCTGCCCAAGGCATAAAGCGAAGCGCTGTATACCAAACCGCACGGCAGCCAGCCCCACAACATGCCGACGCCGAAACAGGCGGGAATGCTGCGTATCGGCAGCAATTTGTTTAATAAAGGGTTGAGCTTTTTCCATATCGGCCGGCCGATGGTTTCTACTTTTACCGCCCATGCCGACAAACCGGCCAGATAAAGCCCGATAAGCAGTAATAAAAGATTGGCGGCAACAAACAAACCGTTTTGCAGCCAACGGGTTTGGTCTAATGAAATACCGATTTGCCCCAATAGGCCTACTAAAAAACCAATGAGAACATAACTGCTGATACGGCCGCTATTCAATAATAAAATCAGCCAGAAGCGATTGATATGCGGCGGAAGTTGCAGGGCAAACGCGCTGCTCAAACCGCCGCACATGCCGACACAATGGCCGCCGCCGAAAAAGCCGATTAAAAACAAAGTAAAAAAAGTAATATCGCTGCTCATGGCCGTCGCATAAAGGAAAAACCGCGTGCATTGTAACATTTGCACGAATCGGGGCGGGCGGTTGTTTGCAATAAAAACTGATATGGGATGGTTGGTGTTAAAAAAATCGTGAATTCAATGGAAATATACGCCGGAATGATAATATTCAGACAGCCTGATTTTATGTAGGGGCGGATTATATATCCGCCCGTTTGTCGGGTTGTGACCAAGTTTTTTTATATGGGTATACGATATAGTAAGGTTGAAGCGGGCGGATATATAATCCGCCCCTACGTATATTAACAGTTTGCACCGATTTCCCCTGTTTAAACCGCAGCTTGCTGTATAATAACCGCCAATATGCTTTTTCGCCGATAGAAGCGGGCGGCAGGCTTGTTTTCACGCGTTGCGGCGGCATATTGTGTGTTGTCTGAAAAAAAATACGAGAATGAATCATGAATACACAAACCTTAGACGTTACCGGATTAAAATGTCCTTTACCGATTTTGCGTGCTAAAAAAGCATTGGCGCAAATGGATGCCGATGAATTGTTAACCGTGCTGGCAACCGATCACGGCGCACCGGATGATTTTGCCGCCTTCTGCCGCCAAACCGGCCACGTTTTGCTCGAATCTTCCGAGGCCGACGGGGTGTTTAAATTGGTTGTCCGGCACAAATAAAAAGGCTGTCTGAAATGTTGAAATCCCTACTGTTGCCAATTGCTGTATTGTCTTTGGCATCTTGTAGCCAAGAAGTTAAGCCCGAACAATCGGCCGCTTATGCAACGGAAGCTGTTAAACTATTCGAACAGGCTTGCGTGCAAACCGGCGGCAGTGCCGGTGCGGTTGGCGAATGGGCGGCGCAGCAACAGTTTCGGAAAATGACGGCGGATGATATAAAAAACCTGCCGCCGGGTATGATGGAATTAGATGCCCAATCGGTTTGGCAGACAGAACGGCAGGGCGCTACTTTTTATCTGAGCACCACTTCCGATGCTTGCAGTGTTAAAACCGCTAAGGCAGACAGTATGGTTGTGGAAAAAGCGTTTGAGCGTATCGCATTGGCAGGGCAGCCGGGTATAGAGCCGCGTTTGGAGGAAAAAAGTTTTGTTTCTTCGCCGTTCCCGTTTACGCGAATCGCCTATATTTGGCATGAAACCGATAGCGGTCGGGATATTCGGCTGGCAGCGAATATGTCGTCTTCGGAACACTTGCCGGCACAATTGGCGCTTATGCTTATCCGCCCACCGGCAAATACCTCTGCCGTTAACAGTGAATAATGAAACAGGCCGCCTGAATAGCCCGTGGTCGGGTAAACTTTTTCAGACGGCCTTAAACTTAACAACAAATAAAACATAATAAAGGAATATTATGCAAACCCTGACCATTATCCAACCCGACGATATGCACTTGCACCTACGCGACGGCGAAGCTCTCAAAGCCGTATTGCCGTTTACCGCAAGGCAGATGGGGCGTGCCGTGATTATGCCCAATTTGAAACCGCCGGTGGTCAGTGTGGCCGATGCAATGGCCTATAAAGCACGCATTATGGATGCCTTGCCGCCGAACAGCACATTCGAGCCGCTGATGACGCTGTATCTGACCGATAAATCCACGCCCGAATTGGTGCGGGAGGCAAAAGCCGCAGGCATCGTAGCCTTCAAACTGTATCCGGCCGGGGCGACCACCAATTCCGATTCCGGTGTAACCGATTTGTTTAAACTGATGCCGGTTTTGCAGGAAATGGCCAAGCAGGGCGTTTTATTTTTGGTACACGGCGAAGTTACTGATCCGGAAGTGGATATTTTCGACCGCGAAGCCGTGTTTATCGAACGGGTGATGAAACCCGTTTTGCAACAGGTGCCTGATTTGAAAGTGGTGTTCGAACACATTACCACCGCCGATGCTGCCCGTTTGGTGATGGAAGCGGGCGACAATGTCGCCGCCAGCGTTACCCCGCAGCATTTGCTGTTGAACCGCAATGATTTATTGGTCGGCGGAGTACGCCCGCACCGTTATTGCCTGCCTGTATTGAAGCGCGAAAGCCACCGTAAGGCATTGGTTGAAGCGGTTACCGGCGATAATGCCCATAAGTTTTTCTTAGGCACCGACAGCGCCCCGCATGCCCGTTCGCTGAAAGAAAATGCATGTGGTTGCGCCGGTATGTTCAGCGCGGCAACCGCGATTGAGCTTTATGCCGAAGTGTTTGATAAAGCGGGCGCTTTGGATAAATTGGAAGCCTTTGCTTCAAAAAACGGTGCCCGTTTCTACGGCTTACCTGAAAATCCGCGCAGCATTACCTTAATCAAACAGCCCTGTCCGGTAGAAGCTGCCATTCCTTTCGGCGATGGTGAGGTCTTGGTGCCGATGCGCGGTGGCGAACAGGTGGCTTGGACGGTTCAATATTGATTGGTGGAGTTTGAATAGCAATAATCATAAAAAAAGAGTATTCTTAGTACAAAGAGGCCGTCTGAATTTTCAGACGGCCTCTTATGATTACAATTCAATCAATAAACAATTAGGCACGTTTACGGAATTCACCGGTACGGGTATCGATTTCGACTTTATCACCGTTTTCAATATAAGACATTACTTGAATTTCAGTGCCACCAATCAAGCGTGCGGTTTTCATCACTTTACCTGAAGTATCGCCTTTAACGGCAGGCTCGGTGTATTCCACTTCGCGAACAATAATCGTCGGCAGTTCTACGGAAATCGGGTTGCCTTCGTAGAAAGTTACTTCGCAAACGTCTTCCATGCCGTCAACGATGAATTTCAAAGCGTCACCGATATTTTCGGCTTCGATTTCGTATTGGTTGAATTCTTCATCCATGAATACATACATAGGATCGGCAAAATAGCTGTAAGTACAGTTTTTACGAGCCAAAATCACCACGTCGAATTTATCATCGGCTTTATAAATGGTTTCGGTTGCGGCGCCGGTGAGCAAGTTTTTCAATTTCATGCTGACCTTGGCTGAAGAGCGTCCGCCTTTGATGTATTCGGTTTTTTGAACCACCATCGGGTCGTTGCCGACCATAAATACATTACCTGCGCGCAGTTCTTGTGCGGTTTTCATTATCTGTTTCCAATCTCTGTAATTTGGTAAAAATAAACGCGTTATTTTAACGGGATTCGATAAACTTGGCTAGTTTTTCCACTGCTGAGGGTTGCGCAAACAGGCATTGTTGCCAATTTTTTGCACTCTGCCGCCAGCTTTCCTGATGCTGCATTAAGGTTTGCCATGCCGATAAGCGTTGTTGCGGGGTTAATGTTAATGCACCGTTTAATTCGTCGGATAAAGAGCGGTGCGCTGCTTGTATTTCAGCAGTATATTCGGTATAGGCTTTATCCCAAAAAGCATGCAGCTTATCGATATGTACCATTTCATCTTGCGGGTAGATATGCCAGAAAAAAGGTTTCGCCGCAAATTGAGCGCGCACAAAACTGTCTTCGCCCCGAATCATCAGGCCGTCTGAAAGATGAAGTAAACGGTCAAAATCAGCTTGAGGGATAAATGGGATTTTAATCAGTGTGATATTGGCCGTCTGAAAAATATCGCCATCTTGGTTTAGTGCGGATTCGGGAATGGATTGCGCCGCTTTTAAGCTGTCTATAATCTGATTGCCGGCTAGAAGTAGGGTAAGCGGTTCGCCAAATTGTTGCCACATGGTCAGCCATGCTGCCCAAATAGGGCTTTGATAACCAAATAACAGCCACTCAGGCACGGTTTTGGATGGCAGTTTGAGTTGTTCGCGAAATGCCTGATTGTCAAAGCGGCTGCGGGCTTCATAATCACGTTCACGTAATAAACCACCGCTTTGTTTGCTAAAGCCCATAAACCAAAAATATTTTTGAATGCCGTTGGCTTGGGGCGAGGGTAGGGCATGCAGCTTTTCATTACTGCTTTCCGCGCTGAGATATTCCCAGTTCAGCCATAAAGGGCGGTTTTCAGTGATAATCTGTAACACATTCGCAGGTAAATCACAGGCAAACGTTTCAATCACTACATCAGGAATAGGGGCGGTATCTACATCATCGGCCGATTCGGCACGCCATTGATGAACGTGGATATTCTGATAACAGCAGGGTAAGCTGCTGAAACCAGGGCACAATGCACGCAAGGCATCGGCATCATCTACCCAAAGATGAATTTGCCAGCCGCATTCATTTGCCAGCATTTTTGACAATCGCCAAGAAACACCTATATCACCGAAATTATCGATAACATTACAAAAAACCCAGCAGGTTTGAGGCGATATTTTTTCAGATGGCATGATAGGTTGTGCTAAATCTTTGAACGGTCATAAATTATAGCTTAAAAGCGTTTTGTCAAGACATTAAATTAATTTATCCACATTACAGTATCCAAGGAAACTACCGTTACTACTAATATGCTTGACAAAGCTGAAATATATTTAATTAATTGATATTAAAGTATTTTTTATCAAAGCTTATTTTTTGTGCAATCATAGAAAATGCCTTACTTTCCTAGGGAAATAGCGCTATTTCACAGACTATCCACATCTTTATCCACAACTTTTGTGAGTAACTTGAAAAGTGATTATATAAAGCATTTTTATCTTATTGTCATTGATAAAAAATAAGGACTAATGATAATATTGTGAGTCACTATTATGCGTGATTAATAAATAAGATTATTTGCAAAATACTTAGCATGTATACAATGAAATAAAAAAAGGAAATGTAAAAATGGCATGGGGAGATGGAATTAAACCTGAAGATAAAATATATAAAAGCCAAGGTAATGATATAGACTTAGGAACATTGGTAATGCTAATGTTTCTTTTCGTTATTGCCATTTCGATAGCTTATCTTGCATTTAGTAAATATCGCGAACGTGTGGAAATAGAGGAAGCTGCCAAATATGCTCAAAATGCACTTATTGAATGGAACAGACAAATGAGTGAATCAATGGCACAAGAAAATCGAAGAGTTGAAAAGTTTAAAAATAGATTTATACCGCCAAAGCCATTATCAGAAATCAAGGTTCCTTATCCTGAGCTATCCAAAATCAACAATGAACATGGAACTGTATTAGTCGAAGTAACCATAAGTAGATACGGTAGGCCTGAACGCGTAAAACTAGCAAAGACCAGTGGATATGAAAGGCTGGATACGGCAGCATTAAAAACCATAGAAAACACGATATTTGAACCTGCCCAAAAAGGATATGATCAAGTACCGTTTACATATGTAATAGATATCAATTTTTAATTAGAATATGAAATTAACTTTTGCTCAAGAAGGATAAATAATAATTCGCATAATGTATATTATGTTAAATTTTATATCAGAAAAATAATCGAGCTGTTTATCTTATATAAACAACCCGACTACTCTTATATTCTTCCGTTTCAATTACCCAAAATCAAAACGGTTTAATATTTTACGCCTTTGTGCAAAGCCACGACACCGGCGGTCAAATTATAGTAATCCACGCTGTCAAAGCCGGCATCCAACATCATTTGTTTAAGTGTTTCCTGATCCGGATGCATGCGGATGGATTCGGCCAAATATTGGTAGCTGTCGGCATCTTTGGCAATCATTTTGCCCATCAAAGGCAGCAGTTTGAACGAATATAAATCGTATGCCGGAGCCAATGGCTTGAATACTTTGGAAAACTCAAGCACCAATAAAGTGCCGCCCGGTTTTAATACGCGGTACATTTCTTTTAATGCCGCTTCTTTGTGCGTCATATTGCGCAGGCCGAATGCGACGGACACCAAGTTAAAATAATTGCTTGGAAACGGCAGTTTTTCTGCATCGGCCAATGATACCGGTAAAATCACCCCTTCATTGAGCAAACGATCACGGCCGACCGACAACATAGACGAGTTGATATCGGTGAGCCATACTTCCCCTTTATCCCCTACCCGTTTGGCCCAACCGCGCGACAAATCGCCGGTACCGCCGGCAATATCTAGCACTTTATCGCCTTTTTTCAGATGTGCGGTATTAATCGTAAAATGCTTCCATGCCCGATGCAGGCCGCCGGACATCACGTCGTTCATAATGTCGTAATTCTTGGCTACGGAATGAAACACTTCGGCAACTTTTTTTGCTTTTTCACTTTCATCAATAGTTTTATAGCCGAAATGGGTTTTATTGTTGCTCATGGTGCAGGCTTTCTTAATAAATAACTTAAATTAGAACTTTGCTGAAGGTTGGCGCGATGCGCCCGACGCTTCAATTTTCCGTATATATTCAGCCCACATTGTATCGTATTCATGCGCTAATTTATACAGATAATCCCAGTCGTATAAACCGCTATCGTGGCCGTCTGAAAATGTGATTTTTAAAGCATACTGCCCTACCGGTTCGAGATTGATTATGACTACATCGGCTTTGCCTGTTTGCAATTTTTCCTGTCCGGGCGCATGGCCGCGAACTTCGGCACTGGGTGAATAAACCCGCAAATATTCGGCAGGCAGTTTTTTAATTTGTCCGTCGTATATTAAGGCAAGAGTGGCGCGGCTGTCTTGCAGGCGGATTTCCTGAGGGGGGTTATGTTTCATTTTAACGGTATTCGTCTCAGTATCAATGATAGGTTATTTTACCAGTAAATATTCAGACGGCCTTGAATAAATAATTTACTACCTTATATTAAGCCGCTGTTTACTTGATTTTTTATTCATTCAAATGGAACACTAATGAAAAAGACCATTGCTTTAACACTGATTTCTACTTCTTTTCTATTGGCTGCCTGTAAAGACAACACACAAGCCCAACTCGAACAGCAGCAAAAGCAGATTGAAGCATTACAACAAGAGCTTGCCCGCCAAAATGCACAACAAGACAATACAGTTTATGAGCTAACCGCCAGCGGTGTTGAGGAAACCATTCCGGAACAATATTGGGCAGACGGTAATCAAGGCGAGCCGGTTACCGGAAATGACGGTCAGCAATATATTTATGATTCCTCAACCGGTAGCTGGCTATTGCAAAGCCTCATTGGTGCGGCGGCCGGTGCGTTTATCGGTAATGCCCTTTCCAATAAATTTCAAAAAGCCCGTGCCGATACGCCGGCTGTACGCCGTGCTCAGGCCAATTATTATCAGTCTGCCCGACCACCACGTCGTACCAGCAATAACTTAAACACTAAAACCGTTCCAAATAAAAATCGAGCCACTCCGGCTTATCGGCCAACCCAAAGGGCGCAACCGAACCACCGCCGCCCTGCCCGCCGTGGTTTCCGCCGCCGCTAATCAATGAATATGCCGTCTGAAAGCTTTTCAGACGGCATATTATTAGCTTTAAGTTGGCCGAATATTACCTTCTATAAATTTTATCAATCACAATATTGCAACACAGCACGATGTAGAGCAGGTATAGTTTCAATATCTTAAATTAACAGGCTGTCTGTAACCTATTCAGTCTTTACTCTATTACAAATAAATAAAGGAAATCATTATGAGCGAACATAGAAAACTGATTATTCTCGGCTCAGGCCCTGCCGGTTATACGGCTGCCGTTTATGCCGCCCGTGCCAACCTTAAACCGACCATTATCACCGGTATCGCACAAGGCGGCCAATTAATGACGACAACGGAAGTCGATAACTGGCCTGCCGATGCAGACGGTGTACAAGGCCCCGAATTAATGGCACGTTTTCAAGCACATGCGGAACGTTTTGGTACGGAAATGATTTTTGATCAGATTCACACGGCCGACCTGCAAAAACGTCCGTTTACATTAAAAGGCGATATGGGCGAATACACTTGCGACGCTCTGATTATTGCCACTGGTGCTTCCGCCAAATATTTAGGCTTGCCGAGCGAAGAAAAATTTGCCGGAAAAGGCGTTTCCGCTTGCGCCACTTGTGATGGTTTCTTTTATAAGAAACAAAATGTTGCCGTAGTAGGCGGTGGTAATACCGCTGTCGAAGAAGCCTTGTATTTGGCACATATCGCTGATACGGTAACCCTGATTCACCGCCGTGATACCTTCCGCGCCGAAAAAATTATGATTAATAAATTAATGCAGCGCGTAGAAGAAGGCAAAATCATCTTGAAGTTGAATGCAAATTTAGATGAGGTTTTGGGTGATGATAGTGGTGTGGTTGGTGTGCGTTTGAAAAACAACGATGGCACAACGGAAGAAATTGCCGTTAACGGAGTCTTTATTTCTATCGGTCATAAACCGAATACCGATATTTTCAAAGGCCAGTTGGATATGGATGAAACCGGTTATCTGATTACCAAAGGCGGTATTGCAGATAATGTTGGTGCCACCAATATAGAAGGCGTATGGGCCGCCGGCGATGTGAAAGACCATACCTACCGCCAAGCGATTACCAGCGCTGCATCAGGCTGCCAAGCTGCTTTAGATGCCGAGCGTTGGCTGGATGGGCAAAATTTATAAAATAAATCAGCCAATTAGGTTTAAAATAAAAAAGCTGGCAGATTCGGATTTGAAGTTCAGCTTTCCATAACAGAAGAAGGCCGGTATGCGGTAGCATATTGGCCTTCTCTGACAAGAAAGATTGCAATCTTTTTTATTGATTGCTAACAGTGGGTGTCATTATTGACCGTTGGCCTCTGCACCGACTTTCAATAATTTCACGTCGAATACCAAAGTGGAATTCGGCGTAATTTTATCGCCCATTTGCGCCGGGCCGTAAGCCAGTTCGGCGGGGATATACAAGGTGTATTCGCCCCCTTCTTTCATCAACTGAATGCCTTCCTGCCAGCCTTGAATTACCTGATTTAACGCAAAAGTCACCGGCTCGCCGTGCTGTTTGCTGCTGTCGAACACCGTGCCGTCAATCAAGCGGCCTTCATAATCAACGGTAACCGTATCGGTTGCTTTAGGTTTCGCACCGGTGCCTTCTTTGTTGACTTTATATTGCAAGCCTGAAGCCGTGGTTTTTACGCCTTCTTTGGTAGCATTCTCTTTCAAAAAGGCCTGGCCTTTTTCTAAATTGGCTTTGCCTTCTTCGGCCATTTTAGCTTCGGCTTTTTGTTGCTGCTCGGCCAGGAATTTCATCATCACTTCTTGCGCCTGCTGGTCGTTCAGCTTGGTTTCTTTGCCGTCAAGTACAGTTTGCAAGGCTTCGTTAAAAACTTTCAAATCAACTTCGGTACCCTGATCTTTCATTTGTTTCAATGAACGGCCGATATCCATACCCATAGCATAGCTGGCTTGCTCTACTGGTGTACCGAGTGCAGAAGCCGCAGCGGAAGCTGTTTTTTCTCCCGAAGCCGCAGCGGCTGCCTGATTGTTGTCGCTGTTTTGTTGGCACCCGGCCAAAGCCAATACGGCCGCCGTAGCCAGTGCGCCCAACTTAAACGTTTTATTCATTATATGGTTCCTGAGTCACGAAAAAATAGAATTAATCATTATAACCAAGTTTGTGCCTGTTGACGTATATGCTGTCTGAAAAAAAGATGATTTTTCCGGTCTTGTTTTGTAAGGAAAAATAAAACGAATGTTATTAAATAGCTTTCGCTTCCAATATACCGGCAAATATCCTGCAATACTTTGAAACCGGCTATACAGGCCATCCGTTGCAACTGCATTCCGATATATGGCACTAACTTCTCATTTCAGACGGCCTGATTTACAATCGGTTCCCCTAATCATTATTTCCTACGCGCTTTATGCCAGAACCAAACCGCCTTGCCGCCCCCATGCTGATTGTCGGCTGCGTTATCTTCGGATTGGGCAGCCTGATTGTAAAATTCGTTCCGGTCGGAGCGTTTGCGATGGCTTTTTGGCGCTTGTGCGTAGCGGCGGTTATTTTTTGGTTATTAAGCCGTTTTTTCGGGCAAAAACTACCACACAATAAAAAAGCATTCGCATTCGCCTGCCTTTCCGGCGCGTTTCTCGGTATTGATTTGGGCTTGTGGCATGAAAGTATTTATGCCGTCGGGCCCGGAATTTCTACGCTGCTCAACAGCTTGCAGATATTTTTTCTCACCGCCGCCGGCTTTTTCTTTTTCGGCGAACGTCCTTCCAAGTTGCAATTATTCAGCTTATTGATGGCCATATTCGGGATTGTACTGATTGCCAGCCCCGAGTTTAACCACAATACCCAAGCCGGCTGGGGGTTTGCCAGTGGGATTGTTTCCGGCTCGATGTTGGCCTTATCGATGATTTTTGTCCGCAAAACCCATCAGATTCAGCCGGTTTCTTTATTGCCGATGATGCTATTGGTCAGCTTGGGCGGCATGGCGGTATTGTGGTTGCCTGCACTTCTATTTAATGGCGAAGCACTTTACCCTACTACCTTTCATGATGCCGCCTTGATTTTGATTTACGGCGCCGTGATGCAATGTTTCGCATGGGGGCTGATTGCTTATGCCATCCCCCTGCTTTCCTTATCGGTAACCGGCTTATTATTATTAAGCGAACCCGTTGCCGCCCTGCTGATTGATTATTTCCTGCTTGATAAGCCGATTAACGGCTGGCAGTGGTGTGGCGTCGCTTTAACTTTATCTGCCATCTATCTCGGTTCGCTGCGCCCGCAAAAGCATCATGCGTAAACAGGCCGAATCGTGTAAAATCTGCGCTTTCCGATATTTTTTATGGGCCGTCTGAAAAATGAACGCTTTTGCTAATTTATCCCAAACACCTTTTCTTGTTATCGCTGCTAAAACCGTAACCGAAGAAGGAGCACCTGTTGGTTTTATGTATCGTGAAGCCTCAGACTTTAAAGACGACACTGGCTGGCGTTTTTTTCAAGGTGATGAAACCGATGAATATACAGCCAATCCTGATAATTTTGTGCTGTATTCAATCAAAGACATAGCCGACCGCAATCCTGCTATTGTTCCTTATCTTCAGTCGCCACCCGGCCATGCTTGGGAATTAAATGAAGAAGGCGAATTCGAACCGGTAGAAGATTGGCAGCCGCAAGAATAAAAAACCAAAGGGCAAATAATAACCATATTTTCCCTATTCATTTTTGTATTTGAAATACACATAAAATAAACCTTAATGATGAAAGCAATCTTATGAATACTATCCAACCCGAACATAATGGTGCCGGACTGCGCATCGGTATTGTACAAGCCCGTTTCAGCAATGAAATCGGCAGTGCCATGTTGAAAGTTTGTACTGAAAAACTGATTGCATTGGGTGTAAATACCGATGACATCACCGTCGCAACCGTACCCGGTGCTTTAGAAGTGCCATTGATTTTGCAAAACATGGCATCCTCCCAACAATATGATGCCCTTATCGCTATCGGTGCGGTTATCCGCGGTGAGACCTACCATTTCGAGCTGGTTTCCAACGAATCCGGCGCCGGTGTCACCCGTGTTGGGTTAGACTTCAATATTCCGATTGCCAACGCTATTCTCACCACTGAAAACGACGAACAGGCGCACGTACGCATTGAAGAAAAAGCCAGCGATGCCGCCCTTGTCGCCGTAGAATGTGCCAACTTGGTTAACCTGCTATTAGAAGAGCAGTTAGAAGTATTTGAAGAAGACGACGACCAAGAGTAATCGGTTCGGACGGCCTGCCCATATCAGGCCGTCTGAAAAAGAAAGGCAAGGAACCGCCCATGAAAACACCCCGCCGCCGCGCACGTGAATTTACCGTACAGGCACTTTACCAATCCGCACTGACTCAGGCTCCTGTCGCCGAAATTGCTAAAAACATCCGCGAAAGCAGCGACTTCAAAAAAGCCGACGACGAATTGTTTACCACACTCTTTTTCGGTGCACATGCCAATCAAAAAGAATATATCCAGCTTATCCGCCCACTGCTCGACCGTGACGAGAATGATCTCAGCCCGATTGAACGCGCCGTTTTATTGATGGCATGCCATGAATTATCCGCCATGCCCGAAACACCTTATCCGGTGATTATTAACGAAGCCATCGAAGTAACCAAAACATTCGGTGGCACCGATGGCCATAAGTTTGTAAACGGCATTCTCGACAAACTGGCGGTACAACTGCGCCCGAATGACCCCAAACGTCATTAAGCCGGCAACGATAACACACTATAAAGCGTTTAAACCGCCCTATATGGGCGGTTTTTTATGTTGGAATCAAGCAAGTCCAAAAGGTTTTTATGCGCTGCTTAAATTTCCAACCAGATTTAAAAAATTATTTAATGTAACAAAAAGACTGAGGAGCCCTACCGCTTGGCAATATTTCTACCAAGTCTTTTGCTTGCTCATATTTTGTTACCTTCCCTATTTTAATCGCATTAGTAATCTCTTTACCTTTAAAATAATCGTTAAAAGAATCCATTGTTACCCCTGAAAACTCAGCAGTTATTTCCCAATTGCCTGCAATATTATTGAGAACTTAAATATATATTGATAATATTTATACACTCCAAATCAAAATAGATTTATAGGAAATTCAACAAAAAATCAATATGATGAATATATTTTAAATCAAGCATAAACTGCTATTTCTCGCTTTTAGCACTCAATCAATTAACCACCTTTTCCCATAGCTAATTATTGTCTTTTTTACGTAACACTGTATTGATTTCTTCTACTGCCAACTTTGTAAAATATCGCAATAAAAAAACTTATTTTGTAAAAATTTTATCGCTCAAACATCTGTTTTATTCCTTTTCTTATGCCCTCGAATAAAGCGTAATTTATCCTTATGAAAAAATTCAATCGGTAAATTCAAGTGTTACGGTTCATATTGTTTCAAATCAAAACAATTTAATGCTTTTGTATTTAAAATAACAGTGAGTTTAAAACAATGTTATACCATAACATATTGAAATAATTAAAAAATTGACTTAAACGAGTATTTGTTCTATAAAATCAACATAAATAAATTATCCAAACTATCCCGAAAGGACAGTGAAATGAAAGCAATGACTTATTATGGTGAAGGCGACATTCGTTTTGAAGAAAAACCCAAGCCGCAAATTATTGACCCGACCGATGCCGTTGTGAAAATTGTAAAAACAACCATCTGCGGTACCGACTTAGGTATTTGGAAAGGTAAAAACCCTGAAATCACACCCGGACGTATTTTAGGCCACGAAGGTGTGGGCATTGTCGAAGAAGTCGGCAGTGGTGTGAAAAACATCAAAAAAGGCGATAAAGTTATCATCTCATGTGTGAGCAAATGCTGTACTTGCGACAACTGTAAAGTTCAACTTTATTCACACTGTAGCAATGGCGGTGGCTGGATTTTAGGCTATATGATCGACGGCACTCAGGCCGAATATGTTCGTACTCCGTTTGCCGACAACAGCCTGATTCCGCTTCCATCTAATGTAAATGAAGAAATCGCCCTGTTGCTCAGCGATGCATTGCCTACCGCCCATGAAATCGGTGTTCAATACGGCGATGTAAAACCTGGTGATACCGTATTTATCGCTGGTGCTGGCCCCGTCGGTATGTCTGCTCTATTAACCGCACAGCTTTACAGCCCTTCTGCGCTGATTATGTGCGATATGGATGAAAACCGCCTCAAAATGGCTAAAGAATTGGGGGCTACCCATACCATCAACCCCGCTTCCGGCGATGTTACCAAAATGGTAACCGATATTGTCGGTAAAGATGGTGTAGATGCCGCTATTGAAGCAGTCGGTATTCCGGCTACTTGGGATATGTGCCAAGATATTGTAAAACCTGGCGGTCACGTGGCTGTGGTTGGTGTTCATGGTAAACCCGTTGACTTCAAACTGGAAAAACTGTGGATTAAAAACTTGACCATTACCACCGGCTTGGTGAATACCAATACCACCGAAATGCTGATGAAAGCCATTTCAACCAGCTCTGTTGACTACACCAAAATGCTGACCCACCATTTCAAATTCAACGAATTGGAGCAAGCGTATGATGTATTCAAACATGCAGCTGAAAATGGTGCGATGAAAGTGGTATTAACTGTTGATTAAGCTTTGATAATCGACACATAAAAATCAAAGGCCGTCTGAAACATTTCAGACGGCCTATTGTTTATCGGCTAACTAAAGAAATTAAATTACCATTAAATATTATTTGGTCTCTTCGTCGCCATAATATTTCACTCCGATTTTTATCGGCGGACGGCCTTGTGATTTGCGGTGATGGTTGCTATCGCGTAACGAATAAGCGCAACCGCAATACTCCTGCTGATAGAAATGCTCGCGCTTGCTGATTTCAATCATACGCGCACTGCCGCCGCCTTTGCGCCAGTTATATTCCCAATAAGTCAGACCGGGGTATTTTTCTGCCGCACGCACGCCGCAATCATTGATTTGATTCATGTTTTTCCAGCGTGAAATACCGAGCGAACTGGTTATCACGGGGAAACCGTGTTCATGGGCATACAGCGCAGTACGCTCGAAGCGCATATCGAAACACATGGTACAGCGGCGACCGCGTTCCGGATCCATTTCCATACCTTTGGCGCGTTCGAACCAATTGTCCACATCGTAATCGGCATCGATAAAAGGAATACCGTGTTTTTTTGCAAAAGCGATATTTTCATTTTTGCGGATTTCGTATTCTTTTTTCGGATGGATATTCGGATTATAAAAATAAATCGTGAAATCAATACCGCTGGCCAACATCGCTTCCATCACTTCGCCCGAACAGGGGGCGCAGCATGAATGCAGCAGCACTTTCTTTTCACCGCCGGGCGGAATCAATTCGGGGCGGTCAATCGGCGTTACTTCAGGTTTTTGTTTATTCATATCTTTTAGCAGTGTGTTTTATCAATAGGCTTCAGACGGCCTTGAAGAATTATTCCTTCAGGCCGTCTGAAAATGTTCGATTAATTGGTTTATAATTCTAACAGAATCAGCCTTATGCCGTAAGGCGGCGATGATGTGTTTACGGCAAAAAAGCATAGAAATATTCATTTAACCCCCTATTCGATTTTATAAAACCGACTGGCAGCACAACATTTATATCTGCCGCAGGTATAATAAACATTTTTCTCCGCAGGCTTCGTTCCCATGATTTATCCGTGGCATCAAAACCAATGGCAGCAAATTGCCGCTCACCGGCAAAACCTGCCTAATGCCTGGCTGTTTACCGGCAAAGAAAATACCGGCAAAACAGCTTTCGCACGATATACCGCGCAGGCCTTATTGTGCGAACAGCCTGATGCCGACGGAAACCCTTGCGGCACCTGCCCGTCATGCCATTTGTTTGAGCAAAACAGCCATCCTGATTTTTACGAGTTAACACCGGAAATCCCCGAAGGCGAAGCTGTCGGCCGCAAACTGCTACAAATTAAAATCGATGCCGTTCGCGATGTAGTCGATAATATCCATTTAACTTCCGTACGCGGCGGCCGTCGTATTGTATTAGTTCATCCGGCCGAAAGCATGAACCTTCAAGCGGCCAACGGCATTTTGAAAGCATTGGAAGAGCCGCCTGAAAACGTTATCTTTTTATTGGTTACCCATGCCCGCGACAAGCTATTGCCGACCATTAAAAGCCGCTGCCGCCAAATGGTATTGCCGCCCCCTTCACACCAACAAGCGCTTGAATATCTGGAACAGCATCAAATAGAAAATGCCCGACCACTATTGGCTTTTCACGGTGGCGCCCCGCTTTTCGAACCGGAGCCTGATTTAGATGCATTACGCGAAAAACTACTCGCGTTGCTGGCTGCCCCACGCTTATTGGCTATACTCGATTACGCCGCGGAATTCGACAAACACAAACAACCATTGGCCGTTTTCCTCGATTGGCTACACAAATGGCTGCTTGATGTAGGCTTGGCGCAACAGCAACTACCACCACTCTACTACCCCGAACATGCCGCCGAACTAGCGCAAACGGGTGCGAAAACCACACCTGCATCATTATTTACCCTTACAGGCCGTCTGAACCGTTTAAGCCCTTACGGATATCACACCCTAAGTGTTAAAATGCAGCTCGAAGCCTTACTCACAGAATATCTTCAATTTTGGCAAAACAAATAAAAAGGGAAACATCTATGAACAACGCAAAAGACCACCTGCCCGGCAAAATGATGGCCTTGCAGTTAAAAGAAAAAGTTGCACTTTATAATAGCTATATGCCGTTTTTAGAACACGGCGGCCTTTTTGTGCCCACTGATGACTCTTTTTCATTGGGCGATGAAGTTTTACTGGCGTTAGAGCTCACCGACCATCCCGGTAAAAAATTCCTGCGCACCCAAGTGGTTTGGATTAACCCTGCCCGCACTTCGGCGCAACGCCCCAAAGGCGTAGGCTTGGCATTCAGCGATGATGAAATCTGTATTCAAACTAAAAATCTGATTGAAGCCGAGTTAGGTAACAATATACGCAGCGACCGCGCAACGTTTACCATGTAGCCCCTGATTCACTATCCAACGCTATTTCAAATATCGATGCCGTCTGAAAACCTTTTCAGACGGCATCTGCCAACCAAGCGAACGCCAATTCATGACCACATCAAGCTTTGCCGAACGCCTCATCACATGGCAAAAACAACACGGCCGCCACCATCTGCCTTGGCAGGTCGGGCAGCCTTATAATGTTTGGCTTTCCGAAATCATGTTGCAACAAACCCAAGTAGCGACCGTATCGGATTATTATCCCCGTTTTATCGCCCGTTTTCCGACCGTTGCCAGCCTTGCCGAAGCCGATCAGGACGAAGTATTGAATTTGTGGGCAGGTTTGGGCTACTACAGCCGCGCGCGCAACCTACATAAAGCTGCCAAACAAATCATGGATGAATTCGGCGGTGACTTTCCGCAAAGCCGCAGCGAACTGGAAAAATTATGCGGTGTTGGCAGAAGTACGGCAGCCGCTATTGCCGCCTTTGCTTTCCAACAGCGGGAAACCATACTCGACGGCAATGTCAAACGGGTTCTCTGCCGCATTTTCGCCCGCGACGGCAACCCTGCCGATAAAAAATTTGAGAACAGCTTATGGGCGTTGGCTGAAAGCCTACTGCCGCAAAAAAACGAACACATGCCAGCCTATACGCAAGGTTTAATGGATCTTGGCGCTACCGTATGCAAACGCAGCAAGCCCTTGTGCAGCCAATGCCCGATGGCTGATATTTGTGAAGCTAAAGCACAAGACCGTATTGCAGAACTGCCGCGTAAAAAGTCTGCACCCGAAGTCAAGACACTGCCGCTTTACTGGTTAGTGATACGCCGCCAAAACGGCGCCCTATGGCTGGAAAAACGTCCGCAAAAAGGCATTTGGGGCGGCTTATATTGCGTACCCTGTTTCGAGCACCTCAACGATCTTTATCACTATGCATCCTTGTTTTCAGTATTGCCAGAAAACCTTGAAGAATCTCCGGCCATCACCCACCGCCTTACTCACCGTTTATTAATGATTACCCCTTTTTCAGCAATGCTCGAAACGAGTACCCCAACTCAAACCATTTCAGACGGCCTTTGGGTGGCACCTGAAGACTTAGTGCAATACGGACTCCCCCAACCTTTACAAATTTTTTTACAACACAATTCATCCGACTTTATTGCGACAAAAGAAAACAAACCCGTCAAACAAACAAAACGAAAATTCATGAAATAAAATCTGATAAAACATTATGTACCGATTTATGTAATATTTTCGTAAACCCAAACTAATTTAATATTCGTACAACCAAAGCCGTCTGAAATAATTTTACATTTCTTACTTATTTTCAATTTTGTTTTAACTTGAACATAAAAAGAAAATAAATCTATTAATAATTAAAAATTATTTTCTATATAGAAAAATTAATGTTGGATATATATAAAAATATTTAAAAAAGCATACAGCATATCATTTGCCAGCAATCTGTTTTACTGATACGATTTCATCCTGACAAAAGTATATGCAGGTATATTTTTAAGCTGTTAAAAACCCCCGAAAATATGCATGTATAGATACTTTTATTAATGCTTTGAATCTTAAGAAATTAAGTGTTGTAATCATGTTATCGGGCGGAGCCTTACTATATCACCCGATAAGTTTCATAACCGAAAATGAATAAGCCGTCTGAAAGGCTGATTCGCAAATACTCAACAGAAGGGATAAATATGTCGACCCAAATGCAAGACGTTGATCCGATTGAAACCCAGGAATGGTTGGACGCATTAAGCTCCGTATTGGAAACCGAAGGCGAAACCCGGGCTCACTACCTATTGGAACAACTGGTTAAATATACCCGCCGCCGTGGCGTTCATATGCCGTTTGATGCCACTACTGCCTACTTGAATACGATTCCTGTAGGAAAAGAACAAAAGTCACCCGGTAATCACGAATTAGAACACCGTATCCGTTCGATTATCCGTTGGAATGCAGCCGCTATGGTACTGCGTGCCGGCAAAAAAAATCTCGAATTGGGCGGACACATTGCCTCTTTCCAATCCGCTGCCACTTTATATGATGTCGGCTTCAACCACTTCTGGAAAGCCAAAGGCGATGGCGAAGAAGGCGATATGATCTTTATCCAAGGTCACTCTTCCCCTGGTATTTATGCCCGTGCTTTCGTAGAAGGCCGCCTTTCAGAACAGCAACTTGACAACTTCCGTCAAGAAGTAAACGGTGACGGTTTATCTTCCTACCCCCACCCTCACCTGATGCCTGAATTCTGGCAATTCCCAACCGTATCTATGGGCTTGGGCCCGTTGATGGCGATTTATCAAGCCCGCTTCCTGAAATATCTGGAGTCACGCGGTTTGAGCAAAACCAAAGGCCGTAAAGTATGGGTATTCTGCGGCGACGGCGAAATGGACGAACCGGAAAGCCAAGGCGCTATTTCATTGGCCGCCCGCGAAGGTTTGGATAACCTGATTTTCGTGATCAACTGTAACCTGCAACGTTTGGACGGCCCTGTGCGCGGTAACGGCAAAGTCATTCAAGAATTGGAAGGCAACTTCCGCGGTGCCGGTTGGAATGTATTGAAAGTTATCTGGGGCAGCCGTTGGGATGCTTTATTGGCGCGCGATACCGACAATGCCCTCAAAGCCCGTATGGCGGAATGTTTGGATGGTGACTACCAAACCTACAAATCAAAAGACGGTGCTTATGTACGTGAACACTTCTTCAACACCCCCGAATTGAAAGCCATGGTTGCCAATATGTCCGATGATGAAATCTGGGCATTAAACCGTGGTGGTCACGACCCGCACAAAGTTTATGCTGCCTACCACGAAGCTGTAACCAATCCTGACGGCCGTCCTACTGTGATTCTGGCCAAAACCATTAAAGGTTACGGCATGGGCTCTTCAGGCGAAGGTCAAAACGTTGCCCACCAAGCCAAAAAAATGGATGTGGAATCACTGAAAAAATTCCGTACCCGTTTCGGTATTCCTGTAAGCGACGAACAAATTGAAAGCGGCGATCTGCCTTACTACCGCTTCCCTGAAGACAGTGAAGAGATGAAATATCTGCGCGACCGCCGCAATGCATTGGGTGGTTACCTGCCGCAACGTAATCCAAACACCGAAGCACTGCCGATTCCGCCATTAGAAACATTCGATGCGCAGCTTCAATCCAGTGGCGAGCGTGAATTCTCTACCACAATGGCATTCGTGCGCATCCTTTCTACTTTGATGAAAGACAAACAAATCGGCAAACGTATCGTACCGATCGTACCTGATGAAAGCCGTACTTTCGGTATGGAAGGTATGTTCCGTCAATACGGTATTTGGAACCCGAAAGGCCAACAATACACCCCGCAAGATAAAGACCAACTGATGTTCTATAAAGAGTCTATCGACGGTCAAATGTTGCAAGAAGGTATTAATGAGCCGGGCGCGATGGCCGACTGGATTGCAGCTGCTACCAGCTATGCCAACAACCGCTATGCCATGATTCCGTTCTACATTTACTACTCAATGTTCGGTTTCCAACGTGTCGGCGACCTGGCTTGGGCAGCTGGCGATATGCACGCCCGCGGCTTCCTGTTGGGCGGTACTGCCGGACGCACCACCCTTAACGGCGAAGGTTTACAACACGAAGACGGCCATAGCCATGTTCAAGCCGATTTGATCCCGAACTGCTTGTCTTACGATCCGACTTTCCAATATGAATTGGCTGTAATTATTCAAGACGGTTTGCGCCGTATGTATGTAGAGCAAGAAGATGTGTTCTACTACCTGACCGTGATGAACGAAAACTATGCCCACCCTGCCATGCCGCAACGCGAAGGCATTGAAGAAGAAATTCTGAAAGGCATGTATTTGTTCCGCGAAGGTGCGAAGAGCGATAAGAAAGTACAGCTGATGGGTTCGGGCGTTATCTTGAATGAAGTGATCAAAGCAGCCGACATGCTGAAAGCCGACTTCGGCGTGGAAGCAGATGTTTGGTCTGTACCTTCTTTCAACCTGTTGTACCGCGATGCTGTTGAAATCGACCGCTACAATCGCTTACATCCGATGGAAGCCGACAAGCTACCGTTTGTTGCACAACAATTACAAGGTCGCGAAGGTCCGGTAATTGCTTCTACCGATTATGTACGCAACTTTGCCGACCGTATTCACGCTTATGTACCAAACGAATACCACGTTCTGGGTACCGATGGTTTCGGCCGCAGTGATTCACGTGCCAACCTGCGCGACTTCTTCGAAGTAGACAGCCGCCATGTTGCCGTTGCCGCACTGAGCGCACTGGCCAACCAAGGCAAGATTGAGAAAGTAGTTGTACAACAAGCTATTGAAAAATACGGTATTAAAACTGATACCGCGCCGAGCTGGAAGCGTTAATTGAGCCAACAGGCCGTCTGAAAACAATATTCTTGGTTTCAGACGGCCTACCGGGCAATAAAACAATCAGCCGAATATAAACACATCAGCAATATGACCTTAAATTGGATTTACCTGATAACCGCCGGACTCTTAGAAATAGGTTGGCCTATCGGTTTGAAACTCGCACAAACCGGAAGCGTTCGATGGCCGGGTATTACGATGGCTATTGTATGTATGGCAATGAGTGGTTTTTGTCTGTATCTGGCACAAAAAAGCATACCGATGGGTACGGCTTATGCAGTATGGACAGGGATCGGTGCAGTAGGTGCATTTATCGTAGGCATATTGTTTTATGGAGATCCCACAACGTTTAGCCGATGGTTAGGCGCTATGCTGATTATTTCAGGCGTGGTTGTTCTCAAAATAAGCTCGGGCCATTAAACATTTCAGACGGCCTGTAACCGTATTTTCAAAATGAACTGTCTCATAAAAGGAATAACTCAATGAGCATTGTAGAAATCAAAGTACCCGATATCGGTGGTCACGAAAACGTAGATGTGATTGCCGTAGAAGTCAAAGCCGGCGATACCATCGCCGTTGACGACACCCTAATTACCTTGGAAACCGATAAAGCCACTATGGACGTTCCGGCTGATGCCGCCGGCGTGGTGAAAGAAGTTAAAGTAAATGTGGGCGACAAAGTTTCAGAAGGCAACGTTATCGTATTGGTTGAAGCTGCCGGAGCCGAAGCTTCTGCCGCGCCCGCCGAAACCGCTGCGCCTGCTGAAAAAGCAGCCGAACCAGCCCCTGCTGCAGCCGCACCTGCCGCAGGCGGTGCCACTGTTAAAGTGGAAGTACCGGATATCGGCGGCCACGAAGGTGTTGATGTGATTGCCGTAGAAATCAAAGAAGGCGATACCGTTGCTTTAGACGACACCCTGATTACTTTAGAAACCGATAAAGCCACTATGGACGTACCCAGCACAGCTGCCGGTGTAGTGAAAGCGGTTTATATCAAAGTGGGCGACAAAGTCTCTCAAGGTACGCAAATTATCGAAGTGGAAACAGCCGGTGGCGCAGCTGCCCCTGCGCCTGCCCAACAAGAAGCACCTAAAGCAGAGTCCGCACCCAAAGCCGAAGCACCTGCTGCTCCGGCCGCCGCTCCTGCTAAAACCGAAAGTGCACCTGTTGCCGCATTTGGTAACACCCCTGTAAACGAAGCCGCATTTGCCAAAGCCCATGCCGGTCCTTCTGCCCGTAAACTGGCACGCGAATTGGGTGTTGACTTGAGCTTGGTAAAAGGTACCGGTGCGAAAGGCCGTATTGTCGGTGAAGACATTAAAGCCTTTGTGAAAGCTGCTATGCAAGGTGGCGCCGGTAAAGGAGCGCCTGCTGCTGCAACCGCTTCTCTTGGTGGTGGTTTGGATCTGTTGCCATGGCCGAAAATCGATTTCAGCAAATTTGGTGAAATCGAAGTTAAAGAGCTTTCCCGCATTAAGAAAATTTCCGGTCAAAACTTGTCTCGTAACTGGGTGATGATTCCCCATGTTACCGTGAACGAAGAAGCCGACATGACCGACTTGGAAACATTCCGTAAACAGCTGAATAAAGAGTGGGAGCGCGAAGGTCTGAAACTGTCTCCACTGGCGTTCATTATTAAAGCCTCTGTTTCCGCACTAAAAGCCTTCCCGGAATTCAATTCTTCGCTTGATGGCGACAATTTGATTCTGAAAAAATACTACAACATCGGCTTTGCGGCCGACACGCCTAACGGCTTGGTTGTACCGGTGATTAAAGATGTCGATAAAAAAGGCTTGAAAGAAATTTCACAAGAGTTGACTGAGTTGAGCAAAAAAGCCCGCGAAGGCAAACTCAAACCGCAAGAAATGCAAGGCGCATGCTTTACCATTTCCAGCCTCGGCGGTATCGGTGGCACCAGCTTCACGCCGATTGTGAACGCACCGGAAGTCGCTATCTTGGGCGTGTGCAAATCACAAATGAAACCTGTTTGGAACGGTTCTTCTTTCGAACCGCGCCTGATGTGCCCGTTGAGCCTGTCGTTTGACCACCGCGTTATCGACGGTGCCGCAGGTATGCGCTTTACCGTTTATCTGGCGAACCTGTTGAAAGACTTCCGCCGCGTAATACTGTAAGGCTTTTCAGACGGCCTGATAATCAAGGCCGTCTGAAAATACACAATAAGCAGAGCAGCTTAGCTGCTTGAGAGAAAGGTTTGACAATGAGCTTGATTGAACTCAAAGTTCCCGATATCGGCGGTCATGAAAATGTAGACATTATTGCCGTCGAAATCAAAGCCGGCGACACTGTTGCCGTTGAAGATACCCTGATTACTTTGGAAACCGACAAAGCCACTATGGATGTACCCGCAGAAGCAGCCGGTGTGGTAAAAGAAGTTAAAGTAAAAGTGGGTGATAAAATTTCAGAAGGCGGTGTGATTGCGGTTATCGAAGCCGAAGGTGCCGCAGCAGAAGCGCCTAAAGCCGAAGAGCCGGCAGCCGCACCGAAACAAGAAGCTGCCCCAGCAGCCGCCGCGCCCGCTCCGCAAGCGGCTCAATTCTCCGGTTCTGCCGATGCAGAATACGATGTGGTTGTATTGGGCGGCGGCCCCGGCGGTTATTCCGCTGCTTTTGCCGCAGCCGACCAAGGCTTGAAAACAGCCATTATCGAGCAATACAACACCTTGGGCGGCGTCTGCCTAAACGTGGGTTGTATTCCTTCTAAAGCATTGTTGCACAATGCCGCTGTGATTGACGAAGTGAAACATCTTGCCGCCAACGGTATCAAATACCCTGCTCCGGAAATCGATATCGATATGCTGCGCACTTATAAAGAAAAAGTGATCGGCAAATTAACCGGCGGCTTAGCCGGTATGGCTAAAGCCCGCAAAGTGGATGTGATTCAAGGCCGTGGCGAATTTGTTTCCGCCAACCATATCGAAGTGGCGCTAACCGAATCTTCACAATACGAACAAGCCACCGAAACCGGTTCTAAAAAAACCGTTGCCTTCAAAAATGCCATTATTGCAGTCGGCAGCCGCGTGGTAAATCTGCCGTTTATTCCGGAAGACCCCCGTATTGTCGACAGTACCGGCGCGCTTGAATTAAGCAAAGTACCAGAAAAAATGCTGATTATCGGCGGTGGTATTATCGGTTTAGAAATGGGTACGGTATACAGCACTTTAGGCGCCCGTTTAGATGTTGTGGAAATGTTGGACGGCCTGATGCAAGGCGCAGATCGCGACTTGGTTAAAGTGTGGGAAAAAATGAACGCCCACCGCTTCGACAATATTATGACCGAAACCAAAACCGTTGCCGTTGAAGCCAAAGAAGACGGTATTTATGTGACTTTCGAAGGCAAAAAAGCCCCCGCAGAGCCACAACGTTACGATTTGGTATTGGTTGCCGCAGGCCGTGCGCCGAATGGCAAACTATGCGGCGCCGACAAAGCAGGCGTTGCCGTCACCGAACGCGGCTTTATCGAAGTGGATAAACAACAACGTACGAATGTGACGCACATTTATGCCATCGGCGATGTGGTCGGCCAACCGATGTTGGCACACAAAGCCGTACACGAAGGACACGTTGCCGCCGAAAACTGCGCCGGACACAAAGCCTACTTTGATGCCCGCGTGATTCCGGGTGTGGCCTATACCGACCCTGAAGTAGCATGGGTGGGCGTTACCGAAGAAATCGCCAAACGCGACGGTATCAAAATCACCAAATCGGTATTCCCTTGGGCAGCCAGCGGCCGCGCCATTGCCAACGGACGTGACGAAGGTTTCACCAAGTTGATTTTCGACGCCGAAACCGGCCATATTATTGGCGGCGGTATTGTTGGTACTCATGCCGGCGATATGATTGGCGAAGTCTGCTTGGCAATTGAAATGGGTTGCGATGCCGAAGACATCGGTAAAACCATCCATCCTCACCCGACCTTAGGCGAAAGCATCGGTATGAGTGCAGAAGTAGCATTGGGTGTATGTACCGACTTGCCACCGCAACGTAAGAAAAAATAATATTATTTAATATCTAAATTAAATCAATATTATATAGGCCGTCTGAAAGATTTCAGACGGCTTTTTATATGGTTATTTTCATAGCGGCTTAAGATTTCCCATTGAGAAATGAAAGTTAAATAAAATTAGTATTTATCAATTATTGGTTGTTTTATACAATACACACATCAACAAAGCAGACAACAAATTTTAAATATTGTCTGACATATTAACCAATACAAAGCACATATTAAAAGGATCACCATCATGAAAAAAACCGTACTTACTTTCGCCGCTTTAGCTACTCTTGCCGCTTCTTTCGCTTCTGCTAAAGGCGCCCATATGCCTAAATATGACCATGCTAACGACTCAGGCCCGATTCCGGGTTTACAAGAAGTTCATTATGAGGGCATGAGACGTGCAGCTAAAAATGATGATCGTGTTAAATTTATTGCACCCCGCGGCGAAACTTCCGACGCAGTTTTCCAATACCACTACAATCATTTAGGCCGTACTGAAAGACGTAATTAATAGATGATTAAATATTGATTCAAAACAGGCTGTCTGAAATTATTCAGACAGCCTGTTTTGTCATTACTTTTAGAGAATCAAATAGAAATACGCATCTGCTTCAATCATAAACTAAGCTGCTTTTCGATTATTGACTATATGATTTTTACGATAAAATAGAACTTATAGCCGAAAACCAAAAACTATTACAACATGCTCAAACTCACCGATACCCATTGCCACCTTGCCGATCCGGCATTCAGCAATCAATTGCCTGATATATTAAAAGCCGCCCAAGCTCAAGGGGTGCACCGCTTTATTGTGCCGGCAACCTGTTCGGATGATTTTCAAGCAGTGATTGCACTAGACGAAATACCATCGGTACATATTGCTTTAGGCATTCACCCTTGGTTTGCCGAAGCGGCATCCGAGCAAGATTTCCATCACTTGGCATCGCTGCTGAAACAATATCCGCAAGCATGGGTTGGTGAAATCGGATTGGATTTTTATGATAAGGAACAAACGCCTGAGCAACATGAAAAACAAATCGACTGTTTTTGCCACCAATTGGTATTGGCCGAACGTTTGCGCCGCCCTGTGATTATGCATAATTTGAAAGCAACTTCGGCCATTGTTGAAGCAGTAAAAAAAAGCCGATTTACCCAAGGTGGTATTGCCCATGCCTTTTCAGGTAGCCTGGAAGAAGCGCAATTATTAATTAAAAATGGTTTTAAAATCGGCATTGGTTCGTTACTCCTCAACCCTACCGCTAAAAAAGCCCGCCAAGCAGCGCAAAATCTGCCGTTAAAAGATATGGTTTTAGAAACAGACAGCCCGTTTATGCTGAAAAACACAGTGAACACACCAGCTAATGTACGAAAAATTGCAGAAATAATGGCACAATTGCGACATATCAGCCTTGAAGAAGTGGCAGCGGTAACCGAGCAGAATATTGAAACATTATTGGCAACGGTTTCATCCATTTAAGCTGCTTCTTGACTATTTAACACAGGCTTTGCCATTTAAGCTTTCCGGAAAATAATAAGCCGCCTGAAATAATTCAGACGGCTTATTATCTTTTAAGGAATATTGATTGAAAATCTATTAACGTCTTTCAGTTCTGCCTAAGAATTGATAACCGTTGTCTACGGCAACTTCTGTGCTGCCGGGAAAGCTGAATTTGATGCTGTCATCGTTTTTATCGGCACGTTTCATACCTTCGTATTGAACAGCTTGCAAACCAACAATTTCACCTGAATTATTGGCATGATTATAAGCCGGCAAATGAGCACCACGGGCAGAAGCAAAAGAAGTGGCTAAAGTAGCTAAAGCGGCGAAAGTAAGCATTGTTTTTTTCATGATAATTGTCCTTATGATGTATTTTTAATTTAGTTTGATAGTTAGGAAAAAGTTTTAAACTACTGTCTGCTTTGTTGATGTGCGTATTGTATGGAACGACTGTATTTTGATAAATACCAATTTTATTTAATATTCGTTTCCTAATAGGAAATCTTAAAACCACTATTAAAATGACAATATAAAAGGCCGTTTGAAAGATAATATTATGTTTCAGAGACTATTTAATATGTATTTTTAATATTACAGATTAACACAATTATGCCAATTTACTTTCAGTCTAATCTTTTAGATTCTATTTGTAGTTGCTTACTTAACTCTTGTACTAATTCCATTGCTTTATCTATTTGGCCTTCAAGATCACCTATTTTTTTTTGATAAGTAACTTCCTTAATCCACTGACTAATGACCGATTGTGATGTATTAAACACTTGAGCTATGCTTGATTGAGTAGCTCCAAATTCATAAGACAATACATATGCTGCTATTTTTGCTTGTTGTTTAGATGCTTTTCCATTATAAGCCATGATAAATCCCATCAGATAAAATATCGAATAATTTATTCGATATTTTATCTATTTTTAATTCAATGTCAAGGCACCTCTAATATTTTTCATAAATAAAAAACCAATATGGAAACACAATATGAAAGGCCGTCTGAAAGATTGATCTGACCCCCAAATCTTGGACAAACATAAAAGCCTTTTCAGGCTGCCTTTTCGAGCTGGGTTCTGTATGCCACAGGACTCAGCTTTTTCAATTTCAAACTACATCTGTCATGATTGTAGTATCGTATATAGTCATCTATTGTCTGCATCAGCTCTGTTGTCGAAACTTTGCCTTCCTGATAAAAGCATTCCGTCTTCAGTATCGCAAAGAAGCTTTCCATCGGTGCATTGTCCCAACAATTGCCTTTACGCGACATACTTTTCACTATGCCGTGTTCTGCCAACGTGCGGCGGTAGGCTTCCGTACGGTACAGCACACCTTGATCGGAATGCAGCAGCACTTTATCTGCCTTTGTCAGTTTGCAGACCGCATCATTCAGCATTCTTTCCACCATCTCGCTGTTCGGGCGGCGGCTCATCGCATAAGCGACGATTTCGCGGTTAAATACATCCAATATCGGTGACAGATACAGTTTGCCATTGCTGCACTTGAATTCGGTGGCATCCGTC
The DNA here is from genome assembly GCF_008807015.1 of Neisseria zalophi. NCBI lineage: Bacteria > Pseudomonadati > Pseudomonadota > Betaproteobacteria > Neisseriales > Neisseriaceae > Neisseria > Neisseria zalophi. The sequence continues at coordinate 1,477,559 of NZ_CP031700.1, read as the reverse complement.
AGCCATTTCTCATTGGGCTTTTGCGCCTCAAAGCGGCGGTTCAGAATATTATCCGACGGTTCGCCCATTGCCGGATGGCGGTAGGCTTTTTTCGGACGCACTTTGGCTTTCAATTGCAACAGTTTCATCAAACGGATAACCTTTTTCTTATTCCATGACAAAGTGGCGGCAATCCGCCTGTATCCGTAACGCCCTTGATGGCGGGCATAAACTTCGGCAACGGCGGCTTTGTCCTGTTCGTCCGGGTCGGGACGGCCGTGGTGGTAATAAAAGCTGCTTTTGGGCAGTGCAGCACTGTGCAGCAGGTATTTAAGCGGATGTTTTGCCCTCAGTGCTTGGACGGCTTCGCTTTTTTGGCGACCGCTTCTTTCTGCCTGAGGGCTTTTAATTCCTTTAGATAGTCGTTCTCCGCCCGCATATAGCGCAACTCTTCGATTAGTTCCGCCTGTGTTTTTTCGTGGTCGGGTTTATCGACGATAAAGGGGTTTTTGCGTTTGATGATCATAATGGCCTGCGGATGCTCAAGTGCGCGGATGCCGCCTTGGTTGTATGCGGCTATCCAACGGCGTAAATGGGTACGGGAAATATTAAAGTGATCGGCAGTACGCTGTTGGCTGCGTACGCGCTGATAATATTGCACGGCTTGGTATTTAAAGTCTAATGTATATTTGCTCATAAGAAAACTGCACCTTAATGGGTTGGAGGAGTGTCCAACTTTTGGGGTGCAGTTCAAGATTTCAGACGGCCTGATATTTAATATATTGAATATGTTTTAACGGTGCGGTTTACGCTGGCCTTTCATATATTGTTGCGCCATTTGGTTCATTTCTTGACGCGTCGGGCGTTTTTTCATCATCGCATGCGCTTCTTCTACCGAGCATTTTTGTGATACGCAAAGAATGGTTATCACATCTTTTTGCGCCTGCCCGCCGCTGTGATACATACGGCGCAGGTTGGCTTCATTGACTTTGCCTTTTTCGGGGTCGATATCGAATTTTTTCAAACGCTCTAGAAATTGGCGTTGTTGGCGGCGTGACGACCAAATCAGGCCGCCGATCACACCGGCCATCACAGCAACGGCAATCAGGATAGCCAGCGGCCATGAGTCGGTAAACAATACAAGAATCAGGCTCAAAACGGCGGTTGCCAATATTGCCAACCCGGCTAATTTGAGTTTGGTTTTATTATCCATACGGTGATGTTCCTAAGATATAACGGTTTTATTGTAGGCCGTCTGAAAGCGTTTTCAGACGGCCTGAAATTTTTCGCTATGCGAAAATCAAATAAGGTTAAGAAGCTTAATTATAGCGTAAATTAATCTGTTCGGCCTATGGTATACGCTTTAAGCGGCCAAGCCCATAACCAAATGCTTAAACTCCGCCCAAGCATTGCCGTCTTCCGCGCCTTTAATCATGCGGTCGATACGGGCGCATTCTTGAAGTGCGGCAATCAGGCGGTTGATGCTGATGCGTTTGACTGCCTGCGGTGCCAGTGTTTGCTTATCGCCCCACAAACGCAAACTGTTGCGCACGGCCTGAACGCTCTGCCCCTGTTTTAAAGCGGCGGTTAAGCGGATAAGCGTGCGGATGTCTTCAGCTAAGGCCCACAATAATAAAACGGGCTCTTCTCCGCCGGCTTCCAAGCCTTCCAACAGGCGGCCTGCACGGGCACTGTCGCCACTCATCCATGCGCCTGCCAATTGAAACACGTCAAAACGTGCCACATTGGCAACAGCCGCTTCGGCATCGGCCAGATTTACCAAATGGCCGGCCGGATACAATAAGGCCAGTTTGTCGATTTCCTGTTTGGCCGCCAATAAATTGCCTTCGACCCGGTCGGAAAACAAAGCCAGTGCATCGTGTTCGATATTCAGGTTTAATGCATTCAGACGGCCTCTTATCCATTCGGGTAAAGCCGCGCCGGTGATGGCTTTGGCTTCTAAAACCACACCGTGTTGCGCCAGTGCGGTAAACCATTTGGCTTTAAGCTGGGTGCGTTCGAGTTTGGGCAGCATCACAATCACAACGGTATCCTCCGGCAGCCGCTCGGCCAAGGTTTGCAAAGCATCCCCGCCCTGTTTACCCGGCTTGCCGTTTGGAATATGCACTTCAAGCAGTTTGAGATCGGCAAACAACCCGATACTGCCCGCCGATTGCAATAACTCGTTCCAATCAAACGCATTATCGGCGGTATAGACTTCGCGATTGAGATAGCCCTGCTTTTTCGCCGCCGCCCGCAAAGTATCCAATGCTTCGATTCTGAGCAGGTCTTCTTCTCCGTGTATCACATACAGCGGTTTTAACGGTAAATCGGGCGAAAGCTCGCCGATACGCATCACAGGCATTTATTGGGCTTTCAGAAACATCAGACGTTGAACAATCTGATCGGCCGCATCGGCACGCATTTCCGACCAAATCGTGGCTTCTTCTTCCTGTTTGCCCAATACTTCACTGTCGGCAAAATCCATTTTGCGTTCAACCACCACCTGAATCGGTGCGCCAAACGCTTTGCCGTCTACCGCAGCCTGTGCTTCCACGCGCAAGATGAGCAAAAATTCATTAATGTCTGCCGCGCGGGTGATGGTATAGATATCGCGACGGGTTTGCAGATCGGTAATCATAATCGCCGCCTGCGCATCCGAAGGAGACACTCTACGGCCGTCGGCACGCAATAAGGCTTTTTCCAACGGCAACTGCATGCTTTCTACGCCGCCGATATACCAAGATTGATAAGGCAGCGTGCCCAATAAGTTATTGTTGCCTTTTAAATGAAAACCGCAGGCGGTCAGCATCAGTGCGGCAACGGTAATAAGGATTTTTTTCATAAATGTATCTTTCCTTGGATACAGGACAGGCTGCGATTATAGCCCATGCAGGCAAATGATGGAAAAGGCCGTCTGAATTTTTTCAGACGGCCTTTGAAGACAACAACCCTATTTATGGGCAGATAGTCTGTTTGTTAGATAGAAGCATTTACAAAGGCAACCAATTGACCTTTGGCTAACGCACCCACTTTAGTAGCAACATTTTCGCCGTTTTTGAATACCATCAGCGTGGGGATACCGCGTACACCGAATTGTGCCGGGATTTGTTCGTTTTCATCAACGTTGATTTTTACCACTTTCAGACGGCCTTCAAACTCGGCGGCTACTTCGTCTAAAACGGGGGCAATCATTTTACAAGGGCCGCACCATGGTGCCCAAAAGTCCAATAATACGGGAACATCCGATTTCAAAACGTCTTGTTCGAAAGTGCTGTCGGTAGCATGTACAATTAAATCGCTGCTCATGTTTTTTCCTTAGAGTGATTTGTTAAACCGAAACCATTTGGTTGCGTGATACTTAACAGCATAGGGGCTGGCAGATAAAATTTCAAGGGTTGTAATAAGACAATAGCTTTTGTGTATAGTCTGCATCAGGTTTTTCAAACACGGCTTCCAATACGCCCTGCTCGACCACATGCCCGTCTTTCAACACCATCACCCGATGCGACAATGCACGGATAACGGCCAAATCATGGCTGATAATGATTAAACTCAAACCGTATTTTTTCTGCAAATCGGCCAGCAATTCCAAAATCTGCTGCTGTCGCTGCACATCTAAAGCACTGGTCGGTTCATCGAGCACCAACACTTTCGGGCGCACGATAATGGCGCGGGCAATCGCCAGCCGCTGCCGTTGCCCGCCCGAAAAAGCATGAGGGTAGCGATCAAGAATATCATCGGGCAGGCCGACCTGTTGCAACACGGCAACCACACGTTCGCGCATGGCTTGGCGGCCGATTTCCGGCTCGTGCACCCGCAAGGCTTCCGAAACAATATCAAACACGTTCATACGCGGGTTAAACGCACCGAACGGGTCTTGAAACACCATTTGGATTTCTTTGCGCAACAGCGGCTGCCACTCCTGCCCGTTGATTTTCAGACGGCCTTCCGAACGCATTAAGCGCATAACCGCTTTGGCCAATGTGGTTTTGCCGCTGCCGCTCTCGCCGATAATACCCAAAGTTTCGCCCGCCTTTAAATCGAATGACAGCGGATGCAACAATACTTTACTGCGCTTTTTCAACCACCCCGCCCGCTCGCTAACGGCCACACTGATACGGTCGGCTTCCAATACCGTTTCCGCCTGTTCCGCCAACGGCTGCACCTGCCGAACCGCACCCGCGTTCAACAGCATTTTGGTGTATTCGTGTTGCGGATTGGTAAATACTGTTTCGGTAACGCCCTGCTCGACAATACGCCCGTTTTGCATCACGGCGATATCGTCAGCAAAACGGCGCACCAAATTCAAATCATGGCTGATATACACCAAAGTCATATTATGGGCGGCTTGCAAACGGGCAAGCAAATCCAAAATTTGCGCCTGCACCGCCATATCGAGCGCGGTTGTCGGCTCGTCGGCAATCAATAGCTTAGGCTCGGCCGCCACTGCCATCGCAATCATCGCCCGCTGCCGCTGTCCGCCGGAAAGCTGAAACGGAAAAGCAAATATCTTTTCTTCGGGGTCGCGGATACCGGTTTCCGCCAATAAAGCCACCGCCCTTTCCCATGCCTGCTTGGCCGGCAAACCCAGATGCAGCGTTAATACTTCGGCAATCTGTTTGCCGACCCGCATCACCGGATTTAAAGCCGTCATCGGTTCTTGAAAAACCATACCGATTTCGCGCCCGCGCAGCTTCTGCAATTGGCGCGGGGATTTATCCAACAGGTTTTCCCCGTTGAATTTCAGACGGCCTGTAAACGATACGGCCGGATTCAGGCGCATAATACCTTGTGCCAACACGGTTTTGCCGCTGCCGCTTTCACCCACAATCGCCAATTTTCGGCCTGTTTTTACGTTGAGGTTAATGTCGTGCAAGACTTTGTTACCGGGAAACGCAGCGTTTAGGTTTTCGATTTCGAGAATATTCATATCATTTAACTCCGCGCCCGAACATCAAACGCATAGCGCAAACCCTCGCCAATCATCACCAATAACAACAACATCACCGTCAGCGTACCGACGGCCGACAAGCCTATCCACCATGCATCCAGATTGTCTTTGCCCTGCGCCAAAAGCTCGCCCAAGCTTGCCTGCGATGCGGGCACGCCCAAGCCGAGAAAATCCAAGCTGGTTAACGCCAGCACCGCGCCGGAAATACGGAACGGCAGAAACGCCAATACCGGCGTTAGGCTGTTGGGCAGAATATGCCGCCACATAATCGTGCGGTTGCCCACGCCCATGCTTTTTGCCGCCAGCACATAATCGGCTTGGCGGTTTTTCAAAAACTCGGCGCGGACATAATCAGAAAGCCCCATCCAGCCGAACAGCGTCAGCAACACCAGCAATATCAGCAGACCGGGATTAAAAAACGAAGACAAAATAATCAGCAGGTAAAGTTCGGGCAGGCCGCCCCAGATTTCCAAAAAACGCTGCATCACCAAATCGACCTTGCCGCCGAAATAGCCCTGCACGGCACCGGCCAAAACACCGATAACGGTGGTAATGGCAGTGAGTGCCAGTGCAAACAGCAGCGAATCGCGAAAACCGTACACCAAGCGCGCCAAAACATCGCGGCCGCGGTCGTCGGTGCCGAGCAGATGGCGTTCGGAAGGTTTGGCCGGATCGGGGTCGGTATCAAAATCGTTGAGGGTATTGGCGGCATAAGGATTAGGCAGATAAACCGCCTGATTGCCGTTGGATGTGATATTGCTTTTAATCAACGGGTCGAGATAATCGGCTGGCGTTTCAAAATCGCCGCCGAATACGGTTTCGTTATAGGTGTGCACCAGCGGAAAATAATATTGCCCCTGATAACGCACCCATAAGGGTTTGTCGTTGCTCCATAAAGGCGCAAGCACGGCCAGAACGAATAAAACAATCAACAGGCGCCATGCCAGCCAGCCGCGTTTGTGCCGTTTGAATGCCTGCCATGCGTTTTGGGAAAAATTGGAATGCATAGGGAATACGCAGTTTTATAAAAGTGGTCGCAAGCATAACGTTTTTATCGCTTTATGACTATACCGTTTTATACGGAAATCAAAACGCAGGTGCTATGGATAAAGCCGGCATAGTGCCGGCTTTGCTCAGGATGGGCGGATATTGTTTCAGACGGCCTTACCCTACCGCATAATTTTCACCATCCCGTTTTATTCTGATTCGGCCGTTTTTTTGAGTATACGGCTCGATTCCGCCAATAATTTGTTCATCGTACTATCAAATTCATCCAAATATTCTTTACGCAGATAAGGCCGCAACAGGCTGAGGGTGCGTTGGATACCGCGTACTTTCGAATCTTCGGTGAGCTTGGCGCGGCCGTGTATCGAGCCGTCGAAATCAAACCAGTATTTGGTAATCACCCACATATTCAAAGCCAAATCGTTCATGGCGATTTCATCGGCCTGCATAATGCCCAAACTATTTAAACGGGCAAGTAGGTTCACCAATAACGGCGACACTTTGGCTTGGGTAAAATTATTGTGTTCGCCCAAAAGCTCGGCACTTCTGGCCAGCAGGGTGTTCACATCGTTAAACAAAAAGCGGTAACGCCACATAATATCGTAAACGCCCGACATATAATCTATAGCATCGCACACACCGGCGGGCAGCTTGGCATCATGCAGATAACTCAGCAAATCTTCGCTATAACGTTTGAAAAGCTGCACGATAATTTCGTCTTTATTGCGGAAATGATAATAAAGATTGCCGGGGCTGATGTTTAAATGCGCTGCAATGTGGTTGGTGCTGGTATTGCGTTCGCCTTCTTCGTTAAACAGCACCAAGGCGGCATCGATAATACGTGTGTATGTGCTCTGTTTGTTTTCTTTAACCATGGTACAGATCCTTTTTCATGCCGGAAAACCGAATGCGGCTTTTCGATATAATCATGATAAAAATATTCACATCATACAATATACCGTTTATTCAGACGGCCTGAAACCGGATGATGTAAAAAATAAGTGGGTTCAGAAATTTTCCGGCAGCCAATTGGGTTCGGTATCCAATACAACGCCGAATTTTTCGCTAACCGTATGGCGGATATAGCGTGCCAACGCATCCACATCTTCGGCGGTTGCCTGATGTTTGTTAACCAAAACCAAAGCCTGTTTGTCGTGCACTGCCGCACCGCCGATACAATGGCCTTTCAGACGGCATTGGTCGATTAACCAGCCGGCAGCCAGTTTAACCGAACCGTCTGTCTGCCGATAATGCGGCATATCCGGATAGACAGATAACAAACGCTCCGCCTCCTCGGCGGCCACCACCGGATTTTTAAAAAAACTACCGGCGTTGCCCAACACTTTCGGGTCGGGCAGTTTACCGGAACGGATGGTGCACACGGCATCGGAAACATCTTGCGCAGTAGCCTGCCTGCCTGCGCATTTTTCTGCCAGCATCACCGCCAAATCGCCATAGCCTGCATTGGCGGTAAACTGCTCTTTCAATGCAAAAACCACCGAAACAATCACATAACGCCCTTTGCCCTGCTGCTTAAACAGGCTTTCGCGATAGGCAAAATGGCAATCGGCATTACTCAGCGTGATAAACGTTGAAGTATCCAAATCAAAACAGCGCACGCGCTCAATCACATCTTTCACTTCTACGCCGTATGCGCCGATATTCTGTACCGGCGAGGCGCCGACCGTTCCCGGAATCAGGCTCAGGTTTTCCAAGCCGCTCAAGCCCATAGACAAGGTTTTCAAAACGAAATCGTGCCAAGTTTCACCGGCTTGCGCTTCTATATAAACGATGCCGTCTGAACGGGAAAGTTCATCTATCCCTTTGTTTTGAATGTGAACCACCAAGCCGTCATAATCTTTCATCAGCAAAATATTGCTGCCGCCGCCCAGCCAAAGCACGCTGTTGCGGTTGAATTCTGGCAGTTTCACCAATTCGGGCAACTCGCCGGCATCGGCCAACACCACAAAATCACGCGCACGGGCTTTCAGGCCGAACGTATTCAAGGGGGTTAAATCCACATTATGCAAAACCTGCATTACAACATCCTTTTTCGTAGTGCAAACGAACGGCTGTATTTTTCCAAATACCACACCAAACAAACAGCGGCAAACGTGAGCGAGAAGATTAGCGCCGTCCAAAAACCATAAATACCCATATCGGCATGGAAAGCCAACAGATAACCCGGCACCAAACCTATGCCCCAGAAAGCCATCGCATGAATCAACATCGGCACCCTTGTTAATTTATAACCACGCAATGCATAAGAAGCCACGCATTGGGTTGAATCTGCCAACTGGAAAACGGCGGCAAACAGCAATACCGTTGCCGCAATCGTTAAGACATGCGCATCGTCTGTATACATACCCGCCAAGCTGTCGCGGAAAAAAACCAATGTCAACGCCGTGATAACAGCCAATATCAAACCCATTACCAACGATACGCCCGCAATATAGCGCGCCCGTACATATTCCCTACGCCCGATAGTCTGCCCCACCCGCACCGTACCCGATGCACCGACACTTTGCGGAATCATATAAATCACACTGGTCAGACTGATCACCACCTGCTGCGCCGCCACATAATCCTCACCCAAACGTGCCACCAAAAAAACGATTAAAGAAAACAGACTCACTTCAAGAAAAAAAGACAACCCGATAGGCACACCGAGCGACCAAATCTGCCTGAGTGTTTCGACATTAGGACGGTCGAATTTATCCATCAACCCGAACGGTTTAAAATATTTTTGCTTGGCCACATAAAGCCATAAAGCAGTCGCATTAAACCAAAACACTATTGCCGTCGCGACACCGCAACCGGCACCGCCCAAAGCCGGCATACCGAATTTGCCATACACAAACGCATAATTCAGCGGCACGTTTAAGAAAAGGGCGGCAAAACTCACCAACATAATCAGCCGCGGTTTATTCAAGCTTGATGCATACGCATGCAGCGCACGGTGTATCATCGCCGCCGGCATCGCCAAACCGGTGAAAACCATATACAGCGCCATCATGTCTTTAATATCGTTATCGAGCGACAAATAAAGTTTAAACGGCCATATTGCCAACCACATCAGCAGCATACCGATAATCCCCAGCATCAGGCCAAACCAAATACCCTGCCGCCCCATTTCGCCGACTTCCTGCTTTTTCCCTGCACCGAAAAGTTGGGCGATAATCGGGTTTAAAGCCGTCATCACGCCGAGAAACGTCACATAGATAATCACAAACGCACTACTGCCCAGTGCCACCGCGGCCAAATCGCTTTTACCGGCACCGCCTGCCATCACCGTATCCACGAAGCTGACCCCCACCTGCGCCACCTGCGCCAACAGCATCGGCATCGCCAAAACCGCCAATTTGCGTGCTTCTTTTATAAATACCGGAAAAGCATAACGGTTTAAATCAAAAAGCATGAATGCTCCAAAAATTTCAGACGGCCTGTTTCTGTGCAGAACAACCGTATCCGCCCGTTTCGCCGTCATATATCAAAACCCGATAGTGTATCAAAAAACTGCCGTGGTAGTCAGTGCGAAAACGGCCAATATGTTTGACAGGCCGTCTGAAAGCATAGACACTTTAGCGCTTTACGCCCCGCAGCCAAGATATGAACTGGAACACCCGCCTGCAAGCCGCATTAGACAAAAAAACCGCGCAATCGGCCTACCGCCGCCGCACCGCCCGCCGCGCAGACACTCTGCCGCCTTATATTGAAAGCGGCGGCGTGCGCTATCTGAATTTTGCCGGCAACGACTATCTCGGCCTCAGCCGCGACCCCGACGTGATTGCCGCATGGCAGCAGGCATTGGCGCAATACGGCACCGGCAGCGGCGGCTCGCCTTTGGTAACAGGTTATACCGACGTACACCAAGCCTTAGAACATCAATTGGCCGACTGGCTCGGCTACGAATCCGCGCTGCTTTTCCCCAGCGGCTATGCCGCCAATCAGGCCGTTTTATTGGGCTTGCTGCAAAAAGACGATATTTTATTGGCCGACAAACTCTGCCATGCCTCCATGCAGGAAGCGGCCATGCTCGGCGCCGCCCGCTACCGCCGTTTCCCCCACAACCGCTACGACTTTCTCGAAAAACAATTAAACGACCACCCCGAAAGTGCCATCCTCATTGCCAGCGAAGGCGTATTCAGCATGGACGGCGACAAAGCCGATATAGGCCGTCTGAAAACCTTAAGCGAACAATACGGCGCATGGCTGCTGATTGACGACGCCCACGGCATCGGCATACTCGGCGAAGAAGGCCGCGGCAGTGCGGCGGCCGTCGGCGTTCGCCCCGATATTTTGGTGGTCACCTTCGGCAAGGCGGTCGGGCTGATGGGCGCGGCGGTTTTATGCAGCCAAACCGTTGCCGAATACCTCACCCAAACCGCCCGCCACCTGATTTACAGTACCGCTTTCCCACCCGCACAAGCCGCCGCCCTTGCCGCCGCATTGAAGCGCATCCGCCATGCCGATGACTTACGCGCCAAATTGCGGCACAATATCCGCCGTTTTCAGACGGCCTTGACTCAGGCAGGATTGGCCGATTATTTAATGCCGTCTGAAACCGCCATCCAACCCTTTGTAGGCGGCAGCAACGAGCGCGCCTTATCCGTATCGGCCGAACTGCGCCGTAACGGGCTGTATGTACCCGCTATCCGCCCGCCTACCGTACCCGCCGGCAGCGCACGCTTACGGATTACGCTCACCGCCGCCCATGAAGATACCCATATCGACACCTTGGTAAAAGGCTTGCAAGATGCCGTCTGAAACCTTACACAAACAACACATCGCCCGCGCATTCAGCCAAGCTGCTGCAAGCTACGACAACGCCGCCGTACTGCAACAACACAGCGGCCTGCGCCTGCTGCGCCTGCTCGAACAACAGTTTTCAGACGGCCTCGATAACCGCACCATACTCGATATCGGCGCGGGCAGCGGTTGGACGAGTCAGCAAATCCGCCGTTCCGGCGGCACAGTGTGGGCGCTCGATTTGGCCGAAGGCATGTTGCGCCATATCGCACAACACCAACGCGCCGACGCCTGTATCCTTGCCGACGCCGAAAACCTGCCGCTGGCCGACCACAGCGTCGATGCCTGTTTCAGCAATCTCGCCGTACAATGGTGCGACCTCGACCAAGCCGCCGCCGAAATGCAACGGGTTATCCGAAAAAACGGCACCGCTGCCGTCGCCACCCTCGGCCACGGCAGCCTGCACCAACTCAAAACCGCATGGCAGTCGGTCGGGCAACCCGCCCCCGTGAACCCGTTTCTCACTGAAAGTGAAATTCAGACGGCCTTTCAAGCCTTTGCCGATGTGCAGATACACACCGAAACCTACACCCAAACCTTTCCCACTCTCGAATCGCTGCTGCGAAGCCTGAAAAACATCGGTGCCAACCATGTCTTGCAACGCGGCAACAAGGGCCTAACCGGAAAACAAAGCTGGCAGCGTTTTCAGACGGCCTACGAACCCATGCGCGACCCAAACGGCATGCTGCCACTGGATTATAAAATAGTTTATATTGTCGCGACCGGACACCGCTAAAGCCTTCCGATAGCAGAATCATTGTGCCGTCATTGTTCTCACCGGTATTTACCGCTACAATCCCCTAACTATAAAAACGTTTCAGGAACCGCCGTGCTACCGCTCGAATACTGCCGCCAAAAAGCCGCCGAAAGCCAATCCAGCTTTTTGGCGGGTTTTCGTTTTCTGTCGCCCCCGAAACGCGATGCGATGACCGTGTTATATGCGTTTTGCCGCGAGCTGGACGATATTGTGGACGAGCATTCCGATGCACATGTCGCACAAACCACGCTCAACTGGTGGCGCGGCGATTTGGCAAAAGTGTTTTCCGGCGAAACGCCCGAACACCCCGTTTGTCAGGCATTAAAAACCATCGCCGCCGATTTTTCGCTGCCGCATGAAGAGCTAGAAGAAATCATCAACGGCATGCAGATGGATTTGGAACAGGCGCGCTATGCACGCTTTGAAGACCTGAAACAATACTGCTACCGCGTCGCCGGCGTGGTCGGCCGTCTGATAACCCGTATTCTCGGTTTCACCCAAGCGGCCACCCTAGACTATGCCGAAAAAATGGGCTTGGCGCTGCAATTAACCAATATTATCCGCGATGTCGGCGAAGATACCCGCAACGGCCGCATCTATCTGCCTACCGAAGAAATGCAACGTTTCAACGTGCCCGCCCAAGTGATTATGCAGCACACCCCCACCCCCGAATTCGCCGCCTTAATGGCCTTTCAAACCGAACGCGCGCGCAATCTCTACCGCGAAGCCGTCGCCCTGCTGCCGCAACAAGACAAAAAAGCCCAAAAACCGGGCTTGATTATGGCCGGCATTTACTATGCCTTATTAAACGAAATCATTGCCGATGGTGCCGAAAACGTATTGAAATATAAAATCGCCATTCCCTCGCCGCGTAAAAAACGCATTGCCCTGAAAATATGGCTGTTCGGATTCAACCCATGAAACCATCCCCCCGCCCGCTACCCAAAGTTGCCGTTATCGGTGCCGGTTGGGCGGGTTTGTCGGCCGCCGTAGCGCTGGCACCGCACACCCGCCTAACCTTATTCGAAGCAGGCCGGCAAGCCGGCGGGCGGGCGCGCACACTCAATACCGACAGCCACGGTTTCAGCTTTCTCGACAACGGCCAACATATCCTCATCGGCGCCTACCGCAGCGTAGCCGCCATGCTGAACAAAATCGGCGTATCCGAACAAGAAGCTTTTCTACGCCTGCCCCTGCAATGGCATATTTCAGACGGCCTGCAATTTCAGACGGCCGCCCTCCCCCCGCCGCTGCATATCCTCTATGGCCTGCTTACTGCCAACAACATCGGCTGGAAAGAAAAAATCAGGCTGATTAACGATATGCGCGCCCTGCAAAGCCGACACCATAGCCATCCTGCCGATACCACCGTCGCCGCATGGCTGCACAGCCGCCGCGTTTCAAACACATTAACCGCCCAGTTTTGGCAGCCGTTGGTTTGGGGCGCATTAAACACCCCGCTGGAAACGGCTTCCCTAAATACCTTGTGCAATGTTTTGCAAGACGGCGTTTGGTCGGATGCCGCAGGCAGCGATTACCTATTGCCCAAACGCGATCTCGGCAGCCTCGTTGCTGATCCGGCACTGGCCTTTTTAGCACAACACCATGCCGATATCCGTATGGAAACGCGGGTCGGCCGCCTCAGCACGCTGCCGGGCGGCAAAGTATGCATAAACAACGAAACCTTTGATGCCGCCATTCTCGCCGTCGCCCCCTATCATGCCGCCGCCCTGATGCCGTCTGAAACAACTGATAATATTCAGACGGCCTACCGCAATATGCGCTATCACGCCATTACCACCGTTTATTTGCGCTATGCCGAAAGCGTGCACTTACCCGCCCCGCTCACCGGCTTGGCAGAAAATACCGCCCAATGGTTTATCGACCGCGGCGCATTAGGGCTGTCCGAGCATGAAACCGCCGCCGTTATCAGCGTATCCGACCTTGTTGGCCCCTATAAAAACGGAGAATGGATAAAACGGGTACACCACGACCTCAAAACCCTCTGCCCCCATCTCGGCGAACCGACGGCCGCACAAGTGATTACCGAAAAACGCGCTACCGCGGCATCAAGCGTTAACCGATACCTACCCGATTTGATGTATTTGCATCAACGGTATATATACCCCTGCGGTGATTACCTACACCCACGTTATCCCGCCACCCTCGAAGCGGCCGTACAATCGGGCTTAGCTGCTGCCGAACAATGTATTCATGATTTAAACGGATTGAAAAATGCCGATCGGGCACCAAGCTGATAAAATACAGAATTATTTTTGCCGCACCCCCTCAAATAACCAACCACCCTACTTTCAGACGGCCTGCCGCCGATAGCGATTGAGACGAAAAGGAAGAGAAACATGCCCCAACTTCAAGACAAAACCATTCTGATAACCGGCGCATCGCAAGGTATCGGCGAACAAGTGGCCAAAGCCTATGCCGCCGAAGGTGCCACCGTGATACTGGTGGCCAGACATCAGAAAAAGTTGGAAAAAGTATATGATGAGATTGTCGCCGCAGGCGGCCCCGAACCCTTTGCCATCTGCTTCGACCTACTCACCGCCGAAGAAGCGGAATTCGAGCGTTTCGCCGCCACCATCAACGAAGCTACCGGCGGCAAACTCGACGGCATCGTGCATTGCGCCAGCTATTTCTACGCCCTATCGCCGTTGGATTTCCAAACCGTCGCCGAATGGGTGAACCAATACCGCATCAATACCGTCGCCCCGATGGGCTTAACCCGTGCTTTCCTGCCCGCCCTCAAAGCCTCGCCCGATGCTTCGGTGATTTTTGTCGGCGAAAGCCACGGCGAAGACCCACGCGCCTACTGGGGCGGCTTCGGCGCTTCCAAAGCCGCACTGAACTACCTATGCAAAGTCGCCGCCGATGAGTGGTCACGCTTCCCCAACCTACGCGCCAATGTACTCATCCCCGGCCCGGTCAATTCCCCGCAACGGATGAAAACCCACCCCGGCGAAGCACGCAGTGAACGCAAAAACTATGAAGACATCATGCCGAAATTTGTTTGGTGGAGCAGCAACGCCAGCCAAGGCCGCAGCGGTGAAATTGTTTATTTATAGGGATTTAAATTGAGCGGTTGGCCGGATTAAGCCCCCGTTTTCTCAAACCCAATGATATTTATGACTTATAAAAGGCCGTCTGAAAATATTTTCAGACGGCCTTTTTAGCCGCACTAAAGCCATACCGCCGCTTTTTCTATACAATACGGGTTATCCGTTTCAGACGGCCTTATGGTTTACTATTCATTATTATGAACTGCAAACCAAGCAAACCAAACACAATAAAGGCCGTCTGAAATACCGTTGTTTATTTTTCAGACGGCCTTTTATTTATGACTCAAACCACCGACCGCATCCGCGCATTAACCGATCTGCTCAACCGCTACGCCTACGAATACTATACCTTAGACGCGCCGACCGTACCCGATTCGGAATACGATACACTGTTTCGAGAACTCGAAGCCCTCGAAGCCTCCCACCCCGAACTGCGCCTGCCCGAAAGCCCGACCCTCCGCGTCGGCGGCGCGCCTTTGGAAGGCTTCGACAGCGTGCGCCATGTGGTGCCGATGTTGTCGCTGAATAATGCGTTTTCGCCGCCTAACGAAGACGGCACATTCGATCACAGTGAAATGCTGGCGTTTGACGAACGGGTTCGCAACGGCCTTTCCGGCGCACAGCCCGAATACATTATCGAGCCTAAGTTCGACGGTCTCGCCGTCAGTCTGCTTTATCAAAACGGCGTATTGGTTCAGGCCGCCACCCGTGGCGACGGCAGTACCGGCGAAGATGTGACCCGCAATATCCAAACCATCGCTAGCATTCCCTTGAAACTGCACGGCGACACACTGCCCGAACTCATCGAAGTGCGCGGCGAAGTATTGATGCTGAAAGCAGATTTTGCCGCGTTAAACGAACATCAGGCCGCCAACGGCCAAAAAACATTTGCCAATCCCCGCAATGCGGCCGCCGGCAGTCTGCGCCAACTCGATTCACGCGTTACCGCCAAACGCCGCCTGCACTTTTTCGCCTATGGCATTGCCCGTCTCGAAGGTGTCAAAGCGCCGCAACAGCACAGCGCCGAGCTGGCCTATTTAAATCAATTGGGTTTCAGCCTGCCCGAAGGCAATTACCGCGTTTTCCCCGATATTCACGGCGTTTTGGCATTCTATGAGAAAATGTCGAAAAAACGCCCCGACCTGCCATACGAAATCGACGGCATGGTGATTAAGGTCAACAGTTTGGCGCAACAGGAAACCTTAGGCTTTGTTTCCCGCGCCCCCCGCTGGGCCATCGCGCACAAATTCCCTGCTGAAGAAGCCTTAACCGTAGTTGTAACGATTGATGTTCAGGTCGGCCGCACCGGTGCGGTAACGCCCGTTGCCCGTTTGCAGCCGGTATTTGTCGGCGGCGTTACCGTCACCAACGCCACCTTGCACAACGAGGGCGAAACGCAAAGAAAAGACGTCCGCAAGGGCGATACCGTCGTGGTGCGGCGTGCGGGCGACGTTATTCCCGAAGTGGTGCGCGTTGTATTCGAGCGCCGCCCGATGCAAACCGACACCACGGTTAGCGCGGCAGACGATTTATTTGCCGAAACCGTTGCCGATCCGCAGCCGCTCTATCCGCGCTATCATTTGCCGGAGCGGTGCCCGATTTGCAACAGCCCGATTGAGCGCGAAGAAAGCGAAGCCGTCGCCCGTTGCAGCGGCGGTATGTTGTGCCAAGCCCAACGTGCGCAGGGCGTGATTCATTTTGCTTCGCGCAAAGCCATGGATATCGACGGCTTGGGGCAAAAACAAATCGAGCAATTGGTTGGCCAAGATTTGGTGAAACACTTTGCCGACTTATACCGCTTGGACATCCCAACCTTGCAACAAATGAAAGAAAATGCCGATGCCGAAGAGGCCGCAGAAACCGAAACCGAAAAAGTTTCAGACGGCCCTAAAAAACCGTTGCCGACCAAATGGGCGGAAAACATCTTGGCCGGTATCGAAGCCAGCAAACATCCCGAACTGGCGCGCTTTTTGTTTGCATTGGGCATCCGCCATGTCGGCGAGCGTACCGCCAAAATACTTGCCCAAGCATTCGGCACATTGGAAAGCGTACGCCATGCCCCCGAGCCGCTGCTGGCCTGCCTGCCCGATATCGGCAGCGTAGTCGCCCGCTCTATCGCCCACTTTTTCGCCCAGCCGGAACAACAAGCCATGATAGACGAGCTCTTGGCCGTCGGCGTTGTCCCACAAGCACAAAAAATCAGCCTACCGCTGGCACAATATGCCGAACCGAAAAAATGGATCAACCGCCTGCCCGAATTTAAAATCAGCGAAACCAAAGCCGCCGCTCTATGGGATTTGGCCGGGCAAAATATCGACAACCTCATCAACGATCAGGCGCTGCCTGCCGATTGGCAACAATGGCGTAGCCAACCCGCCAACCGCGCCATTCTGCATGCAGTTAAAGATTTTCTCAGTCGTATGCCGTCTGAAACCGACCCAACCGATTCGGGCGACACCAATGCCGCCGTAGCCGGAAAAACCTTTGTGCTAACCGGCACCCTGCCCACCCTAAAACGCGACGATGCCCAAGCGATGGTTGAAGCCGCCGGCGGAAAAGTTTCCGGCAGCGTCTCGAAAAAAACCGATTATGTGGTCGCGGGCGAAGCGGCCGGCAGCAAATTGGAAAAAGCCCTTACCTTAGGCATTACCGTGTTGGACGAAGCACAATTTTTGGCTCTGCTTTCCCATAAGTCCTAATTCATTTTTTAATGAATATACTTTAAGATAATTTGCAAAACAGCCTTACTCAAACTTTCCCTTTAAGGAATCTTTTATGAAACCGATTAAAAAAGCCGTTTTCCCCGTTGCCGGTATGGGCACACGCTTCTTGCCCGCCACCAAGGCCAGCCCGAAAGAAATGTTGCCGATTGTCGATAAGCCCTTGATTCAATATGCCGTAGAAGAAGCCGTTTCCGCCGGTTGCACCGAAATGGTGTTTATCACCGGACGCAATAAACGCAGTATCGAAGACCATTTCGATAAAGCATACGAATTAGAAAACGAATTGGCACAACGCCATAAAGACAAACTGTTGGCACATGTTAAAGACATTCTGCCGCAGGGAATCACCTGCCTGTATATCCGCCAAGCAGAAGCGTTGGGCTTAGGGCACGCCGTTTTGTGCGCTAAAGCCGCCGTCGGCGAAAATCCCTTTGCCGTGATTCTGGCAGACGACTTAATTGATGCGCCGCAAGGCGCGCTCAAACAAATGGTCGATATCTATAACCAAACCGGCAACAGCGTATTGGGTGTGGAAACCGTTGCGCCCGAACAAACCGGCTCATACGGTATTGTAGAAATCGAAAACCTGAAAAACTACAAACGCATCACCAATATTGTGGAAAAACCGAAGCCCGAAGAAGCGCCTTCCAATCTGGCCGTGGTCGGACGCTATATCCTCACCCCGCGTATCTTCGACCTACTCACCAATCTGCCACGCGGCGCCGGTAATGAAATCCAACTCACCGACGGCATCTCCCGCCTACTTGACCACGAATTCGTACTGGCGCATGCCTTTGAAGGCACCCGTTATGATTGCGGTAGCAAATTAGGCTATTTGGAAGCCACCGTTGCTTACGGTTTGAAACACCCCGAAACCGGCGAAGCATTCCGCCAGTTATTAAAAAACTATATCGAAAAAACCGAATAACGTTTTATCGATATAAAATCATATAAAAAGCCGTCTGAAATATTTCAGACGGCTTGATTTCAAATCAGCCTACACTAAAACGGCAATTATCCTAAAGCTTTACGCGCGCCGGCAAACAAGCGGTACCAGCCGGAAAGTTCGCTATCACGCCATGCTTCGGGCGACCAGCTCATTTGGGCGGTACGGTACACCCGTTCGGGGTGCGGCATCATAATGGTAACGCGGCCGTCGCTGTTGGTAACACCGGCAATGCCCTGCGGCGAACCGTTGGGGTTGAGCGGATAGGTTTGGGTAACCTGATTGAGGCCGTCCACATAGCTTAGGGCGATATTGAGGCCGTCTGAAACTTGGCCGCCGTGATGGGCAAAATCGGCGCGTCCTTCGCCGTGGCTCACCACTACAGGTAAACTGCTGCCCTGCATTTCGGCCAAAATCAATGAGGAAGACTTGGGCACGTTTACCATGCTCAAACGGGCTTCAAACTGCTCGCTCTCATTGCGTTTGAACTTCGGCCAGGCCGCCGTTCCTGGAATAATTTCCGCCAGATTGCTCACCATTTGGCAACCATTGCACACGCCTAGCGTTAAGGTGTCGCCGCGTTTGAAAAAGGCTTCGAATTGGTCGCGCAGTTGCGGGTGGAACAAAATAGATTTTGCCCAACCTTCGCCGGCACCCAATACGTCGCCATAGCTGAAACCGCCGCAAGCCGCTAGCATTTTGAAATCGTCCAAACGGGTACGGCCTGCCATTAAATCGCTCATGTGCACATCGTAAGCATCAAAACCGGCACGGGTAAAGGCGGCCGCCATTTCCACCTGACCGTTTACCCCCTGTTCGCGCAATACGGCGATTTTGGGTTTGGCGCCGCGGTTGATAAACGGCGCGGCGATATCTTCTTTCACATCAAAGGTTAAATCGGCAAACAGTTTGCTGCGTTCGTTGTCGGCCAATAATGCCCATTCGCTGTCGGCACAGGCCGGATTGTCGCGCAGGCGTTGGATTTGATGGCTGGTTTCCTGCCATGCCTGTTGCAGCTTCAGCGTGCTTTCGTCCAATAAAACGGTATCGCCGTTCAATACGCGGAACTGGGCATCTGCCTGCACTTGGCCGATAAGGTGTACCGCATCGTTTAAACCCTGTTCGGCAAACACAGCGGCCACTTTATCGGCATCGGCGGCATGTACCTGCAATACTGCCCCCAATTCTTCATTAAACAGCACCCGCAAAGCCGCTTCTTCGGCATTTTTCGCATTCGATAGGGCGGCAATCAGCGCAGAAACATCGGCCTGCACACCGCAACGGGCGGCAAAAGCCATTTCCGCCAGCGTGGCCAACAAACCGCCGTCGGAACGGTCGTGATACGCCAATAATTTATCTTCGGCCACCAATTGCTGCACTGCCGCATAAAAGGCTTTCAGACGGCCTGCTTCAATATCGGGCGCATCGCCGCTTAAGTCTTGATAAACCTGCCCCAAAGCCGAGCCGCCCATACGCGCTTTGCCGAAGCCTAAATCAACCGCCAGTAAAACACTGTCGGCCACATTTTTTAATTCGGGCGTAACGGTTTTGCGCACATCCTGCACGGGTGCAAAGCCGGTAATAATCAGGCTCAAAGGCGAAACGACGGCTTTTTGCGCACCGTTTTCCTGCCATACGGTTTTCATCGACAGCGAATCTTTGCCCACCGGAATACTGATGCCCAATTGCTGGCAGGCTTGCGATACCGATTCAACAGTGCGGTACAGTTTTTCATCTTCGCCCGCATTGCCGCTGGCAGCCATCCAGTTGGCAGAAAGTTTGATATGGCCGATATCGCCGATATTCACCCCGGCCAGATTGGTTAATGCTTCGCCAATCGCCATACGGCCGGAAGCCGGCGCATCAAACAGCGCCACCGTGGGTTTTTCACCCATCGCCATAGCTTCGCCCTTATCGGTGTTGAAACCCATAATGGTCACAGCGGCATCGGCAACCGGCGTTTGATATTTGCCGACCATCTGATCGCGGTGGGACAAGCCGCCGACGCTACGGTCGCCGATGGTAATCAAAAAGTTTTTTGCAGCAACGGTCGGCAGGCGCAATACGCGGTAAGCCGCTTCTTTTAATTCGATACCGTTACCCGAAAAAGCTTTTTCAGACGGCTGAAGCGGTTGGTCGTTACGGGTGGTTTTGGGTGGTTTGCCAAGCAAAACATTCAAAGGCAAATCTACCGGATCGTTGTCGTATAAATCATCGCGTACTTGCAAATGGCCGTCATCGGTAGCGGTGCCGACCACGGCAAACGGGCAGCGTTCGCGAGCGCAAATTTGGCGGAACGCTTCCAAATCTTCGGGCAGAATCGACAATACATAACGCTCTTGTGCTTCGTTACACCAAATCTGCATCGGGCTTAAGCCGTGTTCTTCCAAAGGCACATCGCGCAATTTAAATACCGCGCCGCGCCCGGCATCGTTCACCAGTTCGGGGAACGCATTCGACAGGCCGCCCGCGCCGACATCGTGAATGGCAATAATCGGGTTATTGCTGCCAAGCTGCCAACAGCGGTCGATCACTTCTTGGGCACGGCGTTCGATTTCGGGATTGCCGCGCTGCACCGAGTTGAAATCCAAATCGGCGGCATTGCTGCCGGTATCCATAGACGAGGCCGCGCCGCCGCCCAAACCGATCAGCATGCCGGGGCCGCCGAGCTGAATCAGCAATGCGCCTTCGGGAATACGGTCTTTATGGGTTTGCTGCGCCTGAATATTACCCAAACCGCCGGCAATCATAATCGGCTTGTGATAGCCGCGCATCTGGCCGTCGAACTCGGCTTCAAACGTGCGAAAATATCCCAGCAGATTGGGGCGGCCGAATTCATTATTGAATGCGGCGCCGCCGATGGGGCCTTCAATCATAATATCCAACGCGCTGCTGATATGCTCAGGCTTGCCATAACTGCCTTCCCACGGTTGCGGATGATCGGGGATATTGAGGTTGGATACGGTAAAGCCGGTTAAGCCTGCTTTCGGGCGTGCGCCTTTACCGGTTGCGCCTTCGTCGCGGATTTCCCCGCCCGCGCCGGTGGCCGCGCCTGCAAACGGGGCAATAGCAGTCGGATGGTTGTGGGTTTCCACTTTCATTAATATATGGGTTTCTTCTTCGCTGAAACGGTAGCCTTGTGCTTCGTCGGCATGCGGATAGAAACGTTCGATGGTCGCGCCTTCAATAATGGAAGCGTTGTCTTTATAAGCAACCACCGTGCCTTCGGGGTGCGCGTTGTGGGTATCGCGAATCATGCCGAACAATGATTTAGGCTGCTGCTCGCCGCTTAAAATAAAATCGGCATTAAAAATTTTATGGCGGCAGTGTTCGCTATTGGCTTGCGCAAACATCATCAATTCGACATCGCTGGGGTTGCGTTTGAGCGCTTGATAATTCTCGGCCAGATAGTCGATTTCATCGGGCGACAAAGCCAAGCCTAAGCTGCGGTTGGCTTCTATTAAGGCCGCTTTGCCTTGCGCCAACACATCGACCGTTGCAAAGGTTTGTGCTTCGGGATGGGCAAACAAGCGTTCGGCCGTCTGAAAATCGGGCAAAACGCTTTCGGTCATACGGTCATGCAATAAAGCCGCCCATTGTTGTTTTTGGCTTTCGCTGAGTTGGCCGTCTAACCATACCGCCATGCCGCGTTCGATGCGCTCGATATCGTTTAAGCCGCAGTTGTGGGCGATATCGGTGGCTTTCGATGCCCATGGCGAAATAGTGCCGATACGCGGGGTAATCAGAAACAGATGATGGCCGTTATCGGCAGCCGGTGTTTCGCGAACATATTCGGCGGCCAATAAAGCTTGTAATTTTTCGATGGTTTCGGTATTCAAAGGGGTATCGCTGCCGACAAAATACCAATATTCGCTATGAGGTGCCGCTGTCGGCAAACCGGCGGCGGCAGCTTTTTGCAGTAGTTTTTCGATGCGGAAATCAGAAAGGGCGTTAACGCCGCGCAAAGCTAAAACAACAGACATAGATTCGGGCTTTCAAAAGCAGTTGGGAAAGCCCGAATTGTACGCGAAAACCACTTTGGCTGCTGAGGTATTTTGATATGCCCAAGCAAATGAAAGTAGATTGAATAGCGCTCGTGTTTATGTTAAAACAAGGCCGTCTGAAACCTCATTTCCCATGCGAGAAAACCATGAAAAAAATCGAAGCCGTGATTAAGCCGTTCAAACTCGACGATGTACGCGAAGCACTCACTGAAATCGGCATCACCGGTATGACTGTATCCGAAGTCAAAGGCTTCGGCCGTCAAAAAGGCCATACCGAAATCTACCGTGGTGCCGAATATGCGGTGGATTTTCTGCCTAAAATCAAATTAGAGCTGGTGCTTTCCGATGCCGACGTCGAGCGCGCCGTCGAAACCATTATCGAAGCGGCACATTCCGGCAAAATCGGCGATGGTAAGATTTTTATTTTGCCGGTAGAAGAAGCCATCCGTATCCGTACCGGCGAGCGTTCCGACGCAGCGGTTTAATCAACCATACACCAAAGGCCGTCTGAAAGCCCGTTTTCAGACGGCCTATACCCTATTTTTTCTAAACATCTTCCAAGCGCAAGGGGTATTTTATGTATCCGATTCAAGAGCCTTATCAAAGCGGTTTGCTGCCTGTATCCGATTTGCACGAAATCTATTGGGAAGAATCCGGCAATCCCGACGGCATTCCGGTGATTTTTCTTCACGGCGGGCCCGGTGCGGGCGCATCGCCGCAAGTACGCGGATTTTTCAACCCTGCCCGCTACCGTATCGTGGTTATCGACCAGCGCGGTTGCGGCCGCTCGCGCCCTTATGCCGAAACCCGCGAGAATACCACTTGGGACTTGATAGACGATATTGAAAAAATACGCACCATGCTGGATATCGACAGCTGGCTGGTATTCGGCGGTTCATGGGGCAGCACATTATCGCTGGCTTACGCCCAAAGCCATCCGCAACGGGTACGCGGCTTGATTTTACGCGGCATTTTTCTGGCGCGGCAGGCCGAAGTAGATTGGATTAACGAAGCAGGCGGCGCTTCCCGTATCCACCCCGAACAATGGCAACAGTATCTGGCGCCCATCCCCGAAGCCAAACGCGGCAAGCTGGTAGCTGCCTATCATGAATTATTATTCGGCAGCGACCGCGCCGCCGCTTTGCAAGCCGCCAAAGCATGGGCGGAATGGGAAAGCTGGCTGATACAGTTCGAACCCAAGCCGGTAGAAGAAGATGCGGAACAGGCATTGGCGATTGCCCGTATCGAAAACCATTATTTTACCCATCACTGCTGGCTGGATAACGAACGCGCATTATTGGCCAATATCGACACCATCCGCCATATTCCCACCGTGATTGTGCAGGGGCGTTATGATTTATGCACACCGATGCAAAGCGCATGGGATTTAAAACAAGTGTTCCCCGAAGCGGATTTAAGAATCGTTCAAGGCGGCCACGCCTCCACCGAAGGCGAAATCGCACGCGGCTTGGTACAGGCTACCGACGAATTTGCCGAGCGCAATATCTAAAGCGGCAGGCTATCCGGCCCAATAAGGAATAAAATGAACACCGTAACCGTTAAAAACCTCACTTTGGGCGACGGCATCCCAAAAATCGCCGTGCCTTTGGTTGCAGAAGATTCAGACGGCCTGAAAGCCGCACTGGCAGACATCCGCCGTGCCGATTTCGATATATTGGAGTTTCGCGCCGACTTTTTCAAAGAAGCCCGCAATCCCGACTATATTATCGAACGCCTACGGGAAACACGGCAGGCGCTGCCTGAGACGCCGCTATTGTTTACCTTCCGCCGCGCCGAAGAAGGCGGCAACTGCCCGATGCCCGAAAGCGCTTATTTCAACCTTATTCAGACGGCCATCTCTTCCGGCCTGATTGATATGATTGATATCGAACTGTTTGCCGCGGCCGATCAAGTGAAAGAAACCGTTGCCATAGCCAAAACACAAGGCGTAACCGTTTTGATGTGTAACCATGATTTCGACAACACACCGCCGAAAACAGAAATCATAGGCCGTCTGAAAACCATGCAGGATTGGGGGGCGGATATTTGCAAAATCGCCGTGATGCCGCACTCGCCTGCCGATGTGTTGATATTACTCGATGCCACCCAAACCATGCTTCAAGAATATGCCATTCAGCCTTTGGTCACCATTTCTATGGGCAAACTGGGCATGATCAGCCGTTTGGCCGGCGCCACTTTCGGCTCGGCCATCACATTCGGCACCGCCGGCAAAGCCTCCGCACCCGGCCAGATTGGCGCCGATGATTTACGCTTTATTTTGAACACGCTATCGGGCGAACATTAAATAAAAAATAAACAGGCCGTCTGAAAAACCTTTCAGACGGCCTAATCACTGATGCGCTTCAATACACTGCTTCAGCGCGCTTCGTGTCGTTTTATTCCTCTTCTTCCGCCACGCTGCGGATAACCAATAACGGCAGATGGCTTTGACGCATCACGGTTTCGGCGAAACTGCCCATCAGCAAATGCATTAAACCGCTGCGGCCGTGCGTACCCAACACAATCAGATCCGAGCCTTGCGAATCGGCATAATCCACCAATTCCTGTGCCATTTCACGGGCACCTTTAGTGGCTACCAACAAATGTTTCACCACATCGGTAACGCCTTTTTCTTTGGCACGCGCTTCGGCGAAATCCAACACCTCGTTGCCTTGTGCAACCGCTGCAGCTTCATAACTTTCATGCTGTAAAAATTCAGGCGCCAATGCCATATATTCGGCAGGATTGGCCACGTGAACCAAGGTTAATCTAGCATCGCCCACGCGCGCAAGCTCTGCTGCGTGTTTCAAAGCGTTTAAAGAAGTCGCACTACCGTCAACAGCAACCACCAAATGTTTATACATCATCATTCTCCTTTCCATAGTCGGCTAGCGACCGATTTTTTAGTGAAATGTGATTCATTACGCACCTTGAAGTATAATACCCCTGCGCCGTTTTGCCAGCATTTTTTTATCGAATATTGATTTATCACAAGGCTCCGTTTATGTCCGATTCCGTTCTCACTTCCTCGCGCCGCTTCGGCGGTATTGCCCGCCTCTACGGCGATTCCGCGCTACAACGCTTCGGGCAGGCGCATGTTTGCGTGGTGGGTGTCGGCGGGGTCGGCTCTTGGGTAGTGGAAGCTTTGGCGCGTTCGGGTGTCGGCCGTTTAACCTTAATCGACTTGGATAATGTCGCCGAATCGAATGTGAACCGCCAACTGCCCGCACTCACATCGGAATTCGGCAAAGCCAAAGTAACTTCTTTGCACGAACGCATTCTACAAATCAACCCCGATTGCCAAGTTACCGAAATCGAAGATTTTGTTAACGAAGAAAATCTATCCGAATTATTCGATCAACCGTTTGATTTTGTGATTGACGCCATTGACCAAGTGCGGATAAAAGCCGCAATGGCCGCCTATTTCACCGAGCACAAACAACCGTTTGTCTTAAGCGGCAGCGCGGGCGGGCAGAAAAATCCCGCCCTGATTCAAACCGCCGACCTCAGCCGAGTCACCCACGACCCGCTCTTGGCCAATCTGCGCTATACCCTACGCAAACGCTACGGCTTTTCGCGCGACACCAAGCAAAAAATGAACGTGCCCTGCGTTTATTCCACCGAAAACATCACACCGCCGCAAAGCGGCGAAGTTTGCGACACCGGTGAAGCGCCGCAAGGCTTATCTTGTGCCGGATACGGCGCCAGTATGTTGGTAACCGCCTCATTCGGCCTTTATTGCGCCCAAGCCGCCATCGAACACATAGGCGCCCGAAAATGACCGCCGACACCACGCACTTAGCCGAACAAACCGCCGCCGAAAACCCTCATGCCGTTGCTTGGATTTTCGGCCAACCGGTAGTGGATTTGCCGCAAGACTTATTCATTCCGCCCGATGCCCTTGAAGTTGTGCTGCACAGCTTCCAAGGCCCCTTAGATTTGCTGCTTTATTTAATCCGCAAGCAAAATATCGATGTATTGGATATTCCGATGATTAAAATCACCGAGCAATATCTGCACTACATCGCCCAGATGGAAGCCTACCAATTTGATTTGGCGGCAGAATATCTATTGATGGCAGCCGTATTGATTGAAATTAAATCGCGCCTGCTGCTGCCGCAACCCGAAAATATTGAAAACGAAGAAGAAGCCGACCCCCGCGCCGAGCTCGTCCGCCGCCTGTTGGCCTACGAACAAATGAAACTCGCCGCCGCCGGACTGGACGCCCTCCCCCGCGCCGGACGTGATTTTATTTGGGCGTACTTACCATTAGAAATCGCCGTCGAAGCCAAGCTGCCCGACGTACACACCGCCGACCTTACACAAGCCTGGCTCTCGATTCTTTCCCGCGCCAAACACACCCGCAGCCATGCCGTCGTTCAGGAAACCATTTCCGTGCGTGCGCAAATGAGCAGCATCCTACGCCGCCTCAATCAAAGCGGACAATGCCGTTTTTCCGAATTATTCAAAGCCGAACAAGGCATTGCCCATGTGGTCGTCAACTTCATCGCCCTGCTCGAATTGGCCAAAGAAGGCTTGGTGCGCATTATCCAACCCGAAAACTTCACCGAGATAGAAATCCATATTAAAAACGAAAATTTGGAAAGCCATGAAGCCGAAACGCCCGATAACAATAAATATGAAAATTAAATAAATAATTTTTATTCAATTGAATTGGCATATAATGAATTTCGGAACTAAATGAATGAAAAACAGTCTTCTTTTATTAAACATACTTAATTTAATACTTTCTTTTTTTTCTTAATTTAAAGAATTATTATTATGGCAAAAATAGGCAATACAATCGGCATACTCGTTCCCCAGCCTTCAGCCCCCGCCATGGTGTCTAAAGGTTCTGCCAACCCGCCCGAACCCCTAACCAATGCCGCCGGCCCCATTGACATTATCGATATGGTTGCCGATGTTGCCTCTACCGCCGTCTCCCTTGCCGACCCCGATTCCGCCGCCGCAGAAACTGCCGATTCCATCTCCACCCTTATTTCCCTCGCCACCATGATACCCGGTACCCCCGGGCCTACCCCGCCCACACAAAAAACCGTTAAAGCCTTTTCCGGTGGTGGCGGTATGGGGGTGAACGGCGGTTATGCCAATGCCGGTAAGGGCGTGTGTCTTGCCTGTAAGGCAGCGGCAGCCGTCGTCGGTAACCCCGTTAATGCCATACTCGGTATTAAATTATTAACCGAAGACACCGAAACCGATTTCACTCTCGATGCCCCGCTGCCGCTGATTTGGGCGCGCAGCTATTATTCCGACCAACTCGGCAACGGCTGGCTCGGCCAAGGTTGGTCGCTGCCTTTTTCCATGCGTCTGCTCCGCACCCGCGACGGCTTCCTCTATATCGACGAACAGGGGCGCGAAATCGCACTGCCCGATATTGATGACGACGAAGAAGAAGCCACCCCCTATTCTAGCGACGACGATGACGACGATGGCCCCGACTTCGAAGACGAAGACCCCGCCGCCCCCACTGCCGAAGAAGACCCCTACGGTTTGGAAGATGCCTACTTCGATCCTTACGAACAAATCTATTTTTCCCGCCTTTCAGACGGCCTCTACCAAATCGCTTCGCCCGACGGCGGTGCCCGTTTATGGTTTGCCGCCGTCGATGAAGACGATGACGTTTATCCGCTTATCGCCCAACTCGACCGCAATAACCACCACATCCGCCTCAGCTACGGCGACAACGGCCTCCCCCACAGCATTTACGACAGCACCGGCAGACAGCTGCAGCTAAACTTCTCATCCATCCGCCTCAACAACAGCGATGAAGATTTTGATGCCGCCGCCGAGCCCGATGCATTTGTCAGTACCGACGATAATCTTTATGTCAACCGCCTCACTTCGGTCGGCTTTCATCAGCGCGAAATGGTGCGCTATGAATACGACGGCTACGGCGACCTCACCGCCGTTTACGACCGTAGCGGCAAACGCATCCGCGGCTTCGGCTATCGCAACCATATTATGGTCGAACACAGCCAGCCCGACGGTTTGGTATCGCAATACCGATACGACCGTTATGCCAAAGACGGTAAAGTCTTAACCAGTAACAACAACCTCGGCGAACAGTGGACGTTTGACTACCGCGACGGCTACACCCGCGTAACCGACGCATTGGGCCGCGAAGAAATCTACGGCTTCGACGACAATCAAGAACTTATCTACCATATCGACGCCGACGGCCACCGCAGCGACAGCGAACGCGACGACTGGGGGCGTATTACCGTACGGCGCGACGAAATCGGCCGCGAAACCCGCTACCGCTACGACGAATACGGCAATGTTATCAATATCACCGCCCCCGACGGCAGCATCACCCATATCGACTACCACGACACCCTAAACCTGCCCGTAGCCGTCAACGACCCCGCCGGACGTATCACCGAATACGCCTACGACCAACGCGGCAACCTGATTCAGGTTACCGACCCCGCCGGCAACACCACCCGCTACCGCTACAACAGCCAATGGCTGCCCGACACCATTACCGATGCCTTAGGCAAAACCAAAACCCTCGAATATGATTCGGACGGCCAGCTTATCCGCTATACCGACTGCTCCGGCGAAACCACCCGCTTCACCTACACCGAAGCCGGCGACCTCGAAAGCACCACCGATGCACTCGGCCACACCACCCGCCATCATTACGACGCAGCGGGCAACCACATCCGCACCGACTACCCCGACGGCAGCCATGAAACCTTCGAATACGACCGTATCAACCGCCTCACCGCCCATATCGACGGACTCGGTGCCAAAACCGAATACGAACTCGCCGCCGACGGCCTGCCGCTCAAACGCACCAACGCCCTCGGCCACAGCTTCCGCTACGGCTACGACAAAGCCCGCCGCCTCACCGCCCTCACCAATGAAAACGGCGACCGTTACCACCTCGGCTACGACCGCACCGACAACCTGATTCAGGAAACCGGTTGGGACGGCAAAATCACCGGCTATCAATACGACCCCGCCGGACAACTCACCACCCAAACCGAATACGGCCTTTCAGACGGACAAAACGACCGTCCCGACGTTTGGCATATCCACCACTTCAAACGCAATATCCTCGGCCAACTGATTGAAAAAACCAGCCGCCGCGTCGACGGTAAACAGCCCAACGGCAAAGACGAAGGCCATAGCCGCACCCGCTTCGAATACAACCCCTTTACCGGCGAACTCGTCAAAGCCCGCAATGCCCACAGCAGCGTCGAACTCGGCTACGACATCCTCGGCCAACTCATTAACGAAACCACCGTCCACAACGGCCAGACCACCACCGTCGCCTACGCCTACGACCCACTCGGCAACCGTATTCAAACCACCCTGCCCGACGGCAGAAACATTAATTATCTTTACTACGGCAGCGGCCATCTGCACCAAATCAATATCGACGGCGAAACCGTATCCGATATCGAGCGCGATAAGCTGCATCAGGAAATCAGCCGCACCCAGGGCGTATTAACCAGCCTCTACCAATACGACCCGATGGGCCGTCTGAAACACCAGACCGCCACCGCCAACCCAACCCTGCAAAACAACAGCAAACTAAATACCCTCGTCGGCGGCGCCGTCCGCAGAAGCTACCGCTACGACAAAGCCGGCAACCTGATTCAGACGGCCGACCAGCGCAGCGGCGTATTGGATTATGTATATGACAAAATCGGCAGAATCAAAACCGCCGGTAAAGAGCATTTCGCTTTCGACCCCGCCAATAATATTCTTTCAGACGACCTAAAAGAACAAACCACCAAAGGCCGTCTGAAAGGCGATAATATCGGCCTCGGCAACCGCATCGAAAAATACAACGGCACCGAATACACCTACGACCCGCTCGGTAATTTAATTTACCGCCAACTGCCCAACGGTGAAAACCAGTTCTTCCGCTACGATACCGAAAACCAACTTGTCTTAGCCGAAATCAAAAAGAACAACGGCGAAACCCAAACCTGGGCATACGCCTACGACCCGTTCGGCAGACGCTTAAGCAAAGAGCGCACCGACAAAGGCGCGTTACAATCCACCCACCCAAAGCGCACCCATTTTGTTTGGGACGGCTCAAGATTACTGCAAGAATATAACTATAAAGGCAATTACACCTACGTCTATACCGATCAAGATTCCTACGAACCTTTGGC
The DNA here is from genome assembly GCF_008807015.1 of Neisseria zalophi. Classification (NCBI taxonomy): domain Bacteria; kingdom Pseudomonadati; phylum Pseudomonadota; class Betaproteobacteria; order Neisseriales; family Neisseriaceae; genus Neisseria; species Neisseria zalophi. Next base: position 1,447,155 of record NZ_CP031700.1, on the reverse strand, counting down.
ACAGGTATTCTTTAACAATAAAGATGAGCAGCAATACCTAGCCTATTTCCATAACGACCAAATCGGTATCCCCAGAGAAATGACCGACCAGTTCGGTAATCTGCTCTGGTACGGCGAATACACCGCTTGGGGTAAACTCAATAAAGACGAACGTGTCTATCCGCTGGCGCATCAGCCGTTTAGACTTCAGAACCAGTATTATGATGAAGAAACGGGGTTGCACTATAACTTTTTACGTTACTATGAGCCGGATTGTGGGCGGTTTGTGAATCAGGATCCGATTGGGTTGTGGGGTGGTAACAATCTATACTGGTTTGGGCCTAATTCGCAGAATTGGGTTGACTCGCTTGGGCTAAGTGCCGGCAAATTAGGTAGAGAGTTAAACCGAAAAAGTTTGACAGTGCAAAGTTGGCAAACTCCACATCATATAGTTCAAGAAAATAGCAATAAAACAAAATATTCCAGACTTTCAAGAGGTTTATTAGATAGTGAGGGCATTAATATTGACGATGCAGCTAATGGTGCAAGACTTACATCAACGTATACAAGTAAATTGCGAAAACATCCTTTGTATAACTCAAATTTGACGGTAGAGCAAAACAGAGAATTTATTAGATCTCTTGGAGACTACCACGCAGGAAGTCATTTGCATGGTCTAGATGCCGATAAAATGATTTATCGTATGTTGCGAGAAGCTAAGAAACGAGGAATACCCCTAGAAAATATTCTTGCAGATATCCGTGACAGGATGGAAGCAGGAACGTGGATGAAATCTCTTGGAGCCTGTACAGGCAAGAGATATAGATAATAAGGACTGAATAATGAACGAGAATTTGTACGATGATCCAAAAATTCAATTGTTTCTACAAGAGACGAAAGATTATTTTCTTTCTTTATCCATTGAGGATATACAATTAGCATACTCCAGAATAAATTTGGCAGAACTGGAGTGGTTTTATGCAAGAAATACTTCTTATATAGAATATATAGAACACGAAAATGAAGCTTCAGGTTTCAAATATAAAGTATTTAAAAGACCAAAGAAATTTTCTTCCATAAAAGAGGCATTGGATAATGATCTAGATTGTTCGGGTTTGCTAGGAGGAAAGCAATTAGTTTGTTTTCAGAGTAATACCGATATATCTTATTCCAACTATAATGCAGATATGTCTATTGAGGATGGTATAGTTTATTTTAAGATAAAAAATGACTTTAAAACAATATTTAATAAAATGTCTTTTGAAAGGAAAATTTATCTAGATGACGATGTGGTTCTGCGCATTTTAGTTGCAGGTAATTGGGGGGAGCGTAGTGTGATTAAATTAGATTTTTACAATCAAAATAATCAAAAAATTAAAACAATTACTTCCAGCAATGATGAAAGAAAATTTAAGCAATATATCCACAAAGTACCGAAAACTTTATTTTATGAATATGAAGGAGAAACATTGAAACGTATCTTCACCATTGAAAAGGATGGTCAAGAAGATAACATTTACTACAAAAAATGATTAATTGAATAAAGAACTGTAATACAAGTAAGCTGTAGCCTACATAAATTTATCGGTAGCAAGCCGTAGCCTGCATGCGCCATCAGTAGCTAGCGTGTGTGCCATCAAGCACGCACGCGTTATCGCTTCTCAAAGCCGTCTGAAAAAACTCTACCCTTTCAGACGGCTTTATCTTTTCAGACGGCCAAACCACCCTGCCCGACGGCAGAAACATTAATTATCTTTACTACGGCAGCGGCCATCTGCACCAAATCAATATCGACGGCGAAACCGTATCCGATATCGAGCGCGATAAGCTGCATCAAGAAATCAGCCGCACACAGGGGGCATTAACCAGCCTCTACCAATACGATCCGATGGGCCGTCTGAAACACCAGACCGCCACCGCCAACCCGACCCTGCAAAACAACAGCAAACTAAACACCCTCGTCGGCGGCGCCGTCCGCAGAAGCTACCGCTACGACAAAGCCGGCAACCTGATTCAGACGGCCGACCAGCGCAGCGGCGTATTGGATTATGTGTATGACAAAATCGGTAGAATCAAAACCGCCGGTAAAGAGCATTTCGCTTTCGACCCTGCCAATAATATTCTTTCAGACGGCCTGAAAGAACAAACCACCAAAGGCCGTCTGAAAGGCGATAATATCGGCCTCGGCAACCGTATCGAAACATACAACGGCACCGAATACACCTACGACCCACTCGGTAATTTAATTTACCGCCAACTGCCCAACGGTGAAAACCAGTTCTTCCGCTACGATACCGAAAACCAACTTGTCTTAGCCGAAATCAAAAAGAACAACGGCGAAACCCAAACTTGGGCTTATGCCTACGACCCGTTCGGCAGACGCTTAAGCAAAGAAAGAACCGACAAAGGCGCGTTACAATCCACCCATCCGAAGCGCACCCATTTTGTTTGGAACGGCTCAAGATTGCTACAAGAATATAACTATAAAGGCAACTACACCTACGTCTATACCGACCAAGATTCCTACGAACCCCTAGCCCAAGTCTTTTACAATAATAAAGATGAGCAGCAATACCTGGCCTATTTCCATAACGACCAAATCGGCATTCCCAGAGAAATGACCGACCAGTTCGGTAATTTATTATGGTATGGAGAATACACCGCTTGGGGTAAACTCAATAAAGACGAACGGGTTTATCCGCTCGTGCATCAACCGTTTAGACTTCAGAACCAGTATTATGATGAAGAAACGGGGCTGCATTACAACCTGATGCGGTATTATGAGCCGGATTCGGGTAGGTTTGTGAATCAGGATCCGATTGGGTTGGATGGCGGAAGTAATCTTTATTCATTTGCACTTAATGCTACTTCTTGGGTTGACCCGTCTGGACTAGCTGCTTTTGCTCTACCCATGATTGCACCAGAATTAATCGCACTCGGGAAAGCTGCTCTTGCTCTTATAGGAATCGGAGCCACAGCTTCTCTTGCCCATGAAGCAGGAAAAAAAGTTGGTTCTGTTACTGCTACTTCATCTAATATAGAGCCACCCTGCCCCGAAGGAGGAAAATGTAAGAACGAAAAAGATAGGGAAAAAGAACGCAAACGGCGCAATTGTGACGCTTTATTTGATACTTATGAGCAAGCATTAAATGCAGCATTAGAATTTTCTGGTATATCTACTAAAAACTCAAAACCAAATCCCACTAAATTTGGGTCCATGCCTTATAATGGAAGAAGACATATAACTGAATCTAGAGGTTTTAGAGTTGAATATGATAATAAACATAATGCTCATATCAATGCATTTAATAAGAAAAATAAAAAAACGTATTGCTTCAATGCTAGCAAAAAAACTGTCAACAAAATTTTAAAAAGGTTTAATTAAAATGGATTTAAATGATTTCTCACCAAACTGCCTTTCTTTTCTTGAAAAACATCAAAAAACTAATATAAGTGAAAATGAAGTAATAGCTTTTTTGAAAAATCATATCCCCACTATTACGCAATTAGACTGGTCAAATGTTACAGAAAAAGTAGAAATACCAAGTGTAACACCCAAAAAACTTAAAGAAGTTTTAATATTCATACTTTCATATTATGAAATTAGCTTAATGGATAAGTTTTATATTTTAAATGTAAATGACGCTGTTCCATTCTTAGAATCAACCTTTAAAGAATGGCTAATTTTTATTGATGATTTAAACTTCGTAGATACTATCTTTTTACATATAGATATGAATTTTGTTATTCATTGGGATTTTTATAACGATTTATATGCCAAAAAACTTGAATTTTAATAACTCTAATTTAGTAAGATTTAATCTGCATACTCCCATAGACAACAAGTCGTAGCCTATACATACTACATGAGGCTTTTGCAATAACATAAGTTATTAAAATTTTATGCTCAATAAAATTTTCAAAATGAAAAACTTTTCCGATTTTGCCTATTTTTTATTCAAATTTAGAAAGTTTTTAGTTAGTTGTACATCTCTCAACGCATTTTCATGCGTCAAATTTCGTTAATAGTTTATTTTTGCAAAAGTCTCTATACAGGTTCTATACAGGTAAGGTGCATGGGCCATCCCCCAAGTCCGTCTGAAAGGCCAAAATATCGTGCTTGGCAACCCCACATCTACCGCCAACTGCCCAACGGTGAAAACCAGTTCTTCCGCTACGATACCGAAAACCAACTTGTTTTAGCCGAAATCAAAAAGAACAACGGCGAAACCCAAACTTGGGCATACGCCTACGACCCGTTCGGCAGACGCTTAAGCAAAGAAAGAACCGACAAAGGCGCATCACAATCCACCCACCCCAAACGCACCCATTTTGTTTGGGATGGCAGCCGCCTGTTACAGGAATATAACTACAAAGGCAATTACACCTACGTCTATACCGACCAAGATGCCTACGAACCCCTAGCCCAAGTCTTTTACAATAATAAAGATGAGCAGCAATACCTAGCCTATTTCCACACCGACCAAATCGGTATTCCGCGCGAAATGACCGACCAGTTCGGTAATTTATTATGGTATGGCGAATACACCGCTTGGGGTAAACTCAATAAAGACGAACGGGTTTATCCGCTGGCGCATCAGCCGTTTAGACTTCAGAACCAGTATTATGATGAAGAAACGGGGCTGCACTATAACTTTTCCGTTACTATAAGCCGGATAGCGGTAGGTTTGTGAATCAGGATCCGATTGGGTTAGAAGGGGGAGCAAACTTTTATCAATTTGCCCCAAATGCATTAGGTTGGGTTGATCCATTAGGGTTATTTCTACAATATGTCAGAATGATAGGCATAGTAATAGGCGCAATAGGAAAACTTTTTATAAAAGGAGCCAAAGCTACTAAAGAATGTATAGGAAAATGTACAAAAAAAATTAAACATAAAAAGAAAAAATTAAAAAGGTTATTAATAGTGTTGATGATGTTATGGAAAGTCCCCAAGTTTTAAAAGGACATACTCCAGAATCATTTCTTAAAGAAATTGGTGGTGTGCCTAAAGGGTGAAAACAAGGGGTAATGAAACGAAGTAGAGGTTCAGATAAAGGTTTTACTTTGAGGGAATTAAATACTAAAGAAAAGACTATACTGATCGATATATACAATATTATCCAGGTACACAGAGACACTATGGTGGTTCTCCTTATTGGAAAGTATCTTCAGGGAAAGGAGGAGTACAACGATTCCCTGCACAATAAGTTATAGTTAAGGATTAAATTATGAATATATATGAGCCAATTATTCCTGCAAAAAGTTTAGGAGGAATAGTTATAGGAAATAATATTTCAAATTACTCAAAAATACTTAAAGAATATAATTTAATAGGAAAATTAAAATTCTCACAAGTAGATATTTACTCATGTATGTATGAATTTATTGATTTTCCCATTGAAATTTATGTAGATATACGAACAGGATCAATTTATAAAATTTCAGCTCTGAGTGGTTACTTAGGTAAGTTTGATTCTATCTCTATAGGCACACCAATTCATGATGTATTAGCTTTAAATTTAGGTTTTTACTACGATGAATGTGAAGAAGCGTTTTTTTCAAAAAATTTAAAAGGCATTGCATTGGAAGTTGCTGATGACGATCCACCACTAGAAGAAGCTATAAAGATGAATATACAATCTATTACTATATATAATTCTGATCTATTTGATGACCATAAAGTAAATTAGCAAGCCGTAGCCTGCATGCTCTATCGATAGCGTGTGTGCCCTCAGGCACGCACGCGTTATTACCCCTCAAGGCTGTCTGAAAAAATCTACTCCTTTCAGACAGCCTTATCTTTTCAGACAGGCATGCCCATAAAGGCGGCAATACCGGTGCGGGCAACCGCATCGAAGCATACAACGGCACCGAATACACCTACGATGCCCTCGGCAACCTTATCTACCGCCAACTGCCCAACGGTGAAAACCAGTTCTTCCGCTACGATACCGAAAACCAACTGATACTGGCCGAAATCAAAAAGAACAACGGCGAAACCCAAACTTGGGCTTATGCCTATGATCCGTTCGGCAGACGACTAAGCAAAGAAGGAACCGACAAAGGCGCGTTACAATCCACCCATCCCAAACGCACCCATTTTGTTTGGGACGGCAGCCGCCTGTTACAGGAATATACCTACAAAGGCAACTACACCTACATATATACCGACCAAGACAGCTACGAACCGCTAGCACAGGTATTCTTTAACATTAAAGATGAGCAGCAATACCTAGCCTATTTCCACACCGACCAAATCGGTATCCCGCGAGAAATGACCGACCAGTTCGGTAATCTGTTATGGTATGGCGAATATTCCGCTTGGGGTAAACTCAACAAAGACGAACGGGTTTATCCGCTCGTGCATCAACCATTTAGGCTTCAGAACCAGTATTATGATGAAGAGACTGGGCTGCATTACAATTTTTTCCGTTACTATGAGCCGGATAGCGGTAGGTTTGTGAATCAGGATCCGATTGGGTTGTTTGGTGGGGATAATCTTTATTGGTTTGCGCCTAATGGGCAAGGTTGGGTTGATGTCTTTGGCCTCACGAATTGGCCACCCCCCATCAAATATACTAGGAGGACTTTTTGACACCTGCAACAGGACAGTGCCCAGAATCATATTACTGTACTAAACAACCCGAGGCAAAAGGACCCAGACCTTTTTGTCAATATGTCCCACCAGAAGGTGTTGGTTCTAAAGGCGGTATGCCTGGAGCAAAAGAAGGATATTTCAAAGTAAAAAATCAAAAAGATAAAGGATGGCAACGCTTTCATCTAAGAGGACAACCTATAACAACTCAACAAGCACATCCGGGCAACTCTAAAAAAATAAGTGCTCCGCGAAAAAAACACCTTTACTTATTACTCTTTTCACTCGCCTAGGGTTAGGATTAGCATTACTTTTAACGCTATCTCCAATTAGCAAATGCCAAGATTTATCTTATTCTAATAATCCACAAGAGTGTAATCCAAGTACTTCTAATAACTTTCTTCAAAAGTAAATTATTAATAATAAAATATTATATAAAGGTAAATTAATATGAAAATATTAAATAACAATGAATTAAATAAAAAATTATATAATCTAGGATTATGTATTGATGACCTACAAAATATTAATTTTTTAAATAAAAATCAATATCCTACCAGTTCAATTTTAAATCAAGAATATGATGCAAGAGCTTTAATTGCAATATCAAATAATATTATAGGATGGCTATCAGAAAATCCTAATAGTTCATTTATTTATTTTAAACTTTCCTATTTATCTTATATGCCAAATGAAAATAAATTTTTTCTAACAAAATTACTTACTTACCCTTTTGAGCAAAATATAAATAATTTAGTACTTAAATTAAATTCAGAAATTCTATATCATAATGTATATCAATTTAAAATATTAAGTGATATAAAAGAAGAACAAATCTTTGAAAAAATAACTTTACAACAAATAATCAACTATTTATTAACACAAGAGGAACATGGAAACTTTATTTCTATTTCTAATAATGAGTTTCGATTAATAAGTATACAAGATGGATTAATTTCAATTACATCTAATAACTATTCATATATCAATAGAAAAACAATTACAGAATTACTAGACTATAAAAATACAAAATACAGATCATGGTTACCAGATTAACTATTTTCCACATTAAACTTCATATACTCGCCTTATACTGAAGCAAATAGCAACCTGCATATCCTAAAGACACAAATTGAGACCTTTGGACAATTTGATTTACCGCCAAGCAAGCGTTATTGTGCTCGCGTAAGGCAGCAAGCCATAGCCTGCATACCCCGCGTGTGCTTTCAAGCACGCACGCGTTATTACCCCTCAAGGCCGTCTGAAAAATTCTACCCTTTTCGACAGCCTTATCTTTTCAGACGGCCAAAACGACCGCCCCGACGTTTTTTGGTATATCCACCACTTCAACCGCGATATCCTCGGCCAACTGATTGAAAAAACCAGCCGCCTCGCGTCGAAGGCAAAAGCAGCGGCAAAGACGAAGGCTATACCCGCACCCGTTTCGAATACGACCACCTCAGCGGCCTGCCCGTCAAAGCCCGAAATGCCCACAGCAGTGTCGAACTCGGCCAAGACCCCCTCGGCCAACTTATTAGCGAAACCACCGTCCACAACGGCCAGACCACCACCGTCGCCTACGCCTACGACCCGCTCGGTAACCGTATTCAACCACCCTGCCCGACGGCAGAAACATCCATTACCTTTACTACGGCAGCGGCCACCTACATCAAATCAATATTGACGGCGAAACCGTATCCGAAGGGTTATTTTATATGTTTTGAATAACCCTAGTTATCTAGAACAATCCCTTTATTTAAGCATTCAAACCGCTCTATTTAACGGTGTAATTGCTCAATATATTCCACTTCTTCACGGCTACCCATCACAACCGATACCCGTTGGTGCAAACTTTCCGGCTGTATATCGAGCATATTTTTTACCGTATTGCTGCTTGCCCCGCCGGCCTGTTCCAAAATCAGGCTCAACGGATTGGCTTCATACATTAAACGCAATTTACCGGGTTTGGCCGGATCTCGCGCATCTTGCGGATACATAAATACCCCGCCGCGCATCAGAATACGGTGGATTTCTGCAACCATTGAAGCCACCCAGCGCATATTGTAATTTTTACCGCGTACGCCCGTTTCTCCTGCCAATAGCGCTTCAATATATTGCTGCATCGGCTTAAACCAATGGCGTTGGTTCGACATATTAATGGCAAATTCTTTGGTTTGTTCGGGTACTGTCGGGTTGGCTTGTGTTTGTACAAAATTGCCATCCGCATCTAAGGTAAACACAAAAACCCCGTGTTTCATGGTTAAAACCAATTGGGTTTGCGGACCGTATAACACATAGCCGCTGGCGGCCTGATTTCGTCCGGCCTGTAAAAAAGATTGTTCGCTTAACGCACCTTCAGGCTTATTCAAAATAGAGAAAATGGTGCCCACCGAAATATTGACATCAATATTAGACGAACCGTCAAGCGGATCAAACAACACCAGATAGCTGCCGTTTTCATTGCAAGCCACAAAAGTATCTTCTTCCTCACTGGCCAAGCCGGCAATATCGGCATTGGTTTTCAAAACATCAATTAACTGCTGGTTGGCAATCACATCTAATTTTTTCTGATCTTCACCCTGCACATTGCCCGTACCGGCTTCTCCCAAAATACCGGCCAACGCGCCTTGCCGAACCTGACGGTTAATTTGTACGCAGGCTTTTGCCACAGACTCGAAAACATCGCCTAATGCAGTAGGAAGGTTGTTTTGCTGTATATGCTCGGTAAGAAATTGGGATAAAGTAGTCATAAATATTCTCGCTTTAGTCTATGAGTTTCAGACAGCCTGTCTGAAGATGATTGTGTGATGTTGCCGGGAAAATAAATCCATAAAGATTTTAATAGAATTCACCTACCTACGCTACCGATATACGGCAATAGCAATCAGCATGCCCTATTCTATGATGATAAGGCCGTCTGAAAACAATGAATCAATTTTGTTTCAGACGGCCTCATAATAGTTATTAATGATTTATTCCAAAGCTTCTTTAAGCTTTTGTTCGATTAAGTCGGCATCGAACGATTTGGCAATCAATTCAAAACGACTGTCACGCCGCCATGAAACTTGGTTGGCGCCCCATCTGCCATCGACCCAATTGAGCCATACCCAAGTACCCAATACTTGAAATACGCCTTTGGCGCGTACCAAGCCTTCGGTCATTTTCGGCAATTCATCAAAGAAACGGGTTAAACGTTCGCCGTCAAAATCTTTTCCTGCCGGGAAAGTAAAGCCTTGCGACTGATAGCCCATGGTATTGTCCGGCAATGCTTTTAAACGGTAGCGCGATTTTTCGACAACGGGAATATCCAGCCATTCGATATTCATTTTGGCGTTTTCCACCTCAACCACTTTGGCTTTGGGCGGAAACAGCTTGGCGGCTTTTTCACGGAAATCGGCCAATATTTCAGGCGTACATAAATCGGTTTTGCTGGCAACCAAAACATCACACACGCCGATTTGATCTTTATATAACGCTTGTTGCGCATAATTAGGATCAACAAACTGGCGCGGATCCACTACGGTGAAAACAGCTGCGATTTCAAGCTGTTCGTTGAGCGGCTTTTCTTTTAGTTCGTCAATCACACTGGCAGCATGAGCCAAGCCGCTGGCTTCAATCATCAGGCGGTCTGGCTGAGTATCGCGCAGCATTTTTTGAACGGTAGCCGATAATTGCGGCCCCGCGGTACAACACAAACAACCGCCGGCAATTTCGGCAACCGGAATGCCGTTATCACTCAATACGGCACCGTCAATACCGATTTCGCCAAATTCATTCACAATAATCACCCATTTTTCTTCAGGGTCTTTTTGTTCCATCAAACTTTTTAAGGCAGTGGTTTTTCCTGTTCCAAGAAAGCCCGATATCAAATGGACTTTGGTTTTTTTTATTGGCATTTCTTACAAACTCCTGTTAATACAACATGTTCCTCTTTAAGAGAAAATCCACTGGCCGCAACACCCGCACGCAAAGCCGCCCATTCTTTACTGAGCGTTTGCTCATCAACAGCACCGCATTCGGTACAAACCAAAATAAAGGCACTATGGTGTGCGGATTCGTCTTCATTATGGCAATGCGTACTGCAATCATGTTGGGCATGACTACACAACACATAACCGTTTACGGCAGCAATTTTATGCAATACGCCCTGCTCTGCCCAAAAATCCAATGCACGATAGGCCGTCGGCGGCGCAACCACACCCTCGCTTTGCTGCTGCATTTGCGAAAGCACATTGTATGCCTTAATCACACCGGAAGATTGTAAAATAATATCAAGCACCTGTTCCCGCAAGGCGGTGACTTGCGCACCATCGTGCTTGGCTTGGGCAAGAATTTTTTCTTTGATAGTTGTCATAATTTAGCTCAAACTACCCTATTATTAGTGGTAATAGTTTCATTATAACCTTGTTCGGGCAGAATGGCTAAAGGCCGTCTGAAAAGGTTTTCAGACGGCCTTTAGCCATTCTAATATATTCAATCAAAAAACGGATTTAAATATTCAAATATTATTATCAAGATTATTCGGATAATACATAACCTTCTTCATCCCAAATCGTTTTTTTCACCAAATTGCCATTGAAATAAACCGTTTCCGATTTTTTAGCTCCATTAGGATGCCAATCTAATACCACGCCACTGCGGCGGTCATCTTCGAAAATTAATTCCGAAAGCAGCATGCCGTCTTCATCCCAACTGACGATGCTGGTAGGTTTCCCAGCTTCCATCAACATCTCAGCTTTCGGCTGACCGTTAGGGTACCACTGTTTCCAATAGCCGTTTGCCTTATTATCTTTAAACTGAATCTCACTCTCTTTATTACCATTTCGATAATATCGGGAACCAACCCCTTCATTCATACCCTGTACATAAGGAATAACTGCAGATTTGTTACCGCTTGGATACCAGCTGATCCATTCACCGTCAGGTTTACCATTTTTATAACGGACGATTAATTTTTTCCGACCATTAAAATGCCAGAAAGTCACCGTACCATTTTCCAAAGTAGGTACAAAAACTTTAACTTGGGCAACCGGTATCTGATAGGGATCCGAATATTTTTTCATAGATGGATAATAAAAATCCTGTACCTGAGCAACTTTATCTTTAACATCGTAATGGCGCACATAAGCCACCGACGACATAGCATTGGTAATCTGTCCCTGTCGGTTAAAATATATTTCTTGTTTTTCTTGTGCCATAGCCGCCAGAGGCATTCCCACAAGCACTGCGGCTGTAACACCTGCATACCATAATGGTTTCATTTTAATTATCTATTTCTGCCAATAAGACTTTATATTTACAAACTCGTATAAACCGAACTCCGACAACTCCCTGCCATAGCCCGATGCTTTAACACCACCGAAAGGCAGCCTCAAATCACTACTGGTATGGCGGTTGATATAAACCGCACCAGTTTCCAGCTTGGATCCGTATGCCCAAGCTTTATCATTGTCTTGCGAATAAATACTTGCACCCAAACCAAACGGCGTATCATTGGCCAATGCAATGGCATGCTCTTCGCCCAGTGCCCGTATAATCGAAGCTACAGGGCCGAATACTTCTTCATGATAAACACGGCAATGATGATTCACCCTATCCAACACCGTAGCGGGATAAAACCATCCCGGCTCGGTCACTTCCGGAATTTCGCCGCCACACAACAAATCCGCCCCGTTTATCAAGGCATCAATGACTTGGGCATGTATTGTTTCACGTGCATTACGGCTGTGTAATGGTGCTAATGTGGTTTTCGGATCCATCGGATCACCAGTTTTTAATTTTGCACATTCAGCCAAAAACAGATCAATAAATTTATCAGCCACCAATTCGGTAACAATAATCCGTTTGGCCGCATTACACGATTGCCCTGCATCACGAAAACGCGAATAACAGGCATCTTTTGCTGCCAGTTCTAAATCAGCATCATCCAATACAATAAAGGCATTGCTGCCGCCCAGTTCCAAAACGGCCTTTTTCAAATAAACCCCGGCTTGCGCGGCCAAACGCCGCCCTGTATCGGCCGAACCTGTAAAAGCCAAGGCATCGGTACAGCCAATCGCTTTCCGAGTATCATGATGATCCAACCAAGCCGGTATAAACGGCAAATCATCACCGATAATATCAAATAAAGCTTCAGTGACTTTGCCCACACTTGGTGCCGGTTTAACGGCACACGCATTACCGGAACACAAAGCGGGAACGGCAAAACGTAAAATCTGCCACACCGGATAATTCCACGGCATCACCGCAAATATGACGCCCAAAGGCTCGAACCTTACTTGGCTAAGACTCGCCTGAGTTGTAATAGTTTTATGCGCCAGCAATTTCGGTGCAATTTCCGCATAATAACGGATTAGCGCCAAAGACTTATCCAACTCAGCTTCACATTCACGCAAACAGCGGCCGACTTCTTCGCATATCATCACTGCCAACCGGTTCCGTTCGGCTTCCAATCTATTGGCAAACGCTGTTAATAAGTCGGTTCGTTCCTTTAAACTTAAGGCAGAAAAAACCAGTTGCCGTTTTCGTAACTGCCTTAACTCATATTCGAACTCATCCCACTCTTGTGGCATACGCTCGTATAAAATTTCTCCGGTAAGAATATGCCTGCTACGAAACACTGCCTGCTCCCAAAAATACAATAGTGAAAAACTTCGTTAAACACTAGCGTATAAAATAAATAAATATATGATTGGATTATTTTACCATTGTATTCAATATTTTTAATGCTGTTTGAAAAATAGGTAGGTTATTTTTTTAATTTTCAAGTCATAATTCTTTAAAAATTTATGCTAAAAAACTTTTGATATTGAAAATATTAGATTATAACAATATGATTAATATGAATAATGTAATTTAATTTTTTATCATTTTAATATTTAAAACCTTTTTTAATATTTTTAAGATATTAATTTATCAAGAACGTTCAAATTACTAACCACCCAAAAATCTGTTTCAAACAAAATAAAAAATAATGCCTGCCTTTACCCTTTCTTAAATTTCTATCAGGTGTTTCATCTGTTATTCCAATAGATTTAAAGTTGTGCTTATGCTTAAAATTCGCTATAAAGAGGCTGTTAATTTATATTTTATTATTTACATTTTATAAACGTGTTTGAGAAGGAAATCGATATGAGAATTGGTATTCCGAAAGAGTCTCTTGCCGGCGAAACCCGTGTGGCATGTACTCCTGCAACGGTAGCCCAGTTAAAAAAACTAGGCTTCGATGTAGTAGTCGAAAGCGGCGCCGGTCTATTGGCAAGTTTGGATGATGCTGCTTATCAGGCAGCCGGCGCGACAGTGGCCGATACTGAAGAAACATGGTCTTGCCCGTTGCTTTATAAAGTCAACGCACCGAGCGAAAACGAAATAGGCCGTCTGAAAGAAGGACAGACCTTAGTCAGCTTCTTCTGGCCGGCACAGCATCCCGACTTGGTGCAAACACTGGCAGATAAAAAAATCAATGTATTGGCTATGGATATGGTGCCGCGCATTTCACGTGCCCAGTCTTTAGATGCCCTTTCTTCTATGGCCAATATCAGCGGTTACCGTGCTGTTATCGAAGCGGCCAATGCATTCGGCCGTTTCTTCACCGGTCAGATTACCGCCGCCGGTAAAGTACCACCGGCGCAAGTGTTGGTGATTGGTGCCGGCGTGGCGGGCTTGGCTGCCATCGGTACGGCAAATTCGCTTGGTGCTGTCGTAAAAGCATTCGATACCCGTTTGGAAGTGGCCGAGCAAATCGAATCAATGGGCGGTAAATTCCTGAAATTGGATTTCCCGCAAGAATCCGGCGGCAGTGGCGACGGTTACGCCAAAGTAATGAGTGAAGAATTTATTGCTGCCGAAATGAAGTTATTTGCCGAACAGGCTAAAGAGGTCGATATTATTATCACCACCGCTGCCATTCCGGGTAAACCTGCACCTAAGCTGATTACCAAAGAAATGGTCGAAAGCATGAAAGCCGGTTCGGTGATCGTCGATTTGGCCGCGGCAACCGGCGGTAACTGCGAACTCACCAAGCCCGGTGAACTTTTTGTCACCGATAACGGCGTGAAAATTATCGGTTATACCGATATGGCCAACCGTCTGGCAGGCCAATCTTCACAACTTTACGCTACCAACTTGGTGAACTTGAGCAAACTGCTCAGCCCCAATAAAGACGGTGAAATCAATTTAGACTTTGAAGATGTGATTATCCGCAATATGACGGTTACCCGCGACGGCGAAGTCACTTTCCCACCGCCTGCGATTCAGGTTTCCGCCGCACCTCAGGCACAAGCACAAACGCAAGCTGCTCCGGCTGCCAAACCGGAACCACAACCAGTTGCCGCATGGAAAAAACTGGCGCCTGCCGTGATTGGTGCGATTTTGGTGTTGTGGATGGGTGCTGTTGCACCGACCGAGTTTTTAAACCACTTTATCGTTTTCGTTTTAGCCTGCGTGATTGGTTATTATGTGGTTTGGAATGTCAGCCATTCGCTGCATACTCCGCTGATGTCGGTAACCAATGCCATTTCCGGCATTATCGTTGTCGGTGCGTTGCTGCAAATCAGTCAGGGTAACGGCTTGGTATCTTTCTTGGCATTTGTTGCCATATTGATTGCCAGCATCAATATCTTCGGTGGTTTTTATGTTACCCGCCGTATGTTGAATATGTTCCGTAAAGGTTAAGGAGACGCATAATGTCACATGGATTAGTTACTGCGGCATATATCGTCGCCGCTATTTTCTTTATTTTCTCACTGGCCGGTTTATCCAAACAGGAAACGGCTAAAAACGGCTGCTATTCCGGCATGATCGGTATGACGATCGCCCTGATTGCCACTATTTTCAGCGAGAATACCGCCGGCTTCGGTTGGATTATTATTGCTATGATTATCGGTGGCGCAGCCGGTGTTTACAAAGCCCGCAAAGTAGAAATGACCGAAATGCCCGAGCTGATTGCCTTGCTGCACAGTTTTGTCGGCTTGGCTGCCGTTTTGGTGGGCTTCAACAGCTTTATCGAACCGGGCGACATATCTCACGATATGGAAACCATTCATTTGGTTGAAGTATTTCTCGGTATCTTTATCGGTGCCATAACCTTTACCGGGTCTATCGTAGCATTCGGTAAATTAAACGGTAAAATTAGCAGTGCGCCTTTGCAATTGCCCCATAAGCATAAGCTGAATCTGGCGGCTTTGGTGGTATCGTTTATCTTAATGCTGATTTTTGTTTCTGCCGAAGGCAGTTGGTTTGCATTAATTCTGATGACCTTAATTGCCTTGGCTTTCGGTTGGCACTTAGTGGCTTCTATCGGCGGTGCGGATATGCCGGTTGTGGTTTCAATGTTGAACTCTTATTCAGGTTGGGCCGCTGCCGCTGCCGGTTTTATGCTTTCCAACGACTTACTGATTGTTACCGGTGCATTGGTCGGCTCAAGCGGTGCCATTCTGTCCTACATTATGTGTAAAGCCATGAACCGCTCGTTTATTTCCGTGATTGCCGGTGGTTTCGGTACCGACGGCTCCGCTCCTGCCGCTGATGGAGAAATCGGCGAATACCGTGAAGCATCACCGGCCGAAGTAGCCGAAATGCTGAAAGAAGCAAGCAGTGTTATCATCACTCCGGGCTATGGTATGGCTGTGGCACAGGCACAATATCCCGTAGCCGAAATTACCGAACTGTTGCGTAAAAACGGTGCGGAAGTGCGTTTTGGTATCCACCCTGTAGCAGGCCGCCTGCCCGGCCACATGAACGTATTGCTGGCCGAAGCCAAAGTGCCTTACGACATTGTTTTGGAAATGGATGAAATCAATGACGACTTCCCAGAAACCGATGTGGTGCTGGTGATTGGTGCCAATGATACGGTGAACCCTGCTGCCGAAACTGATCCAAACTCACCGATTGCCGGCATGCCGGTATTGGAAGTTTGGAAAGCTAAAGAAGTGGTGGTGTTCAAGCGTTCGATGAATACCGGTTATGCTGGTGTACAAAACCCGCTCTTCTTTAATGAAAACAGTGTAATGTGTTTCGGTGATGCCAAAGCTACCGTTGATGAAATTTTGGCCGAACTGAAAAAATAGACCCTGCGTATCCGAATAAATACCGGATAAAACCCTAAACACTTGGCTGAACGAGGCCAAGTGTTTTTTAATCATATAAAGCCGTCTGAAAAAGTTTCAGACGGCTTTATATATATTTTAAACCCTATATTTAATCAGAAGTCCCATGCGCGGGATGATGCATACGGATAATCTGATTGCGCAACCAGCGTGCTGCCGGAGCTATCTCGCCGGCCAATATGCCGGTTTCTCCGATTTCGGAATCGCGTAGAACATCTGCCGCCGCACCGTGTAGCCAAACTCCGCCACACACCGCCTGCCAAGTTTCTATTCCTTGGGCGAGTAGGCTGCCGATAATGCCGCTTAATACATCGCCGCTGCCTGCCGTGCCCAAGCCGGGGTTGCCGCTATGATTGGTGTATAGATTACCGTTGGGATCGCATACCAATGTTTGGTTGCCTTTTAATACGGTATAGGCTTGAAACATTTCACTGATACGCTCTACCGCCGCTGTTCTATCCGCCTGTATTTCGGCAGTGGTGACACCGAGCAGGCGCGCCGCTTCGGCCGGATGGGGCGTAAGCACCAACGTGTGATATTTTTGTGCCGACTTTACCAGCTCAACCCGATGCTGTGCCAAAAGATTTAAGGCGTCTGCATCCAACAACAGCGGCTTATCCGAATCGGCTTCCAAACGGCTTTGTACAATATGCAAGGCTTCGCCAAACACATCCAAGCCGCAACCGACTGCCCAAGCACTGATATCTTGCCGTTGCTGAAGAACAGCAGCTGTCGCCAGCATAATTTCAGGATGCTCAGGGATAACGGGCAAAGGCAGTATATTTTGATTAAAGCCTGCCCATACCTTGCCGCAACCATTATAAAGTGCCGCAGTTGCCGCCAAAATAACAGCACCGCTCATGCCGGTCGCACCACCGATAACGGCCAAGGTGCCATGCGTACCTTTGTGGCTGTCGGCATCGCGGGGGATAAAAATATCCGGAAAACATGCTGTAATCTGTGCTTGTTCGGATAATTTGAAACTTTGGTAAGGGCTTAAAAACATCACTATTTCCTACCTGTAAACAAATCCATTACAATATTTTCAGACGGCCTTCATCAAGCCGTCTGAAACGACACAAACCATCATATAAGAATCGGGATATATTATGAAGCAAAAACTCAAAGTTTGGGATTTACCCACCCGTCTTTTTCATTGGAGCTTGGTATTGGCCATAGCTTTTATGTGGTATAGCGCAAAAACAGGCGGCAATTTGCTGGCATGGCATTTGCGCATTGGTTTATTTATATTAGGTTTAGTGGTCTTCCGCATATGTTGGGGTGTTTGGGGTAGCGACACAGCCCGCTTTCAAAACTTTGTACGTGGCCCAAGCCAGATAAAACGTTATCTGAAAGGTGAACTGACTGAAAATGAGCAACCCGGCCATAATCCTTTAGGTGCATTAATGGTATTGGCTTTAATTGGGTCGGTATTGTTTCAAGTAACCACAGGCTTGTTTACTTCCGATGAAAATACTTTTTTATATAACGGTTATCTCAGCCACTTAATAAGTGAAGATACAAGTAGTGCTATTAGAAAAATACACGGTACATTTTTTAATATTTTATTGGCTTTAGCTGCTGCACATATTACTGCGGTTTTGGTTTATAAATGGGTGAAAAAACATAATTTGATTACACCTATGATTAGCGGTTATAAATACTTAGAAGGTAAATTACCAATTTTAAAATTTGCCGGCATCGGTAAATTCTTGGCAGCACTAATAATTGCCGTAGTTGTGGTTTCTATCGTATTGTTGGCTGCTTGATATGGTTAGGTCTTATTCTTAAAACTAATGAATAAATAAACATTTATAATAAAGGCCGTCTGAAAATTTTTTCAGACGGCCTTCTTTTATTGAAAGATTATTTTATAAAGTATTTTTTCAATAAAGCTTAAATATATTCTACTGTAATAATATCGTACTCGCGGACACCGCTAGGTGCCTGCACTTCTGCAACATCACCCTCTTCCTTACCAATTAAAGCTCGTGCAATGGGTGAACCAATATAAATTTTATTGGATTTAATATCCGCTTCATCTTCACCTACGATTTGATAGCGCACTTGCTCTTCTGTATCCAAATCTTCTAAGGTTACCGTTGCGCCAAAAACAATTTTACCTTCGGCATGTATCTCCAGCGGATTGATCACGTGGGCAACCGATAATTTATGCTCTAATTCGGCAATACGGCCTTCAATAAAACCTTGACGTTCTTTTGCCGCTTCATACTCGGCATTTTCAGATAAATCACCATGAGAGCGGGCTTCTGCAATCGCTTCAATGATTTGTGGACGAGCAACGCTTTTTAATTGTTGCAATTCTGTTTTTAATAATTCTGCACCGCGCACGGTTAACGGAATTTTCTTCATGTAACTACTCTCCGAGTAAGCAACGGCCGTTTTGACCATAGATTATTTATGTAAATAAAAATACAAGCCGCCCGAAAACGGCGGCTTGTATTAAAAATTGTGTAAAACGAATTATACCGAAACCCTATAAGGATAGCAAAGCATTCCTCAGCATCAGCCAATTTTATGTTGTATATCAAGACTCAGTTTAATCACTAACTTGTCCTTCAGATACAGCCTGATAATCTTCCGGGGAAATAAAATCAGTTAATTCTGCCTGCTTGCCTAACTGGTTTTTATCCTGAGCATTAATCTCAGCTTCAACTTCAGGCTTGGCAGACAAATCTCTTAACAGCCGTTGGTATTCTGACGATTGAGCTAATAATATTCGGGCAGCTTTTTTCAAATAGTTAATATCTTCAGGCGGCAGATAAAAAGTAGTAGGTATATTTAAAACATTGGTTCGCAAAGGAGACTCTGGTAAGTCACGCAAATTCAGGCTCACAAAATATATTCCTGCCCTATTTGGCCGCTCTCCATCACCTATACTTTCATTCCATTCATCAACGTAAGCTCTAAAACGACGTAATGACTCTTGCGAATATTTATCAATCGGAATATCAACTACTGCGCTAACCACATCTGCCACCCCGGGAATAGCGGCCGATTCATCGATATTTTTCTTGATTTGGTTTTGTGCATTAACATTAATAATAATAATCTTGCGGATATGCTCATTAGCCATCTGATGCTGCAGCATACTGCTGGTGCGGCTATCAGCCACATCTAACAGGCTTCGCAAACCTAAATTATCAGTTAAACCGCCATCTAGCAAATGAATATAGGGGCGTTTACGACTATCGCTATATTGCTGTAAATCACGGGTAAATTCACGGTGTGTTTCATATTGATGGCGCTCACTGTTTTCTTGCTCTGCCTGTTTCACCTGTTTAGGTATAACATAACCGCAGTTGCCGCCATTATTATTCAATGTAATAGGACTAAACACCAAGGGCACTGCACTGGAAGCCGCCACAGCACGGGCGATACGAAGCTGTGACAGATTTAAACACATCATATCGAAAAATTCTTGAGTAAAATCTACCCTGCTGCCGGCAGCCATATCGGTGGCGGAGATAACAGCAAACGGCCCTTTACGATGTTGATCTAAATCGCCAAAAGTGGTTTTTTTAAACAAAGTATTTTCAAATTGTTCTTGTAGCAAATCACCTCGACCATATTCAGAAGAGGTTAAACGCGGCAGATTAGCTAAAGAAAATACCTGTTTTGTGAACTGCTTTTGAAAATTCTGCTTTAGAAACAAATACTCAAAAGAAGGAACTGTCTCTGCACCATATAAAGAAAAATACGCTGCCAGCACCGAACCACCGGAAACGCCATAGACCATATCGACATTATCCATCAAATTAGTCGTTTTTCCACTTACTATGACAGGTTGTTTTTTAAAAGCTTCCAACACGCCATAACCCAGTGCGGCTGCTCTAGTCCCTCCTCCTGAGAACATCAGAATCATAAAAGTATCATCTTGTGCACGCCGGCTTAAAGCTTTTTCCAGACGGTATCCCTGCTCTTTATCAATATGCTGAATTGTCTGCAATGGCCGAAACTGAACCAATGTACAGGCCGATATCAGAAACAACCCGGACAAGGCCATATATTTTCTAAGGCCGTCTGAAAAATATTTTCTCATATTTTCAATGCTCCTTAAGCCAATGAAAAAAAGCAGCATAGCTGCTTTTTATCCATTATTCGGATTTCCCTTTATCTACTGAACCGGCTTTTTCACCAATTCTGCCTTCTTCTCCCTTAATTAACTTATGAATATTTTCTTTATGTCGGTAAAGTACTAAGAAAGCAATTGCCACTGTACTCCATACCCAAGACATATAAGGCATGAAAAAATATGCCGCAACAGGGCTGATAACCGTCGCTACCAAAGCCGCCAAAGACGACACTCTGAAACCTAAAGCCATAACCAGCCAAACAGCAGCGCAAACCAGTGCTGTCGGCCATGATAAAGCCAATAAAACACCTAAAGCCGTTGCAACGCCTTTGCCGCCTTTAAAGCGGAAAAAAATCGGCCACATATGCCCTACCAATGCGGCAACCCCGACAAGGCCGATGGTGACATGATCTAAGGCAAAAAATTCTTGCAGGTTAAGCGCAAGTAAAACGGCGAATAATCCTTTGAGCGCATCGCCCAGCAAAGTTAAAGCAGCCGCCTTTTTCTTACCACTTCTTAATACATTGGTTGCACCCGGATTGCCGGAACCATAAGTACGCGGGTCTGCCATCCCATAAAACTTAGACACAATAACAGCAAAAGAAAGCGAGCCGATTAAATAGCCGCCGATAATAACCAATAAATTAAACATTACAGAAGCTTTGGTTTGTTTTAAAATGAACCGTAATTTTAACGTGAAAACGGCGTAACACAAAATGGATAAAATCTTTTTACACGGTATTAAAGCCGATACGCTTATCGGTTTATATGACTGGGAGCGCACACGCAAACAAACGCTGATATTAGATTTAACCATAGGCATACCGGAAAAATCTGCCGCAGATGATAATATCAACCATACCATTCATTATGCCGACGTATGTGAAACAGTACGCAATAGTTTGAAAGTACAGGAATTTCTACTATTAGAAGCACTGGCAGAACATATTGCCGAACTTGTTTTGCAAGATTTTGGTGCCCAATGGGTGAAAATCCGCATTGTCAAACCCGGCATTTTGCCCGATGTTCAAGAAGTCGGTATTGAAATCGAACGCAGTGTTGATAATAGTTAAATAAAAATTTTTTATGACTCAAGCAAACCGATTTGATTAAAGGCCGTCTGAAATCCTGATTATGTTTTCAGACGGCCTTACACAATACCGTATCCTATCAAGTTCCCTATTCTTATTGAAATCATAGGTCAAACCATATGAGCAAATATCCCCATCCGATTCAAACCGTTACACTGGCGCTAACCGGTGCATCTGGCATGCCTTACGGCATAAGGCTATTAGAATGTCTGTTGCAAAGTGGAAAAACAGTATGGCTTTTATATTCGCAAGCAGCGCAAGTTGTTGCACAACAAGAAATGAGCCTTACTCTGCCCGCTTCCGCAGCAGCCTGCCAAACTTTATTATGCGAAAAATTTAATGTCCGCCCCACACAACTGCGCGTGTTTGGTAAAGACGAATGGTTTGCCCCGCCCGCTTCCGGCACCAATCCTGCTGATGCCATGATTATCTGTCCGGCCAGTATGGGCGTTGTTGCCGCCGTGGCACATGGTACCTCCGACCATCTTATTGAGCGTGCCGCCGACGTATGCTTAAAAGAACGCCGCCCATTGGTGATTGTACCCAGAGAAGCCCCGCTATCTACACTTCACTTGGAAAACCTGCTCAAACTCTCCCGTTTAGGCGCGGTGATTCTGCCGCCGGCAGCCGGTTTTTACCATCATCCGCAAACCATTGATGATTTGATTGATTTCGTGGTTGCCCGAATTCTTGACCAACTACATATTCCTCATACATTAATGCCTAAGTGGGGCGAATAAACTATTTGTCTACAAAATTAAAAATTTGCCCTATTATTATTCCAAAATGAAAAAATAGTTGACAATATAGCCATATTCCTTTCTAATGCCCACTTATGAAAACATTAAACATTCGCCCCTTTGCTTATTTTTATTGGTACCACACAAACGTGCGGTACTCTTTTGCGCTTGTCTGAAACCATACAGATAAACCCAAGCAAACGCGAAAAAGAAGCCGCCCGAAAACCAGGCGGCCTTTTTTATTGCTTTGCCGCCTGTCCCCTAATACCGCAGGAGCAAGTTAGAAATGAAACCCGCAACATTACCGACACCACCGAAAACCGAGCCTTTGCAAACCATCCATATTATTGCCGACAGCAATATACACCGCCCCGATTTATGCGCCCCCGGCGTACCACAAACACAAGGTATTCAAATCAGTGAATCCCTTCTGCCGCAAATCCGTACCGTTGCCACGCTAATCGCCGCAATGCGGCATGATTTCAGCGTTCGCAGCCCGGAAGTCTTTACCGAAGAAGCCGATTGGTTTGCCGCACGGATTATCGTATTAGGTGTACGCCGCTTCCATCTCGATATCACCTTGTTGCCCATGCTGCAAACAGCCAACCGCCGCGCCCGCACATTTGCCGCTTCACGACAATTGGCGTTTACACCTGCAGAAATGCGCATGAGCCTGCATGCCGGGCGGCCTGCCAATCTGTTGATTGCCGAAACCATTCTGCCTGTTCAAAACAGCGGCGGTATTATCAACAATAGCCGTGCGCTACAAACCTTAATCGCATCACAAAAATAATAATATGGGGTTAATTAATTTTTGCTATTGCACGGTCAATATACTAGGCATAAACCTAGCCTCTACCCTTTGTTGCGGATAAACTTTCAGACGGCCTTAAGGCCGTCTGAAACATTTAAATAATTGTATTTAATTAAATTTTTTCAACACTCTAGCCCATTAAAATTCAACGCCGATAGAGAATATTCCAAATAAAGTTGATATAACACCATACTAAAAAATATTACCTAAGATGGAAAAATATACATTTGGCACTATATGATAAAAACCGACGGTTTCCATATATTCAAACAGTATTTTTCAGACAATACGAAACCGCTTCAAACCACTTTACCCCAAATGAAAGAATCATTGATTATGGATATACACACCCCTACCGCACTTCAACATGAATTACAAATGTCTGTTTTAATGACCCCCGATATGGCGAACTTTAACGGCAATGTTCACGGTGGCGATTTACTCAAATTACTCGATCAAGTAGCTTATGCCTGTGCCAGCCGTTATAGCGGTCATTACTGCGTTACCCTTTCCGTAGATAAAGTCACCTTTAAAGAGCCTATCCATGTTGGTGAATTGGTAACCTTTTTAGCCAGCGTTAACCATGTAGGCCGTACTTCTATGGAAATCGGTATCCGTGTCGAATCACAAAACATACACGACCGCACAACCCGCCACACCAATAGCTGCTATTTCACTATGGTTGCCATGCATGATGGCAAGCCCGTCCCTGTTCCACCACTAGAACTGAAAACAGCATTACAACATTGCCGTTTTGAAGCTGCCGAAAAACGTAAAATACTGCGTTTGCAGGCCGAGCAAACAACAACTGAGTGTGACGCCCTCTCAAAATAAGTAACCATTTATATATGTGTGAAACAGCTTCCCTATTCTTTAAATGCTGTTTCACACATACCACCAAACCATAATCTTATTCGGTTAAGGTTTTAGTTTATGGTTGCAAAGGCCGTCTGAAATCCATTCACATAAGTACAAACTGTATTAAAATACCCCCTTTCTTACACACAATCATTTTATGGCTCATCACCCTTACCGCCGCCTACGGGCGCAAAAAAACGAACTGCCCGAAGTCGGTATTTCCGAAACGGGCAATATACGTTCGCTACATTTAGGCAGCGCTACCGTACAAAGTTCGATGAACCTTGATCACCCTGCCGAACTGGTATTGTCATACAGCCGGGCCATGATGGGTTGGCTGCTATTCAACGATCAGCCCCGCCACATCACGCAAATCGGACTTGGCGGCGGCTCTTTCGCCAGATGGATTGATGCCTATCTGCCTAACACACGGCAAACCGCTATTGATATCAATCCGCAAGTGATTAATGTAGCCCGCAATCTCTTCGAGCTACCTTTTGAAGATGAGCATTTTGAAATTATCGAAGCCGATGGTGCCGAATATATTAAAACCATGCTCGGCAGCACCGATGTGATTCTAACCGACGGATTCGACGGCGAGCAGATTATTGATGCTTTGGTAGCAGAACCTTTTTTTGAAGATTGCCGAAGAGCACTTTCCGAAAACGGCATTTTCGTAACTAACTGGTGGAGCGGCGACCGCCGTTACCAACGCTTTGTCGAACGACTGTTGAATGTTTTCGAGGGTCGTGTGTTAGAACTACCCGCCGAAAGTCACGGCAACGTTGCCGTTATGGCCTTTCAAAGCAGCCCTAAAGAACAAAATATCGACAAACTTAAAAAACGGGCTGAAAAACTAACAACACAATATGATATTGATTTAAAAGGAATGTTGTCCGCATTAAAAGCCAACAACCAAAACAACGGCAAACATTTTTATCTATAATACGGCTTAAGGCCGTCTGAAACGCCGCACACCGAAAAAGAAGGCAAAAAATATGAGCTATTTCGACCGCCATTTATTTATTTGTGCCAATGCCCGCCACGATGCCTGTAAACAAAGTTGTAACGACAACGATGAAGCGACAACGGCCATTGATTTTATTCGGGGCAATGCCAAAAAAATGGGTTTAATCGGCCCCGGCAAACTACGCATCACCCAAACCGGCTGCCTCGGCCGTTGCGAATCGGGCCCGCTGATGGTTATCTACCCGGAAGGGCGTTGGTACACTTATGTTGATGAAGAAGACCTACAAGACATCCTTGATCAGGATTTGGTACAAGGCCAGGCTGTCGAGCGACTGCTTATCGACCCGCCGGAAGCGGAAAACGAATAAGGCCGTCTGAAAACATTTTTAGATACATTTTTCCAACCCATTCACACCAAGAGCATATTATGTTGAAACCCGTTGATAAAATAACCATTCCCGGCCCTGTCGGTGGATTAGAAACCATTTATCTACCGGCACAAGGTGAGGAACGCGGCGTTGCCGTTATCAATCACCCAAACCCGCTACATGGTGGCACCAATACCAATAAAGTGATACAAACCGTTGCCAAAGCATTGAATACACTTGGCTTTCATTGCTATCTACCGAACCTTCGCGGTGTTGGTAATAGTGACGGCGAGCATGACCACGGTCAGGGCGAAACCGAAGACTGTATCAGCGTTATCGACTATGTCCGGGCACAACACCCAAAAGCATCCCAACTGATTATCAGCGGTTTTTCATTCGGCGGTTATGTTTCCCTTTTTGCCGCCCAACAGCGCAACCCCGATTTGCTACTTTTAATGGCGCCTGCCGTTAAATATTATGACCGTATCACCGAACCAAAGGCTCCTGATACGAATAAAACCTTACTTATTCACGGTCAGATTGACGAAGTCGTACCGCTTGAAAATGCTTTCAAATGGGCAGAGCCCCAAGAATTGCCGGTTATCGTGATTCCAGAAGCTTCCCATTTTTTCCACGGCAAACTAATTGCGTTGCGTGATACGGTTTTACGTTTTGTACCGTCCGTACTCAACACTTAAAAATCCATATAAAACAGGCCGTCTGAATATTCAGACGGCCTGTCTTGATAAATATGTATGATTAACGGCGCCGAACCAACTGCCATGCCCGTCCTAAATAAGCGACACTGGCAAAACCGCTCCATACATGCACCATACGGGTGAACGGGAAAATCAGGAAAAAAGTCATACCCATAAAAATATGCAGTTTAAACAAGATATTCACATCTTCCATATAAACAGGCGCCGAACCACGGAAAGTCACGATATGCTGTGCCCATCTCATTAGTTTCACCATTTCCTCACCATCGGTATGCCCCATGCTGACAAAAATAGTAAGCAGACCCAAGCTTAGCGTTATAATCAACCAGATTAATACCAGTTTATCGCGCCAAGTGCTGTTAGCGGCAAGGCGTTCACTTTTCAGACGGCGTTGTAATAAAATAATCAAACCGATCATGGCAATAATGCCGAAAACACCGCCCATCACCATCGCAAAAATCTGTTTAGCACCATGAGACACGCCGATAGCATCCCAAAACCACAACGGGGTAAGCAAGCCGAATAGATGGCCGAAGAAAATAGCCAAAATCCCAACATGAAACAAAATATTGCCTAAGCGAAGCCGCCCGTCGTATAAAATCTGGCTGGAATCGCTCTTCCACGAATACTGCTCGCGATCAAAACGAACCAAACTGCCTAAGAAGAAAACAGCCAAGCAAATATAAGGATAGATACCGAAGAAAAATTGGTTAAACGTGTTCATGGTTTATGCTCCTTTTAAGGCCGTCTGAAATGCGGCTTTAGGATAAAACTGTATGGTTTCGACCGAAGGCCTCAAGAGAGGCTCGATACCTGCAATATCAGGACCGAACGTTTCCATGGCTTCATCCATATCACGCACTGGCGGCTCGGTAAGCGGCATCGGTCGGATTGGGCTGAGTTCGGTCAAGCCTTGCAACAAAACAGCATAAGGTGAATCATTTCGTGCCAGTTTATTACCGATATGAGCAATCACATGAACTGCATCGCCCAACAGCTTTTGCGCATATTCGGCCGGCACCTGACTCAAATATTCCAATAATACAGGCAGATAATCAGGCAGTTCTTCATCACCCAATTCAAAACCGCCGCTACGGTATTCCTCTAATAGATCGACCATAGCACTACCACGGTCACGGTCTTCTCCATATACATGCTCGAAAATATACAGTGCATGATTACGGTTGCGATCGAAAGTCGCGACATAATTTTCTTGCAATTCGCGCAGACTATGGCTGTTTAAATAATCTAAAAACATTTGCAGACGGCCTGCCTGACGGCTAAGCTGCGGCCATTCGTTTAATGCCGTCTGAAACTCGGGTAAAACCTCAATTAACTCGGCTTCCGGATAACACAAAAGCGCAGAAAACCATTGATAAACAGGATAAGTATCCATCAGCGCACCTCTTCTTTTTCCTTACGGTTTTCTTCAACATCTTTTCGTAAACCATAAAAAACAATCGGCGCACCTTTTCGTTTACCAAATAAGCTTTCACTACTTTCCCCATCCGAACAACCATTGCCGAATGTAAAGCCGCAACCTGATTGATCATTAAAACTGTTTTCCACCATTTCTTTATGAGAAGTCGGAATAACAAAGCGATCCTCATAATTGGCAATGGCCATGGTTTGATACATATCTTCAACCATTTCAGGTGTCAGCCCCGTACCTTCCAATGTTTGTGCCAATGTTTCACCATGTACCACTTGTCCGCGTTTGAAACGGCGCATGGCAATCATGCGTTCCAATGCGAATTTAATCGGTTCCACTTTGCCGGCGGTCAGCAAATTGGCCAGATAACGCAACGGGATACGCATTTCATCCACACTCGGAATAATGCCGTTTTCACCCACTAAACCGTTTTCAATGGCAGATTGAATCGGCGATAACGGCGGGATATACCAAACCATTGGTAAGGTACGGTATTCGGGATGCAATGGGAAAGCAACTTTCCATTCCATCGCCATTTTATAGACCGGTGATTTTTTAGCCGCGTCAATCCAACTTTGGCTGATACCTTGTTTTAAAGCCTCGCGTTGTACTTCGGGATCGTGCGGATTGAGAAACAAACCCAATTGTTGTTCATACAAATCTTGCGGATTTTCGATAGAAGCAGCCTGCTCGATTTTGTCGGCATCATATAACAACACACCTAAATAACGAATGCGGCCGACGCAGGTTTCCGAACAAACCGTCGGCTGACCGCCCTCGATACGCGGATAGCAAAACGTACATTTTTCCGCTTTACCACTGGTCCAGTTGTAATAGATTTTTTTATAGGGGCAGCCGGAAACGCACATCCGCCAACCACGACATTTATCTTGGTCAATCAATACAATACCGTCGTCTTCCCGCTTATAAATACTGCCGGAAGGACAGGATGCGACACAAGTCGGATTCAGGCAATGCTCGCATAAGCGCGGCAAATACATCATGAAAGTCTGTTCGAATGCGGCATGCATGTCTTTTTGAATGCCTTCAAACAAAACATCTTTCGCCCGTTTTTCGAACTCACCACCCAAATCGTCTTCCCAGTTTGGCCCCCACTCTACTTTGTCCATTTTTTTACCGGTTAATACCGATATCGGGCGTGCTGTCGGCGGCGTGGACATTTTCGGTGCGTTTTGCAGATGCTGGTAGTCATAGGTAAACGGTTCGTAATAATCATCAATCTGCGGCATATTGGGGTTGGCAAAAATATTGGCCAAAATCTTTAGTTTACCGCCCTGCTTGGGAACCAGTTTGCCATCAGGTTTGCGAACCCAACCGCCGTTCCATTTGCCCTGATCTTCCCAGTTTTTCGGAAAGCCGACTCCGGGCTTGGTTTCCACATTATTGAACCATGCATATTCGACACCGTCGCGCGAAGTCCACACGTTTTTACAGGTAACGGAGCAGGTATGGCAGCCGATACATTTATCTAAGTTCAAAACCATGCCGACTTGTGCTCTTATTTTCATTATCGTGTTCCTTTTGGGTTGGCTGTTCAAACGGCATATTTCACACCGTCTGAAAGTAGCTTTTAAGAAATAGCGGTTTTATTTTTATAGCTTTTTCACTGATAAAAGCTTAGTGGATAGCACGCAAGAAAAATATGCCCCGAAAGCGCAATCAGAAACAGCAAAATAATGTGTATTAAATGGCTGGAATAAGGGGATGGGTAGTTCTTTAGAAGTAGATTGATGAATAAAAACGCCTGAAGATTTTCAGACGGCAGCCTTGTATTGATTGTGTAGATATTCTCTAATTGCTAAAAAAAACACCTGAAAATATTCAGGTGTTTTATATGGATTCACATTTACTTTAACTGCCGATCAATCTTAAGCGTTGTCCCGGTTTTACTGTACGTGTATTACGGTTCCAACGGCGGATATCATTAATATCAACATTAAAACGGCTGGCAATCGTATTTAAAGTATCGCCTTTGCGAACAGTATAAGAAACATTACGTACCGCATTACGCTGAACGGCCGCAGCAGTTACTTTCAATACCTGTCCTTTGCGGATACTGTTACCTTTAATATTATTAACGGTAATCAAATCTGCAACACTGACGTTATACCGTTGAGAAATATTAAATAGCGTATCACCAGTCACCACTTTGTGCGTATTATTGGCTTGCATTGCAGCCTCATTAGCACGTGCTAAGCGTGCTTCAGTACGTTGCTGTTGCTTGATACGGTTCGCAGCAATACGCTCTGCACGAGATTTAGCTGCTGCCTCTTCCGCTTCAGATTGAGCCAGAGAGTTTTTAACACGCTCAGCAGCATCTAAACGCTGTTGCTCCGCATCATTAACCAATGCTAATAACGGGTCTTTAGACTCTGAGGTATTATTTCTATTAGTCAGGTTAATTTCAGTAATCGCGACATCTACTGGATTATCAGAAGGCGCCGGCTGATCCGGTCCCGGTGTTGCTGAAGTTTGAGTAGGCAATCGCAACGGTTCCGTAATAGCTACCTCAATACTGTCTGCTGAAAGCTCAGGGGCTTCAATAGTATTTGAAGCAATTTGAATATCACTCTCAAGGTTTGCAGTATTCGACTTACCTGTATCGATTAATGCCTGATTTTGAGCAATGAGTGCAGCAGCAATGGAGATAGATTTTGAAGCCGTATTTTGTTCCGGTTTAATTTCCGGTTTCGATTGCTGTGCCAAAATGGTAATAGGTGAGGAATTCTGACGATCAGAATTACTATTAATTTCTTGTAAAGAAGTTAAATTGGTTTTATAGCTATCCGGTAATTTTTTATTGGTTGCAGCAACATGTATAAAGCCTGAATTATCAGGAACTACCTTATCATTTTTAGCAACTAAAATATTTTGAGTAGAATTGAAAACGTCTGTACTTGGTACATATTGTCCTTTCAACTCTGCTACAGTCATTCCTGCATCAGCGGCAATCCGGCTCAAACTAATTTTTCCGTTTGCAGCATAAGTTTGCCAAGAGAATAAATTTTCAGGTTTGGTATTACGGTAATTCTTCTCAAATGTAGAAACAGCATGAGCAGGAAGAAGTAGTTTACGATTGGTTTTCGGAACAAATACCGGTGCATTAAAAGCAGGGTTTAGTGCCAAGAATTCACTTTCACTAATATTGGCCAAACGTGTAATAGCCTCGGTATCCATCGGCCTATCAACACTAATTGCTTTAAAGTAAGGTTTGTTTTCGATTTCACTCAAACCGATTCCGAAAGATTCTGGATTATTAACAATATTTCGAACAGCAAGCAGTTTAGGCACATAATTGCGGGTTTCGGCAGGCATTTTCAAATTTTCATATACCGGCTCCAGCCCTCGGGCACGTGCACGTTTCATTGCACGGCTAACGTTACCTTCACCCCAGTTATAGGCAGCCAATGCCAAAGACCAGTCACCAAACATGCCATGAAGATATTCTAAATAATTTAATGCTGCATCTGTGGCAGCATAAACATCATGACGACCGTCATATATTGATGTACGCTCCAAACCAAAGTGGCGGCCGGTTGCGGGCATAAATTGCCATAAACCGGATGCACCCACATGCGATTTGGCTTTAGTGACAAAAGCACTTTCAATAAAGGGTAATAATGCGATTTCAGCAGGCATATTGCGTTTTTTTACTTCATTCGCAATATGATACATATAAGGTTTGCTGCGGTTGATAGTACGGTCGAAATAAGCACGACCGGCAGAAAATTTACTCTCGTGACGCCGTACTAATTCAGAGTTGACTTCGGCCATCTGGAAATTTTTACGCATTGCACTCCAGAGGCTTCCTCCCGTTGTCTTTTTTTGTACTTGGTCGAGTAATGATGAATTTAAACGCATCATTGCCATACCTGTTTGGTTAGAAGTTGCTGCGTGACTGTATGCCGCACCTGAAACCGCAGAGACACCGGTTACGGCCAGGGCTATTGATTTTAATTTGGCCATAGTTTTAAATAAAATATGAATAGTTAATTTGAATGTATCGGATAGTAATATTTTTCACATAATATCGTCAAGATTTTATTGTAAAATAAACAAAATAAAATGAAATATTTTAAATATTTACCATCAAAACTATATAGATAAAAAATGATTTTTACCTAAACTAAATATGAGGTTATCATTTAACTGTAGGTATGGTATAAAATAAAAAAGAGTTTAATTCTAATGAGATATGAGCTTTTAAAAAAATGGTTTTTAGATAACCCTATCGGTTTATATACTGCCGACTGGGAAAAACGTTTTTTCAAACGCCATACATCCAAACAAAAAACTATAGGCAAAATAGTACAGTTTGGCATGGAAGATTGGCTAAAGCTGTCTGAAAATGATATCTGTGTATATCGTGACATTTTGATGCAGCCTGATTTTTTAGCTTTTCCTGACAGTTCTCTAAGCTTATTGATCATGCCCCACACATTAGAAATTAGTGATAGCCCTTATCAAACATTAGTAGAGGCATTTCGCGTTCTCGAACCTGAAGGCAAATTGGTTATCAGTGGTTTTAACCCTTATTCTTTATGGTATTACAGGTTTAACGGTAAAAAACTACCTGAAAAACAACACTGCCAACCACTTGCAAACTTAAAAAAACAAATTAAATCATTAAATTTTGAGATTGAACAAGGCCAATTTATGGTCTATGTACCCCCGGTAAAAACTGAACAAGCACTAAAGCGCTGGCAATTTATGGAAGCAGCAGGAAACCGATGGTGGCCGTCGGCAGCAGCAGTTTATGGTTTGGTTTTGCAAAAACGTATAGTGGGTGTGAAACCATTACCTGAATGTGAACATACGATGGAAAATTCAGATGAGATGGTAGCGGCTATGGCTCTATCTACTAACGGATCACTCAAACGACAGCAGAACAAAGATACTTAAATAATAAGTTAGTAATTTTTGATTTTATAATCTTAAAAAATCATACTGTTAAAAGGCCGTCTGAAAACTTTCAGACGGCCTAACATATTCCAATCACAAATATATCAATCTGCTAATAAACCTCTCCAACGTTTCACTTGCAGCTGAACTTGCTCAGGAGCTGTCCCACCGATATGGTTACGGGCATTCAAACTGCCTTCAGGTGTTAAAACATCATAAATATCTTTATCAATCAGATTGCTAAAGCTTTGCAAGGTTTCCAAAGGCAAATCGCTCAAATCCACTCCTTCAGTATCGGCATGACGTACCGCTAATGCAACGGTTTCATGGCTGTCGCGGAAAGGCATACCTTTTTTCACCAAATAATCCGCCAAATCTGTTGCCGTCGCGAAACCCTGCAACACGGCCGCACGCATGTTTTCAGGCTTAACGCTAACGCCGCGCATCATATCGGCATAAATACGCAAAGTATCAATTAATGTATCTACCGTATCAAACAAAGGTTCTTTGTCTTCCTGATTGTCTTTATTGTAGGCAAGAGGTTGGGACTTCATCAGCATTAACAATGTCGTCAAATGGCCGATAACTCGGCCCGATTTACCGCGCACTAATTCCGGCACATCCGGATTTTTCTTTTGCGGCATAATCGAAGAGCCGGTACAAAAGCGGTCGGCAATATCAATAAAGCCGAAACGCGGGCTCATCCATAAAATCAACTCTTCACTCAAACGACTCAAGTGAATCATCAACAGACTGGCTGCGGCGGTGAACTCAATTGCAAAATCCCGATCGGAAACAGCATCTAATGAGTTCTGACAAATCTGTTCGAAGCCTAATAACTCAGCAGTGGTTTCCCGTTTAATCGGATAAGTGGTACCTGCCAGTGCAGCCGCACCCAAAGGCATACGGTTAACACGCTTGCGGCAATCGGCCATACGCTCATCGTCACGACCCAACATCTCAACATAAGCGAGCATATGATGACCAAAGCTTACCGGTTGTGCCACTTGAAGATGGGTAAACCCCGGCATCACGATATCTGCATTTTTTTCAGCCAAATCAACCAATGCCATTTGCAAATCGTGAATCAATACTTGAATATCACTGATTTGGTCGCGCAACCATAAACGGATATCGGTGGCAACCTGATCATTTCGGCTTCGTCCGGTATGCAAACGTTTACCGGCATCGCCAATTTTATCGGTTAGTCGCCGCTCGATATTCATGTGGACATCTTCCAAATCCAACGACCAAATCATTCGTCCGGCATCTATTTCTGATATAATATCGGCCATTCCTTGGCGGATAGCGGATAAGTCTTCCACACTCAATACACCTGCCTGCTGTAACATCTGTGCATGAGCCAAAGATCCTTGTATATCCCACTTTGCCAGACGTTTGTCGAAGTCGATTGAGCCGGTATATTTTTTTACCAGTTCGGATACGGGCTCATTAAAACGCCCCGACCAAGTTTTATTATCACTCATAAATTAATCCATTCGCTTATAGTATCTAAGAGAGTTTGTTGTAAAGATGCCTATTATACGTCAAATACAATCTTGGTTTGTACTGCCTGATTTTCGAAATTTCGGCACAATTTCGCGCCTAATTATGACCGGAATATTGGCTTTGGTTTTATACCCTTTAATCAGTGGTTCAAGTGCAAGCTATTTGGAGCAGCTGTATATCCATTCTGCTTGGACAGCTCCGACATTATTATTGATTTTGATTAAAGGTTATATACTGGTTAGCGTATTTCCTCGCATTATTGAATCTAAATGGGCTGTATTAATTTTTCATCTTACTGATTTAGCAATATTTTCATTCATTGATTGCGTGATTTTAGGTGAACGGATGTACTTTTGGCAGCACTTCTTTTTATTTAATATTTTTGCTTTTGGTTTTATGTATTCCGAAGCTTCACGCCGATATAGTCTCGTACCTTCACTTTCAGAAGCACGGTTAAGTGCACTAACAGCACGCATCCGCCCACACTTTCTCTTTAATAGTTTGAATGCAGCTATCAGCCTTATTAGATTAAGACCTTATGATGCCGAAACCTTGCTTGAAAACTTAGCCAACCTTTTCCGTGCGCAACTACGGGACGGTAGCCAAAACAGTACTTTAGGTCAAGAAATTGAATGGGCTCAAGAATATATTGCCATTGAACAGATTAGGATGGGGCACACACGCGTTCAAGTGATGTGGCAACACCATGCTCCTGACGATGCGGAAACCCCCCACTTGCTGTTGCAACCTTTATTAGAAAATGCCGTTTTTCACGGAATCGAATCCACCCATCGCCCCGGCTGCGTATCTGTATTAACCACCCGTCAAAAACATTGGATTTATATTCGGATTGAAAACCCATATGTACCGACGGAAAGCCAAGAAAATGCCAAACCGCATAAAGGCAATTCAATGGCATTGCACAACCTGAAAGAACGCCTCGCCTTAATGTACGACAATGATGCCGTAATTAAAAGCCGACAGCTTGATGGTATTTTCCGTGTCGATATCCGTTTACCTTATCGCAAAAAATCTTCAGATTTAAAGAATTTATTTGGTGGTTAAGATTAGTTATAACCAATTGTATTTAATATATTATTAATATAAAAGGCCGTCTGAAATCTAATTTTCAGACGGCTTTTTGAAATATAGGCTTATTTACTTAAACCCTAAAAATAATATAGTTTTAAACCATAATTACTGCCAAGTCATTATCGGTATGAAACTCGGAATCTTTGCCCTCTGCTACCATCACAACGATACATTCGTACACGGTTACCACCCTTACCCGTATCCAAACATTTTCCATTCAATGCACTACGGATAGTTTCCCCATCACGGTACCATTTTTGGTTATCCCCACCATGGCAAGCATAAGCAATAACAGGGGCCCCATCTCTTCTTTCAGCTTCAGCAATATCCAAACATAGTCCATTTACACGGAGACTATTATTTTTAAATGTAAACCTTTGATTGCTTTGACCATGGCAATTATAAGAAATAATATCTTTACCATTGGCACCGCTCAGATCCAAACACTTACCATCTACATTTTGAATACGGAAAGTTCGCGTATTTTCAGAAGGGTAATGGATTCTCGGATGGCGTTTAGGTGCGGGTTGCCCACGCGGATGTTCATGGGTTTCAGGAATGCTATCTGTATCACCGATATAAATGCAACCGGTTAATAAAACAGGCAGTAGGAATAAAGCTTTATTCAAGTTCATTTATTATCCTTGTTTTTAATTTAAAAAAGTTTGATATATCAATAAAATAAATCCGTGATTTAATTCTTAATCACTTAATAAGAATTTTTTACCCAATCTATTTTTTACAATAACTATATTATTAATTTTAAATAGTGCTCTATATTAATGTGAATATTGTATAAAGACGTATACTTTATGTTAAATATGGTATGCAAAAAGAATAAATATATCTTTTATAGAGCCAGATCAAATATTATATAAATTATCATCAAGATGATAATTTATATTTTATTAAATATTGAGGCTGCATCAGAATCTTTTTTATCTGATACAGCCCATTTGATATAAATTTATTTCAGCCTTTATAAATAGGCCTTAAAAAATTGATTTTAAATGTTGCTTAAACATTAAATAAGAAATGAATTACATCACCGTCTTGCACTACATATTCTTTGCCTTCCGCACGCATTTTACCAGCCTCTTTGGCTTTGGCCTCACCGCCTAGTGCAATAAAATCATCATAGGCAATCACTTGCGCGCGGATAAAACCACGTTCGAAATCGGTATGAATCACACCTGCTGCTTGCGGCGCGGTATCACCTTTATGAATAGTCCATGCACGAACTTCTTTTACACCAGCGGTAAAATAAGTTTGCAGGCCGAGTAAATCATAACCGGCACGGATAAGGCGGTTCAAACCAGGTTCTTCCAAACCCATTTCAGCCAAAAACTCAGCTTTCTCATCATCTTCCAACTCGGCAATTTCACTTTCAAGTGCCGCGCAGACAGCTACAACAGGAGCATTCTCTCGTGCTGCTAATTCTTTTAGACGGTCATAATGCGGGTTGTTTTCAAAACCGTCTTCAGCCACATTGGCGACATACATCGCCGGTTTGGATGTCAGTAAAAACAGCGGGCGCAATAAAGCGATTTCGTCTTCATCTAATCCGAACGAACGTACAGGCTTGCCTTCATTCAGATGCGGCAATAGCTTTTCAAGCAGTGCCACCAATTTTTGGGCATCTTTATCACCTGATTTGGCACGTTTACCTTCGCGCACAATGGCTTTTTCCACACTACCCAAGTCAGCCAGTGCCAATTCGGTACCAATGGTTTCTATATCGGCAATCGGATCGACTTTACCAGAAACATGTACGATATTGTCATCATCAAAACAACGGACAACGTTTACAATAGCATCGGTTTCCCGAATATTAGCCAAAAATTGATTACCAAGGCCCTCGCCTTTGCTGGCACCTGCTACCAATCCGGCAATATCGACAAACTCAACAATAGCAGGCTGTATTCTTTGCGGTTTAACAATGGCAGACAGCGCATCTATACGTGGATCAGGTACTTCGACAATGCCGACATTAGGTTCGATGGTACAAAAAGGATAATTAGCAGCCTCAATACCGGATTGGGTTAACGCATTGAAAAGAGTAGATTTGCCGACGTTGGGCAGGCCGACGATGCCACATTTTAAGCTCATATTTAATTCTCGAAACAAATGTAAAATTTAACGCGGGATTGTAGCATATTGTGGAGTAACTGAATAATACCAACCGACCTAGTATTTTTTCAGACGGCCTTCAATTAGCAAGCATAAAAAAGAGGCCTTTAAAAAGCCTCTTCTCAATATATTAAATGCTTAATACAACTTTAAGCCAAATCGGCAAACAATGGTGTAGAAAGATAACGTTCTCCGTAAGATGGTATTAATACGACGATTAATTTATCTTTATTTTCCGGTTTTTTTGCCAATTCCAAAGCGGCCGATACAGCAGCACCGGAAGAAATGCCGACCAAAATACCTTCTTTTTCCGCCATCAGCCGGGCGGTTTCAAAAGATGCCTCATTAGAAGCTTTCATTACAGTATCGTAGATTTTAGTATTTAAAATACTGGGCACAAAACCGGCACCGATACCTTGAATCGGGTGCGGGCCTTTTTCACCACCACTTAATACCGGAGAAGCTTCCGGTTCTACGGCCACAATCTGTACTTCTGGTTTGCGGTCTTTTAACACTTCGCCTACACCTGTTACCGTACCACCGGTACCGACACCAGCAACAAAAATATCCACTTGGCCATCGGTATCTTTCCAAATTTCTTCGGCTGTGGTTTCTCTATGAATCTGAGGATTGGCACTGTTATCAAATTGGCGCGGCATAAAATAAGTATCCGGATGCTCATCTACCAAAGATTGTGCTTTGGCAATCGCACCACCCATACCCTCTGCAGCAGGAGTAAGAATTAATTCGGCACCATACGCACGTAATAACATACGACGCTCTTTACTCATACTCTCCGGCATGGTAATTACCAACTTGTAACCACGCGCAGCGCACACCATAGCCAAACCGATACCGGTATTGCCGCTGGTGGCTTCAATAATAGTGGTATTTTTATCAATCTTGCCGGCTTTTTCTGCTTCGTCAATCATAGCGATAGCAATACGGTCTTTAACACTGCTGCCGGGATTAAAAAACTCCAACTTGGCAACGACACGACCGGGTAAGCCTTCAGTTAAACGGTTTAATTCGACAAGCGGTGTATTACCTATTAAGTCGGTAATGCTGTGTGCAATATTCATAATAATTCCCCAGAGTTCAATTAAAGTGTAAATCGTAAAGTGAAGCTATCTAAAAAACCAATAATTTATTATTCTTAATTTATAACTTTTAGTTATAAAAAATAATTATTTTTAAATGATAGGATAAGTACACTATTTTTAACTCTCTACTCCTATATTTTTTATGCCAAAATACCAATATCTACGGAGACGTACTATATAGTTAAACATGGCGAAAATTCAACAATATCCAAACAATATAGGCCGTCTGAAATATTAAAGCCAAAAAAAATCCAAGTTGCAACTGACGACTACTAAAATAGTTGGACGGCTCCTTTAAAATCATTGTCCGGTGAATATAAAAAATCATCATTATCACACCCTGCATCACAAACCAACCTCCGGGTTCCAAAGCATACATCTGCAAAAAAGCCGGTAAGACATAAGGCGTGATACCGATTGGAAAACGACTATAAACGATCAACAACAATAAAAACGATACCAAACTCATCAACATACTGCTGACAGCAAACAGACTGATAAAACCGTTGCTACCTACCGCATACCACATTTTTCCCTCAGGAAATCTACGCCATTGATTGACAAAGAAAAACAAACTAGCCAAGGCAATATAAAAATGAGGAATATACAATGGTGCAATATGAGTCAGCCCCCACAAACCCGGCAATAAACGTAGGCCGACAGCACTAAAACCAACCCATAACAACACACTTCCCCAAATCCACTGAAACTCACCGGAACGATAAGCGGCAACTAGAAATACTGTGATATAAACCGCTAAAAACCATAAATTCAACCCTGGCATCATTTTAGCGGTAACCCATAATGCGCGATAAAGCAGCACCTATCGCATCAGCCATATATTGAACCGAATCAGTTTCCAAGCCTGCAGCAAAGCGATTGACATCACTATCAGCCGCTAATAATACCGCACCGGTTTGTTTGCCAACCAAAATGGGCAATTGTAAATAACTTTCCGCCACAATATCGCTTGATGGCAATAACTTCTTTATCTCTTTGCTTATCTTGGTGCCTAAGATAGGTTTTGTCATCGCCAAAATTTCTTCACGCACTTTTTTACCGCTTACCATATCCTCGGGAATACGGGCTTTAGCTTTTTTAGGCTCGGCAGCAATCACTAATTTAAAAAGCTGCAAGCCAAAATCTTTTTGCAACGATTTATATAAGGCATCAGCCAACTGTCCCACCGTATTCACTTTTAATAATTCAATATCCAAAGCAAACTGACGCAGCATAGTATTTTGATTGGCTTCGGCATCTGCCATCATCAACGTTAATTGACCGGCCATTTTTTCAATTTTCAACTGTGACTCAGCCAATTTGGCCTGTGCAAAAGAACGAACCTTGTCATCTCGCAAGCGCACACCTAATTCAGCCGCATGCTCTACCAAAAAATCAGGATGTTCTTTTAAAAAATCTAAAACATTTTGTGGGTTTAAATTATTCATTAGTATTGCAACTCACCTTCAAATACAGTTTCAACAGGGCCCGTCATCATAACATCCGTCCCTTCTTGCCAAGTAATATACAAATCCCCCCCAGGCAAACTGGCTCTTACAGGAACACCTGCCTCTAATAAATCAAGACGGACACCCGCAACCACAGCCGCACAAGCCCCCGTTCCACAAGCTTGTGTTTCACCGACCCCACGCTCATAAACACGCAGGCGGATATGCTGTTTATCAACAACCTGCATAAAGCCGACATTCACACGCTCCGGAAATTGTTCATGCGACTCAATCGCTTCTCCCCAATGCTCAACCGGCGCTGTTTCCACATCATCAACCATAATCACTGCATGGGGGTTGCCCATATTCACACAACTGACCGGTACAGATTCTAAGCCGATCAAAACAATATGAGTCACATCATCTTCAACTTCATCTGATGCCGGTGTAAACGGAATTTCAGACGGCCTAAAACGCGGTTTCCCCATATTCACGGTCACCAAACCCTTCTCCGTCAATCGTGGCACAATAATACCCTTTGCCGTTTCCACTACAATTTCATGTTTATCGGTCAACCCTTTATCTACTACAAAACGTACAAAACAACGCGCACCATTACCACACTGTTCAACTTCACTACCATCAGCATTAAAAATACGATAGCGGAAATCGACTGCATCCGATTGCGGTTTTTCCACTAATAAAAGCTGGTCGAATCCGATACCCTTATGGCGATCCGCCCATTGAGTCAGTGGGGCATCCGTGGGATCAAACGACTGACCGATTCCGTCGATAACCATAAAATCATTACCTAAGCCATGCATTTTAGTAAATTTCAATGTCTTCATCATATTTCCTTACCATAACACCGGCAATCTTCAAAGCCGTCTGACAAACCAATCAGATTCTACACGATAATGCGCTTGATTATATGTTATCAGCAACTTAAATTTTTGGATAACCACTTAAAACCCTCTTTATTACCCCGAGATAACAAACACAAAAATAGTTATTTAAATTATTATTTAATATTTTTACCATAATCTTCAAATATGTATCCAACATAAGCAATTAACAGAAAAATCAGACACCTTTAAACTTAATAAAAATTGCACCTTATGAAGCTGTTTGAGCTATTTTTCTCAGACAGCCGTTCATCATTACTTACACAATCAACTACCTTAAAGTTGTAAAGACGAGACAATCGGACAATAAAAAAGACAAACGGCAAAGATAATGTTTTTTACCATTTACTCACAAAGTACCAAAGCAAACAGTTATTTATATTAAAAGAACAAGAATAATAATTAATAAAAATATAATTTTTATAAATCACATAAAAACCGATTATCCTGTTTTTATGCCAATTAATTTAAATTTTTCTTGCCGTATAGATAATCTTCATACAGAATAGATAACGAAACAACTTAGAACCAAAAGTTATTCCCCAATAAGGAAATAATGGTTTTTGTTTCAAAACTTCTAAATAAAAATGGCCAAACACATTACTCAGGCATATTTGCCAAAAGGATAATATATGAAAATCAAACATGTCCTACCCATTCTAACCGCTTTTGCCTTTTTCGCCGGCACTCAAATCGCTTCAGCCCAAAATGTTACATTCCATGATAGCAATATCAACAGCAAAGCCGATGGTGACGTTGCTATGAGTATCAGTATCGGCCCTACCGGCGAAGTGAGTAATGCCCGTATTGTCCGCAGTAGTGGCTCTGTTACTATCGATGAAGAGGCAATCAACTGGATTCAATCACAATATATGCGCCCTGTTACTATGAATGGTGATGCTATTCAATTTAGCGTTATCAAAGAAATTAAATTCAGCAATACAGCTCCTATTCAACAGGCCGGTTTAACAGATTAAATATATTCCCCAAAATAAAAGGCCTGCTGCACTTTTCGTGCAACAGGCCTTTTTATCATTTGTAACACATCTCAATCAACAATATTAATATATTGCTAAGCCTTTAAAATAATTAAAATTTATAGCATTAAATACAATATCTGCACCCTACTCTTTACCAATACTAACAAAATCAACTCTAAAATACCTTTATACTCTTATATTATTGATATAAATAAAGGATATATGATGAAAAACATCCTATTTGCAGGCTTGTTGGTAACTACTTTAAGTGCCTGCTCAGTCGGCACACCCGGTATGTCGGTCGGTGTTGGGCTGGGAACCGGCATTGGTAGACATATCGGTTTAGGCACATCCATTAATATTCCAGTGGGTACCAATATCGGTAAAGCGGAAAATAACAGTATTAAAACCGTTGAAGAACCCATCGTGACTTATTTCGATGCTCAAGGTAAGATAAGCAACAGTGCTGTTAAAGGTGGATTCCATCGTCAACTATTGCACAGACGCGGTAATGAATATGTTGTGCAAGATTTTTACAGCGACAACAATAGAAAACGTACCGATCCCTATACAGTCGACCGCAAACATTTACTCGAATTCCGAGCCCACCCTGAAAACGGTACATTAACAGTTTACGCTTATAACGGTAATATTATGCAGCAACAAACCTACCAAAAAGGCCGATTGGTTAATGCAAGATATTAAAAAGTCAAAATATTTTCAGACGGCCTCATTATTCAAGCCTTATCAAAGCTACACTTCTTATTTTTAGTTATCAAAAAGCCGCCATATTACAAAACATGGCGGCTTGTTTATCTATATGATACAAAATAATATAGTTTACCCGCTAACCACTTCACCCTCTAACCATGCCATCGCTTCGATTTTGTGACCGTCAAGGTCGCGTACGAAACAGCCGTAATAAGCATCACCATAATGCGGGCGCGGGCCGGGTTCTCCGTCACCTTTCCCTCCTGCCGCCAACGCCGCTTCATAAAATGCATGCACTTCTTCGCGATTTTTAGCCATAAAAGCAATGTGTACGCCGTTGGCAGCCTCCGCCGGTTTACCGTTAAACGGTTGTTGTATCCAGAATTCGGGATAAGCGCGACCATAAGCAATAGCCGGAAAATGCTCGGTTACATCTAAAATACGGCCAATACCGAGCGTAGCCAAAACCTTATCATAAAAAGCAACGGCTTCGTCAAAG
Source organism: Neisseria zalophi (assembly GCF_008807015.1). Classification (NCBI taxonomy): domain Bacteria; kingdom Pseudomonadati; phylum Pseudomonadota; class Betaproteobacteria; order Neisseriales; family Neisseriaceae; genus Neisseria; species Neisseria zalophi. The sequence goes on along the minus strand of NZ_CP031700.1, from coordinate 1,404,085 downwards.
CGGTTTGTACCTAGAGAAACATGGGAAAGGATACTGGGGTTTTCCATCAAAACTCCTATTATGAGTAAAAGACTGCATAGAGTATATGCCATTGATAACCACATGTTAATTAATTATAACCATCTGCTTGTTTGGCTCGCAACTTACACTATTTTTATTTTATCTAAACTACTCAGTTAATAAGCCAATTTTCTAAGCTATCTAAAGCCGACCTCTTCTTAATTAAAGCCTTAAATCAAGAAAAGCAGTATAATAACAGTTTTTATCCTGACTCATTCAGCAACAAGGAATCCCATGAGAAAACCACAGCGCGGCTATGCCCGCCAAGACCGCGTAAAAGAACAAATCATGCGTGAATTGGCCGAACTTGTGCGTACCGGCCTGAAAGATCCGCGTGCAGGCTTTATCACCATCAACGAAGTGGATGTTACCCGTGATTACAGCCATGCCACCGTTTACTATACTGTTTTAGACGACAATACACGCGAGATTACCGAAGAAGCGCTTGAAAATGCCAAAGGCTATCTGCGCACCGAATTATCTAAACGCATCAAACTGTTTAAAACCCCCGAGTTACACTTTAAATACGACGAATCACTCGAACGCGGTATGAGCATTTCACATTTAATTGATCAGGTTGCTTCTGAAAAGCCCATAGAAGATTAATGAAATAAACAGGCCGTCTGAAATTTCAGACGGCCTGTTCAAACATCTCATTAGTTTATACCTAATCTTCCCTGTTGATCCGCAATCAATCACCATCCCCTATCCTGTTAAGAAGTTTGCCCCAATATGCCCGCCACCAATATAAAAAAACCACAAAAACGGCCTGTAAACGGCGTTCTGCTGCTGGATAAACCCCAAGGCCTTTCCAGCAATACCGCCCTACAAAAAGCCCGCCGTCTCTACCGTGCCGAAAAAGCCGGCCATACCGGTGTGTTGGACCCGTTGGCAACCGGGCTGCTGCCCATCTGCTTTGGCGAAGCCACCAAATTCGCACAATATCTACTCGATGCCGACAAAGCTTATACCGCTACCATGAAACTAGGGGAAGCCACTGAAACAGGTGATGCAGAAGGCCGTATTATCGACACCGCCAACGCCGATATCCCCCTCGAAAACTTTCAGACGGCCTGTTCGGCGCTTACAGGCCCTATCCGCCAAGTGCCGCCGATGTTTTCCGCTTTAAAACACGAAGGCAAACCACTTTATGAATATGCCCGCAAAGGTATTGTGATTGAACGCAAACCGCGAAACATCACCATTTATAACATTGATATCCAACACTATGCCCCACCCGAAGCCGTGATTGATGTGCGATGCAGCAAAGGCACATATATCCGCACCCTAAGCGAAGACATTGCCAAACACATCGGCACCTTTGCCCACTTAACCGCCCTTCGCCGTACGGAAACCGCCGGGTTCGATATCACTCAAAGCCACACCCTAACCGACTTGGAAACGCTAACCGAAACCGAACGCGATGCCCTATTGCTTCCATGCGATGTTTTAGTCCGCCATTTACCCAAGCTCGTAGTAAACCCCGAAGCAGTCGATATGCTACAAAAAGGCCGACAACCGACATGCCATATCATCCCGCAATCACCCAGCCCGATGAGAATATACGGTGAAGACAACACCTTTATCGGCTTAGCAGAATATCAGGAACAAACAGGCCGTCTGAAAGCCGTGCGGCTGATGAGTACCGCACATATTGAATAATACTCTAATAATAAAAACTCTTTGGTTGTCTAGCGGTTCAGATACTATTCCATCGACTGCCAATCAATCACCTGCTCGAGCTTTAATAAAGGAAAGCGGTCGATGTATTTGGCAATCATGGCTTGCGTGGTTTGTTGAAAAAAGTACTTATCAGACATTTCTTAGATATCTCGGTGAAAAATTTAGGGGATTTTTAGGGTTTTGCAAAAGCCTCAGAATATGATTATATAAATATGACTTTGATATATTTTTGATGTAGTTTATTTATTATTTGATAAATAGCTATTCCAATATTTGCTAGCCATTAAATCATCTACTCCTTCTTCATTACCTATTATATTAAATAAAATTTTAATCATAAGCATAAAAGCGCCAACATAATTTTTTTCTTCTTGAGTTAATAACTCTAACTTATAATCACTAACAGGATTTAAATAATATATAAGATCATAAAGTTCAATTAAGTTAATATAGAAGTTTCCATTAGTTGCAGCCGATAATAATCCTTTGATATTTCTTATGACTGCAGGAATTAAGAATTTATATGCAATAGGACTTAATAAATAATAATTACGAGACTCCAAAATAGAATTTAAAGTTTCAGTTTGTAAATCATACCAATGTATTTCACTAACGTTATGGGCTAACCAATTTATGTCTTGGTCACTTTCCCTACTGAATTCCAAAGAGTTTTTATCTAAAACTTTTTCCGAAGAAATGGTTCCTGGTGATTTAAAATGGTTATTTAAATCATCATAAAAATATTCTTCCATAATCAGCCACTTCAGCATATAGATTGCATCATCGGCTTTTTTCTGTACCTCCTGATCAATTTCTTGTTGGTACAAAAAATTAGTAACTATCTTAACTGATTGATTAACTAATTTTTTTTGATTCCTTGACAAAGTTCTGAGTAAAGAAATTGAAAAATCTATACTATAATTTTTAGATTCTCCAATTAAAACATTAATGTAAAAAATACTGTTACTAACAGTTGGCAATGAGATGGCATCAATCAATAATTTTTTCAAATTATTAAAAAAATTTATTCTAGCTATTTCATCTTCCATATTTTGATTTTTATCTGGCAAAAAAATGAAGGTTTCTTTTATTTCTAAAATAAGTGTATCATTCATAAGTATTTATCTACTGAAATAATAGTTATATTTATAATTTATAGGAAGCTTAATCTTATAGTATTTTTGTATGATATCATCAGATTGTTGCAGTAAGTGAACTTAAAAATCAATTAAATTTTTCTAACATAATATCTTTTAGATTTTTAAAAATTTTAGATGAATTAGCTTTGAGTTCAGTATAAATTTCATCGTCAATTTTATTTTTTCTTAAAATATTTGTTAAATAAGGGATAACTCTTTGAGAATTGATTGAAATTAAGAATGCAACCACTTCACTATATATATAAGAATTTTCAGGTAAATCATTTAGTCTGGTAACTAAAATATCTTCAATCAATTTAGATTGATATTGCTTTCTCTTCAATGAGTATAGAGTCCATGAAATAATTTGGGGATGATTATTATATAAATTGTTGATAAGATATTTTTTTATGTAATCCCTCGTTGGAAAAAATGCAGAGCTAAACGTGAGTGAAATTACTATGGAGTACCTATTTAAATCCCAAAGCTCAACAAGACTATCCTCTATTGAAGAGAATTTCCTCTCTCCTAAGCTATAGTATTGAAATATATGTCCTAAAGAAGATATTGCAGCAGATTTTACATTTATACTCTTATCGTTTAACACCATGTTAATTAATGTGTAAATAACCTCCTCCAATAGATCTTTATCAAGTTTTTCTTGAATTTGCCCCAAAATGAATGCTGCAATCTCTCTATGGCGAGCATAACGACTCTTCAGCAAAATGTTTTGTACTATATTTTTAATTTCTTTATACTGAAAAAATTGCAATCTTTTCGCTGCTTCATATCGAAGCACTTTACTGGAATTGAGTAAATGATCTAATAGCTCATTAATTGGCAAATCTTTGCATATTAAAAAAGCATCAAAATCTGAAATTTTATTTTTTCCCATATTATTTCCTACATTTATCTTTAGAATATCGAAAATGCCAATACCCTAAGCCTTTAAATAGATTTGGCTCGTTTAGCAAATATTTGTCCAGAATCAATTAATTCTTACAACACCTCAGACTTATCTATTTTTTTCCCTGTACTTTGAAAGCACTTATCTACTTTTGTATAAACCTGATTAGCAATACCAGTATCTACTTGATTTTCATTTGCTACTATCATCGTACCGACACGACAGCTTTACCTGCTACACCTATCCTCAAAACAACGAGATCCGCCTTACTTATTCAGGAACAAAAAGAGACAGAAAAAATACTACTGACACATTTGGAAATGTTCAACGGTAAAATCGAAGCCCATAAAAGCTATTTTAGTGGCCGCAGAAAAGATAAACATAGCTCCACAGTGCACCCGGGAAGGTACCGGTATTCAAGCTGTTAAAGTGAAATGACAAGATTTATTTTGTAGACAGGCAAAACCACATAAACGATATTAAGAACTTTTGGAATCAGGCGAAACGTCATTTGCGTAAGTTCAATGGTATTCCTAAAGCCCATCTTAAGCTGTATTTTGAAGGAGCGCGAATAGCGTTTTAACGACAGTGAGATAAAGTCTAAATTATTCTTTTAAAACAATTGGTAAGAGATAATTTGGCTTAGTTATCTAGGATTTCCTCTTTTATTTTTACTTATTCTATTAGATTCTGCATTGTTTATATTTATATATAATTACCAATTTTCTTTCTAATAACAAGAAACAGCCTAACCCAGACAGGTGTAGCAAGTCCTAATAATGCACCAATTAACAAGCCTTTTATGATGAATGTATTACTTCTTTCTATTTGTGAAGCCAATCCTAAAAACATACCCAAAATTATCTGGATAACCGATATCATACTGATATTTTTTCTTTCTAGTTCCAAATGATAAAGTAACACTATAAAAAAAGAAATAATAGGAATGACAATTAAATTAAACCTAATATTATTACTAGCATAGAAAGACATAATTATAGAAAGCCCGACCCACCATAATAAGATATTAAAACCATGCTTTTTAATAAACCAAAATAATTTTTTCATTATTTTATCCTCTTACTAATTAACATGAACCATTAGTAAATAGGCTTTGCTTTCCACTATATTAATTACCTACTTTTCTACGAGCTTTACCAGATTTTAGTTTGCCAAATAAATGAGTATATTTTCTGCTAATTTTTTAACAAATTAATTATTATTTTTCCATATGATTTTTCTCTCCAACCCATAGGTAATCATATTAATATTTTTTCCAATAGTAATTTCTTTTTTTAACTGCCCAGAATATTTATTACCGGCCAACTTTTGATATAAAGTTATATTTAACTCATCATTATTAATATTTGTTTTCATATTAGATATTCCCATTGAGCTATTATTTAATAAACCTGTTAACTCAACTTGTCTATTATCATGATTTTCTTTGACAGTAATTTTAAAATTCCAAATATTATCTAATTTAATCTCTTCACTCTTAAGAGAACAAGCTGACAATATAAAACTTACAATGCTAGACATAATTAATCCATTTTTCATAATGAGCTTCCTGATGAATTTAATGATATTGATCCGGAGGAGCTACTGAATTTTGAATCAGTATTTTCAGATGGCACCAAGAACAAGAAAAGGAGTGTATACCTAAAGGGCACACACTCTACGCTTCGAATAACCATTTCATGTAAACTAAGGCTTAATATATATCAAATAAAATAAATAGAAAATAGATTATATATTTAATTTATAGATTGACATTTTTGTGTTAACTTTTCATTAACTGTCCATCCTTTTTCTAAAGTAAAGGCATACCCTGATTGCCCACAACAAGCTACTCCAGCTAAACCTTCAATTGGATTAAGACACTTATTTCCATTGACAAACGAGGAGTTTGGTAACTTTTTACTTTGATTATCCTGACTTTCCCTAAGGAATTTAAATTGATTTTCTTCAATGATATCAAGACCATCAATACCATAATCAATAAAACTATTATTGTTATTATTATAAACAATAATATTTTTTCTTAATAGAACCTGTTCTCCAACTAAAGGAGCTGCACTAGAGTTATAAAAAATACGGCTATCATTATTAATTCTTGCCACTACATCTTTATCTTTTAAAATAAATATATCATTAGGTTTTGAATATAATATTTTATATCCATTTACCTCAATTACTTTTGCATGTATGCTTGCTGATTTAATCCCATCGTCAGAAAGCAGGTTAAAAATTTCATTAAAATTATCGCCAATACTTTCTTCAAGGCCTGTTTCATCCAATAAATTAGTGCTTTTTATTAACGTTGATTCTTTATTATAAAGACATGAAGAAAGAATCAAAGATATGATAATAAAGAATAATAAATTCTTCATTGTATTAGCCCCCTTATATTTAGGTTAATTGAGTTTTCTTTACACATTTTCCAACTTCTGCTTATTGATTACAAGCAGCTACAATGGCAGCCCACGCTTCTTCAAATGTACTATATTGCGACCAATCAATAGTTTCCAGTTGTTTTACATAGTAAAGTGTACGGGCTGTCTGAACGGGTTTCCTGTATCAGGTGACTGCCGCCCCAAGTAAAGTCGGTTTTATCTTCCAGGCCGTCTGAAACTTCTTGGCCGTTTTTCAGACGACCTTTGCTGGTTCTTCTGCCTAACGCATCGTGCGTATAAATCCAAGTCTCTTTGCTGCTGTCTTTTTTGAAGATTTTCACTTTAACCAGTTGATTGTACAGTTTGTTTAGTAGGAGTGCGCGAAACGAACCTTTATAGCAGGGCAAGGCGGTTTCATCGTCATAAGTTTTACAGGCCTTACTGACATTGAATACAAAGGCGGGTTTGCGGTTGACTTTAACGTTTTTGGTAACAGTTTTAGCGCTGCTCAAATTGGCAAATAAAGGAAAGGGAAAGCTCGATCCACTATAATTAAAATAGTGGCTATCCTAGTAAACTAAAATAATTTTTTGATTAATAACTTATATATAATCTTTTATTTTTTCTTTTAAAAGTAGAAATAGTTTTACCCATAATGGAGTTAAAAGCCCTATAATCCCTCCAAATACCACCCCTTCTATAACCATAAAGTTTTCTCTTTTGATTTGAAGCGCCAACCCAAATAGTATTCCAATAAAAACCTGTATTATAGATAAAAATCTAATTTGTTTCCTTTCTAATTCTAAATGAAATAATAAAACTAAACAAAGTGAAATTATTGGTGCCCCAAGTAATTTAAATATTAAATTAGTTGAATAATATGCGAAAAATATAGACAATAGTAAACACCATATTAAAATACTTAACCAGTTGTTTTGAATAAATTGATTGGTTTTTTTAAGCATATTTTCTCTTCATTCTCAAATACCCCATGTAAGCCACCGCTTGCTTATCATACTATATTACAGGCTACTAAAATTTATATTATTACAATTGCCTGACTACTAAAAAATGATTATGAGCTTTACATCTACATCCATCATCCCATCCAAAATGAATATTGTTATTAATAGAATATTTAATATTATCAGTTAAAAACTCTTTGCCAACAGTTAGGCGGTTTTTTAAAAAGATAAAAATACTTCCTAATTGACCCTTTACTACAGATCTCACCTTTCCAGCAACTAAAGTTCCTCAAATTTCCTTAGGAAGATAATATTGTATGCCTCCTCTTGCTGGATCTTGCTCTGCACAAGGATCATTACATGTCCAAGAGATTTACTTACACTCAATCCTAATGGATCTGCCCATGTTACTATTTCACATAGCCCGCAAAGGCTACTTCCTCTACTTAATTTAATCAAATCCTAATTAATAAACCACCCTCAATCCGGCTCGTAATACCAAAAGAAGTCATAATGCAGTTTAGTTTCAGTATCACAATACTGATTTTGCAACCTAAATGGCTGATGTACTTCGGTAATATTAGTCTCTTCCTCTAACTTTCCCTAACCTTTTATTTTCCAAATCACAATAAATTCCCGTTTTTATCAGTTATCTCCTGCGGAATAACAACTTAATCTCGATGGAAATAATTAATACCTTGGTAGCTTTCTCCCTCTTTATTTATCCTATATGGCTGCCGTCCAAAGTAAAGTCAGTTGTATCTTCTAGGCCGTCTGAAACTTCTTGACCGTTTTTCAGACGGCCTTTACCGATTCTTCTGCCTAGTGCATTGTAGTTATAAGCCCAAATGTCTTTTCCCTGTTCGGGTTTGAAGATTTCCACTTTCGCCGGTTGGTCGTGCAAATCGTAGAAATAGTTCTGTACTTCGCCATCAGCCAGTTCTCTATGAATCAGATTGCCTAAGTCGTCATAGTAATAGCTGATGCCGTTGTAGGTTTTGAGGCAGTTGTCGGCAATCTTGTCTTTGAGGCCGTCTGAAAGGATATTGTGGGCGGGGTCGAAGGCGAAGGTTTCTTGGTTGGCTTGAGTGATTCGGCCGAGTTTGTCGTATTCGAATTGTGTTACGCCGCTTCTTTTCAAGAAAAGGTGCGTGCCCAAAAGGCACACACCTCACGCTTTGAATAGAAATTCCATAAAAATACAATTATTTAATTTTCCTTATATAAAAAGAAAAATCTTTTAATTTCAGAGCCAAATTGGTCAGTAAAACTTTCAAGGTAAACATCCATAATTTGAATGAGATTTAAATCCGTTAGCGTTTTTTTTATGATAGGATAGTTTTCCAAATTAATAATAGCTTTCTTTTTAATTTTATTTTTAATGTCAAATTGCTTCTCTTTTCTTGTAACCCAAAAAGATGGCATATAAAAACCAAACTCACTTACACCTGAATATACCTCATCATTTTCATCGTCAGTATAAGTTAAACAAATAAAAAAATTAGCAAACTCTTCCGGGGTTAGTTTATTTTTTGCATATAACACCACACTGTTTAAATGTGCCAAAGCCAAATTAAATAAAAAAGTATTTAAATCCTTTCTATCTATATCTTTTGCTATTTTTTTTACTTTAGTATATCTGTTAATTAAAGGGGGTTCTTCAAATGTCTCATAATCAAAAAGAAGTTCTTCAAACTGAATGGATGAATCTTTAAAAATTTTCGCAATTTTTTTGGTTAACATTTATTTCTCTTTCTATATATTTCAATTGCTTACTATCTATGTGTTCCAGCCATGACAAAATAAAAAATCTTTATTATCCTGACAGGCTACGGTTTGCTAACTATCTAAAAAACCTGTTTTTCTTTTAATAATACCTAAATCCGTATCATCATCTCTAAATATTTGAACCAAGCCCATATCATCAAATAAAACCATAATTCCTCCCCCTTTTTGTTTAAGTAAAGTAAAATCATATCCATCTAAAAATTTTCCTTCATCAATTAAACAAACAACTGTTCCTTTTTCAATGGGATTTGATGCTATCCAAAAAACCCTATCTCCTAATTTCACATTGTTACCATCAGAGTATTTCATAATTTTTCTACCTAATTAATAAAGAGTTCAACAGGAACCATACTAGGTTTTAATTACTCAGGTTTTAAAACATATTTTTATTATGCCCAAAAACAATCACAATTTGAATAAAAATAGCTAAATTTATAGTTAATTATAGCTTTTCTAAAATAGACAATAATTCATCTTCCACTACAAAAGAATTAGGATCATCACCTGAAAATAATATGAACAAAATCCAATCTTTAAAATTTTTTAAATCTTCAGTATCTAAAAAATCTAATAAATTTTGTAAATTATTACTAACAGAAAGATAGTAAAAAAAGCTTATTAAAAAATCTTCCATCTCATTAGGCAAGTTTTCAAAATAACGCCGCTCCATTAGTGGTAACAAATAATTCCATGCTTCCCAAGTTATATCAGTACATGCAAGATCTAATCTATTAAAATCAATTGATTGATTCGGTCTTAAAGATGTAGCATATTCAAATCCATCCAAATCCTCAGGACGTGTAATTGCAATATAATCTTTTTCGATATTTAAGAATTTTTTAGGCCAAGCTTTAGGTTTAATTAATATTATTTTATCTTTCATATTTAATATCTACGCTATTTTCTACTAATATACTTTTTATATTTTTTTAATTTGATTACATGAATTATTTACTCGTTGTATATGTTCCAAATATCCCCCATTTCAGCAATTATTTCTCTTTTTTTTCTTACTTTAAGCTTTTTTATTTGCATATATAAACTATGACTTTCCATCCATCCTTTACACCCACTTAAGCTTGAAGTATAGGTTTTGGCTTTTTGTACAGCCTTGTTTAATTTCACACAAACATCAGAAAAACATTTAGGCTGAGGTGTGCTACATTTACTGCATACAGTGAATGTCGAACGTAATGTAAAGACTACGATTGCGACAGCAGCTGTAGCCGTATGTTGGAGTTGGCTTGCAGAAGGCCAGATGAAACACTCACTATTACCTTTGATAATGTATTGCGACAGTCCGGTGACGGGGCGGTAAACAAAACACTGGTGGTTGCCATTGTTATCTTCTACGGCGACCAAGTGCAGTTCGATATAACTTTCGCCGTTCGGATCATCGTTGGAAACCGTTAACGGCGCAAAACACAACGATACAGAACCGTCTAAAGATCTATATTCAATAAAGATAGTTATCTACTATATTTTGATGTTGATTAAATTTTCCATGTATTCAATATTGTTAATTAATGTATTATCTCCAAATATATCTTCTAGTCTATCTGAATAAAATAATAGCCATTCAAAAAAATCTTTCAGAGTTATTAGTTCACTATGGCTTAAATATCTTAATGAATCTTTTAAGCTTTCTTCGTAAATTAAATTATTGATAAAATCCTGAATATTTATCGAAATATCAAAAATATTGTTTTGAATGCTAAAAATAATTCTGGGAATTAAATAATTTACCCCCTCTGGTGAAAAATAGCACCAAGGGACTAAGTGATGTTCATCTATTTGAATTTGATTTATATTAGTATTTTCATAGTATTCAAAATCACTTTTATACTCTGACATAATATATAAATTATTTTTATATTGGCTTGAAACGAGCCCGTCTTTAGGCAATGAACGATAAGATATCTGATAAATCATTGTTACAATCCTAAAATAAAATCTATAGTAATAGTTTTTTTACAATGAGTATAAACATTCCATGCTTGAGTCATGGCTTGCCCATGCCCACTATCCCTACCTTCCCAACAATGTTTCTCAGGCCGCTCCCGAATAATAGCCTCCTCTTTCCATACGCTCATTCTTTTTTAATTTCATAAATACCCTTTCTATTTTTTATCTTCTCAGCTTTTAATTAAATTTATGTCATAAAATTCATATAAAATACGATATCGATGTATTTTTTAATGGAAATCAATATAGTTTTCCTAATAATAAGGATGTTAGCTTAAATAAGCATTGGTTCCGGCCGTCTGAAAGATTTCAGACGGCCGGAACCAATAGGTTTAAAATATCGCCCCTCTATGTCTAAATCAAATCCTCTACATGCTACTCTTACTTATTATGATTTGAATAGGTTTTTTATACGGAATATGGCTTTCTACATCGCACTAACTTCTTTTAAAAAATCAGTTATTTTAATTTTCTCACTTTCAGTAAGCTCTTTATAACTTTCATATTCCAATAACATAAAATATAAAATATCTATAAAATTTAATTTAGCTTTATTTAAATTATTCTTACTTATATTGATATATTCCATACGCTCTATTTTGTTAATCAATAAACATCGAATAATAAACCTTCCTACTTCACTAGTATTTAATTCTTCATAAAACTCACAAAGTGACATAATTTCTTTTATTAAGTTAAACCTATCAGTTTTATCAATTTTAGAGAAATTTAAATCTGAATTTTCAAAATCAACAATCCAATAAAAAAATCCTCTATTTTGAATTATTTTTTTATGAGTAAAAAGACATGATATAAATGAAAATGTATCTTTATCAATGAAGGTTGGGAACCTACTTGAATCTAAATTAATAGAAATATATTCCAATGCAGCTTGTAAATCTTTTTGTTCTACATTTACTAAGTAATTTATAATTTCCTTATTACTCATTTTAGATATAGCTACATACGATAATTGCATAATTATTTTATCTCTTAAACATTATTAAAATAACATTTTTATGGTAATACCAAACTACCAACTCCGGCCACTGGAGTCGCAACAAATGATAATGCAACCACTCTAACTACTTTATACCCTATGTAAACAGCAGCAGCTGTACCTACAATTTTTCCAGCAGTTTTTAAATTTTCTTGCGATTTAGGCGGTACAGTATCAGGTTTTGAAACAGAATAAATACATTTCGCTTGTATTGGTAGTATATTATCATTTAACTATTTTTATGTTTTTTAATACCTTCTCTAAATCCTTAAATATTTGAATATATTTTTCAACAAAGTCTCTAAGTATTTACACTAAGAAAATGCTCGTATTGTAATAACTTAATTCCTTAAAGTTAATTTAAGTAGTAAGAAACAACCACGCCCTCCATACCAACAGATGAATGTATATAGGAAATTTCATAATTTTCATTACTATTTTTAAAAGATAACAAACTTGGAAAGTTTTCTATGATATCATCAGGAATATTTTTATTATCAAAGTAATATATATCAAAAATTATATTTTGATCTGATAAATTCTTAATTAGAAAAAAAATTATATTTTTATATACTATTGACTCACCATTGCTTAATTGGATCGTTAACGTTTTATTCTCCTTATGATGAAATACTCCAACAATTTCTTTGTCATGAACAGAACTCATTTATTTCCTCCATACTTATCCGGATTATTTAAATAATAATCTAAATCTTGACATTAACTATATAGAATTTGGCCATAATAACAACACTAATCCAACAATCATTCTTATAGCTACAACTATATAAACCAAATAGCTTGAGCATATTATTTTTATTGAAAACTTATTCTTTATTTTTTAATATATTTTTTAAATATTTTATTTCCTCTTCCATATAATTTTCACAATAATCATCTTCAAATAAAATAAAATTTAATAAATAATTTTTGCATCATCATTAAATAAATTTTGTAAAGAAATAATCTTTTCATAAAATCTTTAGGTTTAAATATATTAATTATTAACATATTCAATTCAAAATCACAATATTTACTTAGTAAATTTATTTTTGAAAGAATTAAATCAGAAAGGTAATTTTTTTGTATATCATTGAATTTAATAATATTTATTGCTCTTATAAAACTTGATATGCTCTGTACTTTTAGAAACTTATCATTAATTAGTATATATTTAATAAAATCAAAATAATTATCAGAAATTATTAATTTATCTGGAAATATCTCAGATAAAATAGATAAATTTCTCCTAATATTTTTAATTGGTAAATGATCAAAATATAATATTAGTTTATTTATATTTCCATTATTTAATATTTTTTCTATTTTATTTTTTATATATAAATCTTGACTCGCCATAAATATTCCTATTTAAATTAATTAGTTATAATGATTAAGTTCCAGCCAAGCCTTCCTCACCAAGTCGTGCAGTATCACAATAAACCTGTAGTTGAATATATAACCCTAAACTAATGTATCAATATCAATTATTTATATAAAATTTAGTGTATGAGATGAATCTGATTTATTCGAATTTAAATTATTTGAGTACTTTTTATTAGGAAAAGATGGAGGTGATGGTTTATCAAAATTATTATTTCTCCATTTTTTTCAGCTTTTACTAATTGTGTATAAGCCAAATTTAGTAATTTTATATGCCCTCTAACGGTATCTCTAAGTGTCTCACCCTGCCTGATTCTCTATGGCAAATTATTAGGATAATTCATTTTTTTATATATTTCATTTTCTAAATTTTTTACTCTTTTAGCAATTGATACACATTTTTATGTATTATTTAATCTCAATAAATTTACCTAAATTTGAGTATTAAGCCCAAAGATATATAAATTTATTGAAACATCCAACCCAATCAGCTTCTGATTCACAAACCGCCCGCAATAAAACTCATAATAACTAAAGAAGTTATTATGCCCCCTTTCTTGGTCACAATACTGGTTTTGAAATCTAAACGGCTGATACACTTGGTAATATCAGTCTCTTGTTCTAATTTTCCCCAATCTTTATCCCAAACCACAATAAATTTTTGTCTTCATCGGTTATCTCTCATGAGATACCGGTTTGATCGCGGTGGAAATAGTTTATTTTTTAGTAGCCTTCCTCCTCTTTACTTGCTCAATTGCGGATTTGTGCTAAAGATCCGAGGTCTTCGCAATAATATAGGCTATTAAGATTTTATACTCAATAAAATTTTCAAAATAAAAAATTTTCTAATTTTACCCAATTTTCATTAAAAATTAGAAAGGTTTTAGTTAGTTATAAATATTTCAATTATTTTTATATATTAAATTTTGTTAATAATATTTTTTTGCAAAGGTCTAATAGGTATACAGGCCGTCTGAAATGATATTGTAGGCGGGGTGCTATGGTAGAGTCACAGCTGTAAATCAGGTTGCTAGTTTTGTCTTAGGCGTAGCTGTTTTCGTAGTCGAAATACAGAATGGCATTATCACGTCAGCGTGGCTGAGCAACCGTCCAAGATGGTCACGTTCCATTAAGACTTCACTATCGCCAGCATAGACCCGTTTGGTCAGCTCGTTGTTGTCATCATAATGGTATGGTTCGAGATGGCGGAGAATGTCGGCAACTTCGGCATGGCTGTTGTGATAATTGAAATGCTATTCTTCGCCCAAACTGGTGCGGTTGGCCAGTACTTTGAGAATCAAATCATGCCGGTGGGGGTGTAATAATCGCATTTCTAGAAAAAGCTACCGGTCGGCAAAAATCAGACTCTATTGTTAAAGAACCAGATTAAGGCCACCAGAAAAGATTTTTTGCTGATGAATTTTAAACAGAAAATATATAAACACTTAAAATGGTTTGATTCTCAATGCTTGTTTAGCCTTTAAATAGGGAGATATAAATTTTTCTATATTTAATATATCTGATGAGTTTTTGAGTTTTTTTTTCAATATCTTTATTACAAACAGCATATAAATAATAGTCATACCCAAAGTGGAATTGACAGTTTCTAGAACATAGTTTGCACCACATATCTTCCCTTAATATAAGCTCCAGCAATTTAGGTAACTTCTTTATATCAATATGTTGATTGTTTTTATATGCTTTTATATTGCTATAAATCGATAATGCTTTTATTTTTAAACACTTAACATTTAATAATTCACATATTTTTAATATAATATTGATATACTCTAATTCAACTCTTTTATATTCCTTCATTGAAACAATACCTTTCTCTACATCAAAAAAGCTAGTCCATTCATCAGGTAGAGAATATAACGTTTTCTTATCATCACCATAAATTTTGTATTTTGTTATTCTAAAAGAATATTTCATCATTTAATTCCAATTTATTTAAGAACTGCATCATATGTACCTAATTTTATTGCCTACTACCAATATTTTTATTGAATCTACTTCCAAGCACCTCCATTGTGACCATCTTTATCCAGACTATAAATTTAGAACACCCGAAAGGAGTGTTTTTGTTTTTTCAAACACTGGTTGACCATGAGATTCATAATTTATTTTAAGGTAACCCAATAATTTAAAATTTTTTTCTTGAGGGATATTTATGCTTAACTCAAACACATCCACTCCAATCTGTTTATTTAGTGCAAATTGATACAAATTACTTCCACCACATAACCCAATCGGATCCTGATCTAAAAAATTGTAATACAAGCCTGTTTTTTGGTCGCATTCTGTGGTCTAAATAGCTGATGCACCTGTGGGCAAACCCATTCGTCTTTGCCTTCTACATTGGTATAATGTGTGAACTTGTACTAGCGATTAATAACTGTCTTCGTTAGTGTAAATATAGGTATATCTGCCATTTCCATAAACCTCCTGAAACAGGACAGGCTGGTTGTGACAGCTCAAGTTATTTATCTTCTAGAGATAATTTCAATTCAGATAGTCCAAAATCTAGTACATCATAAATACAAATACACCATTGTTGCTCTAACTCAAACAGATAATTTTCTCCTGGATAGTCTAATAGAAAATTTAAAATCAGCTCTAAATTTTCTTTTGAAAATTCAATATTATATCCATCTTTAAAATCATTTCCGATTAAAATAATATCAGATTGATTTTTATTCAATTCCAATATAATATTAAAAGTTTCATCAATAAATTTCTCCAGCTCATGAAATGGCTTGCTAATGTGAATCTTGAGTTTGCTCCAAGAAATTCTAGAACCAATAAAAGGATAATTTTCGATTTTTACATACCTATTGAATACTTGTTTATCTAAAATTGAAAATTTAATACTATTTAAATTAAGAAAATTATTTAATTCATCATCAAACATATATATAATCAGCTCCCGAATATTTTTTGTAATTTTTCAAATATTTTGTCTGTAGCTTCAAATAGAAATGTGGACCTTCTTTTGCCTGCTTGACCATTGATATATGCTTCTAAACGTTCTTCAAATTCAACTCTAAAATCACACCAGTCATCAACTGTTTGTATTTCTACAGGTTTCTCAACAGTATTACCAAGCCTACCTAAAAGAACTTTTCAGCTTTAAAACCATGTATTATTAACAATTCATAGCTTTTTTCATGGCTTATTCATATGTATCTTTAAGCCTTATAGAGTCAATTTATACTTGGAAGTTAGCCACAAAAGTGTAGTAGAAGTTTCTCCCACCATCTAACCTAATCGAATCCTGATTCACAAACCGCCTGCAATCAGATTCATAATACCTAAAGAAGTTATAATGCAAGCTCTTTTCTTGGTCGCAATACTGGTTTTGCAACCTAAACTGCTGATGCACTCCGGTAATATTGGTTTTTTGTTTTTCAGCTTACCCTAACCGTAGTAATCCCCAAACCACAATAAATTCCCATCTTTATCCGTCATCTCTCGCTGAATACCGATTTGGTCGAAATGGAAGTAGTTGGTTTCCTGGTAGCTTCCCCCCTCTTCGTTTGTCCAATTGTGGATTTATGCCAGTAGCTCGCTGTAAGTCGTAGCCTATTACGGTTTGTTAAGTCGATACCCATCTATACTTGCTACACTAGTTCTTAATTTCTTAAAAATAATAGTCCGAGACCTTTGCGAAATAGCTTTTTAACAGAAAGCCGAACTCCAAGCACAGGATTTCGGCTGTCGGGTGAAGGGCTATTTCGCAAAGGTCTCAACCTATCTTATTGTAAAGACCTCAAACCATACCGCTAAATCGAACGGACTCAGGGTAAGCTCGCCAGCCGCTACGAACTCGACCCGCTGGGCTAGCTGAAACAACAAACTGCCATACCAAACTTTCCCGCACAGGCAAAACGTGAACTCTCGCCGCCGTCGGATGCCACTACGGTTTGTTAACATCTTTTATCTTCTAACAAAAATACTCCATCATTTCCTATTAATAAAATTTTATGTAGATGATTTATGTAATATAGATCGTGGATTCTATTACTTTTCATATCAAAAATAATATGACCTTGTTTATTGAAAATTAAGACTCTTGAAAAAGGATAATCTACTCCTCCTTGTAAGTTGACAGCAAAATAATCGTAGTCATCACAACCCTTAAATGAAGTAGCATTTGAAAAATTATTAGTATCACTAATTAGTTTGAATATATCTGGTTTTGAATATTTGAAAAGTTTTTTGGGAAGCAGTGTTTCTTTATTTACCAGTATTATTTGAACTGCATTTTCACTTTTAATGGGTTGTAAAATTAAAAAATTTTCTTCAAATGCATTTGTAAAGCTAATTCTGGAAAAAGGCCACTTTACTTTTCTGATTTTTTTATTTATAGCTTCAATGCATAATAATTTTTCTTCAAAATTAATTGAAAAAAAATTAATCTTATTATTGCTCCAATATGATCCGAATTGAAAGCTAGTATTAACACCCTCATTCCCACACTGCTCTAATGTTTTAATTGTTTCCCCACTTAAATTTTGATAGGTTACAGTATATATCGTATTTGGATTATCATAATCTAAATTACTATAATTTAATATTCCGATAGCTTCAGATTGTTTATTAAATACAGGCTTTATTATTCCATTTTTCTTTAATAAAACTTCTCCATTTTCATTAAATATTTCATTTGTCCCAAAGATTTTTAATTTTTTATTTGAGTCAAAAGCCATAACTTCAAAATTTAATTTACATAGTTTATTGCAAGGCTCATTAATTAAAGTAAATTTATTTTTTTCATTTAATTGAAATTTTGTTTTCACAAGTTCTATTTTTTTATTTTTGAACGCTTTTTCTCCTATTGTCATTAAAAAAATAGGAGAAGTTAGTTCGTTTGAAATAATAACTGATCCATATTTAATATCAGTATCAATAGGATTTATTTCAAAAAAAGTATTAGTATTAATTTCTATATTTTTTTGTTGTTTATTTGAAGGTGTGCAAGCTATTAAAAAACAATTACAAAATATATAAATTAATACTTGGATATAGAAGTTCATTTTATTTCTCCTATTTTTCAATTGTCCATGGGTTTTTTCCTCCTGCATTTTTCCATGCACGACTCCCCCCTAGTCGGACACCTAAATAAGTTCTCTGAGCAAGAGCATTGCAATCCCTTGTACTAATTCCTCTATGCATTTTACATTCTTGCTTTATATTATGTTCTAACTGTACATCACAACGCAATTTACTTACCCTTTTATCTATTGCAGAGCTATAATATTTATCATGTTGTTGACATAATGGCAGTATTACCATTAATTACAGCAAAGTCTGGAACCTTATGATCTGTGTCTTTGTCACCGCATCCAGCCCCCCATTCTAAATTATCACTTATTAAAGGGGTATTTTAGACACCCTTAAATTAGGATCAGTATTGTATGTATCAAAACTATTCTTAGTTTCCTCCTGGAATCATAATTCTTGTAATTCCACTAGGAAAACCTGGCTTTTTTTATAATAAAGTCATTAAACTATCTATCCAGTTATTTATCATATAAATATATAGATTTTCTCCGCCCCACAACCCAATCGATCCTGATTCACAAACCGCCTGCAATCAGGCTCGTAATACCTAAAGAAGTATAATGCAAACCCGTTTCTTGGTCGCAATACTGGTTTTGCAACCTAAACGGCTGATGCCGTTGTAGGTTTTTAAACGGTTATCGGCAATCTTATCTTTGAGGCCGTCTGAAAGGATATTGTGGGCGGGTCGAAGGCAAAGGTTTCTTTATTGGCTTTGGTGATTCTGCCGAGTTGGTCATATTCGAGTTTTCTTACGCCGCTTCTCTAGTCGCTGCTGTAAATCAGGTTGTCGGTTTCGTCTACCTCACCGCTGGGAGCATCTGCACCCGCTGCGGGCAGTGCTTCGAGCAGCGATACCGACAGCAGCCGCATTTTGGGGTCGGCTGCGTCACCGACATTGCCGAAAGCCAGATGAAACACCCGCCCATTGCTGTCGATAATGTAAACTACAACTCCTCTCTAAGCTCTAGTTTATTTTCCCAATATTGTTTTTTAACATTATCTTTTGGAATTTTTTCTGTACCTTGCCCGTAGATTTTTATCAATGTTTGTATGGCTTCGATAAGTCCATTATTAGCAGCTTGTTCATACCATTTTAATGCTTTGACTTCGTTTTTTTTAACATAACGACCATTCATCAGCCAATTGGCTATGGCATTTTGTCCGTCTCTAGATCCCAGTTCAGCTGATTTTAAATAGTATTGAAAAGCTTCGGCTTCATTTAGAGGAAATGCTCCACTGCTTTCCGCATGAAATTTCCCCATCAAATAATAAGCATTTTTGTCACCCTCATTCATTGATTTATTTAGCCAAAATAGAGCTTGTGCTTTATCAAGTGGTGCACCTTCTCCTGTTGCGTACATATAACCTAAATTAGTTTGAGCCAAAATATAATTTAAATTAGCAGCTCTTTTCATTAGCATCAGTTCTTCTTGATGATTTCCCAATACTTTATAAATTGCTGCAGCATTAACCATTGCTTCAGGGTCATTTTGTTCGGATAACTTTAAAAACCAAAATAGGGCTTCTTGAGGATTACTTTCTGTTCCCCATCCATTTAAATAAGCCAATCCTAAGTTTTTTTGAGCACTAATATTTCCCTGTTTTGCCGCTTTCAAATAATATTCAAGCCCTTTCTTTTGATTTTGTTCAACCCCGATTCCCTGTTGGTAATAAAAACCAACATTATTTAAAGAATTCAGAGAACCAGATTCAGCAGCCCTAACAGCCCAATTAAATGCCTCTTTATCATTTCGGTTGACAACAGTTCCTGTTCGGTAAAACCAACTCATCATATTTTGAGCAGGCATATATCCACTTTGGGCAGACTGGCTTATCCAATCAAATGCTTTTTGAGTGTTTTGGGCTGTATTTTGTCCATCTAAATAAGCCATACCTAACTCGTACTGACTCTCAAGATTTCCATTTTCTGCACATTCCATTAATTGGCTAATTTCAGCATTATTTAAACAATCAGAGGAAAGTGCTTTTTGGCTTACAAAATTATCGCATCCTGATAATAATAATAAAAATATTAAAATATTTTTCATATATTTGATTACTTTATCATTAAAAAATTAAAATTATTTATTATTGTTTCTGTGTTAAATATATTATTTACATTAGTATTTGGAATACTAGTAGGAATGTTTAAGTTTCTCAAATGTCGATTTGAATTATGGGCAGAAGGTGAGGTTGAGATGATTTTTTTCAAAAAATATATCTTTTGAAATCCAATACTTGCATTCAGAGATGTACCCAATCCAAATCCATATTGGACATTAGCATATGGTTTCGCACCTTTTTTAGATTAGAACCTTGACAAGAACCAATCGCCATTCCTGCATCAATACTTTGACACATTTCACAAATGGACCATCTGTTTTTTCCCCATAATATTATGACTTTTAGTTACTGAAGCATGAATACCATAACCATTAGTTAATGCAATGTTGGTTGCAATCTTTCTATTGCCCGCATATCCAATGCCACCAGTTGCTCCAATACCTCCAGCTGCAGATACATTAATTGAAATATCTTTAAACATTGTTTTCCCCTGTATTTGATATAGCGTTGCCAGTTTTTCAAGGTTTGCACTTATTCTATTTCACTTACTTCTACCTTGAAAACCAAGTATATCAATCCAGCTATTAGCATTAGCTGCAAAGGCCTCAGGCCGTCTGAAAGGATATTGTGGGCAGGGTCGAAGGCGAAGGTTTCTTTGTCAGCTTTGGTGATTCGGCCGAGTTGGTCGTATTCGAACTTTGTTACGCCGCTTCTTTGGTCGCTGCTGTGAATGAGGTTGCCGGTTTTGTCGTAGCCGTAGCTGCGTTTGACGGCGGTATAACCCGCAGCGGTTTTGCTTTTACCTTTGGGCTGGGTAACGGCATTTAATTCGGCGATTTGTTTTTTCAGACGGCCTGATGAGCGCCAAGAAAAGCGTGCGTACCCAAAGGGCACAACACCCTACACTTTGAATAGATATGTTTATGCAGGCTACGGGCTTGCCACAATTTTTGCTGATTCTGTGTTTGGCTAAATAGATAAGACTCCCCATTAATATTAGCACTGTAAATGGTTTTAAGTTTAAGTCTTTTCTGTCAAATCAATAACTAAAATTTGTTGGTATTGTTATTGCGGGTCTTAAGACTGATGTTCCATCTATTAAATCTCCTGAAGGCATTCTCATGGAACACATACACCATACCCACTCCTCATCTTGCCATGGCCAAAAATATGCAGCCCCTCCTTTAATAACATATTCTCCATTTACTATTTCACTATCTTGACTATGATTTTTTGAGAATAAGTCTGCACACCACTCCCCAAAAAATAATCCACAGATATTATTACCAATTCTTTTATGACGAAATTTATTAAAATTAAATGACATCCACCACTCTAAATCAGACTCTTTAGGCAGTTCATCTCCAAAAGGAAATAAAACATCCTGATTGTTTTTAACAGCAGCCTCCCATTCTAATTCACTTAAAAATCTAGCAGATATCATATCCAATACCTCTTTTGACTTTTCTCGAGTTAAAAAAGCAGGATAACTAGGATTATTAACACAAAAATTATCTAAAATCATATCTATATCGCACTCCAGCAAAGGAGTCTCAGATATAGCATAAGAAGGCACATTTACTATTGAAAATGGTGTTAATTCAGAAACTGTTATTTGCAATGGAACATTGATTTTTTTAGCTTTTTCCAAACATTGAGTGCTTAATCCAAATCCAGAATTATGTTCAAAAATTAATCTGTATCTAATATTCAATTTATTAGTATAGATAATACATGGATAATCTTGTCCAATTGTAAATTGATCTACTTGAAACCTATTACCTAATCGAATCAATAAAGCATTAAGATAACGCTCCCGTTCAGGTCTAGATAATAACTTCCATTCACTTAATCTCATATCAGCCCCTTCATTTAACAGTCTGATTTATTGCATTTTGATTTAAATAACCATTCTTGGTCTTGTGTCATATAAACTACTTTAACATCTGAATTTTTATTCACAAAATCTTGCATAGCAGCTTGACACCCCCTACCTCCAGGGCTACATGGACTTTTCTCACCAAGAATAATTAAAACATCACCTGGTTCAATTATATTTGAAACCTTGTCAAGAATTTTACGTTCCGTATGTACTTCAAGTTGTTCATTCCAACTCAATCTTCTCCCTGGTGGTTTATCACAACCACTTTGAATTAACTCAGGTTGAGTTTTAGGCTTTCCATATTTGTCAAACAACTGCCACACAGCAGTATGTTTTAATCCTAAGGTGTCAAGTAACACTTGAATATTTTTAGCAAACTGGTATAGATTATCCCCACCCCACAACCCAATCGGATCCTGATTCACAAACCGCCCGCAATCCGGCTCGTAATACCTAAAGAAGTTGTAATGCAAGCCCGTTTCAGTATCGCAATACTGGTTTTGTAACCTAAATGGTTGATGGGCATTGGCAATATTGGTTTCGTTTTTCAGCTTACCCCAACCGTAGTAGTCGCCGAACCAAAGCAGCTTACCTTCCGAATCCGTCATCTCACGTGGAATACCAATTTGGTCGCAGTGGAAATAATTGGTTTCTTGGTGGCTTTCCCCCTCTTCGTTTGTCCAATTGCGGATTTGTGCCAAAGGTTCGTAAGAATCTTTGTAAGTATAAATATAGGTGTACAGGCCGTCTGAACGGGTTTCCTGTATTAAATGGCTGCCGTCCCAAATAAAGTCGGTTTTATTCTCTAAGCCGTCTGAAACTTCTTGGCCGTTTTTCAGACGGCCTTTGCCGATTCTTCTGCCTAGTGCGTCGTAGCTATAAACCCAAGTCTCTTTTTCCTGTTCGGGTTTGAAGATTTCCACTTTCACCAGTTGGTCGTGCAGATCGTAGAAATAGTTCTGTACTTCGCCGTCGGCCAGTTCGCGGTGAATCAGGTTGCCTAAGTCGTCGTAGTAATAGCTGATGCCGTTGTAGGTTTTTAAACGGTTGTCGGCAATCTTATCTTTTTGGCCGTCTGAAAGGATATTGTGGGCGGGGTCGAAGGCAAAGGTTTCTTTGTCGGCTTGGGTGATTCGGCCGAGTTTATCGTATTCGAATTGTGTTACGCCGCTTCGTTGGTCGCTGCTGTGCATGAGGTTGCCGGTTTTGTCGTAACCGTAGCTGCGTTTGACGGCGGTATGACCGGCAGCGGTTTTATTTTTGCCTTTGGGTTGGGTAACGGCATTTAATTCGGCGATTTGTTTTTTTTCAGACAGCCTGATGAGTGCAAAAAAAAGCGTGCGTGCCCAAAGGGCACAACACCCTACACTTTGAATAGATATATTTATGCAGGCTACGACTTGCTTCGAAGCGGTAGGCAATGGGCTAAGTTATACTGTTGAAAAAAAAGAGTGATGGTTTTTCAGACAGCATGAAAAACATGCATATAGTTACACTCAATGGAACTAACTATACCTACGCAGGCAAACCTCTTTCAATGAAAGAAATATTTTGTTCAATATTTACATAATAAATTAAGCCATATTTGTCAAAATATATTAGTAATCCATGTTTAAGATATGACCAATCTTTTGAAAGATATTCACTCTCATACAATCCTTCTCCAATCAAAGCCGCCACTTTACCTTTAGAATTACCTAATTTAACCCTATCTGCCAATTGAATCTTTGTTCCATCATAATAATGCATAATTATTTTATCCTCTATACGAATGGTTCGATTTTTATAGAGCCTGCAGGAGGAGGTTTTCCACCTAAAGCATCAGCTGCTCCGAATGGTTTCCAAAAGTACTTGCAATTATTTGGATTTTGATTAGCTTTATATAGATAATAGTGGCAAACTACGCCTTGAACAGGTTTTTTATCCTGTAGTTTACTAATCTATTATAGTGGCTGTCCTAGTAGTTTAATCATCACAGATCCCATCAATATATTGAGAGTCTTCAATATATACACTTGAAAAATTTTGTATAAACTTAGGAGTTTTTTGATCATCTCTTTTAGGCTTAAAAAATCCTTTTGTAATAGTCCAATCATATATAGATATATCAAGAGGATACTTAGATAACATCCCACTAACTTTATGTTTTTTTATCCAACATATAGCTTTTTCCTTTGAAGAAAAAATAGCAGATGGGAAACTAGCTTTACTTCCTTGAAAAACCCATACATAAAGTTCATTATTCATATTATTTCTTTTTTATGTTTAACCACATTTTTGTTTGAATTTTAGCCATTTAACATTTTTTACTTCACCCTAATAGGTCAGCATGTTTTCTACAAAAATATACAAATTCTCACCGCTCTACTTGTTTTTTCAGACGGCCTGATGAGTGCCAAGAAAAGCGTGTGTACCCAAAGGGCACAACACCCTACACTTTGAATAGATATTTTTATGCCGGCTACGGCTTGCTAGTCTGTACTTTGGGTAAAAATGCCAGTTTTGTCATAGCTGTAGCTACGTTTAACAGTAGTTTAAGCAGATGTAATCCATAACAATTTTGCTATTTTCATTTGATTAAATCCATAAGATCATGTGATAATTCAACGCCATTATCATATGCTTTCTTAGCCCAAAAGGTAGCTTGTTCTTTATCATTATCTTCTAAGAATAAATCAGCCAAATTACTTTGCGCAACAGCATGCCCATGTTTTGCGGCAATAACTAACCATTTGTACTCTAATTCTTGATTTAGCGAGACAAACATATGATATTGATATAGTCTAAATGCAGCATCTGCATCTCCATAATTAGCTTTCTCCTCTAAAACACGGATTTCTTCTTCTGAAAGCATATAAATGCTACCAGATGAAATAGGATTAGCCATTTCTTCATTCCTTTCATAAGTATCTGTATATTGATTACATGCAAATAGAAATATAGATAAAACTAAAAATAATATATGTTTAAAATTTATCATATTTAACAGTCTTTACATTTAGTGGCTTTTCTACTTTTACGCTGAGGCTTAACCCTCCTCATCACTCCCGGTTTACTTGTTAAAGGGTGGAGTTCGTAGTGGCTGGTGAGTTTACCCTGTGTCCGTTCGATTTCGCGGTGCAGTTTGTCGCGCTCGATTTCGGTGATAACTATTGGTGATAACAAAAAACGCGTGTGTACGCCCCTGTGGGCACACACCACACGTTTTGAATAAATACTGCATACAAGCTACGGCCTGCTTTTGTCTTGGAGAAATTGATTAAAATCTAAAAAAAATTTATTCAATGCTAGCTTTTCATCTTTGTAGAAAAAAAATAGTATCTTATCCCAAGAAACATTATATGTTCCAATATCATATTTTTTTTGAAGCCAACCTGTGAATTCTACAAGCATTTGTGAATTATTTGCATTTTTAGGATTTCTAAAATGCCAACCATCTAAAAAAGCTTTTAAGCAAAAAATACTATTATCTCCAATATACATCGTTGGTCTTTTTTCTATTTCTAAAATAAGTTCTATAACATTATCTTGCATATTCAATTCCTACTAAGAAGAAACCGATGAAAAACTATACCCGCCTGGAGAAAAAAGATCTGAAACCCATTTATTATGTTCCATACCCCCAGGATTCATATTATCAAACACCGTATCTCCACATTTAATTGCATGGTGAATACCATTTTCTGAAATATTTGCTTTTGCCTTATCACTCCAAATATTTCCGTATGCCCCGTGGTTTGAATGAGTTTTAACTTTCACCCTTTCTCCACTAATCCCTTCTTTTTTCATTTCTTTTTGTAAAGCATCTGCAAACTCCGTACATTTAAAACGTTGCTTAAGTTTGGGGTTTAAGCGATTGGCTAATTCTTTTACCTTTTTTACATCACAGCTCCAACCTAAAGGATCAATCCATTTTTGGGTATTAGACGCAAAGATATATAAATTTATTGAACCATTCAACCCAATCGGATTCTGATTCACAAACCGCCCGCATTCAGGCTCGTAATACCTAGAGAAGTTATAATGCAACCCTGTTTCGGTATCGCAATACTGATTCTGCAACCTAAACGGCTGATGCGTTCCGGTAATATTGGTTTCACTCTTTAGCTTACCCCAACCATAGTAATCCCCAAACCAAAGTAGTTTGCCTTCCGAATCCGTCATTTCACGCGGAATACCGATTTGGTCGCAATGGAAATAATTGGTTTCTTGGTAGCTTTCCCCTTCTTCGTTTGTCCAATTGCGAATTTGTGCCAAAGGTTCGTAAGCATCTTTGTCGGTATAGATATAGGTATACAGGCCGTCTGAACGGATTTCCTGTATTAAATGGCTGCCGTCCCAAGTGAAGTCGGTTTTATCTTCTAAGCCGTCTGAAACTTCATCATTATTTTTCAGACGGCCTTTGCCGGTTCTTCTGCTTAGTGCGTCATAGCTATAAACCCAAGTCTCTTTTTCTTGTTCGGGCTTAAAGATTTCCACTTTAACCAGTTGGTCGTGCAAATCATAGAAATAGTTCTGCACTTCGCCGTCGGCCAGTTCGCGGTGAATCAGGTTGCCTAAGTCGTCATAATAATAGCTGATGCCGTTATAGGTTTTTAAACGGTTGTCGGCAATATTGTCTTTGAGGCCGTCTGAAAGGATATTGTGGGCGGGGTCGAAGGCAAAGGTTTCTTTGTCGGCTTGGGTGATTCGGC
The DNA here is from genome assembly GCF_008807015.1 of Neisseria zalophi. Taxonomy (NCBI): domain Bacteria; kingdom Pseudomonadati; phylum Pseudomonadota; class Betaproteobacteria; order Neisseriales; family Neisseriaceae; genus Neisseria; species Neisseria zalophi. The sequence continues at coordinate 1,377,092 of NZ_CP031700.1, read as the reverse complement.
CGAGTTTGTCGTATTCGAATTTTGTGGTGCTGCTTCTTTGGTCGCTGCTGTGAATGAGATTGCCGGTTTTATCATAGCCGTAGCTGCTTTTGACAGCGGTATGACCCGTAGCGGTTTTGTTTTTGCCTTTGGGTTGGGTAACGGCATTTAATTCGGCGATTTGTTTTTTCAGACGGCCTAAGGGATCGAGTTCGTAGCGGCTGGTGAGTTTACCCTGTGTCCGTTCGATTTCGCGGTGTAGTTTGTCGCGTTCGATATCGGTGGCGGTAGAGAGAAGCACGCGTATCTAAAAAAGTATACACGCTACGCGTTGAATAAATATTTCTATGCAGGCTAGAGTTTCCTACTCAGGCTGAAACTCATTTAATGATTTAGATTTTTTTTAAAGAGTCAATAAACTCTAAATCTAAAAATAAATAGCGCTCTCCTATATTATATCTAATAACTTCTTCATCAACTTCAAACAGAATATTTTCAATTATCTTTTCCAGAATAGATAGATCCATTATATTTAAACTCTCAATTAATTCTATTAAACTGCTACATATAGTCATATTTATAATAAAATCATCTAGCCCTAATGACAAATCACTACGTTCTGTAAGGTCTTCTTGAATTAAATATAAAATTCTGGGAAGAAAATAATTCAGCCCTTCAAGGGAAAAGAATCCCCAAGGTAAAGAATGTTTTTCATTAAATAACACATCATTAATCTCAGTGCTTTCAAAATATATAAAATCATCAAGATATTCACTTAAAGTATATTCGTCATAACGATATTCTTCTCTAAAAAGACCTGATTCAGGAAAAGGTCTTTCCGGCAATCTTAATATATCACTCATATTAATACTCTCCCAGAGGCAGTTCAGCACAACTTTCACCGTTCGGGTCGTCGTCGGAAACCATTAACGGGGCGAAACGCAATGATACCGAGCCATCTAAAGAAGCAATCACATAATGGCCGTCGGGGTTTTTACTAAACCAAATCTACTCGCTCTCAAACAATACCGGCTCTTCGTCATCTTCCTCCACTTCCGGCAGCGGAAACAACCGCCCCTGATCGTCGATATAGGCCAAACCCGCTGCGCTGCGTACCATACGTTGGCTGCCCGGTATACTCCAGCCCTCACCCAGCCAGCCGGTGCCGTCTTGGTCGGAATAATAGCTGCGCCTCCAGACCAGAGGCAGTATGCCCTCAAAGGCAAAATCGGTTTCGTCGGTTAAAAACTTGAGGCCGTGTATCGGGTTGACCGGTCGGCAAAAAATCAGATTATATTGTTAAAGAACCAAATTAAGGCCATCAGAAAAGATTTTTCAGAATGGTGCCAATTGTTCCGACTTTAAAGTTAATAACGCAATTGTTTTGCCCTCGTTATCACAAAACTCAACTTCATATGCTTCGTCAGGATTTGAATAAATATCCACAATTGTACCGATATCCCCCTTGCGTAAATTAAAACTAGGGAAATCTTGTTGTAGTTGAACTACTTCTAAAAGAGTATATTTCATGAATACAGCTTTAAAAATTGATTACGAAGCATATGTAGTTGTTAATTGAGGAATCAATTTTCCACTATCAATTATTTAACCTGAGACCTTTTTGACCGTCTGAAAGTGAGGGAATGTCGGTTGTACCGACAGATTATCTAAGTGTTTATTATGGCGAAAGCTGATTATTCAGATAGTCAAATAATTGATTAGCAACAAATTCAGCATGATCTTTTTGAACAGGGAACTTAAAGTAATAATACTGATCATTATATTTTTCTGTAATGTATCCGGGGATGCAGAAAAATTTATTATAAAATGAAAAAATCTCTTTCACAGATTCTGAAATTTCTTCCAAATTTTTAGCAATATCAGTTATATCATAAAAAATTTCACTATAATATTTATCAAGAGAATTTATTGTAATAAACGGGAGTTTCTCTTTATTACAAAACTCCCAATGTTGAGAAGCTAAAGAGCTATTTTTATAAACAAATTTATTCATAAAATATTAATCACTTAAATTTAAAGTCAGTAACATGACTCATTTTTCCTTAGGATCAAATTTCGCCATATAGTGAACCGTCACACCATTTACTTTTTGTTCCATTTTATTCCATCCTTTTTCTACATAACATTTATCTAATATTTTATCTTTCTAAATAATTATGTTACACAATTTTAGACATTTAAGAAGATTAAATTGTTTTTAAAAAATTATAAAACTTTTCACACAAACCTTTTTGAATATTTGATAATAAATAAAGAAAACCACCTATATCTTGATTCTGTTCAACTCCATCAAGAAAATTAGCATTTAAAAAAATTAATGTCAGTTCTTGTATGTTTTTTCAAACTCAGTTAAGCTATCTAAATATTTCAATGCCAAACTTTCACGTTGGTTTAATTGTTTTAAAGAAATTTTTTTATTTAAGTATTTTTCTGAAAACTCGATATCAGTAGAAAATTTATAATTATCACTCATGGAAACTACATATTTTTTAGTAAAACATAATAGTATTTTAATTTCATCAACAACAGAGTAATTTACTAATAAACCCTCTGAGAGTATTTTATTCAAAAAAATATTATTCTCTCTTTCTAAATTATTATTTATTTGTTTTTTAATTTTTTTCTGATTTTTTTTCATCTGTTTATACTCCTAACATACCGACAACAGGAGCACAGTTCGGGCATGGAGCTAACGCCTTTTGATCTATATTCCTTGTAACTTGAATAGCTGAACATTTATGATCAGTTAAAAATTTCTTCAATTTTGCTTCCGTTTTAATGTTAAATTCATCAGCAATTTGATTCAGTATATCAGCCTCAACACATTTTCCACTTCTAGCATCTCTTTTATGTTTTTTAAACATTTTCTTTATTAAAGGATGTCTCGCTCCTCTTCCTCCAGCTTCAGAACTATATCCTGTAAAAGTTCTAAATTTATTACTGCCAGTTTTATTCATTTGACACCTCATGGTTCCCCAAGAACCTGATGCATGCCAACCCAAAACATCCACCCATATTTGTGTATTTGGTGCGAATCCATAAAAATTACTTCCTCCCCATAACCCAATCGGATCCTGATTCACAAACCTGCCACACTCCGGCTCGTAATACCTAAAGAAGTTATAATGCAACCCCGTCTCTTGGTCGCAATACTGGTTCTGCAATCTAAGCGGCTGATGCGCTCCGGTAATATTGGTTTCACTCTTTAGCTTACCCCAACCAAAGTAATCACCAAACCACAATAAATTCCCGTCTTTTTTATCGGTCATCTCACGCGGAATACCGATTTGGTTGCAGTGGAAATAATTGGTTTCTTGGTAGCTTTCCCCTTCTTTGTTTGTCCAATTGCGGATTTGTGCCAAAGGTTCGTAAGCATCTTTGTCGGTATAGATATAGGTATACAGGCCGTCTGAACGGGTTTCCTGTATGAGGTGGCTGCCGTCCCAAGTAAAGTCGGTTTTATCTTCTAAGCCGTCTGAAACTTCTTGGCCGTTTTTCAGACGGCCTTTGCCGATTCTTCTGCCTAGGGCGTCATACGTATAAACCCAAGTCTCTTTTTCCTGTTCGGGCTTAAAGATTTCCACTTTAACCAATTGGTCGTGCAGATCATAGAAATAGTTCTGTACTTCGCCGTCGACCAGTTCGCGGTGAATCAGATTGCCTAAGTCGTCATAGTAATAGCTGATGCCGTTGTAGGTTTTTAAACGGTTATCGGCAATCTTATCTTTGAGGCCGTCTGAAAGGATATTGTGGGCGGGGTCGAAGGCAAAGGTTTCTTTGTCGGCTTGGGTGATTCGGCCGAGTTTATCGTATTCGAATTGTGTTACGCCGCTTCGTTGGTCGCTGCTGTGAATGAGGTTGCCGGTTTTGTCGTAACCGTAGCTGCGTTTGACGGCGGTATGACCGGCAGCGGTTTTGTTTTTGCCTTTGGGTTGGGTAACGGCATTTAATTCGGCGATTTGTTTTTTTTCAGACAGCCTGAGACCTTTGCGAAATAGCCCTTCACCCGACAGCCGAACTCCAAACACAGGATTTCGGCTGTTTTTGACCGCAATATCCCCTTTATTACTCCTCAGATGCCTAATTAATAGGCATCCGGCTGCCTTTTAGGCAGCAACAGGCGCACGTAGCCTGTTGGCCGCCTTCAACAGGTTCAAACATATCGCTTTCAGATGGCTTTGCGCCGCTACTTTATCCAACCCGAAGTAGGTTGCCCGCGCATAGCGGAATTTACGGTGCAGCGTACCGAAACTCTGTTCCACTACATAACGGGTTTTCGATAAATGTTTGTTGCGGCGGGTTTGCGCTTCCGTCAGCGGACGGTTGCGGTGGGATTTACTCATAATGCCGTCTTTCAGTTTATATTCTTCCAGATGCTTTCTGTTTTCCGCACTGTCATAACCTTTATCCGCATAGACCGTTGTCTCTTTGGCAATGCCTGCCAATAAAGGCAACAGATGTTTGCACTCATGGGCATTGGCCGCTGTAATATGCAGCTTCTCAATGTAACCTTCCGCATCGGTACGGGTGTGCTGCTTATAGCCTAATTGATGATGACCGTTCTTCTTCACCCAACGGGCATCTTTATCTTTGCTCGGTGTGGTTTGACCGGTTATCTCTCCTTCGCTATCAACCTCTATGGACTGACGTTGTTTACTGCCGGCCGTCTGAATAATCGTCGCATCAATAACGGCAGCCTGTGCCTTCTCTACCTTTAAGCCTTTCTCAGTCAGTTGGCGGTTAATCAAATCCAACAGTTCGGCCAAGGTATTGTCTTGTGCCAGCCAGTTGCGGTAACGGCAAAGGGTACTGTGATCGGGAATATTCATCTCGTCAAAATGACAAAACAGGTTGAAATCAATACGGGTAATAAGACTGTGCTCGAGTTCGGGGTCGGAAAGACTGTGCCATTGGCCGAGTAAAACGGCTTTAAACATAGCCAATAAGGGATAGGCGGGACGGCCGCGGTGATCTCTGATATAACGGGTTTTCTGACGATTCAGATACTGCTCTACCGGCTGCCAATCAATTACCTGTTCGAGCTTTAATAAAGGAAAGCGGTCAATGTGTTTGGCAATCATGGCTTGGGCGGTTTGCTGAAAGAACGTACTCATGAGAAATCCCTTAAATATCTTTGGTGAAGAATTTAAGGGATTTTTAGGGTTTTTGCAAAGGTCTCAATCTATTTGGCATGCTTCTTTGTTTAAACCAGAACATGTAAAAGTTTCACGGCATTGTGCATAACATATATCATGTTGTTTACAGGCAGCATCTAATCTATTTCTAGGTTTTTTATAATATCCATTAGTATCTTTTTCTTTAACATATGACTCCCAACGCCCTCCAGTCCATCCTGGCCCACACCAGTTTCCATGAAATTTAAAATCTATTAGCCCTAATACATCTATAAAGTTTTGTGTGTTCTCTGAAAAGCTATAAAAATTATTGCCCCCTTCCAGTTTAATCGGATCCTGATTCACAAACCGACCACATTCAGGCTCATAATACCTGAAAAAGTTATAATGCAGCCCCGTTTCTTGGTCGCAATATTGGTTTTGCAACCTAAACGGCTGATGGGCATTGGTAATATTGGTTTCGTTTTTCAGCTTACCCCAACCATAGTAATCACCAAACCACAATAAATTCCCGTCTTTATCGGTCATCTCACGCGGAATGCCGATTTGGTCGCAGTGGAAGTAGTTGGTTTCTTGGTAGCTTTCCCCTTCTTCGTTTGGCCAATTGCGGATTTGTGCCAAAGGTTCGTAAGCATCTTTATCGGTGTAGATATAGGTGTACAGGCCGTCTGAACGGGTTTCCTGTATTAAATGGCTGCCGTCCCAAGTAAAGGCGGTTTTATCTTCTAAGCCTTCTGAAACTTCATCATTATTTTGAACTGCACCTTAATGGGCTGGAGGAGTGTCCAACTTTTGGGGTGCAGTTCAAAGGTTCGAACGGCCTTAAAAGGGTAGAAAACTGTGAACGTACTGTTGTTAATGCATTCTACATATAAATTTTCTGTTTCAATTAATTAAAGAAGATTTCAAATATAAATATACATTTTTTTCATATAGCCGAATAGCTTCATCTAAGAATAAACTTATAAAACGAAGGAATTCTTTTTCTAAAACAATCAGTTCTGAAAATTCTAAATATACAACACCATCAGATGATAAAATGCCAATTTCGTGAATATAAATTTTATTTTTTTCATGTTTTTTATATTCAAGAGTAATATCAAATAAATCAATATCTTTTTCATTCAAAAGCTCTTCCTTGAGTATAATGGATATGCCTTGGTTACAATACTCAATGTTATTTATATATGACTTTTCTTCCTCTCTGAAAGGCAATACACTATAAATTTCAAAATTTTTTTTCAATCTTAATGAATATGAATTCATTAAGTTCCAAATTTCTTTGTTTAAAGTTTTCATAATTAATATCCTATTTATTTCAATAAGTCATTTATTGTAAATCCCCTTTTTATAGGGTCTCTTGTTGTTCCTAATCCACCTCGCCCACCAGGAAATCTCCCTCCAGCTTGAGTACCATTAGGTAAAGCCCGATATGTTCTAGTACTCGATGTATTGGATGTATTGTTGTTTATGATTGCTTGTTGTAATTTTTGAGTAAGTGTTGATGGTGATGATACGGCATTTGAACGAGTATTTGCCCATTCAACTAGCTTAGATTTATTTGCATCGTTTACAGGGCGAATAGAAACATGTCTCCCATGATCATTTACTGCTTCAAGTCCACTTCCTCGTATCAATAGCTTGACACTTTGAATTAGGTTTATCTAAAGAAGCTGATAGACCTGTAGTAGTATCTTTTCCTGGGCGAGGTGTGAAATTACTATTACTGTCGCTTCCCATTCGATAAATAATACCTTCTGTTATTATTTTTTCTAAGCCTAAAATATCAATCCAACTTTGGGCATTAGGCGCAAATTGATATAAGTTATCTCCCCCTACTAACCCAATCGGATCCTGATTCACAAACCGCCCACATTCAGGCTCGTAATACCTAAAAAAGTTATAATGCAACCCTGTTTCTTGGTCGCAATACTGGTTCTGCAACCTAAACGGCTGATGGACATTGGCAATATTGCTTTCACTCTTCAGCTTACCCCAACCGTAATAATCACCAAACCAAAGCAGTTTGCCTTCCGAATCCGTCATCTCTCGCGGAATGCCGATTTGGCCGCAGTGGAAGTAATTGGTTTCTTGGTAGCTTTCCCCTTCTTCGTTTGTCCAATTGCGGATTTGTGCCAAAGGTTCGTAAGCATCTTTGTCGGTATAGATATAGGTGTACAGGCCGAGACCTTTGCGAAATAGTCCTTCACCCGACAGCCGAACTCCAAACACAGGATTTCGGCTGTTTTTGACCGCAATATCCCCTTTATTACTCCTCAGATGCCTAATTAATAGGCATCCGGCTGCCTTTTAGGCAGCAATAGGCGCACGTAGCCTGTTGGCCGCCTTCAACAGGTTCAAACATATCGCTTTCAGATGACTTTGCGCCGCTACTTTCTCCAGCCCGAAGTAGGCTGCCCGGGCATAGCGGAATTTACGGTGCAGCGTACCGAAACTCTGTTCCACTACATAACGGGTTTTCGATAAATATTTGTTGCGGCGGGTTTGCGCTTCCGTCAGCGGACGGTTGCGATGGGATTTACTCATAATGCCGTCTTTCAGTTTATATTCTTCCAGATACTTTCTGTTTTCCGCACTGTCATAACCTTTATCCGCATAGACCGTTGTCTCTTTGGCAATGCCTGCCAATAAAGGCAACAGATGTTTGCACTCATGGGCATTGCCCGCTGTAATATGCAGCTTCTCAATGTAACCTTCCGCATCGGTACGGGTGTGCTGCTTATAGCCTAATTGATGATGACCGTTCTTCTTCACCCAACGGGCATCTTTATCTTTGCTCGGTGTGGTTTGACCGGTTATCTCTCCTTCGCTATCAACCTCTATGGACTGACGTTGTTTACTGCCGGCCGTCTGAATAATCGTCGCATCAATAACGGCAGCCTGTGCCTTCTCTACCTTTAAGCCTTTCTCAGTCAGTTGGCGGTTAATCAAATCCAACAGTTCGGCCAAGGTATTATCTTGTGCTAACCAGTTGCGGTAACGGCAAAGGGTACTGTGATCGGGAATATTCATCTCGTCAAAATGACAAAACAGGTTGAAATCAATACGGGTAATGAGACTGTGTTCGAGTTCGGGGTCGGAAAGGCTATGCCATTGGCCGAGTAAAACGGCTTTAAACATAGCCAATAAGGGATAGGCGGGACGGCCGCGGTGATCTCTGATATAACGGGTTTTCTGACGATTCAGATACTGCTCTACCGGCTGCCAATCAATTACCTGTTCGAGCTTTAATAAAGGAAAGCGGTCAATGTGTTTGGCAATCATGGCTTGGGCGGTTTGCTGAAAGAACGTACTCATGAGAAATCCCTTAAATATCTTTGGTGAAGAATTTAAGGGATTTTTAGGGTTTTTGCAAAGGTCTCAGGCCGTCTGAACGGGTTTCCTGTATGAGGTGGCTGCCGTCCCAAGTGAAGTCGGTTTTATCTTCTAAGCCGTCTGAAATTTCTTGGCCGTTTTTCAGACGGCCTTTGCCGATTCTTCTGCCTAGTGCGTCATAAGTATAAACCCAAGTCTCTTTTTCCTGTTCGGGTTTAAAGATTTCCACTTTCACCAGTTGGTCGTGCAAATCGTAGAAATAGTTCTGCACTTCGCCGTCGGCCAGTTCGCGGTGAATCAGATTGCCTAAGTCGTCATAATAATAGCTGATGCCGTTGTAGGTTTTGAGGCGGTTGTCGGCAATTTTATCTTTGAGGCCGTCTGAAAGGATATTGTGGGCGGGGTCGAAGGCAAAGGTTTCTTTGTCGGCTTGGGTGATTCTGCCGAGTCGGTCGTATTCGAATTTTGTTATGCTACTTCTTTTCAAGAAAAGGTGCGTGCCCAAAGGGCACAACACTCTACACTTTGAATAAATATTTTTATATAGGCTAACCTACAACTCTGGGAATTGACACACTTTTTTGTAAAGTTAAATAATATGTTCGTGCAATTTGAACACGCCACACTACGCTTTGAATGAATATTCTATACAGACTACGGTTTGCTATTTAAATCCTCCAACAAATCATTAGCTTCCTCTTTAGATAGTTCAGTTACATAACTACTATTTATAACAAAATTAAGTAATTCAATTATTTTATTATTATTTTTACTATTATTATTTTTGATTAAGAATTTTGCATAGTCTAGTGCAGCATCTCCGTCACCAAGCTCTAATATTGCTTTATTCCACCAAAATTTTGCACGTTTTACATTTCCCTCACTTGCGTAGAGTGAAGCAATATTAGAGGAGACACCACCTGTTTTCCCTTCGTACCGCCAACTTTTTTTATACCAATATAATGCAGAATTAAAATTTCTTTTAACCCCATATCCCAGATCATATAACATTCCTAAATTATTATAACAATTAACATCATGCTTTAACGCCCCTTTTTTTAAAAAATAAAACGCCTTTTTATAATCTTCTTTTTCAAGGGCATCATTTGCTTGAAGAAACTCATCTGTATATTCTGATTCATTAACCATAATTTAATATCCTTATCAAAAATTAAGGAGTAACAGCATTCGCAGGGATTGTCCACCATAGAGGTGGAAGTAAAGATGGAATCATTCTTAAACCACGATATATTAAATATCCTATTCCAACTCCCGCAATAGCTTTCGCTGCCGTTGAACAACTATCACATTTCGAGAATTCTAGCTGATCTCCTGGATATGGCATTTCTGCAGGGCGAGCCACTCTTTTCTTTTTACCACTTTGATGATCTTTACACTCTACAAAACCACGTTATGGTGGGTTATATTCTCTACAATGCTTATATGGATTAGCAGAATTTTTTCCTCCAGCACCACCAGTAGCACCCCGTTCCCCTTTACCACGAGCTAAGCCTAAAGGGTCTATCCATACATGTGCATTTGGAGCAACCCAATAAAAATTCTCCCCACCATCCAACCCAATCGGATCCTGATTCACAAACCGCCCGCAATCAGGCTCATAATACCTAAAGAAGTTGTAATGTAACCCCGTTTCAGTATCGCAATACTGATTCTGCAACCTAAACGGCTGATGGGCATTAGCAATATTGGTCTCTTCCTCTAATTTCCCCCAACCTTTATATTTTCCAAACCAAAGCAGTTTGCCTTCCGAATCCGTCATCTCACGCGGAATGCCGATTTGGTCGCAGTAGAAATAATTGGTTTCTTGGTAGCTCTCCCCTTCTTCATTCGTCCAATTACGGATTTGTGCCAAAGGTTCGTAAGCATCTTTGTAAGTATAAATATAGATATACAAGCCGTCTGAACGGGTTTCCTGTATGAGGTGGCTGCCGTCCCAAGTAAAATCGGTTTTATCTTCTAAGCCGTCTGAAACTTCTTGGCCGTTTTTCAGACGGCCTTTGCCGGTTCTTCTGCCTAACGCATCGTAGCTATAAACCCAAGTCTCTTTTTCCTGTTCGGACTTAAAGATTTCCACTTTCACCAGTTGGTGGTCGTGTAAATCATAGAAATAGTTCTGCACTTCGCCGTCGGCCAGTTCGCGGTAAATCAGATGGCCTAAGTCGTCATAGTAATAGCTGATGCCGTTGTAGGTTTTGAGGCGGTTGTCGACAATCTTATCTTTGAAGTCATCTGAAAGGATATTGTGGGCGGGGTCGAAGGCGAAGGTTTCTTTATCCGCTTTGGTGATTCGGCCGAGTTGGTCGTATTCGAATTGTGTTACGCCGCTTCTTTGGTCGCTGCTGTGAATGAGGTTGCCGGTTTTGTCGTAGCCGTAGCTGCGTTTGACGGCGGTATGACCCGCAGCGGTTTTGTTTTTGCCTTTGGGCTGGGTAACGGCATTTAATTCGGCGATGTGTTTTTTCAGACGGCCTGATGAATGCCAAAAAAAGCGTGCGTGCCCAAAGGGCACAACACCCTACACTTTGAATAGATATTTTTATGCAGGCTACGGCTTGCTAACTCGTACTGACTCTCAAGATTTCCATTTTCTGCACATTCCATTAATTGGCTAACTGCAGCATTATTTAAACAATCAGAGGAAAGTGCTTTTTTACTTACAAAATTATCGCAACCTGATAATAATAAAAAAATATTAAAATGTTTTTCATATATTTGATTACTTTATCATTAAAAAATTAAAAATTATTTGTTATAGTAGTATAAAACATATTTATATTGAATTTTATTAAGTTTATCATCATTTTTATTTATCATAATAATATTTTTATTATATTATAGATACAAAGCAATACTAGACTTATTGGAATAATACTATGCATGTATAAAAGAATTTTAGAATATATTTTTATTTTTAATAAATTATCTTTTGTAGTTAAATAAGTTAGTGTTAAAAAACATGGGTTTTTAATGATAAAAAATAGAAATTTATAGTCAAGATAAAATGGAAATTGATATACAAAGTAAAAAACATTAGGTTTCCCCATCATATGATGTAAATCAGGGATCTGTTTTATTTTACCAATTAAATTATATGATATTATATTTAAATAAATACACATGTAAGATATTATTAATAAATATGTAATTAATATTATAGGAAAATATTGATTTATAATTTGAAGCATGATTAAGCCCTTTTAATATAACCTTACTTAATAAGGCATTCCCCATATATCTTTCATGCCCATCCCGCTTGGAATATTTGGAATATTACATTTTGAACAACCACGCCAAGACTGTTTAACAACTGTTACTCCTGAAAATCCCAGTATAGAACCAATTGTGGCGGTGGCGCCAGTTGTAGTACCAATTATCCCTTTTGTCTCTGCTTTCCCTATAGTAGTTGACCCAGCACTTACTCCTTTACCAACAGCAATTGCCCCAGAGCCATCTGTATATAATCCTTTTAATGCATACGGATCCAAATAAGATAACCCATCATCAAATTCTACATGTGATTGTAATGCTCCTGCCCCAATTCCAAAAGTTCCACCTAATGTTAATACCATTACAGAGACCGATTTACCATTGACACATTCATATTGTAAATTAAATTGTGTATTAGTAACAAAGCCATAACCTATTGTATTAGATGTACCCCTCCACTTTACAAGCCCTAAAGGATCTATCCAGTAACTAGAATTAAAAGCAAATAAATAGAAATTTTCACCACCTGTTAACCCAATCGGATCCTGATTCACAAACCGACCGCATTCAGGCTCGTAATACCTAAAGAAGTTATAATGCAAGCCCGTTTCGGTATCGCAATACTGATTCTGCAACCTAAACGGCTGATGAGTATTAGAGATATTGGTCTCTTCCTCTAATTTCCCCCAACCTTTATATTTTCCAAACCACAATAAATTCCCGTCTTTATCGGTCATCTCACGCGGAATGCCGATTTGGTCGCAGTGGAAATAATTGGTTTCTTGGTAGCTTTCCCCCTCTTCGTTTGTCCAATTGCGGATTTGTGCCAAAGGTTCGTAAGCATCTTTATCGGTATAGATATAAGTGTACAGGCCGTCTGAACGGGTTTCCTGTATCAGGTGGCTGCCGTCCCAAGTGAAGTCGGTTTTATCTTCCAAACCGTCTGAAACTTCTTGGCCGTTTTTCAGACGGCCTTTACCGGTTCTTCTGCCTAGCGCGTCGTAGCTATAAACCCAAGTCTCTTTGCTGCTATCTTTTTTGAAGATTTCCACTTTCACCAGTTGGTCGTGCAAATCGTAGAAATGGTTCTGTACTTCGCCGTCGGCCAGTTCTCTATGAATCAGGTTGCCTAAGTCGTCGTAATAATAGCTGATGCCGTTGTAGGTTTTGAGGCGGTTGTCGGCAATCTTATCTTTTTGGCCGTCTGAAAGGATATTGTGGGCGGGGTCGAAGGCAAAGGTTTCTTTGTCGGCTTTGGTGATTCGGCCGAGTTTGTCGTATTCGAACTTTGTTACGCCGCTTCTTTGGTCGCTGCGGTGAATCAGATTACCGGTTTTGTCGTAGCCGTAGCGGCGTTTGACGGCAGTTTGAATAGTAGGTGGCAAGTATGTAACCCGCCCCCTACGGATGTTTTAATAAGTGTTTGATGCAGGCTACAGCTTGCTAATGTTTTGATAATTTTAGGCGAGAACATTCTGCTCTTAGTGACTCAGGAACTTTTTCACTATAACAAACAGATAACTGACAGCCTAAATCACCTGTATAAAAAACTTTTTCTAAGAATTTAGATGGAAAATTCTTTTTTTCAACCAAATCAGATAAAACAACTAAGGCAAATTCGTCACCTTCAGAAATCAAGAATGGAACAATTTCATCATAACAAGATAACTCTGTAGTTATTAAACTAATCGTTGAATTTTCATACCATAGCGTTCTCAAAGCTATATAGTTTGGAATAGGCCATCTATCAATGATAATTGACTTCATAATATTTCTCCATTGCCTTATTAAATTGTATAGCCTTGTTTTCTTAACCAAGATTGCCATTGTTGGATTTCTTTTTTCTTTAGGCGGCCAATACTATCCGCCTTAGAATGACATTTCCCAGCAACATAAAGATTTCCATTTTTATCTACCACTAGATTTTCATCATAAATATGTCCATGCGGCATACTTGGAAATGGATCAACATCATTTGCATGTACTCGTATTATCCTTCCTGATAATTTAAGTGTTGCCAACCCTAACGGATCTAGCCAACCAGTTATATTTTCAGCAAACTGATAAAAATTATTTCCCCCGCTTAATTTAATCGGATCCTGATTCACAAACCGCCCGCATTCAGGCTCGTAATACCTGAAGAAGTTATAATGCAACCCCGTTTCTTGGTCGCAATACTGGTTTTGTAACCTGAACGGTTGGTGCACTATTTCCGTTACATTGGTCTCGCTCTTCAGCTTACCCCAACCGTAATAATCACCAAACCAAAGCAGTCTACCTTCCGAATCCGTCATCTCACGCGGAATGCCGATTTGGTAGCAGTGGAAATAGTTGTTTTCTTGGTAGCTTTCCCCTTCTTCGTTTGTCCAATTACGGATTTGTGCCAAAGGTTCGTAAGCATCTTTGTCGGTATATATATAGGTGTACAGGCCGTCTGAACGGGTTTCCTGTATCAGGTGGCTGCCGTCCCAAATAAAGTCGGTTTTATCTTCTAAGCCGTCTGAAACTTCTTGGCCGTTTTTCAGACGGCCTTTGCCGATTCTTCGGCCTAGGGCGTCGTAGCTATAAACCCAAGTTTCTTTTTCCTGTTCTGGCTTAAAGATTTCCACTTTCACCAGTTGGTCGTGCAAATCGTAGAAATAGTTCTGCACTTCGCCGTCGGCCAGTTCGCGGTGAATCAGGTTGCCTAAGTCGTCGTAATAATAGCTGATACCGTTGTAAGTTTTTAAACGGTTGTCGGCAATATTGTCTTTGAGGCCGTCTGAAAAGTTTTGTTTTTTCAGACAGCCTCAATGGATTTGTTGGGTCTCGACCCAACCTACGCTTTCTTCTTATTCAAAATCTATAACATCTCCTTGTGAGAGAATTTCATCAAAATTGTCTGCTATTTTTCCGATGCTTCCGTCATCTAGCCAATACTCCCATATTGATAAACCATCTTCCAAATCAAAATACACACATGCTCCATCAGCTAAAGAACCAAACATCAAACCTCTTTTTACTCGTTCAGAATCAATATACCCACTCAAGTCATGCCTTTCTACAACATTAGGCATCAGTTGCTTCTCTTTATTTATTTCTACTAAGTATTCTAAATAGCTCCATTGAGGAAAGCCATTTAAGTCATCAAACAACGATTTTTCATTAAATAGATTAATTTGATAGTTATTAAATTCAATTTCCATAAATAATTGAAATTTATTAATAGTATTTTTATACGAACTAGGAAGTACAATTTCTAACTTATTTTCTATATTTGATAACTGACTCATAGCAACTCCTTAATGTTTATTTACAATACGATGGTTTATTACAACTTCCAATATGATCTTGTGCTCGCTTTTTCCAATATGCCTCACGAAAACTGTCAAATGCTTGAGCCTGGGCTTTATTTCTACGGAAACTTTCCGTAATAAAAAAATGTAATTGTTTACTAATCTTCCGATGTATTAAGCCATTTATTTCTAGCAAAGGACCAGGATCCTTTCCAGATATATGGTGTAATTGAATCTCTATGCCATTATGGCCTCGTGGAGCCTGCCCTTTCCACATTTTACAAATATTTGAGTTGGTAAAAGCAAAAGCTTTCGGGTCTTGATAAACAGTCCTGCCTTGATAAGTAACAGGTTTTTTACTTTTTAGCATATTACGCATGAGCTTAGTCATCCAGACGGCGCTCAATCCTAATGTATCTAACCAATTTTGCGTATTGAAAGCAAATTGATAAAGATTATTTCCCCCAAGTAACCCAATCGGATCCTGATTCACAAACCGCCCGCAATCCGGCTCGTAATACCTAAAGAAGTTATAATGCAAGCCCGTTTCGGTATCGCAATACTGGTTTTGCAACCTAAACGGCTGATGCACTCCGGTAATATTGCTTTCACTCTTCAACTTACCCCAACCGTAATAATCACCAAACCAAAGCAGTTTGCCTTCCGAATCCGTCATCTCACGCGGAATGCCGATTTGGTCGCAGTGGAAATAATTGGTTTCTTGGTAGCTTTCCCCTTCTTCGTTTGTCCAATTGCGGATTTGTGCTAAAGGTTCGTAAGCATCTTTGTCGGTATAGATATAGGTGTACAGGCCGTCTGAACGGGTTTCCTGTATTAAATGGCTGCCGTCCCAAGTGAAGTCGGTTTTATCTTCCAAGCCGTCTGAAACTTCTTGGCTGTTTTTCAGACGGCCTTTGCCGGTTCTTCTGCCTAGTGCGTCGTAGCTATAAACCCAAGTCTCTTTGCTGTTATCTTTTTTGAAGATTTCCACTTTAACCAGTTGGTCGTGCAAATCGTAGAAATAGTTCTGTACTTCGCCGTCGGCCAGTTCGCGGTGAATCAGGTTGCCTAAGTCGTCATAATAATAGCTGATGCCGTTATAGGTTTTGAGGCGGTTGTCGGCAATCTTATCTTTTTGGCCGTCTGAAAGGATATTGTGGGCGGGGTCGAAGGCAAAGGTTTCTTTGTCGGCTTGGGTGATTCGGCCGAGTTTGTCGTATTCGAATTGTGTTACGCCGCTTCTTTGGTCGCTGCTGTGAATCAGATTGCCGGTTTTATCGTAGCCGTAGCTGCGTTTGACAGCGGTATGACCGGCAGCGGTTTGGTTTTTGCCTTTGGGTTGGGTAACGGCATTTAATTCGGCAATCTGTTTTTTCAGACGGCCTAAGGGGTCGAGTTCGTAGCGGCTGGTGAGTTTACCCTGTGTCCGTTCGATTTCGCGGTGCAGTTTGTCGCGTTCGATATCGGTTATGGTGTCGCCGTCTAGGTTAATCTGGTGTAAATGTCCGCTGCCGTAGTAAAGGTGGTTGATGCTTCTGCCGTCGGGCAGTACGGTAGCGGTGCAGTTGCCGTTGAAGTCGTAATGGTAATGGATACTCTTAGTCTGCGGCAGAAACAGCATATCGTATTGCGGGTCGCGCCAGTCGGTGTCGGGCAGGCCGTTTCGGGTGTTTTCTTCTCGGGTCGGTACCGCCCATTGGTGTTGGCCGATAAGTTGGCCGTTGGGGTTGTAGTCGAAACAGGTAATGCTTTTTTCGTTGGCGGCGCGGACGAGGTTGCCGTTGCTGTCGTAGCCGTAAACGGTTTCTTGGGTGTGACCCTGATTGTCGTGGGCGGTGGTGCGGGTCAGACGGCCTAAGATGTCGCGTTGGAATTCGGTGACTCTGAGCGGGGTTTTGTCTTTGAGGCCGTCTGAAAGCGGGGTTCTGTCTGTGCTTGGGGCGGATTGGCCGCTTAGTTGTGCCATGAGTTTGGCGGCGGTGGCGGTATCGTCGCCGTATTCGTTTTGCTGAACGAGTTCGCCGCCTTGATTGTAGTGATAGGCGGTCAGTTTGTGGTCGAAGCCACTCTCGGCAATCAGGCGGTCGTTGTCGTCGTAGGCAAAGCGGTAGCGGGCGCCGTTTTCATTGGTGAGGGCGATCAGTCTTCTGGCTTTATCGTAGTGGTAGCCGAAGGTGTGGCCGAGGGCATTGGTGCGTTGGGTCGGCAACCCGTCTTGGCCGTATTCGTATGCGGTGGTGTGGCCTTCGCCGTCGGTATGGGTGGTGAGGCGGCCGGCGGGGTCGTAATGAAAGCGCTCCCTGCTGCCGTCGGGATAAACGGCGAGGGTGAGGTTTTGGTTGGGGTCGTATTGATATTCGGTATATTGGCCTAAGGCGTCGGTAATACGGGTCAGCCGCCCTTCCTGATTGTAGGCCAGCCGGGTTTCATAGCCGGAACAGTCGGTAATGAGGTCGGGCTGGTTGTGGCGGTTGTAGTGATAGCCGGTGGTGGTGCCTTTGGGATCGGTGACCGACAGCAGTAGGCCGTTGTCGGCATACTCGAAGCGGGTGATGTGCTTCATCGGGTTGGTGTGGGTGAGGAGGTTGCCGGCTTCGTCGTAGCTGTAGCTGTCGTAGTTTCCTTCGGCATCGCTTTGGCGGATAAGGCGGTAGCTGTCGTCGTAGTCGAAATGCAGAATGGCGCCGTCGGGGCGGATCATGCTTTCGATTTGGCCTTCGTTGCTGTATTGATAGCGGGTAATGCGCCCCATCGCGTCGGTGTGGCTGAGCAGCCGGCCGAGGTGGTCGCGCTCCATCAATACTTCGCTACCGTCGGCATAGACCCGTTTGGTCAGCTCGTTGTTATAGTCGTAATGGTATTGTTCGGTACGGCCGAGAACGTCGGTGACTTCGGTATAGCCGTTGTGATAAGTGAAACGCCATTCTTCGCCCAAACTGGTGCGGTTAACCAGCACTTTGCCGGTGGGGGTGTAATGGTCGTATTCGTAGAAAGAGCTGAGGCCGGCGGCATCGGTGTGCGACACCATCAGGTTGTTGCGGTAGGTGAAGCTGCGTTTGGTGCCGCCGTCGCGGCCGATAACGCGGATTAAATCGCCGCTGCGGTTGTATTGGTAGCGCACCCATACCTCACCGCTTGGGGCATCTGCGCCCGCTGCGGGCAGTGCTTCGAGCAACGACACCGACAGCAGCCGCATTTTGGGGTCGGCTGCGTCGCCGACATTGCCGAAGGCCAGATGAAATACCCGCCCGTTGCCGTCGATAATGTATTGCGGCAGTCCGCTAACGGGATGGTAAATAAAACGCTGGTGGTTGCCGTTGGCGTCTTCTACGGCAACCAGAGGCAGTTCGGCACAATGTTCACCGTTCGGGTCGTCGTCGGAAACCGTTAACGGGGCGAAACGCAATGATACCGAACCGTCTAAAGAGGCAATCACATAATGGCCGTCGGGGTTTTTACTAAACCAGATCTGCTCGCTCTCAAACAATACCGGCTCTTCGTCGTCTTCCTCCACTTCCGGCAACGGAAACAACCGCCCCTGATCGTCGATATAGGCCAAACCCGCTGCGCTGCGCACCATACGTTGGCTGCCCGGTATGCTCCAGCCCTCACCCAGCCAGCCGGTGCCGTCTTGGTCGGAATAATAGCTGCGGCTCCAGACCAGAGGCAGTATGCCCTCAAAGGCAAAATCGGTTTCGTCGGTTAAAAACTTGAGGCCGTGTATCGGGTTGACCGGGCGGCCTGCCCCTGCGGCGGCTTTACAGGAAATACAGGGTTTGGGCGGCAACCGTTTTTTAAACTTGCCGTTCATATGGAACATATCGCCGGTGCGGATAATATAGCGCTTGCGGATTTTAACCGAAGAAGAATGCATCATCGGCCAGGCCGGTTTGGTGGCGGTACGGGAAACGACGCCTTTACGACCGGGCAAAGCGATTTCGTCGCCATAAGTTCTACCGGCCTTACTGGCATTGTATACAAAAGCGGGTTTGCGGTTGATTTTAACGTCTTTGGCAACGGTTTTGGCACTACCCAAATCGGCAAACAGTGGGAAGGGAATCGGCGGTACGGTAGGCGGTGCGGGCGGCGGCGGCCAACAGAAATCGGGCACCATAAAAATCACTTTGAATTTACTGCTTTTATGGGCGATTTTATTGATGGCCATGATGGGATTCCGTGTAGGTTAAGGCTAGTTTAGATAAAAAACGCATGCTATTGGTACACATTGTTTTAAAAAACTAATTGATTTTTTCAAACATAAAACTTCTTATTCACAAGAAGAGTTTCTAAATATACTTTTCTTTTCAACAGAGTGAGTTATACTTTTATTCCAGTAAACACGGATAATATATCTTCTTCATTTTCATTATTGTCTAGCAGAGATATGTCAATTATTTTATTTATTTTAGCGTTGAAAAATTTTAAGCAATAAAAATCAGGTTTGTTTATCAACTCTAGCCATTTATCAATATTTTTTTATTTTAATGGTAAATAAAAAATAATTCTATTGGGAATTTAGCCGATTTATTTATTCCACCATAAAAATATACATAAGCAATATCATTTAGATCCGCTTCAAAAAAATTCTAATATTTCTTTTTTTATTATAAGATTAGAATTTTCTTTTCTAAGCTCTACATTTTTATGATTTAAAAAAATGCTATCAATTATTTCAGATGAATTTGGATACAAAATAATACTTTCAGAATCCATAATTAAATCATTTAAAAAATAATTTTCTTTTAACTTATTGATTAAATTTTTTTGTTTTAAGATAAAGATTTTTTCTTGCATGTTTGTCATAATATTAGTTTCTATGCTGTATGGTTACATTATCTTTATAGTATTTCCATGAAAATGTACCATTTCCATTATTTCTTGTTTGAACAAGACCTCTGTCCATTTTAGCAGTACCTACATGCCAATGCGGGCAAGGATGTGTTGCATCAGCAGGATGATGCGACACAATTAGTGGTGTTCGTGAACCATTTGGGTTTTTATACATATATTGTTCCCAGTTGGGTATTATATTTTGAGCAATGGGTGTTGAGCTTGTCGGGATACCGGCCAGCCTTAAGGCACTTACTCTAGCTGCATTTTTTGTAGGAAATTTTGAACAAGGGTCTTTTTTTTCTTCTTGGCAACGGCCTATACAAGCATCTTCTACTGTTTTTTCTCTTGCCTTAGAGGCACTTATTGCTTTACTTCCAGCATATCCAACAGCAGCGGCAGAGCCTACAAATAAAGTTCCTTTTACAACAGCCGCCCCTCCGACAGCAGTTCCCGTAGCGGCAGCACCACCGCCTCCGGCACCGACTCCAGCTAATAACCAAAACCATAAACCAAAAGGATCAATAAACTTTTGTGTATTCGGTGCAAACCTGTATAAATTTACTCCCCCACTTAACCCAATCGGATCCTGATTCACAAACCGCCCGCAATCGGGTTCATAATACCTAAAGAAGTTATAATGCAACCCCGTTTCTTGGTCGCAATATTGGTTTTGCAACCTAAACGGCTGATGGGCATTAGTGATATTGGTCTCTTCTTCTAATTTCCCCCAACCTTTATATTTCCCAAACCACAATAAATTCCCGTCTTTATCGGTCATCTCTCGCGGAATGCCGATTTGGTCGCAGTGGAAATAATTGGTTTCTTGGTAGCTTTCCCCCTCTTCGTTTGTCCAATTGCGGATTTGTGCCAAAGGTTCGTAAGAATCTTTATCGGTATAGATATAAGTGTACAGGCCGTCTGAACGGGTTTCCTGTATCAGGTGGCTGCCGTCCCAAGTGAAGTCGGTTTTATCCTCTAAGCCGTCTGAAACTTCTTGGCCGTTTTTCAGACGGCCTTTGCCGGTTCTTCTGCTTAGTGCGTCGTAGCTATAAACCCAAGTCTCTTTTTCCTGTTCGGGCTTAAAGATTTCCACTTTCACCAGTTGGTCGTGCAAATCGTAGAAATAGTTCTGCACTTCGCCGTCGGCCAGCTCTCTATGAATCAGATTACCTAAGTCGTCATAATAATAGCTGATGCCGTTGTAGGTTTTTAAACGGTTGTCGGCAATATTGTCTTTGAGGCCGTCTGAAAGGATATTGTGGGCGGGGTCGAAGGCAAAGGTTTCTTTGTCGGCTTTAGTGATTCGGCCGAGTTTGTCGTATTCGAATTGTGTTACGCCGCTTCTTTGGTCGCTGCTGTGAGTCAGATTGCCGGTTTTGTCGTAGCCGTAGCTGCGTTTGACAGCGGTATGACCGGCAGCGGTTTGGTTTTTGCCTTTGGGTTGGGTAACGGCATTTAATTCGGCAATCTGTTTTTTCAGACGGCCTAAGGGGTCGAGTTCGTAGCGGCTGGTGAGTTTACCCTGTGTCCGTTCGATTTCGCGGTGCAGTTTGTCGCGTTCGATATCGGTTATGGTGTCGCCGTCTAGGTTAATCTGGTGTAAATGTCCGCTGCCGTAGTAAAGGTGGTTGATGCTTCTGCCGTCGGGCAGTACGGTAGCGGTGCAGTTGCCGTTGAAGTCGTAATGGTAATGGATACTCTTAGTCTGCGGCAGAAACAGCATATCGTATTGCGGGTCGCGCCAGTCGGTGTCGGGCAGGCCGTTTCGGGTGTTTTCTTCTCGGGTCGGTACCGCCCATTGGTGTTGGCCGATAAGTTGGCCGTTGGGGTTGTAGTCGAAACAGGTAATGCTTTTTTCGTTGGCGGCGCGGACGAGGTTGCCGTTGCTGTCGTAGCCGTAAACGGTTTCTTGGGTGTGACCCTGATTGTCGTGGGCGGTGGTGCGGGTCAGACGGCCTAAGATGTCGCGTTGGAATTCGGTGACTCTGAGCGGGGTTTTGTCTTTGAGGCCGTCTGAAAGCGGGGTTCTGTCTGTGCTTGGGGCGGATTGGCCGCTTAGTTGTGCCATGAGTTTGGCGGCGGTGGCGGTATCGTCGCCGTATTCGTTTTGCTGAACGAGTTCGCCGCCTTGATTGTAGTGATAGGCGGTCAGTTTGTGGTCGAAGCCACTCTCGGCAATCAGGCGGTCGTTGTCGTCGTAGGCAAAGCGGTAGCGGGCGCCGTTTTCATTGGTGAGGGCGATCAGTCTTCTGGCTTTATCGTAGTGGTAGCCGAAGGTGTGGCCGAGGGCATTGGTGCGTTGGGTCGGCAACCCGTCTTGGCCGTATTCGTATGCGGTGGTGTGGCCTTCGCCGTCGGTATGGGTGGTGAGGCGGCCGGCGGGGTCGTAATGAAAGCGCTCCCTGCTGCCGTCGGGATAAACGGCGAGGGTGAGGTTTTGGTTGGGGTCGTATTGATATTCGGTATATTGGCCTAAGGCGTCGGTAATACGGGTCAGCCGCCCTTCCTGATTGTAGGCCAGCCGGGTTTCATAGCCGGAACAGTCGGTAATGAGGTCGGGCTGGTTGTGGCGGTTGTAGTGATAGCCGGTGGTGGTGCCTTTGGGATCGGTGACCGACAGCAGTAGGCCGTTGTCGGCATACTCGAAGCGGGTGATGTGCTTCATCGGGTTGGTGTGGGTGAGGAGGTTGCCGGCTTCGTCGTAGCTGTAGCTGTCGTAGTTTCCTTCGGCATCGCTTTGGCGGATAAGGCGGTAGCTGTCGTCGTAGTCGAAATGCAGAATGGCGCCGTCGGGGCGGATCATGCTTTCGATTTGGCCTTCGTTGCTGTATTGATAGCGGGTAATGCGCCCCATCGCGTCGGTGTGGCTGAGCAGCCGGCCGAGGTGGTCGCGCTCCATCAATACTTCGCTACCGTCGGCATAGACCCGTTTGGTCAGCTCGTTGTTATAGTCGTAATGGTATTGTTCGGTACGGCCGAGAACGTCGGTGACTTCGGTATAGCCGTTGTGATAAGTGAAACGCCATTCTTCGCCCAAACTGGTGCGGTTAACCAGCACTTTGCCGGTGGGGGTGTAATGGTCGTATTCGTAGAAAGAGCTGAGGCCGGCGGCATCGGTGTGCGACACCATCAGGTTGTTGCGGTAGGTGAAGCTGCGTTTGGTGCCGCCGTCGCGGCCGATAACGCGGATTAAATCGCCGCTGCGGTTGTATTGGTAGCGCACCCATACCTCACCGCTTGGGGCATCTGCGCCCGCTGCGGGCAGTGCTTCGAGCAACGACACCGACAGCAGCCGCATTTTGGGGTCGGCTGCGTCGCCGACATTGCCGAAGGCCAGATGAAATACCCGCCCGTTGCCGTCGATAATGTATTGCGGCAGTCCGCTAACGGGATGGTAAATAAAACGCTGGTGGTTGCCGTTGGCGTCTTCTACGGCAACCAGAGGCAGTTCGGCACAATGTTCACCGTTCGGGTCGTCGTCGGAAACCGTTAACGGGGCGAAACGCAATGATACCGAACCGTCTAAAGAGGCAATCACATAATGGCCGTCGGGGTTTTTACTAAACCAGATCTGCTCGCTCTCAAACAATACCGGCTCTTCGTCGTCTTCCTCCACTTCCGGCAACGGAAACAACCGCCCCTGATCGTCGATATAGGCCAAACCCGCTGCGCTGCGCACCATACGTTGGCTGCCCGGTATGCTCCAGCCCTCACCCAGCCAGCCGGTGCCGTCTTGGTCGGAATAATAGCTGCGGCTCCAGACCAGAGGCAGTATGCCCTCAAAGGCAAAATCGGTTTCGTCGGTTAAAAACTTGAGGCCGTGTATCGGGTTGACCGGGCGGCCTGCCCCTGCGGCGGCTTTACAGGAAATACAGGGTTTGGGCGGCAACCGTTTTTTAAACTTGCCGTTCATATGGAACATATCGCCGGTGCGGATAATATAGCGCTTGCGGATTTTAACCGAAGAAGAATGCATCATCGGCCAGGCCGGTTTGGTGGCGGTACGGGAAACGACGCCTTTACGACCGGGCAAAGCGATTTCGTCGCCATAAGTTCTACCGGCCTTACTGGCATTGTATACAAAAGCGGGTTTGCGGTTGATTTTAACGTCTTTGGCAACGGTTTTGGCACTACCCAAATCGGCAAACAGTGGGAAGGGAATCGGCGGTACGGTAGGCGGTGCGGGCGGCGGCGGCCAACAGAAATCGGGCACCATAAAAATCACTTTGAATTTACTGCTCTTGCGGGCGATTTTATTGATGGCCATATAATTGCTCCTAGTTAACCTTTTTGAGAATATTAATAATTTAAATAAATATTATTGTTTTTGCTTGCTCAATTTTTGCGTTTTTAAATCTATGTGAAGAGACGGAGGTAACGGAATAAACGCTTCTTGATTATCTATTGCTGCTTTTGCCTGTTCTATATATGCCCCACGCTCACTTCTGGCAATAAAACGTAATTGGCATGAGGAAACTTCTAGTTCCTCTGGGAATGATGTGCGGTAGGTACAAGTTATCCGACGTTTTTCCACATCAACCCATACGGTATCTAAAATCATATCTTTACAAAGCGACTGATTTTTCGGGGTTTGAATATGTATAAATAATGTTTCGACAGGAAGGAAAACCGTAAAATGCCGATTTGGTGCTTGAAAGGAATGCACCATACCTGTAAACCCAAATTCATAAATATGATTATGTTTGAAATGCGGCAACTGTAATGAAGGGTGTGCCGCATTCCAATAAGCCATAGAAAAGTCTTTTGGTAACAATGGTGCTCGGTTTTTTATCCATTCTTCATCTGCGGTACCTGTGTGACGGGCACGTTCTGCAAAGTAGCGTGAGAAAAAACCGAACCCTTCCGGCACAGCCTGTTCATTAGGATCTTTAATGGGTCGGGCAGGATCATAAATCTGATGGGCAGGAAACATGCGTTTACTGCTGTTTTGCTGCAAAAAAGATTTGGTGTAATAACCCATACCAATCGCATTTTGCTGGTAGCCTTGATGATCTTTTTCTGCCCCACTACCCCCGAAAGCAAATTCATATCGGATAGGCAATGATTCGATTAAAGTAGGTTCGCTCAAAGTCCAACCTACTGCTTCCCGCAGCCAGTAGCGGCTACCTGTAACAGCAAGTGTTTTTTGATAGTCACCTATTTTTAAAGCAACAGAAAACTGACGGGCAGGCAAATCATCCGGCGCATAAGCAACGGCATTAACTACTACGTCGGTTTTAGGTTTATATAAAGAAAAATCACTTTCCAATAATGTAGCAGTTTGTGCCGGATCTCCATAATAAGTATCAGCAAAAACCAAGGGAGACTGATTATCAGCAAAATCAAGCTCAGTCTGACCAGTGGCTGCATCAATTTCAAAGTCATAGCTAACTTTTGCTACTACAACATGATATGTACGATCTAATTGATCAACATTTTGAAACTGCTGTGCGTAAAAGCATGTATGGTTTTGTAGTTCAAACATAATACTTCCATATAACGATTAGTTAATATCTACTTTTTTACCATCCATATCTACTTTTTTTGTGCCTACAACCTTAATGGTTTTACTTACAATGGAAATTTTATTTTTATCCATAACAATCATCGAGCTACCTACTTGCAGGGTAATTTTCGAATTAGCCGATAAAGTAATGTGACGGCCGGCATTTACCCCCACATTCATGCCTGCGTTTAATCCCATGACCAATCCGACATTATGCATTTCAGCCGCACCCACGTTAGTCATCCAGCCACCACCGACATTCAACATATAACCTGCACCAATCGTGGACATTTTACCTATACCGACAGTGCTGACGGCATTTTTAGTAATTGTTTGCTGTTTATTTCCACCTATACTGCTCACTTCGTTGGAAACAATGGTTTTATTACGATTGGAACCTACAGTTAAAGCTTGGTTTTGACCAACCATCGTGTTGTGATCTTTACCTATAGTTAAAGCTTGGCTTTGACCAACCGATACATTTTCATTTTCACCAACTGTACGAGTACGGTTTTGAATGACATCGACACTTTGATTCTGGCCTACGCTAGTACTTTGATTTTCACCTACACTAATACTTTGATTTTTGGTAATGCTGGATGTTTCATTCTGACCCACTGTTTTCGTACGGTCTAGTGTAATAGCCGCCGTTTCATTTTTTTGAACGGTTTTTGCTCTATCACCCACGACAGTTACTGTTTCATTATTACCGATTGTTGTTGTACGGTCATTATTAACATTACGGGTTTCATTGTTTTTAACCAATGAGGTTAAATCTTTCTGAGCCTGGAAATTAACGATTTCAGAACCTGCCGTATCGTTAAACATCAGCTCATTGAAATTCGACAATGGTGAGTTAAAACTTTTACTCTTAATACCGGATTGTTTTGCGGCAGCAGGAAAACCCCAAGGTGGCGACATGGCACTATTATAAAGACGGCCTAACACAATCGGCCTGTCTGCATCGCCATTAATAAAATCCACTAAAACTTCCTCTCCAATACGAGGAGTATTAATAGAACCAAACCCGGCTCCGGCAGATCCCTGTGCAACCCTCACCCAGTTAGAGCTGTTTTCATCCATTTTTCCATAACGATCCCAATGAAATTGTACTTTAATATCACCATATTCATTGGTATATACTTCCTCTCCGGCAGGACCGGTTACCGTAGCTGCCTGTGTACCCAACACTTTTGGCTTCGGCGTTTTTAAAGGAGGGCGATATTGATATGATTTGGGTAATACACGGAATGATATTCTAAACCTACCAATACGGTCACCCGTGGTATAACCGGCCTCTTCAAAATCATAGTCTGCCTGTAATATTGTGTATTCTGTATTAGAGGATGAATGTGGATGTTTATTTAATGAAAATGTATATCCGGGAGCAATGGTTAAAGCAGTTCCGGAGCCTGTGATAGATTTAGTTTGGCTTTTTAAATCTTCACTCCGCACCTGACTATAATTTTGCGCTTCTGATACATCACTGAATCCAGTGTAAAAATCATAGTGTTCCATCGCAACGGAATTGAAATCATGAACCGTATCCTGTGATTTCATCTCTACTTTAGCATTTTTATAATTATATTCTTGTGTTACTACTTGGCTGGATTTCAATGAGTCGCGTTCTTCCCATATATCAATATAAGCAGTACTCGGCGCTCCCGGTGCGGTTTGTCGCGAATGATAAGGAATATTAGGAGAATCAATTTCTTCTAATACACCGATATCATCTACAATGACTAATTCATGAGAACCATTATTGTGAGTAAAATAATAATAAATGCCTTCTTGCTCAAATAACCGATTTAAAAAATTAAAACTATTTTCTTGGTATTGAACACAAAAGCCTCTGGTTCTATAACTTTTCTGACATTTTATTTGATAAGGAAATCCAAAGGTACCCAACACCTCATTAGTAATATCCAATACGGTTTTATCAACAAACACCCTACTATCGGTATTTTGAGTTAGATACCACATAAATGGACGAACAGTACACGAATAAGCATGATAGCTTTCTTCGTCTTCATCTTCACCAATATAACCAAAATCTGTTACTAACCCATTAAGATAGCGAGGAGAGCCTGCTTCTGTATCGATTTCTAAAGTCATCGGTTGTCCGACAATATCACGCCCTTGTAAATTTGAATCCTTAGATACCAATACAATATTAAATTCAAAAAGGCTTGAGATAGACTCCGTTCCATGCATCTCTTTAAACAGAAGTCCTTGTCCTAAAGGAGTATGAGCAACGACTGTCCTATTCATTTTTGAAATTCCTTATTTATATCTTATTACTCACGATATATGTTTATAGCATATCCTAAGTGATTTTAAGTTAAATTACTTATTTA
Organism: Neisseria zalophi; assembly: GCF_008807015.1. NCBI lineage: Bacteria > Pseudomonadati > Pseudomonadota > Betaproteobacteria > Neisseriales > Neisseriaceae > Neisseria > Neisseria zalophi. The sequence goes on along the minus strand of NZ_CP031700.1, from coordinate 1,349,422 downwards.
ACAACCTTCAAAATCATACACATTGAAAACTTCTTAATTTATTCATATCAAAAGGATTTTTAGAAGACGAACTAGTAAGCTCAATAACAACATTTTTATCTTTAATATTATATTCAACTACTGTAACATTATCCGTTTGGCGTAAAATTTTTCCTTTTTCTAATAATTTAAAAATAGACCATGTTCCATTTGCACTAATACTGGCACTATTAATTTCAGGAGAGGTAATTTCAATTTTTGCCAAAGCATCCCCATTTTCAGACGGCCAAGTGAAAGACATTGGATTTACAGGACCATGATTATATACATAAGTTTTTCCATCATAAGAAAAGCTAACATTATCTACACTGGGATCTAAAATTAAAACCTTTGCCGAAAAATCAAATTGAGCCGATTCTTGACCTTTATTAAAATAAGCCTGACGAACAGAATTTACTTCCTCTAAAGCACTAAAACGTTCTTTAAATATTGTATTTTTAGACATAAGGTCTTCCAAGTTATCAGATCTCGCCAATACTGCTGCTTGATCCGATAACTTAGTGAAATTACTATATAAGCCATTTGGACCCAATATATTAGCAAAACTTTTTAAACTAACATTTCTTTCCGAGTTTGTTTCAAATGGATAACCCTCTTCTTTCATCTGTTGACAAATATTTGTAACTGTTGTTAATTGATTTTCTAAAGTTGACATTAATTTCTCATCAACTATTTTTTCAGTATTATTTACAACAATCCCAGAAAAGTTATCTAGCATTTGACGAAATGGTGAGGGCAATCTATTCACCTCTGCTTTATATTTAACAAATGGCTCATCCGGCGGTAAATCTACGCCTTTCTCAACAGCAACATTTACTGCAACCAAATAAACATATAAATCATTAATAGCATCAATTACCTGATTAATAGCCGGTGGCTGTTCTTGTTCAGTCTTAACTAAGATATGGAAATCAGCAAATGCATCATCAACAGGTGTTGCTTGTTTCAATGTTGATAATCCATTTTCAATATTATTTTTATCATCTGAATCTAATAATTTAGCCAAACCCACTTTATTTAACCAATCTGTAATTTTACTATCCGCTTTATCAGAAAGTTGACTACCAATAGTTAATGTTGTGTTGTCACTAATTCCTCGAATTATTCTATCCAAAGGTGAATTTTTTTCAGATAGAAGCTTCGCAATCTGAATACTCTCTCGAGATGACTGGGGTGTAACTAATGATAAATCTGCTAAATAATCATTCCATGCTTTAATATAGTTATTAAAATATAACCGTTGTGCATCTGAAAGAACTGATGCTTTATCTTGTCTAAGCGAAGAATAATTCTCTAACACCCAATTATCTTCATTAAAAAACTGCTCTGCTGATTTGACCATAGCAGGTAAAACTTTTGTAATATATGCTTCTTTTGTATAAATGAAATTAATCGGCTCTTTTAACCCTCTACCGCTTTTTCTTCGAAAGAGTAAATGGCTTTGTACTCCCCCCATACTGGAAAATGATACTGCAGTTATATTTTTTTCATCTGATTTAACAATGGTATTTATTGCGCCTTCAAAAACCATTGTGACAATATCCTTTTGTGCAACCTCTTGTCTACGACGCTCAACTAGCTCCTCATCGTAAGGCACACTGGAAATAATGCTTTGTTTAGTCAGAATTTGTCTTAATGCCTGCTCAACAGATTTTTTCTGTTGATCATTCATATTTGCAGCTTCTTCTTTTGACAAATTAGACATTAACCAGTTTTGCATAAACTCTGCATCAAAATGCTCTTTATTAAACATCATTAAATAAGCTTTTAACGCATTGTAGCCATTAATACCATCAGAACCATTGGTTTTTCTCAATAATTCATCCAGTTTATAACTTATTAAAGGCATGACATTATCTTGGAGTATTCTTTGATATGAAGATTCACCAACATCTTCCATATGATGCCCTTGATATAACCCAAATCTATATGTTAATGGGGGAGATGAAAGATCCTTAATATCATTACTCTTAGTTGTATCCCTAACTTGATTGGCAAATGTAACGGCTCTAAGTAAATCGGCAGTATCTGTGTACTCTTTTACTTTTTGCCCTAATTGGTCTGCTTGCTCACCAACTTGAGTTAAATAAGATTTATTATTGGCATAACTATTCAACATTAGCATTACCCCACCTATAACAATAAGTGCAATAATAGCTATACCTGACCAATACAACATTTGATTTCTAAAAAACCAAGACTTATTTTCTCCAGCTAAATCTGATTCATTCAAAATTACATCTGAAAATAATTTATTTAAAAAATAACTGTATTCGGAATTGCTAGAGGCAGTTCGTTCTGAATCTGAATATTTTTTTGATAGCTGAAAATCGTTAGTAAATCCATCAAGTATTGAGTCAAAATGTTGGCCAGTTTGTGTTCCACTTGAAAAACACACACCTCTCCATACAATTGGCTGCTCAAATTTGGAAGATTTAGATAACTCTTTCAATAAAGATAATACAGCCTCATTTAGGCGCTGGAACTCCTCAGGAAACGCAAAAGCTGCAGCCTTATCTTCCGAAGAGTCTAAATTATTAATAATACCTAATGTAGATGAGCGTAATTTATCTACTATTTGAGACAAAGAATTAGATGCTGTTGCAATAGGTGTTTCAACTCCCTCAACATTGGATAATGAGATACCAAAATATTGACTTCTCTGTTCTTCATTTAAATTGGAGAAAAATTTATCGAAGCCATTCAATAAATCTAATTTGGTTATCATTAAATAAACGGGGAAATGAATACCTAATTGGTTATGCATTTCATGTATTCTTTTGCGTAACTCTACTGACATCTCAACAATATTAGTTTTTCCGCCTAACAAATCATCAACGCCAACGGTTACTAAGACACCATTTATTGGTTGCTTAGGTCGATAACGCTTCAATAAAGAAACAAATTCTTCCCAATCTTCAGAGTCTTTATCACTATGATTATCATGTAATGATAATCTACCAGCCGTATCTAAAAATACAATTTCGTCAGATAAAAACCAATCACAATCCCGTGTTCCTGCCAATCCACTTACAGATGTACCTAAAGTACTTTCTAAAGGGAAATTAAGACCTGAACGTTTCAAAGCTGTAGTTTTACCAGATCCTGCAGCACCTAAAACAACATACCATGGCATCTGATAAAGATACTGTCCATCCTCAAATCTTGCTAATAAGCTATTTTTTGATTTAGAAAATTTAGCATTTTTTAGCACCTTATCCATTTCGGCAAACTGCCTACTCATTAAGCTAGTATCACTTGAGTTTTTCAAAATAGGTTCTTGTGCTGCTTTAATCTCCTTAATTAATGCAGCATTTCGCCTTAATTCTCGATATTGACGGAATATGGCCTTAATAAACCAAATAGCAATAATTGCAATACATACAACCAACCGAACACTTTTACTTGCTAGCGGACGTATATCTCCAATAGAAATCAAAGGGCCGATAAACCATACTAAAACAATTAAACCTATGAGGCCTAATATTACCCATAAAGAACGGGAACCTAGAAAATAAAAAAATTTTTTCATATTTGTTTTTCCGTACCAATCCGAATTTTTAGATTAATTGCCGATATTTATACTATTTATTTTGTGGTTGAGACACAGTGTTATCAACATCAGCTTCATTTACTTCAACACTGCTGCCCAATTTGGGACCTTTTCCTGTAGTAAATAAAGTAATTTCAACCCTACGGTTCCTAGCCCTACTTTCAGGAGAGTCATTAGAGGCTACTGGATTTGTAGATCCACGCCCCTCTGAGCGAATACGATTTGCTCCATTGTTAACATAATTCAATAAAATTTCTTTAACGGCATCAGCTCTACCTTGCGATAAATGCCAATTAGATGGGAAATTTAAGCTTTGAATAGGTCTATCATCAGTATAACCAGTAACTACTACTTGCCCTTCAACACTATTTAAAGCCTGTCCTATTGTTGCCAATACTGGATAATATTGATCTTGTATAGCTGTAGAACCTGACTCAAATAAGCCATCACCTAAAATAGTTACAGTACTTCTATCTTGTGAATCAACAACAGATACTAATTTTCTTTCAATTTCATTTTCAAGCAAGGGACGTAACCTTACTGTTAATTCCTTTTGTTTGACAGTAGTAACCGGTAATTTCAGGCTATTAACTTTAGTACTTGCGACATCAAAATTATCACCTAATGCCCACAACATAGCAAAATACCCAGCACCTAAAATAACTGCACCTAAAACACCTACTACCCACAAAGGAATTATTCTTCTATTTTTTCTTTTAGAAACATCTTTGACAACAGGATGGTATTCAAATAAATTAGCTGTTTGGTCAGGCTTTCTATTATGAATAATATCAAGTAGATCTCTTTTAATTTTATCAACCTCTAACTCACCACTTGTTAAAACCTGATATTTACCTTTATATCCAAATTGCAGACATAAATACATAAACTCAATCAAATCAATATTCTTATCTGGATCTTTTTTAAGGTTTTGAATAATCTCAAAAAATCTCTCGCCTCCCCATGTTTCATCATATAAGGAAACAAGAAGGCTATTTTTAGACCAGTGCTCATCAGCCCATCCAGCACGAACCGCAGATTCATCAACAAATGTACACAAACAATATTTTGCTGCTTGAATTGCATCATATTTTGCACCATTTTTTTCAGCATTTTCCTCAAAGCGATTGATTAATAAAGAAAATTTATTAATCAAACTATCCGTAGACAACTGACTTGTAGTTTGTTGCATAGCATTAACTAGCATAAAAATCGGCTTAGCAGCTTCAATCAAAGGATTAAATCCACTTGCCACAGTATATATAGTATTATTCTGGTTACTCATAAAAAAGTTCCAAATTAAATTAATTAACTTAAAGATTTAATTGCCCAAAATTCCACATCTAAATTTGGAAAGTTACCTGCCAAATGAAAAGCCATACCAGAAGAGATATCAAAAGCATCCCATAATTCATGCTGTTTATCTAATTCAAAATAAACATAACCATTATGATATGGTAATTCTCTTGGGGCAACAGACAATGCATGCACTCTAATTCCCGGAAGATGATAAGCTACTAGTTCCTTAACTTTTTCTACCGTACCAATCTTAACTACACTTGGTATTTTTTGACGCAGAGCCTCACTAGGCATATCTGCTTTTATTGCTAAAATAAATGAAGCTTTATCTAATAAACTTTGATCTGGAGTTTGTGCAACATGAGTAGCTTCATCACGCATATCCAATGGAATCCGAATAGCTCTTTGCTCAAGAACCATTGAAAGAGATTTTCGAAGATTAAAAAATAATTTCCCAAAGCAAGTGGCTAAATCATTATGTTCATAAACAGGTATATTGGCAACCTTACGGGATGGTAAAAATGTCATTAAATCAGCACATAATTTCGATAAATTAACAAATAACTCTTCTGGATGAGTTTTTCGTGCTCCATCTTTTTCATGACTTAAATATGCTAAATAACGATTAATCGTTTGCAGCATCATAAAATCCATCACTTCAACAGAACCACCTGTATTAGGATCATTTACTGCATTAGCTAAACTATTACTTTTTTGCATCAATAAACCATATATTTCTGAAATATATGATTTTAGATGCTGTTGTTTTTGACTCCCTAAAGAAGGAGGTATATATGATTCATCTAAAACAACCTCAAAATCTGCAGAACTTGAATGAATTATGGCAATAGGTAAAGCCGTTTGCCCACTGGTAAGATTACTTTCTAAAATAAGTACAGGGTTTAATTCTGCCAATGTTATTGTCCGCTTATCTAAATCAATATTGGTTGTATCAGACAAAGCTTTTTCAAATGCTTTATATCTGCATACATCTGAAGATATTTCATTTTTCCCAAATTCAACTTCACTATTTACAGAAGAAGGTAAATTAACTGCTAAATATACTTTTTCATCTTTAATATTAGCTGGAACCTTCAAATTTAAGCTAGGTAATTGACCTTCAGAAAAGACAAAAATAGAACCGTCAGGAAAAACTCCTTCAGCTTCACGCACACTAATTACTCCAGCTTTTAAGCTACTTGTATCCACAGTCAACGATGAGAACCCCCAGAAATAGCCATTTTGCATAATAAATTGCCGTAAGCTTGATTCAAGATAACGTTCAAATTGTTGAAAATGTTGAGGAGTAATAAATATTCCTTCAGACCAAACTACTTTTGCTTCAATTCCCATGTTTATAAGCTCAATAAAAATTATTTTAAATTCTACTTTTCTTCAAGAAAAATACCTTTATTAAAATCTCTTTGTTGTTTAACCTTACCATTCTCTTTAATTTTTTCTTGAGATGGGTAACGTTCTTTATATTCTTTTAAAAATTCGCGCATTTCTAATTTTGACAGTTGATATAATCCACTTTTATCAACTTTTAAATAAAAATACTTTTTACCAAACTGATACCATCGTTTTTTTTGCTTGTGTAATATTATTTGCCATTTACTATTATCAATATCACGATAACTTGCAACAACCCCTAAATATTTCAGATGCGAATCAATTTTAAGTGGCAATATTTTTACCGTATCTGGATATAACATAAATTGATTCTGCTGGATTAACTTATCACCTAACTTTTCTTTAGATTCATTTACCAATTCAAAATAATTTGCTTTTTTAAACTCACCATCAGAAGAGAGTTGATAAAAATCTAACTGAATTGGTGACGGTCTCCCCACAATATCAGGATTAACATCGGGTGATACAATAATTTGAATATCAATATTTTCTCCGCTTTCATCAGACTCTTTAGGAGGCTTATGATTAGAAGAACAAGCACTTAATATGAGCAACGAAGCTACCCAAACCAGCACACACTTCATAACTTTTTTCTGCATATTTCTACCTAAATCTAAATTAAGTTAACTTTAAAGTTGATAATTACTAATAAATTTATTCCAAATAAAACATTTAATTCCTAAAAGTATATTTGAAATTAAATATATAAGATTGTTTATTATACAAATAACTTCAAATTACCTAAAATTATAATTATAAGTAAAATCATTTTTTATTACATCTATATTGATAGATGCTATCTGTTTACCCATAGTTGTATAGTTCAATAGCTCACGACTAATCTGAGGCAAAACAGTATTGGTTAAAATAGCATCAATCATACGGCCTCCAGATTCAATTTCTGTACAACGAGAAGTAATTAATTTTAATACCTCTTCAGTATAGGTAAGATCAATATTATGATTAGACTTAATACGCTCTACAATACGATTAAGCTGTAACTCAACAATTTTTGATAACATATCATCCGAAAGAGGATAATAAGGAATAACTTGCATACGACCAAGTAATGCTGCAGGAAAAGCTTTCAGCATAGGTGTTCGTAAAGCTTTTGCAAGACCTTCAGGGGTAGGCAACATATCAGGATCATTACACATATCCATAATTAAATCAGTACCAATATTAGTAGTGAGAATTATGATAGTATTTTTGAAATCAATATAGCGCCCCTCTCCATCTTCCATCCACCCTTTATCAAACACTTGGAAAAAAATTTCATGTACATCAGGATGTGCTTTTTCTACTTCATCAAGCAAAACAACACTGTATGGCTTACGTCGTACTGCTTCAGTTAACACCCCCCCTTCTCCATAGCCAACATAACCTGGAGGCGCACCTTTCAAAGTAGATACAGTATGAGCTTCTTGATATTCACTCATATTTATAGTAATTACATTATGTTCACCACCGTATAATGTATCGGCTAAAGCTAATGCTGTTTCAGTTTTCCCAACCCCAGACGGCCCTGCTAACATAAACACACCAATAGGCTTATTGGGATTATCTAAATTAGCACGTGATGTTTGTACACGCTGTGCAATAGCTTCTAATCCATGGCGCTGGCCAATAATACGTTTATTTAAAGTATCAGCAAGTTGTAAAACAGCCTCCACTTCATCTTTCATCATTTTACCCACTGGTATACCAGTCCAATCAGCAACGACATCCGCAATGGTACGACTATCCACTAAAGGTATAACCAGAGGATGAACACCTTGAAGCTCTTTGAGCTTATCAACTAATTGCTGTTGTTGATTAAATAATTGCTCAATTTTCTCTCCATCAGCAGATGATTCATCATTTATAATTTTTTCTCTAACAAGCAACAATTCAGCAACCAAATCTTTTTCTATCTGCCATCTTTCTTCCAAGCTTTTTAATTGTTTTTCAACACCAATCAACTCTTGTTGAATCTTAATAACTCTTTCCTCTGTTTGAAAATTAAGCTTTTTATCTCGATTTAAATTAACTTCCTCCAGCTTTAATGCTTCTAATTTTTTTTGCAGATATTCAATATTACTAGGAATAGCATGCTGACTTACTGCTACACGCGCACAAGCTGTATCAATTAAACCAACGGCTTTATCTGGTAATTGCCGCGCTGGAATATAACGGTGGGATAATTTTACTGCTGCTTGAATAGCTTCATCGAGAATAATTACATTATGATGTTTTTCTAACGATGAATTTAAAGCCCTAAGCATAGAGACGGCTTTATCTTCAGAAGGTTCATTTACTTGAACAACTTGAAACCGTCTTGTTAAGGCCGGATCTTTTTCAAAGTATTTTTTATATTCCGCCCATGTGGTTGCACCAATTGTACGTACTTTACCACGAGCTAAAGCAGGTTTAAGCAAATTGGCTGCGTCTCCTGTTCCTGCTGCTCCACCAGCACCTATTAAGGTATGAATTTCATCAATAAATAAAACAATAGGAATTGGACTAGACTCAACCTCATCCATTACAGCTCTTAATCTTGATTCAAACTCCCCACTTACACTTGCTCCCGCCTTCAATAATCCAATATCCAATAATATTAACTGAATACCTTCTAGCCCTGGAGGTATCTCACCTTTTGCCAAACGTAAAGCCAATGCTTCAACAACTGCAGTTTTCCCAACGCCCGCTTCACCTGTTAAAATAGGATTATTTTGACGGCGTCTCATAAGAATATCAATAATCTGCCTAATTTCAATATCTCTACCGACTAATGGATCAATCTCACCATTTTTAGCTTTTTCAGTTAAATTACTACCATATTTAGCCAATGCACTTTCTGAACTAGTAGAACTACTAATAGATGTATTAGATAATGAATTTTGAGTTACATCTAAATTTTCTTTAGAATTAGCTGTAATAACCATTATTTCATCTGCTAAGCTCTCGGCTTTAATTTTTAGAAATTCTAAAGAAATTTTAGAAAAAATACTTTGTAAATTTTTATTTTTAAAAATTGAGTATAAAAGATGTGCAGTTCGAATTTTATCATTACCAAATTTTAATGAACTATAAGTCCAAGATTGCTCAACAGCTATCTGAATATGTTCAGAAAAATCAACGATAGCAGTTGCCCCACTAGGTAATTTTTCAATAGCAGCCAAGACATCTTTTCGCACCTTAGCTTCGTCAAGGTTAAAATATTTAAATATACAAAAAATATCTGTTTGCTCTGTTTGCAGTAAAGCATGTAACCAATGTATTAATTCGACATAACTATTTTCACGTAACCGGCAAAAAGTATAAGCATTTTCTAATGTTTTATATAAAGTAGTATTTAATTTACCAAATAATACACTGCGGCTAATATCTGACATAAAATTTCCTTAATTCATACAACCTTAACAATAATTAAAATTTATTTTATTGTTAAACTTTAAATTTAAATGATTATAATCCAAACTAAAAGCTGACTATTAAATCCTTAGCATCTTGAGAAACATTACCTAACCACATTGATAAGCCAAGCTGATTTGTATTACCTAAATTTAATTTAGGAACCTCTTGTTGCATAAGAATCGGCTGTATCTCTAACTCATATTCTTCGGCAACAAATAAATAAATCCATTCTTTTATTCTTTGTGTATTAAATCCATTTTTAAAAAAAGATTTATATCCATCTAATGTTATTGGCCCAATAATAATACGAAATTTACTTTGAACATCATAAAGTTTATCACCTAATAACAAACCTTCTCCTAATTTATATTTTATTGTAGAGCCAATTTTTGTTTTCTCTTCTTCTACATTCACCCAACGGCCAATATTGGTTTCTATTGCAACAGGAACTTTAAAATAACGATTTAGTAATTGCTGTAAATTTGCTGCTGATCTACTTTGTTTTAATAATAACCCAGCAAAATAACGTTTAGAAAACTCATGTACAAAACCTGTATTTTCGGCTATTGAAGAATCTAATCCATTAAAGCAAGAGATATATCTTCCAAAATAATCTCTTTTATTTTTATCTAATGAATTAATACTTTGTGCATTAGCCCATGCTCTATAAAATAATATTGCCAAACGATGCTGAAAAATATTAATGAATCCAACCCAAGTGTTATCTCCATATTGATGCTTACGCTCATAAGCATATTCTGTAATATATAAAGGTAATGGGCCCGATGGACCAAACAATCCAAAACCGTTAATTGATATTTCGATATATCGTGGCGATAACGTAACTGACTGGATATTTCTAGGCGAAAAAATCAGTGATGGTTCTTGTTTTACTCTAATTCTCTCTTGCTGAGGATGTGTAGCCTTTCCTAAAATTTTTTCGTTTGATATAAACTTTATAGATTCAAGTTGGCGTAACAAAGAAAAATAATCGTATTTATAAGGCTGAGAAGAAACTTTGTTTAAAAAACTTATTAATTTTTTATCCCAAAAGTTATCAGATTCTTCTTGAAAATCCGTTTCTATAATTAGCTGACTCATATAATTACTCTTTCACCAATTGCAGTAGGCCAAGTTGCAATATGTCCTTGTTGAAGTGTATGAATTTGTAATTGTATAAATGAATTTATTGATACTAATCGTTTAAAATAATTATTTAAAATAGATCCAAATAAGAAAGGATGCATACCTCCCAATGAAACTTCATCAAGAGTCAATATGATTTCTATTCCTCGCACAGGCGCTGCAGTACCATGATATCGTACTAATTTATTAATAGCCTTAGTTTCAACATATACAATAGACTCTATTTGCTTCTTTAATAAGTCATTTTTTTTATTAACAAAAACCATTAATAATTCTTTTAATATAATAGGTGCATCATTCTTATCTTTATGAATTAATGAAAAATAATTCAGGCTTAACTGGTTTAAAAACTTCCATAAGGATGTATCTTCACTTATAGCTTCATCCGGTCTGGTTAGTTTTGAAATTAGCTTAATAGACTTAACAGGTAATGAACCCTCCATTAAAAAATCAGACTCTCCATCTCTAGGCATTAATAAAGGTAAGTCTCGACTCGTACACCAAATATCTACCGATAAGTGTTGAATATTTGAATTAAACAGATAATTTTCATTATCAGCCAATGAGAGAAATACCTCACTTCCCAGGTATGAAGATCTAAACCCATTTTTCAATGTATTTGAAGAAGGTGTTCTATCTACTCTTCGTGCTGAAAAATAAGCATTATTTATTTTAGACTCAGGAAATAAGCCTATATCTGGCGCTTTATACATTGGAGAAAAAGTTATAGTTTCACGGTTATTAATATCAAACCCTGTAACTTTCTCAACCGAATAAACTTCATAATTTAATGGTTGAGTACGATCAACCACAATATGATGCTCTCTATCTTGAATATTTATAGGAAATCGGGCACTTTTTTTTCTAAATAAATTCACAACAGGCACAGCATTAATTGCAAAGTCATTTACATTCACTAAATCCATCAACTCAGGAATTTTATGAGAGAAAAGAAAAGAAATACTAAAATAACGCTTATGATATGCAATTACTTTTTTATTAATTCCCTTGTCATTAACAACTTGCTCCAATTGTTCAGGAATTAATGGTAGATGACCATCTTGTTCTGCCTTTTTTATAGTTTGTTTTATACCTTTTTGAGAAATAAATACAAACTTTTCTGGTAGTTGGGCATATTCTTGAATTATTCTAAATGCACTAACTGATTTATCTAAATTAAAAGATAAAGCCTCATCTTCATTAAATCCTCTATGCTCCGGCTTATATGGTAAAGAATAGTACCAATTCTTGGGATTTTCATAACTATGGCAAACTACATCTACACACTCCGAAGCCATAAGAAATAGAAGTGCTGAGGACTTAGAAAGTTCAGAGCCTAAATATAAAGATAACTCTTCAGGTAGCATATCAGAACAAGCACCAGGTACTTTTAAAGAGAAATCCAAACGTAATGCAGACTGAATTTTATGAGCGCCTCTTTGTGAAATAGAAGAAGATTTTGGTAAATAACCCAAAGAATCTGTATACTTAGCCTTTTCTAGGCATAAAGGTAAAATTTCTGTTTTTTTCGTTACAGAAAATGGGCAGCTTGCATTATATTCATCAATAGGTAACGATCTTAATACTTTACCACGCTCTAAAATATTAATTACATCTGCATTATGTTGATTTGAATGCTCCAAATTAACAATAGCAGCTGCTGGTTTTTGATTAAGAAAATCAGGGTATATAACCTCTAGAATACGCTGAACAAATCTAGGATATTCTGCATCAAGTTTAAGTTGTGTTCTTGCAGTCAGAAAACTAACGCCTTCTAAAAGACGTTCAACATATGGATCAGGTATATCAGCAGTATTTAAGGCTAGTCTGGCAGCAACTTTAGGATATTGCTGTGCAAACTCTTTTCCCATTTCCTTTAAAAAAATCAACTCTTTATTATAATAAGACAATAATTTGTTATTCACGTTTATCCCCAATATCTAATAAATTAAACGATCCTGTCTCTATGTCCATACTAGTGCGAAGTAAAAATTCTTTAGGATATGGGTTTAATTTTAAATATCCTTTTATTTCTATAATTAATTTATTATGTAATGTATCATCATCATGATCAGTAATAGCCACCACCTGAAGTGTATTCTCATCAAGTCTCGGCTCAAAATCAATAATTGCCTGTTTAATAGATTGCTCAACATCTTGCCATTTAACATCTGAAAAATTAATACCAGAAAGTGGAGGTATCCCATAATTTAAAGTAGATGCCTTTACATTACTGGTTAAATCAACCTCCAAATTACCTGCCTGAAAATTACAAGTATTGAATAAATGAAGAATATCTCTAAGCACATTCTGTCTATACTGTTCAATACTTATGCCCTGATTAAGGTGCAACTCTTTTTTTCGACGAGGCTCTTCATCAGTTAATCTATCAAACAAAGAAGGTAATAATTGATTTCTAAATTTTGGCATAATAAACTATTATCATCTATTCCAAGTATTAATTTGAATACCCAAACTTAATTAACCGAATATCTAATAAACCAAAATCTTCCTTATCGGTATATAACATTTTTTGTCCAAAACCGATAAATAAATCCTCTGCAACGCCCATCCAATCAGTTTTTGAACATTGTAGTAATGCATCTGACCATTTTGTTATTAAGTCCTGTAATACTACATAACGGGCAGGAGTAATACATTGAATGGACTTCCCATCTTTAAACGTAATTTCAGACGGCCTCCAAATAATATCTAACAATGAATTAGGTGCTATAAAAGCAATACTATTAATTGAATCCCAAGGTTGCCAATAATACTGCCCGTTCAGAAAAAACTCACAAACAAAAGAAGTACGAACATCTCCATCAATAACCCACTTACCGGATGTTGTTTCAACTGATTTATTAGGAAGTAAGTAAGTAATACTAATTGGTATTTCAGGCACTAAATCAACTAACTCAGTATATGTTTGCAATAATAAATTACTTTCTTTCTCTGAAGCATGTGCTACTAGCGATAGTTGTTTTTGTAAAACCTCTAATTTACTTGCATGCTGCTCAAATGTCTTGGGTTTTTGTTTAGCAGTTAAGGTTGATTCTCGCCGCATTTCAGCTTCAATATTTTCAATCAAAAACAAAATCAATGACTTTTCAACGTTGGGAAAAAGTTTCTGAAATTGTTTGATATGCTTTAACGCTTGTTCCCATTGAGCACATATACATAGATATTGAATCACTATTAAGCGTTGTTGTGGATTATCGGGATTAGAGCGGACCAACTCAATCATATCGGATAATTTAGTTTTCAAATCCATATTCAACTTCTCTCCACATTTAATAATTAATTTATGACAAAACAATAATTCAATATACTAATATTTTCAGACAAAAGCCTGACTGAAAATATTTCAAGTCAGGCTTTCCAACACAATTCAAACAAATATTGTTATGCTGATTTGTTTTCTTTAATGTTGAATGCCATTTGAACTTCTGCACCTTTAGAACCTTTATCGGTTTGTTCCCAATATTGGTTCTTCACTTTAGCAGCTTGGAATGAATATTGCATTTTTAATGCATCACTACCTTGCACGCCAATAAATTTCACACCAGTCACCAAAACATCTTCTAAAGTTGTTCGAGAGTATTCAATTTGCTCGCCACCGGCTTTACATACTGAAATTTCCACTTTACTTAAATGTTGACCAGTCGCACAATTTTTCAAAATAGTTGGTGCAGCTTTATCAATAGCAGCCACAACAGATAGATCATTAAAATTTACTTTACCGGCACCGCCGCCACCGCCGCTTGTCATAGAGCCAGGCTGCTCGGCTCCCCAATCAAAACTTTCAATATTTGTCCAGTCTTTGTGATTGGCATCTTTTGATTCGCCATTTACACCTTCAACCTTCATAAACATATCAATAGCCATATTTAACACTCCTTGTTAAGAAAATAAGCCATTTACAATAATGGGTGTACTCACCCGATAAAAAACCAAACCCGACTACTCTTGTTTAGCCGAAGGCAGTTTGGAAACTAAGCGTAAAGAAACGGTCAACCCCTCAAGTTGATAATGTGGACGCAAAAAGAATTTGGATGTGTAATATCCCGGATTATCTTCAACTTCTTCCACTACAACTTCAGCGGCAGCTAATGGTTTACGTGCTTTTGTCTCTTGAGTAGAGTTAATAGGATCGCCATCCACATAATTCATAATCCACTCATTTAACCAACGCTCCATATCCTCTCTTTCACGGAAGGAACCTACCTTATCACGCACAATACATTTTAAATAATGTGCAAAACGACAACATGCAAACAGATAAGGCAACCGAGCAGATAAGCGTGCATTAGCAGTTGCATCAGGATCGTAGTACTCTGCTGGTTTATGTAATGATTGAGCTCCAATAAATGCAGCCAAATCAGTATTCTTACGATGGATTAAAGGCATAAATCCCAAAGAAGCCAATTCTGCTTCACGACGATCGCTAATAGCGATTTCAGTTGGGCATTTCATATCCACACCACCATCATCCGTTGGGAATGTATGGCAAGGTAAGTTCTCAACTATCCCACCGGACTCTACACCACGGATAGAAGTACACCATCCATAATATTTGAAAGATCGGTTAATATTAACGGCCATTGCATAAGCAGCATTAGCCCAAGTATATTTATTATGATCAGCGCCCTCAGTTTCTTCCTCAAAATCAAATTCATCAACTGGGTTTGTATTCACACCATAGGGCAAACGGGATAAGAAGCGAGGCAGTGCCAAACCAATATAACGAGAATCTTCAGAATCACGCAAACTACGCCATGGTGCATATTCTGCATTTTGGAAAATTTTACTTAAATCTCGTGGATTAGCCAGCTCCTGCCACGACTCCATCTGCATAAGTTTTGGCGATGCTCCCGCAATAAAAGGACAGTGCGCAGCTGCCGCAATTTTTTCTAAGCTATTTAACATTTCAACATCTGGAGCGGAGTGATCAAAGTAATAGTCTCCAACCAAACAGCCAAAAGGCTCTCCACCAAACTGTCCATATTCTTCTTCATAAATTCGTTTGAATAATGGACTTTGATCCCAAGCTGTGCCTTTAAAACGTTTTAGATTACGCGCAACTTCCTTTTTAGAAATAGGTAATACTTTAATTTTAAGGAGAGTATCGGTTTCTGTATTAGTTACCAAATGATGCAACCCTCTCCATTCACCTTCTAATTTTTGGAAATCTTCGTGGTGTAAAATCAAATTAATTTGCTCAGATAATTTTCTATCTAGTTCAGCAATAATTGCCTCAATTGTTTGATAGGTATCATCTGATATCGTAACCACATTCTGTAAAGCCTGCTGTGCTAATGTTGCTACCGCATTGGTTACAGCACTTTTAGCTTCTTCTGTTTTAGGTTTGAATTCTTTTTGCAATAATTGTTCAAACTCATTTGCTTCAAATACTGTTTGTGCACTACTGCCTTGGATATCTAATTGCTTTTCAGCCATGATTTACTCTCACTTTATTATTTTCATCCAAAAAATACTGCTTATTGCTCATCTTTTGATGATGTTTTAGGAGCTGATGCAAGGCTTTTTAACAGCTCACTATCACCCAAAACTTTTCCAATAAGCTCTTCTGCACCACTTTTACCATCCATATATGACAACAAATTAGACAGTTGTGTCCTTGCTTCTAAAAGCTCATTTAAAGGGCCAACTTTTTTCGCAACCGCAGCAGGTGAAAAATCATCCATACTTTCGAACTCAAGCTCAACATTAAGATTACCTTCGCCAGTAAGCGTATTTTTTACATTAAATGCCACACGTGGTTTAAGCGCTTTCATCCGCTCATCGAAATTATCCACATCAATTTCCAGAAACTTACGTTCCGCAAGCTCTGGAAGAGGTTCTATCGGCTTACCAACCAGATCAGCCATAACACCCATCACGAATGGAAGTTCTATTTTTTTCTCAGAACCATATAATTCAACATCATATTCAATCTGTACTCTGGGCGCTCTATTACGAGCAATAAATTTTTGTCCAGATGATTTATTTCGTGACATTTTAGTAATCCTGTTAAATGATGATTTAAAGTTTGATAATTAAATATAAATTTGATTATTTTAATCTTGAGAAGTTCCCGCTTCCTCATCGGGTTTACCAATTAAAACCTCTAAGTTATTAATACTTTCAGGACTTATATCTTTCATAATATCGTAAAAATCCATATTCATTAGCCGTTGTACTCTGCGTATAAACAATGGTGCCGGATGACTAGGTTCAAAAGTTTCAAAATATACACAAATTTTTTCCAACACCAAATCAACATCAGGCCTATTTTTAATATTCAACCGACGCCAAGCTTCAGAATCTGCAAATACTGCGCTTTTTTCGCTTGAATATATTTCAGCATTTTTATCACTGTCATCAACAGATGTTAGATTTTCTTGTTGGCTAGACGAGCCATCCTCATAATCCATAGCTTTATCTATAATTGATAATGGTTTTTGGATGACCTCAAAATCAAGGGAATATTCATCTTGCAGTTTTTGAGAAAATATTTCTTGAATATCTTTTAAGTGTTGCAATGTTTGTTTCAATGCAACCAATTCAGGTTTACCTGTATCGGAACCTACTCTAATATCAAGCATTAATCGGTCTTTACCACCAGGATAATTCTGAGGATCATGACCTTGCAAAATAGAAACAGCTTCTTTTACAGTAACAAGCTGCTGAGTTAATCCGTTAACTAATAATTTAGATGGAAATACTTCCTTAACTAAACCATCAGTTGTTGCAAAAGCACTTAATGCATTAACACGATAAAACGGATCATATTCACCATCTTCATCTTCTAATTTGGGATAAAGTGAATCCCAATACAACTCAAGATTTTTTTTAATTGATTCACATCCTGCACAGAACCCTATTAATCCATATTTAACGGTTAATACACGTGTGTAGTATGCCAACACACGCAAATCTTTAGATTCCGACAATAATTGATTGCATAGTTTTTCTACGGTAGCCCAATCAGGTTCTTCAGCAGGAATAATAGTATCTCCATACTGTTGTTCTGCTTTTCCTTCCGCTGCTGTTTGCAACTCTAAAAAACGGCTATCGTATTCGATATCAACCCCTGCCGGCATATCCGCAGAAATCGGTTCATCCCACAAAGCAAAAGTTTTCATTAATAAATTTACGATCCAAATAATTTGTTAAATAAAGAACAAGATAAAGATCCTTGATGCTCTATAAAGTGAGCACCATTACTTTCCAACCAAAAACTATCTATATCGCCATCTCGTTCAGATAAATATTTTGCTATATTGCCAACTAATTTCAAACCAATCTCATCTTTTTTATCTTTTTCAACATCAATATTATAGAAGCTATCTTCTAATACACATTGACCATCATTCAAGATATTTTGAAAAAAATCTATTTTTGAACTAATAAACTCAACCTTTTCTAATAATGCTGATTGATTTTGAAATTCTGATTTACAAAATAATACAAAAGGATACTCTCTACCGCTTTTATCTAAACTTAATGCGGCCAATCCAATATAAACATTATTTTCATATGATGAATGTTTAATAACAAATAACCAAATTTTAGATCCTGCCAATATCTTCTTGGCAAATGGAATTAATTTATTTTGCCCTACACAGCGACCGAACCATTCATCCAAAAAAAACTTATCATCAACCTCAAGATTATTTGAAACAATAAAATCACGAGATTTACTTAATTTACCAAAAAAATAAACTTCTTCTCTCGACATCGAATCGCAATCCCAAGTATGGTAAATATAACCAAAATTAAATTAAAATTATTACTATGGGATATTTTTTATATTACCATAGCTTTTGATTAATTTGAAATCAATTTATTTTTAAATAATCAAATTATTTTAATTCGCCGTTCAATATTTCTCAATAGAAAAAATCTAAAATAAATATTATTCCCAAAATTTTAGAATCAATTTACAATTGGCTTTAAAATTTTACAAGCATTATTTTAAAAATAACATTTTAAATAACATTTTTAGTAGAGTAATTTTATGGCAAAAATAGGCAATACAATCGGCATACTCGTTCCCCAGCCTTCAGCCCCCGCCATGGTGTCTAAAGGTTCTGCCAACCCGCCCGAACCCCTAACCAATGCCGCCGGCCCCATTGACATTATCGATATGGTTGCCGATGTTGCCTCTACCGCCGTCTCCCTTGCCGACCCCGATTCCGCCGCCGCAGAAACTGCCGATTCCATCTCCACCCTTATTTCCCTCGCCACCATGATACCCGGTACCCCCGGGCCTACCCCGCCCACACAAAAAACCGTTAAAGCCTTTTCCGGTGGTGGCGGTATGGGGGTGAACGGCGGTTATGCCAATGCCGGTAAGGGCGTGTGTCTTGCCTGTAAGGCAGCGGCAGCCGTCGTCGGTAACCCCGTTAATGCCATACTCGGTATTAAATTATTAACCGAAGACACCGAAACCGATTTCACTCTCGATGCCCCGCTGCCGCTGATTTGGGCGCGCAGCTATTATTCCGACCAACTCGGCAACGGCTGGCTCGGCCAAGGTTGGTCGCTGCCTTTTTCCATGCGTCTGCTCCGCACCCGCGACGGCTTCCTCTATATCGACGAACAGGGGCGCGAAATCGCACTGCCCGATATTGATGACGACGAAGAAGAAGCCACCCCCTATTCTAGCGACGACGATGACGACGATGGCCCCGACTTCGAAGACGAAGACCCCGCCGCCCCCACTGCCGAAGAAGACCCCTACGGTTTGGAAGATGCCTACTTCGATCCTTACGAACAAATCTATTTTTCCCGCCTTTCAGACGGCCTCTACCAAATCGCTTCGCCCGACGGCGGTGCCCGTTTATGGTTTGCCGCCGTCGATGAAGACGATGACGTTTATCCGCTTATCGCCCAACTCGACCGCAATAACCACCACATCCGCCTCAGCTACGGCGACAACGGCCTCCCCCACAGCATTTACGACAGCACCGGCAGACAGCTGCAGCTAAACTTCTCATCCATCCGCCTCAACAACAGCGATGAAGATTTTGATGCCGCCGCCGAGCCCGATGCATTTGTCAGTACCGACGATAATCTTTATGTCAACCGCCTCACTTCGGTCGGCTTTCATCAGCGCGAAATGGTGCGCTATGAATACGACGGCTACGGCGACCTCACCGCCGTTTACGACCGTAGCGGCAAACGCATCCGCGGCTTCGGCTATCGCAACCATATTATGGTCGAACACAGCCAGCCCGACGGTTTGGTATCGCAATACCGATACGACCGTTATGCCAAAGACGGTAAAGTCTTAACCAGTAACAACAACCTCGGCGAACAGTGGACGTTTGACTACCGCGACGGCTACACCCGCGTAACCGACGCATTGGGCCGCGAAGAAATCTACGGCTTCGACGACAATCAAGAACTTATCTACCATATCGACGCCGACGGCCACCGCAGCGACAGCGAACGCGACGACTGGGGGCGTATTACCGTACGGCGCGACGAAATCGGCCGCGAAACCCGCTACCGCTACGACGAATACGGCAATGTTATCAATATCACCGCCCCCGACGGCAGCATCACCCATATCGACTACCACGACACCCTAAACCTGCCCGTAGCCGTCAACGACCCCGCCGGACGTATCACCGAATACGCCTACGACCAACGCGGCAACCTGATTCAGGTTACCGACCCCGCCGGCAACACCACCCGCTACCGCTACAACAGCCAATGGCTGCCCGACACCATTACCGATGCCTTAGGCAAAACCAAAACCCTCGAATATGATTCGGACGGCCAGCTTATCCGCTATACCGACTGCTCCGGCGAAACCACCCGCTTCACCTACACCGAAGCCGGCGACCTCGAAAGCACCACCGATGCACTCGGCCACACCACCCGCCATCATTACGACGCAGCGGGCAACCACATCCGCACCGACTACCCCGACGGCAGCCATGAAACCTTCGAATACGACCGTATCAACCGCCTCACCGCCCATATCGACGGACTCGGTGCCAAAACCGAATACGAACTCGCCGCCGACGGCCTGCCGCTCAAACGCACCAACGCCCTCGGCCACAGCTTCCGCTACGGCTACGACAAAGCCCGCCGCCTCACCGCCCTCACCAATGAAAACGGCGACCGTTACCACCTCGGCTACGACCGCACCGACAACCTGATTCAGGAAACCGGTTGGGACGGCAAAATCACCGGCTATCAATACGACCCCGCCGGACAACTCACCACCCAAACCGAATACGGCCTTTCAGACGGACAAAACGACCGTCCCGACGTTTGGCATATCCACCACTTCAAACGCAATATCCTCGGCCAACTGATTGAAAAAACCAGCCGCCGCGTCGACGGTAAACAGCCCAACGGCAAAGACGAAGGCCATAGCCGCACCCGCTTCGAATACAACCCCTTTACCGGCGAACTCGTCAAAGCCCGCAATGCCCACAGCAGCGTCGAACTCGGCTACGACATCCTCGGCCAACTCATTAACGAAACCACCGTCCACAACGGCCAGACCACCACCGTCGCCTACGCCTACGACCCACTCGGCAACCGTATTCAAACCACCCTGCCCGACGGCAGAAACATTAATTATCTTTACTACGGCAGCGGCCATCTGCACCAAATCAATATCGACGGCGAAACCGTATCCGATATCGAGCGCGATAAGCTGCATCAGGAAATCAGCCGCACCCAGGGCGTATTAACCAGCCTCTACCAATACGACCCGATGGGCCGTCTGAAACACCAGACCGCCACCGCCAACCCAACCCTGCAAAACAACAGCAAACTAAATACCCTCGTCGGCGGCGCCGTCCGCAGAAGCTACCGCTACGACAAAGCCGGCAACCTGATTCAGACGGCCGACCAGCGCAGCGGCGTATTGGATTATGTATATGACAAAATCGGCAGAATCAAAACCGCCGGTAAAGAGCATTTCGCTTTCGACCCCGCCAATAATATTCTTTCAGACGACCTAAAAGAACAAACCACCAAAGGCCGTCTGAAAGGCGATAATATCGGCCTCGGCAACCGCATCGAAAAATACAACGGCACCGAATACACCTACGACCCGCTCGGTAATTTAATTTACCGCCAACTGCCCAACGGTGAAAACCAGTTCTTCCGCTACGATACCGAAAACCAACTTGTCTTAGCCGAAATCAAAAAGAACAACGGCGAAACCCAAACCTGGGCATACGCCTACGACCCGTTCGGCAGACGCTTAAGCAAAGAGCGCACCGACAAAGGCGCGTTACAATCCACCCACCCAAAGCGCACCCATTTTGTTTGGGACGGCTCAAGATTACTGCAAGAATATAACTATAAAGGCAATTACACCTACGTCTATACCGATCAAGATTCCTACGAACCTTTGGCACAGGTATTCTTTAACAATAAAGATGAGCAGCAATACCTAGCCTATTTCCATAACGACCAAATCGGTATCCCCAGAGAAATGACCGACCAGTTCGGTAATCTGCTCTGGTACGGCGAATACACCGCTTGGGGTAAACTCAATAAAGACGAACGTGTCTATCCGCTGGCGCATCAGCCGTTTAGACTTCAGAACCAGTATTATGATGAAGAAACGGGGTTGCACTATAACTTTTTACGTTACTATGAGCCGGATTGTGGGCGGTTTGTGAATCAGGATCCGATTGGGTTAAAAGGAGGAGGAAACTTTTATCAATTTGCGCCTAATGCAAATACTTGGATAGACCCTTTGGGACTCTCAGGTGAAGCAGTATTAAACCCATTAAGTCATCCGATATTATCTTCTAATTCGAATACTAAATCTGTGGGTAAAGCAGGGATTATTGGGGTTATTTTATCAATACCTGGAGATACACATCATAAAAAACCACTCTATTATGCAACTTATACTAGAACTCACCCTATTACAGGTCAAGTATATTGTGGTAGAACACATGGAAGGGGAGATCCAAATGAGTTAGTACGCAGGAGAGGATTACAACAAAAACATCTGAACGCAGAAGGCTTCTCTCCGCCTGTATTAGATAAATATTCTGTAAATTCACAGGCCATCCGCGGCAGAGAGCAACAATTAATTGATCATTATGGAGGGGCTCAAAGCGTCGGCGGTACAGCCAGGAATAAAATTAATGGGGTTTCAGCTTGGAATCCTAATGGACCTTACTATAACAGGGCTTCAACTGCTGAATTTGGAGCCTTAATTGATAACTCTCCCGCGAGAATACGATTATGGTAGAAAAAAATAATGAAGAAATTATCTATAATTTAATTAAAACCTATGACTTCATAATTAGTAAATTATATGATATTTATCCAGCTAAATTAGAATCTTTAAAAGATAGCTGGGAGATTAGTCTATCTAAATACAAACAAATACTTAAGCAAAAAAATATACCTCTATCTAAATTAAAAAGTGGACTATTACAAGGATTATGTGAAATACCATTTATTCTACAAAGCATATTAACTAACGAAGAACTTAATAAAGCTTACAGTATATATTTAAAACAAATAGAAAAAAGTAAAATAAAAAATATACTTTATAGTTTCTTTTATAAAATTTACTTAAATATAATTAAAAAAGGCAGTATAAATAATACAGATGAATTTTGGATGGCTCAATTGATAATTGATTTATATCCTCAAAATTCCACTTATCTAAATAAAATAGATATAGAAGAATTAATGGAATTAGTAGATGACTTTAACAGCAAGTTGTAACCTGTATATCTTCAGGTACACAAACGTCATCACCCCTCAAAGCCGTCTGAAAAAACTCCACTCTTTCAGACGGCCTGAAAGAGCAAAATATCGGCCTCGGTAACCGTATCGAAAAATACAACGGCACCGAATACACCTACGATGCCCTCGGCAACCTTATCTACCGCCAACTACCCAATGGCGAAAACCAGTTCTTCCGCTACGATACCGAAAACCAACTTGTCTTAGCCGAAATCAAAAAGAACAACGGAGAAACCCAAACTTGGGCTTATGCCTATGACCCGTTCGGACGGCGTTTAAGTAAAGAACGCACCGACAAAGGCGCGTTACAATCCACCCATCCCAAACGCACCCATTTTGTTTGGGACGGCTCAAGATTGCTGCAGGAATATAACTACAAAGGCAACTACACCTACGTCTATACCGACCAAGATTCCTACGAACCCCTAGCCCAAGTCTTTTACAATAATAAAGATGAGCAACAATACCTAGCCTATTTCCACACCGACCAAATCGGTATTCCCAGAGAAATGACCGACCAGTTTGGTAATCTGCTATGGTACGGCGAATATTCAGCTTGGGGTAAACTCAATAAAGACGAACGTGTCTATCCGCTGGTACATCAACCGTTTAGGCTTCAGAACCAGTATTGTGATGAAGAAACGGGGTTGCACTATAACCTAATGCGGTATTATGAGCCTGATTCGGGTAGGTTTGTGAATCAGGATCCGATTGGGTTGCTAGGCGGAGATAATCTTTATTGGTTTGCACCTAATGCTCAAGGATGGGTTGATCCATTGGGATTGTGGGGGTTCTTAGCTCGTCTTATACCAGTTGCAGTCGGTGCTTTTTCTAAATTTGCTTCTAAATTACGAAAATGTGGTAAATGTGGTAAAGCAGGTTCTTCTTCTTTAAGAGCAGCTTATGTTAAAGAAGTTAATAACCTAAAAAAATTGGCAACTGAATTACAGAAGAAAGGAATAGATAAAGAAACAATTGCAAGAACACTTCATGCTAAACGGAGAGAGCTTGGTGTGAAATATAAAAATCTAACACCACCAGATATGTTACAAAAAATATATACTAGAAATATAGAAAAATATGGTGATAAATTAGGGCCAAGTATAGATTGGCTTAGAGCGAGAGGCAAAACTTGGGATGATATTATTGAGTCTGCAACTAGAACGGGCGGAAAGGATTTAGGATTATGAATGAAAAAACTATAATTATAGGAAATGAATACGATGAAGAGTTAATGTCATTGTTATTAAAAATTCTTCACGATATGAATGCTGTTAAAATAGATGAAAATATGGCACTTGCTGGTTCACAAGATTTATATTTTATAAATTTTAATATAAATGGTTGTAATCTTAAGGTTGAGAGAGAAACATATATAGGCATAAGTTTAACAGGGTCTCCTGAACTAATAAATAATATTCAAAATAAAATTGATCTTTTAAAACAGGGCTATCCTACATGATTCTATTAAATTACTCTACTAAAACTACACCTATTAATAAAAATGGGACTTTACCAAATTATAGTATATTAAACCCCTATAAAAAATGATAAATGAATAAAAAATTAATTATAAAAGTAGATAATATGGAATATAAGTCAATTGCAATACTTGAATGTCCAAATTATCCATGCAAATTAACAATATCAAATGAAAAAATAAATATCTCTATTATTGATAGGGTATAAAGAAAATATTTATCCTTCACCAATGGCTCGCCAGATGGGCTATGGTATAAAAGCGTATGAATTAACTTTAGGCCAACAGGCCACATTTGAAGACTTAGTTGATATTTTTTCTTTTGAAGATAAAAACCTAACTAATTCAAATCAAAAACAGAAAGAATATTATAGCAAATGGATAAATTCACTTTAACAAAAATTTAATTAATATGCATATATTAAAAATAAATCCATTAGATACCCCTACAAACTTCCAAACTAATTTTTTTATTGATGGATTTGAAATTGAATATATAAACTTAATAGAAGTGAATCAGGGCTCACCTCTGGTTGGCAACTTATCAATCAATCAAAAAATTTATTCCAACAAATTACAATTTGGAGGACCTTTTTTATATGATAAAAAATTTTTATATATCCCTGTATTTATAAGACGGTTCTGTATAGTTGGCTTTAAGCTTGCTAAATTAGATCTTTCTAATTTAGCAATTCAATATATTGGAAATATAGAAGATTTAATTTACTTAAATAAAATTGAGAATGAGAAAATTTATTTTTATACAGGCATATATAAACATTCAGAAAAATACTTTTTTATTTAACTACTCTTACAAAGCCATCTAAAAAAACCGACTTTCCAGATAAAATTCTCTTTCGACCCCGCTAATAATATTCTTTCAGACGGTCTGAAAGAGCAAACCACCAAAGGCCGTCTGAAAGGCGATAATATCGGCCTCGGTAACCGTATCGAAGAATACAACGGCACCGAATACACCTACGACCCGCTCGGCAACCTTATTTACCGCCAACTGCCCAACGGTGAAAACCAGTTCTTCCGCTACGATACCGAAAACCAACTGATACTGGCCGAAATCAAAAAGAACAACGGCGAAACCCAAACTTGGGCTTATGCCTATGACCCGTTCGGCAGACGCTTAAGCAAAGAGCGCACCGACAAAGGCACATTACAATCCACCCATCCGAAACGCACCCATTTTGTTTGGGACGGCAGCCGCCTGTTGCAAGAATATACCTACAAAGGCAACTATACTTACGTCTATACCGACCAAGATTCCTACGAACCCCTAGCCCAAGTTTTTTACAATAATAAAGATAAGCAGCAATACCTAGCTTATTTCCATAACGACCAAATCGGCATTCCGCGCGAAATGACCGATCAATTCGGTAATCTGCTCTGGTACGGCGAATATTCCGCTTGGGGTAAACTCAATAAAGACGAACGGGTTTATCCGCTGGTACATCAACCGTTTAGGCTTCAGAATCAGTATTATGATGCAGAGACAGGGCTGCCTTACAATCTGATGCGGTATTATGAGCCGGATTCGGGTAGGTTTGTGAATCAGGATCTGATTGGGTTAGTTGGTGGAGATAATCTTTATTGGTTTGCACCTAATGGGCAAAATTGGATTGATACTTTAGGATTAGGAGCAGGTCTTTTTAAAGTAATTAAAAACCTAATATCTAAGGTTTTTTCCAAATCTAAATGTAGTAAATGTGCGAACACTACCAAAAAAAATAATAGATAAAAACCCAGTATACGAAATAGCTAAAAATGATGGAAAGCATTCAGGATTTTATAAAAATAATATTAATCGATCTTCATTAGAGCTTCAAAAAGGTATAAATTCTTTGGAGAAACAAATTAAAGAACACGAAAGATGAATTAGAAATCCTGAAAAAACAATGAGAGAATTAAACAAAGGAGATTGGACTAAATTAAATCCTAGGCAACAAGAATCATTAATTTCAAAAAAATGGTTATCTGATATTGCCAGACAGAGGGAATAAAAGAGTATTTTAGAAGGTATTTTAAGAGAACGAGGAATGTAATTATGAATTCTGATGTTTATAAAAATTTTTTAAAAGATGTTGTATTTGAAATTTTTAATAAATATGAAAATGATATGTTTGCAGCAGACTCCGATATGCAAAAAGGTTACAATTTTGCTATTTATGAAATAATTTCTCTATTAATTGAACAGAGTGAAGTATTTGGATTGAATAAAGAAAAGATAGGGTTAAAAGATATTGATGCAGAGAGAGATTATTTAAAATAAAACTGTAGCAAGCATAGCCTGTATACTCCATCGGTAAGGTGTGTGCCCTCAGGCACGCACGCGTTATCACCCTTCAAGGCCGTCTGAAAAAAAATGAACTGTCCCCCAAATATTGGACAAACATAAAAGCCTTTTCAGTTTATCTTTTCGAGCTGGGTTCTGTATGCCACAGGGCTTAGCTTTTTCAATTTCAAACTACATCTGTCATGATTGTAGTATCATATATAGTCATCTATTGTCTGCATCAGCTCTGTTGTCAAAAGTTTGCCTTCCTGATAAAAGCATTCCGTTTTCAGTATCGCAAAGAAGCTTTCCATCGGTGCATTGTCCCAACAATTGCCTTTACGCGATATACTGCTCATAAGAAAACTGCACCTTAATGGGTTGGAGGGGTGTCCAACTTTTGAGGTACAGTTCATGTTTCAGACGGCATTTTAATCAGTAAAACAACTACGCTTAGCTCTTCAAACCATTATATTCCAAGAAAATTTGAAACCTAACCCTGCCTGCGTTACAATTCGCCGCCGACGATATTTAAACGCCGGCAATATTTTCGAAAGCTTGTCGTCATTTATGTAGTCGGCAGTATTTCAATAACCGACCGACTCGGGCGATATAGAATTGATCTAGTCAAAACCATTTGGGAAACTCAGTGCGCACCCTACCGCCTGTGTTTATGCCCACTGTCTGATTGCAGGTTTCAACAGATTCCGTTTAGCAGTACCGGTTCAAAACCGATCATCTTGTCTTTGCCTTTCCTTTTATCTCAACCATTTTGAGTCATGGCTGTCTGGTCGGCATAATATTTTTATAACCTATTGATTGCCATCTGTTGCCATACTCACTGGATTTTGTTTTCAGACGGCCTTAATGAATAAATAAAAATCATCAGGAATTTAATGCTTAACTTTATCCAAAAAAACTTTTTTTCCAATATACGCGGTGATGTTCTTTCGGGAACTGTTGTCGCTTTGGCGCTCATTCCCGAAGCCATTGCTTTTTCGATTATTGCCGGGGTCGATCCCAAAATCGGTTTATATGCCTCTTTCTGTATTGCCGTCGTCACCGCTTTTACCGGCGGCCGCCCTGCCATGATTTCGGCAGCGACCGGCGCGATGGCGCTGCTGATGGTCACACTGGTTAAAGACCACGGCCTGCAATATCTCTTTGCGGCGACCGTTCTCACCGGTGTATTGCAAGTGGTCGCCGGCTATCTAAAATTGGGCAGCCTGATGCGCTTTGTTTCGCGCTCGGTGGTCACAGGATTTGTGAATGCACTGGCTATTTTGATTTTTATGGCGCAACTGCCGGAACTCACCGATGTTTCTTGGCATGTTTACGCCATGACGGCAGCTGGGTTGGCCATTATTTACCTGTTTCCGCGCCTGCCTGTTGTCGGCAAAGTAATTCCCTCGCCGCTGGTGTGTATTGTCGTATTAACCGCTTTATCGGTGGCTTTGGGCTTAAATATTCGAACGGTGGGTGATATGGGCGCATTGCCCGATACCCTGCCTGTTTTCCTAATACCGGATATTCCTTTAAATTGGGAAACTTTGTGGATTATCCTGCCCTACTCGGTCAGCCTCGCCGCAGTCGGTTTATTGGAAAGCCTGATGACGGCAACGATTGTCGATGAAATGACCGATTCGCCAAGCGATAAAAACCGCGAATGTAAAGGGCAAGGTGTTGCCAATATCGCCGCCGGCATGATGGGCGGTATGGCGGGCTGCGCCATGATCGGCCAATCGGTAATTAATGTGAAATCAGGCGGGCGGACACGTTTATCCACCTTATTGGCCGGTATTTTTCTGATTATTATGGTGGTTTTTCTAGACGACTTAATCAAAATTATCCCGATGGCGGCTTTAGTCGCCGTGATGATTATGGTTTCTATCGGCACATTCTCTTGGGTATCTTTGAAAAACCTGTTTGTTTATCCGCTTTCAACCAATATTGTGATGCTGGCGACCGTTGCCGTGGTGGTGTTTACCCACAATCTGGCTTTAGGGGTGTTTGTCGGCGTATTGCTGGCCACATTGTTTTTCTCCAATAAAATCGGGCGGTTTATGGCGGTTCGCAGCGAATGGAAAGAAGGCACCAATAGCCGCCGCTATCGTGTAATCGGACAGGTATTTTTTGCTTCGGCAGAACAATTTATCCGTTCTTTTGATTTTGAAGAAGCCGTTGACTCGGTAGTGATTGATTTAACCGACGCACACTTTTGGGATATTACCGCCGTTTCTGCTTTGGATAAGGTGGTGATTAAAATGCGGCAGCAAGGCAAAGAAGTGGATGTTATCGGTATGAATGAAGCAACCGCCACCGTGGTTGATAAATTCGGGGTATACAACGACCCTGAAGAAGTGACCAAAATTATGGGCGGCGGTTCTCATTAAACAATCAAACAAATAAGCCCTTTGTGTTATGCAAAGGGCTTAGGCCGTCTGAAAACGGTTATCAGCTATCTTTATTGCTGCACTCACTGCCAAACAAAGCATAATGTTTGGCTTTTAATCTTTCTGCATCATGCGCAAACGACATTTCCTGTAAAGAGCGTTGCAAGGCAATAGATGCCATTTCCGCCGCCGCTTGCGATATGGCAACGTTACCGGAGTTCCGCCAAATTCCAGCCAACACTTTTTGCATCACCAAGCCTACTTCCACCGTATTGGCACCATCACGTGCAATCGGGCCAAAACTTTCCGTTATCCAATTGCCACACTCTTCAGGTTTGATGGACAAACGATCATATTTTTTAGATGCTTCTTCATCTCGTTCAGGCTGTTTGGCGATCAACAGATCCATCATGCCTGTCATCACGCTAATGGCTGTACCGGGATCATTCACTGCCGGCGATAAGGCACGTTGCGCCACTTCACTTAAGACAATAAAACCCCAATTCGGATCTTGGGCATAACTCCGCGTAGTACCAAATATAAAACACTGATTTAATGTATCGGTGTCTCCATTGCCCTCCACCATCATTAACGGCGTATCTTCCATCACCAATTCACCCGGCCGAACCAAAATATGAATATGAATATCTGCCTCTTCTGCTTTAGCCTGCAAAGATGCCATATTAATATGGGTCAGGTAGCCGCTATATCCGGCTTTAACTAATTTTGCCCGATTGCTACAAGCACCACGCCAAGCCGTACCTAATTGCGGGTTGGCAAAATAATTAGCTACCGATGTTTTTGTTGCCGATAAAATTTTATCAATCGTATTGCCCATACGACCCAATTGCGACAAGGTATAAACCCAACGAATTAAGGTAACAATCAGATAAACAAATACGGCAACCGTGCTTACAAACAAAAGAAAAAGCTCGTTTTGCCCGTAAAAATCCATACCTAAAGCGGTTCTGGCAATAATGGCATAGATAAAGGATGATAGAAAACTGGTAATCGCCGTGCGGGTATTATCATCACCCATCACCAATTCGGTGGCTCTCGGCGTTGCTCCACCGGAAGCAGAGGCGAATGCAGAAACCATAATAGACAGCGAAAAAGTTGTCACTGCCAACATGCTGGATGCAATCACATCCAACAACCCTTCTAAAGTAGCCTGTTCTATCTCTGGCAAGGTATCATGCGGTATCCACCATGCACCTACCAAACGGGTTGCAAAAATAAAGCACACAACGCCTATTGCCCACAAAGCCGGCGTTACCCACAAACGGTTGCTCGGCTGCTTTAGCGCCAATAACCAACGATACAATATCATAATGAATACTTTCTAAAAAATAATCACATAGGCCGTCTGAAAATATATCGACATCAAAACTTTAAGCTGAAATTCCGAAATGTTTATTTAAAACCATTTCTAAATCGGTCTGAACTTCATTCCGTTCCCGATTACTATCGACAACCGCATAACGATCCGGCGCAGCCGCGGCACGGTTGAGATAGACTTCTCGAACCCGCGTAAAGAAGTCGGCATTTTCCTGCTCGAAGCGGTCTTTTTCACGGTTGGCATCAATCCGTTGCATAGAAACCGATAACGGAACATCCAATAAAATGGTTAAATCGGGGCGAAAATCTCCCTGCACCCAGTTTTCCAATATCGAAATAGCTTCCAACGGCACACCGCGCCCGCCGCCCTGATAGGCAAACGTAGCATCGGTGAAACGGTCGGAAACCACATGAATGCCCTTTTCCAGTGCCGGCAAAATCACATCATCAAGATGCTGGCGGCGGGCAGCAAACATTAATAATGTTTCGGTATGTAACCCCGCTTTTGTAGCCGGATTCAATAAAATATCACGCAATGCTTCACCCACCGGTGTTCCGCCCGGTTCTCGGGTAAATAAGACCGGCAAATGATGTGCTTCAAACCAATGTTTGATAACCGCCAGATTGGTGGACTTACCCGCACCGTCTATGCCGTCTAATGTAATAAATTGAGCACGCATAAAAGCTTTCCGAATGATTCAGACGGCCTTTAATCACTAAACAGGCCGTCTGAAATATTAAAAATACATTATCAGACAAAGGCCGTCTGAAACCATTTCAGACGGCATATTGATTTATTGCTTAAAACAAAAGTATGGATAATGACAATATTATCAAAAAATCAATAGCCATAACGCAACAAGGAATAAGCGGCCGATATCATTTCCAAACCGGATACCCTGTTGTTTCACTATTTTTTATTTAAGCGACCATATCATTATCGTGTTACCGGTTTATAACGAATCCGTTTCGGTTTGGCGCCTTCCTCACCCAAACGGCGTTTCTTATCGGCTTCATATTCCTGATAGTTGCCATCAAAAAACACCCATTTCGAATCACCCTCACAAGCCAAAATATGGGTTGCGATACGGTCTAAGAACCAACGGTCGTGAGAAATCACCATCACACTACCGGCAAATTCCAACAATGCATCTTCTAGGGCACGCAAGGTTTCTACGTCCAAATCATTAGATGGTTCGTCCAACAGCAAAACATTGCCGCCGGCAAGCAAGGTTTTGGCCAAATGCAAACGCCCCCGCTCACCACCGGATAGATTACCGGCAATTTTACTTTGGTCGCTGCCTTTAAAGTTAAAACGACCCAAATAAGCACGGGCGGGAATTTCAAACTGCCCTACCTGCAAAATATCGCGGCCGTCGGCAATATTGTCGAATACGGTTTTGTCGTTTTGCAAGCCGTCACGACTTTGGTCAATCAACGACAGCTTCACGGTTTGGCCGATTTTCACCTCACCGGAATCCGGCTGCTCTTTCCCTGCAATCATTTTAAATAAAGTCGATTTACCGGCACCGTTAGGGCCGATAATACCGACAATCGCGCCGGGCGGTACTTTAAAGCTCAAATCGTCTATCAACAGTTTGTCGCCAAACGATTTGCTCACATTGGTAAACTCAATCACTTCATTACCCAAACGCTCGGCCACCGGAATAAAAATTTCCTGCGTTTCATTGCGTTTTTGGTATTCGTAATTACTCATTTCTTCAAAACGGGCCAAACGGGCTTTAGATTTGGCTTGGCGGCCTTTGGCATTTTGGCGCACCCATTCCAATTCCTGTTTCATCGCTTTAATGCGGGCAGCTTCGGACTTGGCTTCATTTTCCAAACGTTTTTCTTTTTGTTCCAGCCATGAAGAATAATTGCCTTTCCAAGGAATACCGTGTCCACGATCCAATTCCAAAATCCATTCCGCCGCATTATCAAGGAAATAACGGTCATGCGTTACCGCTACCACGGTTCCGGGGAAGCGCACTAAAAACTGTTCCAACCATTCCACCGATTCCGCATCCAAGTGGTTGGTCGGCTCGTCCAACAACAACATATCCGGCTTACTCAATAATAATTTACACAATGCCACGCGGCGTTTTTCACCACCGGAAAGCTGGCCGATTTTCGCATCCCACTCCGGCAAGCGAAGTGCATCGGCAGCAATTTCCAACTCATGTTCCGCACCGCCTGCTGTGCTTGAACCGGCAGCAATCACCGCTTCCAAGCGCCCCTGCTCTTCAGCCAAGGCATCAAAATCGGCATCAGGGTCGGCATAGGCGGCATAAACTTCTTCCAACCGTTTTTGAGCAGCGGCTACTTCGCCCAAGCCGCTTTCCACTTCTTCACGCACGGTTTTTTCAGGATCCAACTCCGGCTCTTGCGGCAAATAACCGATTTTAATCCCGCCCATCGGCACCGCTTCGCCTTCAAACTCCTTATCCACGCCGGCCATAATGCGCAATACGGTCGATTTACCCGCGCCGTTCAAGCCCAATAACCCGATTTTCGCACCCGGAAAAAACGATAATGAAATATCTTTAATAATGGTTTTCTGCGGTGGAACAACTTTACTCACACGCAGCATGGAATATACATATTGACTCATTATTCTCTCTTTACTTAACTAACAAACTAAAAATAACTTTTCAGACGGCCTTGCGCCTCAAAAATATACGAAATAAATTTATAAAAAAAGCATATTATTCTTTAAACTACTTTAATTGAAAAACATGACTGTCTTATTATGTTTTCAGACGGCCTAAACTTAAAGCAATCATATCAAAATCATTGCCTATCACCGATAATGTTTTCTTTACTGTATCACGTTCATTCATGACTTTACACAAAATCGGCATATCAGTGACAAAGGCCGTCTGAACATAAATATTTATCATACCCGATAAAACCGTTGATATTCTAACCGAAACCGCATTGTTCATATCAATAAAACAAAGCATACTCCTAATTTACCAAGCAAAATTTTTAATATCACCGTACCGTTACTTTTTATTTTTCCTGAAACACCCAAATAAAAAGGCCCTGCTTTTTCAGCAGAGCCTTTTCTCAAGCATTTAATTAACCAAGAAACTCAACATGGTTTTCCAAAATGCTGTTCAGGGTTTCGCCTGAAGACATTCCGGAGAATGTAATGCTGTTTTGATATGTAGCGCCATCAGTACCTACACCGGTGAAGCTGAGTGTATGGGTTTGATCATTCCACACGGCACCTTGCAGCTGTTGCGGGCTTACCAAGTCTGCAAATACCACTTTGTCCGAACCGGCTTGGAAATCCAAAATTTGATCATGGCCGCTATTACTATTGGCTAAGAATACAAATTTATCATCACCTTCGCCGCCGGCCAATACATCATTACCGGCACCACCAAACAGAATGTCGTCACCATCACCACCGCGTAATGTGTCATTACCACCGTCGGCACGGTTATCCAAAAGCTCATTCCAGTGCTTCTGAATATAATCGACTTTCTGCTCGGTAGTAGCAGCCGAACCACCGTTTTCACTCCAACGGATAAACTCATTCAGTGCTTCCGAACCCATACCGTTATGCTTACCAGCTTCGAAAGTCATACCGGTAGAGTGATTTGTCCAAGACAGATTATCTGTATTGATAGTGTCACCAAACAAGATATCGTTACCCTCACCGCCAATCAATGTATCGTTAGACACGCTATCCAATACTGTCGTTGATGAGCCGCGTTGTAAAGCTGCATCCAACTCTTGCGGGTTATTGATAATTGAAGCTTCACCAGCTTGGCCGTGATAAACCACATCAACATGTCTGCGACCATGAATATGCGTTACCACATCTTCTTCATAATGAAGCGGTTTGCTGGAAGTCGTATCAAAATATTTCAACGTATTTTGTTGAACGCCTTTGGCAAAGCCAACTGCATGTACATCTGATACTTTTGCCAGTTTTTCAAAGCTGTGCAAGCCTGCATTTACAGATCTTTGGGTAACGTACGATCCATGTTGTCCTCTACCATTAGCACCGTAAGTTGTTGGTTCACCGTCTGTCAGGAAGTAAGTCACATTGTTGTAACCCGGCTTGGTAACATGCTTAAACCAAGACGCTGTATCATGGAATGCATCATCGTAGTTGGTTGCACCATGGCCTCTTTGCGCCACAATACTATTCAGTAGGCGACCCACATTGGCTTCATTTAAGTCTCTAATATCAACCACCTGATGAGCAGTCTTATTGAATGTCATCAATGTTACATTTACTTTACCATCATGATTAGCCAAATCTTTAGACAACTTCAACAAAGATGCCTTAGCCATCTGTAGATACGAATAGCCGTCATCTGTTCTAAAGTTAGCCATACTGTTCGATGTATCCAGCAAAATGGCAATATTATAGTTTTCACCTTTGGTAATGATGGTTTCGGTACCACCGGTATCACCGATTAATACATCGTTACCACCACCGCCTTGGATATGCGGATTAGGCCCATTATCACCGATTTTTATCTTATCGTTGTCCGCACCATCGATTGTAATATTCAATTTCGCAGTAGAAGTATCACCATCAGCATCACGAACAGTATAAGTAAAGCTATCAGTTAGTTTTTCACCGTTATTCAGTGCCTTAACAGCAGGATTGTCATTATCTAAAACATAGGTGTAATGACCATCAGTGCCTAAAACCAGCTTACCATAATGACCATTTTGATTACCGGATATGACAGTTACAGGTGTGTCTGCACCAGTATAATCATTAGCAAAAACATTGCCACTTATACTTGTATCTTTCTCTCCGATATGATTACTATCGTTTACAGCAGTCGGTGCAGTATCAGTAATCTTAATATCAAGCATATCCATACCGGTATTACCGGCGGCATCTTTCACTCGAACAATAAAATTATCGACTACAGAGTTATCACCACCTGAATGGTCTTTACTGCGTCCGTTTTCAGTATAAGTGTAAGTTACCTCACCTTTAGAAGGATTGTAACCATTAATACTTAATATACCGTTGTCTGTTTTAATCACAACAGGATTAGATGCAGATGCAGAAGTAACATCTTTACCACCTACCGTAATCGCTGTAACACCACCGGCATCACTTACCTTAATCACACCACTTACTTCAGCAGCACTGGCTTCTGTTACCTCTTGATCCACTGCTTTAACTGCAGGATTCACCGTATCAACCGAACCGTCATCTTGTGCCGTACCTTTATTACCGGCCGGATCCATTACAGAAACTTCTGTAGTGTAATCACCTTCAGGCAATGGTTTCGGTACATCTACACTATAGCTGCCGTCATCTTTAACAGTTGTTGTAAAGGTTTGTTGTTTACCGTCTGATCCGGTTACTACCACAGTGATTACCGAACCTTCCGGTGCATCAGTAGTACCGGTAATAGTCGGAGTGTCATCATTGGTATTGTCCGGTGCATCTACCGTAATAGTCGGGCAAGTTGTATCAATCGAACCATCATCTTGCGCCGTACCTTCGTTACCGGCAGGATCTTTCACAGAAACTTCCGCCGTGTAATCACCTTCAGGCAATGGTTTCGGTACATCAACACTATAGCTGCCATCACCTTTAACGGTTGTTGTAAAGGTTTGTTGTTTACCGTCTGATCCGGTTACCACCACAGTGATTACCGAACCTTCCGGTGCATCAGTAGTACCGGTAATAGTCGGAGTGTCATCATTGGTATTATCCGGTGCATCTACCGTAATAGTCGGGCAAGTTGTATCAATCGAACCATCATCTTGCGCCGTACCTTCGTTACCGGCAGGATCTTTCACAGAAACTTCCGCCGTGTAATCACCTTCAGGCAATGGTTTCGGTACATCAACACTATAGCTGCCATCACCTTTAACGGTTGTTGTAAAGGTTTGTTGTTTACCGTCTGATCCGGTTACTACCACAGTGATTACCGAACCTTCCGGTGCATCAGTAGTACCGGTAATAGTCGGAGTGTCATCATTGGTATTATCCGGTGCATCTACCGTAATAGTCGGGCAAGTTGTATCCACTACATTGCCGTTATTGTCTTCGGCAGTCGCGCTGTTACCGGCTTTGTCGCTAACGCTGGCTTTGGCAGTGTATTCGCCGTCGGCCAACGGATTCGGTACGTCTACGCTGTAGCTGCCGTCTGCTTTAACGGTGGTGGTGATGGTTTGGGTCGCACCGGTGCTGTCGGTCACCACAACGGTTACTACCTGGCCTTCTTCCACATCTTGAGTGGTACCGGTAATGGTCGGGGTGTTGTCGCCGGTCAGATCGGGTGCTTCTACGGTAATTGAAGCAGCAGTGTCTACCGAACCTTTGTCCGAAGCTTTACCTTCGTTACCGGCCGGATCTTTAACGCTGGCTTCGGCAGTATAGTTGCCGTCCGGAATTGCATTCGGTACGTCTACGCCGTAGCTGCCGTCCGCTTTAACGGTGGTGGTTACGGTTTGGGTCGCACCATTGGCATCGGTTACTACCACAGTCACTACCGAACCGGCCGGAGCGTCGGTCTTACCGGTAATGGTCGGGGTGTTGTCGTTGCTGTTGTCCGGTGCGTCTACGCTGATGCTCGGACCGTTGGTGTCAATCACATTGCCGTTATTGTCTTCGGCAGTCGCGCTGTTACCGGCTTTGTCGCTAACGCTGGCTTTGGCAGTGTATTCGCCATCGGCCAACGGATTCGGTACGTCTACGCTGTAGCTGCCGTCCGCTTTAACGGTAGTGGTGATGGTTTGGGTCGCACCGGTGCTGTCGGTCACCACAACGGTTACTACCTGGCCTTCTTCCACATCTTGAGTGGTACCGGTAATGGTCGGGGTGTTGTCGCCGGTCAGATCGGGTGCTTCTACGGTAATTGAAGCAGCAGTGTCTACCGAACCTTTGTCCGAAGCTTTACCTTCGTTACCGGCCGGATCTTTAACGCTGGCTTCGGCAGTATAGTTGCCGTCCGGAATTGCATTCGGTACGTCTACGCCGTAGCTGCCGTCCGCTTTAACGGTGGTGGTTACGGTTTGGGTCGCACCATTGGCATCGGTTACTACCACAGTCACTACCGAACCGGCCGGAGCGTCGGTCTTACCGGTAATGGTCGGGGTGTTGTCGTTGCTGTTGTCCGGTGCGTCTACGCTGATGCTCGGACCGTTGGTGTCAATCACATTGCCGTTATTGTCTTCGGCAGTCGCGCTGTTACCGGCTTTGTCGCTAACGCTGGCTTTGGCAGTGTATTCGCCGTCGGCCAACGGATTCGGTACGTCTACGCTGTAGCTGCCGTCCGCTTTAACGGTAGTAGTGATGGTTTGGGTCGCACCGGTGCTGTCGGTCACCACAACGGTTACTACCTGGCCTTCTTCCACATCTTGAGTGGTACCGGTAATGGTCGGGGTGTTGTCGCCGGTCAGATCGGGTGCTTCTACGGTAATTGAAGCAGCAGTGTCTACCGAACCTTTGTCCGAAGCTTTACCTTCGTTACCGGCCGGATCTTTAACGCTGGCTTCGGCAGTATAGTTGCCGTCCGGAATTGCATTCGGTACGTCTACGCCGTAGCTGCCGTCCGCTTTAACGGTGGTGGTTACGGTTTGGGTCGCACCATTGGCATCGGTTACTACCACAGTCACTACCGAACCGGCCGGAGCGTCGGTCTTACCGGTAATGGTCGGGGTGTTGTCGTTGCTGTTGTCCGGTGCGTCTACGCTGATGCTCGGACCGTTGGTGTCAATCACATTGCCGTTATTGTCTTCGGCAGTCGCGCTGTTACCGGCTTTGTCGCTAACGCTGGCTTTGGCAGTGTATTCGCCATCGGCCAACGGATTCGGTACGTCTACGCTGTAGCTGCCGTCCGCTTTAACGGTAGTGGTGATGGTTTGGGTCGCACCGGTGCTGTCGGTCACCACAACGGTTACTACCTGGCCTTCTTCCACATCTTGAGTGGTACCGGTAATGGTCGGGGTGTTGTCGCCGGTCAGATCGGGTGCTTCTACGGTAATTGAAGCAGCAGTGTCTACCGAACCTTTGTCCGAAGCTTTACCTTCGTTACCGGCCGGATCTTTAACGCTGGCTTCGGCAGTATAGTTGCCGTCCGGAATTGCATTCGGTACGTCTACGCCGTAGCTGCCGTCCGCTTTAACGGTGGTGGTTACGGTTTGGGTCGCACCATTGGCATCGGTTACTACCACAGTCACTACCGAACCGGCCGGAGCGTCGGTCTTACCGGTAATGGTCGGGGTGTTGTCGTTGCTGTTGTCCGGTGCGTCTACGCTGATGCTCGGACCGTTGGTGTCAATCACATTGCCGTTATTGTCTTCGGCAGTCGCGCTGTTACCGGCTTTGTCGCTAACGCTGGCTTTGGCAGTGTATTCGCCGTCGGCCAACGGATTCGGTACGTCTACGCTGTAGCTGCCGTCCGCTTTAACGGTAGTAGTGATGGTTTGGGTCGCACCGGTGCTGTCGGTCACCACAACGGTTACTACCTGGCCTTCTTCCACATCTTGAGTGGTACCGGTAATGGTCGGGGTGTTGTCGCCGGTCAGATCGGGTGCTTCTACGGTAATTGAAGCAGCAGTGTCTACCGAACCTTTGTCCGAAGCTTTACCTTCGTTACCGGCCGGATCTTTAACGCTGGCTTCGGCAGTATAGTTGCCGTCCGGAATTGCATTCGGTACGTCTACGCCGTAGCTGCCGTCCGCTTTAACGGTGGTGGTTACGGTTTGGGTCGCACCATTGGCATCGGTTACTACCACAGTCACTACCGAACCGGCCGGAGCGTCGGTCTTACCGGTAATGGTCGGGGTGTTGTCGTTGCTGTTGTCCGGTGCGTCTACGCTGATGCTCGGACCGTTGGTGTCAATCACATTGCCGTTATTGTCTTCGGCAGTCGCGCTGTTACCGGCTTTGTCGCTAACGCTGGCTTTGGCAGTGTATTCGCCGTCGGCCAACGGATTCGGTACGTCTACGCTGTAGCTGCCGTCCGCTTTAACGGTAGTAGTGATGGTTTGGGTCGCACCGGTGCTGTCGGTCACCACAACGGTTACTACCTGGCCTTCTTCCACATCTTGAGTGGTACCGGTAATGGTCGGGGTGTTGTCGCCGGTCAGATCGGGTGCTTCTACGGTAATTGAAGCAGCAGTGTCTACCGAACCTTTGTCCGAAGCTTTACCTTCGTTACCGGCCGGGTCTTTAACGCTGGCTTCGGCAGTATAGTTGCCGTCCGGGATTGCATTCGGTACGTCTACGCCGTAGCTGCCGTCCGCTTTAACGGTGGTGGTTACGGTTTGGGTCGCACCATTGGCATCGGTTACTACCACAGTCACTACCGAACCGGCCGGAGCGTCGGTCTTACCGGTAATGGTCGGGGTGTTGTCGTTGCTGTTGTCTGGTGCGTCTACGCTGATGCTCGGTGCAGTACTGTCTATAGAGCCATCATCATTTGCGACACCCTCATTACCCAATTTATCTTTAACGGTTGCAGTAACGCTGTATTTACCTTCGGATAATGCTTCAGGAACATCCACGCTGTATGTACCATCTGCTTTAACAGTAGTGCTGACAGTTTGTTTTTTACCGCTCGAATCGGTAATTTCCAAAGTAATAACCTGACCTTCTTCTACATCTTTCGTAGTGCCAGTAATAGTAGGTGTATTATCAGCAGTTTGATCGGGGGCATCTACAGTAATTTGTGCGGTAGTATCAATGCTACCCGGATCGGTCGCAGTAGCTGATTGATTAGAAGGTGTAACTACAGTTGCAGTAGCCGTATATTGGCCATCAGCTAATGGATTTAATGGTTCAACCGAATACTCACCTGATTCACCAACCACAGCAGAAACAGTTTGACTAACACCTTGGCTATCCGTCAACACAACAGTAACCACACTACCTGGAGCTACATTACTTGCCACACCTTTAATTTCAGGAGTGTTGTCATTAGTATTATCGGGAGCATCAACAGTAATACTGGGTTCACGGTTATCATCACCATTATGAGAACCTGCCGCCAATGCACCTATTGGTGCCAAAGCCAACAGCCACAATGGATTAGGAGCCCACATAGCAGTGATAATCTGTCCACCTAAAGCTTGGCCTGCTAAAACTTCTTCCGCCAACATAGTAACGGCATCAGAAGCCTCGGTACTTTCCGGAACGTAAGGATATACATTACCGTTTTCATGTTGACCAATCAGCAAACTACTTTTTGAAGCACCGGTTTCATTGGAATAATAACCTTCCAAAATTAAATCGGGATTTTCAATATCCGTTCCTTCAAAAGCGATAGTGAGGTCATCACCAACGCGTTTGGTCATAATGTTTTCCGGTGCAAATTGTGTTAAGTCTTCTACAAACTGATAATTGACATCCGCCTGTGCAGGAATGCGTAATACTTCGCCTGAAGCCGTCTGAAATTTAACCGTTTCAAGGGTTTGCTTGGCATTATTAATATTTAAAGTAATATTTCTAGACATTTTATTCACCTTATAATGTTTAATTTAATTTATTGTTTTTCACCATGTAGAATCACTTCCACACGACGGTTAGGCTGATCACATTCAATACGTGCTTTGCTATTATTCGGATATTGAGCACGGCAATTATTCACAACCAGCTCACGCTCCCCTTTACCTTCCGCACTAATTAACCGTTTATCCAACCCGGTATCTTCAAGTACTTTTTTCACAGTTACAGCACGGTCAAATGAAAGTTTTTGATTGTATTTCGGCGTTCCAGCAGGGTCTGCATGACCTACTACGGCAATACCGCGAATTAAATTAGGATTTTGTTTGATCTCATTAGAAATATTTGCTAATTCTTGCTTACCTTTAGGCAGCACGCTGTCATAGTCTGACCGGTCGAATTTAAATAGTGCTGACGCCTGCAAATTGTATTTTTTCAACACAATCGCGCATTTTTCTGAGCTAACTACACGGGAAAGAGTATGATTTTGACGGGGAATTCCCTGCATTTCTTGCTCTGCCTGTTCAGGAGAAACAGCACGCAATACAGGATTGCCATTACCGTCATCTACTACTTTAAAGAAAGATACGGCTGATTCCGGAAGGTTATAATAATCACCTAATTGATGCTTGTTGCGATACCCTGCATCTCGTTTAGTAAACTCTGCATAAAAACGTTGGTTCTGAGCGCAAACTGTTTCTTGACGATATGCATTGGGTTGCAGAGAACCTGAATATTGGCCGTTTACATAAATATTAACTGTCGGCCCTTCAACCGCACCCGCCTGACGGTAAATTACAACGGACGAACGATTTTCCGGTACAGCAGTGCTGTATGCAGCCTGTTGAGTATCCACCCAACTTTCTTTAGGATGCGAAACACAGCCCATAGCAGTAAGCGGTAATAACACCCACAATAATTTACGATATTGAAACATGACTCAAAACTCCTGATAATTTAAGAAGCATCTGCGTTCAGACGCATTTTTGTTATAAACACAAATATCCCCAGTTATTGCCAAATCTTGACACAAGATATTTTCATTCGGCATAGTACATTGCAATATTAAGATGATATACGCATTACAAACTCTTTAACACACATGCATACCAACGGTATTTTTTTTCGGATAACAGGTATTTTGTTATATAGCGAATTTCATTTTTCAATTTTTATATACCCAATATAACATTTTGAATTTTAATAATTAAATAAAAACAAAATCCCAATAAAATATACATATACAATATTCACAATAGAAATTATCCTTTTTGCAACACATTATTAATAAAAAATGATAAAACCATAATTTTTATATAACTTCTATCAAACACTAATCAGTCTATTTCCGTTAAAATATCGGTTTTCTTCCTAACCACCCTTAATCATGCGCCTTACCCACATCAAATTAGCCGGCTTTAAATCTTTTACCGACCCCACCACCATTCACGTGCCCGGGCAGCTGGTCGCCGTTATCGGCCCCAACGGCTGCGGGAAATCAAACGTTATCGATGCGGTACGTTGGGTTTTAGGTGAAGCTTCTGCCAAGCAGCTTCGTGGTGAAAGCATGCAGGATGTGATTTTTAACGGCGCAGCCACCCGCCGGCCTGCACCTCGGGCTTCGGTAGAACTGGTTTTTGATAACAGTGATCACAGCCTTCAGGGCGCATGGGGGCAATATGGCGAAGTCAGCATCAAACGCCAGCTCACGCGCCAGGGTGAATCGACTTACTACATCAACAATCAAGTGGTCCGCAGACGGGACATTACCGATTTATTTTTAGGAACAGGCGTAGGTGCAAGGGGTTATGCCGTTATCGAACAAGGCATGATTTCCAGAATTATCGAAGCACGCCCCGAAGAACTTCGCGCCTATATAGAAGAAGCCGCAGGTGTATCCAAATACAAAGAAAGGCGCAAAGAAACAGAAGGCCGTCTGAAAGATACGCGCGAACATCTGCAAAGGTTGGCAGACCTGCAAAGCGAACTGGCACGCCAAGTCGAAAAGCTCGAAAAACAGGCCGAAACCGCCGAGCGTTATCAAACACTCAGCCGCCAACTAACCCAACAGCAAGACCTGTTGGATTATGTGCAATGGCAGCAATCCCTAACCGCTGCCGATAAAGCAACCGCGCAACACCAAACTTTCCAACAACAACAAGACGAAACCGCCGCCCAAATCCAAACCCTAACCGACCGGATTCATACACTACAAGCTACCGAGCAAACCCAACAACAAAGCGTGCACAACATCAGCAACCAGCGCGGTGTTTTGCGCGAACAAATCGCCCGTTTGGAAGAACAAATCCGCCACCAACAAAACCTGCATCAGCGCATCGAACGCGACAAAGCCGCCGCACAGGCACAATTGCAACGTATTCACCAAGAACAACAGCAAATCCGTGCACAACAAGAAGAAACCGACTTTCAAATCGAAGAGAAGCAAACCGAACTGGCCGAACTGGCCATGCTGGTTGCCGAGCATGAAGAACGCCTGCCCGAATTAGAAGAAGCCCAAACCACCTTAAACACCGCCTATCAAAACCAACAAGACGAACATAACCGGCTCAAGCGCGAACTGGCTTTAAAACAGCAACAACTCAGCCATGCCCAACAAACCCTGCAACAACAGCAAACCCGACAAGGCCGTCTGAAACAAGAAAGCCAAGCCTTAAACCTACCTGACGAACACGAAACAGCGGCAGCCCAAGAACAGGCCGCCCTATTGCAAAGCCAACAAGAGCATTACGAAGAGCAAATCTTAATCGCCGAAGAACAACTCAATACCCAAATAGAATATTTTCAGACGGCCTCACAAGCACAACAGCAATTACAACAACAACACATTACCCTGCAAGCGCAGCAACAGGCACTGGCACAATTGCTCGCCCAAGACGAAACCGCCCAAACCGACTTTTGGCAACACACCGACGCCAAACATGCACCGCAACTATGGCAACATATTAAAGCACCGGCAGACTGGCAACACGCACTGGGCGTGATACTGGCCGAACGCTTGCACGCCCGCGCCGTACCCGAATCATTCACCGCCCCCGCCCCGCTACCCGAAGGACGTGCGGCATGGATAAGCGACAAACTCTCAGGCGGCCTGAAAAAA
The DNA here is from genome assembly GCF_008807015.1 of Neisseria zalophi. Lineage (NCBI taxonomy): Bacteria > Pseudomonadati > Pseudomonadota > Betaproteobacteria > Neisseriales > Neisseriaceae > Neisseria > Neisseria zalophi. The sequence continues at coordinate 1,304,766 of NZ_CP031700.1, read as the reverse complement.
ACCCTGCCTGCCCAAGCATTGCTAAATCAAATTCAAGCGCAAGCACCATTTCAGACGGCCTTGCATCATTGGTTGGACGGCGTTTTATGCGCCCCCAATCTTGAGTTTGCCATTCAACACCAAAACGACTTACAAGGCAGTCAAATCTGGCTAACCCCCGAAGGCCATCAAATCGACCGTGTCAGCGTTGTGTTATACGCCCAAGCCGCGCAAGAAAACCTCATCGCACGCAAAACACGCTTAGACGAACTCACAACCGAACTCGAAACCTTAAGCCCCAAACTCAAGGTAGCCGAGCATGACTACACTCAGGCACAAAATGCCTTAAACGCCGCCGAACTGCACTATAAAAACCTACATCAACAACAAAAACAACATAGCCAGCAATACCAATCCGCTCAAAACCACGCCGCCGAACTGCTTGCCCGCACCAATCAAGGGCAAATCCGCCGCGAACATATCGAGCACGAACTGCTACAACTCGAAGAAGAACAAATCATTCTCGAACAAACTTCAGACGGCCTCAGAGACGATATTGCCACGCTCATCGAAGCAGCCGCAGAGCTGGAACAACAGCAACAAAGTATCGGCGGCAACCGCCAAGCACAACAAGGCCGTCTGAAACAAGCTCAGCTCGCCTTGCTCGAAACCAACCGCCAATACGGCTTGGTAGAAGTGGCCGTGCACAAACTGCAGCAACAAAAACAAAACTTCCAACACCAGTTAGCCCAACTCGAACAACAAACACTCGACTGGCAGGAACGCCAATCCGAACTGGCGCTTGCGTATGAAACCGAAGCACAAAATAGCGAACAACACGCCAAACTCGAACACCTTACCGAATCTGTGCACACCCTAGACGAACAATACGCCGCCATGCAAGAGCAATTGGCGGCCACCCAAGAAGAAGGCCGCGAGCAATACGCCCGCCAGCAAACCCTATCGGCCAAACTGCCGCAATTACAAGCTGCAACACAAACCGCACTACTACAACAACAAGAAGCCTTATTAAACGCCAAACGCTTTCATCAAAACCTAACCGAACGCGAAGCCGATCTCGACGCACTGGCAACACTTGCCGCCGAATCGGGCGGATTAAAGTCGCTCAACAACGATATCGGCAGCCTGGCCCAACAAATCGAAGCCCTCGGCGCCGTTAACCTTGCCGCCTTACAAGAATTGGAAGAAGCACGCGAGCGCGACGATTATTACCGCAGCCAAAGCGAAGATGTGCAAGCCGCTATCGACCTACTCGAAGAAGCCATCGACCAAATCGACAGCAAAACCAAAGCCCGTTTCAAAGAAACGTTTGATGCCGTGAATGAAAAAGTACAAACCTTTTTCCCAACCCTGTTCGGCGGCGGCGAAGCCAAACTACATATGATCGGCGACGACTTACTCAGCGCCGGCGTATCCATTATGGCGCGCCCGCCCGGCAAGAAAAACAGCACTATCCATCTGTTAAGCGGCGGTGAAAAAGCCCTAACCGCCATGAGTTTGGTTTTTGCCCTATTCAGCCTCAATCCCGCCCCGTTCTGCCTCTTAGACGAAGTAGATGCACCGTTGGACGATGCCAATACCGGCCGTTTCTGCAACCTCGTGAAAGAAATGTCGGCACAAACCCAATTCCTCTATATTTCCCATAACCGACTAACTATGGAAATGGCCGAACAGCTTATCGGCGTTACCATGCAGGAAAAAGGGGTTTCCCGAATTGTTGCCGTTGATATCCAGCAGGCTTTAAGCATGGCCGAACCCGCTTAAAACCAAAGATCCATACCAACCGGTTCGAAATCCTTTCCTATTTGTGCAATAATTCAACTCGACTGGATTAATTAAATTTCAATTTATTTAAATAAATTGAAATCCGATACTTAACCCACAAAAAGGAAATACGATTATGAAGAATAAGCTCATCTTAGCCGCGACTCTATTTCTAAGCACCACATCCGTATGGGCGGCAGAGCCATCTAGCAAATCCTTGGAGCACTTAATGAACGTGCAACAATTTGATAAAATTATAGATGCCTCTTTTCAAACCATACCTACCGCTGCTCTTGCAGACCCTCGCTATCAAGAAGCCATTCAAAGCGTACCGGCAAACAAACGTGCAGCAGTAAAGGCCAAACTGGATCAATACATACTCAATCAAGTAGCTTCTATCAACAACACGCAAACCCGCGCCGACATCCGACGCGTCACTATTGACGGTATCCGTAAAATCTATACTCAAGAAGAAGTAGATGCCATGATTGCTTTTTATGACTCCCCCATCGGTCAGTCTATTAATGCAAAAATGCCGCAATACATGGAAGTTGTTATGTCTTCACTTCCCGCCGTTATACAGCGGAAACTGCAACAATATGACAAACAAAATCAGGCCAAACTCAATCGTGAAATCAATCAGATTATTTGTGGCAAAAATACCTGTAAATAAGAAAACAAATAAAATAAAAAGAATTTTTTAATAAACTTTAAATGCCGTCTGAAAACATCGGGCAAAAACTTAGGGCTATCAAATAGTCTACATATTTGTTCGAAACAGACGGCATACCTACTCATAAAATAGCTTACGGCAATCCTCAATACGCCATCTAAAAATAAAGATATGTCATCCAAACAAAAACAATCTATCTTTTCAGGCCATTTCACCCTATAACCCAAAGCCCGCATGCTTTATAATCCCCCTTTTCGATACGCCGTCTGAAGACATCATCATGAAATGGCTTAAACGCACCCGCACCATTACCCAAACCGTTTACCGCTACGGACTCACCGATTTATTTGCCGGACACATCCGTCAAAAATGGCTGCAAGCCCTCATACAGAAAATACCGCAGTCATCACAAACCAAAAATGACCCGCTCCCCGTACGCCTCCGCTTGGCTTTAGAATCTCTGGGGCCGATTTTTGTGAAATTTGGTCAAGTGCTTTCCACCCGACCCGACCTCATTCCCGAACCGTACGCAAAAGAATTAGCCAAACTGCAAGACCGCGTACCACCTTTTGATGCGGCACTGGCACGAAATCAAATTGAATCTTCCCTCGGCCAATCCATCGAAACGCTTTATGCCGAATTCGAAGCCGAACCGGTTGCCAGCGCATCCATCGCCCAAGTGCACAAAGCGCGCCTGCATAGCGGTGAACAGGTTGCCGTTAAAGTTTTACGCCCCAATATATTGCCCGTTATCGAACAAGATTTGGCCTTATTGCGTTTTGCCGCCGGCTGGGTCGAACGCCTGTTTGCCGACGGCAAACGCCTCAAACCGCGTGAAGTCGTTGCCGAATTCAATCAATACCTACACGACGAATTAGACCTCATGCGTGAGGCCGCCAATGCCAGCCAGCTCGGTCGTAATTTCAAAAACAGCGATATGCTGATTGTGCCCAATGTTTATTATGATTATTGTAGTCGCGACGTACTGACTATTGAGTGGATGGATGGAACGCCGGTATCCGATATTGCCGCACTAAAAGCCAAAAATATCGACTTATCGACACTCGCACGCTACGGTGTGGAAATCTTTTTTACCCAAGTGTTCCGACACGGCTTTTTTCATGCCGATATGCACCCCGGTAATATTTTAGTAGCTGACGACGGCCGCTATATCGCTTTAGATTTCGGTATTGTCGGCAGCCTCACCGATTATGACCGACGCTATTTAGCCATTAACTTTTTGGCCTTTTTCAACCGTGACTACCACCGCGTTGCCATGGCCCATATCGAATCGGGCTGGGTGCCGCAAGAAACCCGTGCTGAAGAATTGGAAGCTGCCGTTCGAACCGTGTGCGAACCGATTTTCAACAAACCTTTATCGCAAATCTCATTCGGCTTGGTGCTGATGCGCCTGTTTGAAACCAGCCGCCGCTTTAATGTTGAAATCCAACCCCAATTGGTTTTACTGCAAAAAACATTATTGAATATTGAAGGCTTAGGCCGCCAGCTTGATCCCGATTTGGATTTATGGGCAACAGCCAAACCTTTTTTAACCCAATGGATGGGCGAACAAGTCGGCCCCAAAGCTTTTTGGAACAACCTCAAAAATGAAGCCCCCGATTGGGCGCAAATCCTGCCTGCGCTCCCCCGTAAAATCAATATGCTGGTGGATGAAAACCGACAACAGGAAATGCGTGACGCCTATATTCATTTGGTTAAAATCCAACAGCGGCAAAGCCTGTGGCTGGCCGTGATTGCCATTGCGCTACTCTTGATTGTTTTATTCAAATAATCATTTCGATATAGATAATATGCAAATAATGAGGCCGTCTGAAAAAATTTCAGACGGCCTCATTAGTAATTAACTTTGAATCCTTGAAACGGATTACACAACCGCTTCTTCTTTTTGCTTCTGAGGCTTGGCCAGATTTTCACGACTCAAACCAAACATCAGCAACATCGGGCTGGCAACCAATACCGAAGAATAAATACCGAATACGATACCGATAGTTAATGCAAGCGAAAAGCCGTGCAATGCCGCACCACCGAAAACCAGCATGGATAACACCATCGCTTCAGTCGAACCGTGGGTAATCACCGTACGGCTCATGGTTGAAGTAATGGCATTATCGATAATCTGCGGAACGGTTTTATTGCGCATGGTCGGTTTGCGGAAGTTTTCACGGATACGGTCGAACACCACCACCGATTCGTTTACCGAATAACCCAATACCGCCAGAATACCGGCCAAGACGGTTAAAGAGAATTCCCATTGGAAAAAGGCGAAAAAGCCGAGAATAATCACCACGTCGTGCATATTGGCAATAATAGCCGAAACAGCAAAACGCCATTCAAAGCGAACCGACAAATAAATAATAATGCCGATAATCACCATACTTAAAGCCAACATACCGCCGGTCACGAGCTCATCGCCTACTTGCGGCCCGATAAATTCGACTTGCCGCAAAGAAACGTCGGAACGATCTTGTCTGAGCAAGTTCATGACGCTATTAGATAATTGTGATGCGGCTACGCCTTCTTTATTTGGTAAACGTATCATAATGTGCCGGTTAGTACCCAATGCCTGTACTTGAACATCTCCTAACTGAAGCGTATCCAACTTTTCCCGCATCGCATTAATGTCGGCACTTTGTTCGTATTGCACTTCCATAACCGTACCGCCGGTAAATTCGACAGAAAAATTCAGACCTTTGGCTACTAAGAAGAAAACAGCGGCAATAAACGTTACCAGTGAAATAAACGTTGTGATTTTTCCGTAGCTCATAAACGGAATATCACGTTTCATTTTAAATAATTCCATATTGCTTACTCCTGACCGGCTGCTTTATTGGCAGGCTTCCAAACCGTACCAATAGAAATCTGTTGTAATTTGCGGCGGCGGCCGTACCAAAGATTAACCAACGCACGGGAAACCACAACCGATGAATACATCGAAGTCAGAATACCGAGACAGTGCACCACGGCAAAACCGCGCACAGGGCCGGAACCAAAAATCAGCAGTGCAATACCGGCAATCAGCGAAGTAATATTTGAATCGACAATGGTCGCCCAAGCATTTTGATAACCAATATTAATAGCCTGCTGAGGTGGAATACCATCATTCAATTCTTCGCGGATACGCTCGTTAATCAAAACGTTGGAGTCAATCGCCATACCCAGTGTTAAGGCTAAGGCAGCAATACCGGGCAGTGTCAGCGTGGCTTGCAATGCCGATAAGATAGCCAATAAAAATAAGATATTGGTACTCAAGGCAATAGTAGAGAACACGCCCATTAAACGGTAGTAAAACACCATAAACAAGGCAACGACAGCGAAACCCCATAAAGTGGAATTAAAGCCTTTTTCAATATTCTCTTTACCTAAAGACGGGCCGATAGTCCGTTCTTCAATAATTTCCATCGGAGCAGCCAGTGAACCGGCACGCAATAATAACGATGTATCATTGGCTTCAGCGGTCGACATGCTGCCTGAAATCTGTACGCGACCGCCGGTAATGGCCGAACGGATAACCGGTGCGGTCACCACTTCCGCTTTACCTTGGTCGATTAATACCATTGCCATACGTTTGCCGACATTTTGCGATGTCAGATCGGCAAAGATGCTACCACCGGTACTGTCCAAATTAATATTGACAGAGGGCGCACCCTGTTCGTCAAAACCGGGCTGGGCATCATTGATATTGTCACCTGTCAGCTCGACTTGTTTGTTGACCAAAGTCGGCTGCGGCATCTCACCTGCAGTATAAAGCAGGTCATAACCATCCGGTACGTTACCGACTAAGGCCGCCTGAATCAGTGAAACATCATCGGATACCATACGCACTTCCAAAGTCGCAGTACGGCCGATAATGTCTTTGGCCTTAGCGGTATCCTGCACACCGGGTAATTGCACCACAATGCGCTCGGAACCTGACTGTTGAATAACCGGTTCGGCCACGCCCAATTCGTTGACACGGTTATGCAAGGTGGTGATGTTTTGTTTCAATGCATCGCTGCGTACTTGGTCAAGCAATTGCTGGGAAAGCGTCAGCACCAAATTATTACCCTGCGGCGTTAACGTTGCCTCGGGGAAAAAGTCACGTAGTTTGGGTAATGCTTTTTCCAAGTCTGCCGCTTCACGGAACGGGACGGTCAAGCTGTTTTGCGTACGGCGGATAGTTCCGCTACGGATTTTCTGGCGACGTAGCTCGCGGCGGATATCGCCTGAATAACGCTCGAATGTTTTCTGAATTGCCGCTTCCATATCCACCTGCATGGTGAAATGTACCCCGCCACGCAAGTCCAAGCCCAAAAACATCGGATTGGCATTGATTTTAGCCATCCATGTCGGACTGTCGGCCAAAAGGTTAAGTGCGGTAATATAGCCTTCACCTAAGGCGTTTTCTACCACATCACGGGCTTTTAATTGCGTTTCGGTATCTTTGAAACGGATTTTTAAAGAATTATCGACAATAAACATACCGTCAGTCGGAATCTTAGCCGTCTGAAGGGCTTCGGCCACACGGGCCTGGGTTTGATCGTTGATAACAATGGATTGTCGGTTGGTGGATACCTGTACGGCAGGTGTTTCACCAAATAAATTAGGCAATGTATAAATAATGCCTAAAATAATGGTGAAAGCAATCAGCAGGTATTTCCAAAGCGGATAGCGGTTCATGGTAAACCTTCACTTACTGTATAAAGACAAACAGCCGCGGCAGAGATGCAGCGGCTCTTAAGGGTAGAAATAATTATTCAACTTTGCTGGCAATAGCGTTGCGTTCGACTTCAACTTCTACATTGCGGGCGATTTCCACAGTAAAAAACTGCTCGCCTACTTTATTAATCGTACCTTTGAAGCCTGATGACAACAACACTTTATCGCCACGTTTCAACTCAGCAATCATCGCTTGATGGGCTTTGAATTTTTTTTGCTGGGGTCGCATAATTAAAAAATAAAACACCACCAGAATCAGCACCAACGGGGCAAATTTTACGAATATATTGGGTTGGGCTGCGGCATCGGCGGCATAAGCAAAATCAATCATATTGTCCATTCCTTATATAATGATCGGGGCAAACTGTTTGGATTGCCGTCGGAAATAAGCTATTCTAAAGGGCGGTGCAGATTTTTCCAAGCAGTTTCCGCCCACCATGTGCCATATTTATAACAAGGCCGTCTGAAAAATACTATCTATATATTGTAAAACAATGATTTGCGGAAAAACGTTTATGAACAGAATAATACGGTATATGCGTTCGAGATTACGCCACTTTATCGGCAAACAGGCCAAACCCATCTGGATAAGCCACCCTATTTTTACAGAAAGCTCAATAGATATTTCACATCCCGAATCGCCGCAACGGATTCCAGCCATTGAAAAAGAGTTAAAAAAACAAGGTATCTGGAAAACCTTGCAAAAAATTAAAGCTCCTGAAATAGAAGATAGCAGATTGGCTTTGGTACACCCCCGTAAATATCTCCATTTCCTTGAATCCGTACAACCGCGCAAAGGTAAAATCTACCGTTTAGACGACGATACGGTTATGGGCAACCAATCATTACTTTCCGCCCGTTATGCCGCCGGAGCGGTGGTCAAGGCTGTGGATATGGTCATGAAAAAAGACGCTTTTCATGCTTTTTGCGCCGTCCGCCCGCCCGGTCATCATGCGCAAAGCGACAAGGCCGGTGGTTTTTGTCTGCTGAACAATGTGGCAGTAGGCGCAATGCACGCCATTTCACGTTTTCGTCTACAACGGGTTGCCGTAATTGATTTCGATGTCCATTATGGCGACGGTACGGCAGAAATTTTTAAAGACGACCCACGGGTATTGTTTTTAAACTGCTACCAGCAAGATTTATACCCATTTCCACCTCAATGCTGCGATGGCGATGATGCCTATTGCGTCAATATTCCGTTTCTGTCACAAACCGGCAGTAGCGTTTTCCGTGAAGCCATCCGTACGCATTGGCTGCCCAAACTCAAAGCATTTAAACCCGAATTGATTTTACTTTCTGCGGGTTTTGACGGCCATGAACACGATGAAACCGGCCGTATGAATTTGAACGAAGCCGATTATGCTTGGCTGACCGATAAAATTATTCAAACAGCATCAAGTTGCAAAGGTCGGATTGTATCCGTTTTGGAAGGCGGCTACACTTTAGACAGCCTTGCCAAATCGGCAGCAGCACATCTGCATGTCTTAGCCGGATTGGGGCAACCCGAATATGCGCTTCAATATGAACGGCTTTTAGAAGATCAAGCAACTAAAAGCAATTAAATAAGATTGATGTATAAAGAAAGCCGTCTGAAAAGTTTTCAGACGGCCTCCTCACATTTAATAATTAAGTTAGTTACCCGATTCACGCTTGCCCGCACGTTTGGCACGGATAACCTCAATAACGCCGGGCAATACCGAAATCACAATAATGGCACCGAGCACCAAACCAAGATTATTTTTCACCACCGGAATATTGGCGAAAAAATAACCGGCATAAGAAAACAACACCACCCACAATACCGCACCAATAATATTAAAGCGGATAAACCGACCATAGTGCATATTGGCCATACCGGCTACAAAAGGCGCAAACGTACGCACAATCGGCACAAAGCGGGCGATAATAATGGTTTTGCCACCGTATTTTTCATAAAACTGATGGGTTTTATCCAAATAGCGGCGTTTAAAAATTTTAGAATCCGGATTGGCAAAAAGTTTGGCACCAAAATATTTACCAATTAAAAAGTTAACCGCATCACCAACAACCGCAGCCAAGATCAGCAATAAAACCATCACATGAATATTCATTTCACCGATAGCGGCAATACCACCGGACGCAAACAACAAGGAATCACCCGGTAAAAAAGGCGTTACCACCAAACCGGTTTCACAAAAAATAATTAGAAACAAAATAGCATAAATCCATACACCGTATTGAGAAGAAAGTTCGGTAAGATGCTGATCAATATGCAAGATAAAATCAATAATGGCAGAAAAAAATTCCATTAGCGTAAGCTTCCGTATAAGTGGGCAAAGGCCGTCTGAAAAGATATAAACGGCATGATAGCGTGAGTTTGAATGTTTTAAGACCCGATTGGTTTCCCTTGTATTTTATTAGGCCGTTATTTTAAGTAAAAGCCTGCATTCTACCAAACAAACAGCCGGCGGTGCGGCTTGATACGCTTTGCCGAAACAACGTACAATGTGCCGTCTGAAAGACATTAAAACAGCCTAATTCCGTGAACCAGCTTATTTTTGATTTTGCCACTCAGGATTATCCTTCGTTTGATAAATTCTTAGGCACGGCCAATGCCGAACTTTTGCACGTTTTGCAACAGCAACACGGGCAATTTCTTTACGTTTGGGGGTATGAAGGATCGGGTAAAAGCCATTTATTAAAAGCATGGGTGGCACAAGCCGTAGCGGCCGGTAAAAAAGCCGTATATATCGATGCACCGCAAACACCGCTTTCCGAACAAATTCTCGATGCCGAATATGTGGCCGTCGATCAAATCGACAAACTCAGTGATAACGACCAAGCCCTCTTATTCGCCTTATTCAACCGTTTCCGAAACAGCAATCACGGCTTTTTATTACTGAGTGCCGATGTGCCGCCGCAACAACTTGCCATTCGGGAAGATTTACGCACACGGGTGGGCTACTGTCTGATTTATGATGTCAAACCTTTGAGCGACGAAGAAAAAATAGATGCATTAGTCAGCATGGCTGCCGCACGCCAGTTAGTTATCACACCGGAAATCTTCCGCTATCTGCTCAACCATTGGCGGCGCGATATAAACAGCCTCATAAAAATGCTCGACCGCCTCGATCATTACGCTGTATCTATGGGCAAACGCATTACCCTGCCCCTTTTGCGCGAATTGCTGAAACAACAGGAAACAGAATGAAAAACCTTGCTATCTTCGATTTAGACAACACCCTCATCAATACCGATTCCGATCATTCATGGCCGCAATACCTAATGGAAAAAGGCGTGGTTGATATTGAATATACCCGCAAACAAAATGATAAATTTTACCGCGATTATCAAAACGGCTGCTTGGATATCGATGAGTTTCTCAAATTCCACCTTGAGCCTTTAAGCCGCTTCAACCGTAGAGAGCTGGCCGCCATGCACCAAGAATTTACCGAAAAATTCATCAGCCCACATATTTCCCCGATGGCAAAAATGTTGGTACAAAGCCACCGCAATGCCGGCGACGAACTATTGGTCATTTCTTCTACCAACGAATTTATCATCACCCCGATTTGTCATTTGTTCGGCATTAAAAACATTATCGGCACGCAACTGGAAACCGATGCCGACGGCAACTACACCGGCAACTACATCGGCACCCCCAGTCTGAAAGAAGGCAAAATCACCCGCCTAAACGAATGGCTGGCAGCACGCGGTGAAACGCAAGAAAGCTATGGCAAAATTTATTTTTACAGCGATTCTAAAAACGATTTGCCTTTGCTGCGTATCGTTAGCGACCCCGTTGCCGTCAACCCCGATGAAACCTTGCAACGGGAAGCCGAAGAAAAAGGCTGGCCCGTATTAAACTTTAAATAACACAAGGCCGTCTGAAATGCCGCAATTCAAACCCGTTATCGTTACCACAACCACACCGACCCGCGAAGAAGCAGAGCGTATCGGCGGTTTATTACTGGCACAGCAACTGGCCGCATGTGTGCAATATGAATCTATTTTCAGCCAATATATATGGGAAGGCAGCTTGTGTCGCGATGAAGAAATCCGTATCGTTATTAAAACCGCACGCTGCCACTATAAAGCTATTGAAAAAATAATTGTGCAAAACCATAGCTATGACTGCCCGCAAATCATTATGCAACCTATAAGCAGAGGCTTTATTCCCTATCTGCGTTGGATGAAAACCCAATTAGGTTTGTAAATCCAATCAGTCTCTAAAACACCTTCTTTTTATCCCATAGAAAACAGACCGTCTGAAACCTTTCAGACGGTCTATTTATCATCTTATATGTAAATCTTTAAATTTCTTAGTTACGTCTTTCGGTACGGCCTAAAAATTGATAACCATCATCTACGGCAACCTCGCTGCTACCGGGAAAACTGAATTTAATGCTATCATCATTTTTACCTGCTCGTTTCATACCGTCATATTGAACAGCTTGCAATCCAGTAATTTCACCTGAATTATTGGCATGATTGTAAGCCGGCAAATGAGCACCACGGGCAGAAGCAAAAGAAGTGGCTAAAGTAGCTAAAGCGGCGAAAGTAAGCATTGTTTTTTTCATGATAATTGTCCTTATGATGTATTTTTAATTTAGGTTGATAGTTAGGAAAAAGTTTTAAACTACTGTCTGCTTTGTTGATGTGCGTATTGTATGGAACGACTGGAATTTGATAAATACCGATTTTATTTAACATTCATTTCCTAATAAGAAATCTTAAACCACTATTAAAATGACAATATAAAAGGCCGTCTGAAAGATTTCAGACGGCTCGTCAATCAATAGCTAATATCAGTTATAAAGCCACGAAGCTTGTTATAACTTTAAAGACGCAAAAAAGCCGTCTGAATCCAGACGGCTTAAATTTCCAAACATAAAAAAAGCAATTAAATAGCTTTAAGCATTAGGCACCTTTGCCATTTGCATGATTACTATCATCAGGTTTTGGGGCGTTAAATGCCCGTTTCGCTGCCTGAAAAATAGTTTGACGTCTGCGATGTTGCATTATCGTCTCCTTTCATTATTGTTGTCATTAATATCGGATTAAAGCAATATAATGGCATTAGACATTTATTACAAGCCTTATTTTGATAAAGAATGTTTATTATTGTATGAATTTTTTATTCTTATATAAAGCAGGTAGAATGCAATAATTTCATATAATCTAATTAATCTCGGTAGTGCCGCCAAAAATGTGCCAACGGCCCCGAGCCTTTACCGACCCGCCAACCTGCGCCCGCCTCTATTGCCCCATGTAAATATGTTTTAGCGGCAGCCACTGCTGTATTCAAGCTGGTGCGTTGCGGGCGTAAAGCAGCAATAGCGGCGGCAAGTGTACAGCCCGTTCCATGTGTATTTATGGTGTCAACACGACTGCTGCGGAAGCATTGCGGATCCTGGTCATCTGCCAATAACCAATCACTGGCCTCTTTGCTATCTACCCAGTGACCGCCTTTCAAGAGAACTGCTTCTGCACCTTTTTCCATTAACTGTCTACCTTGAGACAGCATTTCCTCTTCATTTTTTGCCAGTGCATTGCCTGTCAACTTTGCCAATTCATCAAGATTAGGAGTAATCACATCGGCTAAGGGCAAAAGCTCTTCACACATTACGGCAACGGTATCCTCCAAGGCTAAGCTATCACCTGATGTTGCCACCAAGACAGGGTCTAAAACCAAAAAACCATTATTGTATTTACGCAATGCGGCAGCAACGGTTTTTATGGTTTCGACATTGGGCAACATACCGATTTTAACTGCATCAATACGGATATCCGAAAATACCGACTCGCATTGTGCCGCTATAATTTCAGGCGGAACCGTATGCACGGCCTGCACGCCCTGCGTATTTTGAGCGGTAACAGCAGTAATTACACTAGCACCGTATGCACCAAGTGCACCAAATGTTTTCAAATCGGCTTGAATGCCGGCACCACCACCGGAATCCGAACCGGCAATGGTGAGCGCTCGAGTTATCGGTTTGCTGGGCATAGTTTTCCTCATCAATGAAAATATATCTTTTTATAGTCAATATATAGCTTAAAAAAGCCGACTCAACCGAGCCGAATAATGTTCATAATCGTGTTGGTTTACGAAATATAGATATTATTTTTTTATTTTGGTTTCAAATACAATACATAACATTTCAAATGAATATTGCTATTCAAAAAACTTCCCTGAATATCAATAACTTTAAAGCAACCCTGTATTTGAAAAAATCAAGATTCAGTCAGCCATTCAACATTAGCCAAAGGCCGTCTGAATAATAAGACACCGCCAAACACAATCAAACCAGCATGGCTATGATTGAACCAGGACAGCAATAATTTTATGATTAAATAATTTTAAGCAGCATTCTTAAAGCAATCGCCAATAGCAATATGGCAAATGCCAATTTAAGTTTGGCTGGTGGCAGTTTATGGGCAGCTTTTACACCAATAGGTGCGAAAATAACTGTTGCAGCGCTCAAAATAGCTACGGCTGGAAGATACCAAAAACCCAAAGTCCCTGCCGGCAATCCACTGACATTCCAGCCGGAGTAAAGATACCCCAAGGCACCAGACAGCGCTATCGGCCATGCCAACCCGGCTGAAGTACCGACTGCTTTATGAACCGGTACATTACAATACATTAAAAACGGTACCGATAAAGAACCACCCGCAATACCGACCAAACTCGATATCACACCAAACAAAATACCTGTTCCGCTTAAACCAACCTTTCCCGGTAAGCCTCTTGATGATTGTGGCTGTGGCTTTGATTTCGGTTTCATATCCAATAAGGTTTTCACAGCCATAAAAACAGCAAAAACAATAAAGAAAATCTGTAAACTTTTATTCGGAATATATTTAGCCACAGACGAACCGACCAAAGCACCCACAATCATGCCGGGCGCCATATGGATGACCACTTGCCAATCAACAAAACCTTTACGTTTTTGCGCCATCAAACTCGAAAAAGTGGTAAAGACCATAACGGCAAATGAAGTACCCACGGCCAAATGCTGAGCATGAGCCATCTGATCCAAACCTTGGAACTGCAAAACCCACAGCATCACCGGCACAACAATCATACCGCCGCCGATGCCGAGCAACCCTGCGATAAAACCGGCAAAACTACCTACCGCAAGCATGACGATAATCAATTGAATATCTAACATAAGTATTCTTCTTTAGGTGCCGTAACACGAATCGGCTAGTTGTATTTATCTGCCATCATTTTCAGACGGCCTGTGTATTCCGGCGTTTTTTCAAGCATTTCCATAGATACATCACATAGCCCGAGAGACTGTATGCCAAGAAAAATAAAAATAATGCCAATGAAGGCTCCAAAGTTACGACTGCTAAAACCAACATAAACATAATCATGGTATAAAACGGTACTTTTTGGCGCACATTGACTTCTTTAAAACTCCAGAATGGAATCTGAACCACCATCGAAAGCCCTGCAAACAAAGTAATAATCAAGCAGATCCAAGAGGCAAAAGGAATTTCCCCATAGCTGTGATTCACCCAAATCATACCGACAATCAAAGCGGCTGCCGTCGGACTGGGAATACCGATAAACCAACGTTTATCAACTTTGCCGATTAAAGTATTAAACAAGGCCAAACGCAAAGCGGCGCAGGCGCAATAAATAAAAGCCACCGAATAACCGAATTTACCAAACTGCCACAATTGCCATTTATAGGCAATCAAAGCCGGAGCAACCCCGAAGCTGACCATATCGGCAAGGCTGTCAAGCTGTTCGCCGAAAGCACTCTGACTATTGGTCCAACGGGCAATCCGGCCGTCCATGCCATCTAGCAGCATCGAAATAAAAACAGCAATGGCTGCCGTTTCATAATTCCCGTGCATGGCCTGCGTGATGGCAAAAAATGCCGAAAACAAAGCGGCCAACGTAAACGAATTGGGCAGCAGGTAAATGCTGTTTTGAGCAAAAGAGTCTCTGAATCGGGGGGGTGGATTTTGCTGAATAGTCATTATTATTCCGTAAGCCGTTTCAAAAATTGAATCAATCTGGGGCCGATTATAACGCAAGCCGGCGCCATGCCGTAAATCCGTTCTTATATTATTCCCAATCCGGATATTATCGTCATTTTATACAGATAGCCTTGCAGCCGAATATTTGTATTCAACTGTTATTTTTCATTTCCCTCATCGCGGCAAATACTTCCAGCTCGCTGTTTAAGGGCTGTCCGCACCAATCCGCTACATTCGAAACAATAGCCGCTTTGTCGGTTCTTAAGAAAGGGTTGACTTTTCTTTCATGCGCCAAGGTAACGGGCAGGGTCGGCGTATTTTCGGCTTCGGCAAGGGCGGCGGCAATATCGCTATTGCCCGGCTCGACACGGGTGGCAAAACGTAGATTGGATGCCGTATATTCGTGCGCGGGATAAAACAGGGTTTCCGGCGGCAGACTGTTATAGCGTTGTAGAGAGGTAAACATCTGCTCTGCCGTACCGGTGAATACACGGCCGCAACCGGCGGAAAATAAGGTATCGCCGCAAAAAACATGCAGGCCGTCTGAAAGTTTGAGCAGGTAGCCGATATGGGTATCGGTATGGCCGGGGGTTTCCCATACTTCGGCATCATAACCGCCGAAAGTTAAAATACTGCCGTCGCGAACATATTCATCCGCCTCTTTAATATCGCGGTTGCCATAAACTTTGCATTCCGGAAAAACCTGTTTAAGTTCGGCAATACCACCCGTGTGGTCGCGATGGTGATGGGTTACCCAAATTTGCGTTAAGGTTAAACCGTGTTCTTTGAGAAAATGCAATACGGGCGCGGCTTCACCGGGGTCGATACAGACAGCCTGATTCTCATATATGACAACCCATATATAGTTATCGCTAAAAGCGCCTACGGGGGTGATACGGATATTTGGCATGTTTATTCCTTTTCAGACGGGCTGAATACCGTCGGTTTTTATAAGCTTATTATATTCAAGATAGAGCCAATTTAAGCATTTACGTTCGCAATGAATACCGGCATCATCATACGGTCATCAACCCTTATCGTTATCGGAATGGCTTTACGATATAATCAGGCCGTCTGAAATCAATTTATCGGATATTAATGAATTTTTTAGCCGAGTGGTTCAATCCCATCTTGCTTATCGCGGCTTTATTATTGTGGATAGGCATATTGGCGTTTACCGCGAAATCCGCCTTTACAACAGCAGCGCATAATCCCATCGCTGTTGTGGTATCGGCGTTCAGCCTAACGGCATTATGGTATCTCAATGCCGGAATAGGTGGCGGCCAACTGGCGGGCATGAGCTATCACTTAATCGGCATTAATTTGGTGGTGTTGATGCTGGGCGCACCGGCCGCTTTATGGTTGGGCACGCTACTGCTGATTCCCTATATCGGCTTTAACGGCACGGGCAATCTGATGTCATTAGGGCTGAATGCACTTTTTCTATTGCTGCCCGCCGTTGCCATCAATATCTTATTCCGCCGTATCGCAGCCCGCCTACCCGCCAACCTGTTTATTTATATCTTTTTAAACGGTTTTCTTGCTGCCGCGGCAGGTATGCTGCTCACCGGCTTATGTATGGTTTTATTATTGGAAACGGTTGATGCTTTCACCCATGAAGTATTGTGGACATCCGCTTTTCCGGTTTTCTTTCTGCTCTCATGGGGCGAAGCCTTTTTAAACGGTATTTTCACCGCTATTTTTGTCGCCTTGAAACCGCAATGGCTGGTGACTTTTGAAGATTCGCGTTATTTGCAAAGCCATAACCAAATCTGGAAATAACCCCCAAAAACCATTAAGGCCGTCTGAAACGAATATTTGTTATGACAAAGAATTTTCTTGAGGCTCAACCTCTTCAACTTGTACTTCCGTAGTTTCATCTTGGCTGACACGTTCCGCCGCAATCTCGGGTAAAACCAGTTCGCCCAATTCCGTTAACGGCGGCAGTGATTCCAAACTTTCCAACTGCAAATCACTTAAAAATACCGAAGTAGTCGCCCATAATGCCGGGCGGCCTATCGAATCGCGATGGCCGATAACTTCAATCCAGCCCCTGTCTTGCAGGGTCTGCATCACATTTTGTGATACCGCCACCCCGCGAATGCCTTCAATATCACCGCGCGTAACCGGCTGCTGATACGCAATAATCGCCAAGGTTTCCATTACCGCCCGCGAATAACGCGGCGCACGCTGCTCTTGCAGACTGCCAAGCCGTTCAAATGCCGCTTGCGCAATTTGAAAACGCCAACCTTCATGGGTATGCACTAATTGCAAGGCTCGATTTTGCCAGCGGGTTTTCAAAGTGGCCAACACATCAATCAGCTTATCTTGTGACAAAGGTGGCACACACAATTCACGCATGGTTTTCTCACTCAACGGTTCGGTTTGCGTTAACAGTGCGGCTTCAATCAGTGCATCAGGTAGGATTTTTTCAGTCATGATTTAAATCGTGTGCAATAAGGTTTCAGACGGCCTATTTTTCATTTTCAGACGGCCTATGCCCTTTTCTTTCAGCTTTACGCGCTTCGCGCAGCGCTTTTAACTCGGCTTCTTTCTGGCGGGCTTTTTTAAGCCACGCTTCCCATTGATTCGGTGTTTCCAGTGTAATCCTACCGATTTGGCCGTCACGAAAATCGGTTAACACATTTTCAGCGGCTTTCTGATAATTAATACGCCCGCCGCTTAAAATAGTTCCGCGTTTTTTGGCCACCCATTCCAGCCATTCATTATCGTTCCAATGGCTGGAAGCATCTTTATCGGCCTGATAACGGGCTTGCAATAAAGGAAGATAATGGCGGCGCAAATAATCCAGCAATTCCAATGCTACTTCTTCCTCATCCAACGCATTCCTGCCGACGGCACCGCTGGCTGCCAAATTATAACCGCCCTCTTCCACAATAATTTTCGGCCACAACATACCCGGCGTATCATAGAGCCAGAAGTCGTCCGCCAAAAACAAACGCTGCTCGGCTTTGGTAATCCCCGGTTCATTACCGGTTTTAGCCGATTTTTTCCCGGTCATGCCGTTAATCAATGTCGATTTACCGACATTCGGAATACCGCAAATCAAAACGCGCAACGGTTTATCAATCCCGCCGCGATTCGGCATCATGGCACGGCAGGCGCGGGTAATTTTTGCCGTGGCCGCCGTTTCGGAAGAATCCAGCGCAATGGCCTGCGTATCCGGCAGATTGTTATAGTATGCCAGCCAAACCGCTGTTCGCTCCGAATCGGCAAGGTCTTGTTTATTGAGAATCTTCAATTTCGGCTTGCCCCGGGAAAGCTGTGCCAGCAGCGGGTTTTCACTGGATGCCGGCAATCGGGCATCCAACATTTCTACCACCATATCAATACTTTTAATACGCTCGGCAATGGCTTTTTTTGCCTTATTCATGTGGCCGGGAAACCATTGTATGGCCATATTTATTCCCTTTAAAATTTCAAAAGATAGAAGGCCGTCTGAAAACAACGGCAGCACTCATAATAAAGTAACGAATCAGGCAGCCGATAACGGCTGCCTGTCGTATTGTTGGGATTATAACATATTGTATTTAGCTTTAATTTCTTCATTTTTTTCAGACGGCCTCCTTAATTTATACGGCAACAGGCCGTCTGAAAACACACTGTCAAATCCGTGTCAGCTGGCGGTGACGAACCAGTAATTCGTATTGCCCTTTTAAACGTTCCGCCAAAGTCTCGACAACATAAACCGAACGGTGCTGCCCGCCGGTACAACCTATCCCAATGGTTACATAACTTTTGCCCTCTACCTGCATTCGCGGCAGCCAACGGTTCATAAAACCGCTAATATCATCAATCATTTCCCCAACTTCCGGCTGTGCCCCCAAATAATCTTGAATAGGTTTATCCATGCCGCAGTAAGGGCGTAATTCGGTATCGTAATATGGATTGGGCAGGCTACGCATATCAAATAAAAAATCTACATTGGTCGGCACACCGTATTTAAAGCCAAACGACTCCAAAATCACCAACAAGCCCTTACGCTCGAGTTTCAGCCATTTTTGTACGGTATAACGCAGCTGCTGGGCATTCATTTTAGATGTATCGATACAATAGGCCAATTCTCTCAAAGGAAACAGCCATTCGATTTCTTTTTGTAAACTTTCCAAAAGTGTAAAAGTTTGGCCTGAAAGCGGATGGCTGCGACGTGTTTCGGAAAAACGACGTATCAAAACACTTTCCTCTGCCTCCAAAAAAAGGATTTCGACGTTATGGCCTTGATCACGCAACAGTTGAAGCTCATGTTGCGCCTCTTTAATATCAATGCGGGAACGGATATCAATACTGATGCCCAACTGCTTATTACCACTATTTTCATTGTGATATTGCACTAATCTGGGCAGCAGGCTGATAGGCAGATTATCGACACAATAATAACCCAAGTCTTCCAAAAGTTTGAGCGCAACAGACTTTCCCGAGCCAGAAAGCCCGCTAATCAACACTATTTTCATGATTGCTTTCGTCTTCTTTCAACATAGTTTGGTGGCGCTCTAAAAACTCTTTGGTGCTGTCTTTTCCGCGTAGCTGCAAAATATAATTACGCACGGCCGCCTCTACCAATACCGCCAAGTTGCGACCAATCGCCACAGGTAGCGTTACCGAACGCACATTCACATCTAAAATAGATTCGGTTTCGGTGCGGATACTCAACCGATCAAGCCGTTTCATATATTCATCATCCGCCGGAACCAAATTAATAATCAATTGTAATATTTTTTTCGGCCTGATAGAGGTTTCACCAAAAATATGGCGGATATTGAGCACGCCTAATCCCCGCACTTCAAGGAAATCACGTAACATCGGCGGGCAGCGGCCATCTAAAGTTTCCGGCCCGGTGCGGTATAGCTCTACCGCATCATCGGCAATCAAACTGTGTCCGCGTGAAATCAATTCCAAGGCCAATTCGCTTTTACCCAAGCCAGACTCACCGGTAATTAACACACCGATTTCAAACACATCGAGAAACACACCGTGTTTTACCGTAGAAACAGCCAATACTCTTTGCAGATAAATCCGCAATACATCCATCAGATACGGGCTTTCCCGTTTTGAAACCAATAGTGGAACATTATTGGTATGGCAATAGTCGCGTAAAACAGGGGGTACCGGTAAATCATTGGCTACAATCGCCAACGCCATAGGTAAGTCAAAAAGCGCATCAAACCCAACGGCAGTTTCCCCTGCCTCCATACGCTGGAGATACTCCACCTCAGCCACGCCCAATACCTGCACTTGATTGGGATGGATGAAATTCAAATGGCCGACCAACGCCAAAATGGGTTTGTCGGCCTTTACATCAATACGGTTATCAGCACCGGCGGTACCGGCTGCCCAACCCAGCTGCAATTTACGCTGGTTATCCTGATAAAGACGGCGTACTGAAACACTGGGCATGGTTATTCTTCACTTAACAGCCGTTGTACTTCTTCTGCAGAAGAGGCTGCCATTAAAGCATCGCGTACGGCTTTTTGAGAAAATCTACCTGCCAACTTAGATAATACTTCCAAATGTTCGTTAGTGGCATTTTCCGGCACCAACAACACAAAAATCAGCGAAACAGGTTTACCGTCGGGTGCATCGAAAGGCACAGGCTCTTGGGTACGGAAAAATGCACCCACCGCCTTTTTAACCGAAGCATGGCGGCCATGCGGAATCGCAACCCCCTGCCCCAGTCCGGTCGTGCCCAATTTTTCACGGGAAAACAAACAATCAAATACATCGGCACGTGCCAACGAAGCCTCATTTTCTAACAAAAGGCCGGCTTGTTCGAAAACACGTTTTTTACTGCTGACATCCAAATCCAGCACAATATGGGATAAGGGCAAGATTTCGCTAATCAGACTCATATCATTCTCTTCAATTTTTAAAGCAAAACAGGAAGCGATTGTACCCACTGTTGGGTTAAATCTCAAATTTTTGCTTTAGGCTTTACACTTTATATCCAGTACCTTTAGTGACTGCTTTTATACAAACAAAAAATAATTGAATCTGCTACTAAAAAACCAAAATCAAATCCGCATAAATACTTAAAAACATCGGCATTCAATTTAAATATTTTTTACATATTAATAACAATAAAATATCACTTATCATTTTAATAAAAAATATTATTTTATATAAAATATAAATAGATAAATATTTTACTACTATTTTAATAAAATTAAGCTACCTATCAAAATTTCAGTGTTATCAGATACTCAATTTTGACCGTAATAAATTTAAACAATATCGATATATTACTGTCTAATTTATATAAACAAAATTTTAATGGTTTTAAAGAAAGCTATCTGTACCCACTCCTCAAACCAAAATACCGGGAGGTTAATATGAAAGCAGCACGTTTTTATGACAAAGGTGATATCAGAATTGAAGACATTCCGGAACCAACCGTAGAACCCGGGACTGTCGGTATTAAAGTCGCTTGGTGCGGTATCTGTGGCACCGACCTTCATGAATTTATGGAGGGGCCTATTTTCATTCCGCCCTGCGGTCATCCCCATCCTATTTCGGGCGAATCCGCCCCCGTCACTATGGGGCATGAGTTTTCAGGCGTGGTTTATGCCGTTGGTGAAGGGGTAGATGATATTGAAGTCGGCCAACACGTAGTTGTTGAGCCCTATATTGTTGCCGACGATGTTCCCACCGGACCCGGCGACAATTATCATCTTTCCAAAAATATGAACTTTATCGGATTAGGCGGCCGCGGAGGCGGTTTATCTGAAAAAATTGCAGTTAAACGCCGTTGGGTACACCCTATCTCGGATAAAATTCCACTGGATCAGGCAGCCTTAATCGAACCGTTGGCCGTTGGTTATCATGCTTTCGTACGTAGTGGTGCCAAAGAAGGGGATATCGCTTTGGTCGGCGGTGGCGGTCCAATCGGATTGCTGTTATCTGCCGTACTTAAAGCCAAAGGCATTACCGTTATCCTTACCGAATTAAGTGCCAAGCGTAAAGAAAAAGCCAAAGAAAGCGGCGTTGCCGATTATATTTTAGACCCGACTGAAGTGGATTTAGCAGCAGAAATCATGAAAATTACCGAAGATCGCGGTGTTGACGTAGCTTTTGAATGTACCAGTGTGAATAAGGTATTGGATTCTTTGGTCGAGCTTACCAAACCGGCCGGTGTGATCGTTATCGTTTCTATATGGAGTCATCCAGCTACGGTAAACGTACACGGCATGGTAATGAAAGAACTGGATATGCGTGGCACCATCGGTTATGTCAATAACCATCGTGATACGATTAAACTGGTTGAAGACGGCCTCATTAACCTTGAGCCGTTTATTACCCAACGTATCAAACTGGATGAGCTGGTATCCAAAGGGTTTGAAACTTTGATTCACAACAACGAATCAGCAGTAAAAATTATTGTAAACCCGAATTTATAAAATGATTGGTATATCGAAAACACAATAGTGATACACCCTGATAAAACAAGGCTGTCTGAAATATTTCAGACAGCCTTTTCTATATGTTTTGAATGATAAAAACGATAAAGTCAGGCGAATAACTTTCATCACTTTTTATTTCAGCGATTTTCAGAGATAAATAAAAACCTGCTAATCATTCTCAAAGAAAGAAAAATCAGCAGGCTTATTTACCATTTTATTTTAAACAATTAAATTTTAAACTTATTTATTTAAAATATATATTATTGGCGTTTAGCACCATAGCCACCAATCAGTTGTTGGTTATTACCGGATAAACCGTAAGTACCGCCGATTTCAGCAGCCGAAGCACCAAAGAACTTGCCATTCAATTCACCGCTCATACCATTAGCCGTATTAGCACTACCTTTAAAAGTATTACTATTGGCTTGCCAAGCAGCCAACCCTTTCATATTGAAATCTTTGGCATCAGTCGTTACACGAACATTATCTTTTAACTCATGGAATTGTGATTGACTGGTTTCAAAACGCAGGCTTTTCTTCGCAAAATCAGCAACCGCCTTCACATCTGCAGTTAATTGACGACGATTATCACCATTCGCCAAATAAGCAGTTGTCAGACCGGAATAAGTCGCCGTACCACTTGCGGGCATTGCTCCTGACGGAGTTTCAATACCGATGGTTTGATACGCATCAAGGATATTATTAGCCTCATCAGAATAATGGGCAAAAGTTTGATACTTCCAACCGATAGCAGATGGATCTCGTAAAACAATGGTTATACCATTTTTAGTACGTACCGCATAAACACCATCCCATTTACGGTCTAAAACCTTTTTATCTTTATCTTGTCGGTATGCTACTTCACGGTTTACATCAATATTAGCTGAGCCCTCTTTTCCAGTAGAAATAGTTTCTTGTGAGTTAATTTTACTAATCCGATCAATATCATTTTGGGAGTTATTAGGGTTTTCAAAATCATCTCTAAAAGTCAATCCCAACAAACCAATAGCATCTTGCTTAGAAAGATCCGTAGGCTCCCCTGAATCTTTTACAGCAATTTCTTTAATCAAAACGGATTGATTGCTCAACAGTTCATTATTGACCTTACGCAATTGCATATTAGGGTTGAATTGTTGCGCAGTGCCATTAATCGCCTCGCTTAAAAATGCTGTCGGCGCAGGAGATGGCTCGTTTAAAGCAGGTAAAGGACTATTATCTACAATATCATCAACACCACCAATACTATTATCATTACTATTATCATTTTTGTTGCTATTATTAAAGGCTTGTGCAGCCACTATCAAGCCATTTAATTTATCTATGCTTTCTTTTGGAACACTACCTTTTTGTACCTCAGATAATTGCTGATAATCATTCAAAGCTTTTTGTAATGCCGCGATATGCTCAGGTGCCAAGTTTTCGGCAGTAGGAAGTGCTTCAATTTCATTAATCACTTTTCTAGAAGCAATCGCGTTATTAACCAAATCACTATTTAAACCGATGCTGCCTCCGCCGCTTCCACCGCCACAAGCAGCCAATACGGCGGAACAAATTACAGTTAATACAATATTTTTAGCAGACATATTTTTCATAATATCCCTTTGTTGACAAGTGAGTAATCCAAACTTAGGCTGGCGGCCTAAAGTAACATTTAATTTACAATTAGCATCCAATTGTAAATATATGCACATTAAAATACAATCATCATTAACAAATATAGTTATATTTTTTCAAGAAATATACTCGTTTTGCAACAGAAATAATGGATTTAGGTTAAAGCAATACCGAATAACTTAATTGATTTATCACTAATTAAAAACTAAGTGTATAAGCTGTATATAGAAATACATCAGGCCGTCTGAAAACGTTTCAGACGGCCTGATAAATATTAAGCAAATAAAAAAGCATCAATCTGAAAATTGATGCTTTTTTAATAAGGTTGGCGGAGTGGACGGGGCTCGAACCCGCGACCCCCGGCGTGACAGGCCGGTATTCTAACCAACTGAACTACCACTCCGCACAGAAAACTTGGTGGGTGATGACGGAGTCGAACCGCCGACATTCTGCTTGTAAGGCAGACGCTCTACCAACTGAGCTAATCACCCGTATCGCTGTCAACACGAGAACGTGATTAAACCAAAATTCCCCATGCTATGCAAGCTTTTTTATACACCACAAACTATTTTTTTAACAAATATATGAAATTTAAAAAAATTAATTTTTTATCACTATGTATGCTTAAAATAGATGGCCGAGTTTTTCCGCCTTTGTGCTCAAATACTGCTGATTTTCCACATTCTTCCCGACCTGCAACGGCATACGTTGAACCACATTAATACCCGCATTGGTTAACGACTCTATTTTTTCAGGATTATTGGTCAGCAATTTCACTTCTTTCACGCCTAAATGGTCAAGGATATGCTTGGCCAAAGTAAAGTCACGGGCATCCACAGGCAACCCTAAAGCCAGATTGGCTTCAACCGTATCCAAGCCGTTATCTTGCAAATGATAGGCGCGAATCTTATTAATCAAACCGATACCGCGCCCTTCTTGACGTAGATAAACAATCACGCCGCGCCCCTCTTTTTGCACGGCCTGCATTGCCGCCTGAAGCTGCGGACCGCAATCGCATTTTTGAGAAAATAACGCATCACCGGTAAGACATTCCGAATGAACGCGCGCTAAAACTGCCTGCCCGTCGTTAATATCCCCCATCGTTAACGCAATATGTTCCTGCCCGCTCTCTTCTTCAAAGCCGTGCATGGTAAATACACCCCATTCGGTAGGCAACCGGCAAGAGGCGACAAATTTGAGTGGTTTAGTCATTTTTTATATCTTCTTGTATATTTTCTTGCGAATCTAATTTCAATAAAGCTTTCAAAGGATCAATTAAGGCTAAGGCCAAAGCCACCCAATCGGTTTGCACACTATCGTCTAATACGTCTTTTTCAGCATACTCGACATGCACAATGCCCAATACCGTGCCGTTTTCGGTAGCAACAGGTAAAGTGAGCTGGCTGTTGCAACGAAGATTATGATCGCCGTGCAATGCTTCCTGTTTGAGCCAATAAGGTATATCGGCGGCAATATTCGACCAACCGGTTTGGGCAGTGCGTACCGCTAAAGAAGAATCACTGTTTTCTTCGGTTACATCCAGTTTGGATTCAAGCGCCTGCCCTTGTGCAGTCAAAGACACTAAAGAGGGCCGCCCTTCTTTTTCAGACGGCATCAGCAAATAAACCGCCGCACTTTGCGGAGTGGGTTCGGCACGGCTGAATACGGAATCCAGCGCCATAAAAACCTGTTTTAACCATTTTTCATTTTCCGAATCCGGCTCAATATGATCAGACAATGCCATATCATGGTTTTCATACCACAACACTTGATGCTCTATGGCAGCCTGCCCTGCATTCATCACCGTTTGGGCGGCCAAATGTGCTATTCTAACCTCTTCTTCGGGCAACCGCATTCCTTGGGTTTGCAGATAATCTTTAATCAGTAAAATAGACATGGCTTCCTCTCTTTATTTTTAAACCCCGTTGAGGCCGCCTGAAACATTCAGACGGCCTCAACGGGGTTTAAATAGGTCTTTTATGTTATTTTTCAAGTAAACAATATTGCATCTTATACAACTTACGGTATAATGCGCTTCTTCAAATTTTAAATTCTGCGGAAGTGGCGAAATTGGTAGACGCACTGGATTTAGGTTCCAGCGCCGCAAGGTGTGAGAGTTCGAGTCTCTCCTTCCGCACCAAATCATAAAAAAACAGCCTTCTAAGGCTGTTTTTTTATGTCTGCCCAAACCTAAATTTCTACATTAATCTGCCTAAAGATTATCTACGGAAACACTATCCAATCAACATAAAATATTGGTATTCGTTGGATTTATTAGTAGATAAACTTATACAAGCTGCAAACCAAGCCACCAATATAATAACAAACAAACCGGTATACAAAGCCGTCTGAAAACCATTTAAAATCATACTATTTCTTGGCTTTTATTCTTCATTATCCACTTTTATACATTGTTTGTATAATTATACATTAAGTGTATAATATTATATAAAATCATATACCTGAAGGCAGCTGATTATGAAAGACCCTTTATTTTTCCATCGCAGAGAGTATGCCTCTAAGCTGATAAACAGCCTGAAAGACGGCATTACCCATGCCTTCACTTTATTCGCACCGCGCCGTATGGGTAAAACACAGTTTTTATTGCAGGATGTATTGCCGTTAGCCGAACAAAACGGCTTTAATGTGTTCTACTTTTCATTCATGGACAGCACCAACCCCGCCACTGATTTTCAGACGGCCTTGTATCAATTTGCCCAAAATATTCAAACAGGCAACAAAACCAAAACCTTTTTAAGCAGTATCAGCAAAATTGAAATCATGAGCGTGGGCTTGGAGCGCGAGTCGGACAAACCCGAAATCCCCCGATTATCCGACTTACTCAACCTCATAGCCGCAGACAACCAACCCAGTCTGTTATTACTGGATGAAATTCAAGAACTGGCACGCCTGCCCGATACAGACGGCTTAATCAGATCATTCAGAACAGGGCTGGATGTCAACCAAAACAAAATCAAAACCATTTTTACAGGCAGCAGCACCAACGGCCTGCGTGCCATGTTTAACGATAATAAAGCACCGTTTTTCCATTTTGCCCATGCTTTGGATTTTCCACTGCTGGGAAAAGACTTTACCGATTTTCTGGCAGACATTTATCAAAACAGAACAGGAAACAATATAGATAAAACAGCCTTATACGCATTATTCGAACGCCTATACCATACGCCCATGTATATGCGTGCGATCATTCAAGACATGATATTAAACCCGTCGGCAAGCTTGGCGGCGGCGGCGGCCGGCAGGATAGAAGAATTGAGGGCAAGCCATAACGAAATGAGTTTATGGCAACAAATGAAACCGCTTGAACGGGCGATTATCAGAGACATTGCAACCAATCCCTACACCAGCCCGTACAGCAGCGAAAACCGACGCAAATACGCCGCTATGCTTGGCGTAGCGACAATCAGCACCAGCAGCACGCAGGGCGCAATCAGGCGGATGGAAAGACATGACTGGATAAGCAGAGACGCAGGCGGCAGGCTGATTATCAACAGCCCCTTATTTAAAACTTGGATTATGGAAAATATCGAATAAGGCCGTCTGAAAAATATTGAAATATTAAAAAATCAAGATACTTCTTAATAACATATTAATATAAGATTAGCGCGCCAATAACAACCGCACAATATATTCGTCTTGCGGCAAAGTCAGCTTCAGATTACGGCTATCCCCTTCAACCAATAGCGGCTGAATACCGAGCATTTCAACCGCCGAAGCTTCATCGGTCACCGCATTTAAATCGGCTTCTGCCAATGCCCGTTTTAATAAGGCCGTCTGAAAAAGCTGCGGCGTTTGTGCCTGCCATAAACCGGCACGCGGTACAGTGGCTTGAATGTGTTTATCAGCCTGCGCCTGTTTTAAGGTATCGGCAACGGGTATCGCCAAAATACCGCCTTCCGAGCGATTTCCCGCCGCTTTCAGCAACCTATCCAGTGCATCCGACGGCAAACAACAGCGTGCGGCATCGTGAACCAAAATATTGTCTTCAGCTTGAGCCAAACCTTGCGCCAATAAAGCGTCTATACCGTTACGCACGGTTTGTGCCCGTGTAGTACCACCGCAATGCAATAAAACCACTTTCTCCGAGGCCGTCTGAAAAAAACGGTCTTCCGGCGCCAATACCACGGCAGTCAAATCAATATCACGATGTGCGGTAAAAATATCGACGGTGTGCTGCAACACGGTTTTCCCATTGATTTCAACATATTGTTTTGGTTTACCCGCCCCAAAACGTGCGCCGACACCCGCTGCCGGAATCAAAGCGATATTGCGTTTCATGCTCCCGCTTCCCCGCGCCACAAACATGCACCGCCAACGGCTTTATCCAAAGCATCCAAATAAGCTTCATGGGCAGATAATTCGGTTTCATCGGCCTGAATCACTTTCAAACGTGCCGGACGTTTTATCTCGGCAACCGCATGAACCTGCTCGGCTTCTTCACTGCCACTATCGGCCATTAAATCAAACTGGCCGCGCGTCATGGCAAGATAAACTTCGCCTAATAATTCGCAGTCGATTAAAGCCCCGTGATAAACGCGTTTGCTGCGATCCACATCGAAGCGGTTACACAAAGCATCCAAGCTAACCTTCTGCCCCGGAAACATTTCCCTTGCCATCGCCAAGGTGTCGGTAATGGTGCAACCCAATTCGTCTATGGGCGGCAAACCCATACGGCGGAATTCCATATCGAGAAAACCGACGTCGAACTTGGCATTATGAATAATCAATTCGGCGCCACGCAGATAGTCGGCAATTTCTTGGCCGACTTTGGCAAAAACCGGTGCGTTTTTTTCTTCCAGCTGTTCAATGGTAATGCCGTGTACGGCAGCCGCTTCCGCGGGCATATCGCGTTCGGGATGAACATAAAGGTGTAGCGAGTTTTCGGTAAACTTGCGGTTAATCATTTCCAAACCGGCAAATTCGACCAAACGGTCGCCGCTATTGGGATAAAGCCCTGTGGTTTCGGTATCGAGAATAATCTGGCGGGTATTCATAATAAACAATCATCAAAAGTATGCCGCATCATACTAAATGCCAAGGCGCTTTAAAAGCATTAAGGCAAAATCGGCGTGGCGGATACCAATAAAGCAAACTTATCGCCCGAACGGCCAATTTATTCTTAAAATTTGCACCAATAAAAATGTAGTCGCATGAAACCGATTGAAGATTAAAACCTTTTTTCATACAGGCACTAATAAAAAAGACGCACTTAAGCTATGGATTATTCCCCAAATTAATGGTATTTTCACTCTGGCTTTGTCCAAGTCTATACAGCAAAGCATTTATGAGAAAAAAACAGCTTTAGGAGAAATCAACATGGCATATGATTACACCCGTGCCGCCGGCTTGCAGGTGGACAACCATCTCTACCAATTCATCGAAACCCAAGTATTGCCCAAACACCCGAAAGTTCAATCTGCCGAATTTTGGCAAGGCTTTACCGAATTGGTGCAAACATTCGCCCCCCGCAACCGCGAATTACTCGACAAACGCGACCGAATCCAATTAAAAATAGACCAATGGCACGAACAAAACCCCGGCCCGGTAAAAGACGAAGCCGCCTATCAGGCATTTTTAAAAGAGCTGGGCTATTTGGTTGACGCACCCGCCGACTTCAAAATATCCACCCAAAACGTCGACCGCGAAGTTGCCGAACAAGCCGGCCCGCAATTGGTGGTGCCGATTAATAATGCCCGTTATGCCCTCAATGCCGCCAATGCACGTTGGGGCAGCCTATATGATGCCCTTTACGGCACTGATGCCGTCGATCAAAGCGGCGACTTAGCACCCGGCAAAGCTTACAACCCCAAACGCGGCGATGCCGTTATCGCATTCGCGCGCGACTTTCTCGACAACAGCATTCCGCTCACCAACGGCAGTCACCGCGATGTTATCGCCTATCAGATAGTAGAAGGCCGTCTGAAAGCCAAACTGAAAGACGGCAGCGAAAGCGGCTTGGCCTCGCCCGAATTATTCGTCGGCTACAATGGTTCTGCCGAAGCGCCAACATCGTTGCTGTTCCTACACAACGGCCTGCATTTGGATATCTTAATCGATAAAAACAGCCCTATCGGCAGCCAAGATCCGGCCGGTATTAAAGATATTATTTTAGAAGCCGCACTCAGCACCATTATGGACTGCGAAGATTCCGTAGCCGCTGTCGACGGTGAAGACAAAGCACTGGTTTATGCCAACTGGCTCGGCCTGATGGCAGGCACGCTCACCGAAGAAGTCGAAAAAGGCGGCAAAACCTTTACCCGCAAACTGAATCCCGACCGCGAATATACCCGCCCCGACGGCAAAGGCACATTCAAACTGCCCGGCCGTTCGCTGCTGTTTATCCGCAATGTCGGCCATTTGATGACCACCCCCGCAGTGCTTGATTCAAACGGCAACGAAATCCCTGAAGGTATTCTCGACGGCGTGATGACCGCATTAATGGCACCCTTCGACCTCGACCGCCGCGACAATAAAAACAGCCGTTCCGGTTCCGTTTATATTGTGAAGCCCAAAATGCACGGCCCCGAAGAAGTTGCCTTTGCCAACGAACTGTTTGCCGCTTTTGAAGACCTATGCAAACTGCCCCGCAACACCCTGAAAATGGGCATTATGGATGAAGAGCGCCGCACCTCCGCCAACTTGGCCGCCTGTATTCATGCCGCCGCCGAGCGCACGGTATTTATTAATACCGGCTTCCTCGACCGTACCGGTGATGAAATGCATACTTCCATGCAGGGCGGCGCGTTTATCCGCAAAGGCGATATGAAATCCAGCAAATGGATTCAGGCATACGAATCCAACAACGTACAAACCGGCCTGCAATGCGGCCTACCCGGTAAAGCCCAAATCGGCAAAGGCATGTGGGCCATGCCGGATTTAATGGCAGAAATGTTGAAGCAAAAAATCAACCATCCGAAATCCGGCGCCACCACCGCTTGGGTGCCCTCGCCGACCGCTGCAACGCTGCATGCCCTGCATTATCATCAAGTGAACGTTTTCGACGTACAGAAAAAACTGCTTGAGCAAACCGCTGTCGACTACACCGATGATTTGCTGACCATCCCGTTCTCGCCCAATCGCAATTGGTCTGCCGCAGAGATTCAGGAAGAATTGGATAACAACTGCCAAGGCATTCTCGGCTATGTGGTTCGCTGGGTTGAACAAGGCGTCGGCTGTTCCAAAGTGCCCGACATCCACAACGTCGGCCTGATGGAAGACCGTGCCACACTGCGGATTTCCAGCCAACATATTGCCAACTGGTTATTGCATAGCGTTGTAAGCGAAGCCCAAGTGCGCGAAACTCTCGAACGCATGGCCGGCATTGTCGACAAACAAAACGAAGGCGATGCGGCGTATGTGCCCATGACCGGACGCTTCGACACCTCCCCCGCCTTCCAAGCCGCTTGCGATTTGGTATTTAAAGGCACCGAACAGCCCAACGGCTACACCGAACCATTGCTGCATCACTGGCGCAGGGTAGCTAAAGGCTAAAAAGCTTTATCCATAAAACTCAGGCCGTCTGAAAACTTTTCAGACGGCCTAAATATTCATTAAGATTTTGAATCAATTAAAATAGTTCAATTCAATACCAAACCATTACTCTTTCGAAGAAGCAGCCAATTCTTGACGCATAGCATCAATCACCGCCCGATAATCCGGTTTGCCGAAAATAGCAGAGCCTGCCACAAACGTATCCGCGCCCGCGCGAGCCACTTCGGCAATATTATCTACTTTAATACCGCCGTCTACTTTCAACGAAATCCGACGACCGCTTTCAGCCGCATACATATCCAATAAATCACGCACCTGCCGGATTTTTACCAAAGACTGCGGAATAAAACTTTGACCGCCGAAACCCGGATTAACCGTCATTAACAATATCGTATCCAATTTATCCAACACATGTTCCAACAAATAAACAGGTGTTGCCGGATTTAGCACCAATCCCGCTTTACAGCCCGAATCGCGCACCAAGCTCAAACTGCGGTCGACATGGCGGGTTGCTTCGGGGTGAAAAGTAATAATATCCGCTCCGGCTTTGGCAAACGAAACAATCAAATCATCCACCGGCTCCACCATCAAATGCACATCCATCGGCACCGTAGCATAAGGCTTCAAAGCCGCACAAATCATCGGGCCGAAAGTTAAATTCGGCACATAATGATTATCCATCACATCAAAGTGAATCAGATCGGCACCCGCCTGAATAACATTGGTTACTTCCTCACCCAAACGGGCAAAATCGGCAGACAATATACTGGGAGCGATGCGAAATTGTTGCACAATTTATCCTTTTCTGAAGTATTTAAATAATAATGCAGCAAATAAACTTCACAATATATCTACTACAATACCATGATATAAAATCGCTTTTTAAATAAAACTTCATTGTCATTAACGAAAGTTAACTACGATTATACCGCGTTTCACATACATATCCGTTATATTTTGCAAATATTGAAACTTGGGAAAACAATATGCTTATCACAATAACATTCAACCGTATGGTGCAAACCATCACGGTCGGTAGCTGTATATTCTGCTTGGGTGCGGCTTCTGTTTATGCGGCTCCGATGACCGCGCGTCTAGACGATTTTTACCCCAATTGCGATATTCGCCCTTTAAACTTAACCCGCAAACAAAGAAGCGAGCTAAGCTCCATACGCAAAGAATATAAAAAAGCACTCGATAAATCCATGCGCCGAGACGACCGTATTAATAAAAACCGCCGCCGCGATATTATCCGTATCTTATCTGACGAGCGCTTCAACAAAGAAGACACCCGCGATTATGTTGAAAAACGTTATCTGGCCAGCATGGATTTTGCTGTTGACGAACTATCTATCCAACACCGCTTCTATAAAATGCTGAATCCTGCACAACAGCAATATTGGCTTAATGCCTGCTTAAAATAAATTAAAAATATAATAATAATCCATCAACTCCAACACATTCATAATTAGATATTATTATTTTATTGTCAGAAAGCCGTCTGAAACACCGAAATGTTCAGACGGCCTTCTAATTCTAATAAAGACCAATATCAAGCAATATCGTTCATTATTCAATCTGTAAAAATAAAATACTCTATCTAAGCACCATGCGTTTCTTTCATATTTTCCACTTTATCCGTTTTAGCCGCCCAATAAGAAGCCAATAGCGAACCGGAAATATTGTGCCAAACACTGAACACCGCACCCGGTACGGCAGCTAAAGGCGTGAAATAAGCCGAAGCCAATGCTACTGCCAAGCCCGAATTTTGCATGCCCACTTCAATCGACAGCGTTTTTTGCGCATCATAAGGCAGCTTGAATAACTTAGCCGTAAAGAAGCCCAATAAATAGCCGATAATATTGTGCAAAATCACCACCCCGAAAATCATCAGCCCGCTTTCCACAATTTTCGCTTTACTCGCCCCGACAACCGCAGCAACAATCAATACAATCGCCACCACCGACACCAACGGCAGAATATCCGCAACCGCTTCGGTTTGCTTTCTCAATAGCGTATGCGCCACCACACCCAACACAATCGGCAGCAACACAATTTTTAAAATAGACACAAACATCGCACCCGCCGAAATTTCCAACCATTGATGCGCCAATAAATAAAACACCACCGGCGTTAATATAGGAGCCAATAATGTCGATACCGATGTTACCGCCACAGAAAGCGCCACATTGCCGCGAGCCAAATAAGTAATCACATTAGAAGACGTGCCGCCCGGACACGCTCCCACCAAAATTACGCCAACCGCAATCTCAGCCGGCAGTGAAAATGCCACCGCCAACAAATAAGCCGTTATCGGCATAATCACAAATTGGGCAACCACCCCGATCAGCACCGCTTTCGGATGCCGCCCCAAAATTTTAAAATCCCCCGGTGCCAGCGTCAGCCCCATGCCGAACATAATCACACCAAGCAACAACGAAATATGCGGTAATACCCATTGAAAAGCAGTGGGGGCAAAAAAAGCGACGGCAGCAAACAAAGCCGCCCATAAAGCAAAAGTTTGACCGAAAAAACGGCTGAGTTTCGTTAAAATTTCCATTCCAAATTATCCGAATATTAAATAAAAATAGGCTGAAACCATTATCCATCTATACCGAAGCAGAATATTTTCTGCCATATCATATATACCAAAATCAAAAGTTTCATACCATATAAAAATAAAACCGTTTCAGACGGCTCAAACAGCTCATAAAATACAACATTTTCTCTTTAAAATAGCTACCAATCCAACTTAATCTACGGTTTTAAACATCCATCATGCTATTATGCCAATAAAATATAAAAGGGAAATATAGTGAACAAATTTAAGCTATTGGCATTACTATTCATCACACTTTTAACTGCCTGCAGTCCAAAGCAACAAGCAACTTCTACTCCCGACCCAACACAAAAAGAAGTAAAAACACTTTCTTGCCCCAAACCCTTAGGCATATCAACTACCGAGTTAAAGAAAAATATTACTACCGCATTGCTATCATACGGCCGCACTGTCGATCTTCAAAAATCTACACTATCCGATAATCATTGCGGGGCAATAGAAAACATAGAACGAGATTTTGCCACCATACAAATCCGAACCAATAAAAACAATCAAGTTACCGTTGTCGCTATCGGGTTTGAATTGGTAAAACCGGAAATCGGCAGGCAAACACCGGAAAGTAAAGCTGCCAATATAAACAATATTTTTTCAGCCATACAAACGGTTTTATCTATTAACGGCACAACCGATTTCGAGGAATATGAAACTGGCAAGGCATTGCTACAAACTTTTTTTAATGCACTAGATGAATCGAATAAAAATATTACCGCCGAAATACAGAAAGATTTATATAGAGACGATGTTTTATATCGTGTCTCTATTGCAAATAACTTTAATATCGTCATATCAGCCATTGGGCAGCCCGAACCGAAACAGGAAAGTTAATCTGTTTCAGGCCGTCTGAAAAGCGTTATAATCGCAATCACGAACACACCACACACCACGTTTCAGACGGCTTCATTATATGAATCAAGAATTACTAAACCAAAAAATAAGCAATGGCGATTACATCCGCCTGATTGCAGAGCATAGCAGCCGTTTCAGCGATGCCGAAAACAATCTGCTCAACGAAATCCTAGCCCAATTCGAATTCGATGTCGTCCAAGCACAAGCCTTGGCGCAAGCTGTCGCACAACAAGCACGCTTCGACCCCAACGCCCTGCATATCGAAGACGACGACGAAGACATTACCGGCGTTTGCCCGCACTGCATCAACCCGCCAGCACCGCCCCTGCGCGACTATATTATGTGGCGGCAGGCAGAACGCACCAACCGCTAAAGGCATGGCAACCGGATACTTTATCGGTTGACGGCACAAGCTATCAATTATATAAACACAGTATCCCCAAAGCCGCCCGAACACCGTTTCAGACGGCCAAACTTTCCGACGAGCTGTTAAACCATGTTGCAAACCGATAACCTCTCCGCCGCCCAACCGCAGCGCATTATTACCGCCCAAAGCATTTCCACACAGGAAGAGCTGCTTGAACGCGCCCTGCGCCCGAAAACACTCGGCGACTATATCGGCCAGCCCAAAGCCAAAGAACAACTTGCCATCTTTATCGAAGCCGCCCGCAAACGCGGCGAAGCGCTTGACCACACCCTGCTGTTCGGCCCGCCCGGCTTAGGCAAAACCACATTGGCACACATTATCGCCAAAGAATTGGGCGTCAACCTGCGCCAAACCAGCGGCCCCGTACTCGAACGCGCCGGCGATTTAGCCGCCCTGCTCACCAATCTCGAACCGCACGACGTCTTGTTTATCGACGAAATCCACCGTCTCAGCCCCGTCGTTGAAGAAATTCTCTATCCCGCCCTTGAAGACTACCAACTGGATATTATGATTGGCGAAGGCCCCGCCGCCCGTTCCGTTAAAATCGACCTGCCGCCGTTTACACTGGTCGGCGCCACCACCCGCGCCGGTATGCTCACCAACCCGCTGCGCGACCGCTTCGGCATTGTGTCGCGTTTGGAATTTTACGAAACTCATGATTTGGCGACTATCGTCAGCCGTTCCGCACAATTGCTGCAACTGGATATGGGCGAAGAAGGCGCATTGGAAATCGCCCGCCGCAGCCGTGGCACCCCGCGTATTGCCAACCGCCTGTTGCGCCGTGTACGTGATTATGCCGAAGTGAAAAACCAAGGCGTGATTAATGCCGAAACCGCCGATGCCGCCCTCAGCATGTTGGATGTCGATTCGGTCGGTTTGGATGTGATGGATAGAAAATTTTTAGAAGCCGTATTATTCAAATTCAGCGGCGGCCCGGTCGGCTTGGAAAACATCGCCGCCGCCATTGGCGAATCCACCGACACTATCGAAGACGTTATCGAACCCTACCTTATCCAACAAGGTTTTTTACAGCGCACCCCGCGCGGGCGCACCGCAACCGAGCGCAGCTATCTGCACTTCGGCTTAAACCCCGATAAATAACATTCAAAAGGGCGGATAATCATCCGCCCTTAGCCTATCCGGTAAACCCTATTATCAGGCCGTCTGAAAAAATACCCTGTCAGCCCAATGGCATAACGTAAACCGTTTCCCGAAACCCCTATTAGCAAACCTTTCAGCCCCAAGTATTCCCTACCGGCCGGATACGGTACTTTTCAACCCGTAAAATGTTATAATACACGGTTCCATTCTATTTCAGACGGCCTTCCGATATGAGCAATAACGATACCATCCGCGTCCGCGGCGCCCGCACCCACAATCTCAAAAACATTGATCTCGATATTCCCCGCCATCAATTGGTGGTGATTACCGGATTATCGGGCAGTGGCAAATCTTCGCTGGCGTTCGACACCCTCTATGCCGAAGGCCAGCGCCGTTATGTGGAAAGCCTTTCTGCCTATGCGCGCCAGTTTTTGCAAATGATGGACAAGCCCGATGTCGATCTGATTGAAGGGCTGTCGCCCGCCATTTCCATCGAACAGAAATCCACCAGCCACAACCCCCGATCCACCGTCGGCACCGTTACCGAAATCCACGACTATCTGCGCCTGCTTTATGCCCGCGTCGGCACGCCCTACTGCCCCGACCACAACCTGCCCTTAGCCAGCCAAACCGTGTCGCAAATGGTTGATCATGTATTGGCATTGCCTGAAGATACCCGCGTGATGATATTGGCGCCGTCCGTGCGCGAGCGCAAAGGCGAATTTGTCGATTTTTTTGCCGACCTGCAAGCGCAAGGCTTTGCCCGCGTGCGCGTAGACGGCGAAGTTTACCAGCTGGACGAAGTGCCCAAACTCGAAAAAAACATCAAACACAATATTGATGTGGTTATCGACCGCGTAAAAGTGAAAGCCGACATCAAACAACGCTTGGCCGAAAGCTTTGAAACTGCCCTGCGACATGGCGGCGAACGCGCCTTGGCGATGGAAATGGACAGCGGCAAAGAGCATTGGTTTTCCGCCCGCTTTGCCTGCCCCGTCTGCTCATACAGCTTGCCCGAACTCGAACCGCGCCTATTTTCGTTTAACAACCCCGTCGGCGCCTGCCCCACTTGCGACGGCTTGGGCAGCATGAACTTTTTCGACCCCGAGCGCGTAGTCGCCCATCCCGAATTATCTTTAGCCGCGGGTGCCATTAAAGGCTGGGATAAACGCAACCAGTTTTATTTTCAAATGATTCAATCGCTGGCACGCCATTATCAATTTGATGTCAACACCCCATTTGAAGAGCTGCCCGAAAAAATCCGCAAGATCGTTTTACATGGCTCGGGCAAAGAAGTAATCGACTTCGCCTATCTTTCCGAAAAAGGTACCTCTTTTAACCGCAGCCATGCCTTTGAGGGCATTATTCCCAATTTGGAACGCCGCTACCGCGAAACCGATTCCGCCACCGTGCGCGAACAACTGGCCGAATACCAAAGCCACCAAGCCTGCCCCAGTTGCGGCGGCGCACGCCTGCGCAAAGAAGCCCGTTATGTTTATGTCGGCCAACAACCGCTACACGAGCTTTCCGCATGGCCGCTCACCCAAACCCACCGCTTTTTCGAAACATTAAAATTAGAAGGCAACAAACAGCAGATTGCCGAAAAAATCCTCAAAGAAATCACCGAACGCCTAGGCTTTCTGATTAATGTCGGCCTCGACTACCTCAACCTTTCCCGCAGCGCCGAAACCCTATCCGGCGGCGAAGCCCAGCGTATCCGCCTCGCCAGCCAAATCGGCAGCGGCCTCACCGGCGTGATGTATGTGCTCGACGAACCCTCTATCGGTCTGCACCAACGCGACAACGACCGCCTACTCGGCACCCTCAAACGCCTGCGCGACTTAGGCAACAGCGTGATAGTGGTCGAACACGACGAAGACGCCATCCGCGAAGCCGATTTTGTAGTCGATATGGGCCCCGGCGCGGGCGAACACGGCGGGCGGGTATTGATTGCCGACACTCCCGACAAAGTCGCCCAATGCAGCGAATCCATTACCGGCCAATACCTCAGCGGCAAAAAAAGCATCGCCGTGCCGTCTGAAAGAACCCCCGTTAACCCCGATCGCATGCTTGTGCTCAAGGGTGCACGCGGCAACAATCTGAAAAACGTTACCCTAGAACTGCCGCTGGGGCTGATTACCTGCATCACCGGCGTATCCGGCAGCGGTAAATCCACCCTGATTAACGACACGCTGGCCAAAATCACCGCCCGCGAACTCAACCGCGCCCACGAAGACCCCGCACCCTACGACGACATCACCGGCCTCGAACACCTTGATAAAGTGATTAATGTCGACCAATCCCCTATCGGCCGCACCCCGCGCTCCAATCCCGCCACCTACACCGGCCTGTTCACCCCCATCCGCGAACTATTCGCCGGCGTTCCCCTATCGCGCGAACGCGGCTACAACGTCGGCCGCTTCTCGTTCAACGTAAAAGGCGGCCGCTGCGAAGCCTGCCAGGGCGACGGCGTGATTAAAGTAGAAATGCACTTCCTGCCCGATGTTTATGTGCCCTGCGAAGTCTGCCACGGCAAACGCTACAACCGCGAAACCCTCGAAGTGCAATACAAAGGCAAAAACATCAGCCAAGTACTCGATATGACCGTTGCCGAAGCCCGCGAATTTTTCGATGCCGTGCCCACCGTATCGCGCAAACTGCAAACCCTGATGGACGTCGGCTTAGGCTATATCCGCCTCGGCCAATCCGCCACCACCCTATCCGGCGGCGAAGCCCAACGCGTCAAACTCGCCCTCGAACTCTCCAAACGCGACACCGGCCGCACCCTCTATATCCTAGACGAACCCACCACCGGCCTACACTTCGCCGATATTGCCTTATTGCTCGATGTAATAGGCCGTCTGAAAGGCAAAGGCAACTCGATTGTGATTATTGAGCACAATCTTGACGTAATTAAGACTGCTGATTATATTGTTGATTTAGGGCCCGAAGGCGGCGATGGAGGCGGTAGGATTATTGCGCAAGGGGCGCCGGAGGAAGTGGTTAAGGTTGAGGGAAGTTATACGGGGAAGTATTTGAAAGAGATTATTAAATATATTGAATTAAATGATATTTAAACAAAGGAGATATTTTATGAATAAAAAATACGAAACATTAATCAATATTCTAGATAGAATTTGTTTGGAATCCCCTGAAAAATATAAACGTTACTATCCCAATAGCAATGATATTGAAGGTAGAAATCAAGCAAGATCAAGAGCTATTATTCATCTATATTTAAAAGTAATTTTTGGAATTTTAGATTTTGAAGAGAGAGAATATTATATAACTGATGGACCTTATGATGGAGGTATAGATGCTTATTATATAGATATAGAAAATAAGAAAATTTATTTTATCCAATCAAAATTTAGAATCAATGCTACAAATTATGAAACTAAAGAGATTAGTTTAAATGAATTGCTATCAATGGATGTTGATAGGATTACAGAAGGATTTGAAGAAGATGAAAATAAAAACAAATACAATGGTAAAATTCAACAATTAATAAGGGATATTAAAAATATTGATAATATTGGGAGATATTCATATGAAATTATAGTTTTAGCCAATATAACAAGATTTTCCAATAATCAAATTAGAAGAATAACAGGAGGGTTTCCTGCAACTGTATTTGATTTCAATAAAACATATACAGAATTATTATTTCCAGTTGTTACAGGTACATTTTATAACCAAAGTGAACTATCTATATATTTAAATCTAGCAAATACAACTTCTTCTAGTGCAAAAATTAACTATTCTGTTAAAACAGAATACGAAAACTGTGATATTACAGTTGTATTTGTACCAACTGAAGAAATTGGTAAAATTTTATATAAATATAAAAATTCAATTTTAAAATATAATCCTAGATGTTACCTTGAACTACAATCAAATGATGTAAATAAAGAAATATATAACACTATAATATATAAAGAAACCAATGAATTTGCATTATATAATAATGGTCTTACAATGCTTTCTGATGAAACTTCATTTAATGAAAAAATAGGTCAACAAGATAAGGCTCAAATTTGTATAACAAGCCCTCAAATTATTAATGGGGGACAAACTGCATTCACATTAAGTAGAATATATGAAGAAATGTTATTAGATAAACAACCAAAAGATATTTTTAAAAATAAAGAGGTTTTACTAAAAATAATTACTTTCGGTAAAGATAACAATGCAGACCAAGATCGAAAAATTAAACTTATTGAGTCAATTTCAAGAGCTACAAATCAACAAAGCCAAGTATCTGAAGCAGATAGAAGATCAAATGAACAAGTACAATTGTATATACAAAAAGAGTTTTTCGATAAATTTGGTATATATTATGAAAGAAAAAAAGGAGAGTATTCAGATGGATTGAAAGAAAAATATATAAATAGAAAACAAATAATTAGCCGTGAGCATTTATTAAGACTAGCAATGGCTTGTAATGGGAATGCTGCCCAAGCTAGAAGAAATAGTGATAAAAAGATTTTTGAGGAAAAGAATTTTTCTCAAAATTTGACAGCCTCAGAAGATAATATTTATAAATATTATTATGCTTATTTATGTTATCAATATTTAAACCAAATAGAAAAACAGCATGGTACTGATCAAGCTAATTATGGATTTGGCCTAAGATATGGTAAATATGCCATTATTTCTGCAATTATTATTAAAAAATATTTAGATAATAATTCTTTAGAAAGCTATACAGAAGACACTCTCAGTATTTTAAATGAATGGTTAAATTTTGAGCAAAAAATATCATCACTAAGTACAAATTCTTTTTATTTCTATCCACTAACAATTAAAGAAGACCAAAAGGCTGAGTTATATTATAATTTTGACGGGTATTATAAAGGCAAGACTTTGAATTCAGATATTAAAAATTATTTTACTAGTAAAAAGCAAGCCGTAGCCTGTATAAAACCCTAAACCTCATGCGTAGGGTATGTGCGGTATGTACGCACGCATTGCTTGAATCCATCTTTATAAATATATCAAGGCCGTCTGAAAACTTTCTTTCAGACGGCCTTTGTTCTATCCGGCTTATGGCTTGATTAACCATAAAGAACTATTCCCCACCCTTTTCGGCTTACTTCCCCTTATGCCAATGCTTTTGCCAAAGCATGCTTTAAGCGAATGCGCGGCGCTGCACAAACAGATAAGTTAACGGTATATCGCTGACTTATCCGTATACACCATAGTTGTAAATAAAAAAGCTTAAAGCCCGCTGTTTTAGGTTTTTTCGATAATCGGCAATTTTCTACCTAATATTTTTTTCTATCAATATCATATAAAAAGAAAGGGCATTCAAATGGCCTCCGAAACCTACAAACGCTACTCGGTGCTGTTTGCCAGCACACTCTCTTTTACCGTCTGTTTTATGGTTTGGATGATGCTGGCAGTGGTCGGCATTAAAGTTCAACAGGAAATGGGCTTTAACCAAACCCAATACGGTATTCTGGTTGCGCTGCCGGTTTTATCCGGCGCGTTGGTACGTGTGCCGCTCGGCATTCTGACCGATAAATACGGCGGTCGTATTGTGATGTTTGCGCTGATGCTTATCACGGTTCCGGCTATTTTTCTGATGGGTTATGCCACCCATTATTGGCATTTCCTCGCTATTGGTTTATTGATGGGTTTGGCCGGCGGCTCTTTCTCGGTCGGTACGCCTTATGTGGCGCGTTGGTTTCCGAAAGAGCAACAAGGCTTGGCGATGGGGGTATTCGGTGCCGGTAATGCCGGTTCTGCGATCAATAAATTTTTAGCCGCATGGTTGATTACTACTTATGCGACATGGGAAATCGTGCCGACGGTTTATTCTGCCATTATGTTGGCCACCGCATTAATCTTTTGGTTTACCAGTTATAGCGATCCCAAACACTTAGTACCATCCAATGTGAAATTACGCGAGCAACTGGCTTTGCTGGCCGATCCGGGCGTATTGCGTTATAGCCAATATTATTCGGTCGTATTCGGCGGCTATGTTGCTTTGGCTTTATGGATGACCAAATATTATGTCGGCGAATACGGCATGAGTTTGCAGATGGCTGCTTTTCTGGCTGCCTGCTATTCGCTGCCGGGCGGTGTATTACGGGCGTTTGGCGGTTATCTTTCTGACAAATTCGGTGCTTATAAAGTCACTTGGGCGGTAATGTGGGTATGCTGGGTGTGCTTCTTCCTGCTCTCTTATCCGCAAACCAATTTAGCCATTCAAACCAAAACCGGCGTGCTGAATATGCACATCGGCCTCAATGTGGTTTTCTTTACTATTCTGATGTTTATCGTAGGTATCGCCACGGCAGTCGGCAAGGCTTCGGTATTTAAATTTGTGGCCGACGACTACCCTACCAATATCGGTGCTGTTTCCGGCATTGTTGGTTTGGCCGGCGGTCTGGGCGGCTTCTTATTGCCGATTATGTTTGGTGCACTGGAAGACTGGACAGGTATCCGCTCCACTGCCTTTATGCTGCTATACGGCACCGTATGCGTTTCACTTATTTGGATGCATTTTTCTTTCAAAGCCAAACAAAACAGCAACATAACCATACAAAAAGCGGCTGATCAATCCTGATAAACAGGCCGTCTGAAAACTTGATATTTGTTTTATATCATTTAAAAACTACTATTTTACGGAGTACAAACCATGGCCTATCTGATTGAAAACTGGCAGCCGGAAGATAAAACATTCTGGCAGCAAACCGGTAAAAAAGTAGCAACCCGCAATTTATGGATATCCATTCCGGCACTCTTACTGGCTTTTGCCATCTGGCAGGTATGGAGTGTGGCGGTAGTTAACCTGCCCAATATCGGTTTTAAATACACGCCCAACCAATTATTCTGGCTCGCCGCACTACCCGCCTTATCCGGTGCGACCTTACGGATTTTCTATTCGTTTATGGTACCGATTTTCGGTGGCCGCAAATGGACGGCGCTATCTACCGCCAGCCTGCTGCTTCCAGCTATCGGCTTGGGCTTCGCCGTACAAAACCCCAATACCAGCTACATCACCATGATGATATTGGCGCTATTGTGCGGCTTTGGCGGCGGTAACTTCTCTTCCAGCATGGCTAATATCAGCTTTTTCTATCCCAAAGCCGAAAAAGGCACGGCATTGGGCTTAAATGCGGGCTTGGGCAATCTGGGCGTATCCGTTGTGCAATTTATCGTGCCGTTGGTGATTACGGCCGGTGTATTCGGTGCCCTTGGCGGCGAGCCGCAAACATGGGCGAAAGACGGGGTAACCAAACAAATGTGGCTGCAAAATGCGGGCTTTATTTGGGTGCCGTTTATTATTCTTTCTACCCTTGCCGCATGGTTCGGTATGAACGACTTGGCCAGTGCCAAAGCCAGTTTTAAAGATCAGGCTATTATTTTCAGCCGTAAACACAATTGGATTATGTGTATTCTTTATTTGGGCACTTTCGGTTCGTTTATCGGTTTTGCCGCCGGTTTCCCGCTGTTGATTAAAAGCCAGTTTGTCGGCATTGATCCGGTAAAATATGCGTTTTTCGGCCCCTTTGTCGGCGCAGTGGCACGCCCGTTTGGCGGTTGGATTTCCGATAAAATCAAAAGCGGCGCCTTGATTACTCAAATCGTTTTTATCGGTATGATTATTGCCGTGGCCGGGGTTATCTTCTTCTTACCTAGTGAAAATAGCCAAGGCAGCTTTTGGGGCTTCTTCGTTTGCTTTTTGGCCTTATTCGCCCTCACCGGTATCGGCAACGGTTCAACCTTTATGCAGGTTCCGGTTATTTTCCTCAATATGCACCAAAAATTTGCCGAAGAAGGTAAAGTCAGCTTGGAGCAAGCACGCTTGGATGCAACCAAAGAGGGGGCAGCCGTTATCGGTTTTACTGCCGCTTTTGCTGCTTACGGTGGGTTCTTTATTCCGAAAAGCTACGGTACTTCAATTGAGCTTACCGGCGGAGTTAACGCTGCTCTAATCAGCTTTATTATCTTCTATGCGATTTGCGTGCTGTTAAACTGGTGGTATTACGCCCGTAAAAATGCGGAAGCCAAATGCTAAGTAAATCACGTCAAGCTTAAAAAACAGGCCGTCTGAAAATAATTTTCAGACGGCCTGTTTTTTAATTACTTATCAGTTAACTTTTATCCTGCCTGCAATTGCAGATTTT
Organism: Neisseria zalophi; assembly: GCF_008807015.1. Lineage (NCBI taxonomy): Bacteria > Pseudomonadati > Pseudomonadota > Betaproteobacteria > Neisseriales > Neisseriaceae > Neisseria > Neisseria zalophi. The sequence goes on along the minus strand of NZ_CP031700.1, from coordinate 1,259,960 downwards.
CTGCCACATGGCCATGCAATAAATATTGTATGGTTTCATGTACTGTGCGAATAGAATGGCCGAACGGCAACGGATCTTTACCACGGAAAAATAAGCCTTTATCCACCTCACCACGCCATGCGGCTGCCAGTTGGATGTCAATACAGAATTGACCGACTTTTTCCAAACCATCTCTCAAACCGCACACGGAAAGGCAGTTAATACCTTGCGTACAACGACGCGGATCCGCTTTGGCATTAGCCTGTAATTTGGCTTCGCGTTTAATGTAGTTATCCAAAAACTTAGTGCGGACACCACGCGCCGGCAATCCGGCTACCGACATAAACTCGACCACTTGCTCTGTGGGCGCACCGGCCAAGGTTTTCTTGAAATTCAAATGGGCATCGCCCTCTTCCGTTACGGCAAACGCGGTACCGATTTGTACTGCGGAAGCACCCCAAGTTTTCAGAGCCGTGGTGATTTTGTCAAAATTCGCCATACCGCCGGCTAAAACCAACGGGATTTTTTCACTTTCCAAACCCAGCTTCTTAAACACTTCAAAGGTTTCTTCAATCACGCGTTTGAATTCGAATTTTTCATCATTCACACCGTCAACCGTCATCGCGCCCAAGTGTCCCGCCGCATGGGCAGGGTGCTCAATGACAATTGCATCAGGGAGAATGCCTTTTTTCATCCAACGTTTTAAAACAATATTAATACCGCGCGATTCCGATAAAATCGGCAGCAATGCAACATCTTTATGATAGCCTTCGGTCATTTCCGGCAAATCCAACGGCAAGCCCGCACCCATCACAATAGCATCGGCACCCGACTCACACGCCTGACGAACCAAAGCCTGATGGTCTTTTACCGCTTTCATCACATTCACCGCAATCATGCCTTTGCCTTCGGTATTGGCTCTGGCTGCCTGAATCTCACGATCCAAAGCAATATGATTGAGTTTGCAATATTTTTCTTCGGTCGGGTTCACTTTAGATTCGGCAAGCAAATCATCGTGCAGATGGCGTAAATCCACGCTGGCAATAGTACCGATACCGTTTTCACGCGCTACCGCACTGGAAAGTTTGGAAGCAGAAACACCGACACCCATACCGCCTTGCACAATCGGAATTAAAGATTTGCCACGGATGACTAACGGGTTAAAGTTGTATTGCATTAAAATTTCCTTCTCTTGTAGATACCTGGCTTCTACCCACATCACTAAAAAATGCTTTTAAAAACCAATACCTTTTTTAAATCGGATGCAGTTGAAAGCCACATGTGTGCTTTATAGTTTAGTTATTATACTCTAAGTTTTAAAAAAATTAGAGTAAAACTATAGTTAATTTTATTGATAATACTGGTAAATTTTTAAAAATATATAAAAAACAAAAAGTTAATCAGATATTTTTTATAAAAGGCCGTCTGAAAAATTTCAGACGGCCTTTCAAAATAGCTATTATGTACTCAATGCGCTTATGATTAAGATCGTGTTTGCAACATCCAAGATTCGATCTTACGGGCATCATTAACCCTGCTCAATGAAGAGGGTGAATTCAGCAAAACGATAGTTACAGGCTGATTTTGTACATTTGCTTTCACAACCATAGAACGGCCTGATTCACGGATATAACCTGTTTTTTGAAGCTCGATATTCCAATTGCCCTCACGAACCAATGCATTACTGTTTTTATAACGCTGACGACCTCTATTGGTATAAACAGAGCCGTAATTCGAAGTGCTATTACGGCGGATTTCAGGATATTTGCTGGCTGCCTGAACCATTTTACCCAAATCGTTTGCAGTGGATACATTGCGGAAATCCAAACCGGTCGGCTCATAGAAGCGGCTGTTTGTCATGCCTAAGCTTTGTGCTTTACGGTTCATCGCTGCTACAAAAGCCGACATACCGCCGGGATAGCTTCTTCCCAACGCATGGGTAGCACGGTTTTCACTGCTCATCAAACTGAGATGCAACAACTCACCACGTGTTAAGGTTGTTCCAATGCTCAATCGGCTGCTGGTACCTTTCAAGCGGTCGATTTCTGCTTCGGTAATGGTAATGTTTTCATTCATATCTTGATGGGCATCCAACAAAACCATGGCAGACATTAATTTGGAAATGGAAGCAATCGGCATCACCCGATTAGAATTTTTTTGAAACAACACTTCGCCGGTTTTATTGTTGATGATCAAAGCAGATTGAGATGCCAATAAAGGCCCCGCATAAGCCGCTTGAGCTTCCAATTGGTTATCCGCATTCATCGTAGCAAATGCGCCCAAAGGATCACCTTCTACCGGAAAATTTTGTTCCAAAAACTGACCGAGCACGTCTAAATCATCGGCTGAAGCAGGAATCGAAAAAGTCATCAATCCGAGGCTCAAACAAGCTGCTGCAATTTTTTTACTAAAATTCATCATAAAGTATCTTTCTGTTTATTGTCCGCAAGTGTTAAAAAAAAATGAAAAAATACAGAATAGGTACAAAGCTTTAAAATATTAAAAGTTGCCCGCCGGACACCGCCGGATATTACCCTCTGTGTTTATGACGTTACGCTGCAAACGAAACTTCTATGATTATTCATTAAACAGTATCCGCTTGTAAAGTAAATTAGCGTATATTTTTCATTAGTTTGCATCTTATACCGCACAATAGCGGTTATTTTGTGCAAAATAAGGCCGTCTGAAAAAAGCCTGTTATCTGCAAACGAAACACGTTGGTTTGATAAACAGGCCGATACTCATTATACTAAAAGGTTGCGCGGGTTTAAACCCGCTTTAAATTGATAAATGACTCAAAAAGAAAATATAAATATGTCTGACGAAAAACGTTTCTGCTCGTTTTGCGGCAAGCCCGAGCACGAAGTACAAAATCTGATTGAAGGCGAACATGCTTTTATCTGCAACGAGTGTGTCGAAACTTGCGGCATTATGCTCAACAGCCAACATGATGATGCCGACTTTGCCACTGAAGAAAATGAAAACGGCACCCTCGAAAAACTGCCGACACCCGCCGAGATTGTTGCCAACCTTAACGATCACGTTATCGGTCAAGAACAAGCGAAAAAAGCCTTAGCCGTTGCCGTATATAACCACTATAAGCGTTTACGCCATCCGAAAAGCAGCGGCAGCGTAGAGCTTTCTAAAAGTAATATTTTATTAATCGGCCCCACCGGTTCAGGTAAAACGCTTTTGGCACAATCATTAGCACGTAAACTAGACGTGCCGTTTGTCATGGCCGATGCCACTACCCTCACCGAAGCCGGTTATGTGGGTGAAGATGTCGAACAGATTATTACCAAACTATTGGGTAAATGTGATTTCGACGTTGAAAAAGCACAGCGCGGTATCGTCTATATAGATGAAATCGACAAAATATCCCGTAAAAGCGACAACCCTTCGATTACCCGTGACGTATCCGGCGAAGGCGTTCAACAAGCCTTGCTAAAGCTGGTAGAAGGAACTGTGGCTTCCGTTCCCCCTCAAGGCGGGCGCAAACATCCGAATCAAGAATTTATTAATGTCGACACTACCAATATCCTGTTTATCTGCGGCGGTGCTTTTGCGGGTTTAGAAAAAGTGATCCGCCAACGTACTGAAAAAGGCGGTATCGGCTTTGGCGCCGTTGTCAGCAGTAAAGATGAAAATGCCGATATTAGCGCTTTATTTGAAACGGTCGAACCGGAAGATTTGATTAAATTCGGCCTGATTCCCGAGCTTATCGGCCGGCTGCCCGTGATTGCTACGCTGGCAGAATTAGACGAAGAAGCATTAATCAATATTCTCACCGAGCCTAAAAATGCCTTGATTAAACAATATCAAGCTTTGTTTGCCATGGAAGGTGTGGAATTGGAAGTATTGCCTTCTGCCTTGCACAGCATTGCCAAGCAAGCTATGGAGCGTAAAACCGGTGCACGCGGCTTACGTTCGATTGTCGAACGCAGTCTGCTTGAAACCATGTATATGCTGCCGGGTTTAAAAGAAGTGAAAAAAGTGGTTATCAATGAAAATGTGATTGAAAAAGGCGAACAGCCGAAACTATTGCTGGCTGATGGCAGCGAATACCTGCTCCAAACGGCCATCGGCAATAAAAAACCTGCCGCATAAGTATTTTTGACCTACACTATCACTAGGCCGTCTGAAAACAAACAACCTGCTTTTCAGACGGCCTTATTTTATTTTTACCTGATTTGAATTGTTTTTTCATATTGAATAAAAAAAGGCAAATCAATAAGATAAAATATTATTGACTAAAACAATAGATGCCAACGCATGCTTTCCCCGCCTATTGATACGGACAGGGAACTTTTTATCTGTTAAGGTTGACCAATAAACCATTCTTGCATTTTGCAATTGAATCACTTAAAACGGAGTAACTTATGAAAATGAATTTTAAAACCATCGTTCCGGCACTTGCTATGGCCGGTATTTTAAGTGCATGCGGTATGATGGGATCAGACAGCAGCCCTTCTACACAAGCAGCCGCCACGCCCGCACCACAACAAACAACCCAGCCTGCCCAACAAGCCCAACAAACAGCACCCCGAACCGTACAAGTTGATTCTATTGACGGCACAAAAGAAGTTGCCTACAAATGTGGTACTAACGGCCAAAACCCACTGACTGTTATGTATGGCTTTAAAGATGGTGAAGTTGTCGTTGCTCAAGTTAAATACCAAAATAAAACTTCTCCGGGCTTATTCCGCGTTATCGATAATAACGACATGAATGTTTTCACAGGTGAAAATGTGACTTGGGCAGCCGATAAAGCCAATGCCGCTAATGTTGATAAAGTAAACGGCAATATGCTGACTCAAGAAGTCATGCAAACCGTAAACGGCAAACAAATGCAGGTTTCCCAAATCGTAACCCGCATGTGTATGCTGGATAAAGCTACTACAGCAAAATTAGCCAAAGCTAACGCTAAGAAATAAAACAATCAGCATACCAATAGAATAAAAAACGGACTTACTTTATGTAAGTCCGTTTTTTCTGTATCACAACAGTTATTTCAGCTTAAGGCTTTACTTCCTTGCCATTAATTTTCACACTCGTCAGCTGCAAATTATAAGTTTTCCCATCATCCGAATAAGTAATTTGAGCCGGAATATTATGCAATTCAGGGGCAAATGCATAATTAATTGTGCTGTCACCACGTTTAAGAAAATATTTATTAATCGGCGTAGAGCCACTACCAATTTTATATTGGCCGTTACCCGCACTATTCAAACCACTGATTCTATAAATCTTTTTACCATTGGTTATACGCAGGCCGGCAGGTAGTTTGGCATCATTGGCGGCAAGCTGCCAGGCCAGCGTAAATAAATCCATGGTCGTACCGGTCATTGCTTCGGTATTTTGCTCACCTGCCTTGCCATAAGTCACTTTCCCGCCACCAAAACGGGCTTCAGCATAAGTTTTGCCACCGCGAACATCTTTATAATAAGAAGGAATCAAACGGTTTCCTGAAATAGTCCCGCCCGACTCAAAGCGAATACTGTATAACGGCACTTTAATATTCGAAGTGATTTTATAATTATTACCACTACGGTTAAACGTCATCACAGCAGGAACACCCCAATTACCTGAGTAACGGAGCTCTGCCGACTGAGGCAGCTCTGCTGCAAAAGTTGGCGCACTTAAAGCAAGTGCCAACAAAGAAAAACGAATGGTTTTCATATAAGATTCCTTTCTCGGAAATCAGGCCAAGAGTTGTGATTCCAACTTGGCCGAAGGTGAGCGGACAACACGGTTTCCGATTATTTTCAGACGGCCTGCCGCAAAATCGGCTACCGCCTGCGGAAACAATTGATGTTCCACTTTTAAAACGCGGGCAGCCAATGTATCGGCCGTATCATCATCAAATACAGGCACGGCGCCTTGTGCAATCACAGGGCCGCAATCCAATTCGGGGGTCACAAAATGGATGGTGCACCCTGCAATACGGCAACCGGCTTCAATAGCCCGCTCGTGTGTATGCAATCCGGTAAAAGCCGGCAATAGTGAAGGATGGATATTGATTAAACGTCCCTCATAATGGCGGCAAAACTCGGGGGTCAAAATACGCATAAATCCAGCCAGCACCACCAAATCAGGTTGATAGGCATCGATTTTTTCCATCATCGCCTGATCAAACTCAAGGCGGCTGCTAAAGCGCTTATGATTAAGACTATCGGTAGCGATACTGCGTTCCGCAGCCCATGCCAAACCGGCAGCATTTTCATTGTTGCTCAACACGGCAGCAATGCGGATGTTGGGAATAGCGGCTTCTACAATAGCCTGCATATTGCTGCCCCTGCCGGATATCAGGATAACGATATTTTTCATAATTCAGACGGCCTAATCGCAAAAATCAGTAGTTATATACGTATACATCAATATAAAGCCATCGGATACAGCCTATAAAACCGCCGTATTGTTCCGATAGCAATATATATAGTTTTATAAAATTTATTCGCTGCTATTGTATCAAATATTAAAACAAGCCGTCTGAAAGCTTTCAGACGGCTTGTTTTAATATAGCAGAGGCATTAAAGGTTTTGTAATCGCTCAACCGATGGTGCGTAATAATAAGCACCAGAAACCGCACTAGAAAGATGTTTCAACAACAAATCGGTTTTACCATCTCTCTCGCCAAACATACTCAAAAGCTGGGTTTCAATATTATAAAGCGTGCCGCAATAAGCAATAAACATCAAACCATGTTCTCCCGACACCGTACCATACGGCAGACTGCGGCGGACAATATCCAAACCGACACCGTTTTCTTTAATGTTTACTCGCCCCAAATGAGAATCAGGCAGGCGCACCTCTTTGCTGAACTCCTCATTGTCTTCTTTACTACGACCGACGGCAGCTTCCTGATCGGCAAGCGAAACTTTACTCCATTTGTTTAAATCATGACGGTATTTTTGCAACAATACATAACTGCCGCCTGCATCAGGCTTATCTTGCGCAATGGTAGCGACCGCCAATATATCATCACCTTTCGGATTTTCAGTGCCATCTACAAAGCCATCCAGCCCACGATCTTCAACCCAGCGGAAGCCGTGCGTTTCATCATGAACCTGAATGCTGTCGCCAAATGCCGCCAATACCGCCATACCTAATGAAAAATTCACATCGGGGCGCAATGATTGGATATGAAACATCAAATCATGTTGGGTAGCCGGTGCCAGTCCGTTACCTAACGGTTTAAAAGGCTTGATTTCACTACCCTCTTCAGGGTGATTCAAGCTTTTCCAAAAGCTGCTGCCAAAAGCAATCGTTAAACCAAGTAGTGCATCAGGATACTTTTGTTGTAATTTTTCCAATGCATCAAGACTCTCGCGACAGGCCGTCTGAATCTGATCTGTTTGACCGTTGCGAATATCGGCTTCGATAAAAATAGCAGCCTTAATACTATCCGGTTCAATAGCTGTTTGTGGTTTCATAAGTGTTCCTTTTAATTTTAAAATTATCGAAGTATTTTGATAATTATAACGGATGCACAATTTTATTTTAAATAATTTAAGGTATTTTCTTCATTATCAAATACTAAACAAACAAACTGCTTCATACTTCCCTATATAAATATATTAATATGAAATCAATTAAATTATTAACGTTTAATTGATATACAACAAAAACTTTATTGGCATGAATATTATTAAAAATTGATTCAACATAAAATCTAAATATTAAATTATTTTAACGCATTCAAACTTGAGAAATACATTAAAAAAACCAAATTGTTCATTTGGTTTTTTTATCTTTGCTGTAAACAATTTAGGTGATTTATGTAAAATTTATTGTTAAGAAAATTCTACTTTCACAAACAATATTAAAAGTTCTTTTCAATTTCCACAAACAACCTATTCTGCTTACGTTCCGCCCATTTGTGTGTACTGCTGGTACGGCGCCGTTCCCATGTCAGTTTCGGCGTAAATGTACCGATTGAAATTTTGGGATGGGATAGTGAAAAAATATAAGTGGTTTCTTTATTAAACTGACGTTCCCATTCAAAATCAGTATTCAATGCCTGCCCGCGATAACGCCTATTCGTACGGGAAACTTGCAAACGGCTATTTAATCCGCCCAATTTTTGCCAATTGGCAAGCCAACCAACATTAAAACTGTGGCGGGTATTGCCCGCATTATTAACACGGTTACCGACTATATTATTTTTAGGTTTAAACACACCGACACCCACCCCGCCAAATACCGTATGCTGCGGCGTAAGACGGTAGGCCAATGAGCCAAACAAGCTGTAATACCTGCCATCATTACGCAATGCTCGGCTATCTTCCCGATAATTCTGCTGATAAATTTCAGCAGAAGCATAAGATTGCAAGCGTGGCGTAATCTGATGAGAGAAGGCCGTCTGAACGCCGGTAGCATGTGCCAGCATATTCAAACCAAATGTATGATTTTTTGTAGGTTTATCAGCAAATTCATTTGTGCCAGCAAGTTGCCACTGATAAAAAGGCAAAATGTTCAAACTACTGCGTGCATTTTGATATTGCCAACCCAAATAAGCCCGGCCAAATGCATTATCATATTCTGATTTTTTATCAAAATAATAACTTACCCCATTCATATAGCCACGAAACAACAGATTATGATTACCCTTTATCGGCGCATTCTTATCAACGGAAACAAAATAATTCAGACCAACCGCATCTTCAGGCTGCTGTTCGATACAGCCCAACGGCAAACAATAGCGCGGCGCCGCATCATTAATATTTTTATCTTGGGTAATACTCCCGCCGGCATCCACTTTCCAACGGTTTTCAGCTTTATTTTGTTCACGGTAAAGCCGGATATTATCGCGCACTTCCATTGGCAGATTAGGCACACTTTCCACTTCGGCAAATAAGCTATCAGCCTCATTCCATTGTTTATCTGCCTGCAAAATAGCCGCCGTATCCAATGAAATCCGCGTATTTTCCGGCTGGCTTTCGTGTAATTCCGAATAAATTTTAACGGCTTTTCTATAATCCCCCTCATAACGCGCCAACATCCCTTCCGCACGTGCCAATAAAACCGGATCAGCGTGCGGATATTGCCTGTAAGCAATCGTTAATGACGAAAGCAAATGCGGGTTGTTGCTATTCAATGCCTCTATCATTAATCGGCGAAGTAATTCAGGATTTTTCAGCAAATCCTCATTCGTTACTGCATTAATCTTATTCTGTTGGTTTGTATTTGTTTCAACAGGCTTTTCAAGCGGTTTGGTTAATTGTTCGATCCACGGCTGCTGTTGCGCCCGAACAGCAGGTAGCTCCTGCTTGATTTCATTCGGTGTTATCCCTTCAGGATAATCTGCTCCGTATGCCAAAAAAGATACCGAACTCAACAAAATAGGGGTTAATGTTAACTTTTTAAACATATATATGGCTTACTTGTAAAAAAATAATAAAAAATATTTGTAAAAACCTTAATTTTAAGAGTATAGTTCATAAATGATAAAAAGAACAAATATCATTGATGACAAATGTTATGATTTTGAAAGAGGTTATTTTTAAGTAAATTAATGATTTCGCTAAAAACTATTCAATAAGGCACAACCAATCCACTTACATTTATTAACATTCACATTAAATATAATCATAAATACCATATAAATCATTTATATATAAATATTTAATATTTTTTTATCTTTTATTTAAGCTGTACATATTTCTTTCTTGATTTGGAGCATCTTATGACGAATATATCTTTCAAACCTCTTTATCCGGCTCTGGCACTGCCTTTTTTATTGGCAGCCTGTGCAGGCGGCGGCAAAGTAGAACCACCTAAAGTCTTGGCAGAGCGACCTGTTTTAGAATCTTTAGACATTACTGCCAAAAATGTTAAAAAACACGACGACAACAAGAGCTTTGTGAGTGTTACCAACAATGGCGGTGCGGTTGAAAAATACGCGGTGACGACACAAGAAAAATCATCATGGAGCGATGCAGTTTATGACGTCACCAATAATGTTTATGTCTATAAAACACCTGATGGCAAGTATTACCAATTCAACAACTTTAATACCCCAATGGTTCCTGACTATGCTACTCCGGATAAAAGTATGCGAACCATACACGAAATGCAATCTACTAGAGATGGTGGTAAATTTTTTGCATGTTGCACGGCTGCCAGCAATCAAACACCAGGAATTGATTTCAAAGAAGACCTTTACTTTGGCGCTTGGATTTCCCCCACCGGTGAAAGCCATTTATTTGCGGGCGGCAAAGTAGCTGATCCGGCCTATATGCAGGGCGGTTCTGCAGCCGAAATCGGCGGCCTCAAAGGCAAAGCCACTTACCATGTTTGGGGTATCCGTACCAAAGGTGATCAAGTTGTCAGCTCTACTTATTCTCCCACTGATGTCTCAAAAATCACTGTTAACTTCAACACCGGCAAACTGGGCGGCGAAATTTTAGGCAATAAAAATTTCGGTGATTCAGTAGTAATGCAGGATGTCAATGTTCAGGGCAACCGCTTTAGTGGAACCGCACGTTCCGGCAATGCAACCGGTGCTGTTGACGGTGCATTTTATGGAGCCCACTCAGTATCCTATTGGACTGGAAAAATTGACGAATATGCTGGTCGTTCTATCGGCGGCATCGTGAAATTCGATGGTAATAAAGATTTGGATACCGCATTTGGTGGAAGACGAAGAGCTATTGATGCCAATTATCAAGGTACGGATTTAAAACCTTTAGATAACTAACACCCATAATCAATCTTTCAGACGGCCTTAATACATACGTTTGAAAACTATTAAATCGATAAACAAAGGAATAAGAATTAAATGAAAGCTCCATTCAGATTAGGCTTAATTTCATTTCTCATTATCAGTGCTTTTCCGGCATATGCAGCAGACGAAACTGCAGAAACCTCTACAGCGGAAACAACTGCCGCACAGGAAGCAGATGAACAGGTAAACTTAGATGCCGTTAAGGTAAGAGCAAGAAGAGCACCCTCCAAGCTAGGCGAAACAAAAACCAAACGTGAAGAATTAGATGAAAACTTGGTTCAAGATGTACGCGATTTGGTGCGTTATGATCCGGCGGTATCCATTGTAGAAGGTGGTAGAGGCAGCACCAACGGCTTTGCCATCCGCGGCGTGGATAAAGACCGTGTGGCCATTAATGTTGACGGTTTGGCTCAAGCAGAAAGCCGCTCTTCCGAAGCTTTCCAAGAGTTATTCGGTGCTTATGGTAACTTCAATGCCAATAGAAATGCGGCAGAATTAGAAAATATATCAGCAGTCAGCATCCGCAAAGGTGCCGACTCCATCACTTCCGGCAGTGGCGCTTTGGGCGGTGCGGTAGATTACACAACCAAATCACCCCGCGATGTAGTTAATGCTGATAAACCTTTATATGTCGGCGTAAAAGGCGGCTATACCGGGCGCAACGGCGAATATATGGGTAGCACGGATTTGGCTGCATATTTTAAAGGCTTTGATGCCCGTTTTGTTTACACTCGACGCCACGGCCATGAAACCAAAAGCAACAATAACGGCAAAGAGTATACTGCGCGATTTGAAAAAGATGATGTCTATAATCCACTCACTAACAACTCAAGCAACTATGGTTCATACGGTAAATTCCGCAGCCAACCTGACCCACAAAGTTACCAATCAAAAAGTACCTTATTCAAATTAGGTTATCACTTTAACGACTACAACTATCTGTATGGTACTTATGAAGATAATCGGGTAGACAGACATACCAATGAACTTTCCAACCTATGGGCTGCTGACTGGCAAGGTAACATTGGTACCGATTATCGTAAACGTAACGATATTACTTATCTGAAACGTACCGGTATCGCTTATGAAAACCAATTGCTTTCCGGCCCATGGGATAAACTCACACTGAGCTACGACAAACAAAAAATCCAAATGAGTACCTTCTCATGGGATGTGCCTACTAATATTGCTGCGAGAGGCGTAAACTCCGAGTTGTATCAAACCTTCCGTCGTATTAACCAAGACACCAAACAATTCTTGGCTAAAGCGAGTAAGAGCCTTGACTTGGGCAACGTTGGTTGGAGTATGAGCTACGGGGGCGGTATTAATAAAAATACCAATACAAACGATCATTACACCGTATTTGTGAATGTTTTTGACCCTACTTTTGAAAAAAGTAACCGTTCTACCCAAGAGTTTTTATTAGAAGCGGAAAGCAAGAAAAAACATGTTTTCTGGAACAACAGCTTCAACTTCAATAATTTCCGCATTGGTGCCGGCATCCGTCATGACTGGGTAAACAATAAAACCTTACCTAATGAAGACTTTATCAATGCCATGCGCCAAAAAGGCTTGGATGATGCCAAAGCGAAATTCGGTGCCACCAGCTATGCTTTAAGCTTCGATTGGCGTTTTGCACCTGGTTGGACTTTATTAAGCAAATACTCTACCGGTTTCCGCGCACCAACAACCGATGAAATGTGGTTTACATTCCCGCATCCGGATATGACTGTTTTGGCAAATCCTAAATTAAAAGCGGAAAAAGCCCACAACTATGAACTGGGCATTAGCAACAGAGGTAATTGGGGTAATTTCTTACTGTCTGGTTTCCATACCCGCTATAAGGACTTTATCGACTTCGCTTATCTCGGCCAACGCAGCACTGAATTCTGGAATCAAAACACCCAACAATGGCAACCACGTGGATACAGCGCCCCCACTTGGCAAAACGTAAACCGTGATGAAGCCACTATCAACGGGGTGGAATTATCAGGTGATTGGAATCTCGACAGCGTCGGTTTACCGAGAGGTTTCATTATGAATTGGACGGCCAGCTATTTGAAAGGCAAAGCCAAACAAGAAGATGGTAGAAAAACCCCGATCAATGCTTTGGCACCGTTCGGCGCAGTGGTCGGATTCGGTTATGTGCAACCCGAAGACCGTTGGAGCTTGAGAACCAACTTAAGCTACACTGCACGTAAAAAAACCAAAGATACCATTCACAACAATGATGACCAAAGTAATCCGTGGCCGTATACCAAACACAGTAAAAACTACTTCCTAGTTGACTTGTTAGGTCATTACATGATTGGTAAAAACGTTACCATCCGCGGTGGTATTTTCAATCTATTTGATAAAAAATACTACACATGGGACAGCTTACGCAGCATCCGCGAATTCGGTACTGTTAACCGTGTAGATAACTGTAATGATAATAGTGGTGTGCCGCAGCATGCTTCCTGCTCTCATATGGGTATCCAACGTTTTGCCGCACCGGGACGTAGCTACGGCTTGACAATTGAGGCCAAATTCTGATTAGATAACGGCCTTAAAAAATATGCCGGCTTGAAATTTTGAAGCCAAAATTTCAAGCCGGCAAGTATTAAAAAGGAAAATAAAATGACTGAAGAAACAAAAACATTTGCCCAACGTCTGAAAGAAGAAAACCGTACCACGCACGACAGCGTTGATAATTTGGTGATGTCGGTCGAGCCGTTTTCAAACAATGAAAACTATACTAAATTTTTAAAATTGCAATCTGTATTTCATAAAATCGTCGACAGCATTTATAAAGACGAAGCCTTAAACAAAGCCATCCCTCAATTGGCTTATATGGCTCGCCATGATGCCGTTGTTCAAGATTTGAAAGATTTAGGCAGCGAGCCTTATCAATTCTCTGGTGAATTACCCCACCCCACCGGCAACAAAGCGATCGGCTGGCTCTATTGCGCCGAAGGTTCGAATTTAGGCGCGGCATTTTTGTTTAAAGATGCTAAAAAATTAAACTTTAACGAAGAAAACGGCGCCCGCCATCTGGCACCCCATCCTGACGGCCGCGGCCAACACTGGCGCGAGTTTGTCGGCTATTTAAACCAACTCGGTTTGGATAAAGCCGCTCAAGACGAAGCCATCGAAGGCGCTAAAGAAGCTTTTGCTTTTTATAAAGTCATCTTGCGCGAAATCTTCGGTTTGCCCGAAGGCGCGGAGGCACCTGCTGCTTAAATAAAGTTAAAGCCAAATTATCAAGGCCGTCTGAATCTTTTTCAGACGGCCTTTTGTTTAGGCGGTTCTATATCTATTCAATCACATATTAGGCCGTCTGAAATGGCTTATAATCGCATACTCGGATAAAATCACTTAGTTTGATAACGGCAGTAAGCTACTGTATCAGACTGTTTTCCTGCAAACCTTTTTCAGACGGCCTCTCAAACCATGCAACCTTTCCATCCTCTCAATGTGCCCATTCAGGGCACCAATCTTGTGGAAGCCTCTGCCGGTACCGGTAAAACCTACGGTATTGCCGCATTATTCACCCGCCTGATTGTGCTGGAAAAAATGTCGGTAGAAAGCGTATTGGTCGTTACCTTTACCAAAGCGGCGACCGCCGAATTGAAAAACCGTTTGCGGGCGCGTTTGGATAATGTTTTATTGGCATTGGAAAAAACAGATAATGCAAGCGGTTCAGACGGCCTGCGTGAGTATTGTGCCAAGCATCATGACGGCGATGTGTTTCTGCTTGAACTACTGCAAAAAGCGTTGGCACAAGAAAGCCGGCAACGGCTGATTGTGCGCCTAAAAGCCGCCATCGGCAGGTTTGATAATGCCGCTATCTATACCATACACGGTTTCTGCCAAAGGCTGCTGCGCGATTATGCCTTTCTCTGCCAAGTGCCTTTTGATTTAACACTTTCCGAAGAAACCCACGAACGTATGCTGATTGCCGCGCAAGATTTTTGGCGGCAGGAAGTTGCCGATAGCCCCTTATTCGCGCCTTTGGTATTCAAACACCATGAAACGCCGCAAACCGCTTTAAACCATATCCGAACCTTTATCGGCCGCCCCTATCTCAAATTCAGACGGCCTGAAATCAATTTGGCTAGCGAATATCAGGCACTGCAAACCATTTGGCAAGCCACCCGACCCAAGCTGGCAGAATATGCCGAAACCTTTTGGCGCATACACCCTGCTTTAAACGGCAACAGCTACCGCAAAAATACATTTGAAAAACTGTTTGCCAACCTGCAAAAAGCCGACGCCGGCGATACGATACCGTCCTATCATGAAAAGCTACCCATGCTTGCCACTCAGGCCTTAACCGAAAAAACCAAAAAGGGCAAAGCGGTTAACGATGAAGCATACCAAAGCTTAAACCATCTGGCGCTTTTAGGCGAAGCCATTCAAAAATACGAACAAAGCGAGCAAGACGCGCTCACCGCACTTCATTTGGATTTGCTTGAATATGTGCGCAAAGCATTAAGCGAAGACAAACAAAACCGCCGCGAACGCAGCTTCGACGATTTATTATTGGATGTTCACCACGCCCTCACCCAAAACCCGAAACGCGAGCAATTGGCGCAAGCCGTTGCCGCCAATTGGAAAACCGCACTCATCGACGAATTCCAAGACACCGACCCGCTGCAATACGAAATTTTCAGCCGCCTGTTTATCCGGCAGGGCAATCCCCTGTTTTTGGTCGGCGACCCCAAACAGGCGATTTACAGCTTTCGCGGTGCCGATATTTATGCCTATCTGCAAGCCGCCCGCGATGCCGACGCCCACTATACCCTTGACACCAACTTCCGCAGCCATGCCGATTTAATTCACGGTATCGGCGCCATATTCCAACAAAAAAACCAACCTTTCGTGTTAAACGGCATCGGCTATACCGATGTCAAAGCCAACCGTGAGGCAGGCCGTCTGAACGATACCGAAGCACCGATAAAGATACGCTGGATTAATCAGACCGATGACGATTCCGCCAATAAAAATATGTTGCGCCAACGCGCCGCTGCCTATTGCGCCGACGAAATCGCACACGCCCTCAACGAAGCGGCAGCCAACCGCCTGACCTATCGGAAAAACAGCAACAGCGACGCCGTACCGATTCAATCCGGGCAGATTGCCGTATTGGTACGCACCCACAACGAAGGCAGTATGATTGCCGCCGCACTGAAAAAGCGCCGCATCCAAAGCGTTTTGCTCCACCGCGAATCGGTTTTTGCTTCGCCCGAAGCCGAAGCCATAGCCGCCCTTATCGGTTTCTGGCTGCAACCGCAGCGTACCGAGCCTTTAAGATTTGTTCTCAGCGGCGTATTGTTCCGTCAAACCGCTACCGAACTGTATACCCTCAACCATGACGAAGCCGCCTTATTGGCATGGATAGCCTCCGCACAAACCGCCGCCGATATTTGGCAACAATCCGGCGTTTATGCCGCCATGCAGTATTTTTCCGCACAACACAGCATTGAAACGCACCTATTGGCACAACACAACGAACGCAGCCTCACCAACTACCATCAAATCATCGAAAGGCTGGCGGAAGAAGACGAACAAAGCCGCAGCCCTGCCGCCCTACACCAATGGCTGCTCACAGAAATTCAGACGGCACACGAAGGCGGTGCAGCGGGCGACAGCAACCTACTCAGATTGGAAAGCGATGAAAACCTCGTCAAAATCGTAACCATGCACGCAGCCAAAGGTTTGCAATATCCGTTGGTTTATTGCCCGTTTGTGTGGGATGCCCCCGCCAGATACAACGACAGCTGGCAAATTCTTCACTGCAACGGGGATAGCGAATTATTGGCCCAACACCAGCGCAGCGATGCCGACAACGACAAGATTGCCGATGAAAACCTCAGCGAAAGCCTACGCCTGCTTTATGTAGCGCTCACCCGCGCCGAAGAGCAACTGGTTATCTATGCCGGCTATTGCAACGACACCCGTTTTAACACCTTCGCCTATCTGCTGGCCGGAAGCTCCGACACCAACCGCAGTCAGGCCGAAGAAATTTATGCCAAAGCCAAAAAAACCGGCAAAGCCGCCGCCGAAATGGCCGAGCTCAAAACCAACTGGCAGCGTTTTCTGGAAACATCGCCGCAAGCCGCAAGCTTTGCTTTTCTCGAAACACCGCCCCAAGCAGCCGTTTATACGAACGGCAATATTTCAGACGGCCATTATCAGGCACTCGCCATTCCGCCGCGTTCGTTCGAACTCATCCGCCACACCAGCTTTACCGGCCTGAGCCGCCACACCCTCAGCCACAACGACGACGCCCGCGAAGAGTTGCAACCGGCCATTGACGCCGCCGAAAGCGGTATGGCGGATTTACCCGACTTTCAGACGGCCGAGCCGGCCGACGGCAACGATATCTATCATTTTCCACGCGGCGCCGAAGCCGGCATCTGTTTGCATGAAATATTAGAAAACTTTGATTTCGCCGCGCCCGCCGCCGAGCAACAAGAAGCGGTTTCCCATGTACTCGACCGCTACGGCTTTGACCCAATATGGCTGCCCGCCGTGGAAAATATGCTCGACCATACCCGCCTCACCCCGTTAGGTAACGGCAGTCAAAATAGCTTGGCCGTCATACCGCCCGAGCGCCGTTTGGCCGAAATGGGCTTTACATTATATTTAAACGATTTCCCCCTCAAGCCCTTGCAGGCATGGTTTGCCGATGCCCGAACCGGCTTATCGGCAGCCTGTATCCAAGCTTCGCAACTGCTCGATTTTCAAGATGTGAAAGGCTTCTTAAACGGCTTTATCGATATGACCTGCCAAGATTCAGACGGCCTCGTTACCGTTATCGACTATAAATCCAACCATTTGGGTTACAACGCCGCCGACTACACCCCCGAAGCGATGGACGAAGCCGTTGCCCACCACCATTATTATTTACAGGCACTCATTTACGCCATTGCCGTCGCCCGCCATTTCCAATCCCGCGGCCAACCCCTGCCCCGCATTTCCGTGCGCTATCTGTTTTTGCGCGGATTAGACGGCAGCGGCAATGGCATTTGGTCTTGGGATATCGATAGCGATTGGCTGTCGGCATGGGTGCCGTCGTCGTGATACGGGCGGATATTTCAATCCGCCCCTACAAATAATCGCCTCATCCCTCAAAATCAATATAGGCGCTGATTACACACGGCAACTTCAATAGATAGAATGAAGGCCGTCTGAAAACTATTCAGACGGCCTCACCTTTGTTTGCTTGAATATTAATCAATCGTTAGCGGTGCAAACGATTTAACGGTTTCATCCACCGCTTTCACCCGAATCAGAAAATCTTCCAGCTTCGCCAACGGCAGCGCGCTTGGCCCGTCGCATCTGGCCTGATCAGGATTTTCGTGTGACTCCAAAAACAATCCGGCCAAGCGTGTCGCCATACCGGCTAAGGCCAAATCCAATACTTGGCTGCGACGGCCACCCGATGCGGCGGCACCGGCTTCGCGCTGTTGCAATGAATGGGTCACATCGAAAATCACCGGCAGATTGCCGCATGTTTTTTTCATCACGCCAAAACCGAGCATATCCACCACCAGATTATCATAACCGAACTGCGCGCCGCGTTCGCATAAAATCACTTGGTCGTTACCGGCTTCTTTGAATTTTTCAACAATATTTTTCATTTGCTGCGGGCTGAGAAACTGTGGTTTTTTCACATTAATCACATTGCCCGTTGCCGCCATCGCCACCACCAAATCGGTTTGACGCGCCAAAAATGCGGGCAATTGGATGACATCGCACACCTCCGCCACCGGCGCACATTGATAAGGCTCGTGCACATCGGTAATCACCGGCACGTTAAATTCTTTTTTTACGGCGGTGAAAATTTTCAGCCCCTCTTCCAAACCCACACCGCGGTAGGAGTGAATAGATGAGCGGTTGGCTTTATCAAAAGAAGCTTTAAACACATACGGAATACCGAGTTTTTCGGTTACTTTGACATAATGTTCGCAGGCTTTCAGTGTCGAATCCAAATCTTCCAATACATTAATGCCGCCGAATAGAGTAAACGGGGCATCGTTGCTCACACTGATTTGATTGATATTAATATTCATAATAAATAAAACTCCTTTATGGCAGCAGGCCGTCTGAACAGTTTTCAGACGGCCTGCTGGGCTAGAATGGCAATAAACCAATCCGAAAATATTTATAAAACGGTATGCGGCGGTTCATAGTGAATAATATCACGGATTTGATTATTTTCGTTCACCAATACCACTTTCGGCTCATGTTTGACCGCTTCTTCATTATTCATCATCAAATACGACATAATAATCACAATATCACCCGGCTGTGCCAAACGTGCCGCCGCACCGTTCAAACAAACCACACCGCTGCCACGCTCTCCCGGAATGGTATACGTTTCAAAGCGTTGGCCGTTATTATTATTCACCACTTGAACTTTCTCATTCAGGTAGATACCTGCCGCATCGAGCAAATCTTGATCGATAGTAATACTGCCGACATAATTCAGATCGGCTTCGGTTACAGTGGCACGGTGTATCTTGCCACCAAGCATAGTACGAAACATGAAGTTTTTCTTTCCTATATAGATAAACGATTACTACCGCCCGAAACCGCAAAAATCGAAAGATATCGGGCAAACCGGTTATTGTACACAAATTAACGCAATCTTTCAGGCCGTCTGAAAAAACGTTTATCAAACAACATTCGATACAATACACCCCTGTTTGACGCAATACATACTAAAAATGGTAAAATCAGATAATTGAAAATTTTGGTAAACACACAATAATCGTGTTTTGTGATATTTCTATCTCAGGCACGCTCCGAATCCATGCACACATCCGAACCACACAATATCATCGTCGGGCTCTCCGGCGGTGTCGATTCCTCCGTTACCGCATACCTCCTGAAACAACAAGGCTACCAAGTGCGCGGCGTTTTCATGCAAAATTGGGAAGACGACGACAACGACGAATATTGCAGCATCAAACAAGACTCGTTTGATGCCATTTCCGTGGCCGATATTCTCGATATCGATATTGATATCGTCAATTTTGCCGCCGAATATAAAGACAATGTTTTTGCCTACTTCTTAAAAGAATATTCAGCCGGACGCACACCCAATCCCGACGTTTTGTGCAATGCCGAAATCAAATTCAAATGCTTTCTCGACTATGCCATCCGAGAAGGTGCGGACGTTATCGCCACCGGCCACTACGCCCGCAAAGAAATCCGCAACGGCGTGCACTACCTGCTAAAAGGCTTGGATAACAATAAAGATCAAAGCTATTTTCTCTACCGCCTAAAACCCCACCAGCTTGAGCGCGCTATTTTCCCGCTCGGCGATTTGGAAAAACCCGAAGTGCGCCGCTTGGCCGCACAAGCCGAGCTGCCAACCGCCGCTAAAAAAGACAGCACCGGCATCTGCTTTATCGGCGAGCGCCCTTTCCGCGAATTTCTACAACAATACCTGCCCACCGACAGCGGCGACATGATCACGCCGGAAGGCAAAAAAGTCGGCGAACATCTCGGCCTGATGTTTTACACCATCGGCCAACGCAAAGGCTTGGGCATCGGTGGTGCGGGCGAACCGTGGTTTGTGGCCGGAAAAAACCTGCCTGCCAACCAACTGATTGTCGTTCAAGGGCACGACCACCCCCTGCTCTATACCCGCAGCCTGACCATGAACGACTTAAGCTGGACCTTGCCCGAACGCCCGCAACCCGGCCGCTATACCTGCAAAACCCGCTACCGCATGGCCGATGCACCGTGCGAATTGCGCTATATCGATGAAGAAAGCGCCGAATTACTTTTTGACGAACCCCAATGGGCGGTTACACCCGGACAGTCCGCCG
Source organism: Neisseria zalophi (assembly GCF_008807015.1). Classification (NCBI taxonomy): domain Bacteria; kingdom Pseudomonadati; phylum Pseudomonadota; class Betaproteobacteria; order Neisseriales; family Neisseriaceae; genus Neisseria; species Neisseria zalophi. The sequence continues at coordinate 1,239,428 of NZ_CP031700.1, read as the reverse complement.
TATTGTACGACGGCGATATCTGCTTGGGCGGCGGCATCATTACCGCCACCGACAAACCGGTGATTGTGACCGAATAAAACCTTATACCGGATAACGCAAAACCAATATCCGTCAAACAACAAATAATGTATTCAAGCCGTCTGAAACCCATTCCATTTTTCAGACGGCCATAACAACAAGGAAACTCACTTTATGGAAAAAATCTGGTTTCAAAGTTATGAGCAGGGTGTCGCACATGAAATCGATGTGACCCTCAACCAATCAATTGTCGATGTTTTCCAAAAAAGCGCGCGTAAGTTTGCCAACAGGCCGGCTTTTCAAAATATGGGTAAAACCCTGACCTATGCCGAAACCGCCAAACTGGTTAACGATTTTGCCTCTTTTCTGCAAAACACCTTAAAACTACCCCGCGGCGAACGGGTCGCCATTATGATGCCCAACCTGTTGCAATACCCGATTGCCCTATTTGGTGCGTTGCAAGCCGGCATGGTGGTGGTGAATACCAATCCGCTTTATACCCCGCGCGAATTGGAACACCAGCTCAACGACAGCGGCGCAACCACCATTATCGTATTGGAAAATTTTGCCAACACCTTAGAGCTGGTGCTGCCGCGCACACAAATTAAAAACGTGGTTATTGCCACCGTCGGCGACATGTTCGGCTTAAAAGGCAAGTTGATGAACTTTGTATTACGCAAAGTTAAAAAAATGGTGCCCGAATACCGTATTGATCATGCCATTTCTTTTCAGACGGCCTTAAAACAAGGTGCAGCACACTCCTTTACACCGGTTGAACTTACCCGTGACGACACCGCATTCCTTCAATACACCGGTGGCACCACCGGTGTGGCCAAAGGCGCCATTCTCAGTCACGGCAATATCTGCGCCAATATGCAGCAGGCCGCCGAATGGATTAAAAACCTACTGGTCGACGGCCAAGAAGTCGTTACCGCCGCCCTGCCGCTTTACCATATTTTGGCCTTAACGATTAATTTAATGATTTTCACCCAAGCCGGTGCCAAAATCCTGCTGATTACCAATCCGCGCGATATGAAAGGCTTTATCAGCGAGTTGAAAAAAGAAAAAGTCAGCGTATTTATCGGCGTAAACACACTGTTTAACGCCATGATTAACCGACCCGAATTAAGCGAAATAGACTTTTCCACTTTAAAACTCACCCTTTCCGGCGGTATGGCGACGCAAAAACCGGTCGCAGAAAAATGGAAAAACATCACCGGCACTCCGATTGTCGAAGCCTACGGTCTCACCGAAGCCAGCCCCGGCGTTTGCTGTAATCCTCTAGGTATTTCAGCTTATACCGGCAGCATCGGCCTACCGATTTCCTCCACTGAAATCGAATTACGCGATGCCGACGGCAACGAAGTGCCGCTCGGACAACCGGGTGAAATGTGGGTGCGCGGCCCGCAAGTCATGAAAGGCTATTGGAACCGCCCCGAAGAAACGGCCAAAGCCATTGATGCACGCGGATTCCTCGAAACCGGCGATATTGCCGTTGTCGATGAAAAAGGCTGGTTCAAACTGGTCGACCGTAAAAAAGATTTGATTGTAGTATCAGGCTTCAACGTTTACCCCAACGAAATCGAAGAAGTGGTCGCCCATCATGATAAAGTGCTCGAAGTGGCCTGTATCGGTGTGGCCAGCGAAAAAACCGGTGAAGCATTGAAACTGTTTGTGGTGAAAAAAGACCCTTCCCTCACCAAAGAAGAGCTGATTGCCTTCTGCCGCACCGAGCTAACGGCCTATAAAGTGCCGAAAGACATCGAATTCCGCGACGAGCTGCCGAAATCCAATGTTGGCAAAATCCTACGCCGCGAATTGCGTGAAAGCGCCAATAAAGCTTAAACCACAAAGGCCGTCTGAAACATTTTCAGACGGCCTTTAAGTTGCCGATATGCCCGATTCAGGGTAAAATTATAGATTCAAAACGAGCGGTAAATACCATGACAAAATTTATATTCGTAACCGGCGGCGTCGTATCTTCACTAGGTAAAGGTATCGCCGCCGCTTCTATTGCCACCATTCTCGAATCACGCGGTTTAAACGTGACTATGCTGAAACTCGACCCCTATATCAACGTCGACCCCGGCACTATGAGCCCGTTTCAGCACGGTGAAGTTTTCGTAACAGAAGACGGTGCCGAAACCGATTTGGATTTAGGCCACTACGAGCGTTTTATCAATTCCATCATGTCGCGCCGCAACAGTTTCAGTACCGGGCAGGTATATGAGCAAGTAATCGCCAAAGAGCGCCGCGGCGACTATCTCGGCGGCACCGTACAGGTGATTCCGCATATCACCGACGAAATCAAACGCAAAATACACGAAGGTGCGGCAGGCTATGATGTTGCCATCGTCGAAATCGGCGGCACTGTCGGCGATATCGAATCACTGCCCTTTTTAGAAGCCATCCGCCAGATGCGCAGCCAGCTCGGCCGCCACAATACCTTATATGTGCATTTAAGCTATGTGCCTTATATTGCCGCAGCCGGCGAAATCAAAACCAAGCCGACCCAACACTCGGTTAAAGAATTGCGCGAAATCGGTATCCAACCCGATATCTTAATCTGCCGCATGGATCGTATTCTGCCCGAAGAAGAAAAACGCAAAATCGCCCTGTTCTGTAATGTGGAAGAGCGTGCGGTTGTCGGCAGCTATGATGCAGACAGCATTTATGAAATTCCCGAAATGCTCCACAATCAGGGTATCGACAATATTATCTGCGAACAGTTGCAATTAAACGTTCAACAAGCCGATTTAACCGAATGGAAGAAAATCGTTTATGCGATTAAAAATCCGAAACATACCGTTAAAATCGCCATGGTCGGCAAATATGTCGATTTAACCGAATCCTACAAATCGTTAACTGAAGCCCTGAAACATGCCGGTATCCACACAGAAACCGATGTTCAAATCACTTATATTGATAGTGAATCGATTGAAAAAGACGGCGTCGGCTGCCTGGAAGGCATGGATGCCGTTTTGGTGCCCGGCGGATTTGGTGTGCGCGGAGTAGAAGGTAAAATCGCTGCCGTGAAATATGCGCGCGAAAATAATGTACCATATTTGGGTATTTGCTTGGGTATGCAAATTGCGTTGGTCGAATACGCCCGCGATATTGCCGACATGCCCAACGCCAATTCCAGCGAATTTGATCCGAAAACACCTTATCCTGTTGTCGGTCTGATTGATGAATGGCAAACCGCCGACGGCAGCGTAGAAAAACGCGATGAGCATGTCGATTTAGGCGGCACCATGCGTTTGGGTGCACAAGAAGTTGATCTCAAACCGGATACGCTGGCTGCCAAGATTTATGGCGACACCAAAATCAAAGAGCGCCACCGTCATCGCTATGAAGTCAATAACAACTTCGTACCCGAATTGGAAAAAGCCGGTTTGGTAATCGGTGGCGTTTCCGCAGGCCGTGAGCGTTTGGTAGAAACCATCGAACTGCCAAATCATCCATGGTTTTTCGCCTGCCAGTTCCACCCTGAATTTACCTCAACACCGCGCAAAGGCCACCCTTTGTTTACCGCCTATATTAAAGCGGCACTGTCTAATCAGAAACCGGCCGAACAAGCACAAGGGTAATTTAAGCTAGGTAAAGAAAAAAGAGCAGATAAATATCTGCTCTTTTTTTATTATCAAACACTTTTCTAGATCTTTGATTATTTTATTCAAACGGCTCCTCCAGCACTATTTTACTTTGTGCAATCCATCCCGAACCAATAGGCTCGTCTAACGCTTTATCCGTTAAATCATTTAAGGCCGTCTGAAACGTTTCAAATGCAATCAGCTCCGAACCAAAGCGCGCCAAGTGATCGGTATTTTGCTGGCAGTCTATGATTTCAATCCCACACTTGGCTAAATAAGGCACGGCACAGGCAAAAGCGATTTTTGATGCATCCGGCCGAAGCGCAAACATCGATTCGCCGAAAAACACCCGCCCTATTTGTACACCGTATAAGCCGCCGGCCAGATTCAGCACGCCGTTTTCATCGGGATACCAACATTCAAAAGAATGGGCGTGGCCGAGTTCGTACAAACCTATATAAGCTTGTTGCATCTCTTCGGTAATCCATGTGCCGGACTGCTCCGGCCGCCGCACACCGGCGCAAGTGGCAATCACAGCCGGAAATTTCTGATTCACCGTGACCAGATAAGGCTTATTGCGCAGTGTTTTTTGTAATGAGCGGCCGATATGGCATTTTTCGGGATACAGCACCGTGCGCGGCGACAAAGCCCACCAACACACCGGATCGCCCTCTGAAAACCATGGAAAAATACCCTGCCGATACGCCGTTAACAACCTCTGCGCACTCAGGCTGCCACCAATGGCCACGAAACCGTCACGCTCTTCGATGGCCTCGAAAACATCGGGGAAAGCGGCAGTATCGTCATATAAAAAAGGGATTTCCATAGCTAACGGCTTTCTATTTCTATAAAAACATTCAGACGGCCTCAATATATCAAGGCCGTCTGAAAAAAGTTTACAATCAAACGAGATTAACGTTTGCGTTTTTGTTGGCAGTCGCTACACACGCCATACATATACAAAGCGTGGTCAACCACCTGATAGCCGTTTTCTTCGGCAATTTTATCTTGAAGTTGTTCGATTTCACGATTATGAAACTCGGTAACCTTGCCACATTTCACACAAACAATGTGGTCGTGGTGATCGCCTTTATTCAATTCATATACCGCTTTACCCGTTTCAAAATGATGGCGTAGCAAAATACCGGCTTGTTCGAACTGGGTCAAAACACGGTAAATCGTGGCGACACCGATCTCGATGCCTTCGTCCAGTAAAATACGGTAAACATCCTCTGCGCTCAAATGCGCTTCTGCATACGTTTCAAACAAATCTAAAATTTTCAAACGCGGGCCGGTTACCTTTAAGCCGTTGTCTTTTAATTGGGCGATATTGCTAAAGCTATTTTCCATAATGCGTTCATACCCTTGTCGTCTAATTACCGTTATAATACGCAATTTTAACAGCTTTGCCCACTACCAAGATAATAAAGGTTTTCAATTATACGTTTCACATAAAAAATACAGTGAAAACCTGATAAACACTGCTTATAAAGCCGTCTTACATCACAACAAGAATGCATCATGCTTCTAGAATCTTCCGATTTCTTTGTTATACTGATGCCTGAAGCCTGCTACGACTATCAAACGAAAGGTAAAACTTGTGAATAAACCATTATGTCTTGCCATGGCCGCCCTGTTGGGTTTGGCGGCCTGCTCTGCCGAGCGCGTATCCAATTTCCCCTCTTACAAGCTGAAAGTGATTCAAGGCAATGAGCTCGATGCACGTGCCGTTGCCTCCTTACAGCCCGGCATGAGCCGCGATCAGGTTCAATTGCTATTAGGCACCCCGCTACTACGCGATCCGTTCCATAACGACCGCTGGGACTACACATACAATACCTCCCGTAACGGCATTGTTTCCGAACAACGCACGCTGACCCTGTATTTCAATAACGACCAACTGGTTCGTGCAGAAGGCGATGCCATCCAATATGCCATCCAACAACTCGAAGCAGAACAAGCCGCGGCCGCCCAACAGCAGCAACCTTAACCGCCCGAATAAGGACTGATTTCATGAGCGCACTCAAAATTGCGATTGCCGGCGCAGACGGCCGTATGGGCAGGATTTTAGTTGAAGCTGTCGAACGCCATCCTGATACCGTTTTAAGCGGCGCACTCGAGCATTCCGGTTCGCCTGCTTTGGGATTCGATGCAGGCTATACTTCAGGCCTGAATACCGGTATTAAAATTACCGACGATATCGACAACGTACTGGCAAACAGCGATATCCTTATCGACTTCACCCGCCCCGAGCCAACCTTAGCCCATTTAAAAAAATGTGCGGCCGCCGGGGTTGGCATGATTATCGGCACTACCGGTTTCGACGACGCCGGCAAAACTGCCATCCAGACGGCTGCCGAACAAATCGGCATTGTGTTTGCAGCCAATTACAGCGTCGGCGTGAATCTGACCTTTCACATTCTCGACACCGTCGCCCGTGTACTCAACGAAGGCTACGATATTGAAATTATCGAAGCCCACCACCGCCATAAAGTCGACGCCCCCAGCGGCACTGCATTGCGTATGGGCGAAGTGATTGCCGACGCCTTAGGGCGCGACCTCAAAGAGTGCGCAGTCTATGGCCGCGAAGGGCACACCGGCGCCCGTGATGCCAACACCATCGGCTTTGCCACTGTTCGCGGCGGTGATATTGTCGGCGACCATACCGCCCTATTTGCCACCGAGGGCGAGCGGGTGGAAATCACACATAAAGCCAGCAGCCGTATGACTTTTGCCGGTGGCGCGGTACGTGCTGCCGTATGGTTGCGCAATCATCAAAACGGCCTGTTTGATATGCAGGATGTATTAGGCTTAAAAATCGGCACAAGCAAATAACCTTATTGCTTCCGTTTAAATATAAGGCCGTCTGAAAAAATCTTTCAGACGGTCTTATATTGATATACAACCATATTAATATTCAAATACAGTATTTCATCACCCAATATAAAAAAACGGTGCGTATAAAACGCACCGAAAAGACTGCCTTGCTTTTCAAGAAAAAGAATATAAAAAATTTTGTTCTGCTTATTCAACTTTAACGTACACAGCGAAATCCCAAATTATTCAGCACAAACTTAGCTTGCAAGCTGGTGCGGATACCGTAGCGCATAAAAGCCGCATAATCACTTGGATCCGCCGAGCCAGCTGATGCACCGCTACAAAACAAATTACTGCCTTCAGCAGCACTAGATGTCAACTGGCTGCTGTTGAAATCTTCCGTCCATTCCCAAATCAGACCATGCATATCATAAACACCCCAATAATTCGGCTTGCCCTGACCGACATCCCGCAAACCCTGGCGGTTACCCTCTGCATACCAATCGAGAATAGTACGGTTATAGTTTTTTTCGGTGGTACCGTTTATACGCGTTGCCGATGCTTGCCCGACAAACTCCCATTGGTCGATAGTCGGTAATCGTTTACCCTGCGCACTGCAATAGGCATTGGCGGCAAACCATGAAACATTGGTTACCGGTTTTTTCAGGTCAACAGCTTTTGGTTTGTAGCCTGTTTTATTTTTTACCCAATGACGCAGATAGCCTTTTTCCGTCTGTTTACTGCTTACATTACCACGCTGCCATTGCGGATATTTTTGTACAAAAGCGGCAAACTCGGCATTAGTAACGGGCAACGTATCCATCTGAAAAGGTTTGACACTAATTAACGGCGTATCTTTTTTCAGATACAGCGGACGGTAGCTGCCACCCTTAATCGTAACCATATCCGCTGCCGCAGTTCCGGCAACCATCATCAAAACAGTCCATAATAGTTTGAGTTTAGCAGTATTCATTTTTATTCCCGTAGTTTGTCTTCTTATCCAGATAAACCCGGTAGGCTGTCCGAATCAATCAATACTTCAGACAGCCCGACATACGGTTTATTTACTTTGCCGCTCTTTAGCAACATCTGACGCATGAATTTGTCCGCCATTGTTGCCGAAGCTGTTTAACACATAGGTAAGCACATTGGCAGCATCTTCGTCATTTAGGGCAACTGCAGGCATTACGCTGTTGTACTCCTGACCATTAACGGTCACCTTACCGCTGACACCACGTAAAATAGCGTGAATACCACGTTTAGGATCGGCATTTAAATAGTCCGAACCTGCCAGCGGCGGGAATGCACCGGCCACACCTTTACCCTCAGCACCATGACAAGCCATACAGTTAGCGTTATAGATTGCTTGACCAAGTTTAATCTGATCATCTTTATTTTCTGCTTTAGCAGGACCTGCTGCGACCCGTGCCGCTTCACTGGCTGTGAGCGGAACAGTTTGAATGGCACCACCTTCGGGTTGATAGACAGAATCACTTAATTTTCCCGAATAAATTTCTTTATTTGCCGGCCCTTCTACCTTCAACTGTCCTAAAGCACCTTTATTAAAGGCACGGAAGATAGAGTGGTCGACTAATGTAAAGCTACCGGGTACGTCAAGTTTGAATTCCACAATCGCAGCGCCGCCGGCAGGTACCAACGTAGTTTGGATGTTTTTATTGACCAAATCACCGCCTTCTACCCGAACCGTATCAAAAATCTCACCAATCACATGGAATGAAGATACTAAATTAGGCCCACCGTTACCGACAAAAATACGAACTGTTTCACCAACATTGGCTTTTAGTGCATTATCTCCGGCAATAGCACCGACATGACCATTAAAGACCACATATTCAGGCTCTTCTTTAATGGCTTTTTCCATATCAAACGGTTGTAGGCCGGTTTCGCCGTATTTACCTTTGGTATAAAAATCGCCCTGAACCACATAAAACTCTTTATCAACTTTAGGCAATCCCTCTTTCGGCTCGACCAAAATCAAACCATACATACCGTTGGCAATATGCATGCCTACAGGCGCGGTTGCACAGTGATAAATATATAAGCCGGGCTGTAAGGCTTTGAAGCTGAATGTTGAAGTGTGTCCCGGAGCAGTAAACGAACCTTCCGCACCACCACCCGGCCCGGTGACACCATGAAAGTCGACATTATGCGGTACGGTTGAATCAGGGTGGTTGGAAAACTGCACTTCTACCTGATCCCCCTGACGCACACGGATAAATTTACCGGGTACATCACCGCCGAAGGTCCAATATTTATAATCCACACCATCAGCCATTTTCATTACTTTTTCAATGACTTCCATTTTAACAATTACTTTAGCAGGATAATCACGATCAATAGGAGGCGGTACATTTGGTGCCTGCGTCATCACCGCATCAATCACCGGCAACTCTCCTTGTGCAACCGAATCATCTGCCTGCTGTTCGGAAGCCGCCGAAGTAGCGGTATCTTCCGGCTTTGCTTCAAATTTCTGATCACAAGCGGTAAGTGCAAAAGCAGAAGCTATCAAAGCAGCTAAAACATGGTGTTTCATGGTTAGGTTCCTTGTGTTGTTTTCATTCTTAGTAAAAGTATATAAACACGCTTTTACTGTTTTTTAAGAATTATGAACCACCTACCAACTATAAATCTTGACCCAAATCAATTAATTCATAATATATGAATATTTAGAAGCATCATGATAAAACAACATAATACAAAAACCGATTTAAGATGATTTAATTTTATATTCAAAAATAATTTAATTACTTGTTTTTAAATTAAAAATATTATCACCTATCCAAAAGTAGTAATCACAATAGCCGATAAATATATCAAAATAGCTATTTTTTTAAGCATACCCTTTTTAAATTAACCATGATAAAATTTATAACATTCATATATTATGAATTTTTAAACCACTTAATAAACACAAACACAGGAGCACAAAAATGGGACAGTATAAAAAGCTCTGGTACTCGCTGATTGCGGTACTGACTATTACTTTCTCCATACTCGGCTACTTAGGTGTCGAGGTTTACCGGAAAATACCACCGGTTCCACAAGCTTATGTATCCGCATCAGGCGAAACACTTATCACCAAAGATGACATTCTGGCCGGCCAATCGGCATGGCAAAGCACCGGCGGCATGGAGTTGGGCTCTATTTTAGGGCACGGCGCGTATCAGGCACCCGACTGGACGGCAGACTGGCTGCACCGTGAACTTGAAGCCTGGCTGGATATTACGGCGCAAAAAGAATTCGGCAAACCTTATGCCGATTTGGACACTGCCACAAAATCAGCCTTACAAGCGCGTGCGGCAGAGGAATATCGCAACAACAGCCGCCTTCAATCCGATGATAAAGTTGTTTTATCCGATACGCGTATTCAGGCAATCGAGCAGGTTGCACCCTACTACATTACACTCTATGGTAATGATGCTTCCATGATTCCGACCCGCGAAGCATTCGCCATGAAAAACAATACGCTGCCGGATGAAAACGCCCGTCGGCAACTGACCCGCTTCTTCTTCTGGACGGCATGGGCAGCTTCGACCAACCGGCCGGATCATGATGCGACCTATACCAACAACTGGCCGCACGAGCCTTTGGTTAATAATGTACCGACGACCGAAAACTATATGTGGTCGCTGGCCAGTATCGTGTTCCTGCTATTAGGTGTCGGTTTATTGGTTTGGGGTTTCTCTTTCTTGAAAAAAAACGAACCCGAACCGGTCATTCCGCAACAAGACCCGTTGTCTAAAATCGTGTTAACACCCTCTCAAAAAGCATTGGGCAAATATGTTTTCCTAACCGTCGCCCTATTTGTGGCACAGGTTTTGCTCGGCGGTTTGACTGCACACTATACCGTTGAAGGACAACAATTCTACGGCATTGATATTTCACAATGGCTTCCTTATGCCTTAGTGCGCACATGGCATATCCAATCCGCAATTTTCTGGATTGCCACCGGTTTCTTAACAGCCGGCCTGTTTTTGGCTCCGATTATCAACGGCGGCCAAGATCCGAAATATCAGCGTGCTGGGGTGAATTTCCTATATATCGCCCTGTTTATCGTGGTATTGGGTTCTTATGGCGGTAACTTTTTGGCATTAAGCCACGCCATCCCATCTAATCTGAACTTCTGGTTCGGTCATCAGGGTTATGAATATCTGGATTTAGGCCGTTTCTGGCAGCTGCTGCTAATGGTCGGTTTGCTATTGTGGCTGTTTTTAATGCTGCGTTGCACCGTTCAAGCCTTTAAACAAAAAACCGATAAAAACATGCTGGCGATTTTTGTGGCCTCAATGGTCGGTGTCGGTTTGTTTTATGCGCCGGGCCTGTTTTACGGCGAACACACCAGCCTTACCATTATGGAATACTGGCGCTGGTGGGTAGTACACCTTTGGGTGGAAGGCTTCTTCGAGGTATTCGCCACCGCTGCCCTCGCGTTTATTTTCTATAATATGGGTTTGGTTTCCCAACGTTCGGCAACCGTTGCTTCTTTGGTGTCGGCCAGTTTGTTTATGGTTGGCGGCGTACCCGGTACATTCCACCACCTCTATTTTTCAGGCACCACCACACCGGTGATGGCTGTCGGCGCCTCATTCTCCGCTTTAGAAGTGGTACCGCTGATTTTATTGGGTCGTGAAGCTTATGAACATTGGTCTTTCCAACATGCCTCACCATGGGCGAAACGCCTGCGCTGGCCGCTGATGTGTTTTGTGGCAGTCGCTTTTTGGAATATGGTCGGCGCCGGTGTGTTCGGCTTCCTGATTAACCCGCCGATTTCCCTCTATTACCTCCAAGGGCTGAACACAACAGCAGTGCATGCCCATGCGGCTTTATTCGGGGTTTATGGTTTCTTGGCACTGGGTTTTGTGTTGCTGGTTACCCGCTATCTCAAACCCGATACACCGTTTAACGACAGTATTATGACTTGGGGATTCTGGATGTTGAACGCCGGCTTAGCGCTGATGATTGCCACCAGCCTGCTGCCTATCGGCGTTTTCCAAGCCCACGCCAGCATCACCGAAGGATTGTGGTATGCCCGTAGCGAAGGCTTTATGCAACAAGAGCTGCTCGATACCCTGCGCTGGGTACGCACACTTGCCGACTTAATCTTTATCGGCGGCGCATGCTGTATCTCATGGCAGGCAGCCAAAACCGTATTTAGCCGTAATCGTTGATCTCGGTTTGGTATGAAACAAACAGGCCGTCTGAAAATTTGATCTGACCCCCAAATCTTGGACAAACATAAAAGCCTTTTCAGGCTGCCTTTTCGAGCTGGGTTCTGTATGCCACAGGACTCAGCTTTTTCAATTTCAAACTACATCTGTCATGATTGTAGTACCGTATATAGTCATCTATTGTCTGCATCAGCTCTGTTGTCGAAACTTTGCCTTCCTGATAAAAGCATTCCGTCTTCAGTATCGCAAAGAAGCTTTCCATCGGTGCATTGTCCCAACAATTGCCTTTACGCGATATACTTTTCACTATGCCGTGTTCTGCCAACGTGCGGCGGTAGGCTTCCGTACGGTACAGCACACCTTGATCGGAATGCAGCAGCACTTTATCTGCCTTTGTCAGTTTGCAGACCGCATCATTCAGCATTCTTTCCACCATCTCGCTGTTCGGGCGGCGGCTCATCGCATAAGCGACGATTTCGCGGTTAAATACATCCAATATCGGTGACAGATACAGTTTGCCATTGCTGCACTTGAATTCGGTGGCATCCGTCAGCCATTTCTCATTGGGCTTTTGCGCCTCAAAGCGGCGGTTCAGAATATTATCCGACGGTTCGCCCATTGCCGGATGGCGGTAGGCTTTTTTCGGACGCACTTTGGCTTTCAATTGCAACAGTTTCATCAAACGGATAACCTTTTTCTTATTCCATGACAAAGTGGCGGCAATCCGCCTGTATCCGTAACGCCCTTGATGGCGGGCATAAACTTCGGCAACGGCGGCTTTGTCCTGTTCGTCCGGGTCGGGACGGCCGTGGTGGTAATAAAAGCTGCTTTTGGGCAGTGCAGCACTGTGCAGCAGGTATTTAAGCGGATGTTTTGCCCTCAGTGCTTGGACGGCTTCGCTTTTTTGGCGACCGCTTCTTTCTGCCTGAGGGCTTTTAATTCCTTTAGATAGTCGTTCTCCGCCCGCATATAGCGCAACTCTTCGATTAGTTCCGCCTGTGTTTTTTCGTGGTCGGGTTTATCGACGATAAAGGGGTTTTTGCGTTTGATGATCATAATGGCCTGCGGATGCTCAAGTGCGCGGATGCCGCCTTGGTTGTATGCGGCTATCCAACGGCGTAAATGGGTACGGGAAATATTAAAGTGATCGGCAGTACGCTGTTGGCTGCGTACGCGCTGATAATATTGCACGGCTTGGTATTTAAAGTCTAATGTATATTTGCTCATAAGAAAACTGCACCTTAATGGGTTGGAGGAGTGTCCAACTTTTGGGGTGCAGTTCAAAGTTTCAGACGGCCTCCTTATTTACATACATTGAATATACGATAAAGCATAATATTATCTATTTTTCATTAAATTATTTAATGTAAATTAAATAAGAAATAATTGAAAATTCAATTTTCATTAACATTAAATAAACTTTTATCAAATTAATTTACATTAAATAAGCTATTGAAATTTATAATTATATAATGAATATTATAATTTTATAACGAATAAAACGTTTAAATTGATTCAAAACAATAATGAATAAGTTTTTTTATTTTTCTATTTATATAATGATATTATTTTATTAATTACTTTTTTCATTTTACTTGTTGCAGGCCCTATAAAAACTTAATAAGGAGAAATAATATGAAACTTAATTTATTGTCTATGTTGGTTTTATCTACGCTTTTAACTGCTTGCGCAAGTACAGCTGAGCAAGGTTCGCAAACTATGGCTGCGAATGCCTGTAAAGTAACCAATAAGCAGGAAATTGCTTCTTTATTTAACCGCTGGAACAATGCCCTGCAAACCGGTGATCCGAAACAGGTCGTATCTAATTATGCCCCGGGCTCTATATTATTGCCGACGCTTTCTAATAAACCGCGCCTGACTGTAGCGGAGAAAGAAGATTATTTTGTTCACTTTCTAGAGAAAAAGCCGGTGGGAACGATTAATATGAGCCACATTCAGCTTGGCTGCAATACGGCAATTGATAACGGTTTATATACTTTTAAATATGCCAACGGTTCTGAAGACGCCGGCCGCTACACATTCACCTACACATGGGATGGACAACAATGGCTTATCTCTTCACACCATTCTTCACTCATGCCTGAAAAATAAGCCTATTTAATGGAAAGTATGTATTTCAATCTTAAAGGCCGTCTGAAAAATTTTCAGACGGCCTTTTATTATTTTACTACAACCATATCCACTACATTATTCCCTTATCACTGCGTAATGTTTTTCACCGTACGGAAACCGACATGGCTGATACCTAAATCTTTTTCTTGTGGCTGGCGGGCAGATGCGCGATAGCGCATGCAATAGTTTTCAGCACAAAGGAATGATCCGCCTTTTATGGTGTAGTGGTTAAACGAGTGTTCATTATGGTTGCTGCGGGCAACTTGCGCCATGCCCATATGGTCGTCGTGGTTGCCGGTAAACGGGGTTTGGGTGTATTCCCAAACATTGCCGATGGTATCAAACAGGCCGAAGCCGTTGGCCGGATAACAGCCGACAGGGGCAGCATCAATATAACCGTCTTGGTTGGTGTTTTCATAAGGAAATTCGCCGTGCCATGTATTGGCGTTGATGTGCTCGCGGTCGGCAATCACGTCGCGCTCTTTGCTAAAGCCTTTTGCGGCATATTCCCATTGTTCTTCGGTAGGTAGTTCGCGGCCTGCCCATGCGGCATACGCTTCGGCATCTTTGAGCGTCACCATGCGTACCGGCTCGTTGGATTGGATGGTGCGTTTATCGTCCGGCCCCCAAGGATGTTTCCAATCAGCACCTTTCACCAAATGCCACCAAGCAAGCTCGCGCACCGGAGCATCAGGGGCAATAAAAACCGCCCCCTCACCTTGTTGTTCGGCTTCGGTAATATAGCCGGTCGCATCAACAAAGCTTTGGAACTGGGCATTGGTAACTTCGGTTTGATCTATCCAAAAATCACCTACGGTACGGCGGCGGCTTTTTAGGGCAAACTCTTCGGGATAAGCGTCTTCACTACCAATATCGAAGCTACCGCCTTTGATTTTGATCATGCCGGCATAAGGGTCTTTTTGCCAATTTGCAGGCAGCCCAGAATAACTATGGCAGGCCTTTTCACTCCCCAGCGTGGCAGATACTGCGTTAATCGCCGATGCGGCCGCCGGAGCTGTGGCACGGCCATTGGAAAGCTGTTGTTCGGGAGAGCAGGCGGCTAAGGCAAAACCTGCCCCTGTTAGGTAAAGAAGATAATGGAATCGCTGATTCGCTTTCATTGGCGGTTTCCTTTGTAGATATGATGAAAGGATATGTAATCACCGAAATAGCAATTGATAGGCCGTCTGAAATCATTCAAGCCGTCTTTATTATGATTTATTACTAATTACCTGAAACTTGCCTATGGAGTTTTTTTAGGAACTCAGGCTGAATACAGTCGCTGTGAAAACAATTCATTTGGTCGTATTTATAGCGTTTCGGCGCTTCAAAAATATTGACACGGTCTTCAAGATTGTTGCGACGTGACGGATCAGTATGTCGTCCCCATGAACTTATTCTCTGCGGATGGGTTTGCTGCTCCCTTGCCCAATTACCTTGATTAAGTGAATAGCGGCTGTTGGGTGCCCTGTCGAAAGTACGTTTACTATCTGCAAATACAGGCGAAAATGAACGGCCTTCAAGCGGTTTCAATCGGTTGCCTTTAGAGCTATCTTGGCTATCAATAGCCGAACAGGCGGAAAGCATAACGGGTATAGACAATACCATAATAATTTTTTTCAGCTTCATTTTGTTGCTCATTTCTTGTGCTATTGCTCCTTTGATTAATATCCTTATTGAGGCCGTCTGAAAACCGTTCAGACGGCCTTTGATCCCTTTACTTATTGGCTGCTCGCTCAGTAAGCTTTTTCAATGCTTCAGACTGAATACATTGTGTATAGAAGCAGCTCATTTGGCCGTAACGGTATCGCACCGGGGCTTCAACCACGCCGACACGGCGGGCATAACGATCCCATTCTGCCGCTAATGCCTGTGTCTGTTGCGGATAGCGGGCGGCAAGGTTATTGCGGTGAGCAGGGTCGGTTTTATGGTTATACAACTCCCATGATCCTGTTCCGTATGGCGGGGTTTGATGCAATGCAGCCCAATCGCCTTGATAGAGTGCGCGGCGGGTATTAAATTCCCAGCCAATCGAACGTTCAGGTAGTTTTTGACCGTTAAACAAAGGCAGGATAGAGCGGCCTTCCAGCGGCAGCAGCGGCGTACCTTTATAAGAGGTAGGACGTTGGGTGCCTGTCAGTTCCAACACGGTCGGCATAAAATCAATCACGTGTATCATGTCACGTTGAATCTGACCTGCTTTGATTTTAGAAGGGTAGCGGATAATCGCCGGTGTATGAATACCGCCTTCGGACAACAAGCTTTTGAAATAAGGCAACGGTGTGGAAGCAACCTGTGCCCATTGCGGCCCTAAGGTGACATACGAACCTTTTCTACCCATATTTTCCAAGCTGTTATCATGCTCGGCATCTACCCATTCGCGAATACCGTTTTTGTCTTCGGTGGTACCTAAAGATTCGGGGGTAGAAGCTTCGGCACCGTTATCCGACATAAACAGAATCAGGGTATTGTCTAATTCACCGGTGTCTTTCAAGTATTGAATCACTTTGCCGATATTGTGATCGAGATTATCAATCATTGCCGCATAAATCTGCATGGCTTTGGTTTGTTCTTGTTTTTGCTGCGGCGTCAGCTTATCCCAACCGTCAAATACGCCTACCAACGGATTATTCGGTTCTGTGCCGGCAGGCATAATGCCTTTTTCAATCATGCGCGCCAAACGCTGCTTGCGTACGGGTTCATAACCGTCTTGATAATGACCGCGGTATTTTTCCAAATATTCGTCCGGCGCCTGTAACGGCCAGTGCGGTGCAGTAAATGCAAGATAGCCAAAGAAAGGCTGGCCTTTTTTACGGTCGTTTTTTAAATAAGAAATGAAGGTATCGGTATAAAAATCGCTGGAAAAAGCGGAATTTGCCGGCCATTTGGTTTCTTTACCATCTTCAAAGAAGAAGCTGCGATATTTCCCCGGCAATAAGTGGCTACCATCAAAATGCCCCGCGCCACCCGGCATCAGGGTAAACGAACGGTCGAAACCACGCGCTTTCGGATTACTGTTTTCGTTTGCGCCCAAATGCCATTTACCGGTGACAAACGAAGCATAACCTTTATCTTTCAATACTTCGGCAATAGTCATCACATGGCTGTTCAAATAGCCCTCATAACCGACTTTGCCTTTTTGCTCGGGCTGCGTATAAACCGACATCGTTCCCAAGCCTGCCTGATGGTTGTCGTTGCCGGTCAATAGCATAGATCGGGTAACCGAACAGGTCGGGCCGGTATAGAAATTACTCAATACGGCACCGTCTTCGGCCAATTGGTTAATATTGGGAGTTGGGATTTCACTACCGAATGGTTGGGTATCGGAAAAGCCTAAATCATCGGCCACAATAACCAATATATTCGGAGACTCTGCCCGCTTTTGAGTATCAGTCGTCGAACACGCCGAAAGCATAGCGGGCACAAACAAAGCCCATATTATTTTCTTTATTTTCATTATCAAGTTCTCCTTTATAGGTCTGACTGTTATGAAACAGCTGTTTTTATTGTAGCCTGTTTAATCAAATATACAAACTCCTGTTTTGATGCTATCACCTTCATTTTTTTAGGATTAATGAATATTTTCTATACAAAATATGCCTATAAAAATCAATATTGATATTTTATAAAAAATTAATAATATTTTGTTTTAAATAAATAATTTGAAATCATATATATTTTATTTAAAATTTTATATCCATATAAACAATCATAAAATGAATCCATATATAAAGTGGTTGTATATACTAACTTTTTCTGGCTCTTTGATTTAGGATCATCTGAAAATATAATTTGATAGCTATCATACAATCTAACACAAACTAATTACCCCCTCATTGCAAAAGCCCCCTAGATATCTAAAAGATATTTAGGGGGCAAACATTTCAGCTTAAACTATATAAAAAAACTAAAAATAATCATAATTCATCAAGCCTAAAATGACTTTTTAAATAAGTGGGGCAGCCGAATAATCATCTGCTCTGGGCATTGCCATGCTTGATGAATCGTCAGTATAGCTGTAACTGCCCTCTACCGGTGTCTGAACTGCCGTTTGTACCGGCTCGGCATTATCTGCATAGTTAAGCGTATTCTCAGTAATGCCGCTATTGATTTTCTCTAGCAACATATTGTGTGTCAGAATTTCATTATCAAAAATAAAAGAAGTTATCGACGTATTTTTACTGTCACTTTGATTTTCAATAATTAAAGAATCCTGAGTATCTTTGAAACCAATCTGCCAAGCAGAACCACCGGTCAGCGTTCCACCCTGATAATTATCAGAAAGTGTTAGATCTGCCCAAGAAATGCCTTTCGCAAATCGTACGCTATTACTGCCTTCCGTATCAATAATAGTATCTGTGCCGTAGCCTTGGCCAAACAGGTAAGTATCATCACCAGCCCCGCCATATAGCACATCGTTGCCTGCTTTACCGTCTAAGATATCGTTGCCATCCAAACCATAAAGCTTATCGTTACTATTGCCCCCGATAATAGAGTTATCGCCTGCATCACCAAACAATATTTTTTCACCACTATCAGGAAGGTCTTTTAATGTAAAATGAATAGTATGGTAAGCATCATCATTTTTTGATACGGAATCTGAAGCCACAAACCTAAATTGTATAGCCGCATCCGCTGCATTATTATCGGGTACAAAAATCAGATTTCCACCATCAAAATAACTGAAAGTATCCGACTCCACCCATTCATTTACCTGCCCATCCACCGACATATATGCTAAACGTCCACCCGTTATTTTTTCAATTTTATAAATAAATTCAGGCGCACTATTATCACTACCGATAGAAAAATCATCAATATTCATACGATATGCCTGATCTTTATCAATAGTAATGTCTCGAATATTGCCACGGATGCCCACAGACTCTGCCAACGTCCATGCTTGCAGTGTTTTGGAATCAAATTCAAAATTCATAATAGCAGGGTTTATATCGGCACTCTGATTACGTATAAACAACATATCATCCGTACCCTTAATATTGACTTTCCAAGTATCGCTAATCAACCCGCCGGATAAAACATCTACACTAATATCTAAATCTTCGGGGCGTATACCCGAACCAAAGCGGACAGTATTATTTCCTTCAGGATCAGATAAGGTTTCTATGCCCGGAATGCGGTAGTCAATAATAGTATCGTGGCCGTATCCTTTAGCAAAAAAATACGTATCATCGCCTTTACCACCCATCAAAACATCATTCCCAACACCGCCGTCTAAATAGTCATCGCTATCATTAACATCGCCCCAATAAGGATCGCCATAAATATTTTTAAGCGGATGAATATCTTTGCCGCCAATCAAAGTATCATTGCCTACGCCACCGAAAAGCCGGTCTGCTCCATCTCCACCATAGATCGTATCATGACCACCCAGCCCATAAATGATATCGTTGCCTTTCCATCCCATGAGCTGGTTATTATTACCATTACCAATCAATCTATTATCATCATCATTGCCCTCACCTTTTAAGGCTTGGTTTCCTGTTAAAGTTAGATTTTCAACATATTGTGGCAATGTATAATCAATACTGCTCAAAACCGTATCTACACCCTGATTTTTGAACTCAATTACCTTATCATCTACATTATCGACAATAAAAATATCATTACCCCTGCCGCCAAACATTGTATCTTTACCACTACCACCGTCTAAAAAGTCATTACCGCCATTGCCATAAAGCGTATCGTCTCCTCCCTTTCCAAACAAGCGATTACGGTCGTCATTTCCGATTAGGGTATTATTTGAATCATTGCTTGTATTATTTCCATTTCCACTATCGGTTAATACATTTTGCGAAAGTGTAGAGCTTGTAGCTGCAATCACCGTATTGATACTGCCGTTTTCACGTTCAACAACACGGTCTGATGAATGGGCGGTATTGTAAAAATCATTATTTCCACTACCACCATCAATAATCTTAGGTTCAACGGTAATACTGTTACCCAACACAGAAGCACCAGAATGAACATTTTCACGCGCCAACCCGTTTTGTTGCTTAGTATCCATTATTGATTCCTCATTAAAAATTACATATAAAGAAAATAATAATGAGATAAGACATTAACCCTTTTTTGTATACTCGTATTTTTATAAGAAATAATTAATACTGTTAATATACAATAGACTGAAAATAAAATCTAAGTAATTTTAAACTGTCTTTATTAAATATTTAATAACCTATAAATTTAGTCAGTATAATAAATTGATCAAATAATGATAAAAAACAGGCAGCCCTAAATATCTGCTTAAAACCTACCTTTACTATACTAAAAAGCCGGATTCTTAACCATCAGAATCCGACTTTTTATGCTACTCAAAACCATCTGAAACAATCATTCAACCAGCCTATCGCCAATCAAACATCAACCGTAAGTTAGATGACTTGCTTTACCTCTAAATGCCCAATAGGCAAAAATACTGTATCCGATAATAAACGGCACGGTAATACACACGCCGATAAGCGTTACCACCAAAGTCGGTGTGCTGGCTGCCGCTTCCCAAACTGTCAATTTACCAATTACAGCATAAGGGAAAACACTAATACCAAGACCAATCGCACACAAAACCAAAGCAGTAATCACCAACACAAACGGCTGCCAAAAACGACGGTCTAAAATCTCTTCATTATGCAACAATAATTTTGCACGCAATAAACAGAAAACACTGAACAAAGGAATCGGTGCCAACCAAAGCAGATTAGGCCAAGTGAACCAACGTTGAAAAATATTGTTGCTGATATAAGGTGTTGCCAAAGAAATCAACAATAAACAGCCGACAACCGGCCACCAAGCCTGATTAGCCCAATGGCGTGCTTTTTTCTGTAAAGAACCTTCGGTTTTGGCAATCAACCAACAGGCTGCCAGCAACACATAAACAGCCGGAACGGTTGCCATAATACCGAGCGCAAACAAATAATCGGTAATGCTTGTGCCGAATGCAGTCACATAGCGCCCCAACATCCAGCCCTGAGTCAGTGCCATTGCTGCCGAACCCAGCATAAAGCCGATATTCCACAAGGGCTTATGGTTATCATCAGCCTTAACACGAAAATCAAATGCCGCACCGCGTACAATCAGTGCAAACAACATAAAAGTTGCAGGCAGATACAGATTCCCCAATACAATCGTATTGGCTTTGGGGAAGGCAATAAACAACACCCCTGCCCCCAATACCAACCAAGTTTCATTGGCATCCCAAAACGGCCCGATAGAACCGACCATCACATTTTGCTCATCAGCAGCAGCACGCGGCATCAACATACCCACGCCCAAATCAAATCCATCCAGCACAACATAAACCGTCATCACAAAACCGAGTAGGCCGAGGAAGACCAAAGGCAGCCAGTAATTCCAATCCATTTATTGTTCCTCCGCATTCAAGTCTGCCGTATTCAGACGGCCTGTATGGATTTCATGTTCGGGATGTTCCGCCATATATTTCAATACCATTAAATAAGAAAGCAACATCACCGCATAAAGAACCAAATACATCACCAATGTTAGCCCGACATCACCGGAAGGTACCACTTTAGTAACCGCTTCCGCCGTCGGCAAAATACCGTATACCAAAAATGGTTGGCGGCCGATTTCGGTTACATACCAACCGGCTAAAGTCGCCACCCAACCGGAAAAAGTCATACCTGCAAAAGTATAGAGCAACCAGCGCGGTAAGCGTTGCGGCTGCCAACGGCTTTTACGCAACCGATACCAACCGAACCAACTTACCAACAACATCAATACACCTATGCCGACCATAATACGAAATGCAAAAAATACCGGCGCAACAGGCGGTTTATGCTCAAATTCGCTCAAGCCTTGAATTTCACCGTCTAAGCTATGGGTCAAAATCAGCGAACCCAAATAAGGCACTTCCACACCGTAATCCGTAGTTTGTGTTTTCTCGTTCGGCCAACCGAATAAAGTCAGCGGTACATTTTTTTCAGTATGCCAAACCGCTTCGATGGCTGCCAACTTAGCCGGCTGGTATTCTTTCGTATTTAGGCCGTGTGCATCGCCGACAAAAATTTGCAAAACAATCGCAATCACCGCAACTGTTAATCCACTTTTCATCACATTTGATGTAGCCGAATGGGCGGTATTTTTCAGAATTTGCCAAGCAGAAAGGCCGGCAAGCAAAAACGAAACCGTTAAAGCCGACGCCAGCAGCATATGGACAAAACGATACGGGAAAGAAGGGTTAAAGATGATTTGCAACCAATTGGCTACATGAATAACGCCTTCAGAATCGACCCAATGCCCCTGCGGTGTCTGCATCCACGAATCCAAAGCCAAAATCCAAAACGCCGAAATCGACGTGCCAATCGCCACAATCACAGAAGCAGCCATATGCACACGCTGGCTGACACGTTCCCGTCCGAACAGCATAATGCCGAGAAACCCGGCTTCTAAAAAAAATGCCGTAAGCACTTCATAGCCCAGAAGCGGCCCTGCTACATTACCGGCTCTTTCCATAAAGCCCGGCCAGTTGGTACCAAATTGAAAACTCATGGTTACACCCGACACCACGCCCATGGCAAAAGTTACCGCAAAAATTTTGGTCCAAAAACGATAAGCCGCCAACCAACCCTCATGATTTGTTTTTCCGGTTTTATAACGGAAATACACGACAAACCATGATAAAGCAATGCTGATAACGGGAAACAGAATATGAAAGCTAATATTAACCGCAAACTGAATACGGCTCAGCATTAAAGCATCCATTTAATCATGCCCTCTTTATTGTATTAGTTCAAAATTAAAATTGTATTAGTTATTAAACATCTGAAAAAATAAGCTGTCAATACGCTTTTTACAAAAAAATAAGGACTTTATGCACCTTATAAAAATTTTAAAATATTCAAAAATTTTTATTCAAACTTATTTAAGAAATTGAATAAAATGATAATAAATAAATCACTTAGGTTTTGTTATCTGACTATTTTTTTATCTGAAAAGTGCGGGTATCTAAAAAATAAATCGGCATCAGTCTGCAATAACGATAAAATACGCTTCTTTTCAGACGGCCTCTTTCTATAATATGCAACTCATTTTAGCGCCGATGCAGGGCTTGGTAGACGATGTGATGCGTGATTTGCTCACCCGAATCGGCGGATTCGATGAATGCGTCAGCGAATTTGTACGCATCACCCATACCGTACATTCCCGCCAAACATGGCTGAAGTATGTACCCGAAATCGCCAACGGCAACCGAACCTTTGCCGGCATTCCCTGTACCGTTCAGCTTTTAGGCAGCGATGCCGACAATATGGCGGTGAATGCCCTCGAAGCCATCCGTTTCGGTGCCGATAAGATCGATCTCAATTTCGGCTGCCCCGCCCCCACAGTCAACAAACACAAAGGTGGCGCCGTTCTTTTGAAAGAGCCCGAACTGATTTACCATATTGTCCGAACTCTCCGCCAAAATCTGCCGGCCGAAATCCCACTGACCGGCAAAATGCGCTTGGGCTATGAAGACAAAACCCTTGCCTTAGAATGTGCCGCCGCCATTGCGGATGGTGGCGCATGTGCGCTCACCGTTCATGCCCGTACCAAAGTAGAAGGCTATGAACCACCTGCGCATTGGGAATGGCTACGCCGTATCCGTGAAGCAGTTACGATTCCGGTTACCGCCAACGGCGATGTTTTTACCTTGCAGGATTATATCGATATTAAAAATGTCAGCGGTTGTGAGAGTGTGATGCTGGGACGTGGTGCCGTGATGCGGCCGGACTTAGCCAGACAGATTAAACAGTTCGAACAAAACCAAGCGGTTAGCGAAGCAAATTTTGCCGAAATTGCCGGCTGGATTAATTTGTTTTTTGATCTCTGCCTGGCCAAAGAAGCCAATAATAAATACCCCGTTGCCCGTTTGAAACAATGGTTGGGTATGATGAAAAAAGTATATCCGCAGGCTGGCGAATTATTCGAATCTGTTCGTACTTTAAAAGAAGCAGATGATGTTCGACCGGTATTGCAGGCTTTTGAGCGTCAGCAACAAGAGTTGGTATGTTTGGCATAAATACAACTTCGTACATTATAAAAGAGGCCGTCTGAAAAAAATTTTCAGACGGCCTCTTAATATCTTCAGCTTAGTTATCCTATTTCACTTTTATGAATGAAACAACCAAGGCTGGCTCTGTTTACGTTTGTTTTCAAACGCTTTAATTTCATCTTTATGCTGCAAGGTTAAACCGATTTCGTCTAAACCGTTGAGCAGGCAGTGCTTGCGGTGCTCGGTAATATCGAAGTGAAAAGAACGACCGCTCGGCGTGGTAACGGTTTGCTTTTCCAAGTCGATAGACAAACGATAGCCTTCGGTGGCCTCTACTTCTTGAAACAACAAATCCACTTCTTCTTCTGCCAACACAATCGGCAGCAACCCGTTTTTATAACAATTATTAAAAAAGATATCGGCAAAGCTCGGCGCAATCACCGCACGGAAACCGTAGTCGTCTAATGCCCAAGGCGCATGTTCGCGCGAAGAACCGCAACCGAAATTTTTACGGGTCAATAAAACCTGTGCGCCCTGATATCGTGGGAAATTCAATGGAAATTCGGGATTTAGCGGGCGCTTGCTGTTATCCATGCCCGGTTCGCCATGATCCAAATAACGCCATTCGTCAAAGCAATTCGGGCCGAAGCCGCTGCGTTTAATGGATTTTAAAAACTGTTTCGGAATAATGGCATCAGTATCGACATTGGCGCGGTCAAGCGGTGCCACCAATGCGGTAATGGTTGTAAATGCTTTCATGTTCTGTACTTTCGATTTTTAAAATTTTCGGATAAATACTTGGTTTACCCTTTGATAATGAGCGCTACAAAATATATAAACATATTCTTAAGCCACACTAGGCCGTCTGAAAAAATCCGGCAATTTATTTATAAATGCCCCGACAAGCGGGGCATTTTTTCAGACGCTTAATTAATATGATTTCACGTCTTCGGCAGTATTAGACACGGCGCCGCCGGCTGCTTTCACATCTTTGCCCATACCAGAAATAGTATTGCAGGCAGATAACATAGTCATTGCAGTTAAAGCGATTAATACAAATTTTTTCATCGGTTTAATTCCTTATATTAAATGAACAGTCATAAAAATTGAAATCGGATGCAACAGTAAATTAATACGGTTTTGCCGATTCAGCGCCACTACTAACCGCACTACCTGCTGCTTTTACATCTTTACCCACACCTGAAACTGTATTGCAGGCAGCCAGTAAAGTCACCGCAGTCAGTGCAATTAATGCCATTTTTTTCATTTAAAATACTCCTTGTTATTCGAAAGTACAGTTTTATATTACTGCACTTCTCCATCATGCCAAAATTTCTCAAAAAAAACAATTTAACAAAACGAACCACTTAAATATTTTTCAGACGGCACACATATTTTTACAAACTACGGACATCGGTAAAATGGCCTGCAACCGCTGCCGCTGCCGCCATCGCAGGGCTTACCAGATGGGTACGCCCGCCATTGCCCTGCCTGCCTTCGAAGTTACGGTTTGATGTAGAAGCGCAACGCTCTTTAGGTGTCAAGCGGTCGGCATTCATCGCCAAACACATTGAACAGCCCGGTTCGCGCCACTCAAAACCCGCTTCAGTAAAGATTTTGTCCAAGCCTTCCTTTTCGGCTTGTTCTTTCACCAAACCGGAACCGGGCACCACCAACACACGTTTGACATTTTCTGCTTTCAGACGGCCTTTAGCGACTGCTGCGGCTTCTCTTAAATCCTCAATGCGGCTGTTGGTGCACGAACCGATAAATACGACATCCACAGGGATTTTATTCAACGGGGTACCGGCATCCAGCCCCATATACTCCAAGGCACGTTCCATACCTTTGCGTTTTACCGGGTCTTGCTCTTCAGCCGGATTCGGCACTTTACCGCTTACGTCAAGTACCATTTCGGGAGAAGTGCCCCAAGTGATTTGTGGTTCGATATTTTCCGCCTCGAATTCAATAACTTTATCAAACTGAGCGCCTTCATCAGACACCAGCGTGCGCCAATAGGCAACGGCTTTATCCCAATCTTCGCCCTTCGGCGCCAGTGGTTTGCCATATACATAATCAATGGTGGTTTGGTCAACCGCCACCAATCCACTGCGGGCTCCGGCTTCAATCGCCATATTACACAAAGTCATCCGGCCTTCCATACTCAGCGAGCGGATAGCCTCGCCACCAAACTCAATCGCATAACCCGTACCGCCGGCAGTGCCGATCTGACCGATAATATACAAAGCCACATCTTTAGCGGTTACGCCCGGTTTCAGTTTGCCATTAACTTTTATCAGCATGGATTTAGACTTTTTGGCGGTAATACACTGGGTTGCCATAGTATGTTCAACCTCGGAAGTACCGATACCATGCGCCAGCGCACCAAATGCGCCGTGCGTGGAAGTATGCGAGTCACCGCAAACCACCGTCATCCCCGGCAGTGTTGCGCCCTGCTCCGGCCCCATCACATGCACAATACCCTGCCCTTTATCTTGGAAAGGGAAATAAGCCAAGGCGCCGAATTCTTTGATATTGCTGTCTAAGGTATCTACCTGTAATTTAGAGATAGGGTCTTGGATACCCTGATCCCAATGATCGGTGGGGGTGTTATGATCGGCGGTCGATACCACGCTGTCGATACGCCATAGTTTGCGTCCGGCCATTTTCAAGCCTTCAAAAGCTTGCGGGCTGGTCACTTCGTGAACCAGATGGCGGTCGATATAAAGCAAAACGGTACCGTCTTCTTCTTCGCGGACAATATGGCTGTTCCAAAGTTTGTCGTATAGGGTTTGTGCACTCATGGTTTTATTCTTTTATGAAATCAGATTGTTTATCAGGTAGTTTGGCAACCCTTACCATCTATTTTATGGCTGGGGCAGACTGTAATATAGGCTTTTCAGACGGCCTACGCAACCCTTTTTGTCCAATTTTTTTATATTTTTTAGAAAATCAGTTTAAATTCTAAAAAAAATTATACAAATTGTCTATTTTTAAATTTGCAAATATTTTGTTGTGTTATAAATAGATGGTGGCAATTTCACTATATTAAAGGCTGATGAAAACACTAACAATCAAAGCTAACAGCCTCCGTTTTCATTTAGTAAGATAGAAACAGATTTATTGATTTATTATCTTTTTATCAAGCAACTATATAAAATACTAGGCCGTCTGAAATATTTCAGACGGCCTTCAAATACAATAATCAAAATGTTTAAATGATCAATTGGCTATAGTAACTTACTGTGTATTCAATTTTTGAATGACTTCCTTCAAACTCTTTTGCCAATCTGATTTATCAACACTGCAATCCATTAAAATCTTGCTGCAATCCAATACACTGTATGACGGACGCGGCGCCCCAGCGGGCAATTCACTGCTATTCATAGCTTTAACCTCTATTTCATTCAAAGCCGGTTGGTAAGCAGTTGCCTCTTGAATAATCTCTTTGGCAAACTCATACCAACTTACCGGTTTCTCACCGCAATAATGGTATAAACCGCGTGTGAAAGTAGGTTGTTCTAATAATGCAATAATCGTTTGTGCCAAATCACCGGCATAAGTCGGGCAGCCATATTGATCTTCAACAACCGATAACTCTTTTTTAGTGGCCGCAGCGGCTAAGATTTTTTTCACAAAATTATTGCCATACTCACTAAACACCCACGATGTACGAATAATCAGGCAGTCAGGATTGGCTGCTAGCGCTAGCAATTCACCTGCCAATTTCGACTTACCATAAACACTACTCGGATTCACCGGTGAAATTTCGGTATAAGGAGCCTTACCCTTACCATCAAATACATAATCAGTAGAAATA